>NZ_JAHXOZ010000020.1 GCF_023147585.1 Micrococcus sp. EYE_212
CAATCTCCAGCAGCTCCAGACCACCGGAGGGCGCCCCACAGACGGCCCCCAGAGCCCGGTAGCGGGGCTCATCCCCGCCGAACCACTGCACGAGGTCATCCTCGGTCGTGGCGTGCGTCTGCCAGGCACGCAGGGCCGGGGCCTTGCTGCCGTCGTCGCGGACGGGGATCACGTTCACCCCGTGGGCGTGCAGCTCACGGGCGGCGTCGATCAGTGCGGCGCTCAAGAGGCGTACCCCCCGTCGAACTCGTGGACCGGGGTCAGCCGGCACAGGGTGATGGACGCGGCCTGTCCGCGCATGACGGCCCGATCCTGGGCGCGCTGGGCGGCGGGAAGGTTGAAGTAGACCGAACGGCGATAGCGGACTTCTCCGGCGCTCTGTCGGGCCACGAGGACCACGAAAACGCCGTTCAAAAGATCGGCGGGTCGGGGTAGAATGGCGGTGGTGATCTTCTTCGAGGGGGCCGCTTCGTGGGCGACGGGGCGGCCCTTCGTCATGTCCAGGTTCACGCGCGTGCACCTGCCTTCATGGCGGTGCGGCGCTCACGATCCACATTGCGTGCGGCGGTGTCTCCGGTCGGATCAATCCAGCCCAGCCGGCGAACGTAGGTCACGGGATCGGCGCAGGCGATGAACTGGGCCAGGGCGGCACCGTCCATCGTCTGAATGCGGGACAAGTGGCGCTTGGCCCACGAGCGGCTGACGCTGGGGAACGTGGCGCAGATGACGTCCACGGCCGCGCGCTTGTCGCGCTGTTTCAACTCGTGCTGGAAGGCGTAGAGGGTCACCCCCTGCCCGGCCCCGCGCGTGACGCGGGTCTGAAGTTCGGTGGGGGCGCTCAACGGGCATCAGCTCCCCGCAGCTCGGCCAGGGAGGTGACCGGCACGCGCAGGGCGTGTAGGTCGGCAGGATCAATGCGGATGAGCCTGGGACCGTACCGGTAGGCGCGGAGGTCGCCGCGCGCGATCATGCGGCGGACGGTGTTGGGAGACGCCCCCAGCAGCGTGGCAGCATCAGAGATGGTGAGTTGGGCAGTGAGCGGAGAGAGGGGACTCGATCCGCGGCCCTGGGAGTGTGCAGAGGCTCGCAAAGTCACGACATGCCTTCCATGATGGAAGTGGGGCCGTTAGGCCGCCGGTCCGGGTGGACCGTCGTGAACTCTTACAGGCGATGCCTTTCTCTGCTACGCGCGGCGCATACTACGCCGTAGAGCTAAGGATACATGCGGCACCAGCGCCCTTCAAGTCCGCCATTACGTGCTCACTGGGGCGCGGTTCCCAGCTCAGCGGTCAGCGCAACCAGGCGCCGCCGCTCGGCGTGCTGGTAGACCTCCACGGATTTTCCGTCGCTGTGGCCGGCGTAGGCTTTGAGCTCGGCCGTGGTGGCGCCGGCCTGGCCCAGACGGGTGAGGGCGGTGTGCCGTAGGCCGTGCCAGGTGAAGTTGTCCACGGTCGGCAGCCCGTCCCGCTGGCGCTGGGCGTTGAGCTCCGCCAGCGCGGCGTTGAACCGCTTGCGGATCGTGTTCGGGTTGTTCAGCTGGTTCCCGCCGCCGACACGCGGGAACAGCAGCCCGTCAGGTCCGGGCGCCGCGTGCTCGTCCAGGTGGGCGGCGAGGTCGCCGGCGATCACGGCCGGCACGGGGATCTCCCGGCGGCCGGCCTCAGACTTGGGCGACTCCTCGCGCACCCCGGACCCGCGGGCCTGGACCTGGGACTCGACGCGAATCCACGTGGTGCCCTCGGCGTCCGTGGTGACGTGCCGGCGGCGCAGGGCCAGCACCTCCCCGATACGCAGGGCGCACCACCCGGACAGCAGTACGGCCAGCCGGTCGGGGGCCGGCATGAGGTCGGCCAGGGCGGACAGCTCGGCGTCCGTCAGCGTCTCCCGGTTGCGCCGGGGCAGGTTGGGGCGACGCAGACGTCGGGCGGCCAGCGGGGGTACGGGCGAGGTCAGCAGCCACGGGGTGAACGTGCGGGGGAGCTCGGCGGCGTCGCCGGTGGCCCACTTGAACAGGGCGGCCACCACCCGGTGGACCTGGGCGGCACCGGCGGGACTCTTGGACTCTTCCAGGTGGTCCAGCCATGCGTTGAGGTCCAGGGCGGTCACGTGGCCCACGGGCCGCTCTCCGAATGTGGGTAGGAAGTGCGCTTCCAGGTGGCGCCGGTAGGTGTAGACGCTGCCGAGCTTGAGCCCTCGGGCCTCCTGCCAGGACAACCACGCCTCGGCGAGCTCGCGGACGGTCCGGGCGTCAGCCGCCGCCTGGGCGCGCCGGGCCTCCCGCTCGGCCTTGAGCTGGGCGCGACGCTCGGCCGGCGGAATGAACGTGTCACGGGCCCTCTCGGCGCGGGCGATGTCCAGGGCGGCGCGGGCGTCTCCCAGCGTGGCGAACGTGCCCAGCGAGTGCTGCACGCCGTCAACGCCCAGACGCGCCCGGTACATGCCTCCGGGGTTCCGGGTGATGCCCTGGGGCAGCTTTCGACGGTCCGCCATGCGCCCCCCTCTCAGGTCTAGTCTTCCAGTGGTCTACGTCTATGGTACGTTGTGACCACTCGTGAACGTGCATGGCACATGGGAAACCAGCCAGAATCCGCGTAGACAAGCGGAAAGGGCCGGAATCTCAACGATTCCGGCCCTTCCTGGCGGAGACGGGGGGATTTGAACCCCCGGCTCAACTTTCGCCGAGCCCTTCATTAGCAGTGAAGTCCATTCGGCCGCTCTGGCACGTCTCCATCCGTTCCGTCGGCGCCGTGACGGCGTTCAGGGAACCCGGTCAGCTTAGCCTGCGCGGGGGAGAGAGGGCAAAGGCTCTGCGCCGGGGATCGTCGTGCACCGTCTGCACCGCCGCCGGGCGCCCGTTCCCCTGCCGGGACAGAGAGGGCTCAGGCGAAAGGGCCCCGGATCACCGTGGTGATCCGGGGCCCTTTCGGCCTCACTCGACCTCAGCGGCCGGGCGTCGCGTGACTCAGATGCGGTCGTTGCGATCGTTCAGGTCGGCGCGATCGGTGGTGGTGTCACCGTCGATCTTGACGTCCTCGTGGCGCAGCTCCTCGGAGACGGTCTCGGTCTCCTGGATCTGGCGCTTGCCCAGGGACACCTTCTCGGCCTCCACGGTCTTCTCGACGACCGGGGTCTCCTCGTAGGTGGTCACGGAGACCTCGCCGTCAGCGTCGGCGCGACGGGCCTCGGCGGAGTTGGGATCCACGGACTCGCGCTCCACGACGACCTCTTCGCGGGTGACGGGCACCTCCACGGTCTCGGTGGTGGTGTAGGACTGCTTGCGCAGACGCACACGGCCGGAGGCCTTGCGCTCGGTGCCGACGTTCAGGTGCTCGTCACGGACGACGACGCCGTCAGCGTCGTTCACCTCGCGGCGGTCGGTGTCGACGACGTCACGGTCGGTGTCGACGACGTCGCGGTCGGTGTCGACGACGTCGCGGTCGGTGTCGACGACGTCGCGGTCGCCGACGACGCCGGCGGTGGTGTCCACGTCGCGGCGGTCCTCCACGTGGCCCTCAGTGGCGGTGTACTCCATGGAGTAGTACTCGTAGATGCGCTGCTCCTCCTGCGGGGTCAGCGAGCCGTCGGCGTCCACGTTCGGGGCATCCTTCACGAAGGCCTTCTCGTAGGGGACGGTGATGCCGTCGGCGGTGGTCTGCGCCTGCTGCAGCGGGATGAAGGTCTCGTTGGCGCCGAAGAGGCCGGTCTTCACGGTCACGAAGGTCGGCTCGTTGGTGACGTCGTCCAGGTAGACCTGGCCGACGGAACCGATCTTGTCGCCATCGGTGGCGTACACGGAAGCGTTCTGAAGCTGATCAAGCATGTTGCGGTCCATGGTATTTCTCCTTCTGGGTTGGGCTTTTTCTTTCCCGTACGACAAGAACAATTCCTCACGAGCGTCCTCCGCGTCAACCGTCGATCCACGACTTGCGGTTATTCCCAGGGTTCTCACAGCCGGGAGGGAAGCACCCCCCTCATTCCGCGATCTGTCAAGGATTCGCCGCGAGATCGCCTCTCGGCTCGACCTCGAGGATCGGCGGATCCCACGCCTTGACGGAAGGCGATAGGGTGTGGTTTTACGCGGGCGAGGCTTCGGACGAGTCCGGAAGGAATCCCAGGAGGCAGTGTGCAAGATTCTAGAGAGGGCGTCCGTCGCCTCTCGATCGTGGGCGCCGGGCCGCGCGGCGTCATGCTCCTCGAGCGGCTGCTGGCGCACCTCGAGCAGGGGAGCCTCCACCGCTCTCCCGCGCTGAGCATCCATGTGGTGGACCCGTACCGGCCGGGACCCGGACGGGTATGGCGGACGGACCAGTCCGAGCTCTACTTCATGAACACGCCGGCCTTCTACCCCACGGCGAGCGCGGCCGACAACCCCGGGCTGCGGCCCTCGACGGCCGCCCTCTCCTTCGACCAGTGGCGCCGGGTGAATCCGCAGGAGAGTCGTGGCGTCCAGCGGCACCAATACCCTGCCCGCGCCGCGTACGGGCGCTATCTGCGCCACCTCTACGACACGGTGGTGGAGATGCTGCGGGCCCGCCCCGAGGTGGTGGAGGTCCGGGAGCACCGCGCCGAGGCGACCGCCCTGCACCCGCGGCCCGACGGCGGGGCGCAGCTCACCCTGCGCCATGCCGGCGGCGAGGAGAGCCGGCTCGAGGCGGACGCCGTCGTGCTGTGCCTGGGCCACCAGCCGGCCGAGCTGAGCGCGGGACAGCGCCGCATGGCGGAGGCTGCCGAGGCATCGCCGCACCTGCACTACCAGGGCCCGCAGATCCCCTCGGACGTGCACTGGTCCGCGGTGGAGCCCGGTGCGTCCGTGCTGGTGCGCGGCATGGGCCTGAACGCCTTCGACCTGATGGCCCAGCTGACCCTCGGCCGGGGCGGCGCGTTCCACCGGACCGGAGACGGGGCCGGCCGGGCGCTGCGCTACGAGCCCTCGGGCCGCGAGCCCTCCCTGCGCCTGATGTCGCGGCGCGGCGTGCCGTACCTGCCGAAGGCGGAGGTGGACGCGTTCGTTCCGCGCGGAGTGGCGCTCTCCTACCTCTCCGACGCCGTCGTCGACGGCCTGCTGGCCGAGCACGGGGAGCTGGACCTCGCCGAGCACGTCTGGCCGCTGCTTCACCGGGACGTGGTGCGCCACTACTACGCGACGATGGCGCGCACGCAGCCGGAGATCCTCGGCGGGCCCGTGGCGGCCCGCCGCTTCCTCGGGGAGCTCGTGGGCCTGCTGGAGGAGGCCGGGCGGGGCGCCCCCGTCACGTCGATGCATGCGGCGGACCTGCTCCGCCAGTACGCACCCGACCGCGGCTTCCTCGACATCCTGGCGTACGCCGAGCCCTTCCGGGACCAGGTGTTCGACAGCGACGAGGAGTACCAGGCGGCCGTGTCCCACTACGTGGGGCAGGCCTGCGGGGAGGCGGCGCGCGGCGAGGGCTCCCCGTTCATGATGGCGGTCGGCGCCCTGCACGCCGGGCGACTGCGCATCAAGCAGTGGGTGGCGCAGGGGCGGATCACCGAGGCGTCGAGGATCAAGGACGTGCAGGGCTGGTTCGAGCCCCTCGTGGAGGGGCTGGCCTCGGGCCCGCCCCTGTGGCGCGTGGAGCAGATGCTGGCCGTGCACCGGGCGGGCCTGCTGACCTGGTCGGGGCCGTGGCCCACGGTCGAGGCCGACGGCGAGGACGCCTTCCGCGTGCACAGCCCTCAGGTGGGCGCCGCGGACTCCCGCGTGCCGGCGGCGGCCTCGGGGACGTGGCTCGTGGAGGCCATGATGCCGCCCAACCGCGTGCGCTCCGCCTCGACGCCCCTCGTGCGCCAGATGCTGGCCGACGGCGTGGCGGCCACCGGCGTCTGGGAGGACGAGGAGGGCGCCCGGCTCCCCTCGACAGGGTTCGACGTGACCGGACGGCCCCACCGGCTCCGCGCCGCTGACGGCCGCGTGCACGAGCGCATCCTCGTGCTCGGTCTGCAGCTCTCCGGGGTGCAGTGGGGCACCGCGATCGCCGCAGAGGCGGGTGCGGACCCGGACGGCCGCGCCCTCTTCCTCGGGGACGCGGATGCGGCGGCCCGCGTCTTGCTCGGAGGCCGACCCGCGGGGTGAGCACGGGGGACCGGTCCCCGCGCTGACGCGGTGGGGCGGGCCGACGACGACGGCGGGGCCGCCCGGGATCATCTCCCGGGCGGCCCCGCCGTCGTGCGAGGGGTCAGCCGATCAGCCGGCGGCGGGCACGAGGACCCGGCCCTTGCCCTTGCCCGGGTGGGAGCCGTCGTGGCCCTTGCCGGGGTGCATGCCGGTGCAGCGCATCCACTCGGCGGCGGAGAAGCCGCCGTTCCCCTTGCCCTTGCCCTTGGACGGGTGCGTGACGTCCTCGCACTGGCCGCCCGGGGCCGGATCGGTGGGATCCGTGGGATCCGTGGGATCGACCGGGTCCACGGGGTCGACCGGCTCGGTCGCGGGGGCGTCGAGCTGCATGCCCACGAGGATCGGGTTGTGGTCCGAGGAGCGCCACTGGTCCGGGGAGTAGAAGTCCTCCTCCACGTAGTCGTGGCGCGAGTACTCGAGGGCCACGGACTCGTTGGCGTTGATCATCCAGATGTCCTGGCCCGTGATCGCGGCCGAGGCCGCGGGCGAGGCGTAGATGCCGTCCAGGCTGCCCACGCTGCCGCCGAAGACGTACGAGTACTCGTCGGTGAGCGCACCCTGGGAGATGTAGCCGGCCTCCTCGAGGACGCGGATGGGGTCCTCCTTCTCGTAGGAGTTGAAGTCGCCCATCAGCAGGACCTTGTCGGTCCCGGCCAGCACCTTCATCTGCTCCGCGAAGGCCACGAGGGCCTCGGCCTGGCCGACGCGGTCCGCGTTGTAGGCGCCCTGCCCGTCGCCGGAGTCCACGTTCTCGCCGGTGGCGCCGGAGCCGCCCTTGGACTTGAAGTGGTTGGTGATCGCGATGAACTCGGTGCCCTCCACGCCGTCGCCGGAGGCGTCCGCCACGCGGAAGACCTGGGCCATGGGCTCGCGGGCGTTGTCGAAGTTCACCTGGTCGTCCAGGATCACGGACTCGCCGACCGGGGTGACCTCGGCGGGCTGGTAGATGAAGGCGCTGCGGATGACGTCCTCGTCCTCGACGGCGGGACGGTCCGCGGGGGAGGCGACGTACGCCCACTTCTCGTAGCCCGACTGCTCGTTGAGGGCGTCCACCAGGTGCGCGAGCGCGTGGTCGCGGTCCAGGCCGAACTTCTCGGAGTTCTCGATCTCCTCGAGGGCCACCACGGAGGTGTCCATGCCGTTGATCGCGGCGGCGATCTTGGCCTGCTGGCGAGCGAAGGCCTCATCGGTGTAGGCGCCGCGGGGGAGGCAGTCCTTGGTGGCCACCGGGTCGCCGTCGTTGTCGTAGTAGGCGGAGCAGCCCGGCACATCCTCACCGAGGGTGGTGAAGTAGTTCAGAACGTTGAAGCTGCCCACGGTCACGTTGCCGCCGAGCTCCTCCGGGGCCGCCTCCTCCACGCGCGTGTTCTCGATGGAGACGGGCTGCACGGTCGACGCCGTGGCGTCGGTGAGGTGGCCCAGCGGCTGGAAGGACCACGCGCCGAAGCGGTAGTCCAGGATGACGCCGGTGGTGAACTCGAGGCCGGCACCCACGCGGACGGGCTGGTCCGCGTCGAGGTAGGGCAGCGGGTTCTGATTGCCGGGGGAGCGGAAGAAGTTCACGGTCGAGCCGTCGTCGAGGACGATCAGCTTCTCCGCGTTCGCGGCGGCCACGGCCTGGGCGTCGGCGCCGGGCAGCGCGACCGACGTCGGGTTGTCCAGCGGATCGGTGCCCGGCACGATCCCGAGCGAGCCGTACTGGTTCAGGCTGTAGTTGTCCGTCACGGTCCACTCGCCCTGGGGGGCGAGCAGCTCGCCCTCGTGGGCCTCGCGCTGGGCCTCGGTGAGGGGGAACTCCACCGCGGTGGGGGCGACGGCGGCGCCGTCGGCCAGGGCGGTCACGCCGCCGGCGTCCACGCGGATCTGCGTGAGGCCGTAGTACTCGGAGACCGTGCCGGTGACCTGCACGTGGTCGCCCATCGCGACGGTGCCGACCGTGTCCGGGGAGTACACGAACAGGCCGTCCGACGCGCCCGGGCTGGCGTCGACGGCGTCGCCGCCGGTGCCCGCCGTCTGGATGTAGTAGCCGTTGTAGCCGCCCGTGGAGTACACCGCGGTGACGACGCCGGTGGTGGCGACGGACTGGCCCTCGAGCGGGGACACGGCGCCGGTGCCCTGGATCTCGGCGATGGTGACGTGCTCCACCGGGGCGGGCTCGACCGGGTCGACCGGATCGACGGGGTCGGTCGGATCCGTGGGCTCCGTGGAGGAGCTCGTGGAGTTCATCGGCGTCACGTCGGCGGTGACGGTGAAGTCCGCGGAGTTGTCGTTCGTGTCCACGCCGTCCGCGCGGGTCAGAGACTTCGGGTCCGCGTTGGCCGAGGGGGCGCCGGAGGGAGCGGTCTCGTAGGTGTTGGTGGAGCCGTAGCCCAGCAGGTCGGCGACGCCGGCGGTCTCGTCGGTCACGGAGCCGACGGGCAGACCCGCCAGGGTGCCCGCCTGGTCCGCGAGCACGATGGCGCCCTTGGTGCCGGCGGGGTTGAACGAGCCGCCCGCGTTGAGGTCCGGCGTCGGGAGCGCCTCGCCGGAGGTGCCGTTGGAGCCGCCCTGGATCAGGAAGTGGCCGTGGGCCGGGACCACGCCGCTCAGGGCGACGGTGTTGTTGGTGGCGCCCGTGCCGGTGCCGGAGCGGTACTGCAGCGACCAGCCCTCAAGCGAGATGGGCTCGTCCGTGGGGTTGTAGAGCTCGACGAACTTGTCGGTGTACACCGCGTTGGCGGAGCCGCCGTTGGTGTACGCCTCGTTGATCACGAGGCTGTCGCCGGAGGGGGAGGCCATGGCTGGGCCGGCCACCACGGCGGGGGCCAGCAGGGTGAGGGCCGCGAAGACGGCGGCGGGGCGCGTGCGGCGCAGGGAGATCGGCATGATCGTTGTCTCTCTTCTCAGTCTGTCGTCGTCTCAGCGGCCGGTGGGGGCGGTGCCGAAGGCCTTGCGGAAGCGCACGAGCGCACCCGCACCGAGCGCGGCGATCCCGGCGAGCCACCACGCGGCCTCATCGCCGGTCTGCACCTTGGTGGGGACGGTGTGCTCGGCGGTGTCGGACTCGGCCGGCTTGGCGGGCTTGGCCGGCTTCTCCGGGTGGCCGGGCTGCGCGGGCTGCGCGGGCTTGGCGGGCTTGGCGGGCTTGGCCGGCTTCTCCGGGTGGCCGGGCTGCGCGGGCTTGGCGGGCTGAGCAGGCTTCTCCGGGTGGCCGGGCTGCGCGGGGACGGCCGGCTCGGCCGGCTGAGCCGGGGTGGTCGGCTCGGTCGGGTCGGTCGGCTCGGCGGGGACCTCGGCGGCCAGCACCTCGAGGGCGTGGCGCACCACGGTCTCGGTGCCGTCGGCGTAGCGCACGGTCATGCGCAGCTCACCGGCGCCGGCGGTGGCCGGGGCGGTGATGCCCGAGAGGGTCACGGTCTCAGCGCCGGCGGGCACCTCCACGGTGCCCAGCTCCACGGCGGTGCCGTCCGTGCCCACGAAGGCGACGTCCACGGCGGTGGCGGCGGGGGCGCCGTCGGAGTCGATCACCAGGTCGCCGAGGGTGAGGACGATCTCCTCGCCCGCGGTCACGGTGGCCGGGGCGCCGGTGACCGGCACGCTCTTCTTCGCGTAGTCGGGGGCGACGGCGCCGTCCTCGGCGGCCTGGGCCCGCGCGTAGTCCTCGACCGCCTGGGAGTCGAGCAGGCCCGTGTTGACGAAGTTCTCACGGCCCTGCGCGAAAGCGGAGTAGCCGTCGGGGGCCTTGGCCGGGTCGCCGAGGGCCACCCAGGTGTCGTCCGCCAGGAAGGACTGCGTGGCCACGGTGTACATGGCGTCCATGTCGATCGGCTCGCCGTCGATCCAGATGCCGGTGACCTTGTCGCCCTGGGCGCGGGAGTCGTCGTAGGTCCAGGTCAGGTTCTCGGACCAGCCGAGGGTGAAGCGGCGCTCGCCGTCGCGCCAGTTCTGCTCGATGGCCTCCTTGATGGAGGAGCCCGGGATGTCGAAGTAGGCGATGGTGTTGCCGAACGGCGCGACGTCCAGCAGCTCGCCGAGGGTCAGCTGGCCGGTGAGGTCGCCCTTGGAGGTGAACGTGCCGCCGTCGTTGAACTGGTCCTCGAGCAGCTCGGAGCGCAGGCCGCCGGGGTTGGTCACGCCGAGGTCCACCGCGGGGTTGACGGCGGAGGCGGCGTGCTTCACGGCGTCGCCGACCCAGTTGCCCAGCGTGGTCTCGGCCATGCGGGTGCCGCCGGCCTTCCACGGCTTCCCGGCCTCGATGAGCTTCCGGTAGTCGGTGGTGATCGAGCCGTCCAGGTCGGCGACGACCTCGGACTGCATCTCCTCGAAGACCTTCACGGCCTCCTGCTCGATCTCGTAGACCTCGGCGGTGACGGCCGACTCGGCGGCTGCCTCGGCGGGATCCTGGGTGGAGCGCTCCAGCATCTGCTGCGTCACCGAGGTGACCTCGCCGGAGGCGTCCAGGGTGAGCTCGACGGCGGCGAGGTTCTTGCCGGACTGCGCGGCCTGCATCACGGGGCGGGCCACGCCGCCGTTCTCGGTGGAGTACTGGTAGAGCTGGTGGGTGTGACCGTTGAAGATGACGTCCACGGCGGGGACGGTGTCCTCCACCATGCGCTGGAAGACCTCGCGGTCGGCGAGCTCGGAGGCCAGGTCGCCGCTGCCGGCGGCGCCGTCGTGGTACGAGGCCACGATCACGTCCGCGGAGCCCTCGTTCTCGATCTGCGTGGCCACCGCGTTGACGGCGTCCACCATGTC
The DNA here is from genome assembly GCF_023147585.1 of Micrococcus sp. EYE_212. Classification (GTDB taxonomy): domain Bacteria; phylum Actinomycetota; class Actinomycetes; order Actinomycetales; family Micrococcaceae; genus Micrococcus. The sequence goes on from NZ_JAHXOZ010000020.1 coordinate 10,868, forward strand.
GATGACCAGGTTGCCCTCGAGGCCGGCGCCCGTGGTGGTGGCGTACAGCTCGTTCGGGGAGGCGCCGATCACGGCCACGCGCACGCCGTTGACCTCGCGGATCACGTGGGAGGTGAGGACGGGCTCCTTGGAGGTCGGGTCCACGAAGTTGGCGGAGAGCACCGGGAAGTCGGCGCGCTCGGCGACGCGGCCCTGGAGGTCGTCCAGGCCCTTGTCGAACTCGTGGTTGCCCGCGGCGAGGGCCTCCAGGCCCAGGGCGTTCATGATGTCGATCGTGGGGTTGTCCTGCTGCACGTTGGAGACCGAGGCGGAGCCGCCGATCAGGTCGCCCGCGGAGGTGAGCAGCACGGAGTCCGCGCCGTGCTCGGCCTCGAACGCGGTGCGGTAGTCCTCCACGGTGTCGGCGAACTGGGTGCCCGAGTAGCCGGAGGAGAGGGCGCCGTGGAAGTCGTTGAACGAGAGGATCGAGATGGTCTTCTCGTCCGCCGCGGACGTCTCGACGGCGAGGGCGGGCATGGCGCTCGCGGGCGCGAGGATCAGGGTGGTGCAGACGACGGTGGCCGCGGTGCGGCGGCTGAACAGGCTGGACATGGTTCTCCCCGGGGTGCGTGGTGATGAGGCGGTGCCGCGCGGTGCGTGGCGCATCACCCCCGATCACAGCACCGTGAGGTGACCTCCGGATGAACGCCGGGTGGGGAGAGAATGACGGGTGAGTGGGGCCAGCGCCGGGCGGCGGCGGCCCGTGCTGGCCGCCGCCGCCCGGGACGGCGCGGATGGTGTGGGATTCGAACCCACGGTGCAGGGTTGCTGCACACCGGTTTTCAAGACCGGGTCCTTCGGCCGCTCGGACAACCATCCTCGACCGCGGTCCGCTCTCGAACCGCTCGGGCAACTCTACCGACTCGCCCCGCGGGAGGCTCGGGCCCGGTGGCCGCCGCGCCGCGGGCGGGGAGATGATGGGAGGAGGAGTCAGGACGCGGAACGAGGCGAGGAGACGTCATGGACGAGCACGGGACGAGTGCAGAGGCCGGGCACGGGGAGATGCTCGCGGTGCGGTACACGGGCGGGGAGGGCGACGCCGGGATCCGGGCCGCGCGCGAGGCGCGCCCCGCCGTCGGGCCGGGGGAGGTGCTCGTCCGCGTGGCCGCCGCGGGGCTGAACCGGGCGGACCTGATGCAGCGCGCCGGGGTGTATCCGCCGCCGTCGGGCGCCTCGGAGATCCCCGGCCTCGAGGTGTCGGGCACCGTCGTGGAGGTCGGCCCGGCGGCCGGGCTGCCGGGGGAGGGCCGGTTCGCCGTGGGCGACGAGGTGTGTGCGCTGCTCGCCGGCGGCGGGTACGCGGAGTACGTGGCCGTCCCCGCGGGCCAGCTCATGGCGGTGCCGGACGGGGTGGACCTGGTGGACGCGGCCGCCCTTCCGGAGGTGGCGTGCACGGTGTGGTCCACGATGTCCGAGCGAGGCGGCGTGCGCGCGGGCGACGTCGTGCTCGTGCACGGGGGCTCCGGCGGGATCGGCTCGTTCGCCGTCCAATACCTCGCGGCGATCGGCGGGCGCGTCCTCTCCACGGCGGGCGGGCCGCAGAAGTGCGAGCGCGTCCGCGCGCTCGGGGCCGAGGACGTCTTCGACCACCGGGCCGCCGAGCCGGGCGCGTTCGCGGAGTGGGTGCTCGAGCGCACGGGCGGGCGCGGGGCGGACGTGATCCTCGACGTCGTCGGCGGGCCCTACCTGGACGCGAACGTGCGGTGCCTGGCGGAGGAGGGCCGGATCGTCGTGATCGCCGCGCAGGGCGGGGTCAAGGCCGAGGGGTTCAACCTCATGCGGCTCGTGGCCAAGCGCGGGTGGCTCACGGGCGCCACGCTGCGCTCGCGGCCGGTGGTGGAGAAGGCGCGGATCGTGGCGGGGACGGAGAGGGCCGTGTCCCCGCTCGTGGCCGCGGGGCGGATCGACCTGTCCGTGGCGGCGCGCTTCCCGTTGGCCGAGGCGGCCGCCGCGCAGGAGTGGTTCGACCACGCCGCGCGTGCGGGCAAGGTCCTGCTCGTGACGGACCCCGCCGACGCGGATCACGCGCCTGGCGAGCCCGGCGACGGCGCCGCGGAGGCCCGCGCGTGAGGGGGCCCTTCGCCCGCTTCCGGCAGGGGCGCAGCGACGACCGGGAGCTGGGCACCGGCCTGTGGCGACGCAGCCACGACCGCTTCGTGCGCGCGATGGACCGCTACTGGCAGGTGGTCCAGGACGCGCGCAGCCCCAGCGCGCTCACGCCGGAGGAGCACAACGGCGTCGTCTACGCCGGCAACGTGCTCGCGGACCGCGTCCCCGCCGTGCGGGCGCTGTGCGTGCGACTGCAGGAGACCCACCCCGGCGACGGCGAGCACATCCCCACCGCGGTGTCCGAGGTGCACCGGGAGCTCTCCCGGGCCTCCCACGAGCTCGCCGCCACGGCCCAGGCCGCCGCGATGTTCCGGCTGGGCCAGGGGACGGCGGACGCCGTGAGCCGCCACGCGGAGCGGACGCTCGGGCACGTGGCACGCGCGGAGGAGCTGGCGTCCCGGGGGTGATCCGCCCGGGCGCACGCCCGCGCCGGTCCCGGAACGGGAAGGACCCCGCCGCCTCGAGGAGGTGACGGGGTCCGTGGGAGCCCCCTGCCGGATTCGAACCGGCGACCTGCTCTTTACGAGGGAGCTGCTCTGGCCAGCTGAGCTAAGGAGGCACGTGACCGGCAACGGCCACGGCAGTCCATCATACCCGGTTCGGAGCGCCGATTCCACCGGCACCCGATATGCGATCGTGACCGGATCCTCCGGCGGCGTTCACCCGGCCGCCATGCGCCCGTCAGCTGGCCGGGATGGACTGGGGTCCAGCCGATCCCACCCTTGGAGCCGTCCCATGCGCCTGCACCCCGCCGCCCCCGTCCGTCTCGGCCCAGGCCACACCGTTCCCCGGGCCGTGGGCGGGAGGCCCGCCGAGCCGTCCGCCGTCCCCGCCCGGTCTCCGCGCCCCTCGGACGTCCCGCTGCGCCTGGCCGTGGTGGACATGTCCGGGACCTCGATCGTGGAGGGAGGGCTGCAGGACACCGCGTTCTCCGAGGCCCTCGCGGCACACGGCGTGACGCCTGGGACGCCCGAGCACGATCGGGCGGTCCGCACCTTCGAGCAGCAGCGGGGCACCTCCCGCAGCGCGGTGTTCCGAGAGGTGTTCCCCGAGCGCGCGGCCGCGCTGGCCGCCACCCGCTCATTCGAGACCGCCTTCGACCGGCTGCTCGCCGAGCACGGCGTGCGGGCCGTGCCGGGGGCGGAGGAGGCGCTCACGCGCCTGAGGGAGCTCGGCCTGGACCTGTGCCTGTGCACCGGATACGCCCGCCACACGCAGAACATGATCCTCGAGTCCCTGGGCTGGATGGGCCTCGCGGACCTCAGCCTCTCTCCCGACGACGCGGGCCGCGGCGTGCCCTACCCGGACATGACGCTCACGGCCCTGCTCGCCCTCGACCACGAGGACGTGCGCAGCGTGCTCACGGTGGGGGACACGGCCGCCGACATCCTGGCGGGGCGCCGCGCGGGCGCGGGGCTGGTGGTGGGCGTGCGCTCGGGGGAGGGCGACGCCGGGCAGCTGTGGGAGGCCGGCGCCGACCACGTGGTCGACTCGCTCGGCCAGGTCCCCGGGCTCGTCGAGGTCCGCGGCTGACTCAGCCGCGAGCGCCGGAACGGGCCCGGCGCGGCAGGAGCGCGAGCATCATGGCCTCCAGGGCCAGCTGCTCCGGCACGTTGCCGGCGAGCCGGGTCCGGGCCTGGGCCACGGCGTCGATCCGGGCCACCACGTCCGCCGAGGAGCCCGCGGCCCCGCGTGCGTACGCCTCGATCTCCGCGCGGCGGTGCTCGTTGATCAGCTCGCCCTCCGCGCCCAGCTGCACGCGCAGCACGTCCCGGAAGAGGCCGATCACGTCGATCATCGCCCGGTCCAGCGCGTCCCGCACGGAGCGCTTGCGGCGCCGGGCCTGCTCCTCCTCGAGGCGCTTGACGTGATGGCGCAGCTTGGGCGGCACGGCCTCCGAGCCCTCGATGCCGAGCGCGCGGCGCAGCCCGGCCAGCTCCTCCGCGTCCCGCGCGGCCGAGGAGGACTCCGCCTCGGCGCGGGAGACCTCGGCCAGCTCGGCCGCCGTCGCCATCGCATCGGAGACCGCGGTGGCCCGCAGGGGCAGGGAGAGGACGGCCTCCCGGCGGCGCAGCGCCTCGGGGTCCCGGGCCAGGCGCCGGGCCATGCCCACGTGGGACTGCGAGATCCGGGCGGTGAGGAGCGCGGTGTCCGTGTCCAGCCCGTCCCGGCGGTGCAGCAGCGCGGCCACGTCCTCGACGGCCGGGATCCGCAGGGTCACGAGCCGGCAGCGGGAGCGGATGGTGGGCAGCACGTCCGCCGGGGAGGGCGAGCAGAGCATCCAGACGGTCCGCTCCGGGGGCTCCTCGATGGCCTTGAGCAGCACGTTGGTGGCCCGCTCGGTCATGCGGTCCGCGTCCTCCATGAGGAAGATCCGCCACCGGCCCGTGGCGGGGGTGGACTGGCCGGTCTCCACGAGGGCGCGCACGTCCTCGATCCGGTAGCTCACGCCCTCCGTGGCCAGCACGGTGACGTCCGGATGCGTCCCCGCCAGGGCGGTGCGGCACGCGTGGCACCGCCCGCAGCCGCGCTGCAGGGGATCGGGGGACTCGCACTGCAGGGCGGCGGCGAAGGCGCGCGCCGCCGTCGAGCGCCCGGAGCCGGGAGGGCCGGTGAAGAGCCACGCATGCGTGGGGCGCTCCTCGGCCGCGGCGCGCCGCAGCTGGGCCACGACCGCGTCCTGGCCCGCGAGGTCGGCGAACACGCCGGCGGTCTCCGGCGCCGTCTCCCCGATCATCGGGCCGCCGCCGTCAGGACGCGCTCCACGATGCGGCGGGTCAGCTCCTCCGGCGGGCGCGCCGCGTCCAGCACGAGGTAGCGCGCGGGCTCCTGGTGGGCGCGGGCCAGGAACGCGGCGCGCAGGGTGCCGTGGGCCGAGGCCGTCTCCTGCTCCATCCGGTCCGGGGCACCGCCCCCGGCGCGCTCGCGCCCGGTGCGGCGACCGGCGGCCGTCTCCGGTTCCGCGTCCAGCAGCACGGTGAGGTCCGGGACGAGCCCGTCCGTGGCCCACGCGTTCAGCTCGGCGATCCGCGGCGCGCCCAGGCCGCGCACGGCCCCCTGATAGGCGATCGAGGAGTCCACGTACCGGTCCGTGATCACGACGCGCCCGGCCGCGAGAGCGGGGCGCAGCGTGCGCTCCACGTGGGCGGAGCGGGCCGCCGCGAAGAGCAGGGCCTCCGTGCGCGGATCCACGGGGGCGTGCGCCGGATCCAGGATGAGCGCCCGGAGGAGCTCGCCCAGGTCCGATCCGCCGGGCTCGCGGGTGAGCAGCACGTCCCGTCCGGCCGCGCGCAGGGCCTCAGCGAGGGCGCGCGCCTGCGTCGACTTCCCGGAGCCGTCCGTGCCTTCGAGGGCGACGAACAGGCCGGGATGCGCTGCTCCGGGGTGCTCGGGCGAGGTGCTCACCCCCCGAGCCTAGACGGAGGGGTGGACGCCGAGGCACCCTGTGGACGACGCCGCCCGGCGCCCCCCTGCCTCTAGACTGGCGGGCATGAGCGCTCCCATGGTCTTCGCCCTCACGTTCGAGCACTGGCTGTTCCAGGCGATGGCGCTCGTGGCCGTGGGCGTCGAGATCTGGGCGTTCGCGGACGTGCTCCGCCGCGGCCCCGCCGAATTCCTGCGTGCCGGCCAGCGGGACCGCAGCTTCTGGCTGCTGCTCACCGGCATCGCGCTCGCGGTGGGCGCGATGGGCCTGCTCATGGGCGCCGGCCTCGGCATGTTCAGCATCGCTGCGGTCTGCGTGGCCGCCGTCTACCTCGCCGGTCCGCGCGGAGAGCTGCGCCTCTACAGCCGCTGAACGCTCCGCCTGCTCGGCCGCTGAGGGCTGAGGCTCCGCGCCGCTCCCGCCCGCATCACGCCGACGGCGCCACCGCGTCCCAGCGCACGCTCAGCTCCCCGCGCCGCCACTGGTGCGCGCGCCCCAGCACCGGCCACCCCTCGGTCCGCAGAGCGTCCGCCGTCGCGATCCAGCGCTGCCTCGGCCCGTAGGGCGCGAGCGGGGCGAAGCGCTCCCACGCCGCGTCGGCGGCGGCGAGGAACCGGTGCACGGGCTCGCCGGGCACGTGCCGGTGGATGAGGGCCTTGGGGAGGCGCTCGGCGACGTCGCTGGGCCGGGCGAAGGCGCCGAAGCGCATCGCCACCGTGAGCGAGTGAGGCCCCTCCGGGCGCAGGTCCACCCACGCCGCCCGCCGCCCGTCCTCGGAGCACGTGCCCTCCACGAGCACGCCGCCCTCGGCGAGGCGGGACCGCATCATGGCCCACACGTCGGGCACATCCTCCTCGCGGTACTGGCGCAGCACGTTGAAGGCCCGCACCACCGTCGGCGCGCGGGGGACCGCCAGTTCGAAGCCGCCCACCTCCCATGTCAGCCCGGGGACGCCGGCTGCGCGCTCACGGGCACGGGCCACGCGTGCCGGGTCGATCTCCAGGCCCGTCAGCTCGAGCTCCGGGTTCACGGCGCGCAGGCGGTGGAACATCTCGACGGCGGTCACGGGCTCGGCGCCGAAGCCGAGGTCCACCACGAGGGGCCTCGGGGTGCGGCGCAGCAGGGGGCCATGGACGTCGGCGAGCCAGCGGTCGACCCGGCGCATGCGCTGGGCGAAGGTCGTGCCCCGCGTGACGTGCCCCTGGGGCCCGCGCGCCACGCCGCGGGCCGCCGTCACGGGCGCGCGCAGCCGCCGGGCCTTCTCCACCATGGCCGCCAGCCTAGGCGAGCGCTCCGGCCGCCGGCGGACGTCGGAGGCGGGCCGCAGCGGGGGCCGTCCCTGGCCCGGCGTGAGGGGGCCCCGCCTATCATGGGGCCATGGCGAACACCACTTACACGCTGGTCCTGCTGCGGCACGGCCAGAGCGACTGGAACGAGAAGAACCTCTTCACCGGCTGGGTGGACGTGCCGCTCACCGAGAAGGGCCGGGCCGAGGCGACGCGCGGCGGTGAGCTCATGGCGGCCGAGGGCATCGCCCCGGACGTGCTGCACACCTCCCTGCTGAAGCGCGCCATCACCACCGCCAACCTCGCGCTCGAGGCCGCGGACCGCCAGTGGATCCCGGTCAAGCGCGACTGGCGCCTGAACGAGCGCCACTACGGCGCCCTCCAGGGCAAGGACAAGGCCCAGGTGAAGGAGGAGTTCGGCGAGGAGCAGTTCATGGTGTGGCGCCGCTCGTTCGACACCCCGCCGCCCGCACTCGACGACTCGTCCGAGTTCTCTCAGGCCGGGGAGGAGCGCTACGCCGAGCTGGGCGACGACGCCCCGCGCACCGAGGCCCTGAAGAACGTCATCGACCGCCTCCTGCCCTACTGGGAGGCCGAGATCGTGCCGGACCTCGAGGCCGGGAAGACGGTGCTCGTGGCCGCCCACGGCAACTCGCTGCGCGCGCTCGTGAAGCACCTGGACGGGATCTCCGACGAGGACATCGCCGGCCTGAACATCCCCACCGGCATCCCGCTCGTGTACGAGCTGGACGAGGACCTCAAGCCCGTCACCCCGCACGGCCGCTACCTGGACCCGGAGGCCGCCGCAGCCGGTGCCGCCGCCGTGGCCGCGCAGGGTCAGAAGCACTGACGTCCCCACGCGCGACGACGGGCCGGGCCCCCTCCTGTGAGGAGGGGGCCCGGCGCGTGGTGCAGGAGGAGTCAGGCGCCGTTGGCGTCCGCGCCGCGGTGGTGGTGGCATTCGCCCGTCACCAGGTAGCGGACCTTCAGCGCGACGGCGAGACCGTGGTCGGTGAACCGCTCGAAGTATCGCGAGGCCAGGGTGACGTCGGTGGTCGTGGAGGGCGAGGCTGTCCAGTCGGGTGACGCGATGGCCCGGAACACGGACAGGTGCAGGGCGTTCACGTCCACGTTCAGGGCGTGGATGCGGTCCGCGTGGGCCAGGTCCAGGGTCTCGAGCAGGAGGACGGCCTCCTCGGCCACCTCGACGGCGGCGTCCGCCAGCTGCGTGAAGACGGGGCGCACGGCCTCCGGGATCACGTGCTCCGGGTACCGCAGCCGGGTGAGCTGGGCGATGTGCCGGGCGAGGTCGCCCATGCGCTCCAGCGAGGAGCTCATCCGCAGCGAGGCGACGACGGTGCGCAGGTCCGTGGCCACCGGGGCCTGGAGGGACAGGAGACGGACGGCCTGATCGTCGAGGGACTCCTGGAGCATGTCGATGCGGGCGTCCTCGGAGATGACCCGCTCCGCTCCGTGCACGTCCGCGGTCTCGAGCGCCGTGCGCCCGTCGAGGGCGGCGCGGTGGACGAGGCGGGCGATCTCCACGAGGTCGCGTCCCAACCGGTCGAGGTTGGCGCGGTACAGCTCCCTCATGACGTCCTCTCCGCGTGCGGGCGCACCGTCTGCCGTGCTTCCTGCCGTGCTGCGCCCCTTCAATGAAGCATTCACCATGTCAGGTGGAGGTGAACACGGCATGAACGGCGCCCGGCGGCGGATCGACGCTCTCCTGGCCGCCCGGTCGCCCCGTGCCGCAGGCTAGGCTGGGCGCGTGGATCCCGTCATCATCGGCCTCCTCTGCGGACTGGTCGGACTGCTCATCGGAGTGGCCTCCATGCTGGCCTTCCGGGCATCCGAGCGCTCGCGCACGGTGGACCTGGCCGTCGAGGAGCCCACTCTCGCTCCCGGCACCGCGGAGGTTCTCTCCGTCATCGGCCGTGCCTACGTGGTGGTGGACGCCGTCGACGGCGTGGTGCGCGCCAATCCGTCCGCCTACGCCTTCGGCCTCGTGCGGGGCCACTCCCTCGTCCACGAGCAGCTGCGCGAGTTCACGGGCGCCGTCCGCTCGGACGGCGTGATCCTCGAGCGGCGGATCGAGCTCTCGCGCGGCCCGCTGGCCCCCTCGAGCCTCGTGGTGGAGCTGCGGGTGGCCCCGCTGGACGAGGAGTACATCCTCATCCTCGCCGACGATCGCACGGACCTGACCCGCACGGAGGCCATGCGCCACGACTTCGTGGTCAACGTGTCCCACGAGCTGAAGACGCCCGTGGGTGCCATCTCCCTGCTCTCGGAGGCCATCGGGGACGCGGCGGAGGACGAGGAGGCCGTGCGCCGCTTCGCGATGCGCCTGGGCATCGAGTCGAAGCGGCTCACCGCCCTCGTGCAGGACATCATCGAGTTCTCCCGGCTCCAGGCCAAGGACGTGGTCCAGGAGGGCCGCGCCGTCGACCTGCGGACCGTGGTCCTCGAGGCCGTGGACCGCCTGCGCCTCACGGCGGAGGCCCGCGGCATCACCCTGAAGGTCGGCGGCCGCATGGACGCCATGGTCCACGGGGACCCGGACCAGCTGATGACGGCGGTGCGCAACCTCATCGACAACGCGGTGCGCTACTCCCCGGACGGCACCACCGTGGGCATCGGGCTGAGCGCGCACGACGGGCTGGCCCAGGTGACCGTCACGGACCAGGGCATGGGCATCAGCCCGGAGGACCAGGAGCGCGTGTTCGAGCGCTTCTACCGCGTGGACGCGGCCCGCTCCCGCCAGACCGGCGGCACGGGCCTGGGCCTGAGCATCGTCAAGCACGTGGTGATCAACCACGGCGGCGAGGTCACGCTGTGGTCCCAGCCGGGACGCGGCTCCACCTTCACCATCCGGCTGCCCGAGTGGGAGGACGACGGCAGCCCCGTCGTCGGCGGGCAGGCCGGCACCCATGTCACGCAACGCCGCGGTCATCGAGTGACCGCATCGGCCGCACCCCGGAAGGAGATCAGCGCATGAGCCGCATCTTGATCGTGGAGGACGAGGAGTCGTTCAGCGACCCGCTGTCCTACCTCCTCAACAAGGAGGGCTTCGAGGTCACGGTGGCCGCGGACGGCAACGAGGCGCTCGCGGAGTTCGAGCGCTCCGGTGCGGACCTCATCCTGCTCGACCTCATGCTCCCGGGGATGTCCGGGACGGAGGTCTGCCGCCAGGTGCGCCAGCGCTCCAACGTCCCGGTCATCATGCTGACCGCCAAGGACTCGGAGATCGACAAGGTCGTGGGTCTGGAGATCGGGGCGGACGACTACGTCACCAAGCCCTACTCCTCCCGTGAGCTCGTGGCCCGCGTGCGCGCGGTCATGCGCCGCCAGGGGGAGCCCGAGGAGCTCGTGGCCTCCGCCGTGGCCGCCGGCCCGGTGCGCATGGACATCGAGCGGCACGTGGTGGCGGTGGACGGCCAGCAGGTCTCCCTGCCGCTCAAGGAGTTCGAGCTGCTCGAGATGCTGCTGCGCAACGCCGGCCGCGTCCTCACCCGCGGCCAGCTCATCGACCGCGTGTGGGGCTCGGACTACGTGGGGGACACCAAGACCCTCGACGTCCACGTCAAGCGCCTGCGCTCCAAGATCGAGCCGGACCCCTCGAGCCCGCGGCATCTGGTGACCGTCCGCGGCCTGGGGTACAAGTTCGAGGCCTGAGACCGGCCGGCCTCCGCGCGGGACGACGTCGGCCCCGCACCTCCGGCGAGGAGGATGCGGGGCCGACGTGGCGGTGCTGGGCTCAGTGGCCCTCGCCGTAGTGCAGGCTCTCCTCGTGGAGGTGGCCCTCGAGCTCCTCGTCCGAGGGGCTGACGCCCTCGGGCAGCAGGTCGCGGTACTGCTCCTGCGTGGCGGACATCAGCGGCACCCGGGCCTCGGTCTCGAAGCCCTGTCCCTTGATGACCACGGGGAGCAGCTCGCCGACCCAGGCGTCCTTGCGCTCCAGGGCGATGTCCTGGTCTTCGAGGACGACCGTCTCACCGGCGGGCACGTCGACGGTGGCGGAGCCGCCCGTCGGCGTGGTGAAGGTGTACGCCATGTCCTGGTCCGAGGGGTTCTCCAGGGAGCCGATCAGGCGCGCCGGACCCGAGTCCCCTGCGCCCACGAGGAGGAGGTTGGAGTAGCGGATGAACCCCTCCGAACTGCCGTTGACGCCGTCGGAGGCGGAGTACTGGATGCCGGTGGCGACGGGGCTCACGGCGGAGCAGCCGGTGACGCCCAGGAGGGCGGCGGCGGCGACGGCGCCCGCGGCGAGGCGGCGCCGGGCGGGCCGGGTGGCGGCGAACTTCACGGGGTTCTCCTACAGGTGCGAGGGCGGAGGGGCCCGGTCGGGGCCTCACCCGTCAGGGTACCGCATGGCCGGATGCCGCCCCCTGATCGCTCCGGCGGCCCCACTACCACAGGGAGCGGCCTGGAGAGGGGGGACGCGCGCGGGGAAATGGCTTATCCGTGATAGAATGAGCCGTCTGGAAAGGGGCACATCACATGGTTTTTGAGGTCGGAGAGACCGTCGTCTACCCCCACCACGGTGCTGCGCGGATCGAGGAGATCAAGATGCGCACCATCAGGGGTGAAGAGAAGATGTATCTCAAGCTCAAGGTGGCGCAGGGTGACCTGACCATCGAGGTCCCGGCGGAGAACGTGGACCTCGTGGGAGTGCGTGACGTCGTGGACTCCGAGGGTCTGGACCACGTGATCGAGGTGCTGCAGGCCGAGCACGTCGAGGAGCCCACCAACTGGTCCCGCCGGTACAAGGCGAACCTGGAGAAGCTCGCCAGCGGTGACGTCAACAAGGTCGCCGAGGTCGTCCGCGACCTGTGGCGCCGCGACCAGGACCGCGGGCTGTCGGCCGGGGAGAAGCGCATGCTCTCCAAGGCGCGCCAGGTGCTGGTGTCCGAGCTCGCGCTCGCCAAGAAGACCTCCGAGGAGGAGGCCGAGGGCATGCTGGACAAGGTGCTCGAGGGCTGACCCTCCGCCGTCGCGGACGGATCGGAAGACATGGGCAGGATCTGCGTCGGAGACGCAGGTCCTGCCCATGTCTGCAGGTCCTGCAGTGCGGGCCGTCCCTAGGATGGGGGCCATGCCCACCGCGCTCGTGATCGCCGCCGCCGGCTCCGGCACCCGCCTCGGCGCGGGGATGCCCAAGGCCCTCGCCCCGCTCGCGGACGGGCGTGCCCTCCTCGCCCACTGCCTGGACGCCGTCGCCGCGGCCCGGGACGCCGGAACGTCGCTGGACGCCGTCGTCGTGCTGGTCCCCGCGGACCCGGACGGCGGTGCGCGGGTCCGCGCGGTCGTCGCCGAGGGGCGGGCCCGGCTCGGGGCGCCCGTGGCCTGCGTGCCCGGCGGCGCCGAACGGGCGGACTCCGTGCGCTCCGGGCTCGCCGCCGCCGACCGCGCCCTGGGGCGCGGGGTGCCCGGTCCGCGCCACGTCCTCGTGCACGACGCCGCCCGCGCGCTCACGCCGCCGGCCGTGTTCGCCGCGGTGCAGGAGGCGCTGGACGCCGGCGCCGTCGCCGCGATCCCCGGAGTCCCGCTGACGGACACGGTGAAGGAGGTCGTGCTGGCGGACGCAGGAGCGGCGCCGGGCGAGCGGACCCTGCGCCTCACGGTGCGCGGCACCCCGCCCCGCGGCGGACTGCGCGCCGTCCAGACCCCGCAGGGCTTCGACCTGGACGCGCTGCTCGCCGCCCACGAGGCCGTCCGCGCCGATCCCGCCCGGGACGCCGCCGCCCTCACGGACGACGCCATGGTGATGGAGGCCGCGGGCCATGCCGTCGCGGTGGTGCCCGGCCACGCCGAGGCGTTCAAGGTGACCACCCCGCTGGACCTGGACCTGGCGGCCGCGCTCCTCGCGCGCCGCCCCGCCGACCGCACGCCCGACGAGAGGACCGCCATGGCCGACGCCACCGCCACCCAGACCCCCGCCCTCCCCGTGCTGCCCCGCACCGGCATCGGCACGGACATCCACCAGTGGGCACCCGAGGACGCCCCGCGCCCGCTGTGGCTCGGCGGGATCCACTGGCCCGGCGAGCGCGGCGTCGCCGCCACGTCCAACGGCGACGTCGCGGCCCACGCCATGTGCAACGCGCTGCTCTCCGCCGCGGGCCTCGGCGACCTCGGCGCCGTCTTCGGCACGGATCGCTGGGAGATGAAGGACGCGACGGGCGAGGCCATGCTGCGCGAGGTGCTGCGCCTGCTGGCGGAGGCCGGCTTCCGTGTGGGCAACGTGGCCGTGCAGGTCATCGCCCCGCGTCCCAAGGTGGGCACGCGCCGGGCCGAGATGGAGGCCGCGCTCTCGGCCGCGCTCGACGGCGCCCCCGTGTCCGTCAGCGCCGCGACGACGGACGGGCTGGGGTTCATCGGAGCGGGCGAGGGGCTCGTCGGGCTGGCCACGGCGCTCGTGGTGCCCGCCCACTAGGCTGAACCCGCCCCCGACCGCCCTGCTCAGGCTCGCTGACCCACGACTCTCTGACACAAGACAAGGACGCCGCCCCATGGCCCAGCGCTTCTATGACACCCGCACCGCGCAGATCAGGGACTTCGAGCCCCTCGTGCCCGGCCAGGCCTCGGTCTACTACTGCGGGGCCACGGTGCAGGGCATGCCGCACGTGGGGCACGTGCGCAGCGCGATCGTGTTCGACGTGCTCATCCGCTGGCTCGAGGCCACGGGGCTGCGGGTCACCTCCGTCCGCAACGTGACGGACATCGACGACAAGATCCTCGACCGCTCCGCCGCCTCCCACGCCCCCGGCTTCGAGGCCTCGGACCTCTACCCGGCGCAGGAGCCGTGGTGGGCGCTGGCCTACCGCTTCGAGAACGCCTTCGACGCCGCCTACCTCGCGCTCGGAGTGCGCCGGCCCACCTATGAGCCGCGCGCGACGGGCCACGTCCCGGAGATGTTCGCGCTCATCCGGCGGCTCCTGGACGGCGGTCACGCGTACGCCGCGGCCGACGGCTCCGGGGACGTGTACTTCGACGTGCGCTCGTGGGAGCGCTACGGCGAGCTGACCCGCCAGCGCGTCGAGGACATGCAGGACGCCCCCGACGCAGACCCGCGCGGCAAGCGCGACCCGCGCGACTTCGCCCTGTGGAAGGGCGCGAAGGAGGGCGAGCCCGCCACCGCGGTGTGGGAGTCCCCGTGGGGTGCGGGCCGCCCCGGCTGGCACCTGGAGTGCTCCGCCATGTCCACCAAGTACCTGGGCGCCGAGTTCGACATCCACGGCGGCGGCCTGGACCTGCGCTTCCCGCACCACGAGAACGAGCTCGCCCAGTCGGCCGCGGCCGGCGACGGGTTCGCCCGCTTCTGGCTGCACAACGGCCTCGTCACGTACGAGGGCGAGAAGATGTCCAAGTCCGTGGGCAACACCATCTCCCCGGAGGAGATGCTCGGCATGGCCCGCCCGAAGGCCGTCCGCTACTTCCTCGGCCAGGCCCACTACCGCTCCCAGCTGGACTACCGTCCCGGCGCCCTCCAGGAGGCCGCCGCCGCGGTGGAGCGCATCGAGAACTTCGTGGACCGCGCCCGTGCGCAGGCCCCCGACGACGCCGCCGGCACCTCCGGCGCGCCGCTCGCCGAGCGCGTGCCCGCGGCCTTCCGCGCCGCGATGGAGGACGATCTCAACGTGCCGCAGGCGCTCGCGGCCGTGCACGAGGCCGTCCGCGCGGGCAACACGGCGCTCGCCGCGGGCGACGCCGCCGCCACCGCGGCGCGCCTCGCGGAGGTCAGCGCGATGACGGCCGTGCTCGGCCTCGACGACGTCCCGGAGGCGGGCGCGGGCGGCGCCGGTCCCGAGGCGGCCGCGCTCGACTCCCTCGTGCGCTCGCAGATCGCGGCCCGCGCCGAGGCCCGCGCGGCCACGGACTGGGCCGCCGCGGACCGCATCCGGGACGCGCTGGCCGCGGCCGGCGTCGTGGTGGAGGACGGCGCCGAGGGCGCCACGTGGCGCCTGGAGGGCTGACACCTAGACTGGAGGCCGATCCGGCGCGCCGAGCAGGCGGCGTCGACCCCAGCCCCACCCACAGCAGGAGTCCCCTCATGTCCACCGCACCCCGCTCCGGCGGATCCCGCAAGCCCCAGGGCAAGAAGGGCCCGCTGAAGGGCACCGGCGGCCACGGCCGCAAGGCCCTCGAAGGCCGCGGCCCCACGCCCAAGGCGGAGGACCGCACGTACCACAAGGCGCACCGCTCGAAGCAGCTGGCCGAGCGCTCCGCCGCGAAGCGCCCCGGCGCCGGCCCGCAGCGCGCCGCCCGCCCCAAGCTCTCCGACGAGACGGTCTCCGGGCGCAACCCCGTGGTCGAGGCCCTGCGCGCCGGCATCCCCGCCAAGGCGCTGCACGTGGCGGTGCGGATCGAGGTGGACGACCGCGTCCGCGAGGCCCTGCGCCTGTGCGCCGAGCAGGGCGTGCCGGTCATGGAGAACACCAAGCCCGAGCTGGACCGCCTCTCCGCCGACGCGATCCACCAGGGCCTCGTCCTGCAGATCCCGCCGTACGAGTACGCGGACGCGCTCGACCTGGCCCGAGAGACCCTCGAGAAGGGCGAGAAGGCGCACCTGCGCACCGCGCCGCTGCTGATCGCCCTCGACGGCATCACCGACCCCCGCAACCTGGGCGCCATCATCCGTGCCGGCTCCGCGTTCGGCGCGGACGGCGTGATCGTCCCGGAGCGCCGCTCCGTGGGTGTCACGGCGACGGCGTGGCGCACCTCCGCGGGCGCGGCGGCCCGCGTGCCTGTGGCCCAGGCGGGCAACCTCAACAACACCCTCGCGGAGCTGCACCGCATGGGCTACTTCGTGCTCGGCCTCGACGGCGACGGCGACGTCTCCCTGCCCGGCCTCGAGCTCGCCACCGAGCCCCTCGTGCTCGTGGTGGGCGCCGAGGGCAAGGGCCTGTCCCGCCTCGTGCGCGAGCACTGCCAGCAGATCGTCTCGATCCCGATCGACTCGACCATGGAGTCCCTCAACGCCTCGATGGCCGTGGGCATCTCCCTCTACGAGATCTCGACGCGCCGCGCCGGCGCGCGCTGAACCCCCAGCGGTGCCTGTCCGGCCGTCGGCCCCCGCGGATCCCCTCCCGAGGATGCGCGGGGGCCGTCGGCGTCAGGGCTGATGTCGTCTGGGCCGGACGCCTCTGTGCCGAGGACATCCGTTCCCCGCGACGCGCGGTCGACGTCACAATGTCCACATTTCCATGGGTCATATTGCGCGTGATGCAGTTCACACTGCACAGTGATGGTCACTGTGACCACGCGGCCACCCCCGCGGGCGCAGCCCCCCTGACGCACCCTGCCTGCAGAACGAGGTCCTCGTCCCATGAACCACCGCTCCCTTCGCATCACCGCCGCCCTCGCCGCTGTCGCCCTCGGGCTCACCGCGTGCGGCGGGTCCGGCTCGGCCGACTCCGCCTCGTCCTCGGCGGCGGGCTCCGCCGGGGGCTCCTCCGCTGCGGTCGAGGAGTACACCGTGGGCATCAACCAGCTGACCACGCACCCGGCCCTCGACGCCACGCGTGAGGGCTTCAAGGAGGCCTTCGCCGACGCCGGCCTGAAGGTGGAGTTCGATGAGCAGAACGCCCAGGGCGACCAGGCGACCGTCACCTCCATCGCCTCCACCTTCGCGTCCGCGTCGGACGTCGACCTCGTGGCCGCGATCGCCACCCCGGCTGCCCAGGGCACCGCCTCCGCCGTGAAGGACAAGCCGGTCGTGTTCATGGCCGTCACGGACCCGAAGGCCGCCGAGCTCGTGAAGGCGGACGACGCCCCGGGCGGCAACGTCACCGGCGTCTCCGACCGCAACCCGGTGAAGGAGCAGCTGCAGCTGCTCAAGGACGTCAAGCCGGATGCCAAGACCGTGGGCATCGTCTACAACTCGGGCGAGGTCAACTCCAAGGTCCAGGTGGACCAGGCCAAGGCTGCCGGCAAGGACCTGGGCCTCGAGGTGAAGGAGGCCACGATCACCAACTCGTCCGAGGTCCAGCAGGGCGTCCAGGCGCTCGGCGACGTGGACGGCATCTACGTCCCCACGGACAACGCCGTGGTCTCCGCGCTCGAGACCGTCCTGTCCTACGGCAAGGACAAGAAGGCGCCCGTGATCTCCGCGGACACCGACTCGGTGGAGAAGGGCGCCCTGGGCACCTTCGGCATCGACTACAAGGAGCACGGCAAGCAGGCCGGCGAGATGGCGGTGAAGATCCTCCGGGACGGCGCCAAGCCGGAGTCCACCCCGGTCGGTTTCGCCGACCCCGCCTCCCTCGAGCTGGTCCTGAACAAGGAGGCCGCGACGTCCTTCGGCGTCGAGCTCCCCCAGGAGCTGCTCGGCAGGGCCGACGAGGTGATCGGCGGCTGACCGCCCCCCTCCGGTGATCCCGGTCGGCCCCGGACGCGCCCGTGTCCGGGGCCGATGCGCGGATCCCGCGTCTCTTCCCCTCCCGGCCCCGCCTCCGAAAGGCCCCCCATGATCACCGCAGTGGAGCTCGGTCTGATCTACGCCGTCATGGCACTCGGCGTGTACCTGACCTTCCGCATCCTCGACTTCCCCGACCTCACGGTGGACGGCTCGTTCACCACGGGCGCCGCCACGGCGGCCGTCCTGATCACGAACGACGTGCCCGTCGCCCTCGCCCTGCTCGCCGCATTCGTCGTCGGCTGCCTCGCGGGCCTCGTGACGGGCCTGCTGCACACGAAGGGCCGGATCGACGGCCTCCTCGCCGGCATCCTCACCATGATCGCGCTGTACTCGATCAACCTCCGGATCATGGGCAAGGCCAACATCCCGCTGCTCGGCCAGGACACGCTGTTCACCTGGCTCGCGGACATGGGCCTGGCGCGGAGCATCGGCTCCGTCGTGGTCCTGTTCCTCGGCGTGTTCGTGCTCAAGCTGGTCATCGACTGGTTCCTGCACACGGACCTGGGCCTCGCGCTGCAGGCCACGGGCGACAACGAGGAGATGATCCGCTCCTACGGCGTCTCCACGGACCGGATGAAGATCCTCGGCCTCATGCTCTCCAACGGCCTCGTGGGCCTGTGCGGCGCGCTGCTGGCGATGTACCAGGGCTTCGCGGACATCAGCATGGGCATCGGCCTGATCCTCGTGGGCCTCGCGTCCGTGATCGTGGGCCAGGCGATCTTCGGCCAGCGCACGGTCTTCATGGCCACGCTCGCCGTGATCGTGGGCGCCGTGCTCTACCGCATCATCATCCAGCTCGCGCTCAACGCGGGCCTGAACCCCAATGACATGAAGCTCATCTCCGCCCTGCTCGTGGTCCTTGCGCTCCTCCTGCCGCGGTTCGGGTTCGCGAAGCGGCTGAGCCTGCGCTCGCGGCACACCACGGCCGAGCCCGTCTCGCAGCGGACCGGCGCCCCGACGCCGGCCGACGACGCGGTGGCCGAGGGCGCCGCCGCGTACGCATCAGCCCCGAAGGAGGCACCCCGTGCTTGAGATCCACGACGTCTCGAAGACCTTCTTCCCGGGCACCGTCAACGAGCGCCGTGCCCTGCGGGGCATCGACCTGCGTCTGGCGGAGGGCGACTTCGTCACGGTCATCGGCTCCAACGGCGCCGGCAAGTCGACCATCCTCAACACCATCGCGGGCAAGCTGACGCCGGACTCCGGCACCGTGAGCGTGGGCGGCCGGGACGTCACCCGGATGCCCGACCATCGACGCGCCTCCTGGATCGGCCGCGTGTTCCAGGACCCGACGGCCGGCACCGCGCCCTCGCTGAGCATCGAGGAGAACATGGCGCTCGCGTGGCGCCGCGGCCACACCCGCGGCCTCTCCCGTGGCGTGACCGCGTCCCGCCGTGCGGTGTTCCGGGAGGAGCTCACCAAGCTCGAGCTCGGTCTCGAGGACCGCCTCACCTCGAAGGTGGGCCTGCTCTCGGGCGGCCAGCGCCAGGCGCTCAGCCTGCTCATGGCCACGTTCTCCGGGCCGAAGATCCTGCTGCTGGACGAGCACACGGCCGCGCTGGATCCGTCCCGTGCCGAGCTCGTCACCCGCCTGACCCGGCAGGTGGTTGCGGAGCGCTCGCTCACCACGCTCATGGTCACGCACAACATGTCGCAGGCGCTCGAGGTGGGCGACCGGCTGATCATGATGCACGACGGTCAGGTGATCCTCGAGCTGGATGCGGCCCAGAAGGCTCGCATGACCCCCGCCGACCTCCTCGCGGAGTTCGGCAAGATCAAGGGCGCCGTGGTGGATGACAAGACGATGCTCTCCTGATGCCCCGGTCCCGGGCGGGTCGGACCCGCCCGGGACCGGCCAGGCATTCATTCGGGCGCCCGGTCGCGGTAGCGTCGGGCGCGTGAGCACCTCGAAGAGCGCCCCCGTCAGCGACGTCCGCCTCTCCACCGTCACGGGCCGCATCCCGGTGACCGCCGTCCAGCCGGTGGTGCTGGACGGCCGCTTCCCGGCCAAGGCCGTGGTGGGGGAGGACGTCCCCGTCCGCGCGACGGTGTTCCGGGAGGGCCACGACGCCGTCCGCGCCACCGTCCGTCTCCTCGATCCGGACGGAGCCGAGGTGCAGCGGGTGCCGATGCGCCCCGGTCGCCCGGGCCTGGACGAGGTGCTCGGCACCTTGCGTCCCGCCGAGACGGGCCTGCACCACTTCGTCGTCGAGGGCTGGCACGATCCCGTGGGCACATGGCGTCACGCCGCCACGGTGAAGATCGCCGCGGACGTGGACGTGGAGCTCATGCTGGCGGAGGGCGCCGCCCTGTTCGGCCGCGCGGCGCAGGATGCCGAGCGCCCCGCCGAGGACCGCGCCGCCTTCGAGGCCGCCGTCCGCGGGCTGTCCGACGCCGCCCTCACGCCCGCGCAGCGCCTCGCCGCCGCCGAGTCCGCCGACGTCGCCGCGGCCCTGGACGCCCGTCCGATCCGTGAGCACGTCACCAGCTCCGAGCTCTACCCGCTGGACGTGCAGCGCGAGCTCGCCGGCCGCGGCGCGTGGTACGAGTTCTTCCCGCGCTCCGAGGGGGCACGGTTCGACGAGCCCACGGGCACGTGGCACTCGGGCACCTTCGCGACGGCGGCCCGCCGCCTCCCCGGGGTCGCCGCGATGGGCTTCCAGGTGGTCTACCTGCCGCCGATCCACCCGATCGGCCGCGCGCACCGCAAGGGCCCGAACAACACCCTCACCGCCGGCCCGCAGGATCCGGGCTCGCCGTGGGCGATCGGCGCGGCCGAGGGCGGGCACGACGCCGTCCACCCGGACCTGGGCACGCTCGAGGACTTCGAGGCGTTCGTGGCCGCGGCCGCGGAGCTGGACCTCGAGGTGGCCCTGGACCTCGCCCTGCAGTGCGCCCCGGACCACCCGTGGGTGGCCGCCCACCCCGAGTGGTTCACCACCCACGTGGACGGCACCATCGCCTACGCGGAGAACCCGCCGAAGAAGTACCAGGACATCTACCCGCTGAACTTCGACAACGACCCGGACGGCCTCTCCGCCGCGGTGCTCGACGTCGTCCTCGGCTGGGTGGGGCGCGGCGTGCACATCTTCCGCGTGGACAACCCGCACACCAAGCCCCTGTGGTTCTGGGAGTGGCTCATCCGCGAGGTGCGTGAGGTGGAGCCGCGCGCGGTGTTCCTCGCCGAGGCGTTCACGCGCCCCGCCATGATGCACGGGCTCGGCCAGGTCGGCTTCCAGCAGTCCTACGGCTACTTCACGTGGCGGAACACCCGCGAGGAGCTCGCCGAGTACCTCGAGGAGATCAGCCATGAGACCGCCGGCTTCTATCGCCCGAACTTCTTCGTGAACACCCCGGACATCCTCACGGAGTACCTCCAGACGGGCGGCCCCGGGGCGTTCCGCATCCGCGCCGCGATCGCCGCGACGTCCAACCCGCTCTGGGGCGTCTACGCGGGCTTCGAGCTCTTCGAGCACGTGCCGCGCCCGGGCGCGGAGGAGTACATCGACAACGAGAAGTACGAGTACCGCCCGCGCGACTGGCAGGGGGCGGAGGCCGCCGGCGCCTCGCTCGCGCCCTATCTGACCCGTCTCAACGAGATCCGGGCCGCGCATCCGTCCCTGCGGGACCTGCAGAACCTCACGCTGCACGGCTCCACCCACGAGGACCTGCTGGTCTTCTCCAAGACGCGCTCGGCCGCCCCGGAGGGCGCGCACCGCGACGCCGCCGCGGTGACCGATGCCGGTCCCGCCGAGGACACCGTGATCGTGGTCGTCACCACGGACCCCCACGGGGTCACCGAGGCGACGCTGCGCCTGGACCTGGACGCGCTGCAGGTCCGGGTCGAGGACCGGGACGAGGAGGGCCGCTTCGAGGTGGAGGAGCTGCTGACCGGGCAGCGCTGGCACTGGGGCGCCGAGCCCTACGTCCGCCTCGACCCCGAGACGCCGGCACACGTGCTGCGCGTCGTCCGCCGCGGCTGAGCCGCCCTCCCGGCGCACCTCCGCCGACCCCGACCGTGACCCCTGAACAGGAAGATCCCATGGCCCCCCGCACCGTCGTCCCCCTCCCCGTCGACCCGGAGGTGCTGGCCGCCGTCGCGGAGGGCCGCCACCATGACCCGCACAGCGTGCTCGGGGTGCATCTCCACCCCGACGGCGCCGGGGTCACCTACCGTGCGCTGCGCCCCTTCGCGCGGACGGTGACGGCGGTCCGCGCGGCCGACGGCTCGCGCGTCGAGCTGGAGCACGAGCACGACGGGGTGTTCGTCGGCGCCGGGCCCCTGACCGCGGCAGGCCCCGGGGCCGTGGGCGAGTACCGGCTCGAGGTCGCCTATCCGGGCGCGGAGGGCCAGGCCGACGCCGTGGAGGCGTGGGACGACCCCTACCGGCACCTGCCGACGCTGGGCGATCTGGACCTGTACCTGATCGGCGAGGGCCGGCACGAGCGGCTGTGGGAGGTGCTCGGCGCCCGCGTGCACCGGGACGCGGCGGGCGAGGCCATCGGCACCGCGTTCGCGGTGTGGGCGCCCAACGCCCGGGCGGTGCGCGTGGTGGGCGAGCACAACGGCTGGCAGGGGCGCACCCACGCGATGCGCTCCCTGGGCTCCTCAGGCGTGTGGGAGCTGCTCGTCCCCGGCGTGGGCCACGGCGCGCGCTACAAGTTCGAGATCCTCGGCCCGGACGGGCTCTGGCGTCAGAAGGCGGACCCCATGGCCCGCTGGACCGAGGTGCCGCCGGCCACGGCCTCGCGGGTGCTGGACTCCACCTACACGTTCACCGACGACGCCTGGATGGAGCGGCGCCGCGCGACCGATCCGCACGAGCAGCCGCTGAGCATCTACGAGGTGCACCTCGGCTCGTGGCGCCCCGGGCTGGACTACCGGCAGCTCGCCGAGCAGCTCGTCGAGTACGTGCAGTGGCTGGGTTTCACCCACGTGGAGCTCATGCCCGTGGCCGAGCACCCGTTCGGCGGCTCGTGGGGCTACCAGGTCACCGGCTACTACGCGCCGACGTCGCGCTTCGGCACCCCGGACGAGTTCAAGCACCTGGTGAACGCCCTGCACGAGGCCGGGATCGGCGTGATCGTGGACTGGGTGCCGGCCCACTTCCCCAAGGACGAGTGGGCGCTGGCACGGTTCGACGGCACGCCCCTGTACGAGCACCCGGACCCGCGCCGCGGCGAGCACCCGGACTGGGGCACGTACGTGTTCGACTTCGGCCGCACGGAGGTGCGCAACTTCCTCGTGGCCAACGCCCTCTACTGGCTGGGCGAGTTCCACGTGGACGGGCTGCGCGTGGACGCCGTCGCCTCGATGCTCTACCTGGACTACTCCCGCGAGGACGGCGAGTGGGAGCCCAACATCCACGGGGGCAACCACAACCTCGAGGCGATCGGCTTCCTGCAGGAGGCGAACTCCGCGGCCTACCGGCTGCACCCGGGGGTGCACATGATCGCGGAGGAGTCCACGGCGTTCAGCGGTGTGAGTGCTCCCGTGAGCGCGGGCGGCCTGGGCTTCGGCAAGAAGTGGAACATGGGCTGGATGCACGACACCCTGGCGTACCTCTCCGAGGACCCGGTGAACCGCCGCTGGCACCACGGCCAGTGGACGTTCTCCATGGT
This sequence comes from Micrococcus sp. EYE_212, assembly GCF_023147585.1. Classification (GTDB taxonomy): domain Bacteria; phylum Actinomycetota; class Actinomycetes; order Actinomycetales; family Micrococcaceae; genus Micrococcus. Next base: position 33,762 of record NZ_JAHXOZ010000020.1, read on the forward strand.
CTACGCGTACTCCGAGAACTACGTGCTGCCGCTGTCCCACGACGAGGTGGTGCACGGCAAGGGATCGCTCCTGCAGAAGATCCCCGGCGACCGCCGCCAGCAGCTGGCCACCCTGCGCGCGTACTTCGCGTACATGTGGGCGCACCCGGGCAAGCAGCTGGTCTTCATGGGCGCGGAGTTCGCCCAGCCCTCCGAGTGGTCCGAGGGGAACGGGCTGGACTGGCCCGTCTCCTGGGACGAGGCCCACCGCGGGGTGCAGCTCACGGTGCGCGAGCTCAACGCGCTCTACCGCGTGAAGCCCGCGCTGTGGTCCGCGGACCACAGCCCCGACGGGTTCGCGTGGGTGGACGGCGGGGACGCGGACGGGAACACCCTCGTGTTCCTGCGCCGGCCTGCGGGCGGCGGGGGTCAGGCCGAGGCGTCCCCCCTGCTGTGCATCACGAACCTCTCCGGCTCCGCGCGCCAGGGTCTGCGCGTCGGCGTGCCGAGTGCGGGGGAGTGGACGGTGGTGCTGGACACCGACGACGCCGACTTCCACGGGGACGGATGGCGCGAGCAGACCGGCCAGATCGAGTCCCCCGTCGCCGAGCCGGGCGAGTGGCAGGGGCAGCCGGCCCACCTCACGGTGAACGTGCCGGCGCTGAGCACCCTCTGGCTGCAGCCTCACCCGGGCACGGGCGACGAGCCCATGGCGCACGGCACGGTCACCGGGGAGGCGGACGTGGCGGGGACCCCGGTGGTCGACCCGCAGGCCCAGGAGCCGGTGACCGAGCCTCACCCGTCCGACCGTCCCGAGGCCGCCCGCCGAATGTGAGGCAGGCCATGGCGGAGCGCCGGCACGCCTGAGTGGGGTGAACCTCGGATGAACGCTGCGGAACCCCCGTGATCATGCGGGTGGAAGGTGATCGGGGGCGGTGCACGCGGTGCACGGCCCCCGATTTTGCGTGGGGGTCGTGGTGTGTGTAGAGTTCCATCTCGTGCTGAGGCGCGGTTCGAGGAATCGGACGGCCGGGTGAAGAACATGGAATCCGCGGATTCTTGCCGTGAATGGCAGGTCCAGGGCGGATGTGCTCACACAGTGTGCAGTGTTCCTGTGAGGGGATGCTGGTATTCCTGAAGAGATGATCTGGTTTGACTGCTGGTGATCGTGTGGTAAGCTTTCGTAGCCTTCTGCATGGATTTTCACTGGGTGACGACGTCGGATGACGGAGTTGACGGGAACTGATCGTGTGGTAAGGTTGCGAAACCGGATCACGTGAACAGCTGCTGAAGACTTCGGAAACGGGGTTGACAGGGTCTGATCGGATGGTCTAGGATGGAGAAGTTGCTCCAGAGTGAAACGTTCCGCGAGGCGGGATGGTGAGTCTGGAAGCGCCTGTTGTTTGAGAACTCAATAGTGTGCCAAGTTTGTTGATGCCAATTGTTTTAACA
>NZ_JAHXOZ010000021.1 GCF_023147585.1 Micrococcus sp. EYE_212
CCACTCCACGATCGGCCAGGTGAGCCCAAATAGCTACGAGAACGCCTACGACGCCGCGAGGTCAGCTACCCTCACGGAAGCGGCATAACCGAACCGACACCGTGTCCACGATCAAGGGGCAAGGCCCCACCATCGTGCGGGCATCGGCGAACGGCCTGCCGGCGCGGCCGGTCCGGGTCGGGAGCATCGGGGCGATCAACTCCCATTGGGTGTCAGAGAGCATCTGGAACCGGGACATGTCCCCAGGGTCTCAGCTGACTCGTGCATCTATTCTCAGACACGCCCTAGGTCGAACTGCCTATCCGCCGCCTCCAAGATCTGCGCCCATTCCCCCGGCGTTGGGTGATGACCCATCCCGGTGACCTCGAGCAGTGCGCTTGCCGGGGTCGCGCCGGCGAGGCGGCGCCCCTGATCAGGTGGTGTCATGGTGTCTTCTGTTCCGACCACGACCAGCAGCGGATGGACTAGCTGATCCGCGTGATGCAGCGGGGACGAGTCCTGCCACTGCCGTGGCTGCAGGGTCTTTTCCAGATAGCGACGGACCCCGCCGAAAGCCGTGTCCTGCGCGAAGGAGGGCAGCTCCGTTGGGGCGTTGACCAGGACCACGCCGTCGAGGGCCCCTGCAGGCTGATCCGCCGCGGCCAGGGCTGCCATCAGCCCTCCCATGGAAAACCCCACCAGCACGATGCCCGACACCTCCGGCTGCCAGCGGATCCAGGCCAGGACCCGTGAGATGTCAAGGGAGGCGCTGAGCCCGTAGTCGTCGACACCGGTGGAACCGTGCCAGCCGCGCAGGGAGATGCTCACCGCGTGCCATCCACGATCGAGTACCTGGCGTGCGACCGGGGCCATGGTCGAAGCATCCTCACCCCACCCGTGCAGCAACAGGATTGCTGGCGCCTGCCGGTCACACCACCAGGCGTACCCGCCCAGCTGCACGTCCTCGAACTCCAACAACACCGGGACCGCGCCGGGAAGACGGGGCAGCACCGTGGTGCCGGTTGGGTGTGGGGTCAGCGGGCTCTCCATGAACCCATGGCAGTCCCGTGGTGCGCGGACGTCAAGATTCCCAGCGGGTTTTTCGGGTGGCGAGCAGGGCGTGGTCCATGGCCCGACGACACCGACTGTGTCAAGATCTCAGGCCCCCAGACCGGTATGCAGCATACCCGCGCGTTTGTGCAATCTTCGCTGCATCTCGACACCGGTGCCCGGGTCATGGAGGGGATGGGTGGCAATCTCGAAGGGCTCCAGGTCGACGTCCCGTGTGGTCCCGCGGCGGGCATCGCGCAGGGTGATTTTTCCCGAGGGTAGGGGAGTCATTGCGGGCTGGGGCATAGGGCCAGCGTGGCACATCGGTTTCCCGGCAAGTCGGGTGGCGAGAGGGAGTCACGCGGCCCAAGCTGTCAAGATCTGGGGCGCTCTTCGGCGTATGAATCAAATTGGCGCGTTTTGGAACTCTTCGTTGCATCTCGACAGAGGTGCGCCGGAGACGGCACCGCAGGAGTGCCGTTGTAGAGATGCAGCGAAGATTTCACACGACACGCGGTGAACCCTTCTCGGAGCAAAACCTTCAGCGGGGTCTGTGAAATGTACCCCTCGGCCGCCGAGAGAGTCATCAACGCCCAGGGTCAGTACATCTAGCCGACCACCCTGACCGCTGCGTCGCGGACATGTCCCAGGCGCGCGCCTGACAGTGCGCTCATGCCGGGAAGGCGATTCTGAGGCCGTGCCACCTGCCGCTCGACTTCCGCCTCAGGCACCGGGTGCAGAGGAGTCACCTCTCGTGGTCGACGGCGGGCTATCAGTCGGGGATGCTCTCGCGTGCAGCCTTGCGAATCTGTGCTGAAGCGTGCTGCGAGGCAAAGGTCAGCAGTTGAGAAACAGCTGGCGGGCGTGAAGCAGGAACTGGTGACAGCTGATCGTTAGTGCCGGGAGGCTGAGGATGAGTCGTTGGCGGCCGTGCATCCGGTGAGCAGGAAAGCACCGACCACGACGGTGATTGCAGCGGTTTTCGTTCCGCCGTACTTCGGGAATGGCCTGAAGTTTTTCATGGGATTCCTTCCCGTGTCTGCCCGTGGTGCCAATTGGCCTTACTACCCCATAGGGGTAGTGCCTACCTGCGTGACGCGGAAGCGCCCCCGCCCGGAACGAGCCCGGGAGGGGCACTGCGTTCAGTCGTGCTTGCTGATTTCCGGTTCATGTTCGGCAATGTGCTCGGTCTCGATCTGGAAGGTCGAGTGATGGATGGAGACCTCGAAGTGTCCTGCGACGCAATCTTTGATCTCGTGGAGCGTCTGCGCGGCACGACCGTCGGTGAAACACTCGTCCTCGACGACGACGTGGGCGGTCAGGATCGGCAGGCCGGTCGCCACAGTGGAGGCGTGCAGGTCATGGACATCTTTGACATGGTCAAGTTCGAGGATGTGCGAACGCACCTTGTCGAGGTCGAGGCCCTTGGGAGTGAACTCCATAAGGACGCCGGTGGTCTCGCGCATGAGCTTGAACGCGCGAGGCACGATCAATGTGGCGATAAGCAGTCCGGCGATGGCATCGGCCTGCATGAACCCGGTCGTGGCGATGACGATCGCCGCGATGATCACTCCGAGCGACCCGAGGGCATCATTGAGAACTTCGAGGAACGCGGCACGCATGTTGAAGTTCGAACCGCGGCTGGAGGCGAGGATGGTGATGGCGATGATGTTCGCGACCAGGCCGATGATGCCGAATATCAGCAGTTCGCTTGCGGGCACCTCCGGCGGCTCGAACAGTCGCCGGATGCCTTCGATGGCGGCGTAGGTGCCCACCGCCAGCAGCAGTGCCGACTGTCCGAGGGCTGCGATCACTTCGATACGCCGGAACCCCCAGGTGCGCTTGGAGTTGGCGGGCTTGAGCATCAGCGTCGCGGCGATCAGTGCGACCAGCAGCCCGGAGGCATCGGTAATGGCATGGGCGGTGTCGGTCAGCAGTGCGAGGCTGCCGGTGATGATCGAGCCGATGGCCTGGGCGACGACGATCGTCGCGGTGATCGAGAATGCGATCCAGAGTTTCTTGCGGAAATCTCCGGGGTGACCGGTCTCGCTGGCGGCGGGGCCGTGATTGTGTCCTGCGCCCATGACTACTTCTTGTCCGTATCTGTCGCGTGGTGGGTATGTGGGAGTCGCAGGTGCGTGCAGAGCAGGGTCTGCGTGCCGGTGGCATCGAGGAGGCGTTCGGCAGCGGCGATGAGGGTACGCAGGAGCTCGGACTGTGCCAGCGAGTACCAGGTGGAGCGCCCTTCCGGGCGCATCGTCGCCAGGCCGCACTCGACGAGGAAGCCGACATGCTTGCTCACCGTGGACTGGGCCAGGCCCATGTGCTCGACCAGGTCCCGGACCCGGTGCTCCCCGGAGGCGAGGTGCTGCACGATCGCTAACCTCGTCGGCTCCGCAAATGCCTGGAACAGGTGGGCGTACGCTACTGTCGCCACTTCGTCGAGGGTTGCCCCCTCCTCTTGAATCATCGTCATAGGGCGATCATATCGCGCTAGAGCGATATTGTCGAGTGTGATCTGTTGCTCCGACACGGAATGAAGCTCAGGGGTCCCGTCGCACCCGAGGATGGGCTACCTGGGGGATGGTCGGTCGCATAGCTGCAGTGGGAAGCTACGCCAGCTGACCATCGGCCCCGGTGGAGAGCAGGCGGGGTGGGGAGCCGATGTCGATGAGTCGGGTGAAGTAGTCCTGTGCGCAGGTGGCGACGACCCCCACCTGCGGGTGGCTCCTCCTCTGCCCTGGCCAGGTCAGCGCCACGGTCACCGGTGGGGCATCCTCGATGGGCAGATAGACCACCTCCGGCGCGCGGTGATTGTGCGTTGTCGCCTCTGCAGTGATGCCGATGGCGTCGCCGACAGCGATGCGGGTTAACCACTCGCCCGTGTTCGCCACCGAGATCGTGCGCGGCATGTGAGCAGTCGTACTCCACAGCTCCCCGGTGGCCGTCGGAGCGGTCGCGCAGACCGCCACCGGCCCGTCAGCGAGATCGGCTAGGGTCACCGACTCCTGCCGGGCACGGGAGTCGCTGCTCGTCACCGATACAACCAGGCGTTCGGTGAACAGCGGTAACCGCTCCAAACCCGGACCAATGGCACGTTTGGGTGGAGAAGAGCGGATGAGTGCGGCATCGATCGCCCCCGTCGCGCAGCGCCCAGATCGGGTCCGTCGGGCGACTGTATTCGATGAGCTCAGCGTGCCCGCGCTTCCATTCCTGGAACAGAGGCAAGGTGTGACGGCCAAAGCCGGCCCAGGCGCAACGGCACCAGGATGCGCAGTGAGGCCGTGGTGCGATCTTCCAGGTGAAAAGGCAGGTTTGAATCCGGTTCCGAGAAGGGCACATGGGCCTGGGTCCGACGATCAGACTCTGTTGTGAGCCGCGGCCCGCCCTCGCCCTCGCAACGTTCAAGTGAGTAGATCCTGGAACGGCCGAACTTCAGACGGATGCCGTAGCCGCCGTTGGGTCCGTCAGGCAGAAACTCTGCCCCCAATTCTTCGAGGGCGGCCCGCACACGCTCCTGCTTCTTCTCCGACAAGTCGTGTCGCCCCTTCTCGAAGTCGCGCAACTCTTCCTTGGTCACGTTGGCTTCGCGGGCGATATATTGGGCGCTCACCTTCACGAGGATGCGCGCGGCGCGTGTCATGTCCCCGTTGGAGATGTGCTGGCTCTCCATCACTCGCCTCCTGCGACGTGTGTCCTATTGGGCTCAGCGGGAAGTGGAGGTGCCTACGGGATTCGAACCCGTGTAAACGGTTTTGCAGGCCGCTGCCTATCCTCTCGGCCAAGGCACCAAGTCGCCGGCGAAGTCAGTCGCCCGGCGTGAGGCCAGCAACCAGGTTGAAGGCGCCGGTGAGAATGTTCAGCGACACGACCCCGACGACATCAGAGATCTCACGGTCGCTGTACCCGTATCCCCGAAGCTCGTCAATCTGCTCGTCGGTGATCGACGTAGGCTCACGGTAGACCTGGAGGCCGAGCGCGATCATCGCCGCGACCGGGCTGGTCATCGCCGTACCCTGCTGGGCGAGTGCGATCTCGTCATCGCTGACCCCGAGCGATCGTGCCGCGCTGATGTGCGAGGCCAGGCACATTCCGCATCCCTGCTTCGACTGCACGGCGATCGAAACGAGCTCGCTGACTTTACGGTCGAGCTTGGCGCGACGCATGGCTTTGCTCAGGTCGAGATAACCGCCGAGCACCGCCGGGGAGTGCGCCATCGTCGAGACCATGTCTCCGACCTGGCCGTGCCGCTCGACGAGATCGCCGAGCAAGTCTCGTGAGGCCCCCACTGCGGTCTCAGGGGTTAATCGGGAAAAACGGGGCATGATGCCTCCTCTGTCAGTTCGGTCGCAAGTTCGAGGTGGGAGAACCTGCACGAGTGCGTTCCTGCTGCTGATGTTCGGCATGGAAGATCGCAGCCTCAGCCAGCGCCCCGGCATGCACACCGTTCAATAGGTAGAAGTCGCGGGACTCGCGTCGCTGCCGACTCACGATCCCGGCCGACTCCAGGCGGTGAAGCTCGTGGGAGGTCTGGTCGACGGGAAGGTCGACGATGTCCGCCAGATGATTGGCAGAGACCTCGATGTCGCGAATGGCGAGGATCATCTTCACACTCACCAGATTCGCCAGCAACGCGAAGACTCCGACCGCCGCATTCAGATGCGGTGTGTCATACGTGGCGTGCGCGTGCTCAACCTCTTTCATAGTCATTAATACTACCCTATACCCCTATAGGGTATCAAGGGTTATTCAATCGATGTGACGGACTTGGAGACGCGTGGCCGGGTGCGGCGGATCGGGGTGAGGCCAGAGGCGACGGGTCCGCGCAGGAGCACGTGTCCAGTCGGGAGGGTCAACCGCGTCCAACGGCCGGCGGTTGAGATCGTGGCCCCGTTTCCTCGGCTGAGGAACCCGAAGACGTAGGCGGCGAACGCAACGCCTTGTGGCAGCGATGCGAGTGCCGTGTCCGGGGTGCCCCAGACCGTGCCCCGGATCTTGCGGACGACATCGTCGCCGGGTTTGTCGGGAAGTGCTTGGGCGACGGCCTCGATGCCGGCACGGGCGCTGCGCATCAGCGTCAGGCTGGTCACATCGGCAATAAGTCTCCACCCGTGTTGCGGGGGTTCGACGCTGGTCCAGGCGGGTGCCAGCGCGGTCTCCGGCAGCGCCAGGGTCAGGGGGTCGGCGGTCGCGGTCAGGGTGTCGACGGTGACGTCGCACTGCAGCTCGGGGTCGGAGCGGAGCGTGCGAAGGACGAGGATCGTAGGAGTGCGGTCGAGCGGGCCACGGGGCGTTAGCGCGGCTGCGGCCTGCAAGCGCACGCCATGGGCACCGGCCTGCGCGGCCCGCTGAGCGAAGGTGAGCGCGTCGCGGGCGGGCGGCGCGTCGGCGAGGATCAAGCGCGCTGGCATCCTGAGGGTTTGTGCCCGCCGTGTCCTGGAACGCGGTGGTCAGGGGCCGGGTTCAGGAGCGAACGAGCCGGTTGATGGCGTCGGTGGCTTCCTGGATCTTCTCGACGGCCGCCTCGTCGCTGAGCTTGGCGGCATCAAGCACGCAGTGCTTGAGATGGTCGTCGAGCAGACCAGTCGCGACCCCCTGGAGGGCACGGGTCAGGGCGGAGACCTGGGTGAGGATGTCGATGCAGTACTTCTCCTCATCGATCATCTTCGCGATCCCACGCGCCTGTCCTTCGATGCGCTTCATGCGGCCGAGATAGCGCTCCTTGTCGCTGATGTAGCCGTGCTGGTGGGAATCGTTATCGACAGACATGGGCATGTCCTTACTTCTGGCGCTCCAGGACGGAACGCGTGCTAGCTTCGGGTGTAAGGTCGATGCGCCGCAGCAGCTGGGCGTTGAGCGCGACAACCACGGTGGAGGCTGACATCAGGATCGCGCCGATCGACATTGGCAGGACGAGTCCCACCGGTGCGAGGATACCGGCCGCCAACGGCACCGAAAGAAGGTTGTAGCCGGCGGCCCACCACAGGTTCTGCTTCATCTTGCCGTATGCGCGTCGCGACAGCTGGATGATCGAGAGCACGCTGCGTGGGTCGGAACTGGCCAGGATCACCCCGGCCGAGGCGATGGCGACATCGGTGCCAGCGCCGATCGCGATGCCGACATCGGCCTGCGCCAGAGCCGGGGCGTCGTTGACGCCGTCGCCGACCATCGCGACCCTCTTGCCCTCTTCCTGCAGCTGGGAGACCTTCGCGGACTTGTCCTCCGGGCGCACGCCGGCGAAGACGCGGTCGATGCCGAGCTCCTTGCCGACCTCGTTCGCGACCGCCTCGGCATCGCCGGTGATCATGACGACCTCGACGCCGAGGGCGTGGAGGGCGTCGACGGCGTAGCGGGATTCTGGCCGGACCTCGTCGGCGAGCCTCAGCCCGCCGACCACCTGGCCGCCGCGGAGAACGTGCAGAATGATCGCGCCCTCGGAGCGCCATGCCTCGGCCGTGCCGACCTCGTGCTGACCGGTCTCCTCGAGCAGCCGGGGCCCGCCGACGCGGACCTCCTGGCCGGAGACGGTCGCAGTGACGCCGACGGCGGGCGAGGATGAGAAGCCGCTGGCCTGCTGGAGGGCAAAACCCTTGTCCTTGGCGGCGGTGACGATGGCCTTGGCGAGCGGGTGCTCGCTGTCGGCCTCGGCCGAGGCAGCGAGGGCGAGGACCTGGTCGGCGTCGAGTTCGCCGGTCGGCTCGACGCCGGTGACGGTGGGCTCGCCCTTGGTCAGCGTGCCGGTCTTGTCGAACAGGACCGCGTCGACCTGCCGCATGGACTCCAGCGCCAGGCGGTCCTTCACTAGGACGCCGCCGCGGGCGGCTCGCTCGGTGGCGATGGAGACGACCAGCGGGATCGCCAGGCCGAGGGCGTGGGGGCAGGCGATGACGAGCACGGTGATGGTGCGCACGACGGCCTCGTCGGGCATGCCGATGAGCGTCCAGACGACCGCAGTGACCAGCGCCGCGCCAAGAGCGAACCAGAACAGCCAGGCCGCGGCCTTGTCGGCGATCCGCTGGGCGCGGGAGGATGAGTTCTGCGCCTCGGCGACGAGCCGGTTGATGCCGGCCAGGGCGGTGTCGTCACCGGTGGCGGTGATCTCCACCCGCAGGCCGGAGTCGGTGGCGACGGTGCCGGCGGTGACGGTCTGGCCCTCGCCGCGAGAGACCGGGCGGGACTCGCCGGTGATCATGGACTCGTCCATCTCGGCGCGGCCGTCGACGATGGTTCCGTCAGCCGGGACGCTGCCGCCGGGGCGCACGAGGACCACGTCGCCCACGTCGAGGTCGGCTGGGGCCACCTTGACGACGTTCTCGCCCTCGACGCGCTCGGCCTCGTCTGGCAGCAGTGCCGCCAACGAGTCGAGCGCCGAGGTGGTCTGGGCCAGGGAGCGCATCTCGATCCAATGGCCCAGCAGCATGATTACGATCAGCAGCGCCAGTTCCCACCAGAATTCGAGCTCATGATGGACGAGCCCGAGCGTGGCGGCCCAGGAAGCGAAGAAGGCCACCGTGATCGCCAGAGCGATGAGCAGCATCATCCCGGGCTTGCGGGACTTCAACTCGCTGACGGCACCGGTGAGGAAGGGCCTGCCGCCCCAGACGTACATGACGGTGCCCAGTGCCGCGGCGACCCAGCCCGCCCAGCCGGGGACCTCGTAGCCCAGCAGCATGGCGAACATCGGTGAGAGGGCAACCGCGGGGATGGCGATGACGAGGTTGATCCAAAACAGCCGGCGGAACTGGCCAACGTGGTCCCCGTGCCCGCCATGGCCGCTGTGATCTCCGTGCCCACCGTGCTGGGCATGCTCATCGTGGCCGCCGTGCTCGTCGAGGCCCGTGTGGCCTGAGTGCTGCCCGTGGTCCATGGCGTGGCCCTGATGCCCGGTGTGCTGACCCTCGCGCGTGCCGTGCGCATCCGCCGAGGCGTGCGCGGACACAGACCCGTGGTGATGCTCGCCGTGGGCGGGTGTATCGGTTTCATGGCCGTGGTGCTGGTGTGAGTTCGGGTCCGTCATGATTCCTCTCCTCCGTCATCGAGCCAGGCCGATTGCCGCTCACCCGGTGGCCGGGCAAGCGAACGTCGGCTCAGGACGCTGGTTGGATCTCGCTCTCGACGACCCACTTGTGGTTCGTCATCTTCATGCCGTCCGTCTCGTAGTCGACCATGTAGACCGTCTCATCGGTGGACGAAGCGATGGTGGCCTTTACGCCTTCCATGCCTTCCATGTGCTCGGCGAGCAGAGTCACCTCTGTGCCGTCGGCCAGACGCTCGTCGCCGGCATCCTCAATTTCTTCCTGCACGACCCACTTGTGATCAGTGACGGGGTCGCCGCCACCTGCGGGCGTGTAGTTCACGGAGTACGTGTACGTGTCGAATGCGCCGGAAATCGTTGCTGTAGCCCCTTCCATGCCTTCCATGTGGTCGGCCGTGAGCTGCACCTCGGTACCGACAGGGTAGGTGGGCTCACTGGCTTCGGCGATACCCTCGGGTGCCGGTCCGCCGTCCATCGGGTGCTCCATCTCCTCATCACCGCTTTCTGCGTTGTTGCCGCCGTGGCCCTGATGCTCCTCAGTAGCCGAAGGGTCGGTCTGCTGGTCGTCGTCTGCTCCGCTGGCGCAACCGGCGAGCACGAGCGCCACTCCGAGCGCTCCCGCTGCCAGTCCTGTTCGCAGTCTCCTCTGCATGTCATTTCCTTTCATCAATATGCCTACCATATACCCCTAGGGGGTACTAGTCAAGGATTGTGTGTTGTGTCGGTATGGATCAATCGGAAGCCCCTTCTCAGAGGGTCTGCTCGTGTTGGATGGGCAATGCGGCGATGAGGGGATGGTCGAAGCCCGTCGGTCCGATCTTCGCGGCTCCTCCGGGAGAACCCAACTCGTCGAAGAACTCGACGTTGGCCTTGTAGTAGTCAGACCATTCGTCGGGCAGGTCGTCTTCGTAGTAGATGGCCTCGACGGGGCAGACCGGTTCGCAGGCTCCGCAGTCGACGCATTCGTCGGGGTGGATGTAGAGCGAGCGTTCGCCCTCGTAGATGCAGTCGACAGGACATTCGTCGATGCAGGCGCGGTCCTTGACGTCCACGCAGGGAAGCGCGATCACGTAGGTCATGGCTGCTCCTCTCGGTCGGGTGCGGATCGGCGGTGAGAGCCGGTGGGAGGCTCGGGGAAGTCGTCAGTCTCTGCCGGGCCTGCGGCCGGGTGCGGGATGCGCAGGCGCAGGACGGTGGCGACGAGGCTGAGGGCGATGATGATCGCACCGAGGATCGTCATCGTCCCCGACAGGGTGAGCACCGGCACGAGCAATCCGGCGACGATGGTGGGCACGCCGAATGCCAGGTAGGCAACTGTGTAGATCACAGCCATCACGGCGGCGCGTTCCGACGATGCCGTGTGGGGCATGAGTGTGCGCAGTACCCCGAGGAACGCTGTGCCGAACCCGGAACCGACGATCGCGACCGAGGCGACATAGGCTGAGTAGGAACCGAGTGCGAGGGCGCCGATGCTCACTGCGGTGCCGAACGCCAGGGCACTGGTCGCATACAGGCTGATGGTGCGGGCGGAACGCCGCTGTAGGACGGACGAGGCGGTGACTCCGGAGATCGCCAGTGCGAAGATGACGATCCCAGCTTGGGTGTGCGTGGAGCCCCCAAGCTCACTGCCGACGAGGTCGGCTCCGAGCGCAAGGAAGAGTCCGTTGGTCGCCCACCCGGCGATGATCACGGGCACTCCGACGGTGAACATGCGGCGTAGGTGCGGTGGCACGGTGAACCGCGGACGGAGGTCGCCACGTCGTATCTGGGTCTTCGGGACCAGTTCCGGTGTGCTCCACACGACCGTTGCCACGATGAGGAAGGCAAGCACGAGCGACCCGAAGACGGCAGTTGTCGGTTCGGAGGTGAGATCGAGGAGAAGTGCAGCACCGAGAGCCCCGGCCCCAAGGCCAATCATCGGGCCGATCGTGTTCCACAGGGCTGCGATGTTCCGATGTGACGGGGACTCGAAGTCGATCATCATCGCCGACAGCGCCGGGATCAGCAGACCCGCTGCGAGCCCTTGCAAGGCTCGGGCGACCAGGAGCGCCGCGAGGCTACCGGCGAACCAGAACATGGCCACGCTCAGCGCCAGCGCCAAAGAACCGGCGGCCACGACCGGACGTCGGCCGACGTGGTCGGAGAGTGGTCCGAGGTAGAGCAGCGCGGCCAGGAGGGTGAAGGTGTAGACCGCGAACACGAGTGTGGTGGCGACGGGGATGAGTCCGAGCCGTTCGGCGATCTGGGGATAGAACAAGGACGGCGCGCTGGCAGCGGCCATCATGAGAATGGTCGCTGCCAGCGAGAGCACGAAGCCCCACCGTGGGATCTGCCTAATACAGTCTCCCGCCATTGCCTATGCCCGCACGCCGTGGAGCTGCTGCCCCCACTGGTAGACGGTGCCGACTGCGTCGATGCCAGTGACGCCGACGACGATGCCGTCGATCTCGTGGCGGACGATGAACTCCTCACCCGCTTCCAGGTGGGCGTCTGCGCCGGCTGTGTACCCGACTCCGGAGATCATCTGACCGTAGACCATTGCCATGTAAGGGCTGCGTGGCAGGTAGGCGCCCGGATCGTCGCTAACGCCGAGGTCGTGCAATGCGGCCCGCGCGGCATGCGCACCCTGTGCGGCGGCGTCTTCCCAATGGTCGATGCGCCAGGCGTCCAGTGCTTCGTCGTGGTGCGTGGCCACGCCTCCGGCTGCGTAGACGTGGTCTGCCGCGGCGCGGAGGTGATCGTCGACGTCGATACCGTTCGTCCACGGTGACGGGGCTGCGGGCGTCGTGCCGAGCGCGAGGAGAAGGAAGTCAGCCACGACGGGATTTCCGTCGTTGAGGGTGATGGTGACACCGGATTCTGTTTCGTCGACATGCTGGAGAGTGCGACCGAATCGGGCCTGCACCTTGGCGGCATGGTCGGCGGCGAGGCGCTCAGCCACGGGCGCCCCAAACGCTCCGACGCCGGGAACTGAACTGCGGGAGACCAGCGTGACCATGTGTCCGTCGGCTTGCAGAGACGAGGCCGTCTCGGCTGCGATGATTCCACCGCCGTAGATCGCTACCCGCGCGGGTCGCCCCAGTCCGGTCAGCAGCTTTCGGATGCCCAGGGCATCCCCCACGGAGTGAAGAGCGGTGACCCGCCCTTGTCCGGCGTCGTCGCCGCCGAACACGTCAGCGGGCAGGGAGCGGGGCATGCTCCCGGTCGCGACGATGAGCGCGTCGTAGGAGACTTGTGCGCCGGAGGTCAACTGGGCCTGCTTCGCCGAGGTATCGACTTTAAGCACGGTGTCGGCGATGACCTCGATCTGAGGCAGCGGGAGCTTGATCATCTCCGGCGGTGTCTGACCGAACGCGATTCCCTTGATGAGCATCCGCGTATAGGGCGTCTCCCCGGTGCGGGTCACCAGCGTCACCCGGACATCGTCGCGTGAGGCGAGAGTGCGGGCGGCTGCGGCCCCGGCTGCTCCCGATCCGAGGATGAGGACGTGCTGTGGGGTCATAGAAGAACTCCTGGATGCTGGTCGTGATCGAACTGATGCGCCGGCGTCAGGAGCGCACGAGGCGGGCGATGGCCTCGGACGCCTCGCCGAGCCTCTGCTCGCTGACTGGTCCGCCGGCGAGTGCGGCGTCGAGGACGCAATGCTTGAGGTGATCGTCGAGCAGGCCGAGGGCGACGTTTTCGAGTGCCCTGGTGACTGCGGAGATCTGGGTGAGGATGTCGATGCAGTAGCGGTCCTCGTCGACCATCCGATCGATGCCGCGGATTTGGCCTTCCAGGCGGCGCAGGCGATTGCGGTACTTCGTCTTATCGCTGATGTATCCGTGGACGGACGCGTCGCCGTCGCCTCCTGCGGGGCAGGTGTCGAGATGGGTTTCGGTGGTGGGAGTCGTAGTGGTCATGTCGGCTCGCTCCGATCAGGTGGCGGGGTGCCGCAGCGGTGCCGCGGCACCCCGCACGCTGGTGGATTACGCCATGTTGGCGGCGTACTTGGCTGGGTCCGAATCGAACGCGGGCCCACAGCCAGCGCAGCAGAAGTAGTAGCGCTCATCCTCGAAGTCGCGGTAGAGGCCGGCGGCCTCGGCGGTCTTCTTGCTGACCGGGGTGCCGACCATGACCGGGCAGGTAGTCATGTCATCGGCGCCCCCGCCAAGAAGGTTCTCGCGTCCACCGTTCTCCACGGCCGGGTTGGTCTCGTTCGTGCTGCAGCAGCTGCTCATTCTCTGGTGTTCCTTCGTTATTGGATTCGTGTGGATGGGTGGGTTCTCGTACGTCACTTCGAGGCGACGCTCGTGAACCCGCGCAGGCGGAGGCTGTTGCCGACGACGAAGACGCTGGAGAACGCCATCGCCGCACCTGCGAGCATGGGGTTGAGCATGCCGAGCGCAGCGACCGGGATCGCGGCGGTGTTGTAAGCGAATGCCCAGAACAGGTTGGTCTTGATCGTCGACAGGGTCTTCCTGGACAGGCGGATCGCGTCGACGGCGGCCCGCAGGTCACCGCGCACGAGCGTGATGTCGGAGGCCTCGATCGCGACGTCCGTGCCGGTGCCCATCGCGAGGCCCAGGTCGGCCTGCGCGAGCGCGGGGGCGTCGTTGACGCCGTCGCCGACCATCGCGACGATCTTGCCCTCTTCCTGGAGGCGGGTGACGACGTCGACCTTGTCCTTGGGTAGCACTTCGGCGATGACCTCGTCGATGCCGACCTCGGACGCGATCTGGCGGGCCACGGCCTCGTTGTCACCGGTGAGCAGCACCGGGGTCAGGCCGATCTCCTTGAGCCCGCGGATCGCCTCGGCGCTCGTGGGCTTGACGGTGTCGGCGACGACCAGGATGCCACGCGCAGCACCGTCCCAGCCGATCGCGACGACCGTCTTGCCCTCGCCCTCGGCCTGGGCCTTCGCCTGTGCGACCTCCGGAGAGAGCTTCTGCGACCAGTCCGCCAGCAGAGACTCGCGGCCGACGACGACCGGGGTCCCCTCGACGATGCCCTGCACGCCCTTGCCCTCGACATTGGCGAAGTCCTCTGGAGTAGGCAGCTGGCCGACTTCCTGGGTCGCGCCCTTGGCGATCGCCTGCGCAATCGGATGCTCGGAAGAGTCTTCCAGTGCACCGGCGAAACGCAGCAGCTCCGCACGAT
Source organism: Micrococcus sp. EYE_212 (assembly GCF_023147585.1). GTDB lineage: Bacteria > Actinomycetota > Actinomycetes > Actinomycetales > Micrococcaceae > Micrococcus. The sequence goes on from NZ_JAHXOZ010000021.1 coordinate 14,204, forward strand.
CCACACCGGGCTCAGTGATCACGTCGGTCAGAGTCATCTTGCCGCTGGTGACGGTGCCGGTCTTATCGAGCACGACGGTGTCGACCTTGCGAGTGGACTCCAGCACCTCCGGACCCTTGATGAGGACGCCCATCTGCGCACCGCGCCCGGTGCCGACGAGCAGCGCGGTCGGGGTTGCCAGACCCAGCGCGCAGGGGCAGGCGATGACGAGCACGGCGACCGCTGCGGTGAACGCGGCGGCGACGGGGAACCCGCCTCCCAGCCAGGCGCCGAGGGTGATGAACGCGACGACGATGACGATCGGCACGAAGATGCCGGAGATGCGATCGGCCAGACGCTGCACCTCGGCCTTGCCGGTCTGCGCGTCCTCGACGAGCTTCGCCATCTGTGCGAGCTGTGTGTCCGAACCCACACGAGTCGCCCGCACGACCAGGCGGCCGCCGGCGTTGACGGTGGCACCGGTGACCGAGTCGCCCTCGCGGACCTCGACCGGCACGGACTCGCCGGTGAGCATCGAGGCGTCCACCGCGGAGGAGCCGGAGGTCACGAGACCGTCGGTGGCGATCTTCTCGCCTGGACGGACGATGAACTCGTCGCCGACCGCCAGCTCAGAGGTGGGGATCTTCACCTCTACGCCGTCGCGGAGTACGGCGACTTCCTTCGCGCCCAGCTCCAGGAGGGCGCGCAGCGCGGCCCCGGCCTGGCGCTTGGATCGCTTCTCGAAGTAGCGGCCGGCGAGGATGAACATCGTCACGCCCGCGCCGACTTCGAGGTAGATGTTCGCCGCGCCATCCGACGGAGCGATCGTGAACTCGAAGGGGTGCGTCATGCCGGGAGTGCCGGCAGTGCCGAGGAAGAGCGCGTAGAGCGACCAGAGCAGTGCGACGGAGGTGCCCATCGAGATGAGCGTGTCCATCGTCGCCGCACCGTGCTTGAGGTTTGTCCACGCCGCCTTGTGGAACGGCCAAGCTCCCCAGATGATCACCGGTGCGGCCAGGGCGAGTGAGGCCCACTGCCAATACGTGAACTGCAGCGCGGGGATCATCGCCATCGCGATTACGGGAACAGTGAGCACGATCGCGCCGATCAGCCGATGCCGCAGCGAGGTGAGCTCACTGTCTTCCTCCTCCCCGGCCTCGGTCTCCGACGTGTTCGCCGTAGTGTCCTTGGGCTTGGGCAGTGCGGCCGTGTACCCGGTCTTCTCGACCTCGGCGACCAGCAGTGACGGATCGTAGCCGGCAGGCACGGTGACCTTAGCCTTCTCAGTGGCGTAGTTGACGGTGGCCGCGACGCCATCGAGCTTGTTCAGCTTCTTCTCGATCCGGTTCGCGCAGGAGGCGCAGGTCATCCCGCCGATCTCCAACTCGATGTCCGGCCCACCCGTTGGGGGCGCTGATGTGCTCATCCTCTTCCTTCTTTCTCAGCTCTCGTGCGACGCCGGGCCCTGCGGGTCAGTGGCCGTCGGAATGCGAATCGTCTGTCTTCGTGCCGTCACCATGCTCGGCGTCGATCACGAACTCGGCGGTGTGCACCTGCCCGTCGACCTGGAAGTCCAGGTAGAGCAGGTAACGGTCGGCGGTCGGGGCCTCCGCTGCGAATCCGATGTCGGGTCCGGCCGTGTCCCCGGCCTGGGGCTGGTCGCCCTCGGCGTGGACGTGCAGGTAGGCGAGGTCACCCTCGCGCAGCGCCACTAAGTGGCCGAACGCGCCCAGGTAAGGCTCCAGCGTGGTCACCGGCTGACCGTCACGCTCGACCGAGATGGTGAGCTCGCTTGAGGTGCCCGCAGTGAGGTCGCCGTTGAGGGAGACGGTGTATCCGTCGACCTCGTCGGTGGGCTGCGCCTCGGTCTCGACAGGGGTGAAGTCGCCCGCGACCTCGATTGCGCGGGTGAGAGTGATGCCTTCGGCTTCCTCGCCCGCGGGTGTGAAGTCGGCGTACACGCGGTAGGTGCCCGCCTCGTCCCAGGTCCACGGCACCGACCAGGTGCCTGTGCTCGTGTCGAGTTCGGGGTGCACGTGCTGGAAGCCGGCGCCGTCGGTGCGCACGGCGATCAGGTGCAGGTCCTTCTCGTGCGCGGTGGTGTATTCGGTCACCGGTTCGCCGGACTCGTCGAGGATCTGGAAGCTCAGGTCTCCATCCTCGCCTGCGGCCGTGGGGGCCTGGACCGGAGAGAGCACGAAGCCGTCCGCGCTTGCGGAGACCCCGTTCAGAGCGGGCTCCGCGGTTTCCTGCGCAGCGTCGCCGTGCCCTTCACCGTGTGCGTTCACGCCGCTTCCTTCTGCCCATGCTGCTGCGAAGCTATCGGGAATGACGGCGCCGGCGAGGCCGAAGGCCCCGCCGAACGCCACCACCAACCCGGCCCCGTAGAGCGCGAGCCGTCCTCCGGCCTTCATCAGACGCGCACCGCCGAGTAGCCGGCCTCCTCGACCGCCGCGAGGACCTTGGCGTCGTCGATCTCGCCCTCGGCGGTGACGTTGAGCTTGCCGGTCTGCGCGCTGACTTGGATGTCCTGGACGCCGGGGATCTCGCTGACCTCCTCGCGGATCGACATCTCGCAGTGGCCGCAGGTCATGCCCGTCACCTGGTAATCGTTCGAAGCCATCAGGTGTCCTCCTTGTATGTCGGGTTGTACGTCGGGAGTACCCCTACCGGGTACGTGTACTAGTCAAACGTATACCCATGTCAGGTATTCCGCAAGGAGGGAGGCGATCGTGTGAGCTGCATTGCGCAAGTGCTGCAAACAATGGTTGGAGCGTCCGAGGTGTGCCTTGTGGTGCACCGATGCTGCGGGGCGATCCGCTGGGTTCTGGCGCTGCGCGTCGGAGAGTAGTGACCCCTCGGCTCATCAGAACCGTGGACTGCCTTGCCGCATCGACGAAGGCAGCGAAGACTGGTACGAAACCGACTCGCGCCCAGACCCGTCAGTGAGTGGGGTCAACGCTCGGGAAGCGCGGTGCCGGAGACCCCAGGCAGGGGTCTCTGACGGTGACCCTGGTGAAGGCGCGCGGGCGCAGCAGCACGGGGACAGTCAGTGGCCGGGCCGATCCCGTGGAGGACGTCGTCACCCTCGGGGTTGTCGAGATGCAGCAAAGACTGCACGCGACTCGCCGTGAACCGTTCGGAGAGGGGGCGGGATCCGGTGTGTGAGGGAGCCTGGCCGGACGCCCCTGCCGTGCTGGGGCGGGGAGCAGGCTGGGGTATCGAGTCGACAACTCTAGGCTGTCACCGTGACCACTGTTTTAGGGCTCTCCTGACTGATCCGTGGGTCAGTTCCGGCCCGGTAGGACGGGTCGGTGGCCGCCGAGGTTGAGCATGGCCAGGGCGATGAGGGCTTCGGGGGACTTGAAGCCGAAGGCGACGCGGGTGATGAGCCGAATCTTCGTGTTCACGGACTCGATACGTCCGTTGGACAGGCCGTGCTCGATCGCGGCGAGGATCGAGGCCTTGTGCTTGACGATGCGGCGTTGGAGCTCGACGAAGGCGGGGATGCGGCAACGTCGGGCCCAGCCGATCCAGCGTTCCAGGGCCGTCTCGGCCTCGTCGGCGGGTAGCTGGAAGACCAGGCGCAGTCCTTCCTTGAGCAGGTAGGCCCGGTGCAGGCGCGGGTCGGTCTTGGCGACCCAGGCGAGCTTGGCCTGCTGCCGGGTGGTGAGGTTCTCGGGGTTCTTCCACAGCGCGTACCGGGCGTGCTTGAGCGCCTTGGCGTGCCCGCCGGCCCGCCCGGCCCGGCGCTGCCGGACCGCGCCACGGGCCTCGTTCCACGCCTGGCGACGGACCTCGTCCAGGGCCTCGGTGGCCCACTTGACGATGTGGAACGGATCAGCGCACCGCACCGCGTTCGGGCACCGCTCGGCGACCACGGCGGCGATCCAGTCCGCCCCGTCGGCGCTGACGTGGGTGATCTCGGCGCACCGGTCGGGCCCGAGGGCCTCGAAGAACGCCGCCAGGGTCGCCTTGTCCCGGCCCGGGGCGGCCCAGACGAGCCGGCCGGTGTCGTGGTCGACCACGATCGTGAGGTAGCGGTGGCCCTTCTTGTAGGAGATCTCATCGATGCCGATCCGTCGCAGGCCGGCGAACCGGTCGCCGAGGGCCTCCACGTCGGCCCAGACCCGGGTGATGATCGCCCCGACGGTGCGCCAGGCGATGCGCATCAGCTCGGTGACCGCGGACTTGGAGCACTGCGTGGCCAGCCAGGCCACCTGCTCGTCGAACACCACGGTGTGACCGGCCCCGTGCCTGGCCCACGGGACGGCGGCCACCGTGGGACCGTGCTCGCGGCAGGCCACCCGCGGGGCGTCGGCCTCGAGGTAGACCTGCACCGTGCCCAGATCCAGCGCCCGCCACCGCCGCCGACCCTCGCCACGGTCGTACCCGGGCGACCTGCGCCCGCACCGCCCGCACCGGCCACGCACCCGAGCCCGGGGACGGACATGAGCCACCAGGAGCTGGTCGTCCTCATCGAACTCGATGCCCTCCACGACCGTCTTCTCGACGCCCAGCAAGGACCGCCATAGGCTTGCGTTCCGCACGCCGTTCTCCGCCCTTCAGGTAACTGACCTCAACAGCCAGAAACCTAGGCAGAGAGCGGCGCGCCCTCGTCAACGGCTCGCCAGAACACCCACGGAAGCGTCAGGAGAGCCGTATTTCGGGCGCGGGTCGAGGAAGTCACGCAACTGCTGCGCGTCTAGTAGCGCGACAGGGCGCGTCGCCATGCTCTCGACCCGATACGGCACCCGGCGACCGTCGATGGGGCGCTGTGAGGGCGGCACGATGATGTAGCCGCCGTCGCCCCGAAAGTCGATACCCGCCCGGCCCGCCTGCCACGATCGCTGCTCACGTTCGGCGTCCGTTGGGTAGTACAGATGCCTGCCGCCGGTCGGCGTGGTAACGACCGCCAACGGCTCCGGCAGCAGCCCGGCGCGTGTAGCGCGTCTGAATGCGGGATACCCGTTGACCTTGTGTACATCGACGTCGACGACGACGACACCCGAGGCTGCGCCAGTCGGGATGGCGAGATTCGCATGAGGCCGATGCCGCCACCACGCCTCCACCTGTCTCACATCGTTGGTTGCCTCGTGGAAACCTCGATCGGGAATCGGGCGCTTCCCGCCGGGCGCGCACGGGAACACCGGCACGCCGTGTCGGGCTAGCTCGTGCGCGACCAGCGGTAGCGGCACGTCCCCGCCGAGCCGGGAGAAGACCGCAGCGACCGATGAGGCCCGCCGCTCGATCAGATCGTGCGCCCCGCGAGCGTCGCCTACCTTCACCATCGCCAGACCTCCCTCCCATCCGGAGACCACCCCTCGCTGGGTGGCCCTACGACCGTGAGGTGCGTCGGGAGGATCAGGAAGACGAGACGGACAAGGAATCGAGACTGTGACCGTCAGGCATCTTGAAGAACCCGACGTGTCTATTCCGGACTACCTACGTCGAGGCAGACTGTCCAGCAGTTGTCACGACTGCGGTACACATCGCGCATGACGGGGCACGAATGACGCATCACGCCACGCTGCGCGGAGGTGCGTCGGCTGGAGCTGCCCGCAGGACGTCCCTAGGTCGCGGCCGGGTGAGGTGTCTCCCGAAACTCGGATGGGGATACGCCGAATCGACGTCGGAATCGAGCGGAGGCGATGCGAGAATCCACCCACCCCACTTGCCGGGCGGCCGCGCTTATAGGCACATCGGTTTCTTCGATTAAGCGTGTGAACTCCGTTAATCGAATCTCAGCAAGAAACCGCATCGGAGGCGCGCCGGCGTGTGCCGTAAAGAGACGCGTGAGATGGGTGCGCGACACAGCGACCTCGTTTGCCAGAGAGTTCACAGTCCAAGGTTCCGCCAGTCGAGCGCGCAGAAGGTCAATCGCTTTGGTGACATGGCCAGCTGAGGGTGGCCGGGTCAGCCGTCCAGCGATCGGCCGCCACAACGGGCGAATGGGTTGCGGTGACATGCTAGCGTCCAGGAAGACAGGAAGAACACCGGAAACCCAGCGAGCGAACAGCTCAATGGTGTGGATCGCAGCTACTTCTGGCGCATGGGTACCATCATTCAGGATGCTCATCTGACGCCACAGCGGCTCGACCTTGCGTAGGGCGGCAGTCCCCGGAGTCAACACTATTGCCGTACCATCCCATTCGCAGGGGTGCAGCCCACTGTGAACACGTTCGCGATGAGGAAGAAACCAAGACATCTGCATGCGAAGAAACTGCTCATCTGCATAGATCGACCAGATGCGCACCCGGCCTTGTGGCTTGATCCGGCACCATCTGTCTGCCCCTAGGGCGATCGACATCCCGGCCCTCAGCATATAGTCGCCGTTGGCAGTCTCGATCCGAGTACTGCCTTCCATCACATTCATGATCTGCGCATGGCGAAAGAGCGCTCGACTCGACGCGAGCGTCCGGACAAGTTCGAGAGCCGTCATCCCTCCGGGAACATCTCGGTTCTCTGCTAGCGAGTGCGACCAATCCGCGCCGTTGTCGAGTTCGAGATGGAGTCTCCTCACAGCCTCGCGCGCGCCTATGGCTTACCTCCACGATCAGGAGCAACACGCGAATCGGCGTGAGGTCCGCGTGCACCACTTCCGAAGCGTGCGACGTGACGAGAACTCAGCTCCGAGAGTCTGAGTTCTCGAAAGGAACTGTCAGTCGTCTGAGCCCGCAGTCTCATGTGAGTGGCTCAGAAGAGGTCAGTGGCGTATCGCCCGGTCTGGCTGAGTTCGGTGAGCCAGTTGGGTCCGTGGACGTCCTGGCCGATCCGGGTCAGGGTCTCCTCGACCGCTGGCCCCATGCCGGTGACGTCACCGCACACATACACGTGCGCGCCCTGCTCGATGAGGTCGAGGATGCTGTCTCGTTCGGCCCAGAGCCGGTGCTGGACGTAGCGGACCTCGCCGTCGGGCTTGCGTGAGTATGCCCGGTGCACGCGCAGCGTCCCGGCAGCCTCGTAGGTGGCGAACTCTTCGGCGTAGAGGTCGTCCCAGTCGGGGTGCTGGCAGCCGAAGAACAGCACCGTCTCACCCGCCGGTTCGCCGCCGGTGGCGCGAGCATGACGAGCGTTGATGAAGCCGCGGAACGGGGCGATGCCGGAGCCAGCGGCGATCATGATCGCCGGGATCGAGTTCTGGGCTGGGGGCCGGAAGTGCTCGGTCGGCGAAGCGAGGGTGACGGTGAGCCGGTCGCCGGGCTGGACGCGCTGAAGGTAGCTGGAGGCCGCGCCTCGGTAGGTGCCCGTCCCCGAGAGTGCGGGGCCCTCGATGACTGAGACGGTCAGTGCTACTTCGGTCTGGGTTTCGGCGGCGGAGCTGATCGAGTACTGCCGTGCCCTGGGGGCGGGGAGTCGTTCGATCACCCAGGCCAGGTCGACCTCGCAGGAGGCGAACATCTCCAGCAGGTCCAGCAGTGAGAACCGGCGCTGCCTGATGGTGTCCGCCTGTTCAGGGGAGGCCAGCTTTTCGAGTTCTGCGCGCTCGGGAGGGCAGCGTGTCGTCTCGGCGAGCGAGGCGAGTACCCCCTGCGTGGCTGGGGCGGTCAGGTCGACGTGGCGGGTCAGCAGGTCATCGACCCGCACCGGCACTCCGACGGGGATGCGTCCGCTGGGGGCGTCGGAGTCGATGGTCACCAACTCGTCGCCTGGCAGTGCCAGGCGGGTGAGCATGCGGGTGACGAGTTCGGGGTGGTTCTGCGGCAGCACCGAGAGGTAGTCGCCGGTGCGATACGTCATGCCCTCGGGCAGGCGGAGTTCGAGGTGCCGCTTGGAGCGGGGCGAGTCGCCGCGGACTAGCTCGCGGTTCTCCAGCACGATCGCGGTGGCCTCCTCACGATGGGCGGCGGGCTGGCTGGTGGAGGCGATCCGGTAGCGGGGGCCTGTCGGGGCGGTGTCCTCGATCTGGTAGTGCTCGGACAGTTCGGGCCACAACGGCTGGTACCAGCGTTCCCAGTCGCCGAAGAAGTCGGTGCGGGCATCGGTGGCACCGCGTTCACGAATCCTCGTGGCCCCGGCAGCAGTCATGGCGTCGTCGATGAGGGTGGGGACGCGCTGGTAGGTGGCGGCCCAGTCCAGGCTCCCGCAGCCCAGCACCAGGTATTCAACACCGCTCAGGTCCGGGCCGGTGGTGGTGAGCCAGTCGACGAAGCGCTTCGCATTGTCGGGTGGGGTGCCGTTGTAGGAGGAGGTCACGATGACGACCGGCCCGGCCGTGGGCAGGTCCGCGGTGGCCTCATCGAGGGAGGCCACTCGGGTGTGCCAGCCACGGGCGGCCCCATCGCCGGCGATGGTGCGGGCCAAGCCCTCACTGCTGCCCCCGTTGGAGCCGTAAAGCACCAGCATCGGCGTGCCGTGCGCATCCGCCGGTGGTGTCGCGGCGGCGGACGCCTTCCGAGCAGGAGCAGGAGCAGGGGCGGACGCGGGTGCTGTGGCGTCGGTGCGGAGCTGGGTGTGGCTGAGGCGGTTGGCGGCGTGGATGGTGAGGTTCTTGGGCTTGATCGTCAGCGACTCGGCGATCTTCAGCTCATACCCGGGGTCGGTCAGGGCGATGTCGAAGCGCTGGAGCATCATCGCCAGCACCAAGGTGGCCTCCTGCAACGCGAAGGGACGACCGATGCAGGCCCGTGCGCCGTGGCCGAACGGCATCCACGCATACTCGGGGATCTCATCCATCCGTTCCGGGGAGAACCGGTCCGGGTCGAACCGCGTCGGCTCGGGCCACACGGCCGGATCGGTGTGCAGGGTCGGGAGCATCACCATCACGCTCTCTCCGGCGGCGATGTCGTATCCGCCCAGCGTGGTGTCCTCACTCGGGGACAGCGCGAACGCCGGAGCGGTGGGATGCAGCCGCAGGGTCTCACGCAGAACCTGCCCGATGTAGCCCAACTTGGCCAGGTCAGCGAACTCCGGGGTCCGATCACCCAAGACCTCATCAACCACCTCGCGGGCCTTCGCGAGCACATCGGGGTGGGTCAGCAGCTTGTGGGTCGCGAAGGACAACAGCCCGGAGGTGGTCTCATGCCCGGCGATGAGGAAGGTCGCGAGCTGATACTGGACGTTCTCCTCCGACAGCTTCTCCCCGGTGAGCGGGTCCGCAGCCGACAGCATCCGCTCCAGCAGGTCATCAGGCCGCTGATCGACAGGCCTACCGGCGCGGGCCGTGACGATGTCCTGGGTGATCTGCCGCATGGTGGCGATGTCCTCGCGGTAGCGGCGGTTGGTGCCGACCATGAACGGCTGCACCCCCGGTAGGCGCTCGCTGCGCAGCCCCGCCTCGGTCAGCGCGCCCACCATCGCACCGACGAAAGGGTGATGGTTCTCGGAGTAGAACGAGTTGAACCGCACATCGAACGCACACAGCGCGATCGTGTCCAGCGTCAGCCGGGTCATGTCCTCGGCGACGTCGATCTCCACGTCTGGCCCGAAGCGCTCCCAGCGGACCATCATCTGCTCGGCGATGTCGAGCATCTGGCCAAAGTAGTCCTTCATCGCCATCGTCCCGAACGCCGGCATCAACAACCGGTGCGCCTTCCCCCAGTTCGGCTCCTCGTTGTACGCGGTGAACAGCCCGTCACCACCGAAGTCGCGCACCTGATCGATCGCGTCATGGACCTTCTTCGACCACAACGGACTGGAGCACATCTCCGCCACCAGCGCGTGTTCCGAGGCGAAGATCTGCCGCGTGCCCAGCACATCAAGGGCGAACATGCCGCCGTACTTGGCGTGATAGTCCTCAGCGAACTCGATTGAGGTCTCCTGCGAAGCGCCCAGCACCTCGAACAGGTTCCCCACCACCGGCAGGGCGGCAGGGCCGGGGATACGAGGGGTGCCGGTGGCGTTGGGAGGAGTCATCGAAAGGGCCTTCCTGTTCACGATCTATCGGGTCGAACCGTCCATCGCCCCTGGTGGCTGGCTGTGAGCGGGCGCACCCGGTCAGAGGTCGGAGTGCGGCCTGAAGCCCGGCCATGAGTTCGGGCACCGCGTGACGTCTCCCAACACACTAACTTGGCCACTCGCCTAGGTCAACTGGCCACGTCGTGTGCCCAAGGCGTATGATGGGGCTATGGACGATCGAGGAGAGGCGCGTACGCCGCGCAAACAGATCAGCGCTGGCGAGCGTCGAGAGCAGTTGGTGGCCGCCGCGCTGCGGGTGATGAGGCGCGACGGGATCGCTGCGGCGAGCACCCGTGCGATCTGCGCTGAGGCGGGGATGCCGCACGGGGCGTTTCACTACTGCTTCCACTCCAAGAAGGAGCTGTACGCAGCCCTGCTGGCCAGTGACATCGAGATCGACCTGGGGGCCGCCTGGCCGCATATTTCACCCGATGCAAGCCCGTTTGAGAACATCCGCACCTTGCTGCTGGCGTTCTGGTCACAGATCGAGACCGACCCCGACGCGCAGTTGGTCCTGTTCGACCTGGGCAGCTTCGCGCTGCGCGACCCCGAACTCCAGGAGCTGCCACAGCACGAGCACGCCGCCTCCCTGGAGAAAGCCACCGGCTACATCACCCGCCTGGCGGACGAGGCGCGTCTGGACTTCGCCCAGGACGAGCGAGTGCTCGCCGAACTCGTCCTCGACACACTTAACGGAGTCGCCTGGTCCTGGCTGGCCCACCGAGACAACGACCTCGCCCGCCAGAGCCTGGAACGGTTCGCGAGCCTGGCGGCATCGTTCGCACGCACCAGCAGCGAACACACCAGCTAGCGCCACGCGGCACCTCGCCGCACATCACACCAGCAGTCCTGTACGGGCTGCGCACTACCACCAGAACTGTACCGGCACGACGGTTTAGTTTGAGGAAGATACTGAGGAGACTGAACATGAATGAACTGATGACGCCAGCCAGGCGATGGGCCTCGCTGGCTGTGCTGGTGGGAGCGGTGCTGCTGCTGGCCATTGACGCCACGGTGCTGTATCTGGCGGTGCCGTCGCTGACCGCCGACCTGTCCCCGACGGCCTCGCAGGTGCTGTGGATCGGGGACATCTACTCCCTGGCCCTGGCGGGGCTGCTGGTCACGATGGGGAACCTGGCCGACCGGATTGGGCGCAAGAAGCTGCTGCTGATCGGAGCCGCAGCGTTCGGACTCGCCTCCATCCTGGCCGCCTTCGCGCCGACCGCGGAAGTCCTCATCGCCGCACGCCTGCTGCTGGGTGTGGCCGGAGCGACGATCATGCCCTCGACGCTGTCGCTGATCCGCAACATCTTCACCGATCCGATTGAGCGCACCCGTGCGATCGCGATCTGGTCGGCAGCGGCCGCCAGCGGCATCGCACTTGGCCCTCTGGTAGGCGGGGCACTGCTGGAGAACTTCTGGTGGGGCTCGGTGTTCCTGATCAACCTGCCCGTCATGGCACTGGTCATCGGCCTGGGCGCGTGGTTGCTGCCGGAGTCCCGCAACCCCAACCCCGGCCGGTTCGACCTGATCTCCAGCGGCCTGTCGATGCTGGCGATCATCCCGTTCGTGTACACGATCAAGCAGGTCACCGGCGGCAAGTTCGACCTCCTCACCGCAGCGGCGATCATCGCGAGCGTGGTCGGCGGCATCCTGTTCGTGCGCCGTCAGCGCAAGACCGCCTCTCCGATGATCGACGTGGACCTGTTCCGCGTGCCTGCCTTCAGCGGCGCGGTGCTGGTCAACTTCATCTCGGTGTTCGCCCTCAGCGGTGTGCTGTTCTTCTTCTCCCAGTACCTCCAGCTCGCCCGCGGCCTCAGCCCGCTCCAGGCCGGACTCGCGCAGCTACCCGCCGCCCTCTCGGCGATGGCCGCTGTGGCAGTGGTCGGGTTCCTCCTCACCCGTCTCGGTCGCGGCCGGGCGATCGGGGTGGCTCTGATCACCGGCGCGGTCGGGCTTGGGCTGCTGGCCGCATTGGAGAGCAGCGAGCAGTTGGCCTGGGTGCTGCTGGCCGTGGTCCCACTCGGGCTGGGCATCGGTGTCGCCGAGACCCTGTCGGTGGATGCGGTGGTCTCCGCCGTCAAGCCAGCCAAGGCCGGAGCCGCGGCCTCGGTCGCCGAGACCGCCTACGAGCTCGGCGTGGCCCTGGGCATCGCGATCCTCGGCTCGCTGATGAGCGTGTTCTACCGCGGAGGCCTCGACCTGCCGACAGGTGTTCCCGGCGAGGTAGCGGCCCGGGTCGAGGACTCACTCGCCTCGGCGACCGCGGTCCTCGAGCCCGGAAGCCCGGTCCTGGAAGCCGCGCAGCACGCGTTCGTCTCGGCAATGCAGTCCACCACCCTGATCGCCGGGGGAGTGATGGTCCTCGCCGCGATCGTGGCCTTCACCCTCATCCCGAACAACAAGGACGCCGTCACCGCCGACCACTGAAAACCTGACCACAACTGAAATCCTTGAACCGAACCCACGAGAAAGGAGACGCATCATGGCACGGACCGCCGGACGCAGCGCAGACGAGACCAGACAACTCATCCTGACCTCGGCCGCACGCCTGATCGGCCGGCACGGCACCACGGTGCCCGTGACCGACATCGCCGAGGCCGCCGGGGTCTCCAAAGGCGGCCTGCTCTACCACTTCCCGAACAAGGAAACACTGCTGAACGGGGTGGCCACCAACCTGATGACCCAGTTCCGCAGCCACGTCGAGCAGGCCGCGACCGCCGAGCCCGAAGGGGTCCCGGGCAGACTCACCCGCGCCTACATCCGCGTCAGCTTCGCTCACGCCGGGGACCCCAGCGGGCTACGCGACTACATCGCCCTAGCCGCTCACCTGATGTTCGAGCCCGCCCTAGAAGAACTCGCCCAAGCAGACGCCGCGCAGTGGCGCAGCGCGCTCTTCGAAGACGGCCTCGACCCCGCGATCGCTCGCATGGTCATCGCCGCCACCGACGGGTCCAACAGCGCCCCGCTGTGGGGAGCCGTCCTGACCGAGCCCGACCGCACCGCCCTCGAAGCCGACCTGATCGCCCTCACGCAACGTGACGACTCATCCGGCTGACCCACACCATTCACGGAAAGGAAAACCACGCCATGACCAACATCGTCTACCGCCCCTACCAGCCGCAAGACGCCGAGGACATCAAGAAGATCATCAACGAAGCCTTCTACATCCACCGCTACGTCACCGGCCGCCTGGTCCTTGACAGTGCGCTGGAGATCTACCTGCGCGAGCGCCTCCTGGCCAGCACCTGGACCCGCGTCGCGGTCCAGGACGAACGTGTCGTCGGCATCATCATGGGCCAAGTCGACGGGCAGCCACGCCTCGGCGGCCGATTCACCAACCGACTCCTGACCCTGGCGCACACGCTCCGCGCCGGCATCCTCGGCCTGCCCCAGTGGAAGTCGATGCGCCAATACTTCGCCTTCGACCGCGTATACGGTGAGCTGCGCAAGAAAACCCCGAGCCCGCTGACCGACGAACTGACGCTCTTCGCCGTGGACTCCAGCACCCGCGGACTCGGCATCGGCAAGACCCTCTACCGCGACTACCTCGACCACCTCCGCAGCCTCGGACGCAGCGACTTCTACCTCTACACCGACTCCCTGTGCACCTTCCAGTTCTACGAGAAGCAGGGCATGACCCGCACCGCCTCCGAAGACATGAACCTCGTCCTCGACGGCAAACCTGAAGCCCTAGGCGTCTACCTGTACTCGGGCACCGCCACCTAAGACCACGACACGAGCACCGGGCTCCAGGACTTCAAGCCCGGAACCCTCGATGGGACAATGGGTCGCATCGGCCCGTTCCCGCCTACGGCACGCGATCGTCGCCGAACACCGGCAGACCGACCACGCCACCCGACACGAAAGCAGGAGCCGATGGCACGTACACGTTCCCGCGGAGGGTTCTGGGTCGGCGCGGTCGCAGAAATCTGGCTCTCCTGACTGATCCGTGGGTCAGTTCCGGCCCGGTAGGACGGGTCGGTGGCCGCCGAGGTTGAGCATGGCCAGGGCGATGAGGGCTTCGGGGGACTTGAAGCCGAAGGCGACGCGGGTGATGAGCCGAATCTTCGTGTTCACGGACTCGATACGTCCGTTGGACAGGCCGTGCTCGATCGCGGCGAGGATCGAGGCCTTGTGCTTGACGATGCGGCGTTGGAGCTCGACGAAGGCGGGGATGCGGCAACGTCGGGCCCAGCCGATCCAGCGTTCCAGGGCCGTCTCGGCCTCGTCGGCGGGTAGCTGGAAGACCAGGCGCAGTCCTTCCTTGAGCAGGTAGGCCCGGTGCAGGCGCGGGTCGGTCTTGGCGACCCAGGCGAGCTTGGCCTGCTGCCGGGTGGTGAGGTTCTCGGGGTTCTTCCACAGCGCGTACCGGGCGTGCTTGAGCGCCTTGGCGTGCCCGCCGGCCCGCCCGGCCCGGCGCTGCCGGACCGCGCCACGGGCCTCGTTCCACGCCTGGCGACGGACCTCGTCCAGGGCCTCGGTGGCCCACTTGACGATGTGGAACGGATCAGCGCACCGCACCGCGTTCGGGCACCGCTCGGCGACCACGGCGGCGATCCAGTCCGCCCCGTCGGCGCTGACGTGGGTGATCTCGGCGCACCGGTCGGGCCCGAGGGCCTCGAAGAACGCCGCCAGGGTCGCCTTGTCCCGGCCCGGGGCGGCCCAGACGAGCCGGCCGGTGTCGTGGTCGACCACGATCGTGAGGTAGCGGTGGCCCTTCTTGTAGGAGATCTCATCGATGCCGATCCGTCGCAGGCCGGCGAACCGGTCGCCGAGGGCCTCCACGTCGGCCCAGACCCGGGTGATGATCGCCCCGACGGTGCGCCAGGCGATGCGCATCAGCTCGGTGACCGCGGACTTGGAGCACTGCGTGGCCAGCCAGGCCACCTGCTCGTCGAACACCACGGTGTGACCGGCCCCGTGCCTGGCCCACGGGACGGCGGCCACCGTGGGACCGTGCTCGCGGCAGGCCACCCGCGGGGCGTCGGCCTCGAGGTAGACCTGCACCGTGCCCAGATCCAGCGCCCGCCACCGCCGCCGACCCTCGCCACGGTCGTACCCGGGCGACCTGCGCCCGCACCGCCCGCACCGGCCACGCACCCGAGCCCGGGGACGGACATGAGCCACCAGGAGCTGGTCGTCCTCATCGAACTCGATGCCCTCCACGACCGTCTTCTCGACGCCCAGCAAGGACCGCCATAGGCTTGCGTTCCGCACGCCGTTCTCCGCCCTTCAGGTAACTGACCTCAACAGCCAGAAACCTAGGCAGAGAGCGGCGCGCCCTCGTCAACGGCTCGCCAGAACACCCACGGAAGCGTCAGGAGAGCC
>NZ_JAHXOZ010000022.1:0-19898 GCF_023147585.1 Micrococcus sp. EYE_212
CGAGCCCAGGGCAAACGCCACAACCAGGCGCTGATTGCGCTGGCCCGGCGCCGCACCGACGTGCTTTACGCGATGCTCCGCGATGGCACCCTGTATCAAGATCCGACCGCCCCGCCAGCACCATCATCAGTCGCTCTCGCGGCTTGACGAAAACCATAGAGGCACCCCCCGGGGAACGAGGTGTCACGAAGTGTGGGTATGGCGGCCGCATACCCACACTTCGTGACACCTCGTTCGGGGGTGAGGGGGCGTCCCGGCTGTTCACCCGCGCGTCGCTGTCCCGTCCGGGCCGTGTGGTTGGGTGGGGCCATGACCAAGAAGCTCGTATGCCTGGATGTGGACGGAACGATCGTGGACCACGACGGGCACCTGCATGAGCCCGTGCGTGAGGCCGTCAAGGCCGTCGTCGCGGCGGGCCACCACGTCGTGATCGCCACGGGGCGCTCCCGCGGGGCCACGCTGCCGGTGGGGGAGTCCCTCGGGATCGACGCCGGCTACATGGTCTGCTCGAACGGCGGCATCACCCTGCGCCTGGACCGCGGCCTGGAGGACGGCTACGAGGTGACGGACTGCCGCACGTTCGAGCCGCGCTCCGTGCTCACGCAGCTGCGCCGCCGCCTGCCCAGCGCGAAGTACGCCGTGGAGGTCCCGGACGGCCGGTTCCTCTCCACCGAGCGCTTCCAGGACGCCTCCTTCGGCGTGGACGCCACGGGCACCACGTTCGACGCGCTCATGGACGCCACCGCCGTGCGCCTCGTGGTGTTCTCGACGGACTCCTCGGCTGAGGAGTTCGGGCGCGCGGTGGAGGGCATCGGCCTCTCCGGCGTGACGTACTCCGTGGGCTGGACGGCGTGGCTGGACGTCGCCGCGGCGGGCGTCACGAAGGCCTCGGCGCTGGAGGGGCTGCGCACCGTGCTCCACGTGGGCATCGAGGACACCGTGGCGGTCGGGGACGGCCGCAACGACCTCGAGATGCTGCGCTGGGCCGGCCGCGGCGTGGCCATGGGCCAGGCCGTGCGCGAGGTCAAGGAGGCCGCGGACGAGGTGACCGGCGGGGTGGACGACCACGGCCTCGCGGACGTGCTGTGGTCGCTCGTCCCGGAGGCCGACCGCCCCGCGGGCGTGCGCGTGCAGGAGCCGGCGGCCGTCTGACGGCCCACCGGCGCTGACCCTGATGCTCCCGCCGCTACCCGGCTGGCGCGGCGGCTGGAACGCAGGGGTCAGCCGTCAGCGGGGAGTCGGGCGCCGGTGGGCTGCAGGGGGAGGGCTGTCTCAGGCGGCATCGACGAGGCCCAGCAGCCGCGCGGCAGCCGGCCGGCAGGCGTGCTCCTCGTTCCAGAACGCGCGCTGCGTCGCCTGGGACACCGCCTGCACCGTGATCCCCAGTGCTTCGGCGGCGGGCCTCTGCTGGCCGCGCACGCCGGGGACGAGCAGGTCCAGCACGGCCCACTCCGCCTCGGTGCGTGTCCACACGAGCTGGCCCACCAGTTTGAGCACCGCCTCGGCCTCCGCCGCGGCCGTCTCGTCCCGGCCCCGCACGGCCAGCGGGATGCGCGCGGTGGAGAGGGCGGCCGCCTCCACGGCGCGGCGCGCGGCGGAGAGCGCCGGCCCGCCGGCGTCGTGGACGTCCCCGGACTCCGGCAGGCCCGGCGTCCCGTCCGCGTGCATCACGCCCCCGACGCCGACCCCCACGTTCCAGCGCCGCTCCCGCAGCGCGCGCAGCGCCACGTCCACGGCGAGGGCAGGGTCCTCGACCGCGCCGATCAGCTCGTCGCCCACGGAACGCTGGAAGGGCAGCGCCGCCGCCGCCTCGAGCCCGGGCACTGCGTCCAGGCTGCGCAGGAAGGCGTCCACGCGATCGCCGGCGTCGGGGGTGTCCCGCTGGTTGAGGGTGAGCACGAGCATGCGCTCGATTGTGCCAGCGCAGACGGCGGCCGCCCACCCGGATGGGTGAGCGGCCGCCGTCGTGCGTGGCGCGGGACGCGCCGGGGGTGGTCCGGGGGTCAGCGGCCCTGCGGCACGTCGGTCTCGGAGCCCTCCTCGGTGGCCGGCTCGGCCTCCGCGGTGTCCACGTCGCGGCCCTGCGGCTCGTCGGACGGGGAGTGCTCACCGGCGGCGGCGAAGCGCTCGATGGAGGCTTCGAGCTCCTTCTCGGCGTCCGCGCGGCCCTGCCAGCCCTCGGCCTTGACCCACTTGCCCGGCTCGAGGTCCTTGTAGCGGGTGAAGAAGTGCTCGATCTCCTGCTTGAGGGACTCCTCGACGTCCTCGAGCTCCACGATGTGGTCGAACCGCTTGTCTGCGGGGACGCACAGCAGCTTGGCGTCGCCGCCGCCGTCGTCGGTCATGTTGAACACGCCGACCGGACGGGCCTCCACGATGCAGCCGGGCACCAGGTCGAAGCCCGGCAGGAACACGAGGGCGTCCAGCGGGTCGCCGTCCTCGCCGAGGGTGTTCTCGAAGTAGCCGTAGTGCGTGGGGTACTGCATCGAGGTGAACAGCACGCGATCCAGGCGCAGGCGGCCGGTCTCGTGGTCGAACTCGTACTTCACGCGGGAGCCCGCGGGGATCTCGATGGTGACGTCGTGCGCCATGGCTTCTCCTTCAGACAGGGGCGATTCCCGGACGGCGGGCGCGCCGCCCGGCAGTGCTGGGGTCAGCCTACCGCCGCGCCCCGCCACTGCGCCGGAGGGGCGCGTGAGGCAGGGCACTCGCGGCTGGGCGTGGGCGCTGATCGTCCTGGGGCTCCAGGCCGTGGCGACCGCACTGGCACTGCTCCTGGGAGGACGGGGCGGAGAGGTGGGCGAGGGGTCCGCCACGACCGCCCCCGCGCCCCCGCCGACGGCGGAGTCCTCCGCCGAGGGGCCGGCCGGGCCCGCGACTCCCTCCTCCGCCGGCTCCCCCCGGATCACCAGCTCCGTGCGCCTCGGGGACGGCTGCCTCGCGGCGGAGCACGGCACGCAGGTGCGCGGCGTGGACGGCCGCCGCCTCGTGTGCACGTGGGGGGACGGCGCGTCCACGTGGACCGAGGTCGCGGACTGACGCCGGCACGCCGCGGCGGCTTTGCACCTGCAACCGCGGGTCCGTCATCATGGTCGGCATGGCCCTCACCGATCACGACCTCCAGGACAACCTCGACCAGCAGCGCGCGCTGTACGGGCAGCCGCTGGGCGAGCGGTTCGGCGTCCTGCGTGAGGCGTACGGGGTCAGCCAGCGGGCCCTGGCCGGGGTCCTCGGCCTGTCCGCGCCGATGCTCTCCCAGCTCGGCTCCGGGCAGCGGATCAAGATCGGCAACCCCGCCGTCTACGCGCGCCTCGTCATGCTCGAGGAGCGCATGGGAGAGGGCGACCGCGCCGCCGTGCTGGAGGAGGTCCGCGCGTCGGACCCCGTGCTGACCACGCGCGTGCGTGCGGTCACCGGTGACGGTGCGGCGGCGACGTCGGACGCGCGCCTCGATGACGCCGGACCCGACGCCTTCGCCGCGGCCCATCACCACCGGGCGAGCGCGGCGCAGTGGGACGCGGTGCTCGAGGCCGCGCGCCGCAGCGGCGCGGACGAGCTCGTCGCCCTCTTCTCCGCGGCCCGGTCCGTCGCCGCGGGCGACGCCACCCCGGTGGCGTCGTGACCGACCGCCGCTCCGATCGCACGATCGTCGTCCTCTGCGTGCTGCTGGCGCTGGCCGTGGCCACCCTGCTCGGCATGCTGGCCCGGGACTTCCTGCTCCCGCGACTGGCCTCGGGGCCCGCCCCCTCGGCGGTCTGGTCCGCCCCCGCCCCGTCCCCCGCCCCGTCCCCCTCCCCGACGACGACGCCGTCCCCCTCCCCGACGCCGCGGGCCTCGACCTCGGCCCCGGGGGAGGTGCCCTCGGCCGCCGCGGTGGCGGACGCGGTCGAGTCGGGGCTGGCGGCTGCCCCGGGGGTGGCGTCCGCGGAGTTCCGTGACCTCGCCACGGGGCGGGTGCTGTTCTCCCGGCGCGCGGACGAGCCGGTCGCGCCGGCGTCGGCCATGAAGCTCCTGACGGCCGCGGCCGCCGTGGACGCGCTCGGCCCGGACGCCGCTCTCACCACCCGCGTGGTCGCCCGTCCGGCGGCGGACGGCGGAGCCACGGAACTGGTGCTCGTCGGCGGCGGCGACGTCCTGCTCGGCACGGGGGCCTCGGACCCTTCGAGCGTGGCGGGCCGCGCCGGCCTGCGCACCCTCGCGGAGCGGACCCTGGCCGGGCTGGACGAGCGCGGCGTCACCGGCCGGGTGGTGGTGAGCACGGACCTGCGCCTGTTCCAGGACGAGGCCCCGCTCAACCCGGCGTGGTCCACGGGGATGGTGGAGAGCGGCAACATCGCCCCTGTCCAGCCGCTGGCCACCTACGGCGGGCGGGCCACGCCGGGGACCGGACAGGACCGGCTGGCGGACCCGGCCGCGTCCGCCGCCCGCACCTTCCAGGCCGAGCTCGCCGCCCTCGCGGAGGACGCGGCGGAGGCGGGCGAGGGCGGCGTCGAGGTGGCCGTGCGGGAGGAGGTCCCCGCGACGCAGGCGCCCCGCGAGGAGGTGCGCGCGGCCGCGTCCGTGGCGGAGGTGACGTCCGCTCCCGTCCGCGCGCAGGTCGAGCACATGCTCATGCACTCGGAGAACCAGGTGGCCGAGGCCCTCGCGCACACCGCGGCCGCGGCGGCCGGGCTCCCCGCCACCCACGACGGCGCCGCCGCACTCCTCGAGCGTCGGGTCGCGGCGCTGGGCGTGGACACGGCGGGCATGGACGTCGTGGACGCCTCCGGCCTCGCCGCCGCCAACCGGGTGAGCCCGGAGCAGCTCGTGGAGGTGGTGACGGGGCTGTCGGCGGAGCCGGCCCAGGACGGGGTGCTGGACGCGCTGCCGCGCCCCGGCGAGGACTCCACGCTGGGCGAGCGCTTCCCGTCCCCGCCCGCACGTGGCGCCGTGGCCGCCAAGACCGGCACCCTCGACCAGACGGTCTCCCTCACCGGCACCGTCACCACGACGTCGGGGCGGGTGCTCGCGTTCAGCGTGGTGTGCTCCGAGGTCGACTGGCAGATCGAGCCGGCGCGGGCGGCGATCGACGAGGCGGTGGCCGCGGTCGCCGCCCTGTGAGCGGGCACCGGACCCGGTCCCGTGTCCGGCGCCTGTGATGGGATGGGCCGCATGAGCGCAGACCAGCCCCGCATGTCCGGCGGCCCCACCGCCGGCCCGGCCGCACCCGCCGTGCACCCCGTGGACTGGGCGTTCGCCGCCCGCACGGCCGAGGCCCTCACCGTGGCCGGGCCGCGCACCTCCGCGCGGGAGGCGCGCGGGGAGGCCGAGGGCCTCCGTGCGGCCGCGGCGGCCTCCGTGCCGCACGTCCACCGGCTGACCGGACTCGAGGCGGCCCGGGACCTGCTCGACTCCCAGGTGCTCGTGGTGGACCGCCCCACGTGGTCCCGCGCGAACACGCAGTCCTTCGCGGCGCTTCTGGGCCCCACGTTCGCACACCTGCAGGCCACGCGCCCGGCTGAGTACGAGGCCGCCACCACGCCCGTCGCGACGCGCGCCACCGCCCTGGAGATGGGCGGCATCCTCGCGTGGCTCTCCGCCAAGGTGCTCGGCCAGTACGACCCGTTCAGCGCCCTCCCGGGGCCCGACGGCGTCCCCGCCGGCCCCGCGGGCGGCCGCCTGATGCTCGTGGCGCCGAACGTGGTGCAGGTGCGCCGCGAGATCCACGTGGACCCCGCCGACTTCCGGCTCTGGGTGTGCCTGCACGAGCAGACCCATCGGGTCCAGTTCGCCGCCGCCCCGTGGCTGCGCGGGCACCTGCGGTCGGAGATCACCGGGCTCACCGGCGGGCTGTTCGACAAGGCCGAGTCCCTGCCCGAGCGGCTGCGCTCCGCCCTGGCCGCCGCGAACCCCCTGGCGGGGTCCGTGCGGGGTCGGGGCGGCGGCGTCGCGAGCCACGCCGGCGGGGAGGCGGGCCCGGCTGTGACGTCGGGCCGGCCGAGCCTGGGCCTGCTCGGCGCGTTCCAGGACGAGGAGGACCGGGAGCGCCTGTCCCGCGTGACCGCCGTGATGTCCCTGCTCGAGGGCCACGCGAACGTCGTCATGGACGCCGTGGACTCCTCCGTCGTGTCCTCCGTCAAGACCATCCGCCGCCGCTTCGACGAGCGCGGGGACCGCCGCTCCGCGGTGGACCGGGCGATCCGCCGGATCCTCGGGATGGACGCCAAGATGGCCCAGTACCGGGACGGCCAGCGATTCGTGGACGCCGTGGTCGGGGAGATCGGCATGGACGGGTTCAACGTGGTGTGGCACGCCCCGGAGCTGCTGCCGAGCGAGGCGGAGATCCACGCGCCCGAGACGTGGGTGGCGCGGATCCGCGCCGAGGCCTGACGGGTCCGCTCCGGTGACGCTCCCCGCCCTGGACGCGGTCACCCCGTGGCCGCGGCGCGCCCGCTGGCCGGGGGCCCTCCACCGCGCCGTGGCCGCGGTGCGGACGGTCCTCGGACCGGACGCCGACGGCGGCGCGACCGGTGGGCGCGGGTCGTCTCGGGCGCGGGCCGAGGAGGGCGCGCAGGCCCCCCGGGCACTCGTGGCGCTGTCCGGCGGGGCGGACTCCCTGGCCCTCGCGGTGGCCTGCGCCGTGCTGACGGCGACGCGCGCCGGGCGGCCGCTGGGTCCGGTGGGCGCCGTCGTGGTGGACCACGGGCTGCAGGACGGCAGCGCGGCGGTCGCGGCGGCCGCCGCGCAGGTCGCCCGCGGCCTCGGCCTGGACCCCGTCACCGTGACGCCCGTGCGGGTGGTCCCCGCGGGGGACGGCCCCGAGGCCGCGGCCCGCACCGCGCGTCGGGAGGCTCTGGCCCGCGCCGCCGAGACCGCGTCCGCCGACGCCCTCGCCCTCGTGCTCACCGCCCACACCGCCGACGACCAGGCCGAGCAGGTGCTCCTCGGCCTCGCCCGGGGATCCGGCACCCGGTCGCTCGCGGGGATCCCGACGCGCGGGACCCTGCCCGGCGGCATCCCCGTGGCCCGGCCCCTGCTCGGCCTCACCCGGGCGGACACCGAGGCGATCTGCCGGTGGGCCGGGATCGCCTGGTTCGAGGACCCCCACAACCGGGCCCCGGCCCTGCTGCGCTCGCGGATCCGCACCCGCGTCCTGCCGGCCCTCGAGGACCCCGACGCCGGCCTCGGCCCCGGCGTGCGCGACGCCCTCACGCGCACCGCCGCCCTGGCCGCCGAGGACGCCGACGCCCTCGACGCGTGGGCCGGTCGGGAATTCGCGGGCCTGCTCCTGGGGGACGCGCGTGCCGGTGCGGATGCTCCGGACCCCGCGGCCGAGGCGGGGCGCCCCGTGGGGGAGGCGCCCGGCGTCGTGGTGGCGCTCGATCTGGACGGGCTGGCCGCCCTGCCGCCGGCGGTGCGCCGCCGGGTGATCGTCCGCGCCGCCCGCCGGGCGGGGGCGGAGGACCTCTCTCGGGAACGGGTGCTCGCCGTGGAGACCCTCGTCACGGGGGCCCGCCGGGGCGGCACGTCGGCCGGTCCCGTGGAGCTGGCCGGCGGCGTGCGTGCGGTCCGGGAGGGGCCCGGAGTGACGTGCGTCGCGGAGTCCTCCGGGCAGGCCGACGGTGGGGGCCCGTGTGCCAGACTGGTCCTCATCCCCCGACGCCCCGGCTGCTGACCGCGACCCGGCGCCGGCCCCACCCGCACGAGCACCCAGGAGCGGCACCCGCATGGACGCACAGGATGTCCGGAAAGACCTCACCCACGTCCTCATGAGCAAGGAGGACGTCCAGGACACCATCACGGACCTCGCCGCGCAGATCGACCGCGACTACGAGTCCAAGGACCTCCTGATCGTGGCCGTGCTCAAGGGCGCCGTGATGGTGGTCGCCGACCTCACCCGGGCCCTGCACTCGCACGTCGAGATGGACTTCATGGCCGTGTCCTCCTACGGCTCCGGCACCAAGTCCTCCGGCGTGGTGCGGATCCTCAAGGACCTCGACGCGGACCTGACCGGCCGCCACGTGCTGATCGTGGAGGACATCATCGACTCGGGGCTGACCCTCTCCTGGCTCAAGGCGAACCTCGAGTCCCGCGGCCCGGAGTCGGTGGAGATCTGCGCGCTGCTGCGCAAGCCGGACGCGATGAAGGTGGAGATCGACGTGAAGTACGTCGGCCGCGACATCCCCAACGAGTTCGTGGTGGGCTACGGCCTCGACTACGCCGAGAAGTACCGCAACCTGGACTTCGTCGGCACGCTGGCCCCGCACGTCTACAGCTGACCCCCGCCGCCCGCGGGGGAGAGGGGGCTGTCCACCGGCGGCGAACTCCCCGCGGCCCGTCCCCGCGCCGCTCCGCCCGCCCGGTACCGTGGTGCAGTGACCCAAGGCCCGGGCCGCGCCTCCGTGCACCCGGCCCGCGTCCCGCCGGGACATGGCAGACCAGGAGACAGACGGACCGTGAAGAAGCTGTTCAACAAGCCCTACGTCTGGATCCTGCTCGGGCTCCTCGTGCTGGGGATGGCCATCCCGCTGGCCACGAGCCAGGGCGGCCGCGCGATGGTGGACACCAACGTGGGCATGTCCATGCTGAAGGACGACAGGGCCGTGGAGGCCCGCGTGGTCGACGGCGACCAGCGCGTGGACCTCTCCCTCCGTGAGCCCTACGAGCAGGACGGCCGGGACCTCGGCAAGGACGTCTACTTCCACTTCTCCGCGGCGCGCGCGGACGACGTCGTCGCGGCCGTGGACCAGTCCGCGCTGGACGGCTACACGGACGAGCCGGTGCGCAGCAACTGGCTCACCTCGCTGCTGGGCCTCATGGTCCCGTTCCTGCTGATCTCCCTGTTCTTCTGGTTCCTCCTCTCCCGCATGCAGGGCGGCGGCGGCAAGGTCATGCAGTTCGGCAAGTCCCGCGCGAAGCTCATCAACAAGGACAACCCGGACGTCCTGTTCAAGGACGTCGCCGGCGCGGACGAGGCCGTGGAGGAGCTCGAGGAGATCAAGGAGTTCCTCACCGTCCCGGACCGCTTCCACGCGGTGGGCGCCAAGATCCCCAAGGGCGTGCTGCTCTACGGCCCTCCCGGCACGGGCAAGACCCTGCTCGCCAAGGCCGTGGCCGGCGAGGCCGGGGTGCCCTTCTACTCGATCTCCGGCTCGGACTTCGTGGAGATGTTCGTGGGCGTGGGCGCCTCCCGCGTGCGCGACCTCTTCGAGCAGGCCAAGAACAACGCGCCGGCCATCATCTTCGTGGACGAGATCGACGCCGTCGGCCGGCACCGCGGCGCGGGCATCGGCGGCGGCAACGACGAGCGCGAGCAGACCCTGAACCAGATGCTCGTGGAGATGGACGGCTTCGACGCCTCCACCAACGTCATCATGATCGCAGCCACCAACCGCCCGGACGTCCTGGACCCGGCGCTGCTGCGCCCCGGCCGCTTCGACCGGCAGATCCCCGTGGAGGCCCCTGACCTGGAGGGCCGCGCGAAGATCCTCGAGGTCCACGCGCAGGGCAAGCCGATCGCCATGGACGTGGACCTGCGCTCCCTGGCCAAGCGCACCCCGGGCTACACGGGCGCGGACCTGGCGAACGTCATCAACGAGGCGGCGCTGCTCACGGCCCGCTCGAACAACAACGTGATCGACGACAAGGCCCTGGACGAGGCCGTGGACCGCGTGATGGCGGGCCCGCAGAAGCGCACGCGCCTCATGAACGAGCACGAGCGCAAGGTCACGGCCTACCACGAGGGCGGCCACGCGCTCGTGGCGGCCGGCCTGCGCAACTCTGCCCCCGTCACCAAGATCACGATCCTGCCGCGCGGCCGCGCCCTGGGCTACACGATGGTGGTGCCGGAGAGCGACAAGTACTCGGTCACGCGCAACGAGCTGCTCGACCAGCTGGCCTACGCGATGGGCGGCCGCGTGGCCGAGGAGGTCGTCTTCAAGGACCCCTCCACCGGCGCGGCCAACGACATCCAGAAGGCCACCGAGACGGCGCGCAAGATGGTCACCGAGTACGGCATGAGCTCCCGCGTGGGCGCCGTGAAGCTCGGCACGGGGGACTCCGAGCCGTTCGTGGGCGGGGGCTCCGGCAGCTCGTCCCGCGAGTACTCCGACGAGCTGGCCTCCCTCGTGGACGCCGAGGTCCGCGCCCTCCTCGACGGTGCGCACGCCGACGCCCACTGGGTGCTCACCGAGAACCGTGACATCCTCGACCGGCTCGCCTACGAGCTCCTCGAGCGGGAGACCCTCAACCAGGAGGAGATCGCCGAGATCTTCGCGGACGTGCGCAAGCGTCCGGAGCGGGAGCTCTGGCTCGCGGCCGACGAGCGCCTCCCCCACGACGTGCCGCCGGTCCTGTCCCCGGTCGAGCGCCGCTCGCGCCGCGACGCGGAGGAGCAGGCGCCCGTCGGCACCTCGAACAGCACGGTGCCGGTCGCTCCCGAGGGCGCGCCGCCGTCGTCGCTGGGCGGAGACGCCCCCGGCGGCACGCCGCCGGCCACCGGCCCGGGCAACGCGCCCGGCCCCGGGAAGGGGCCGACGTGGTGAACCCGGACCTGCTCCTGCACGACGACGGCCCGATGGGCGAGGACGACGCGTTCCCGGGCGTGCCCGGCACGTTCGACCCGCGCTCGACCGCCGTGGACCGGCCGCGCATCGAGCGGGCCGTCCGGGAGATCCTCGAGGCGATCGGCGAGGACCCGGACCGCGAGGGGCTGCAGGACACCCCGAAGCGCGTGGCCAAGGCGTACGCGGAGTTCTTCGCGGGCCTGCACCAGAGCCCCGAGCAGGTGCTGGGCACCACGTTCGACATCGCGCACGAGGAGCTCGTGCTGGTGAAGGACATCCCCTTCTACTCCACGTGCGAGCACCACCTGGTCCCCTTCCACGGCGTGGCGCACATCGGCTACATCCCCTCCGCCGAGGGGCGGGTGACGGGGCTGTCCAAGCTCGCCCGGCTCGTGGAGCTCTACGCCCGCCGCCCGCAGGTGCAGGAGCGGCTCACCACGCAGGTGGTGGAGGCCCTCATGGAGCACCTGGCGCCGAAGGGTGCGATCGTGGTGGTCGAGGCCGAGCACCTGTGCATGTCCATGCGGGGGGTGCGCAAGCCGGGCGCGAAGACCGTCACCTCGGCGGTGCGCGGGCAGCTGCGGGACCCGTCCACGCGGGCCGAGGCCATGAGCCTCATCATGCACGGCTGAGCGACGTCGGGCGCACCCGCGGGCGCCGCCCCCGAACGAGGAGGACACAGTGAGCACGCGTGAGGCCAACCGGGCCCTGCTGGGCGCCCTGCCCGCGGACCGCACCCTGGTGATGGGCATCCTGAACGTCACCCCGGACTCGTTCTCCGACGGCGGCGCCCACGACGCCGTCGGCCCCGCCCTCGCCCACGCGCGGTGGATGCTCGCCGAGGGGGCGGACATCATCGACGTCGGCGGCGAGTCCACGCGCCCGGGCGCGCAGGCCGTGCCCCCGCAGCAGGAGCAGGAGCGGATCCTCCCGGTCGTCGAGGCGCTGCTGGCCGACGGGGCCGTGGTCTCCGTGGACACGATGCACACGGCCACCGCGCGGGCCGCCCTCGAGCTGGGCCCCGTGATCGTCAACGACGTCTCCGGCCTCGTCCACGAGCCGGACATGCCCGAGCTCATCGCCGAGACGGGCGCGCCGTACGTGCTCATGCACAACCGCGGCAAGCCCCAGGCCATGGACGGACTGGCGGAGTACGCGGACACCGTGCCGGACGTGGTGTGCGAGCTGCGCGCCGTGGCGGAGCGCTTCATGGCGGCGGGCGTGGAGCGCGAGCAGCTGATCCTGGACCCGGGGCTCGGCTTCGCGAAGGCCGGCGAGCAGAACTGGGAGCTGCTGCGCGGCCTCGAGTGGCTGCAGGCGATGGGCCACCCCGTGCTGGTGGCCGCCTCCCGCAAGCGCTTCCTGGGCTCGCTCCTGGAGGACGCGGACGGCGCGGCCCCGGAGCCGACCGAGCGGGACGCCGCCACCGCCGCGGTCAGCGCGCTCTCCGCCTTCCACGGCGTGTGGGCCGTCCGCGTGCACGACGTCCCCTCCAGCGCGGCCGCGGTGCGCGCCGCCGCGGCGTGGCGCGGTGCCTCGTGGCTGGGGAGATCCCTCTCGGCCGAGGTGCCGGCGTGAGCGCGGCCGGGCGCGGCACCGCCCCGGACCGCATCCGCCTGACCGGCCTCACGGCCGTGGGCCGGCACGGCGTGTTCGAGCACGAGCGCCGGGACGGGCAGCCGTTCGTCACGGACGTGGTGCTCCACCTCGACGCCGGCCCTGCCGCCGCCACGGACGACCTCGCCCGCACCGCCCACTACGGCGAGGTCGCCGACACCGTGGTCCGGCTCGTGACGGGCGAGCCGGTGGACCTGATCGAGACGCTGGCCGTGCGGATCGCGGCCGCCGTCCTCGCGGAGCAGCCCGTGGTGGAGGCGGTGGAGGTCACCGTGCACAAGCCGCAGGCCCCCATCCCGCACGACTTCGCCGACGCGGCCGTCACGGTGCTCCGCCGCAGGGAGGAGGGGAGATGAGCCCCACGTCCCACCCCGCCGAGGGGCCCGCCCCGACGCCGGAGCTGGCCGCCCGCCCGGACGAGCCGGTGACGGCCGTGCTCGCGCTCGGGGCCAACCTCGGGGACGTCCGGGAGACCCTCGACCACGCCGTCGCCGTCATCACCGTCACCCCCGACGTCCATGACGTGAAGGCGTCCCCCCGCGCCGTCACGGCCCCCGTGGGCGGCCCGCCCGGACAGCCGGACTACCTCAACCAGGTGCTCCGGATCCGCACGAGCCTCTCCCCGTGGGAGCTCCTCGGCCTGGCGCACCGGCTCGAACAGGAACACCACCGCCGCCGTTCGGAGCGCTGGGGCGCCCGCACCCTCGACGTCGACCTCATCGCCTACGGCGAGCTGCGCAGCGACCACCCGGACCTCACCCTCCCGCACCCGCGGGCCGCGCAGCGGGCCTTCGTGCTCCTGCCGTGGCTGTGGCTCGATCCCGCGGCCGAGCTCGCGGGCGAGCCCGTCGCGCAGCTCGCCGAGCGCGCCGCCGACGCCGGGGGCGTCCGCCGTGCGGCGCCCCGCCGCGCCCGCCTTCTCGGCGGGCCGGGGCAGGCCGGGAGGGATGCGACGTGACCTCCCTGCGCTCGGCGTGGACCGCCGTCGTGCTGCTGGCTGCGGGCGTGCTCGGCTGGCTCGCCGCCCTGGCCGCGCCCTCGATGGGCCTGCCCGCTCCGGCCGTGGGACGCACCGGCCTCATCACGGCGGCGGCCGTCTGCGTCCTCGTCCTCGCGCTGGCGTGGCGCGTGCGGCGGGACCGCGAGAAGCCCGTGGCCGAGCGCATGGACCCGCTGGCCGCGGCGCGCACGCTGGTCCTGGGGCAGGCCGTCGGCTTCACGGGCGCGGCGCTGGCCGGCTGGCACGCCGGCGTCGCGGGGCAGGTGGCCTCCCACACGGGCACCCGGGCCCCCACCGTGGTGGACGCTGCCCTGCTGACCGTGGGCGGACTGGTGATGCTCGTGGCGGGCCTCGTGGTGGAGGCCTGGTGCAGGATCCCCCCTGAGGAGGATGGCGGCGGCGGCGCGGGCGGGCAGGATGGACTCCCGGGAGGCGGCCGACGGGGCCGCCCCGAGACCGAGGGAGGGTACGCACGTGGCCGGGATTGACCAGGACGGGGTGGTGTTCACGCCCGTCTCGTCCAAGCTGACACCAGTGAAGCTGACCGCCTCCACGATCGGACACCTGATCGGGCTGGCGGTCCTCGGCGTGCCGCTCCTCCTCCAGCGTCTCGGCGTGTGGCCCGACTTCTGGACCTGGGCCGCGTGGGGCCTCCCCGCGCTCGTGCTCGTCTCCTGGGTGACGGACCTGGTCCTCATCCCACGCCGAGTGCGGGCCATGGGCTGGGCAGAGCGCGAGGACGACCTGCTGTGGCGCGAGGGCGTGCTGTTCCGCACCCTCAATGCCGTGCCGTACGGACGACTGCAGTACGTGGACACCTCCGACGGCCCCCTCCTGCGCCGCCACGGCCTGCAGACCCTCACGCTCAAGACCGCCGCCTCCGGGCCCGACGTCGAGCTCCAAGGCATCCCCGCCGCCACGTGCGACGAGCTGCGCGAGGTCCTCATGGCCCGCGGCCAGGCCCGGCTGGCGGGGCTGTGAGCGCCGCCGCTCCCCAGCCACCCCGCACCGACGACGACGGCTGGGCCCGCGTCCACCCCGCCTCGCCCTGGGTGAAGGGCTGGACGGGGCTGCTCGTGATGGTCTTCGTCATCGGCCGGGACCTCGTGGAGGACGCCGTGGCCGGGGCGCTCGGCCAGTCCCACACCGCCTCCGGCGACCCCGTGGACCCGCGCTCGCTCCTGATCGGCGGGGCGATCGCCGCGGGCGTCTTCACGCTGGTCTGCCTCGCGTTCTACTTCTCCTGGCGGTTCACGCGCTTCCGCCTCGGCACCGAGGAGATCGAGCTGCGCCAGGGCTGGATCTTCCGCTCCCGGCGCCAGATGAAGTACGACCGCGTCCAGGCCGTCGACCTCCAGCACCCGTTCCCGGCCCGCCTCCTGGGCCTCGCCACCGTGAAGGTGGAGGCAGCCGACGGCGGCGAGTCGGCTCTGGAGCTCGCCTACCTCCGGCGCACGCAGGCCGAACAGGTGCGCCGCGAGATCCTCGACCGCTCCTCGGGCGTCGCGCACCTCGCCCCCGGGGCGGACGAGGCCGCGGCCGCGGCCGTCGTCGCGCCGGGGGAGGGGGCCGACGTCGGGGCCGGGACCGTGGGGGACGCCGCGGGCCAGACCGCGCCCCCGCGGGCGCTGCGGACGCAGGACGAGGGCGAGCTCATGCTGGCCGTGCCGACGGGGCGGCTCATCGGCTCGGTGCTGCTGTCCGGGCGCGTGGCGGGCGTGGCGATCGGCTTCCTCGTGTGGGCCCTGCTGTCCGTGACGTTCCTGGGGGTGATGCCCGCCGACTGGAGCGAGGGCGAGGAGATCACCGTGCTCGGCGTCCTCGGGGCCTCCGCCCTGCCGATGGCGTTCGCCGTGCTGGGCGGCCTGTGGTCGGGGCTCAACACCGGCTGGGGCTTCCAGGTGCGCCGCTCCGCGGACGGGCTGCGCCTGCGCCACGGCCTCACCGAGACCACGTCCCAGACCGTCCCGCCGGGGCGCGTCCAGGGCGTGACCGTCTCCCAGTCGCTGTTCTGGCGCCCGTTCCGCTGGTACCGCGTGAAGGTGTCCGTGGCCGGCTACGGCGAGGACTCGGGCGGCGAGCGCAGCACGGCGCTGCCCGTGGGGACCTGGGAGGACGTCCTGCGCGTGCTCACGGTGGTCGCCCCGGACCCCGGTCTCGAGGGCGACCCGCGCGCCGCGCAGGGCCTCACCGCCGCCGAGCTCCTGCGGCTGGGCCTGCACGGCTCCGGGCCCGAGGGCGGCTTCCGCCACATCCCCCGCCGGGCCCGGGCGTGGTTCAACTGGTTCGCGTGGCGCCGCTCCGGCTTCACCACCACGCGCACCCTCCTCGTGGTGCGCCGGGGGTACTGGAACCGGTCGTTCCAGGCGCTCCAGCACGAGCGCCTGCAGACCGCGAGCCTCGGGCAGGGCCCCGTGCAGCGGCGCCTGCGGATCGCCTCGGTGTCCGTGGCGCTGGCCGGGTCCACGGCCGTGATCCCCGACCTCGACGAGGCCGACGCCCTCGCGCTGTTCGCGCTGGAATCGCGCTACGCCGCGGTCTCGCGCCGGCTCGCGGACCGCAACCACTGGATGGCCCCGGAGGAGCTCGCGCGCTTCGACCAGCGCACCCGCGAGGTGGCCGCCACCGACGTCGGCCGCCGCGCGTTGGCGGAGGCGGGCGTCGCCGTCGTGCCGGGCGCCGGGCGCGTGCCGGCCCCCACCGACCCCGAGGAGAGCGCATGACCGGCGGACTGGACACGAGCCTGGACCCGCGGAAGCGGCCCGGGCGGCTCGGCGTCGGGGTGATCGGCGCAGGGAGGGTGGGCGCCGTGCTGGGCGCGGCCCTGCGGAACGCGGGGCACACCGTCACGGGCGTGCACGCCGTCTCCGAGGCC
Organism: Micrococcus sp. EYE_212; assembly: GCF_023147585.1. Lineage (GTDB taxonomy): Bacteria > Actinomycetota > Actinomycetes > Actinomycetales > Micrococcaceae > Micrococcus. The sequence goes on from NZ_JAHXOZ010000022.1 coordinate 16,037, forward strand.
TCCCGGACCCGGGCCGAGGCGCTGCTGCCGGACGTGCCCGTGCTGGAGGTCCCGGAGATCCTGCGGCGCTCCGAGATGGTGCTGTTCGCGGTGCCGGACGACGTCCTGGGGGAGCTCGTGGCCGGGCTCGTGGCCGCCGGGCACGTGCAGGCCGGCCACCTGCTGGTGCACACCTCGGGCCGCTACGGCGTGGGCGTGATGGGCCCCGTGCGCGCGGCCGGGGCCATCCCGCTGGCCATCCACCCGGCCATGACCTTCACAGGGCTGAGCCTGGACCTCGCCCGACTGCGGGACTGCGTGTTCGGCGTGACCGCGGATCCCGTCGTGCTGCCCGTGGCGCAGGCGCTCGCGGTGGAGATGGGCGGCGAGCCCGTGGTGATCAAGGAGGCGGACCGCGCGGTCTACCACACGGCGCTGAGCCACGGCTCGAACCACCTCGTCACCGTGACGGCGCAGGCGGCCCAGCTGCTGCGGCAGATCGGGGTGGCGGACACCGAGCGGCTGCTGCGCCCGCTCCTGAGCGCCTCGCTCGAGAACGCCCTGGCCGACGGCGACGGCGCCCTGACCGGCCCGGTGGCCCGCGGCGACGTCGAGACCGTGCGCGCCCATCGCGACACCCTGCGCGAGCTGGTGGCCGAGGGCATGCCCGCCGACGTGCTGGACACGTGGGAGGCACTGGCCCGGGCCACCGCCCAGCGGGCCGTCGCGCGCGGGGCGCTGCGGGACGACGTCGCCGCGCGCGTGCTCGACGTGCTGGGGGAGCCGGATGAGGACTGAGGGCGGGGGTCGCTGAGCCCCGGGCGGTCAGACGCGGCCGATGGCGGCCCTGGTATTCTGGACGCAACAGTTCAGCCCGCCTCCCGACGCTCAGCGTCGGGAGTGTGGGCTGGATCTTTCTCTCGGAGGTGCGATGCAGCCGCTGAAGGCCTCGACGAGCGTCGAAGAGCAGATCCAGATCCTGCGAAGGCGGGGCATGGCACTGGAGCCGGAGGAGGCCCGCCGCTGGCTCAACACCGTGGGCTACTACCGGCTGAGTGGGTACGCGTTCGTCTACCGCGGGCCTGAGGCCGACCACTTCCTGCCGGGAGTGTCATTCGGGGACGTCGTCGCTCTGTATGAGTTCGACCGCAAGCTCCGCACCTTGATCCACGACGGGATCGAGCGCGTCGAGATCGGCCTTCGGGCGGCGGTCAGCCGGGTGGTGGCCGACCGGTACGGGGCCGAAGGCCATCTTGACCCGGTGAATTTCCGTCCGACGTTCGACCATGCGGAGTGGCTTGCCGTCGCGGGCCGTCGCGCCGCGCGGGCGAAGCGGCACACGGTCTTCGTCCGGCACCACGAGGATCACTACGCGGGCCGCATGCCCATCTGGGTGGTCCTTGAGGTGCTGGACTTCGCGGACGTCTCGAGGCTGGTCGACGGAATGCGGGTGGCCGATCAGTGGGCCGTCGCGGATCACCTGGGACTCGAACTCGACCTCGCGACGCTGCCTGCGGGGTCCGCCAAGCGGGCCAAGAAGAACCACCCCGTGGCCCGGTGGTGCGAGCAGCTGTCCATCGTGCGCAACACCGCCGCTCACCATGGGCGCGTGTGGAATCGGTCATTTGCCCCCGCGCCCACCGCGGCGCTGGCGTCGTTGCCCGGGATGGCGGCCCTGCCGTCGGGTCAGAGCGAACGCATCGGCGGCGCGCTGATGGTCATCGCCGCATGTCTGCGCACGCTCTCCCCGGGGTCTTCGTGGGCGGGACGGATCCGCCGGCTTGTGGAGACGGAACTCGTCCCCACGCGCCCGGGAGGGCCTGGGGAGATGGGCCTCCAGACGGGCTGGAACTCGCCGGGCGGGGTTCTCGGAACTCCGCCGCACGGATAAGCCGACCAGGAGGCGCTCAATCACGCCTGAGACTGGTGATCAGTCCGGACCTGCGGTCGGTCAGAGGCGGCCGTCGCGGATCGCGGCGACGACGCCGTCGGCCGCGTCCTCGATCTGGCGGTACATCTCCTCGAACCGCTCGCGCGGCTGACCCCACGGGTCCGGGACCTCGCGCACCCCGGCGGTGTCGACGTCGGAGGCGAACTCGCCCATCATCCGCACCTTGGCGCGCTGGGCGTCCGTGGCGGCGAGGCGGCGGGCGTTCTTCAGGTTCACGTGGTCCATGACGAGGATGAGGTCGGCCTCCTCCAGGTCCGCCGCGGTCAGCTGGGCGCCCACGGTGGGGAAGTCGTAGCCGAGCTCCTCGCCGACGGAGAGCGTGAGCTCGTGCGGGCGTTCGCCCACGTGGTCGTCGGCGGTGCCGGCCGAGGTGACCGTGACGTCGTCGGCGAGGCCGGCGTCCGCGAGTCGGCGCCGCAGCACGGCCTCGGCGGCGGGGGAGCGGCAGATGTTGCCCAGGCAGACCGTCACGATGCGCATGAGGCCAGTGTCCCAAAGGGCGAGGCGGGGGGCCATGCCCGAGCGGGCGGCGCCGTCGTCGCCCGAACGCCTGGCACGATGGATCCCATGACCGAGCAGCCCGATCTGTCCCCCCTGACCGAGACCGAGCAGGAGTGGGTCAGTGCCCGCCGCGACTTCGCCGCGCAGGAGGGCGTGGACCATCTGGACCTGGACGCCGTGAGCGCCTACTACGACCGTCTCGTGGCCCGGGCCGGCGCCGCGGACGTGGACCCGAACGAGCTGGGAGTGCACCTCGACGTCGTCGTGGTGCTGCTGGGGGAGCACCTCGGCGCCCGCCACGGCATGCAGTGGGTGACCCTGAAGGACGACGAGGGCTCCGAGCTCGGCCTGCGCGACCACCTCTCCGACGCCGTGATCTTCCCGCACTCCGTGGTCGGCGAGAGCTGGAACCACGGCGCCACGGGCTGGATGGGCGAGTACGTCGACTGGCTCGGCACGCAGCTGCAGGAGATCCGCGCGAAGGCCCGCGCCGAGGACTGAGGCGGGGCGCCCGGTGAAGGCTGAGGGGGACGCTCAGGTCGCCACCCGGCCACCGAACCGCCACCGGACCGCCACCGCGGCTGACCCCTGCGTTCGTGCCGCGACGGACGGGATGCAGCGGCCCGAACGTCGGCACTCTCCTTCGCGGAGGCAGGCGCACACGCCGCTTCCCCAAGGCGTAGCGGCGTGTGCGCCTGCCTCCCGGGGAGGGGCCCGTGTTGCCCCGGTCACACCAGCCCGGATAGAACGGACGGCATGACCTCGCCCGACACATCGTCCCCGGCCGCCTCCCCCACGACCTCGGCCGCCCCCACGCCCGCTTCAGCCCCCACCCCCTTCCACGACCTCTCCGCGTTCGTCGCACTGCCCCGCGTCTCCGGCCTCACCCTGAGCCCGGACGGCACGCGCCTCGTCACCACGGTCGCCACCCTCAACGGCAAGGGCACCGGCTACGCCACCGCACTGTGGGAGCTCGACCCCGCAGGCGAGCGCCCCGCCCACCGCCTCACCCGCTCCCGGGAGGGCGAGTCCGGCGCCGCGTTCGCCGCGGACGGCACCCTCTACTTCACCTCCACGCGCCCTGACCCCTCCGTCGACGACGCCGACAAGGCCGCCGCGCTCTGGGCCCTCCCTGCCCGCGGAGGCGAGGCCCGCGTCGTGCTCAACCGCCCGGGCGGCGTCTCGGGGGTGACCTGCGCGGCGAAGGGCGAGGCCGTCGTCGTCACCGCGGAGCGCCTGAGCGGCGCGAGCACCGAGGCCGAGCACGCCCGCCTGGCGAAGGCCCGCAAGGACGCCGGCGTGGACGCGATCCTCCACACGGGCTACCCCGTACGCGGTGGATTCAATCGGTCGTCGCAACACCCTCTCGGAATCACTGGAGGTATGGGCGATGGCAAGCAAGGACTGGGCAAGGAAGATCAGTGACGCGCC
>NZ_JAHXOZ010000022.1:19908-20589 GCF_023147585.1 Micrococcus sp. EYE_212
CTTGCGGGCCCCGATGCGCTCTCCTGGCAGGCCGCAGCCCTCACGAGAGGTCCAACGCCAGTTCTGGCGTGTGATCGCCACCGGCGTTACGACGGTCGAGGCATCCCTGACTGTGGGCGTGTCGTGGCCCGTCGGGGCGCGCTGGTTCCGTCACGCTGGCGGCATGGCCCCACTGTCCCTGGCCGAGCCCACCGGCCGGTACCTGTCCTTCGCTGAGCGTGAAGAGATCGCAATCCTCCATGCCCAGGGCCAGGGGGTCCGTCAGATCGCACGCACGCTGGGACGTGATCCCGGCACGATCAGTCGCGAGCTGCGCCGTAACTGCGCCACCCGCTCCGGGAGCAAGGAGTACCGGGCCACGGTGGCGCAGTGGAAGGCTCAGGAGGCGGCCAGGCGGCCCAAGCCGGCGAAGCTGGCCACGAACCAGCGGCTGCATGACTACGTCCAGGCGCGCCTGAACGGGATGGTCCTGGGCCCCGATGGCGTGGCCGTGCCGGGACCAGTCGGGCCCGGTTTCAAGGGGCGGAAGATGAAACCGCGCCGGGCGGACCGGCGGTGGTCCACGGCGTGGAGCCCTGAGCAGATCAGCCACCGGCTGCGCCTGGAGTTCCCGGATGATGAGTCCATGCGGATCTCTCACGAAGCGATCTATCAGTCCCTGTTCGTCGAGGGACGGGGCGC
>NZ_JAHXOZ010000023.1 GCF_023147585.1 Micrococcus sp. EYE_212
CGGTTCTGGGCGACGCGGACGACGTCGTCGCGGAACTCTTGGGGGTAGGGGGCGGGCATGGTGCACATCCTTCCCTGCGGTGTGGTAACACCACAGATCGTATGTCACCTACACGCGCATCAGTCCCTTACGGGCGACCGCAAGGTCGGCTGGCGCAGTCAAGACGCGTCCGGGAGGAGCACGTCTTCGATGACACCCGAGCTTGCAGATGTACGTACACGCAGGGTGGGCACGTAGCTTGCGCGGTAGTCATCACCGTCGATGGGGTCAGAGTCGTCCCATTCGTGGACTACTACACGCAAGGTGTTGGTCAATCGCCCGATGAGAAGCGCAAGTGGGAACGGGCACCGCAGCAGGAGATGCACCTCGGCGTTGGAGTTGTCGTTCGACAGGGCACGGATGTGCGCGGCGACATCGGCGGCGATCAGGCCTGCATGAGCGGGGTCGAGGAGTGTGCCGCTCGCACTTATGAGATGACGCCAGGCCGCGAGGAACGGCCCATGATCTTCGATATAGCGGGTGAAGGCGGTGTCGCTGCGTTGGGGCAGGAGATCGACATACACGGCTACGGAGGGGCGACCGGTCGTGATCGCAGATGGATCGCCGCCTTGATCTTCGATTTGCACTTCCGGTTGCGTGATGAACCGCGCTTCGCCATCGCTCGCCCAGGTGGCGCCCTGTTGGTCGATCACGTCCATGTGCCCGATTCGAGACGAAGGCAAGGCCGCCCCGACCGCGAAGGCCACCGAGAGATGCGCCCCTCCAGCAACACGTAGGCGACGTGCCCCGGAACGGGTCACGGCATCGGGGAGGAGACCGATGGTGTCCTTGAGATCTCGGAGCCCGTCGGCGCTCGGAAGCCGTTCGTGATCGGAGGGCCTGAGTCGGATGTCCAGTTCGTCACCGGTTCGGTCATAGACCTGTGGCGTGTTCCTGGTCTGGAGGCTCAGGTGGAACGTCTGGTCGGTTGCCTCGATTCGTTTGCGAAGAGACGCGATCCGGTGCCAGACCAAACCGCGGATCAATGCCAGCAGACCGTCGCGCTCGGCGGATTGCTGGTCTACACCGCTCAAGGTGCCGGGACGAATCTCTAGGAGCCGGTCAGGAGCGTCGTAGTCTGTTCCGCCGTCGTCTGTCTTCACCGAGTTGATGATGCCGAGTGCAAATACTTCGTGGTCGCGGTGTAGCTCAAGGAGTCGGGGTGCTTCCAGCGTCTTCACGACTCTGCTGTTCACCACGTCCGGTGTCGTCACGAGAACGCCGCCGGAGATGCCGGCCGCTATCGCTTGCTTGAGTCGGGCCTCGGTGTCGCCTGGCGGCAGATCGTCTCGGTCCCGCCAGACAGGGATGCCGGCGGCCCGGAGGAGCCAGGCGAGTTCCGTAGCAACACCAGTACCGTCTTTCTGGCGGTACGAGATGAAGACGGGGTCTGCTGGGTCAGGGGCGGCGGAATCGGATGTCATGGCGTCTCCTTGTGTTCTTCGGTTACGAAGGCGGTGTGCCTCACCGCGTCACTGGCGTGCGGGCTGTTTACAGCAGGCGCCGTAGGAAGCCTCTCGGGTACCACTGGCAAGATGCGGTCCCGTTCTACGAGCCAAGTTGCAACGACCACTCGTGCCGACGAATCGAATCCAGCGATGATCGCGACGAACCTGTCGAACCCCAGTTCGGGGTCGTACAGATGGCGCATGTAGGAGTGGAGATCGACCTCGCTCGGGGAGAGTCCTCCAGTCGGGTGGGTGTGCCATTCGCCTATCCACTGGCTACGGTCCTCCGACCAGGCGTAGTCCGCGAGACGCCGGGCATGGTCGAGGTCTCGCATGAAGGTGCGTTCGCCGCGGGTGGCGTTGGGTCCAGGTCCGCCGGCGTGTCGGATGTCGATCCCATCAGTCGCGTCGTTCCCGAGCAGGATGCCGCCAGTTTCGAGTCCATCGGCGGACCGCAACGCCTCGCGCGCGATCGTGCTGAGTGCGACATCAGTGATCGTCACCGGAGGCGCCTCTCTTCGACCTGTCATCCTGGCGAGCAGGTCGGGCACGATGCACGAGGTCTGGGGATGGACGACCACTGAACATCGCCGGCTTGGCTGAGGTCGAATGGGGCTGCGAGGTCACCTGCTGGTCGGAGACTGATGATGGCGTGTTCGCCGGGAACCTGCTGGGTGTGGTCACCGTGAAGCGATTCCAGCAGTGTCGCGATCGCTACTTTTGCGGCGAACGTGCCGATGTATCGGAGATCAGGTGGCACAGCCGTCATTGGCTGGTGGATGCGCCCGGTGCCGTAATCCAACTCTTGATCCGCCTCAGCGTCCATCGTTCCCTGGTCTGCAAGCTGCTGCCGTAGACAGAGGAGACAGCCGAACCGGGGTGTTGGTCGCAGCCTGATGACTTCTCCGATCGAGCCATTGTCGAGCACGCACGCCAAGATCGCCGGCTTCCGTGCGCGCCTGGAGAGGTGGCTGACGACACGCCTGGGAGCAATACCGTCTGCGGCGCAGAGCACGAGATCGACTCGGTCGACGATGGGCCGGATGTAGTGGGCCTCGGCAACCACGTCGCGTCGGTGGGCAAGCACTGTCTGTTGTGGCCAGTGCTGGGCGAGGTGATCTTTCATGGCCGCCACTTTGAACCGCCCGACGCTTTCGGCTCCGAGAGTGTGGCGGAGCATGTTGTGCCAGAGGAATCGGTCCGGGTCGACAAGTTCCACATGTCCGAGTCCGTATCCTGCGAGCGCCTCTGCTGCGGCGCTGCCGATGCTGCCGCAGCCCACGACCATGACGCTGTTGGCAGCGAGCTGCTCGATCGGCCACTTGCCAGCCAACTGTGCCAGGCCAAGAACTTCTGGCTCCATCTCGATAGCGAGCGGTTCCACACCGCTGCGCCGGACAGCCCATCCCGCAAACTCCGAGGCGCCGGCCTCCACCAGATCCGGTGGAAGATCGGGGTCGTGAGTGACGACCACGCCAAGGTGGTTGCCGGGGTCGGCAACGCCCGGCACCAGCTCCTTGAATTCTTTGAACCCTATGGAGATGTCGGGGCGTCTGGACAAGAAGAGATGGTGAAGATGAGCGTCGTTCGGTGCCACCCTGATCCACTGAGCGGCATGGTGGGGGTCGCCTGAACGAAGCGCGGCGTACTCGCGTGGGACTTCGGCTGGAAGACGGATGTCTTTGCCGGTTTCCACGGTCTGGACGACGTACATGTCGTCCGCGGGAACGCGGCGGAGCACCAGCGATCCGCCCGACAGGTCGGAGCCTGCGATCTTGGTGACCGCGTCTCTGGGCATCACGATGTAGGGGTTACGAGGAGACATCTGTGTCTCCCGCCTCGCTCGGGTCCGGTGTTGGAGCTCCTCGCTGAATCGCTCGGTCAATCAGGTGGTCGTGCGAGGGGTCAGAGACGATGCCATTGACCGACATCTCATTGATGACTCCAGCCTTCATGAGGGCGTACTCGATCCGCCATCCCGATGCCTTCGCCAGAAGCTCGGTGAGGCTGGCCTCGGGCTGCCAGCCGCCATCGCTCTGGAGCAGACAGAGCGATCCTCCTGGGGCTACGTGCCATGCGGACTGTGTCTGTTCCCAGATCGACGGCTCCGGATCAAGGGAGTAGATGGTCGGCGGCACCATCGGGTGGGCTGCGGAGTAGATGACGAGCACTCGCAGTTCCTGGTCCCCAAGCAGCTCGTCGAGAGCTTCGGGCTGCGGCCGCTCGAACGGCCAGCGGGGGAGGACGCCGATCCATCCGCCGTGCGGCAAGCCGTCGTCTGCTGGACTCTGGTATTCGAGCAACGGCGCGAATGCCCGGACTTCATCTTGGTCGCGCGCCAGTCGCACAGGTTCACGTTCAGTCCAGAGCACGGGGTTGAGCGCCGCGGTGCCCGCGCCACGATCCGGCCCTGTTGCGCGCGTCATCCCTGCGGAGTGTCCTTCACCGGTCGAGGCGCCGCCGGTACGACCGCAGGCGCCGGGTTGCCAGTGGAGGCGGGAGGCTTCGGGAAGCCGTCCCCAAACACCTCACCCCAGTGCTTGATCGCAGCGGCAGTGTCGTTGTTCGCCTGTGCCTGGAAGGCCTTGATCGCGTTATCTCGTGCAGATCGAAGGGAATCGGCGAACTCGCCGTAGTCGATGTCAGGCTGAATCGGTCCACAGAGCCCAGCAGGATCGGCGACTTCGTTCCCGCCCTCGATGTGGTAGCAGGCGCTGACGAAGAACTGCTTGATCGCAGCGGGTTGGTTGACGTCCGTCGGCAGGAAGTCGAGCGCGAGGACCTCCATGACGAGAGACTTGATCTTGGTGTCTTGCTCGGCGGCCCACCACTTGAGCATCCGAACAGTGCCGGCGAACTTGTTCCACTGTGCGTGCCTATCCGCGACCTCGGCGATCAGGGACTCGGGGTCGCAAGCGACCCAGTCTTCCGAGAGTGCTTCAGGAATGAGGAGTCGCCCGTCGCGGCGAAGTGCTGGCATGGCATCAACCGTGAAAGCGTCAGGATCGTCGGGGTCATCTAGGAAGCACTTGACGGCATGGTTGCGCCACCGGGCCAGTCGGACGGCGTGGTCGTAGGTGCCGTTCGTCGCCCCGAGCAGCGCGTTGACACGCTCGCGCGTGTGATCGAGAGCGTCCGCGGCGGAACCTCCCGGTGCTCCCCACTCAGGATGCTCGTCCTGATCGAAGACGACGATCACATCGACGTCATGGATCGGGTCCTTGTGCGTCCCTCGCGCGAGCGATCCGGACGCGATGACTTCCTCCACATCGTCCTCGGTGTCGAAGGCACTCTTGAAGAGATCGCGCCGGGCGCGCGCTTCGCGGACGTGTGTGATGTCAGCGTTCACGACGTCCTGAAAGGTCTTGAAGGCGTCCGTCACGCTCATAGTCGTTCTCCTGGTTGGTTCGTCTATTCGATCACTGTAGTTACTGCCACCGACATTGCTGCGTCGAGCAGGGTGCGGCTCGTTGCTACTTCTTCTTGCCGCGCTTGCCGGTGGTCTCGTTGGTCGTGGTCTTCGGGTGACGCTTCACCGTGGACTGCTTCACGAACCGACCCGTGACCGCGCTGCGCCCTCGCTTGCCTGCCATGCTCCTCACCTCCCCAGCGTTCTAGACTCGATGCTGCGTTTCAATTCTAACACACTCCGTGTCGGAGACGACGGACTGTCGCAGATGTGACACACTGAGGTATGGCCAAAACGACGATCAACACGGCCGCGCTCTACTCCGCCCTAGACGCCGCGCGTCAAGAGCGCCAACTCTCATGGCGAGCGCTAGCTGGCGAGATCGGCGTGAGCCCCTCCTTGCTCTCCCGGCTCGGCAACGGCCTCAAACCAGACACGGACGGCTTCGCCACGATCATCGCCTGGCTCCGACTCCCGGCCGAGGACTTCTTCGAGCACGAGGGAGAACATGACGACGACGACCGCGAACCCGACCTCATGGCCCAGCTCGCACCGCTCCTGCGCGCCCGGAAGGACCTCAGCGAGACCGACGTCAAGTACCTGCAACAAGTCATCGGCGCGACCATCGAACGTGCACGGGCCCAGGGATGACTCGTGCGTCGAGGATTCAAGACCGAGGCGAAGAGTCTCGCGCTGGAGCTACGGGCCGAGATCGGCCTCGACGCCCATGCGCCGTTCGACCCCTACGCTTTCGCGTCTGAGTACGGCATCTCCGTCGTCCAACTCAGCGACCTCGATGGTGCCGCGCGTGACCACTTCCTGCGAGCGGACGGAAGCGCACTGTCCGGGGCGTTGATCCCGAACGGGAGTGGCGTGGTCATCCTGGAGAACGACGCTCAGCCCCTGACCCGTCGTCGGACCACCATGTGCCACGAACTCGCCCACGTCGTCCTGGAGCACCAGTTCGGCGTCTCTCTTTCCAACGAGAGGAAGTGTGGGCTCGGCGGCGACCAGGAAGCCGAAGCGGACTGGCTCTCGGGGGAGATGCTGATCCCCAACGACGGAGCCTTCCGGCTCGCCCGAGCGAACGCCACCGACGAGGAGGCCGCAGACGCATACGACGTCAGCCTTGCAGTCGCCCGCTGGAGGATGAACCACAGCGGAGCCCGCAAGGTCATGGAACGTGCTCGCGCCAAGTGGTCCAAGGCGCCCAGATCCTACCGATAGTTGCGACCTAACAGCGGGCGATCGGCCTGGGCCCCACGCAAGTTCGCCGGTCCTTCCCGCCGTCCGGCCCGAGGCGTAGACTTGGCCCTGAGGCGGATTTCTCCTCTGTAATGCGCCGCTCGCGGCAGACCCTCGGTAACTCTTCAACGCACCGCCTCGTCGGATGAACTGTGCGATGGAGAGGAAGACCATGATCCGTCTGATCTGGACTGTCAGCGTCCACACTCGCTGCTTCCTGCGGCGCTACATGCCCACCAACATCCTGCTGGATGCGATCCGCGCCCGCCGTGGCTTGAAGTGGGGCATCCCCGCGACGCTTCTCGCAGTCCCGTACATCCTGATCGCGAACGTCTGTGTCCAACTCATCGAGGACGGCGCCCCCGGATGGCTCCACCTCGCAGTGTTGTGGGCGATCTGGAACATGCTCAAGATGCTCTGGATCGGGCCGGTCAGCGCTGTGCTTCTAATCCGCGCCCGTGTCCGCGAGTCCGTCACCGCCCGTCGTGAACGCGCCAGCTCGCCCGCCGAAGCAGACGACGCCGAAGAGCGGGCCGTGGTGGACGCGATAGGTATCCGGTGAGGTGTGAGAACTCAGGCACCGACCCGGCGACGACCGCCAGGACGGATCGTCCCGCCGCACGCGAGCACCGACGAGCGCACGGCCTCGTTGCTGACTGCGAGTCGTGCGGAGACCTGAGCGAGCGTCATCCCGCCCGCATAGAGCTGAGCGGCGTCCTGTCGGATCGCGTCCGGCAACTCCGGGCGACGCGCTGCCAAGCCCGCCTGCCGAGCTATCTCCCGCACAGTGCCGCGGTGCACGTTGAATCGCGTCGCAAGCTCCCGCACGGGCACACCATCGGCGTAACCGGCGAGCAACTCGGCTCGATTCGAGACGCTCAAACGGGTTTGAGACTGCCGCGAATTCTCACGCACGGGACCGCGCTCATCGGTCATGCGAGCACCCCGAGTGCGCGGCCGATGAGCCCGAGAACCCTGTAGAACATGGGAAATCAGCGATCCGAGTTGCTTGCGGGGGTTTGAGAAGCTGCTACGGAGGTCCACCGAAGAGCGACGGCCCGGTCCCTCAGGACCGGGCCTTCGTCGTCGTTGGGGCCCGGGGCAGACCGCCCGTTCGGCTCTCGCGGCCTGGAAGGCCCGGACCGGCACGACTGCCCGCTCGCCGGCGCTGCCCCGTGGGCGTCGATTTGCAGCCGGAGTTCCAGGGCCGCTATGCTGTCCTGGTGCTTCCGGCGGTTCACCGCTGTGGGAACGCACCTGACTTGGGGGTATGGCGCAGTTGGTAGCGCGTCTGCATGGCATGCAGAAGGTCAGGGGTTCGAATCCCCTTACCTCCACCAGGGAAGGCCCCGGTCCACGTGGACCGGGGCCTTCGTCGTCTCAGAGCCCCGCCAGCAGCAGCTCGAGACCGGTCTCGAACGGATCGTCCGCGTAGGGGTTCACCCCGAGCGTCCCGACGGCGGGACCCTCATCGGTCGCGTGGCTCCCGTCGATGCCGATGCCGATGTCGCGCCGGCAGGCGGCGGCCGCCGCCTGGAATGCCGGCAGCTCTCCCGGCGCGGCGGCGACCTCGAAGAGGTGGGCCGGCGCGTGGACGTCGAAGGCGGAGCCGTAGATGAACGACTCCAGGGCGATGATGCGGGGGAGCACCTCGGTCTCGGCCACGCCTGCGGCGCCCAGGGCCGCCGCCACCGCGTCGTACATGCGCTGCGTCTGCTCGGCACCCGCGATGGGGAGGGTCGCGATCATCGGGATGAGCGGGGTGTGGCCGGCGAACACCCGCCGGTACGAGTGCGCCCAGTCGCGCACGGCCTCCCGCACGGGGACCTCGCCGGCCACGGCGGCGCGCAGCCCGTCCACCTCGACCTCGCCCATGACCTCGTCCTGCAGGAGCGCGAGCAGGTCCGCCTTGCCCGTCACATGGTTGTACAGGGCGCTCGGCGCCACGCCGAGGCGACGGGCCACCGCGGCCATCGTGAGCCTCTCGTAGCCGTGTGACCGTGCAACCTCGAGGGCAGCCGTCGCGATGCCCTCGCGCGTGGCGGCCTGGTGCCGGGGGCGGCCTCGACGGCGGCCGGTGCCGGAGGCCGCGGCGGGGGCGTCGGGTTCCTCTCTCACTCGTCCACGCCGGACGTGCGACGTCGTCGTCATCGGCGCCGGTCCCGCCGGCCTCATGGCCGCCCGCACGGCGACGGCGGCCGGCCTGTCCGTCACCGTCCTCGAAGCGCGCGAGCGCGTCGGCGGACGGACGTGGAACGGCCTCGTCGAGGACGAGCAGGGCCGCGACCACTTCATCGAGATCGGCGGTCAGTGGATCTCTCCTGACCAGACCCGACTGATCTCCCTCGTGGAGGAGCTGGGCCTGCCCACGTTCCAGCGGTACCGCGAGGGCAAGTCCGTGTACCTCTCCCCGGACGGCGAGCGTCACGTGCATGACGGCGACATGCCCGTCTCCGCGCGGACCCAGGCCGAGATGGACCGACTCATCGCCGAGCTGGACACGCTCGCGGCGGAGATCGGCGCCACGGAGCCGTGGGCCCATCCGCGGGCCGCTGAGCTGGACGCCATCCCGTTCCGCATGTGGCTGGCCTCGCTGAGCGATGACCAGGAGGCGATCGACAACGTCTCGATCTACGTCGCCTCGGGCATGCTCACCAAGCCCTCCAGCACGTTCTCGCTGCTGCAGGCCGTGCTCATGGCCGCCTCCGCCGGCTCCTTCTCGAACCTCGTGGACGAGGACTTCATCCTGGACCGGCGTGTCGAAGGCGGAATGCAGTCCGTGTCCCGCGCGATGGCCGCGGCACTCGGGGACGACGTCGTCCTCGGCCAGCCCGTGCGCACCCTCCACTGGGCCGAGCCCGACGAGGCCACCGCGGACGCCAAGAACGCGGTGGCCGCGGACGTGCGCAACGGCGTCGAGCACGACGGCGGCCCCGGCCGCGTCCTGGCCGTCACCGACGAGCTCGAGGTCGAGGCCCGCTACGCCGTCCTGGCCGTGCCGCCGAACCTGTACTCGCGCATCTCCTATGTCCCGCCGCTGCCGCGTCGGCAGATGGTGGCCCACCAGCACCTCTCCATGGGCCTCGTGATCAAGGTGCACGCCGCGTACGAGACGCCGTTCTGGCGCGAGGAGGGGCTCTCCGGCACGTGCTTCGGCGGTGGCCGCCTCGTCCAGGAGCTCTACGACAACACCAACCGCGGCGTCAACGACGCCGGTGGCGAGGCGGGCATCGAGGAGTCCTTCGGCACGATGGTGGGCTTCGTCTCCGACGTGCACGCCGAGCGCATGTGGGAGCTGCCCGAGGCCGAGCGCCGCGAGGAGATCCTGGCCGCGATGGCCGAGTACCTCGGCCCGAAGGCCAAGGAGCCGGTGGCGTTCTTCCTCTCCGACATGGCGGCGGAGGAGTGGACCCGCGGCGCGTACGCCACGAGCTATGACCTCGGCGGCCTCTCCCGCTGGGGCCACCTGCAGAACCAGCCGGTCGGGCCGATCCACTTCGCGTGCTCGGACATCGCGGCGGAGGGCTACCAGCACGTCGACGGCGCCGTCCGCATGGGCGAGGCTGCCGCGCAGGCCATCGTGCACCGGAAGGGTCAGGCATGAGCTCCTCCGCCCGCGGCCCCCGCGACGACGCCGACGGCAGCCACGCGGCGGACGGACCGGGCCACCACCACGAGCTCGCCTACCCCAGCACGAAGGAGGTGCAGCAGGTCTCCCTGCTGAACCCCGGCGCACCCGCCCAGACGGGCGTGGCCGAGAAGGGCCTGGCGGCCGGCATGGTCGGCCTGATCGGTGCCGTCGTGATCGGCATCAGTGTCGTTGCGCCCGCCTACACGCTCACCTCGGGTCTGGGCCCGACCATCGGCACCGTCGGCACGTTCGTGCCGGCGATCCTGCTGCTCGGCTTCCTGCCGATGCTTCTGGTGGCCATCGGCTATCGGGAGCTCAACAACAAGGTCCCCGACTCCGGCACGTCCTTCACATGGGCCACCCAGGCCTTCGGCCCCTACGTCGGCTGGATGGGCGGCTGGGGGCTCGTGGCCGCGTCCGTGATCGTGCTGTCCAACCTCGCCGCCGTGGGCGTGGACTTCACGTTCCTGCTCCTGGCCGAGGTCACGGGCCGGCCCGAGATCGCGGACCTCACCACGAACCTGTGGATCAACATCCCGCTCACCCTGGTCTACCTGGCGGCCGCCGCCTGGATCTCCTACCGCGGCATGGACGCCACTAAGAACCTGCAGTACGTGCTCGTGATGTTCCAGCTCGTGGCCCTCGGCGGCTTCGCGATCGCCGCCATCGTGCAGGCCTCGAGCGGCACCGGCTTCGACGTGACCCCGTTCCAGTGGGAGTGGTTCAACCCCTTCGCCGTGGGCGACTTCTCCGTGGTGGCGGCCGGCGTCTCCCTCTCGATCTTCCTGTTCTGGGGCTGGGACGTCACCCTCACCATGAACGAGGAGACCAAGGACCCGGAGAAGACACCGGGGCGCGCCGGGTCCCTCACGGTGGTCACCATCATCGCGATCTACGTGCTCGTGGCGCTCGGCGTGATCATGTGGGCCGGCGTCGGCACGGGAGAGCTGGGCGCGGGAAACCCGGACAACCAGGAGTCGCTCTTCGCGCTGCTGGGCGGACCGATCATGGGGCCGTTCGCGATCCTCATGTTCATGGCCGTCCTGGTGTCATCCCTGGCCTCCCTGCAGTCCACGATGGTGGCCCCGGCCCGCACCTTGCTGGCCATGGGCTTCTACCACGCGGTCCCGCCGGCGCTGGCCCGCGTGAGCGCCAGGCACCGCAGCCCCTCCGTGGCCACTTGGGTCTGCGCCGCGTGCGCCGCCGTGTTCTACGCCGTCACGCGCCTCATCTCGGAGAACGCCCTGTGGGACACCATCACCGCCCCGGGCCTGATGATCTGCTTCTACTACGGCATCACCGCCCTGGCCTGCGTCTGGTACTTCCGCCGCGAGTGGTTCACCTCCGTGGGCAACGCCCTCACCACCTTCCTGTTCCCGCTGATCGGCGGCTTCGTGCTGCTGGTGATGTTCTGCGTGACCGCGCTGGACTCCACCGACCCCGACGACGGCTCCGGCTCCTCCGTGTTCGGTGTCGGCACCGTGTTCATCCTGGGCATGGGCGTACTGGCGATCGGCGTGGTACTGATGATGTGGACGCGGTTGCGCCACCCGGCCTACTTCCGTGGCGAAACCCTGCCGCAGACGGACTCGACCCGACCCATCCCGATCATCCGTCCGGACGACGACGGCACTGCCGTGGTCCGGGACCCCAACGAGAGGACCCACTCATGAGCACCCCCACCGGCTATCGCGTGCAGGACCCCAGCACCGACCAGGTCGTGGAGACCTTCCCGGCCCTCGCCGACGGTGAGGTCGACCAGGTGCTGGCCGCCGCCGAGACCGCCCAGCGTGCGTGGGCCGCCCGCCCCATCGAGGAGCGCGCCACCATCGTGCAGAAGGTCGCGGACCTCTTCGAGGAGCGCAAGGACGAGCTCGCGCAGATCATCGCCACCGAGATGGGCAAGCGCGTGACCGAGGGCGTCGAGGAGGCGGAGTTCAGCTCGGCCATCTTCGGCTACTTCGCGGACAAGGGCCCCACCCTCGCCGCGGACCGCCCCATCGAGACCTTCGAGGGCGGCCGCGCCATGATCCGCCACCTGCCCCTGGGTGTGCTGCTGGGCGTCATGCCGTGGAACTTCCCGTACTACCAGATCGCCCGTTTCGCCGCGCCGAACCTCATGCTCGGCAACGCGATCGTGCTCAAGCACGCCGAGATCTGCCCGCGCTCGGCCCTGGCCGTGCAGCAGATCATGGACGACGCCGGCGTGCCGGCCGGCGTGTACACCAACGTGTTCGCCACGCAAGACCAGATCGCCGAGTTCATCGCCGACCCGCGCGTGGCCGGCGTCTCCCTGACCGGCTCCGAGCGGGCCGGCTCCGTGATCGGCGCGCTCGCGGGCCAGCACCTCAAGAAGGCCGTCCTCGAGCTCGGCGGCTCGGACCCGTACATCGTGCTCGACGCCGAGGATCCGGCCGAGGCCGCCCGCACCGCGTGGGCGACCCGCATGTACAACATGGGCCAGGCCTGCAACTCCAACAAGCGCATGATCGTCTCGGTGGACATCCACGACGCCTTCGTGGCCGAGCTGGTGTCCCTGGCCGAGGCCATGAAGCCCGGGGAGGCCGCCGACGAGGACCCGACGGTCTTCACCCCGCTGTCCTCGCGCGGTGCCGCCGAGGGCCTGGCCGAGCAGGTGGAGCGGGCCCGTCAGCAGGGCGCGACCGTCCACGTCGGCGGGACCGTCACGGACGAGGCGGGCGCCCGCTTCGCCCCGGCCGTGATCACGGGCGTCACCTCCGAGATGGACGCCTACCGCGAGGAGCTCTTCGGCCCCGTCGCCGTCGTCTACAAGGTGGAGTCCGCGGACGAGGCTCTCGCCCTCGCCAACGACTCCCAGTACGGCCTGGGCGGCGCCGTGTTCTCCCAGGACGAGGCCCAGGCCGAGAGGATCGCCCGGCAGCTCGAGGTCGGCATGGCCAACGTCAACACGCCGGCGGGCGAGGGGGCGGAGATCCCGTTCGGCGGCGTCAAGCGCTCCGGCTTCGGCCGCGAGCTCGGCCCGCTCGGCATGGACGAGTTCGTCAACAAGCAGATGTACTTCGTCCAGGACTGACACCCCACGACGACGACGGGCCCGCCTCCGGTGACCGGAGGCGGGCCCGTCCGCGTCCCGCCGGCGTGGCGGGAGCGATGGGTCAGCGACGCGCCTGGCGCACAGCGGGTTCTAGGCTGGCGCGCCCTTGTCCCTTCCACCGGGACGTGGCCATCATGGACCGGTTCCCCCCCTGAATCCCAGCAGAATCGAGATGTCTGATGTACCCCACCCCGATGACCTTCGACGTGGCGCGTGCCGGCCGCGCTCTCGCCCAGGTAAGTGTCCGCACCCTGGCCACCACGGCCGGCCTCGAGAAGGAGCAGCTGCGCCGCTTCGAGAAGGGGCTGGCCGACCTGCGGGTGGACGAGCGTCTGCGTCTGGAGAAGGCCCTGCGGAAGTACGGCGTCGGGCTGGTCCCGGAGGACGAGTTCGGCGGCACGGGGGTCCGCCGGATCTTCACCTCCGAGAAGTCCCGGCGCCTCGAGGCGATGGAGAACGAAGGCGGCCCCGCGTACGAGGACGACATCTGAGTCCTCCGCCGACAGGCGGACGGCCCCGCATCCCGGGCAGGGATGCGGGGCCGTCGTCGTCGGTCCGCCGGTGGCGGGGGCTCAGGCGGACCGCAGCGCCTTCGTGACCTCGCTCAGGCCCTCCTTGAGGAGGTCCTCACCGATGGTCAGCGGCGGCAGGAAGCGGACCACGTTGCCGTAGGTGCCGCACGTGAGCAGGATGACGCCGGCCTGGCGCACGGCGGCCGCCACGGCGTTGGTGAGCTTCGCGTCGGGCTCGCCGGTGGCGGGGTCCACGAACTCGACGGCCATCATGGCGCCGCGGCCGCGGATCTCCCCGATGCGGGGGTCCGGGTTCTGCTCGAAGTGCTCGCGGATGATCGTCTCGATCTTCTGCGCCTCCGTGAGCAGTCCGTCCTCCTCGATGGCCTCGATGACGGCGAGTGCGGCGGCCGTGGCCACCGGGTTGCCGCCGTAGGTGCCGCCCAGGCCGCCCGGGTGCACGGTGTCCATGATCTCGGCGCGCCCGGTCACGGCGGAGAGCGGCATGCCGCCGGCGATGCCCTTGGCGGTGGTCATCAGGTCCGGCTCGATGCCCTCGAACTCGGAGGCGAACCACTGGCCGGTGCGCGCGTAGCCGGACTGCACCTCATCGGCGATGAACAGCACGCCGTTGTCCTTGCACCACTGCACCACGGCCTTCAGGAAGCCCTCGGCCGGGACGATGAAGCCACCCTCGCCCTGGATGGGCTCCATGATGACGGCGGCCAGGTTGTCCGCGCCGATCTGCTTCTCGAGGGCGCTGATGGCGTGCTTCGCCGCCGTGGCGCCGTCCATCCCGTCCCGGAACGGGTACGACCCCGGCACGCGGTAGACCTCGGGGGCGAACGGGCCGAAGTGCTGCTTGTACGGCATGTTCTTGGCGGTCAGCGCCATCGTGAGGGTGGTGCGGCCGTGGTAGGCGTGGTCGAACGCCGCCACCGCCTGCTTGCCGGTGAAGGAGCGGGCCACCTTGACGGCGTTCTCCACGGCCTCGGCGCCGGAGTTGAACAGGGCCGTGCGGGTCTCCCCGGAGATCGGCGCGATGCGCCCGAGGGCCTCTGCCACGGCGATGTAGCCCTCGTAGGGCGTGATCATGAACGAGGTGTGCGTGAACTGAGCCACCTGCTCCTGCACGGCCTTCACGACGCGCGGGTGGGCAGCGCCCACGGAGGTCACGGCGATGCCCGAGGCGAGGTCGATGAAGCGGTTGCCGTCCACGTCCTCGACGATGCCGCCGGCGGCACGGGCGGCGTACACGGGCATGGTGGTCGCGACGCCGGCGGGCACGGAGGCCGCCTGGCGCTCCGCGAGCGCCTGGGACCTGGGGCCGGGCACGGGGGTGGCCAGGAGACGGGACTGCTCGACGCCCTCGGCTGAGAGGGGGGACTGGGTCATGGGTGGCACCTCGCCTGTGAGGCTCCGCGCGAGGGGAGCTGGGGATGGGGGCGCGCCCCGTGCGGGGGCGCGTGGCTCCATGATCCGGCGCACCCAGGCATGTCGTCCAATGAGCAGCGGGGATGAACTCTATGCTCATCTGTCATGGACGCCCGCCTCCTCGCCACCTTCGTCGCCGTCGCTGAGTCCGGCACGGTGACCGCCGCCGCCGAGCGGAGGGGCCTGGTGCAGTCCGCCGTGAGCCGTCAGCTGCAGCGTCTCCAGCGCGAGGTGCGCCTGGACGTCGTGGCCCGTGCCGGCACGGGGATCGTTCTCACTCCCGCGGGAGAGGCGTTCCTCCCCGTCGCCCGGCGCGTCCTCGCCGAGCACGCGGCTGCCGAGCAGGCCGCGCGGACCATCGCCGCCGGGCGCCTCATGGACGTGCGCATCGCCGCGCCCGGCACCACGCTGATCGACGTCGTCATCCCGTTCGTGGCCACCCTCGGGGCGGGTCAGCCGCGGGCGAAGGTGGCCGAGACGCCTCTCGACGTGTCCCTGGAGGAGGCGGTGATGAACCACGACCTCGTCGTGATGCCCTCGAGCCCGCGGCCCACGATCGCCTCGACGGCCCTGGTCGACCTGCCCCTGTGGGCGTACGTGGCGCCCGGCCACCCGTGGGCCGCGCGGCGGTCCGTCGCCCTCGAGGAGCTGGCCGCGGAGCCGCTGGTGGCGCCCTCGCGCAGCTTCATGTCCCGGCGGGTGCTCGACGGCGCCCTCGACGTCGCAGGCCTCACGGCACCGGACCTGACCGAGGCGAACTCGGGCCGCGTCGCGCAGGCACTCGTGGCCACGGGCAGCGGGGTGGCGGTGGTGACCGACGACCCGGCGTTCGACCTCGTGCCCCTGCGGGTGGTGGCCCAGGGACGCGACCTCCTCGTTCGACTGCACGCCGCGTGGCAGCGGGACCACTACTCGGCCGAGACCCTCGAAGACCTGGCCGGCCGACTGCGCTCGTTCGCGCGCTCGCGGTATCCGGACCGGCCCGCCCCTGGCCCGCATCTCGCACCGTCGAGCATCAGGTGAGCGTGTGTCCCACCTCGCGGAACGGGGCCCAGACGCGTCCGATGCACCGCAGCCTCCATGTCGTGCACATCACCATCCTCCGGAGGGGACCCATGAAGGTCACCGACACCGGCGTCCTCACGGTGGAGACCCTCGCGGAGGCCCTGGGCGACGAGCTGACCGCCGGGTTCGAGCTCTCCGTCGACGGCGACGGCCAGCTGGCCTTCGGGGGTGCGTTCGACGACGAGGGCAACTTCACCGACATCGAGGCGGAGGAGCTCATCCCCTTCGAGGCGTGGGCGACCGTGGGCACCTGGTCCGTGACCACCGACCAGAACGCCACGGTGGAGGAGCCGCTGACCGTCGATGACGCGGGTGTGCCGGTCGCGATCGACGCGACGCTCATCAAGAGGCCGGAGCACGGCACCGTCGTGATCCGCGCGTCCAGCGACGGCTACACCCGGACGAGGACTTCCTGGGACGCGACACCTTCACCGTGCAGATGACCTCCGGCGACGTCACCCGCACGGTCGAGTTCACGGTGGACGTGCTGGACCTCCCCGGTGAGTCCACGCCGACCCCGATCGAGCCTGCCGGCGGGACGCGGCGTCGGTGGCCCGGGCCTGACATGATCGATGCCGACACCACCACGCATGAGGGAGCGGTCGATGAGCACGAACGTCAAGCGGGGCCTCTGGGCCGTCCTGCTGCTGGCCTGCATCGCGGCCGTCTGGTTCGCGGTGCGCGGGGGCCTGGCCCTCGGCGACACCCCGATCAGCGCTCCGCCGAGTGCCGCATCCACCTCGGCCTCGTCGAGCGACACCGCCTCGGCCGGCCCGACGCCGACCGAACGATCGTCGTCCGCCTCTGCCACGGCATCGTCGGCCTCCGTCACGACGTCGTCGAGCGCCCCGGCCTCCACCGCGTCCACGGGCTCCGCGGTGGCCTCGGCCCCCACGACCGCCTCGGCCCCCACGACCGCCCCGGCGTCCAGCGCCCCGGCCCCCACGACCGCCCCGGCCACACCGACCCCGAATGAGGCCCCGTCCTCCTCCACGGCCTCCGCGTCGGGGCTGCTGACCGGTCCCGCCGCCCCCTGGGAGGACATCGCCGCCGCCCCCGTGCACGTGGCGGTGTACCGCGGGCCGGATCGCAGCGCCGAGCAGATCGTGGGCGCCTCGATCGAGCTCACCCAGATGCGGGACGACGGCGAGATCAACCCCACTCCGCAGACCGTCGGCTGGTACGGGCCCCCGCAGTGGTCCACGACGCCGGGCGAGCGGTCGGGCTACCCCGGCGTGCTCGCCGGCCACATCATCCACTCCGGCTCCAAGGACGTCTTCTACCGGCTCCAGGAGGCGCGCGCGGGAGACGCCGTCGTGATCTCCTACGACGACGGCACCCAGGCGGCCTTTCGCATCCAGGACGACGCGCTCTCCGCGGACAAGACGGCCTTCACCCAGGACGAGGAATGGGCGTGGGCGTGGAAGCTGGACGTGCCCGGGAACGCGGTCACGCTGATCACATGCGAGCTGGTGGAGGGGTCCGGGATGACCGGATACTCGCTGAACAACTGGGTGGTGCAGGCGGACCGGGTCGCGTGAGAGCCGGGATCTGCGGGGGTACCCTGTGAGGGCCGGAGCGGGCTCCACCGCGCCGGAACGCCCGTGACTCCTGCGGGCGCCGCCCGCCGAGAGGACCGCCAGCCATGCACCGTGCCCCCCACGCCTCCGCCCCCGCACGACGGCGGCGCTGGACCGCGGCGGTCGCCGGCGCCGGCCTGGCCGTGGCGCTGGCCGGCTGCACGGCGAGCGAGGAGGTGCCCGCCGCGTCCGGCTCGGCCAACACCTACCTCGACGGCGTGCTCTCCACGCCCACCCACACGAGCCTGAACCCCCTGCAGGGGGACATCGACTTCGCCACCATGACGGTGCGCAACCATCGCCAGGCGGTGCGGCTGTCCGAGGCCTACCTCGCCAAGGAGGACGTGGACCAGGAGGTGCGTGACATCGCCGAGGGAGTGCGGGACCAGCACGCCGCGCGCATCGATGAGCTGAGCCGCCTGCTCGAGGGCTGGGGCGCGGCCGTGCCCGAGGAGGAGCCGGAGCCGTCCGCCGAGGAGTCCTCGACCCTGTCCCCGGGAGAGGAGGAGGCCCAGCTGTCCGCTCAGGACACCGCGGACATGCGGGCCGGCCTGCTGACCGCCTCGGACAGGGCTGCTCTGGAGAGCGTCGGGGGAGAGGACGCGGACCGCACCTATCTCCTTCAGCTGCACCGCCTGCTCCAGGGGGCCGTGACGGTCGCGGGCAACGAGCTGCAGTCCGGCACGGATGACGCGGGCAAGAAGGCGGCCCAGGGCATCCTGGACCAGAACCGGACGGCCATGCAGCGCCTGGTGGAGCTCCTCGCCCAGAAGGGCGCCATCGGCGCGGACGGCACGCCCACCGCGCGCCCGTCGGGATTCACCGGTCCCATCAAGATCGAGGGGGGCGGCGCCGACGGAGAGAACGTGGACCGCACGCCCTCGCTGCTGCAGTCCATCCAGGCGGAGCAGTCCGCCTACGCCCGGACCAAGCCGTCGCCATCCCCCACGCCCAGCCCCGCGGACACCGCCCGGCCCACGCCCGGCCCGTCGCCGTCCCCGTCGGCCACGGACGGCTGACCGCGCGCCCCGCCCCAGTGGCGGGGCACCTTTCCTTCCCGGTCGACGACCACATCGCCGCCGCCGGGCGTGCGCGGTGTGCGCGCCGCCGTGAAGGGTGCGGGTCAGCGCGGCGCGAGCAGGTGGGACTGCTCGGGGTGCTCATCGAACCACTGCGCCACGTACCAGCACAGCGGCACGACGCGTCGGCCGCCCGCGGCGCCCCCGCGCTCGGCGATGTCGGCCACAGCGCCTGCGGTGAGCGTGGCCGCGTGGCCCTGGCTGCGGAAGGTGGGGACCGTGAACGCACGGGTGAGGGCGACGTCCGTCCCGTTGTCGCGGTAGTCGAGGACCGCCAGGAGCGTGGTGCCGTCGTGCAGCTCGTAGCGGGAGGCGTCGTCGTCGCGGGTGATGGTGGGGGAGATGGTCATGGTCCGTGCAACACGCCGCTCCACGAGGCGTATTCCATGCCGGGATTCATGGGTGAGTGGCAGGGCATGCAGCCCCAGTCCTGGCGATCCGTACGCTCGCGGGGTCGATGATGACCGCCAGGCCGAGACCGTCGACCGGGTGCCCACGCCACGCCGGTGAAGGTGCAGACCGGCGACGCCGCCGTGGGGTGGCTGGCCGGTGCCGGCGCACCCTCACACCACGACGGCGGCCGGGGTGAGCCGGGCGGGCCGTCAGCGGGTCAGGTCCGCGAGGATCCGCTCGGCGAGGGGCTCCGAGGACTGGGGGTTCTGCCCCGTGTAGAGGTTGCGGTCCACCACCACGTGGGGGCGGTAGGGGATGGTCGTCGTGGAGACGTCGGCGCCGCGGCGCTCCAGCTCGTCCTGGAGCAGCCACGGGGCCTTGTCCGCGAGGCCGGCGATCTTCTCCTCGGCGTTGGAGAAGCCGGTCATGGCGTAGCCGTGGAACGGCCAGTCCGCCCCCTCACCGGGGGCGGCGAGCATGGCGGCGGGGGAGTGGCACAGCAACGCGGTCGTGCGGCCGGCGGCCATGCGGGCCCGGAGCAGCTCCCCGGACACCGGGTCCTTCGCGAGGTCTTCGAGGGGGCCGTGGCCGCCCGGGTAGAAGACGACGTCGTACGCCGCCTCGTCCACGTCCGCGAGCGCCTGCGGGTGCTCCAGGAGGGGCGCGAGGCGCTCGAGGTCCTTCTTCAGCTGCGCGGTCTTCCAGGGCAGTCCGCCCATCACGCCGAGGCTGGTCCTGTCCACGGTGGGGGTGACGCCTCCGGGGGTGGCCAGGGTGATGTCCCACCCGGCCTCCGCGAAGACGTCGTGGGGAGCCACGAACTCCTCGGCCCAGAAGCCCGTGTCGTGGCGGGTGCCGTCCTTCAGGGTCCAGTGGTCGGAGGCGGAGAGGACGAAGAGCACGGAGGGCATGGCTGTTCCTTTCGGGTCGTGAGGTCAGTGCGTCCACGGTAGGTGCTCCGCGGGGCGGGGAGGCAGGTCCTGACCGCGCTGCCGGGGTCTGAGGTTCCGGCAGGCCGCGTCCCCGTCGAGCCCGATCCGAGGCCGCACCGGCCCGCTCAGGCACCAGCCCCCTTCGCGGGGGGTGCCTCTATGGTTTTCGTCAAGCCGCGAGAGCGACTGATGATGGTGCTGGCGGGGCGGTCGGATCTTGATACAGGGTGCCATCGCGGAGCATCGCGTAAAGCACGTCGGTGCGGCGCCGGGCCAGCGCAATCAGCGCCTGGTTGTGGCGTTTGCCCTGGGCTCG
>NZ_JAHXOZ010000024.1 GCF_023147585.1 Micrococcus sp. EYE_212
CCACTCCACGATCGGCCAGGTGAGCCCAAATAGCTACGAGAACGCCTACGACGCCGCGAGGTCAGCTACCCTCACGGAAGCGGCATAACCGAACCGACACCGTGTCCACGATCAAGGGGCAAGGCCCGTCCACGATGAAACCGACACGAAGGAAGGTCCCCATGGATGCCATGGTGAATCATTACGGCCTCAAGCCTGGTCAGATCACTGATCGCACGGGTCCGCATAACCTGCACGATGCCGCCGGTCATCCCACCGGCGCGACATTCTGGCTCACTGAGGGGACGCACGCGCCGCCTACGCCGGCCTCGGGCTGGCGGTGGCGCTGGCATGCGTCGTGACATGAGGTGAAGGAACCGCCGGGGTACGGGACACGTGCTCCGGCGGTTCCTGCTTTCCGCTTTCGCCTGCTCCCCTGCGGGAGGATGGGAATCTCCGACGAAAGGGCCTCAACGATGCAGTCCAAGCCGCTGTCCTGGGACCAGATCCGGTCGAACGCCGCAGCGTTCGTGCGCGAGTGGGCTGGGGAGTCCTACGAGAGGGGCGAGTCCCAGTCCTTCTGGACGGAGCTGTTCGCGGTCTACGGAATCCGCCGCCGCAAGGTGGCCCAGTACGAGAGTCGGGCGAGGAAGGCCGATGGAGGGGCTGGGTTCATCGACGTGTTCTGGCCCGGCATGCTCATCGCGGAGCAGAAGTCGCTGGGCAAGGACCTCGTCGCCGCCGAGGATCAGGCGCTGACGTACCTGGCGAACGTGCCCGAGGCCGAGCAGCCCCGCTATGTCATCACCTGCGACTTCGAGACGTTCCGTCTGCGTGACCTGGAGGCTCCGGCTGGGGATGCCGATGCCGTGGTGGAGTTCCCGTTGGAGCAGCTGCCGGTGGAGGCTGAGCGGTTCGGGTTCATCGCCGGCTACCAGAAGCGTGTCTTCGGTTCGGCCGAGCAGACCGCGGCCTCGGTCAAGGCCGCGCAGCTGATGGCCGACCTCTACGTGGAGTTGGAGGGCTCCGGATACGACGAGCACGAGGCGTCCGTGTTCCTGGTGCGGACGTTGTTCGCGCTGTTCGCGGACGACTCGGGTCTGTGGGAGCGGGATCTGTTCTTGGAGTTCATCCAGACCCGCACGGCCGAGGATGGCTCGGACCTGGGTGCGCAGCTGACCGCGTTGTTCCAGGTGCTGAACCGTCCGGTGAACAAGCGCATGGCCGGCACGGACGAGCTGCTGTTGCGCTTCCCATACGTGAACGGGTCCGTGTTCGGGGAGGCCATCTCGATCCCGTACTTCAACGCGTCCATGCGACAGAAGCTGATCGAAGCGTGCCTGTTCAACTGGGGGTCGATCTCCCCGGCGATCTTCGGCTCGCTGTTCCAGGCGGTGAAGTCCAAAGAGGCGCGCCGGGAGCTGGGGGAGCACTACACGACCGAAGAGAACATCCTGAAGCTGATCGGCCCGTTGTTCCTGGATGAGCTGCGCGCGGAGTTCGTGAAGAGCATCCACGACCGCGCCGCCCTGGGCCGGCTGCACGACCGGCTTGGGCAGCTGCGGTTCCTGGACCCGGCGTGCGGGTGCGGGAACTTCCTGATCGTCGCCTACCGAGAGCTGCGGGCCTTGGAGCTGGAGATCCTGGTGCGCCGGCAGGAGCTGTCGAAGAAGCGCGCGCAGACGGCGCTGATGCTGGATGAGGACGAGACAGTGAAGGTGCGGATGCCGCACTTCCACGGGATCGAGCTGGAGGAGTGGCCGGCCACTATCGCCCGGACGGCGATGTTCCTGGTGAACCACCAGGCGAACCAGGACATGTCGTTGAAGATCGGCATCTCCCCGGAGCAGCTGCCGCTGACGGAGTCGGCCCACATCGTGGTCGGCAACGCGCTGGCACTGGACTGGAACGAGGTCGTGCCGGCCTCGGCGGACGTGTACGTAATGGGCAACCCGCCGTTCATCGGCCAGTACACCAAGACCGCCGAGCAGACCGCGGACATGAAGGCGGTGTGGGGCAAGGACTACGACGGCTACTTGGACTACGTGACCGGCTGGCACGCCCAGGCCATGCACTTCTTCGCCGCGCAGAGCGTAGGCCGGTTCGCGTTCGTGACCACGAACTCCATCGCTCAGGGCCAGCCCGTGCCGGCCCTGTTCGGGCCGCTGCGCCGTGAAGGATGGACGATCCTGTTCGCGCACCGCACGTTCGCGTGGGTGTCGGAGGCGCCGGGGGCGGCGTCAGTGCACTGCGTCATCATCGGCTTCTCCAAGGGCGTCTCGATGAAGGGTGCCCGCCTGTTCTCGTATGAGCGGTCTCAGGGTCATCCGGTAGAGGAGCCGGTGAGGGCGATCAGCCCGTACCTAGTGGAGGGGCCCTGGGTAGTTGTGTCGAAGCGGAGCCGGCCCGCGGCTGACCTGCCGCCGGTGGTCTACGGGTCCAAGCCGGCCGACGGCGGCCACCTGATTGTGGAAGCCACGGAGTACGAGGAGGTTGCTGCCGACCCGGTGGCGGTGAAGTACCTGCGTCGGTACGTCGGGGCACGGGAGCTGATCCGTGGGCTTCTCCGATGGTGCCTCTGGCTCGAAGACCTGGACCCCTCCGATCTCGCCCGCTCTGCTGTGCTGCGCCGGCACATCGAGGAGTGCAAGGCGCATCGCGAGGCCGCCCCAGTCTCCGGAGATGCTTACAAGCTGCGCGAGACACCGCACCTGTTCCGGCCCAACAAAAATCGACCCCGTGGGGAATATCTCTGCATCCCGCGCCACGTCTCCACGACGCGGGCCTACTTCACCGCAGACCGCTTCGGAGCGGACGTCGTCTCTGGGGACGCCAACTTCGTTGCGGCCGATGAGGATGGTTTTGCGTTCGCGGTGATCTCCTCCTCGGCGTTCATCGCGTGGCAGCGCATGGTCGGTGGGCAGATCAAATCCGACCTGCGGTTCTCGAACACGCTGGTGTGGAACACGCTGCCGATACCTGAGTTGTCCGAAGCGGAGCGGGGCAAGCTCATCGACGCCGGAGCGGGCGTGCTCGCGGCGCGTGCGGAACACCCGGAGCGGTCGTTGGCTCAGCACTACAACCCGTTGGCGATGGCCCCTGAACTGCTGAAGGCGCACGCCCGACTGGACCGTGTCATGGACGGCATCCTCGGTTTGGGCTCCGGTGCGACGGAGAAGGAGCGGCAGACGCGTCTGATGGAGCTCTACGCGGCGCGCGTCTGATCGGTCCGGTCCGACGTACCCGTCGCGTTGACGCGTCGTGTCGGAAGAATCCACCAGCTGAGCGGTGATCTCGCGGAACGTCTTCTTCAGGGCATCACCCTGCTGGAGGCACCACCACTGGCACCCACAGGCAGAGGCCTATGAAAGCGGGCTCTCCGAAAAAGAGTTCATCCGTCTGACCCCCAACTGATCGAGGACCACTCCCGCACCGAGGACGGCGAAAACACCGTGTGAACACCTCAGCGACACGCCCCGCGCTGCGCTCCCCGAGACATCGAGCGCGACGAGGACACCGCTCCTCTTAGCGCCCGTGGGCCGGCGACACACGCCCCGGCCCGCAGACTCCCGTGGTGCTCACGCGCCGAGCGCGAGAGCACCACGCTAGGGCGTGTCTGAGAATGGATCCAGGGGTCAGCTGGCACCCTGAAAGGCATGTCCCGGTTCCAGATGCTCTCCGATGCCCAGTGGGAGCTGATGGCCCCGATGCTCCCGACCCGGACCGGCCGCGCCGGCAGGCCGTTCTCCGATGCCCGCACGATGGTCGAGGCGATCATCTACCGGTACCGGTGCTTCGATCCCCTGGCGGGACCTGCCCGAGGTCTACGGGCCCTGGCAGAGAAGTGTGGACCTGGCACCGCCGGATGGCGGCCGAGGGCACCTGGGACACGGTGCTGGCGAAGCTGACCGCCGCCGCTGACGCGCAGGGCTTGGTGGACTGGTCGGTGTCGGTGGACTCCACGATCGCCCGCGCTCACCAGCACCACCCGGCACACAGGGGGATGGATCGAGTTACAAGAATCCGCGTGAGGAGCCGGCCGATCACGGGATCGGGCGCTCTCGTGGCGGGTTGAGCACGAAGATCCATCAGCTCGTCGATGGCGCCGGGATGCCGCTGGTCAGCCTGATCACCCCAGGCCAGGCAGGAGACTCCCCGATGCTGTTGCCCCTGCTGGAACAGCTGCGTGTGGCCCGGCCGGTGGGACGGCCCCGGACCCGCCCCGAGGCGGTGCTGGGCGATAAGGCCTACTCCTCCCGGGCGATCCGCGCCCACCTGCGCACCCGAGGCATCAAAGCCGTGATCCCCGAGCCGGCGGACCAGCAGGGCCATCGCAGACGCCGCGGTGCCCGCGGCGGGCGCCCCGTCGGCCTCGACGCGGACGCCTACCAGGGGCGGAACGTGCTCGAGCGCCAGTACGCGCGCCTGAAGCAGTGGCGGGGCCTGGCGACCCGGTATGACAAGTACGCGATCGTCTACCGGGCCGCCGTTCTCTTGAACGCGGTGATCGCGTGGTCCAAGCTATTGTCGGACACGCCCTAGGCCGCGGTCAGCATGGCGCCTGCGTGCGCGGGCACCAGCCCGTGGGCGGCGGCGTACTGGAAGCGCAGCATCTGGGCCAGGTGGGCCTGGGCTTGCATGAACGCGAGGACCTGAGCGGCGTCGGGCCGGTAGGCGGTGCCGTCGGCGGTCTGGGCGCGCACCATCTCGGGACGGTCGTGGGCGACCCAGCGGGCCACCTCGGAATCTGTGGTCGGCAGGGACGTGGTCATCCGCCCTTGCCAGGACACCTGGATCATCAGGGACACCTCCACCCTTACGTTGATCTGACGTCAACATACTAGGTGGGCTGGCAGGTGGAGGGCAACAAGCTCTGGACGCGCGAAAGCGCCCCGCGAGGTTCCTGCGACTGTCAGATCAACGGGAAAGCGGGGCGCTTCTGGGGTCCAGTCTAGGCGACCGGCGCCGCCGGCGGGAAGGCGTCCGGGGTGTCGATGAACCGCCGCAGCACCTGGCAGCAGTGCCACCAATGGCAGGCTGCGGTGCTCGCATGTGCGCACTCGCTGTCGGTCACCACCTCGCTGGCCTCGGCCAGGGCGGCCTCCAGGTGCTCGACCTCGATGCTTACGGCTCCTCCGATCCGCGGGTGTCCTTCACCGTGGATAAGGCCGTCGCGCGGCCGTGATGTCCCTTCTGGGCGCCAGGCAGAGCGAAGCCCTCCCGGCGCGGAGGGGGGATGGCCAGGAGGGCTTCTAAGTCGCAGGCCCTACGGGATGGGCTCACGTTCGACCTGTGCAAACCATAGCAGGGGCAGTGGTGACGGGGGGAGGGTTGTGGATAACGGTTGCGGGTGTATGGAATGACGCGTATGGTTTGACGTGTATCGCTAGACCTACGTGAGGTGATTCTGTCGCCTCCAGATTGAGAGAGCACCCCCATGACCACCTTCTACTACTCCGTCAACGAGATGGCTCGGCAAGCCGGCTTCACCTCGCCCTCCACCTGGACCCGCATCAAGAACGACCTGCGCGCCCCCGACGCCGTCATGGTCAGCAAGATCCAGGGCGCCGGCTGGACCCTGGACAGCTGGGAGGACGCCGCCAACAACGAGCTGCACACCCGTCGCGAGCCCCTGATGAAGGCCATCACCCGCCTGCGCCTCGAGGAGGAGGCCCTGCGTCAGGAGTACGGCGTGACCGACCAGGACGAGCCGGCCGACCAGAAGGCGGAGGGCTGAGCCATGAACGCTATCGAGCTGAAGTGCCGCCGAGAGGCCCTCGGTCTGTCCCGCGACGCCCTCGCCGACACCCTGGGTGTCGCGGAGAAGAGCATCACCCGCTGGGAGTTCGGCAAGAACCCGCCGCGGGACTGGTCCTGGATCGACTCGGCCATGACCCGCCTGGAGGACTACCGCGAGCGCCTCGTGGAGGAGCTGATCGCCGAGACCTTGCGCGTGCATGAGCAGGCCGGTGCCGCGCTGATGTTGACCTACGCTTCCCGCGGTTCCTTCTACAGGTGGTTGCCGGAGATGGAGGAGCCGGACATGGGTGATGGCATCGAGGTGATTCCCGTGGAGCTGCACCGGGCGGCCACCGCCGAGGCTGCGCGCCGGCTGCGGGTGAGCCATGGGCTGCACGCTGTGATCGAGGCTGTGCCCACTCCGCAGGAGGGTGAGGGGGCGGGTTCGTGAGCGTGCGTCGATGGGTCTCGAGCGTCGTCGCCGTGGTGGCTGCTCTGGGTGTGGCTGGCGCCGTCGGGGGTGGACATGTGCAGGGGGTCCAGGTGCCAGAGGTGAAGCTTCCCAAGGTGGCGCTGCCCAGCGGAGTGGAGTTGCCCAGCGGAGTGGAGCTGCCCTCACTCGGCGACACGTCCCCGACGCCGGCGGCCGGCCCGGTCGGGGGCCAGCTCGAGCAGCTGGCTCTGACCTCCGCGGCACCGGCCAGCGCCTACACGCGAGACGCGTTCGGCCAGCGCTGGGCGGACGTGGACCGCAATGGCTGTGACACCCGTAACGACGTGCTGCGGCGCGACCTGACACAGGTGCAGATCAAGCCCGGCACGCAGGGGTGCAAGGTGCTCTCCGGCGAGCTCGTGGACCCCTACAGCGGCGCTACGATCCCCTTCTCCTCCCAGGACTCTCAGGCCGTGCATATCGACCACACGGTCTCTCTTGCCGATGCCTGGGCCTCCGGGGCGTGGGCGTGGGACGAGTCCCAGCGCACGGCGTTCGCCAACGACCCGGCGAATCTGCTGGCCGTGGATGGGCCGGCGAACACCTCGAAGTCGGATGCGACCGCGGCGGACTGGCTGCCAGACACCGTTGCGGGCCGATGTGAGCTCGTGGAGCACCAGGTGGTGGTGAAGGCCAAGTGGGGGCTGAGCGTCACCGAGCGCGAGCGCGCGGCGATGCGCAGGGTGTTGGCCTCCTGCCCGGCTGGGTAAGCGAGGCCGTAACGTGTCCGGGGGGTGGGTGACCATGCCCCTGAACGGATGGACGATGCTGGCGCAGGAGGAGGTGCGAGCGATGACGACTACCACGGGTACCGACCTGGCCCCGAGGCTGCGCGCGTTCAAGCACCGCCTGGACCCCAACCCCGCCCAGGCCACCCTGCTGGCCCAGTACGCCGGCGCCGCGCGCGTCGCCTACAACATGCTCACCGCCCACAACCGGGCCGCCCTGGCCGCCAGTGCCGCCCGTCGCACCGAGCTGGCCGAGACCGGGCTGGCCGGCCCCGAGCTGGCCGCGCGCATGAAGGCCGAGCGCGCCGCCGACCCCACCCTCCGCGTGGCCAGCTACCAGTCGTACTCCACGACCCACCTGACCCCGCTGATCCGCCGCCACCGCGAGGCCGCCGCCGCGATCGCCGCCGGCGCCGACCCGGCCGAAGCATGGACCGACGAGCGATACGCCGAGCCCTGGATGCACACCGTGCCCCGCCGCGTCCTGGTCTCCGGCCTCCAGAACGCCGCGAAGGCCACCGAGAACTGGATGGCCTCCGCCTCCGGCACGCGCGCCGGCGCGCGCGTCGGCCTGCCGCGGTTCAAGAAGAAGGGCCGGTCCCGGGACAGCTTCACCATCCCCGCCCCCGAGGTCATCGGCGCCGCGGGCACCCCCTACAAGCGCGGCGAGCCCCGCCGCGGGGTGATCACCGACCACCGGCACCTGCGCCTGGCCTCCCTGGGGACCATCCGCACCTACGACAAGACCAGCCGCCTGGTCCGCGCCTGCCGCCGCGGCGCCCAGATCCGGTCCATGACCATCTCCCAGGCTGGCGGACGGTGGTACGCCTCGATCCTCGTTGCCGACCCCACCCCCATCCGGACCGGGCCCAGCCGTCGCCAGCGCGCCAACGGCGCCGTCGGCGTGGACCTGGGCGTCAAGCACCTGGCCGCCCTCTCCACCGGCGAGGTCATCGACAACGGCCGCCCCGGTGCCCGCCAGGCTGCCCGCCTGACCCGCCTCCAGCGCGCCTACGCCCGCACCCAGCCCGGCTCGAACCGCCGCGAGCGCGTGCGCCGGCAGATCGCGGCACTCCAGCACGGGATCGCCCTACGTCGGGCGGGGCTGCTGCATCAGGTGTCCACGAGACTGGCGATGGACTTCGCGGTGGTCGCCCTGGAGGACCTGAACGTGGCGGGGATGACCCGTTCGGCTCGCGGGACGCTCGAGGCGCCGGGTAGGAACGTGGCCGCCAAGTCCGGGTTGAACCGGGCGATCCTGGATGCCGGGCTGGGGATGCTGCGCCGGCAGCTGGACTACAAGACCTCCTGGGCAGGGTCCCAGGTGAAGATGATCGACCGATTCGCGCCCTCCTCGAAGGCGTGCTCGCGCTGCGGGACAGTCAAATCCACGCTGTCCCTGGCCGAGCGGACCTTCGAGTGCGTGGCCTGCCACCTGGTGATCGACCGCGACGTGAACGCCGCGATCAACATCCGGGCGTGGGCTGTGCAGGAGGAGCGTGGAGCAGGGGTTGAGCTCGCCCGAGGCCGTCGGGAGAGTCGAAACGGACGTGGAGCTGCTGTCTCGGGCCCGCCATCTGGCGGGGCCGCGGGGCAGGGGCGTGGAAGCGTCAAGCCCGCACCCCAGGGTGTGGGCATGTCCAGCCGGGCAACTGGCTGGTCATCCCAACCCCCCTCAACCGAAGGGGAAAGCGCAGAGCGCGGAGCATCCGCCCTGGCCAGGTAGTGGAAGCCCCGCGCACGCAGGGATGAGCCCGTGTACGTGACGATGACCGCAACGTAGTTCAGGGAAGCCCCGCGCACGCAGGGATGAGCCCACACAGCGCCCCGGAACCAACCTCATCCATGTGGAAGCCCCGCGCACGCAGGGATGAGCCCACCACCGTGTAGTGATGCACGTCGCGGGAGGGGGAAGCCCCGCGCACGCAGGGATGAGCCCACGGGCACGTCGTCAAAGTCGGTGAGCCCGTCGGAAGCTCCGCCCGCGCAGGGATGAGCCAGACTCCCAGGGGCATTCACGGCTCCTGGGTTGAGCTGTCGTAGGGATCTGGGCTGGTCCCCGGTCCTTCCTAGACGCCAGCCAGTGCTCGTGACAGCTGCGGGTGTCGTGGAGGCGCTGCGGGGACGTGTCGCGGTGTCCGCGGGATGCTCAGCTGGAGGGCTCGGGGACGGTGGCCTCGCACTGGACCATGGGCATGCCCTTGGGGTCGCCGGTCTGGGCGTCCAGGGGGGCGGTGGTGCCGTCGGCGATGATCTCGCAGTGCAGGTCGCCGGCGGCGGGCAGCTGCGGGACGTTGGCGATCACCTGGATCTTTTCACCGGGCTTGGCCTGGGTGCGCAGGGTCAGGGGGGTGGTGCCGGCGGGCTCGGCGGGGATGGTCTCTTTGGTGTGGGTGTCCGCGCCGGTGCCGCCCACGAAGAGGTTCACGCCGCCGCGGGCTGCCGTGGTGGTGGTGCCGTCGCGGGGGATCCACTGGATGCGGATCTGCACGTCCACGGGCTTGGCGGGGGCCGAGCTGGAGGGACGTGTCGTGGGGGTGGCCGAGCTGGCGGCCGCAGTGGGTGCCGTGGTGCTGCTCGCGGCTGCCGTGGGGGCCGCGCTCGCGCTCGTCGACGGGGCAGGAGCAGGTGTGGCGGTGCACCCCTGGAGGGCGAGGCCGGCCAGGGCCAGGGGGAGCAGGATCAGGGGGCGGGTGCGCATCAGGGGGTCTCCTT
The DNA here is from genome assembly GCF_023147585.1 of Micrococcus sp. EYE_212. Classification (GTDB taxonomy): domain Bacteria; phylum Actinomycetota; class Actinomycetes; order Actinomycetales; family Micrococcaceae; genus Micrococcus. Next base: position 9,655 of record NZ_JAHXOZ010000024.1, read on the forward strand.
CGGTGCGGGGCGGATCAGGCGTCCAGGATGGTGATGGTGGCCCCGGGCTCCAAGCGCTCGAGGTCGGCCGCGGTGAGGACCGCGAGGTTGTGCTCCAGGCTCGCCTCGCAGACGTCGCCGGTGTCGGGGAGGCGGCAGGCGCGGTGCAGGGACTGCTCCAGCGCGGTGATCGCGGACGGGTCGGCGTGGCGGACGTGGCGGATCAGGCCGCCGACGGTGCCCTCGAAGGACTCGTCGGAGCCGTGGGGGGTGATCAGGATGCGGGAGCGGGCGTTCAGGGGCATGGGGTCTCCTGGGGGCGTGGAGGTCGTGATGGTCATCCTGCCCGCCCTCCCGCCGGTGTGGCGGGAGGGCGGGGGAGGATCAGCGGATCACCAGGACGGGGCCGGTGATGATTGGTCCGGCCCCCTGGACGACTACCGCTCGCTCTCCGACTCGGACCAGAAGTGGGTGCGCCACCGTCTGGCGCCGGCCGCGAGCGCGGCCGCGGCCGAGCTGGATTGGGTTCTGGGGGAGCTGGAGGATCCGCCGTCGTGGGTGTGGTCGGAGGTGCCCCTGATGGACCTCTCTCGGCCCATGGCCGGCGGCGGTGGCAGGACCGGCACGGGGGTGGTGCGCCCGGACCTGCTGATCCACACCAAGGCAGGCCGGATCATCCTGGTGGACATGAAGGTCTCCGCGGCGCCGGATCCGGGATGGTGCGCGAGTGCGCATGATGGCCCGCGGCGGACCCTGGCGGGGTTCCGGGAGTGGGAGCGCCGGTTGCGGCATGTCCCGGGGATCGGGGAGAGGGAGGTCGCCTACTGGGTGCTCCAGGTGACCTGGGCCGGGATCCTGCCTCAGAAGGGCGCGCCGGAGATGGTGACGGCGAAGCGGGTGGTGCTGGATCAGGCGTGGCGCCGCCAGCACGGGTTGAGGTGAGCCGGCAGCTGATCTCGGCGACACGTCCCGGCAGAGCCGCCCCCGGCCCGTGGGGCCGGGGGCGGTGGGTGTCTCAGGCCTGGCAGTGCCCGGGGTCGGTGAGCTCGCCCAGCACGACGTAGGGGGTCAGGGTGAGGTCGGCGGTGGTCTGCTCGGTGGGGGTGGCGGCCATGGTGGCGGTCCCTTCTGCGGGGTGCGGGGGTCCGGACGACCCCTGCTGATGTGTATAACCATACACGCGCAAGAGGGACGGCGCAACAGGGGTGTGGGATTCGTGGGTGGCCCCGGCGCGGCCGGGGCGGGCGGGCCGCGGGGCCCGCCCGCCCGTGGGGCTCAGTCGTCGAGGCCGAGCCGCTCGCGCAGAGCCTTGGTGGGGGGCAGGTAGGTCTCCCCGTCGTCGGCCAGGTCGCCGGTGATCAGCACCGGGCCGACGATGACGTCGTCCGGGGCGAGGATGGTCAGCTCGTGGACGATCCGGTGACCCTTGGAGTTGACCGGCAGGCCGGCGATCTTGCCCTCCTCATTGAGCCAGATGGTGTGGTCGCCATCGTCGGAGGACAGGGCCTCCACGTAGCCGCCGACGTGCTGCTGGAAGTCCTCCAGGCCGTTGACCTGCTCCTCGGTGACGTCGCCGGTGGGGGTGATCAGGATTGCGTTGGCCATGATGGCTGTCCCTTCTATGGGGTGCGGGGATCCGGGTGATCCCTGCTGATGTGTCTAACCATACACATGCGCGGGCGGATGTGCAACACCCTGCATCGCACCGGCCGCCGGCTGTGCCACGGATGCAGCCGGCCCCGCATCTCCGCGACACGTCCCCGGCGTGCCGCGAGCGCGGGGCCAGGGTGGGCCCCGCGCTCGGGGGGGGGTGGGGGGGGGGGGGGGGGGGGGCCGGGGGGGGGCGGGGGGGGGGGGGGGGGGGGGGGTCAGCCCAGGGCGGTACCGAGCTCGTGGTGGGCGACCTTGTCCAGGGCCGCGACCAGCTCGGGGTGCAGCAGGGTGAGGACCTCCACGGCGCGGCGGCCGCGCGGCTCCTCGCGCAGAGCCTGCCACTGCTGGGCCGCCGTGTAGGCGTGGTCGCCGCGGCGCACGTAGAACCGCTTGGCGGACTCGTAGCCGCTGGAGAAGCCGGCCTGGTAGCCGTCCTTGAACTCCGGGGACTGGGGCAGATCCTGCATGGGAACCTCCTAGGTTGAGGGTGCCGGGGGCCTCGTGCCCCCTGCGACGTGTCCAACCATACACATGCAACGGCGACTGCACAACAGGGGAGGTTGAAAAATCTCGGGGACGCTTCCCCCGGGTGTCGGCCCGCGAGCGCATGCCGGCCTGGGCGGCGCACGCTCGCGGGCGGGTAGGGGTCAGCGGGCGGGGTTCAGGATGGACTCGGGCAGATGGAAGGGGGGCTGGTGGGTGCTGACGGCCTCGGCGGGGTCCTGGCGCATCATGCCGTGGGCCCAGCCGCTGAGGTCCCATCCGAGGTAGCCGGGGCGGCCGCCGGCGAGCAGGCGCAGGGGACCGAGGCGGCGGTGACGGTGGGCGGTGCGGGTCAGCTCGGCGAGGACTCCGGCGGGGACGTGGGTGTCCAGGCATCGGCAGGTGATCAGCACGTCCGGGTCGATCAGCGCGGGGTCCACCACGGGCGGGCGGACGGTGGCGGCGATGTTGGGCAGGCGCAGGGTCGAGTCGGCCAGGTGGAGGTAGACCAGCTCGTCGTCGGCCTCCACGGCCACCGGGTGCAGGGTGCGCTCGGGCAGGGCGCGCAGGGTCTTGATGAGGTGGTGGGCCTGGTCGGCGCGCAGCATGGCCCCGGACTCGAGGGGGCCGGTGCTGACGTCGAGGGCGCGGGCGCCGGCGCGGGAGGTGTGGGTGCCATCGGAGCCGGTCAGCTCCAGGCACTGCTGACGGGCGCGCAGGATCACCGTGGGCGTCGGGGTGCCGGGGGTGTGGGTGGCGGGCAGGCGGGTGGGCCAGGCGGCCAGGTCCAGGGCTCGGTACAGGTGGTCGGCGGTGGTGATGATGCCCATGGGGCTCCTCCTTGGAAGGGGTGCTGGGGGCCTCGCGCCCCCTGCGACGTGTCCAACCATACACATACAACGGCGTCTGCACAACATCATCCGCGAGCGCGGATCGGCGCGCCCCTGGTGGTGACGCGGAGCGGGCGGGGACGTGTCGCGGTCCCCGGCAGCCGGCGGCAGCTCGATGCAGCCGGCAGCTCGTCTCCGCGACACGTCCCCCCCCGTCCCCGCCGGCGCGAGGCCGGCGGGGACGGGTGCCGGTCAGCCGCGCGGGCTCATCTGGCGGGCGTGCGTGCGGCCCAGCGCCCAGTCGCCCAGGTGCCAGGCCAGCAGATCGTCGCGCTCGCGGACGGCCCAGGCGTCGAGGCTGTCCTCGGGGCCCATGGCCGGCCCGCCCGTGAGCAGGTCCAGGCACAGGCCGGCGTGGAGCCCCCACAGGGGGTCGGGGACGGCGCCGTCCGGGGTGCTCGGGGGCACCGGGCCGGCCATGTCGCGCGGACGAACGGCGAGCGTGTCCACCGGGGAGAGCGTGTCGGCCTTGTTGCTGGCGGAGGCGAAGGTGACCCAGAGGTCGCGCACCAGGTAGATGCCGACGGCGTCGGCGCGCAGCTCCACGGTCTCGTAGGTGTCGTCGAGTTCGGCCAGGCGGGCCAGCAGGGTCTGGGTGCCGTGGAGCGAGAGCACTGCGAGCGGGGCCTCGTCGCCGGTGTCTGTGCCCGGGGCCGGGTCGGCGTAGGCGCGGGAGAAGCTCTCCCCTGCCGCGGAGTAGATCCGCAGGGAGCCGTCGGGCTGGAGGGTCAGGCCCACGCCGCCGGCGTCGGGGTCCGTGTCCGTGGCGGCCGCGCGGGCGGCCTGGGAGCCGGCGTAGAGCGCGCGGGCGAGGGTGGCGGGGCGGTAGAGCAGCTGGGACATCAGGGGGCCTCCTTGGCCTCGGGGTGCGGGGGGCCTCGTGCCCCCTGCGACGTGTCCAACCATACACATATAACGGCCGGCGCACAACACTATCCGCGAGCGCGGCGCGTGTGCGGTCAGTGGGAGCGGGTGGCGGCGTCGCGGGCGTCGTGGAGAGCCTGCGCGCGAGCCGTCTGCTGCCCCTGCTCGCGGGCCGCGCGGGCGGCCGCGGACTGCTGGGCCCGCTCGGTCTCTAGGGCCGCGCGCCGCTCCAGCAGAGCATGGGCGACGTCCTCGGCGGTGCCCTGCTGGCCGGCGTGCCACAGCACGCTCAGGGCCGGGACGCCGTCGACGTCGGGCAGGCTCGCCAGAGCGGAGTCGATCCGCTCGGGGGAGAACGGGTCCTCCCTCCCGACGCGGGCGGTGGGGGGCAGGGGGCCCGGGACGCGGTCAGGGCGGGGACGTGTCGCGGTCCACGGCAGCCGCCGGCAGCTCGATGCAGCCGGCAGCTCATCTCCGCGACACGTCCCCGCCCCGCCCCCAGCCCGACCGCGAGCGCGGGGCGCACGCCCGGGCCGGGGGTCCGGTGGGGATCAGGGCAGGAAGAGGGCGGAGGCCTCGTGCCGGGCGGCGAGCCCGGCGTGCTCGTCGGCCAGGTCGCGCGGGCGGGTGCGGTGGCGCGGGGGCGTGTAGAGCCGCCCGTGGGCCCAATCGCCGATGCTCCAGTCCGTCAGGGCCGGCTGACCGGGGACGGCGTAGAGGCGGGGGCTGGAGGCCAGGTGGGCGCTTGCGCCCAGCAGGCACGAGAGGGTGCCCGCGTGCGTGGGGACAGGGGAGGGGATCAGCTGGTCCGCCTGCGGCAGGGGGAACGGGCCCGAGGGGGCGCTGGCCCCCTCGGGGTTGGCGGTGCGGTAGACGCGATGGCGGTAGGCGTGGCCGGGGCGGTCCGGGTCGTGCACCTTCAGGAACAGGCAGCGGGCACGCGTGGCCAGGTGTGCCGGGTAGGTCCCGGGCAGGCTGTCCAGCTCGTAGCTGAGGTTCAGGGCGTCCGGGAAGGACAGGGCCACCGGGGCCATGCCCTGTCCGTGGGTGGCCGGCTCGCAGGGGGCGTAGGTGCGCGCCCACTCCCGGGGCCGACAGGCGGTGAGGCGGTAGCCGGCCTCGGTCAGCTCGAACCAGATGCGCCCGTGCGTGCGGGCGTGGTCGCTGGCCCAGCCCAGCGGGGCCAGGGCCGCGTGGAGGGCCTGGCGCAGGGATCGGATCGTGGAGGTGGGGTTGTTGACGATGCTCACGGGAGCCTCCTTGGAAGGGGTGCCGGGGGCCTCATGCCCCCTGCGACGTGTCCAACCATACACATACACCGGCGCGCACACAACATCATCCGCGAGCGCAGGTCCACGCGCCCGTGGTCGTGACGCGGAGGGGGCGGGGACGTGGCGCGGTCCTCGGCAGCCGGCAGCAGCTCGATGCAGCCGGCAGCTCATCTTCACGACACGTCCCCGGGATGCCGCGAGCGCGGGAGCCCCCGCGCTCGCGGCCTGCCGGTCAGGCGGCGGGCAGGGCGGCCAGGCTGTCGCGGTCGGCCAGGGCGGCGGCCTCGCGGGCGGCCGGCGTGTAGCCGTCTATCGGGGCGACGTAGGCGCGTCCGTGTGCCCAGGCGCCGATGCTCCAGCCGATCAGGTCCAGTGCGCCGGGCACGCCGTGGATCCGCTGGCGCAGGTAGCGGGTGCCGTGGAGGCGGCCGCCGCCGCTCAGCACGTCCATCAGCAGCCCGGGCAGGCCCAGGGTCGCGGGCAGGGCGGGCAGCTCGACGCCGGGGCCGGGGGCCTGGGGGATGGCGGGAGTGGGCACGCCGGGGGCGGCGAGGTTGGCGAACGTCCAGCGCTCGCGGCCGCCGACGACGTCGACGTGGACGCGGTCGGCGGTGGCGGTGACGTTGACCGGGGTCTCGGGCAGGGGGAGCGCGTCCAGGTGGCGCATCAGCTGGGAGACGTCCAGGACGCACAGCACCACCGGCGGCAGGCCCGCGAGCGCGGCGGGGGCCGGGCGGTCGGAGTCGGCGTAGGCGCAGGCGTAGGCGTCCTCGTGGGTGCTGATCACGCGCAGGGCGTTCTCCGGGAGCACCTCCAGGTGGACGGGGCCGCGGTTGGGGGAGACGCGGGCGGCGAGGGAGCCGGCGCTCAGGGCTGCGCGCAGGGAGCCGGCGGAATAGATGTGCTTGGACATGGGGGCCTCCTTGGCCGTCGGGGTGCCGGGGGCCTCATGCCCCCCGCGACGTGTCCAACCATACACATACCCCGGCGCGTGCACAACACCATCCGCGAGCGCGGGCCGGCGCGCCATCGGTCGTGTCGCAGGAAGGGCGGGGACGTGTCGCGGTCCTCGGGAGCCGGCAGCAGCTCGATGCAGCCGGCAGCTCATCTCCACGACACGTCCCCACGCGGCAGCGAGCGCGGGACCCGCCCGCGCTTGCGGCCAGAGGCGACGACGGGGCGGCGCGTGCGCGCCGCCCCCGTCGTGCTCAGCCGCCGTACACCTCGGCGACGGGCATGCAGTAGGCCCAGCCGTCCCCGTACCACTGGTCGGAGATGGTGTAGGCCTCGCGGCCGCGCATGTCCTGGTAGCTGACGGTGTAGGTGCGGTGCTCGGGATCGACGGCGGTCACGACGCCGTCGTTGGAGCTGGAGCAGTTGCCCAGGTAGGTGCGGTGGTAGATGACCACCTCCTGGCCGATGTGCACGTTCTGGGAGGTGCAGATGGTGGTCTGGTCGGTGTCCATGTCGGGCCTCCTGGCCGCTCGGGGCGCCGGGGGCCTCATGCCCCCCGCTACGTGTATAACCATACACGCGCACGGCCGAGTGGTCAACAGCGATTCGGGCAGCGCCCGCCCACGCGTGGGCCGGGCTACGTTGGCGGGCGTGCACCGTCGGGGCACCGTCTCCACGGACGCCGGGGGGCCAGCGTTACGCGCTGGCCCCCCGGTCACGCTCAGCGGCCCTCAGCGGCCCTCGTGTGCTTGCCCCAGGCCCACGCCGGGTCGGTGGCCACGACGGCCACGGGCGTGGCCCGCGTCATCCGGCGCACGGCGCGCACGTGCGGGTGGTGCGGGGCGCATCGCTCGGCGAGGTTCAGGCGGCCATCGGCCACCGCTCCTGCGCCTCGGATCCAGGCCACGTAGGCCAGCACCGCCAGCGCCCCAGCGCAGGCGTGGCCCGGACCGAGGGCCACGGCGGCGTTGAGCACCGTCTCGGCCTCCACGCTCGCCTTCCAGCGCAGACCGTGCGGGAACTCGCCCCGGGCGAAGTCCACCGCCTCCAGCCGGATCGGGGCCGCGCAGGTCACCAGCGCCGCGATCAGATACTCCGGGTCACGGTGGTTCAGGGTGGCCAGCACGACGGCGGCGGCCCCGGCGTCGTTCTGATCCTTCAGCAGGCGGTTGATGCCCTCGATCAGCGCCGGAGCGTCCGCGTGCATGTCCGTCAGCGTGGCCGCGTGAGCCGCCACGGCCTCCGTCAGAGCGTCCGACTCGCTCGGGGTGGCGGTGGGGTACTCAGCCCGCGCACCGTCGAGCAGGGCCAGGTGCAGGCCCAGCGTGGAGGTGCCCGGGGCGTAGGCCACGGCCTCGCCCGTGCCCAGGTTGGTGCACATGCGCCCGTCCACGTGGATCAGCCCCTCCACGCTCAGACCGTGGCCGGTCAGGATGGACTCCAGCTCGAGCCAGCGCAGGGCGCGGTCCTCCGGGCCGTAGCCGATCAGGAAGACGCGCGTGCAGTTGGCGGGGCGCATGCTGGCGGCGATCACTCCGGCCATGGTGGCGGGGGCGGCGACATCGTCAAGGCGCATCACCGGCCCCAGCCGCGAGCCCTTCAGGCCGATGGCCACCACGGAATCCGCGGGGGTGGACGGCAGGGCGGCGGCGGCGTAGTCGGTCAGATCGAGCGGGGTGCGGGCGGTCAGAGCATCCATCGTGTCCTCCTAGAGGGGTGCGGGGGGCCTGGTGCCTCCTGCTGAGTCAAACCATACACGTATTGTGGTGTGGGCGCAATCGGTTGTGTGGTGTCGTTTGTGGTGGTGGTGTGGTGGTGTGGTGGTGTGGTGGTGTGCTGGCGGTGTTATGGCATCGGCGGG
>NZ_JAHXOZ010000025.1 GCF_023147585.1 Micrococcus sp. EYE_212
CACGCCAGAACTGGCGTTGGACCTCTCGTGAGGGCTGCGGCCTGCCAGGAGAGCGCATCGGGGCCCGCAGAGCCCGATCCGCTCTCCACTGTCGACGTGTCCCCTCGGGCGCGTCACTGATCTTCCTTGCCCAGTCCTTGCTTGCCATCGCCCATACCTCCAGTGATTCCGAGAGGGTGTTGCGACGACCGATTGAATCCACCCTCCATTCGAGGGTGCTGTGAGAGGTTCACTCGAAGGATCACACGGTGGCCGCGTCCACGTCTGAGACGACGTGCCCGACCACCGGGCGCTACACCACTATGCGGGACTCAACTCCCGCCCAGAATCCTGACGTAGGTGATGTCTGCGACCCAGAGCTGGTGCGGGCCTTCCGCGGTGAAGCGGCGCTCGACCAGATCTGGGCGGGCATCCGGCTCGCCTGTCGGCCTCGTGGTGATCGGCTTACGTCCGCGCCGCACCCCTTCCACGCCGGCGAGCTTCATCAGTCGGGCGACCTGGTCGCGGCCTACTTCCCAGCCGGCCCGGACCATCGCGTGGTGCATCTTCCGGACCCCGTAGACGCTGTAGTTCTCCGCGTGAAGCCGCTTGAGCTCCTCGATGAGGAGCTCGTCTCGTAGAGCCCTCTCGGAGGCAGGCCGTCTCTTCGCGGCACGGTAGCCGCGAGAGGTGATGAACCCACACTCCGTCGCACGAAGGGTGCGGCAGATGGCCTCGACCCCGAACTGATCGCGGTGTTCGTCGATGAACGCGATCATCTCGTCGTGGGGCGGTCGAGCTCCGCTGCGAAAAAAGCCGAGGCCTTGCGCAGGATCTCGTTCGCGCGGCGCAGCTCGAGGTTCTCCCGGCGCAGCTTCTTGATCTCCTCGGCTTCAGCGGTGCTGAGCCCTGGGGCTTCGCCCTGATCGACGCGATCTTGCTTCCACCAGTTCCGCAGGGTGTGCGGTGAGATCCCGCCAAGGGCTTCGCCCACGACAGTGCAGGCGACCCAGCCCGAGCACTGCTCGGCGCGGACGCGTTCTTCGATGAGCTTCAGGGCACGGGCCTTGAACTCGGGGGTGTACTTCTGGGGCATGATCCGATCCTCCTTGAGGAAGTAGGTCGGAACGAAACCCAGGGCGCTTCAGGCCAGGTCGGGGGCGGGATCGCTCAGCTCCGGCGCGCGCCCTTCCGCAATCAGGGCACCCGATGGTCTGACGTCGCGTGCGCTGCGCGACGACAGCCTCCCACTCAGCGCCACAGAGGCTGCAAAGCCACCACGCGGACGCGTTCCTCGCATTCGCCACGTCCGCCGGTGTCAGGCCGCCATTCTTCGATGGATACCACTCAGCTGCGATGGCGGGGCTCAGCTCCGCGAGTGAGCGTCCGGGCTTCGGACGAGGCGGTGGGGCGAACGGATCCCTCTTCGGTCGATCCACCTGATGGGCACGGGTTTCCCGCTCTGCCTCCGCGACGGCTCGGGCCGTGCCGCCGTCGATATAGGTCTCGAGTCGCGTTCTGAGTTCGTCGAGGTGGGCGTGAATCGGGTGATCGCTGAGGGCAGCCGTTCCTGAAGCGCCTGGCCGGCCGGGCGCAGGGCGTGTCTCCTCACTGGGCACGCACCCATGGCGGCAGTTCAGTGCGTCATGCCTCGTGGCCGCGGCTGCTGTAGACCACGATCGGCGCCCCACTGGGATCACGCGTGCTCTTCCACACGGTCATGCCGATCCGTTCGGCCACGCGACGGGAAGCCATGTTGTCGGGGTTGATGATCGCGGTGACCATCGTTGCGTCCAGGGTCTCGAACCCGTATCGCAGGCAGGCAGAGGCCCCCTCGGTTGCCAGTCCCTGTCCCTGGTGTTCAGGCAGGACGTGGTAGCCGACCTCGAGGACCTCTTGGCCGTCGACGTTCTGCCAGGTCAGGCCGCAGTCACCGATGAAGTCGCCGGTGGTCCGGTGTTCGATGACCCACAGGCCGAACCCATGCGTGGCGTAGTTGTCCTTCGACCAGTTGATCCACCGCCGCACCTCGTTGCGCGACTTGGCCCGCGGGTAGTAGCGCATGACCTCCGCGTCTCCGAGGAGCCTGAACATGTCGTCGAGGTCAGCGTCGGTCATGCACCGGAACGTGAGTCGATCGGTGGGTTGCGGGATCACCCGACGACCTTACCGACGGCACTGAAGCGACTTCTTGTCTTCGACATGTGCGTGAAACCGCCCCCGCGGTCTGCCGCGCTCACCCCACGAAGACGCAGAAGGGGTGGCCGGCCGGGTCCGCGAACACGTACAGGGGCTCGTCCTCGTCGTCGGAGCGGTCCAGGACGAGACGCCCGCCCAGGCGCAGCGCGTGGTCGTGGGCCGCGTCGAGGGAATCGCGGTCCGGCACGGTGAAATCCAGGTGCAGCTGCATCGGCACCTCGGGTGACGGCCACGTGCTGGGCTTCAGTTCCTCGGTGCGCTGGAATGTCAGGACGCGGCGGCCGTCGTCGTCCAGCAGCACGAGCCAGTCCGCGCTGTCCGGCTCGCGGCCGTCCGCGAGCTCGTCGCCCGTGCGGTAGTGGAGGCCGAGGAGCTCGCGGTAGAACTCCGCGACGGAACGGATGTCGACGGCGTCGATCACCGGCTGCTGGAGCATGGGGAGGCTGACCATGGCCACACAGTAAGCGACCTCGGTGTCCGCGTCAGCGTCTCGGCCTCAGTCGACGTCGTCGCGCCCCGCATCCACCCACCGCGCGGCCGGCACGACGGCGGCCAGCGAGACCACCGCCAGGACCTGCCACCCCGCGAGCGCCCAGCCGACCCCGAGCGTCGCCCCGAGCGCACCTCCCGCAAGGGTCGCCAGCGGCACGGAGCCCCGGGTGAGGGTGCGGCGCATCGCGGTGACCCGCCCGAGCGTGCCCTCGGGGCAGGCGCGGGCGGTCACGGCGGCCTGGGTGATGTTCCCGAGCAGGACCATGAACCCCCAGAGGGCGGCGCCGGCCAGCAGCCATAGCCCGGCATGAGCGCGGTCGGCATAGGCCAGCAGGTGCAGCCCCACGGCCACGGCGCAGCCGACCGAGCCGAGGAGGATGCACCGTCGCTCGCCCAGGCGGTCGATGGCCCGGCCCGCCAGGGACGAGGCCGCCAGTGCCCCGATCGCGCCCGCGGTGATCTGGATGCCCAGGAACTCCGGCCCGAGCCGCAGGTCGGTCAGGATCCAGACCGCCTCGACCGGGGCGAAGAGGGCCATGCCCACGTTGGCGGCCACCGACCCCATCGTCAGCAGCCACAGGACCGGGGTGCGCCGCAGGACCGCCCACCCCTCCGCGGCGTCCTTCCCGAACCGGGCCCAGCGGGACAGGACGTCCGCGACGCCGGGGTCCCCGTCGTCGTCCGGAATGTCCACCGCGGCGGAGGGCCGCAGCCGTACCCGGAGCGCGACGATCGCCGCCGCGAAGAGGAACGCCGTCGCGATGCCGAGCACGGGCCCCGCACCCAGCGACCCGACGAGGAGGCCCGCCGCGGCGGGCACGACCAACACGAGGGCGGCGTCGGCGGACTCGAGCCGCGCCGTCAGGCGGGCGACGGCGGTGGCCGGCACGACGCGCGGCACGAGCGCGGTCTGGGTGGTCTCGGCCAGCACCGTGAGCACGCCCAGCAGGGCCATGACGGCGGCGAGGTGACCGAACGTGAGCGCGTCGAGCGCCCACGCCACGACGAGCGAGCCGAGCGCCGCCGCCTTGGCGAGGCCGGTGGCCGCGAGCAGCCGCGGGCTGAGGTGTCGGTCCACCACGATGCCGATGGGCACGCCGAGCAGGAGGAATCCCAACCCGGAGAGCGTCATCAGCACGCCCATGCCGTCGGCGCCCACGCCGAGCAGGAGCACCGCCAGGACGTCCAGGGCGACGTCCGTGGCGGACCGGCCACCCGCGTCGAGGGCGTTGGAGGCGACCAGCCACCGCGCCCGTCCTTCCGGCGGCGGGGGCGTCCCAGTGTCAGGGGCGCGTTCGGTGTCGTTGTCGATCACCACGAGTGCGCCACCTCCTGCAGCGCCGCCCAGAGGGCGCCGTCACGGCCCGTGGCCGGTCCGCCCGGTGTGCTCTGTGTCATGCCCGGGAGTGTGACACACCGCTCCTCCACGCCCGTCCGTCACACGAGTCCGCCACGGCCCGCCGCGCCCCGGAGAGGCTCCGGCCGGTCCTGGATGGCGCGGTGGCGGCTCATATGACGCGCGAGCCGGCCGTCCGCTGGACTCGCGGCGGCCCGCCGCGTGGGATGGGCTCACCACCCATCCAGAGCGGCCGAGAGATCTGGCTCGACGACGCCGCAGCAACCCGCCCGCCGGACCCGGACCCCCGGGAACGGCAGGCCCGGTGCTACCGCCAGGACCGATGGAGGAGAGCAGATGCCCCGTCACGCCACGCAACAAGTCCACGCCGGCTACGAGCCCGCCGCACCCCACCGGCCGGTCGTCCCGCCCATCCACCAGACCACGGCGTTCCGCTTCCCGGACCACGCCACGGCGGCATCGATGTTCCGGCTCGAGACCCCCGGCTTCACCTACAGCCGCACGGGCAACCCGACCGTCGCGGTGTTCGAGAACCGCCTCGCCGCACTGGAGGGCGGCATCGGCGCGATCGCCACGGCCACCGGCCAGGCCGCCGTCGCGCTGTCCCTGCTGGCGCTGCTGCAGGGCGGCAAGCACCTGGTCGCCTCCAGCCAGCTCTACGGCGGCACCGTCGACCTGCTGACGGACACGTTCGCGGACTTCGGCATCGAGGTCACCTTCGCGGACCCGGCGGACCCGCCCGCGTGGGCGGCCGCGGTCCGGCCCGACACCCGCGCGTTCTTCCTCGAGGCCATCACCAACCCGCTCGCCACCCTCCCGGACCTGCCCGCGCTCGCGGACCTCGCCCACGCGGCCGGTGTGCCCGTGGTGGTGGACAGCACCCTCGCGACGCCGGCCCTCTACCGGCCGCTGGAGCACGGCGCCGACGTCGTCGTGCACTCGGCCACCAAGTTCCTCGGCGGGCACGGCGCGGTGCTCGGCGGCGCGATCGTGGACGGCGGCACGTTCGACTACGGCGCGGCGCCCGACCGGTGGCCGCAGCTGGCCCGGCCCAAGGCCCGCTACGGCGGGCAGACGCTGGTCGAGCGGCACGGCCGCGGCGCGTACCTGACGCTGGCCCGCAGCAAGTTCCTGCACGACCTCGGCCCCACCCTCGCCCCCGCGAGCGCGGCGCAGTTCATCCAGGGGCTCGAGACCCTCGACCTGCGCGTGGCCCGCCACACCGCCACCGCCCTGGCCGTGGCCGGACACCTGGCCGGGCACCCCGCCGTCGCGCGGGTGCACCACCCCGGCGTGGCCGGACATCCCAGCGCGGCGCTGGCCGCCCGCGACTTCCCGGACGGCGTCGGCTCGGTGTTCTCCTTCGACCTAGCCTGCGGCCCCGAGGCCGTGGCCCCGTTCCTCGACGCGCTCGAGCTGTTCCAGCTGGTGGTCAACGTCGGCGACGCCCGCTCCCTCGTCTCGCACCCCGCGACCATGACGCACTGTCGCCTGACGCGGCAGCAGCGCGAGGCCGCCGGGATCGCCGAGACCACCGTCCGGCTCTCCATCGGGCTGGAGTGTCCCGACGACCTGATCGCGGACCTGGACCGTGCCCTGGCCGTGGTGACCGCCGCCGGGCCGGCCGTCCCAGCCACCACGCCCGCCGTCCCCGAGACCGCCGCCGTCACCCAGGAGGTGCGCTGAGATGACCGCCGTCCACCACACCACCCGCTCCGTCTCCCGTCCCGCCGTCCGCGGCTTCACCACCACCGCCGTGCACGCCGGGCAGGAGCCCGACCCGCTGACCGGCGCCGTGGTGCCGCCGATCTACCAGACCAGCACCTTCGTGCAGGACGGCATCAACGTGCTGCGCGCCGGGCACGAGTACAGCCGCGGCTCCAACCCGACCCGGAACGGCTTCGAGACCCAGCTCGCCGCCCTCGAGCACGGCGACCGGGCGTTCGCGTTCGCCTCCGGGCTCGCCGCCGAGGACGCCCTCCTGCGGGCCGTGCTGCGCCCCGGCGACCACATCGTGCTGGGCGGTGACGGCTACGGCGGCACCCACCGCCTCATCACCACCGTCCTCGAGCCGTGGGGCGTGTCCAACACCCCGGTGGACATCACCGACCCGACGGCGGTCGCCGCGGCCGTCCGCCCCGGCCGCACCGCGCTGCTGTGGGTGGAGACGCCGTCCAACCCGCTGCTCGGCATCGCGGACCTGGCCGCCTGGGCGCAGATCGCCCACGACGCCGGCGCGCTGCTGGTCGTGGACAACACGTTCGCCTCGCCCTACCTCCAGCGGCCCCTCGACCTCGGCGCGGACGTCGTGGTGCACTCCACCACCAAGTACATCGGCGGGCACTCGGACGTGCTCGGCGGCGCCGTGGTGGTGGCCGACCGCGAGTTCCGCGGCCGGGCGCTGGCCGAGGCGGTGGCCTACCAGCAGTTCGCCGCCGGTGCGGTCGCCGGCCCGCAGGACTCCTACCTCGCCGCCCGCGGCCTCAAGACACTCGGCCTGCGCATGGACCGGCACGGCGCCAACGCCGCCGCGCTCGCGGGCTGGCTGCAGGGCCGCCCCGAGGTCGCCCAGGTCTTCTACCCCGGGCTGCCCGACCACCCGGGCCACGAGCTCGCCGCGCGGCAGATGGACGGCTTCGGCGGCATCGTCTCCGTCCGGCTGGCCGGGGGAGAGGCCGCGGCCCGCGCGTTCGCCGAGGCCACCGAGCTGTTCGCGCTCTCGGTCAGCCTCGGCGGGGTCGAATCGCTGCTCTGCTACTCCTCCGAGATGACCCACGCCTCCGTGCGGGGCACCCCCCTGGCCGTCCCCACGGACCTGGTCCGGCTCTCCGTCGGCATCGAGGACGTGGCCGACCTGCAGGCGGACCTCGAGGCCGGCCTCGAGTGCGCCGCACGCGTCGCCGCCGGCCGCGGGGCGCCGTCGTCGTCCGCGGTGCCCCGTCCCGCCCCCGCCCACCACCGCACCACCCGCGCCCGCACCCCGGAGAGGACCCGATGAGCCACGCCACCCTTGTCACGAGCACCGTGCCCACCCGCGTGGACGACCTGACGTTCAGCATCCACACCACGCCATTCGACGAGGACTACACGCCCGCCGCCAGCACGCGCGCCACCACGAACTTCGCGAACCTCGCTCGCGGCGCGGACCGGCGGGAGAACCTGCGCGCCGCCCTGGCCATGATCGACGGGCGCCTCAACGACCTCGCCCCCTGGGACAACCCGGAGCGGGACCGCTACACGGCACGGATCGAGATCGTCTCGATCGACGTGCAATTCACCGCCGACGACGGCGCGGACGTCGACTTCCCGCTCATGGAGATGCTCGACGTGCGGGTGGTCGAGCGCGCGACGGGCGCCGTGCTCGGTCGCAGTGTGGGGAACAACTTCTCCTCCTACGTCCGCGACCACGACTTCTGCGTGGTGCTGCCCGCGCACGCGGCGACGTCGCCGGGGACCGAGGAGCCTGACGGCTTCGGCGTCCTCCACGGGCGGCTGTTCCGGCACCTGCTCGACTCGCAGGCGTACCGGGAGCGGTTCCCGCAGCCGCCCGTGATCTGCATCAGCGTGTCCACGAGCCGCACCTACCGTCGGCTGACGAACGAGCATCCGGTGCTCGGGGTCGAGTACCGCCAGGACGAAGCCTCCCGCACGGACCGCTACTTCGGTCGGATGGGCCTGGGGATCCGGTGCTTCCTGCCGCGCGGGTCCGTGGCGCCGCTGGCGTTCTACTCGCGGGGCGACCTGCTCAACGACCACGCGAACCTCTCCCTGGCCGGGCTGATCGCCACCATGGAGACCTTCCAGCGGATCTACCGGCCGGAGATCTACAACGCGAACGCCGGGGCCGGCGAGGTCTACCGGCCGCGCCTGGACCACGGCGACTTCTCGCAGACCCGGATCGCCTACGACCGCGAGGAGCGGGCCCGCCTCGGCCGGGAGCAGGGCGAGTACACCCAGGAGCACTTCGTGGGACCGCACCGCGACCTGCTGGAGCGCTGGGCCGCCGCCCACGCCGCACGAGACACCGAGGAGACCCGATGACCACCCTGATCCCCACCACCCTCGTCGGCAGCCTGCCGAAGCCCGGCTGGCTCGCCGAGGAGGAGACGCTCTGGTCGCCCTGGAAGCTCGAGGGGGAGCGGCTGCGCGAGGGCAAGCTCGACGCGCTCGCCCTCGCCGTGGCCGACCAGGAGCGTGCGGGCATCGACATCGTCTGCGACGGCGAGCAGACCCGCCAGCACTTCGTCACCACGTTCATCGAGCACCTCGGCGGTGTGGACTTCGACCGGCGCGAGACGGTGCGGATCCGCGACCGGTACGACGCGAGCGTGCCGACCGTCGTCGGGGAGGTGGGCCGACCGTCGCCGGTGTTCGTGGACGACGCGAAGGCCCTGCGCGCGCGGACGGACCGGCCCATCAAGTGGACCCTGCCCGGGCCGATGACCATGATCGACACCCTCGCCGACCGCCACTACGGCAGCCGCGAGAAGCTCGCGTGGGAGTTCGCGCGCATCCTCAACGAGGAGGCGCGGGAGCTGGCGGCGGTGGGCGTCGACGTCGTGCAGTTCGACGAGCCCGCGTTCAACGTGTTCTTCGACGACGTCCGCGACTGGGGCGTGGCGACGCTCGAGCGCGCGGCCGAGGGCCTGAAGTGTGAGACGGCCGTGCACATCTGTTACGGCTACGGGATCAAGGCGAACAACGACTGGAAGGCCACGCTCGGGGAGGAGTGGCGCCAGTACGAGACGTCGTTCCCGCTGCTGCGCGAGTCCACGATCGACACGATCGCCCTGGAGCGGCACCACTCCCGGGTGCCGGCGGAGCTCATCGGCCTGCTGCGCGGCAAGAAGGTGATGGTCGGCGCGATCGACGTGGCGAGCGACGAGATCGAGACGCCCGAGGAGGTCGCGGCGACCCTCCGGGAGACCCTCGAGTTCGTGGACGCGGACAAGCTGATCGCGAGCACCAACTGCGGCATGGCGCCGCTGGCTCGCTCGGTGGCGCGGGACAAGACGGCGGCGCTCGTGGCCGGTGCGCGGATCCTCCGGGAGGAGCTGGGCGGGGAGTGAGGGGGCCTGGTGGCCTTGCCTGGCCGGCGGGGCCCCGTCAGGATCGTCTGCATGGATCCTGATGCGAGCCCCCGTGTCCGGCTCACCGCTGACGATCCCCGGCCGGGCAGTCGTCCCGCGACGTCGACCGAGGGGCCCCACCGACAGCTTGATCAGCGATCGTCGCCGGAGCTGTGGGGCCGTCTGGCCGCTGCGGTGTTCGCCCTCGACGGGGTCGAGGAGGGCCACAGCACCGTCTCGCCAGCAACGTCGCGCGCCGTCCACCTGACAGGCCGGCCGGAGGAGCGCACCCCGGAGGTCAACCTCTCACCAGGCCGGCGCTGGGAGCCGGTGCACCTGCATGGGGTGGACGACACGTCAGTGCACCTCGTCCTGGCGCCCGAGCGCGGCGTTCGTCTGGCCGAGCTCGGATGGCTCGAACCGCATGGCTACGCGGACTTCGGCACGGAGTGGATGCTCTACGGTCCGCGGGACGAGGCGGAGCTGGCCGTCGTCGTCGGGATCATCGAGGAGTCGCTCGCCTACGCGCGCGGCTGACACAGAGCCCCGGGGCGGGGAAGCGGAGGCGGGAGGGGACTGCGAATTTTTCGTTTTCGCGGGTAGTCTTGCTCCATGAATGCGACGGTGAATGACAAGCACACGGTGCTGCCGCCGACGGACCTCGAGGAGATGCTCGACGTCGGCAGGTTCCTCGACGGCCTGACGCAGCCGGCCGCCCTGGTCGGCCCTGACGGCCAGAAGGTCCCCCTGCCGCCAGAGGCTTTCAACGTCCTGCGGGACGTCGTCGAGGCGATGCGGGTGGGCAAGGCCATCACGGTGGCACCCGTCGACCAGCTGCTCACGACGCAGGAGGCGGCGAACTTCCTCGGCATCAGTCGTCCCACGCTGGTGAGGCTGCTCGAGGAGGGCGCGTTGCCGTACGAGAGGACGACCGGTGGTCGGCACCGACGCATCCGGCTCCAAGACGTCGTGTCCTATCAGCAGCGGAAGCGCGGGGAGCGGCGTGCCTCGCTGAGCGACCTCGTAGGGGAGGCCTCGTCTGCGGGGCTCTACGACCAGAAGGCGGAGTCCTACCGCGAGGCGTTGCGTCAGGCTCGCGCCGACCTCCGGGGTGAGCGCGGGTAGTGGCTCGCTTCAGCGCGGTGCTCGACGCGTGCGTCCTCGTGCCCATCGCCCAAGCGGACACCTTGCTGCATCTGGCCGAGGCGGGCCTCTATCGGCCGGTATGGAGTGGGCGGATCCTGGACGAGACGGTGCGCGCACTGGAAGCGATGCATCCAGACATGCGTGCATCGGGCGCGGCGCGTCACCGTGCGGAGGTCATGGACGCCGCCTTCGACGACGCGCGGGTCGAGGGGTGGGAGCAGCTCGTGCCCGGGATTGATCTTCCGGACCCCGATGATCGGCATGTGGTCGCCACCGCGATCCAGGGGCGTGCTGACCTGATCGTCACGGCGAATCTGAAGGACTTCCCGCGGGAGGTCGTTGAGTCCTTCGACATCGAGGTGCAGAGTCCGGACGAGTTTTTCATGAACCAGCTCGACCTGGACACGGCTCGAGTGATGACGGCTCTCGCAGCCCAAGCGGGCGCGACACGGAATCCTCCGTTGACCGTCAGTGACGTCCTGGAACGGCTGGTGCCGTGCGGTGCACGCCTGTTCGCGGGGGCCGCACGAGCCCAGCTCTGGCGGGTCGACGTTGAGCGACCTTGATTCAGCCCGACGCCAGAACCGGCGTCTGCCGACTCACCCCCACACGTCGGAACCGGTGATGAGCCGGACCGCGAGCACCGCCATGACCACCGCGATCACCACGTCCACCACGCGCCACGCCTTCGGGTCGGCGAGCACCCGGGCCAACAGGCGCGCGCCGTAGCCGAGCGCGGTGAACCACAGGACCGAGGCGGCGACGGCGCCGGCGGCGAAGACCCACCGCGCGTCGGGACCGTGCTGGTTGGCGAGGCTGCCCAGCAGCACCACAGTGTCCAGGTAGACGTGCGGGTTGAGCCAGGTCAGCGCGAGCGTGGTGGCGACGACCGAACCCGCGGTGCGCGGCGCCTGCTCGGCCACGAGCCCCTGCGGGTGCAGCGCGGCACGCAGGGAGGAGACCGCGAACCAGAGCAGGTACAGGGCGCCGCCCCAGCGCAGCACCTCGAGCAGCCACGGCACGGCCTGCACGAGCGCGCCCACCCCGGCGGTCCCGGCCAGGATCAGCACGGCGTCCGAGGCCATGCACACCAGCACGACGGCGCCCACATGCTCCCGGCGCACGCCCTGGCGGAGCACGAAGGCGTTCTGGGCGCCGATGGCGACGATGAGGGCGAGTCCGGTGAGCAGGCCGGTGCCGGCGAGGGTCCACATGGGTGAGGACGCTAGGGCCCGGCCGGGCCTGAGCCAAACGAAGAGAACTGCAGGTGCCTAAGCTCTGCTTCATGAACCTGGATCAGCTGCAGGCGTTGCGTGCGATCGCGGACGAGGGCTCGTTCGAGGCGGCCGCGTACGAGCTCGGCGTCAGCGCCTCCGCGGTCAGTCAGCGCATCCGCGCCCTGGAGCGGGAGGCGGGCCAGGTGCTGCTCCGGCGCAGCACACCCTGCGAGCCGACCGAGGCCGGCGTCGGCCTGGTGCGCGTGGCCCGGCACATGCGGGTGCTCGAACAGGAGGCGTGGGCCGGGCTGGGCCGCACGGTGGCCGGGCGCAGCGTCACCTCCCTGGCCGTGCCCGCCGACGTGCTGGGCACGTGGTTCGGGCCCGTCCTGGCGGAGGCCGCCGACTGGGACGACACGGTCCTCGACCTGCACGTCGAGGACCAGGACCACAGCGCCCGGCTGCTGCGCCGGGGCGAGGTGCTGGCCGCCGTCACCACGGAGCCGCAGCCGGTGCAGGGGTGCGCGGCGGAGCCGCTGGGGAGCATGCGCTACGTCCCGCTCGCCTCGCCCGCCCTGCTCGCCCGGCATGCGGCGGGCGACGTCGTCGACCTCGGCGCGATGCCCATGATGCGCTACAACGCGAAGGACGACCTGCAGCGCCTCGCGCTGAGCGGCGCCGAGCTGGACGTCGCCCCGCCCACGCACCTGGCGCCGTCGTTCGACGGGTTCCACCGGTCCGTCCGGGCCGGCCTGGGGTGGGGCATGCTCGTGGACGCCCAGGCCGTCGAGGACGTGCGCGCCGGCCGGCTGGTCCGCGTGCCCGGGCTCGACGACGTCCTCGTGCCCCTGTACTGGCAGGCGGCCACACTGCCCGTGACGCGCCTGGTGCGGCTCACGCGGGCGGTGCGGGAGGCGGCCCAGCGGACGCTCGAGCCGGGGTGAGACGGCGCCGCGGGTCGCGGGCCGTCAGCGACGTCGCAGCGGCGCCGACGCCTCCATGGACGCCTCGGCCAGCACAGGCCGGAAGCCCAGCGCCTCGTTGACGTCGAGCATGTGCCGGTTCTCCTCGGCGTTCCACGTGATGATCGCGCGGGCCCCGGGCAGCGCGTCGCGCACGGCGATGAGGTTCGCCGCCTTCACGCGCATGCCGAGGCGGTGGCCGCGGTGCTCGGGCAGCACGATGGTGTCCCATTGGTCGATCAGCCCGTCCGGGCGCGAGCGGGGCGCCACCAGCTCGCTCAGGGCGACGATCCGACCGGTGGCACGGTGCCGCGCCACCGCGCGGAAGAGCCGCCCGGTCGTCAGGATCTGCTCGTCCATGCGACGCACGCGGGCCGCATCCCAGACCTGCTCCACCACGGTGCGTTCCCCGGAGGGCACGTCCGTGGCCATGCGGGCCTTGAGGACGGCGAGGTCGTCCTGCAGGGCCGCGTCGGCCGCGCCTTCCCAGGCGTGGAGCTCGTAGTCCGACGAGACGCGTTCGGCCTCGCCCAGGGCGACGGCGGGGTCGATCCCCGGATCGGCGAAGTCATACCGGCTCACCCGCTCGATCTGGACGAGCGCGAAGCCGTAGGACTGGGCGAGACGCACACCCGGATGCTCGGCGGGCACCGCGCCGGCGCCGTTGGGCGGGGTGAGCGCCCGTTGCCCGGCCACCGGCCGCGGCGTCAGCGGCCAGGTCTCGAAACGCGTGAGGCCGGCGGTGCCCAGGACGAGCCGCTCGGCCAGCGCGCGGCCGTGGCCGCGTCCGCGGTAGTTGAGTCCCGCATAGTGGTGTAGCGCCCGGTGGTCGGGCACGTCGTCTCAGACGTGGACGCGGCCACCGTGTGATCCTTCGAGTGAACCTCTCACAGCACCCTCGAATGGAGTCATCACGATGAC
>NZ_JAHXOZ010000026.1 GCF_023147585.1 Micrococcus sp. EYE_212
GGCTTGCGTTCCGCACGCCGTTCTCCGCCCTTCAGGTAACTGACCTCAACAGCCAGAAACCTAGGCAGAGAGCGGCGCGCCCTCGTCAACGGCTCGCCAGAACACCCACGGAAGCGTCAGGAGAGCCTGTTTTAGATCACCTCCGCGCTGATGACCGCGAGCACGTCGGGTACATCGAGATGACCGACGAAGGCCTCTTCATCCCCTACGACCTCCTGCGTCGGCGATGCGGTGAACCCATGGAGTCGACCGAGGCCGAAGAACTGCTTGACACCGTCGGTTTGCAGGCGTTGGGCGAACAGTGGCTGCTTCGCACCGAGGGTGACGCATGGGTGCCCGTGGGCATCCAGGAGTTCTCACGAGAGGCCGTCACAGTGGCGCCGCGGCTCGATGACAGGGCGGTGGCCAAGGCGCCGGATCTCACCGCGACGGTGATGTTGTCGTTGCCGACGGATCGGCTCCGTTCCGCCGAATGAGGCTGGGCGGTTCCCTTCTCAGGCGAAGATCTCCCGCAAGGGTGTCCACCCCACGGGAAGCGGCCCGCAGATGGCGGCTCGTTGCCTGTCTGCCTCATGGGACCAGCCCTGAGCTTGTCCCGGGCTGCCGACCAGACCCCGGGCCAGGCGGAGTCCCACGTCCTCCAGGACGGCGTCCGGGGCGCTGCCCCGGCGCACTGAGGCGCGCACGCTCCAGGGTTCATCCGCCCAGCCACCCCCGCGCAGACTGCGGTAGTCGCCGTAGCGGGCGGGATCGGCGTAGTCCCAGCACCATTCCCAGATGTTGCCGAGCATGTCGTGCAGACCGTGCGGGTTGGCTTTCTTCATGCCGACGGGCTGGGGGCCCTCAAGGTGGTCGAGGCTGGTCCAGGCGATGTCTTCAAGCGGCCCGTAGGTGGGCGAGGTCGTTCCGGCGCGGCAGGCGTACTCCCACTCGGCCTCGGTGGGCAATCGGTACCCGTCAGCGCTCGTGTTCCAGGTGACGGAGCGTCCGTCCCCAGCATGCGTGTAGGCCGGCTGCAGCTCTTCAGCATTGGATAGCTCGTTGCAGAGGTTGATGGTCTCGAACCATGTCAGAGGCGTGAGCGGGCGTCCGGTGCTCCGGTCACGGAGGGGGTGCACGGCCATCTCGAAGGGCTCCAGTTCCACATCCCGTGTGGTCCCGCGACGGGCGTCACGCAGGGTGATTTTTCCCGAAGACAGGGTGGCCATGGAGGGCTGGTTCATGGCGTCAGCGTCGCACACGGGCTGACTGGAGAACCACGAGCTGCACCCGGACAGGGTTCAACTGTCAATACCTAAGTGGCTCGTGGTCGTATGAAACATATTTGCGCGTTTGTGAAATCTTCGCTGCATCTCGACAGCCGTTCAGGTGCCATAACGCGAGCGGGAAGCCCGCGGGAAGAGCGGGAGTCGAGCGCCTCCACCCATCGGGAAATCCTGAAGGACGGGGAAGAAAGAAAAGCGAGATATTGCCCTCTGGAATGGGCTGATTCGCTCGGGTAGCCTCCTCCTCTCGACTCCGTCTCGCTGAGGAGGCTACCCGACGTGTCAAGTCCATGGAAGGGGGTAGCGGGGTGATCTGCCACCACATGATTGCGTTTTTACGGCAGGGGGTACCGGGGGGGCGATCAGAGGGTGGGGTGCGTCGGCGAGGCGGGGGAGGGACATCGGCGGCGCGGGCGGGCCTTATGGGCAGTGAACGAGAGTCGTCGGCCCCGTCCTCGGGGCCAGAGGGTGAGGCCGCAGATGAGCGTGGACATGGAGCCGCAGATGGGTGTGGGCACGGCGCAGGCCGGCGCGCATCAGGAGGTCGACGAGGGGCTCAGGGCGCTGGCCCCTCAGCCGCAGCCGGCGAAGTTCCTCGGGATCGGATCAGGACTGGTCGCCGCCGGCGCGCTGGCCGCCGGCATGTTCGCCGCCACCGACCCGGCCCTGGCCTACACGGTCGCCGGCGGTGGTGCCGGCGTCTCGACGGCATCCCTGGTGGTGGCCGAGCGGGCGCGGCAGCGGGCGGAGATCGCCGACCACTTCACCGAGCAGATCTGCCCGGTGATGCTGATCCGCCCGCGGCCGTCCCGGGCCGCGGTGAAGCTCTCCCGTTGGCGTGGGGGGTTCATCGGCCTGCCCCAGCAGGTGCAGCTGACCTACCACGCGAGGGTGGTGCCGGACCCGGAGTGGCTGAAGTCCCTGGCCGAGGTCGCCTCGGTCAGCCTCGGGGCCAAGTACAAGGTGGAGGCTCACCTGCCGCGTAAGCGCCGCGTGGTGCTCGGTGCCGTGGGGGCCGAGCAGGTGGAGAAGACCGACCCGACCGTGGACCGCGCCTCCCGGGTGGTGCGGGACCTGCTGGGCGAGTCCGCCCGCGTGAAGGTCGAGCTCAACGACGACGGCGACGCGACCCGCATCGAGGTCGCCCACGAGCAGGGCAGCAACATGGCCATGGCCTCCAAGCGGCTGCGCGTGGAGCGGGTCCTGGCCACCCGCGTGCCCGGAGACTGGGTCCCGGAGTGGAACCTGGTCGAGGACACCGTCGTGTTCTCCGCCCGCGAGCCGATGCCCTCCCTGGTCCTGCCCCCGCCGGAGCACTCCCCGCTGGTGCGCACCCACGCCGACTACCGAGATTTCCAGATCCCCCTGGGTGTGGACGAGGACGGCGAGCAGCTCTCCTGGCACCCCCGCAAGCAGCCCCACATGGTGGTGGTCGGCACCACCGGCTCGGGCAAGACCGTCGTGGAGCAGAACGTCGTCCAGCGCCTGACCCAGGCCGGCTGGAAGGTCTGGGTGATCGACGGCAAGCGGATCGAGTTCATCGGCCTGCGGGACTGGCCGAACGTGGCGCGGCTGGCCTCGCGCATCGAGCACCAGGTGAAGCTGATCGAGGACGCCCACGACCTGATGAACGAGCGCTATGCGCTGATCGAGGCCGGCAAGGCGACCTCCGCCGACTTCGAGCCCGTGGCCCTGATCGTCGACGAGGCCACCACGCTGATCGAGGCCGCCGACGACTGGTGGGCCGAGGTCAAGCCCAAGGGCGGATCCTCCAAGTCCGCGGTGCTCAAGCGCCTGGGCAACATTGGACGCCTGGGCCGCTCGGCGAAGATCCACATGCTCATCGGCCTCCAGCGCGCGGACACCCGCTTCATCTCCGGTGAGTTCCGCGACAACCTCGGCATGCGCGTGGCCATGTCCCGCCTCAGCCCCGACGGCGCCAAGATGATGTGGGACTCCTATGTGGTCGGCACCACCATCCCCCGGCACATCAAGGGCCGCGGCATGGCCCTGAACTCCGCCGGTGTGCCCGTCATGATCCAGACCATCTACGCCCCCAACCCCGACCCGGGATCCGACGACTACGACCCCCAGCGCGTCGCCGCGGTGCGCCCCCGCGAAGTCGTGCACAAGAAGATGCTGGTGGAGATCCTCGAGCCGGTCACGGTGGACCTGGACGGCAACGAGAACCCCACCAGCTACGCCGACTACATGGACGCCCGCGTCTACGAGGCCCCCGACCAGCCCCAGGTGCAGCCGGCCACCGCGCCCGCCGCCAGCGCGGCCGTCCCGGCCGGCGCGCTCGCGGCCTTGCAGTCCCTGAACACTGCTCCCGCCACTGCCGCGGTCGAGGAACGCCCGACCGGGCGCCCCTCTCCGGCTGTGCTGGCCGACCCCAGCCGCCCCGTGATCGCCGAGCGCAAGCACGTGCCCTACGTGCCCGACGACGAACAGGACCTCTTCGAGGGCTACGGCGAGCCCGTCGAGTCCCCGGCCGAGGAGTTGCAGGCCGGCGACCTGATCCAGATCGACCCCGACGCCGAGACCTGGGCGGTGCTCGCCGAGGACCCCCAGGAGGACGAGGCCGGGATCTACCTGGAGTACATCGAGCGCGACACCGGGGAGGCCGGCGGCATCTCCGTGGCCGCCACCGAGATGCTGCCCACCCGCCACATCGAACACGAGGAGAACTGAGATGAGCGCGAACACCAACGGCACCAGCGACGGCACCGACATCATCTGGATCACCCTGGCCGGCATGTTCTTCCTGGGCACCGGCGCCTTCACCGCCTGGGCCGCCAGCGCCATGAACTCCGTGCGCCAGAGCCTGCTGGAGATCGGCCTGCTCGTCCCCGCAGACCAGGCCGCCTTCGAGCTCGCAGACACCGGCGTCGGCGTCAGCCTCCCCCTGGTCCTGGGGGCCGGCGCCGTGCTCGTGGCCATCGTCATGATCGCCGCCTATCGGTCCGCCAGACGCCGGGCCCGCGGCCTGGACGACTGACCTGACGGACTCGTCAGCAGCTAGGGACATGTCGCGGAGAGCCCGGCCTTGTGGTCAGTGAAGGCGCCCGTGCAGGGCGGATGGATCGGACCAGGAGGTTGGCATGTGCAGGGCTCAGGGCGAGGCGGGGTGTCCCCACGGACGTCGATGCCCCCCGAACGCAACGGCACGGGATGCCGCGCTGAAGCGTCGACGGGAGAACCGGGCGATCGGACAGCAGATCGCCCGGTGGGCCAAGGCCGAGGGCAAGGCTGACGAGCTGGCCGAGCTGAAGAGGCAGCGCAAGCCCGTCAACGAGATCAAGGAGTGGGCCGGTCAGGCCGGCGCTCCGGAAAGCGTCTTCGCCCGCGCCGCGGGCCCGGCCAAGAAGGGATGGGAGGCGGCCAAGACCGAGCTGCGCAACGACCCCAAGGCCCCAGCCCGCCGAGGACCGGCCCGCGGGGGAGCGCCGGCCGCCGCAGCCGCCGGCGGAGCAGGAGGCGTCGGCGGCGGTGGGGGCGCTGGCGGCGCCGGAGTGGCCGGTGGCGGCGGAGCCGGCGGCGGCGTCGCGGTCGCCGGTGCGGGCGGCGGCGCAGGCGCAGGCGCTGGCCGCGACCACCGCACCCCGACCCCGACTCCCGGCTCAGCCTCGACGGGCGCTCGCGGGTCGGAGTGGTCGGAGTGGGAGGACCAGTGCGGCGAGGAAGAAGCCGCCCGTGTGGCGCTGCTGGTGGAGCGGCAGGGGCGCACCGCCGAAGAGCGGCAGCTGATGCGGATGGACTCGGCGCGTGAGGGTGCGTCGGTCGCGGGCAAGGGCGTCAACGACATCAAGCGTCTGGTGTGGGACGACGGCGCGTGCGGCTACTTCAAGCCCTACGACGCGCTGAACACGGGAGTGGCCAAGTCCTACGGCCACGATGGCCGACTCCAGCCCACCCATGAGGCCGCGGCCTCGCAGTTCGCCCAGGCGCTGGGTCCGAAGTACGCGGCTTTGGTGCCTCCGGTGGCCCTGGTCAAGTACGAGGGCCAGTGGGGCTCCATCTCCTACGGAGTCCCCGGGGGGCCGATGAGGACGAAGATGAACCTGATGCACATGGCAGAGCACCACTCCGACCAGGCCAGCGATCTGGCCTTCTTCGACTGCCTGATCGGGCAGGTCGACCGCCACGGCAACAACGTCCTGATGGACCGCCGCGGCCTCTCGGCGATCGACAACGGATTCGCCTTCACCGACGGCGTCGGCGGCGTGAACGCCTCGATGTTCGTCGACGCGCGCTCCAAGCTCCCGCAGGCCCGCGCGACCACTCGGGAGGAGAAGGCGGTCCTGGCCCGCTTCCTGGACTCTGAAGACGGCTTGGGCCTGCGCGGCACGATCGAGGACGGCCGCTTCCACGAGGTGCGCCGGAGGGCTCGTCTGATGCAGAGCAAGGGCCGGATCCTGAGCCTGTCGAATCTCTACGAGCGCTGATAAACTGATACAAGATCAACATAAGGAGATCTGATGTTCACCATCACCATCCATCACCTGGACGGCCCCTCCGGCCTCCAGCGGCACGTCGGATACGTGCACGTTGACGGGGAGGACGTCCAGATCCATGACCCCGAGGGGCACCTCGACCTCGAGCTGCCCACCCCCACCGTCGACGACCTCGGCCGCGGCGAGCGCCGGCGCGCCACCTACGCCCAGGACCCGGTCGTGTGGGCCTACAACCTGCCTGCCCTGCTCCGCGGGCCCTACGTGCTCGCCCAGCGTCATGACCAGACGCCGGACTGGGTCGAGCAGCTTCTGGAGCAGCCGCAGGCGCCGGCCGCCAGCTCCCCCGGTGACGCCGAGCTCATCGCGCAGCTCATCGCGGGCAGCTCCGCAGCCAAGGAGGCCGCGGCCGAGCCGGCATGACCGGCCTCGGCGATCGCGTGCGGATGAGCTCGCGGCCGCAGCTTGGGCCCGCGGATCGGACGGGGACGTGTCGCGGAGATCCAGCATGAGCTGCTGCTGAACCGACCGCGAAAGACGCTTGTGCGGTAGGCGGGGGACGTGTATGGTTAGACACGTAGCGGGCCTCATCAGGGGGCCTGCACCCCTCACCGAAGGAGCGCCCCATGGGACGCATCGCCCACCGCATCTACAACGTCTACGGCCCGGACAGCGCCGACATCGACTGCCTCTGCCCCCTCTGCGGCAAGGCCGACTACGTCTCCATCACCCAGGACGAGGCGGACGCCCTGGACGCCGGCCAGCCCGTCCACGAGGTCCTGCCCCACCGCACCAAGGTGGAGCGGGAGCGGATCATCTCCCAGATCTGCCCCGACTGCCAGGCAAACCTCTGCTGACCTCCCCGCCACGGCGGCCCCCCTCACTGGAGGGGGGCCGCCGTCGTCTCATGCGCCAACGCTCCAGCCCCGGGCCGGCAAGACACCTGCGGAGCCGGGGGGACGCGCACACGGGGGCAGCACCGCCAGGGCCACCCATGGTCGCAGCGTCGGCGGCCCCGTCCACTCGACGGCGACGCCGGCGTGCGGACGTCCCGGCCCGGCCAGCCCGGAGCGAACGCGTCCGCGAGCGCGGGTCGGCCGGGGACGTGTCGTGGAGATGTGCTGCCGGCGGCCGCGGCTGCTTCAGCTCGGGGCGCCGGCGGCCGCGGGTCCGGGGCACGTCCCCGGCGTGGTCGTTGGGTCGACAGCGATTTCCGCGGGAGGTGGGCTCTCTGGCGGCTGAGTCGGGACAAGATGGGCGGAGGGTGCCGGCGGCGTGGATCGGCGCCAGGCCGAGTCCCGGGGGTTCCCGGTAGGAGGGTAGATGGCAGGCGATGAGCAGGCGTCGGCGGAGCGGGCCTCGCAACTCAAAGCTCGCGGGAGGTGGCTGGCCGCGTGGGGGGCCATCGTGGGGGCGATCTGGTCCGCTGTAACGACGCTGGGCGTGCTGGCCTCGGAGGACGACAGCCTGGGATTTTCAGCTCCGCCGCCCCCTGGAGGGGAGCCTGCGATGTCGCCTGAGCTGCGCGCGCTGTTCGTCCTGGCGTGGGTGTTCTTCGTGGCCGTGCTCCGTGCCCTGGTGTCGACGCGGCAGGCTGGCAGGGCGCGGTCCAACTGGGCGATTGCGGCGGCCATCGTGGCCTGCATGCCGCTGGCGGCTGGGTTTTTCTGGCACAGTCCGGTGGTCGACTCGATGGGGGCGTTGGGGTTGCTCTTGTCCTCTGCGTTCATCTTCGGTGGCCTCTTCTGGCAGGACGAGCTGACGCTCCGTGCTGAGCGCCTGGAGGATCAAGCTGCGGAGGAAGCCGAGCGGAAGAGGAGGCAGCGCGAGGCGGACCTGCGTTGGTACGAGCAGGAGTTGAGCCGCGTGGAGGGCAAGCTCGAGGAGCTCACGAGCAGGGAGACGGAGCGCCGCGGCATGTGGTGCTTCTGGCGGCGATGACTGCCGTGTCATCCACGCATGGGGGAGACCGGCGTGCCGTGGATGTCCGCCGGCAGAGCTGCGGCCGAGGGTAGGCGGCACGGCGCTGGCCTGCGTATTACGCCCAGGGGTCCGCGAGCGCGGGCCGGGCGGGGACGTGTCGTGGAGATGGGCGGCCGGCTGCTTCAGCTCGGCCGGCCGGGCTGCCGCGGCTGCGGGAGCTGGAGGTCCGGGGCATGTGTCCCCGGCACGGCTGCGGGGCGGGCAGGGAGCCGCGCGGGGCGGGGGAGAGCGAGGCCTGTTCAGTCGGGGGATGGATACGATCAGCATCCCACCGGATCCGGCGAAGGACACCATGACCAGCTCACTGCTCACTGACCTCCGCGAGCGCGTCATCGACGAGGCGGAACCGTTGCCCGGCCTGTTGCGCAAGTGCCTGATGCTCGGCGCGCAGACCGGCTCGCAGAGCCTGCGGGAGTGGGCGAGGTTCGAGCTCAACGGCTACCCGGACGATGTCGACGCGCCTGCCTACCGGAGCATCCATGCCGGCATGCTCATGTCCTCCATCAGCGGCAACACCGTCGTGAGCAGGCAACCCGTCTCGTGGTACGACTTCCCCGACGACGTCCGGGAGGTGGTCCCCGAACTGCTGACCCTCAAGGGGCCTCTGGCGGAGATCGAGGAGATGGCGACTCGGGAGGCGTTCCACTACGGGACCGGCCCGCTCAGTGCAGCGCAGATGGTGTTCAACGCCATCCTGCCGCCGCATCAGCAGATCACCAGCCTGATGTACGCGGTGCCCGGTCCGACCCTCCGCGGCATCGTGGACCGCATCCGCACCAGCCTGGTCGAGCTCGTCGCCGACCTCACCGCCGACACCCCCCTCGGTGAGCTGCCCAGCCGCGCCGCGGTCGATGCCGCGCTGAGCGATCGCGTGGGCGTGCAATACATCACCTATCTCCACGCGCCGTCTGGCCCTGTGGCTGTCGGCGAGGGCGCCCATGCTCAGGGCACGGTCGAAGACCTCTCTCGCGCGCTTGCAGACCTGCGTGTGATGGCGGAGAAGGAGGGGGAGGAGGAGTTGACCGAGGCCATCGACGAACTCCAGCAGGCGCTCCAGGAAGACCAGCCCGCCGTCGGCCCTGTGGCTGAGGGAGCCGGTCGCCTGCGTCGTCTCGCCGCCAACGTAGGGAGCGCGGCCCTGGGGTCCGCCGTCACGGGGGTGGTGGAGACTGCCACCGCCATGGCCTTCGGCGGCGTCTTCGGCTGAGGGCCCGGGGGCCGCGTGCCGCCGAGGGCGGGCGACGTCGCCCCGCCGGCGTGCGCCAGGATCTCAGCCCCCCGATCCGAGAGAGCGGGCCGGGGACGCCGACGGGCGCGGACCGTGCGGTCCGCGCCCGTCGGGGGAGGTGGCGGCTCAGGGCTGGGGGTGATCCAGCTCGTGAGCGGCCATGGCGTCCAGGGTGCGGACCAGCTCGGGGAAGAGCATGGTCAGCACCTCGATGGAGCGGGCGCCCTTGGGGTGGTCGGCGACGGCGCGCCAGTGGCGGGCCACGGTGCGCGCGTGGTTGTCGCGGCGGGTGTAGAAGGCCTTGGCGTCCTGATACCCGGCCTTGTAGCCGTCGGCGTAGGTGGGGGTGGTGGTCTGCTGCTCCATGAGCTGCCTCCTCCAGTAAGGGTGCAGGTGGCCGAATGCCTCCCGCTGTGTCAAACCATACACTCACGATGTTGTGGTGGCCAACCCGCGAGCGCGGGCAGGGCGGGGACGTGTCGCGGAGATCCGCAGCCGGCAGCTGCACCTGGAGCTACCGGCTGCGCGGTCGAGTCCGCGACAGGGGGGGCGCCGGTGAGCGGCCCCCGGGCCGGTTCGGTCAGCCCTTGACGGGCTTCCCGGACAGGTCGAGGTCGGCGGCGACCACGGCTACCGAGGTGGCGCGGATCATGGCGGACACGGCGCGCACGTGTGCGTGGCACGGGACGCACGCCTTGGCGAGCGCCAGGCGCTCGTCGGCCTGGGTCCCCTGGCCTCGGAGCCAGGACACGTAGGCCAGCACGGCCAGCGCGCCGGCGGCGGCCTCACGCGGACCCATGGCCACGGCGGCGTTGAGCACCGCCTCCGCCTCCACCGTGGTCTTCCAGCTCAGCCCGTCCGGGAACGTGCCCGTGTGGAAGTCCACCCCCTCCATCCGCCGCGGCCCGGTCGCATCCACCAGGGCCACGTAGAGGTACTCGGGAGCCTGGCGATCTAGGGTCGCCATGGCGGGCGGGCATGCAAGAGCCCCCCTGAAGGAAGATCCTCCAGAGGGGCTCAACTTTGCATTTTCTCCTAATCAAAGGAGTAGAAATATCCAAATCAGTATTTCCACGATGTGGGGTAAGAGATCGGATGCGAGGGAGGCTATCGCCTCCCAGGGGACTGCATGAAGCCACTCGGCGACCTTCTCGGCGGCCTCGACAGTGTCGGTGACTGCGACCATGCAGTTGGCAAGAACGAAAATGAATATGAGCATTGGGTTTTGCGTGATGCGTCTGATCCACCTGCTCAAGGTGGACGGACGGTGCGTGCCTAACGGATCCTTACAGGAGCCTCTCCCTGTCTCGTAGCGGGTGTGATGTGCACGTGTCAGGCCGCTGTAGCGGCCTCGTACTCTGCCATGGGTCATGCTTCGTTTCCTCTCTTTGTGAGGCACCCGCGCGGCGAGTTCCGCGGGGCGCACCGGGAGTTCCCCAGCCTTTCAAGTATAGCAAAGGAGGGACAGAAAAGCAAATCAGAAGGTGTTTAGGGAATGCACCTATGGGAACCCGCACGAATCCAGGAAGAGTAGGCCAAAGAAGGGCAGTTGGTTAGCGTCTACTGAACACCACCACTGGCACCTGGGAGAGCGACCCAGTGCCCACGGCCATCAGTGGCGAGCGAGTGTGGAGGGCGGGGACGTGTCGCGGAGGGACGCTGCCGGCTCCGTGAGCTCGAGCTGCCGGCCGCCGCGGCTGCTGGAGCTGGGCATCCGGGGCATGTCCCCGGCACGCCGCGGGGTCTGGAAGCGATGCGTGGGGGCTGGTGGCACGGGGTGCGGCCGGTGCGCGGCCGCGACTGGCGTGCTCGGGGTGGCGGGAGGCCTGGGTCTACGGGCGCTTGGAGTCCGCAGGCCGAGCAGCCTCTGGATGGCGGGGCGGGCGGGGACGTGTCGCGGAGGGACGCTGCCGGCTGCGCGAGCTCGAGCTGCCGGCCGCCGCGGCGGCTGGAGCCGCGGGCCCGGGCCATCTCCCCGACACGGTCCGCGGCGGGGCCCTCGCGGCCAGCAGCCGAGAGCGCGTGGGGCCGCCGACGGCTGGAAGCTCAGCAAGGGGGGAGGGCGCGGAGGCGGCGGCACGACAGGGCCCCGCCGTGGGGGGCGATGTCTGGGCCGGCGACCGGCGGGGGACGTGTCGTGGAGGGGCAGCCAGCTGCCGGCGCCGCGCTGCGAGCTCGTGGTGCCGCGGAGACAGCGGCAGCCGCCGCGGGCGGACGGCCCCGCCCGCATCGTGCGGGCGGGGCCACCGGGGGGTGTGGGCGCTTGCGGCCCGGGCGGTCAGCGGCGGGGCCGCCGCAGTGCGACGACCCCGCCGAGAGGGAGAGGGAATCAGGCCGTGGCCGGAGCCTCGGCGGTTCCGCGGGTGCTGGCCCGCTCCACGGCGGAGCCCTCCCGCACGCTGGCGGACTCCGGGGACTGCATCAGCGGCACGGCGCGGAACAGACGTCCCACGCCCTCGTACTCGGCGTCGATCGTGGGGAGCTGATCCCGACGGATCGGCATCAGAATGCCGTGCGCCCACTGGCCGTGGACCCACGCGACGGGCTTGCCCGAGTGGTTGGTGTCCGGGTCGAACGTGAGCACCTCACCGTCGCTGGTGTACCGCGCCGTCACGTCGGCCAGCGCCTTGACGTACTTCGGATTGACCGTGAACGTGCCCTCCTCGAGCGCGCCCCGCGGCTGGGTGTGCAGGCGGAACAGGGAAGCGATCTTCGGATACTCGTCCGCGTCCGCGTAGTTCTTCAGCGGCACCGTCTGCACCTGCCCGTTCGCCGCGTGGACGGTGAACGTGACGGTGTCCTTGTCGGCCGTCAGCTCCACCGTGCCGTCCTTCTTCGCGGCGCGGAGCACCGGGAGCAGAACCTTCAGGCCCGAGCGGTGCAGGCGCACCGGCGGCAGGCCCGCGCCGTGCGCGGGCGCCTCCAGGGCGTACTCGGTCAGCGTGCGGGCGAGCTGGTAGCGGTCCGTGCTGTAGGCGATCAGGCCCTGGTCGGTCACCTCCAGAGGGACCGTGGTCAGGCGAGCCCCGACCGGCTCGTCGGCGAGGCGGGCGGGGTAGGAAGCGACATCGAGACCGCGGAGCAGCTGGCGGGCGTTGAACGTGAGCATGAGAGCCTCCAAGGCTAGGGGTGCAGGGGGCCGGGTGCCTCCCGCTGAGTCAAACCATACACGGTTTGTGGTGTGGGCGCAATCGGTTGTGTGGTTGTGTGCTGGCGGTGTTAT
>NZ_JAHXOZ010000027.1 GCF_023147585.1 Micrococcus sp. EYE_212
CAGTCGCGTACACGCTGAACAACAGGCCCAGGAAGGTCCTGGACTGGAAGACTCCCGCGGAGGTCTTCGCCGAGCAGCTACGCTCGCTCTCAACGCACGGTGTTGCAACGACCGGTTGAACCCGCCCGCTACTGGGACCACGACCTCGGCCCCGCCCGCCCCGAGCTCTTCCTCCTCGAGGACGGCCCGGACCCGCAGGGCGTCCCGGAGTCGGACGCCAGCGACGACGGCGCCGCCCCCGCCGACGACGCCGCGCACCACCTGCGCCACCTCACCGGCGTCGACCGCTCCCATGCCTTCGGCCTCGGCGCCGAGGTGGCCCCGGACGGCTCGTTCCTCCTCACCGTCGTGGCCACGGCTGAGGCGCGCGGCAACGTCCGCGAGGGCAGGGTCGCGCGGATTGAGCTCCCCACCGGCGAACACCGCGTCCTGCACGACGTCCCCGGCGAGGACGCCCACGTCGGGCCCGTCAGCCACGACGGCACCCGCGCGATCCTGACCCGCACCCCGGACTCCACGCCGGACTCGGCCGTGGCGCCCCAGCTCTTCCTCCTGGACACGGCCACCGGCGAGACCACCCCGCTCGCCCACGACTGGGATCGCTGGGCCGACGTCGTCGCGTGGCTGCCGGACGACTCCGCCGTCATCGCGCTCGCGGACTCCGACGGCCGCCGCCCGGTCTTCCGCATCGACGTCGCCACCGGCGAGGTCACCCAGGTGACCCACGCGGACGAGGCGTGGTCCGACATCGTGCTCTCCCCGGACGGGACCACGGCGTACGGCGTGCGCTCCTCCTACCTCTTCCCGCCTGAGGTGGCGCGCCTGGACCTCGTCACGGGCGAGGCCGAGCGCCTGCGGAACCCCGCGGAGCGCCCGGAGGTCCCGGGCCGCCTCGAGGACGTCGAGGCCACCGCCGACGACGGCGCGCGCGTGCGCGGCTGGCTCGCCCTGCCCGAGGGTGCGGCCCCCGACGGCGGCCACCCGCTGCTGCTGTGGATCCACGGCGGCCCGCTCGGCTCGTGGAACGCGTGGAGCTGGCGCTGGACGCCGTGGATCGCGGTGGCCCAGGGCTACGCGGTGCTCATGCCGGACCCCGCGCTCTCCACGGGCTACGGCCAGGAGTTCGTCCAGCGCGGCTGGGGCCGCTGGGGTGCCGAGCCGTTCACGGATCTCATGGCCATCACGGACGCCGTCGAGGCGCGCCCGGACATCGACTCGACCCGCACCGCCGCGATGGGCGGCTCCTTCGGCGGCTACATGGCCAACTGGGTCGCCGGGCACACGGACCGCTTCCGGGCGATCGTCACCCACGCGTCGCTGTGGGCGCTGGACGGCTTCGGCCCGACGACGGACGCCGCCTTCTACTGGGCGCGCGAGATGAGTCCGGAGATGCAGGAGGCGAACTCGCCGCATCGGTTCGTGGGGGACATCGTCACGCCGATGCTCGTGATCCACGGGGACAAGGACTACCGCGTGCCGATCGGGGAGGGGCTGCGCCTGTGGTCCGAGCTGCTCGCGAAGTCCGGGCTGCCCGCGGCGGAGGACGGCTCCACCGTTCACCGCTTCCTCTACTTCCCGCAGGAGAACCACTGGATCCTCGCGCCGCAGCACGCGAAGGTCTGGTACGAGGTGGTGCTCGGCTTCCTCGCGCAGCACGTGCGCGGCGAGGACGCGCCGGCGGTGCCCGATGTGCTGGGGCTGGGGCGGCCGACGGCGGGCTGACCCTGCTCAGCCGGAGGCCGGGCCGGCGTCCCGGATTCGTCGCGCTGGGCGGCCGGCGGCCGGGCCGGCGTCATGCGGGCAGGGGGAATGGGAGGGTCCGCTCCCTCCGCGCGGAAGGAGGAACCCCATGACCTCCCGGATCCCCTCCTCCCCGCCCGGCCCCCTGTGCCGCTCGCGGAGGCAGGCACACACGCCGCTTCGCCATGTCGTAGCGGCGTGTATGCCTGCCTCCCGATGAGGGGCCCGCGTTGCCCCGGTCACACCTGGCCGGATGGAGCGGGCGGCATGACCTCGCCCGCGGCGCCGTGGCCCTCGCGGTCGCCGTGGCCGTGAGCGCCCCGCTGGCCGCCCCGCCCGTCGCCGCTCCCTCCTCCCAGGCCCCGGCCCACGCCGCTCACGCCCAGATGGCCGAGAAGGAGGAGCACCCGGGCCAGGGCAAGGGCCACGGCATCCGCCGCGGGCGCTGACTCCCTTCAGGCCAGGGGGCGGCGTGCGGCAGACGCGGCGTGCCGCCCCTCGCCGTCAGCGGAGGATGATTCCGCGCCGGGGAGCCCTTCCCGCTTCCTTCGGGACCCCCTAGGCTGACCGCAAGTCGTCGCATCCGCGTCAAAGGGCGGGCACGACGTGAGCAGAACAAAGGAAGGGAAGTCATGGCGAACAAGAACAACACGTCGCACAACGCCCAGAACGGCGCCCACGCGCCGCAGGGCGAGGACTCGGCCGCCAAGCGCAGGGCCGAGGAGACCGCCGCCGAGGCCAAGGGCCAGGCGAAGAACGTCGCGCAGGACGCCAAGGGCGCCGCGCAGGACCTGGCGCAGACCGCTCAGCACGAGGCCGGCGAGGTCAAGGACGCCGCCGTGCAGCAGGTCAAGTCCCTCGCGGGCACCGTGCAGGAGCAGGTGACCGGCCAGGTCGGCACCCAGCACGAGCGCCTCGCCACCCAGGCCCGCTCCGTCACGGATGACCTGCACCGCGTCCTCTCGGGCCAGCAGCCCGAGTCGGACATGGTCCGCCAGGCCGTCACCGCCGTCGCCGACCGCGCCGAGTCCCTGACCCAGCGCCTCGAGACCTCCCAGCCCCAGGACCTCCTGCGGGACGTGCGCGGCTTCGCCGCCCGCAAGCCCGGCACCTTCCTCGCCGTCGCCCTGGGCCTCGGCGTGGTGGCCGGCCGCCTGACCCGCGGCATGCGCGACGCCGAGCAGCCCGAGCTGACCTCGGGCCGCGACGACCGTGCCCCCCAGCACCGTCGCGAGATGGAGCCCATGGGCGTGCAGGGCGATGTCGCCCCCCACCACATCTCCTCCAGCATCCCGGCCCACACCGGCGACGACGCCCCCCGCGACTCCGACCTGCCCCGCGGCACCATGCCCGTGCCGCAGGTCGACCCGGTGACCGGGATGCCCGTCTCCGCCACGGATCCGTTCGACCAGACCCTTCCCGGGGGCCGCGCATGAGCACGGCCCACGAGACGCACGGACCCGCTCCCGCGGCCGGCAGCACCACCACGGGACACATCGCCGGGGCCCACACCCCCGCGCCGACGCAGGCGGAGGCCCGCGCCGAGCACGAGTCGCTCGGCGAGATGTTCGCCTCGTTCTCCGCGAAGCTCTCCACGCTGGTGAGCCAGGAGATCGCGCTGGCCAAGGCCGAGGCCACCGACTCGGCCAAGAAGGCGGGCAAGGGCGCCGGAATGCTGGCGGGCGCTGCCGTCGCCGGCTTCTTCGTGCTGATGTTCCTCTCGATGGCCCTGATGTACGGGCTCGGCGCGCTCATGCCCCTCGGCTGGGCGGCGCTGATCGTGGCCGTCCTGTGGGGCATCGCCGCCGCTGTGCTGGCCTCCATGGGCAAGAAGCACCTCGACAAGATCAAGGGTCTTCCCCAGACCCAGCAGACGCTTCAGGAGATCCCCGAGACCCTGAACCCCGCGAAGGAGACGCGATGACCACGAGCAACAACCCCGATGAGATCCGCGCCGAGATCGAGCGCACCCGCTACGAGCTGGGCCAGGACGTCGACGCGCTGGCCGAGAAGGTCAGCCCCACCAAGGCCGTGAGCCGCCAGACTGAGCGCGTGAAGCACGGCGTGAAGGACGGCCTTCAGTCCGTCAAGGAGAACATCATGGGCACGCCCGACCACCACACCTCCCCGTCCGCCACGGACCGAGCCCGCTACGCGGCCGCGGACGCGCGCAGCACCGCCCATGATGTGGCCGACCAGGCTCGTGGCACTGCCCACGACGTGGCGGATCAGGCCCGTGACTGGGCAGACGACGCCCAGCACGCCGTCCGCCAGGCTCCGGCCCAGGTGCGCGGCCGCACTGCCGGCAACCCCCTCGCCGCCGGCCTGATCGCCTTCGGCGCCGGCATGCTGGTCAGCGCGCTCATCCCGGCCTCCGAGGTCGAGCAGCGCGCCGCCGAGCGCGTGAAGGACCAGGCCGCCCCGCTGGTGGACCAGGCCAAGCACGTCGCGCAGGAGATGGGCGAGGACCTCAAGCCCCTGGCCCAGGACGCCGCGCAGTCCGTCAAGGATGCCGCCGCCGACGCCGCCGACCACGTGAAGGCCGAGGGCGCCGACAAGGCCCAGGGCCTGAAGGCGGAGTCCGCCGACGCTGCCCAGCAGGTCAAGGGGACCGCCAAGAACGCCTGAGTCGCGTTCCACACCACCCCGCGCAGAGGCCTCCGTCGACCACATGTCGGCGGGGGCCTCTGCGCGTCCGCGCCGGGCGGGCGGGCTGTCCGGCCTCCAGCCCCGCCGCTCGCGCCCCTAGACTCGCCTGCGTGAATGCCGCGTCTCGCCCCTCCGCACCGACCGCCTCCGCGCAGCCCGCCTCTGCACCGTCCGGCTCCTCCGCGCTCACGACGACGAAGCACGCCTTCCGCGCCGGGCTGGCCGCCGCCGTCGATCGCGCCGAGGACGCCGGAGCCGCCGCGGCGACCGTGGGTCTGGTGCCCACGATGGGCGCCCTCCACGACGGGCACGCCGCCCTCGTGCGCCGCGCACGCGCCGAGAACGACGTGGTCGCCGTCAGCATCTTCGTGAACCCCCTGCAGTTCGGGGACCCGGCGGACCTGGAGCACTACCCCCGCACGCTCGAGGCGGACCTGGAGCTGCTCGCCGAGGCGGGAGCGGACGTGGTCTTCGCGCCCAGCACGGCGGAGATGTACCCCGGCTTCCCGGACGCCCCCCTCGTCCGGGTGACGGCGGGCCGGATGGGGACCGTCCTCGAGGGCGCGTCCCGCCCGGGGCACTTCGACGGCGTGTGCACCGTGGTGGCCAAGCTCTGGAACCTCGCCCGCCCGCCGCGTGGGGGCGTGCTGCGCAGCTACTTCGGCCAGAAGGACGCCCAGCAGGTCGCCGTGCTGCGGCGTCTCGCCCACGACCTCGACGTCCCCGTGGAGGTGCGGGCCGTCCCGATCGTCCGCTCCGCGGAGGGGCTGGCGCTCTCGAGCCGCAACGCCCGCCTCTCGGACGAGGAGCGCGTCTCCGCCCTCGTGCTCAGCCGGGCGCTGCGCTCCCTCGCGGAGGCTGCGGACGAGGAGACGGTGATCGACGTGGAGGCGGCGCGCCAGATGGTCCGGGACGAGCCCGGAGTCACCCTCGACCACCTCGTGGTGGTGGACCGGGGGACCCTCGAGGAGCTCGGTGCGGAGCTGCTGTGCCAGCCGCTGCGCCGGGACGCCCTCGCGCTCGTGGCCGCGCAGGTGGGCCCCGTGCGCCTGATCGACAACATGGTGCTGTCCGCCCCGGGCGCCTCGCCGGCCGCATGAACCGCGCCGAGCTGTCCGCCCTGTTCGAGGCCCACCCCACCGCGCTGGCCGAGGGCCTGCTCGGCTGCCGCCTCACCGTGGTCGCGGCGGACGGCGCGGTGACCGTGCGCCTCACGGAGACGGAGGCCTACGGGGACGCCGGCGTCGACCCGGGCGCCCACTCGTTCCGCGGGCGCACCGAGCGCAACGCGGCGCTGTTCGGGCCCGTGCGTCACACCTACGTGTACCTGAACTACGGCATCCACAAGTGCCTGAACTTGGTGGGCCACCCCGCGGACCAGGCCGGAGGCGTCCTGCTGCGTGCCGGGGAGGTCGTGGACGGGCGGGGGCTCGCCGTCGGACGCCGCGGCCGGGACACCGCCGTGAAGCTCCTCTCCGGCCCCGGCAACCTGGGCCAGGGGCTGGGCATCACGCTCGCGATGGGCCACGCGCCCGTGGAGCTTGTCGACGACGCCCCGCCCGCCGACTCGGTCTCCCTCGCCGAGGGACCGGCCGCAGACCAGACGATCGCGGCCCCGGGCGCGCCCGCCGACGCCGTGCGTCCGGCCCGCTTCCTCCTCGCGCCCCCGCCGCCGGGGCAGGGCCGCGCCGAGGTGCGGCGCGGTCCGCGCGTCGGGGTGTCCGGGGAGGGCGGGTCCGTGCGCTTCCCGTGGCGCTTCCACCTCGCGGGCGAGGCCAGCGTGTCGGCCTACCGGGCCGGCCGGAACGTGCCGCCCCCCGGGCCGTCCGCGCCGTCCGCGGGGAACTGACGGGGGGCGGGGAACTGACGCGGGGCGGGCAGGCCTTGTCGCCCGCCCCGCGTCAGCGCCTACGGTGAGGGCATGAACAAGAACGAGACGCCCCAGGGCGAGAAGCAGATCACCGTCACCCGCACCATCGACGCCTCCGCCAAGGACATCTTCGACGTGCTGACGCTGCCGTCGAACCACTCGACGTTCGACGGCTCCGGCATGGTGCGCGCGGATGACAAGTCCCAGCGCATCCAGAAGGTGGGCGACGTGTTCACCATGAACATGCACGCCGAGCACATGGGCGGGGACTACCAGACCGACAACCACGTGGTGGCCTACGACCAGAACAAGCTCGTGGGCTGGAAGACCGCCCCCGCCGGCACCGAGCCCAAGGGCTGGGAGTGGGTGTACTCCCTGCAGGACAACGGCTCGGGGAGCACCGACGTGACCCTGACGTACGACTGGAGCGACGTCACGGATCCGGAGCTGCTCGCCAAGAACCTGTTCCCCGTAGTGAGCGAGGAGCAGCTGGAGGAGTCCCTCGCGAAGCTGGCCTCGGTCGTCGCCTGAGACCCCCTTCCCCGACGTGCGGCCCGGGCCGGCGGCTAGAGTGCGGAGCAGATCCGCCAGCTGCCCGCCCGGGCCGCTGCTCGTTCTGGACCCAGGAGACGCCGCCGTGACCGCAGACCCCGCCACCGCCCCCTCGCCGCGCGAGGACCTCTACCGCCATGTGAACGGGGAGTGGCTGGCCACCCACGAGATCCCCGCCGACCAGGGCGCGTTCGGCGCGTTCCTGGAGCTGCGGGAGGCCGCCGAGCTCGCGGTGCGCCATCTGTGCGAGGACGCCGTACGGGAGACGGGGGCGGATGGCCCCACCTCGTCCGGTTCCGAGGAGGACGCCCCCCGCAAGCGCCGGATCGCGGCGCTCTACGCCTCGTTCATGGACGAGGAGACCGTGGAGGCGCGGGGCCTTGAGCCGATCGTGGGAGACCTGGCCGCCATCGAGACGGTCTCCACCGCGGAGGAGCTCCTCACCCTCTCCGGCCTGCTGCAGCGTCAGGGCGTCTCCGGGCTCGTGAACACCGGCGCCCTGAACGACGCGGGCGCGCCGGAGCGCATGCTCCTGCACCTGCTGCAGGGTGGGCTCGGCCTGCCGGACGAGTCCTACTACCGTGAGGAGGCCTACGCGGAGATCCTCGCCCAGTACACGGCGCACGTCGGCACCCTGTTCGCGCTCGCGGGCATCGGCGGCGACGAGGCCGAGGCGGTGGCCGTGGGCGAGCGCGTGGTGGCCCTCGAGGCGCGCATCGCCGCCCTGCACTGGGACGTGGTGCGCAGCCGGGACGCGGTGGCCCGCTACAACCTCATGACCCGCGAGCAGCTCCTGGAGCTCTTCCCGCTCGCCGCCGCGTGGCTCGAGGGCGTGGGCGCCCACGGTGCCCGCGCGGACGAGGTGGTGGTGTGGCAGCCGGACTTCCTCTCCGGCGTCCAGGGCCTCCTGGCGGGCGAGGACGCCGCGGACCTGGAGGACTGGAAGCACTGGCTGGAGCTGCAGGTGCTGCGATCCTTCGCGGCCGTCCTGCCGGACCCGTTCGTGCAGGAGAGCTTCGCCTTCTACGGCCGGCGGCTGGCGGGCAGCGAGGAGGTCCGCCCCCGCTGGAAGCGCGCCGTGGCCTTCGTCAACGGGGGTGTCGGCGACGACGTGGGCCGCCTCTACGTGGCGCGTCACTTCCCCGCCGGCCACCGCGAGGCCATGGACGAGCTCGTGGAGCTGCTGATGGAGGCGTACCGTCGCTCCATCTCCGGGCTGGAGTGGATGGGGGAGGAGACCCGCCAGCGGGCCCTCGAGAAGCTCGCGATGTTCCGGCCCATGGTGGGCTTCCCGGAGACGTGGGTGGACTACTCCGCCCTCGAGGTCGACGCGGGGGACCTGGTGGGCAACAGCCGCGCCCTCGCCGCCTTCGGCTGGGAGCACGACCTCGCCAAGATCGAGGAGGGGCCCGATCCCCGCGAGTGGCACATGACCCCGCAGACCGTGAACGCGTACTACTCGCCTCTCGAGAACGCGATCGTCTTCCCGGCCGCCATCCTGCAGCCCCCGTTCTTCGACCCCGAGCGCTCGATGGCCGCCAATCTCGGCGCGATCGGCGCCGTGATCGGGCACGAGATCGGCCACGGCTTCGACGACCAGGGATCGCAGTACGACGGCGCCGGGCGCCTGCACGACTGGTGGACGCCCGAGGACCGCGAGGCCTTCGCGGACCTCACGGCCCGGCTCGTGCAGCAGTACAGCGCCCTCAGCCCGGCTGAGGCGCCGGACCGCTCCGTGAACGGCGAGTTCACCCTCGGGGAGAACATCGGCGACCTCGGCGGGCTGGGCATCGCCCACCGGGCGCTGGAGATCTGGCGCGATGAACGGGACGGCGCCTCCCAGGACGCCGCGGCGGGCGACCGGGAGTTCTTCGCGGCGTGGGCCGCCGTGTGGCGCCAGCTCACCCGACCGGAGACCATGGTCACCCGCATCGCCTCGGACCCGCATTCGCCCAACGAGTTCCGCTGCAACCAGGTGGCCCGGAACATCGACGCGTTCCACGCGGCCTTCGGCACGCGGGAGGGCGATCCCATGTGGCTGGACCCGGAGGACCGCGTCCTCATCTGGTGAGGCCCGGCCCCGCGCGTCGGGGCCGCCCACTCATGACGGCGCCCGCCGCCCCCCTGCTCGGGGGGGGGTGCCTCTATGGTTTTCGTCAAGCCGCGAGAGCGACTGATGATGGTGCTGGCGGGGCGGTCGGATCTTGATACAGGGTGCCATCGCGGAGCATCGCGTAAAGCACGTCGGTGCGGCGCCGGGCCAGCGCAATCAGCGCCTGGTTGTGGCGTTTGCCCTGGGCTCG
>NZ_JAHXOZ010000028.1 GCF_023147585.1 Micrococcus sp. EYE_212
GGTGCAACACGGCGTGCACGAGGACGCGCCCGGTGCGGCCGTTGCCGTCCGCGAACGGGTGGATGGTCTCGAACTGGGCGTGCGCGATGGCGGCCAGCAGGGCGGGCTCGTCGAGGTCGGCGGCCAGCCGGGAAGCAGCGCCCATGGCCCTCACGTTCGCCGCCACGAGCGCTGCGTTCGGGCGGGTGCGTTCGCCGAGAGTCGCCAGGGCGAGGGCTCGCGCGCCTGCGGTGATGTGCTCGATCTGCGAGGAGGACGCGGACTCAGTGCGAAGGAGCACCGCATCGATCGGGGCGATCTCTCCCGTGAGCCCCGGGAGGGCGTGGCTGATCTCAGCATCGAAGCGCACGACGGCGGCCGTCGCCTCCTCGACCTCGGTCGCCAGATCGGAGGGCAGGTCGAGCCCGAGTCGGGCGATGCGGGCCGGGAGCGCGGCTCGATACGGGCCCGAGGCGCGCGGCCGGGCACACTGCTACGAGTCCGGGAGCACGTAGTGCGCTGCGCGCCGCTCCCCGCGCAGTTCGAGGAGACCCTCCTCCGTCATGCCTTTGAGCACCGCCCGCGCGGCCGTGGGCGCGATCTGGCATAGTTCCGCGGCTTTGCTGCGGGTGATGGATCCGTATTCGCGGATGTAATCGGCGATCAGCCGCCGCTGTTGGATTCGGTCGACCGGACGCAGGCGCAGGTAGGCGGCTCGGTCTTCGGCCAGCTCGTAGAACCGCGCGGTCAGCATGTACCGCTGCGCCCGGCCGTTCCCCCGCGATTCCAGGACGCCGGCCTCGACGAGCGCGGTGGCAGCTGCGCGCACGTCCGCCACGGGCAGTCGAAGGCGTTCCGCTGCCTCCGCCGCCCCCGCAGGCCCCCCGTGCTTGATCTCGTGGACCACCCGCAGCTCGGTCAGGGTGAGTGCACGCTGGCCCTCGTTCTGCCGGCGGGCCAGGAAGATCAACAGCTCCCTGTCCTCGTCACCCAAGGGGATGTCGACGATCACGGACCGCTGCGTGGAGCGGCCGTAGTCCGGCGTACCCCGGCCGGCTCGGAGCTGCGAGGCGAACATGTCCTGAACCCCCTTGCCCCGGCGCTCGACGAGACCGGCGCGCTTGAACACGTTCGCCAGGGCAGGGCTGCGGGGAGCCGAGCGGTTCAGGATGTTGGCCGGCGAAACGTCACGGGGGAACCCGCCAGGGCTTGCGACGGAGAACGTGGACCCGGTGAGGGTCACCTGGATCGGCCCCACCTCGGCGTAATCACGGTGCACAAGGGCATTGGCGATCGACTCGCGCCGCACACTCTCGGACAGCAGGGGTACATCCACTCGGACGAGACCCACCTCCACGGGTGTGACGGAGTTCCGCAGAGCCAAGCGGGCCTCGATCTCCTCGAACGCGTTCACCAGGGGAAGCAGCAGGTCCTCATTCGCTTCCACACCGTGGGGTCGGGAGTCCTGGAAGAGGACTTCCGCAGTCGG
This sequence comes from Micrococcus sp. EYE_212, assembly GCF_023147585.1. GTDB lineage: Bacteria > Actinomycetota > Actinomycetes > Actinomycetales > Micrococcaceae > Micrococcus. The sequence continues at coordinate 1,469 of NZ_JAHXOZ010000028.1, forward strand.
GGCCCACCTGCGCAGCGCATCCGACGTGCCGAAGACCAGAACCGCGCCGAGACTGATGCCGCCGTCCGGAGTGAGGAGGTCCAGCGTCCGCAGCAGTTCCGCATCCGTGAGCTCCGCAAGACCGCTGTCACCAGCCGACTGGCTGGCCAGTCGGCGGAACCGGTCGAACTCGGTTGGATCGAGGTGCCCCCACTCGGCCCCGCGCGCCTCCGCCCGGGCGTAGTCCAGGCCGACGCCGTCGAACCCAGCCCGCAGGACGTCCATGGGTGTCATAGGCATGCACGCGGGGCGACCGTCCGGCCCCACGACGCGCTTGACGAACAACCCCTTGCGCGTGCCGACGAACGACGACCTCGCCTGGGGGACGGTGATGACCGCCACGTCTTTGCCCTCCCAGGGGACCACCTCGACGTCCACGCTCAACGGCGGCTCGATGCCGTTCTGGATGCGTCCAGCCAAGAGGTCTGCGTCCACAGCACCACCATGCTCGGCTGTCGTCCCGACGACGGTGCCGTCGTCGTCGACTCCGACGAGGATCCGGCCTCCAATGCCGTTGGCCATGCAGACGACGGCCTGGTAGAGGTCGTCCTTCCCCAGCCGACGTTTGAACTCGACGTCCAAGGTCTCGCCCGCAGCGAGGAGGGGTCCAAGGTCCATCTCATAAGTATCCATAGTTATGGAGCGATGAACCATCGTTCGCGCATGCTTGCCATAACTTTGAGCATCTTTGGTGCGCGGAACGCCCCCGTAGCTCCTCTCGTGCCCCCTTTCACCCCGCCGGGCGCAGCCGCTCCGCGGGCAGGGTCAGGGTGATGCTCGCTGCGGGGTCGATGCTCTTGGCGACCTCCCCGACGGCGCCGTCCACCGTGGGCGCGATGGTCACCTGCGTGCGCGTGACCTCCTGGATGCGCACCCGCACGGGGTCGCCGACGCCGTCGGCCGGGTCGAGCAGCCAGTCCTCGGCGAGCGCACGCAAGCCGATCGTGTCGAGGACAGCCTCAGCCTCGTGCAGTTCCATGGGCTCGCCCCGGCGTCGGTGGAGGAGGTCGTGCGGCACGAAGAGGTCACCGACCATCTCGATGTAGCCGACGTGCTCGCCGTCGTCGGAGCGCAGGTGGTCGAAGATGGCGGACATGGGGCCAGAATAGCCGCGGGGATTGAACGTCCGAGGGGAGCCGTTCGCGTCACAACGTGCGCGTCACCCGGGGTACGCCGTCCTCGTTCCACCGGAACAGGGTCAGGTGCCACAGCCCGGGGGCCGTGCGGGACGGGTCGATCAGCCCGTGCGCGCCGGCCTCCTCCAGGCGGCGGCGGACCGGCTGTAAGCCGGGTTCTGCGCGCCCGCCTCACTCCCCCAGCGGCCGCATGGCCTCCTCGACGCGCTCGGGGCTCATGTGCACCTCGGGGGTGAGCAGCAGGCTGGGCTCGTTGGGGTCGAGGCACTCGCGCCAGTAGGCGGCGTGGCGCTCGTCGAGCCAGTGGGTGGAGTCGCTGAGCTCGGCGCCGTCCTCGCCCTGGAGGGTGTACCACCACAGGTACAGGGCGTCCCCGACGGTCTCGAAGAAGATCGTCTCCACGTACATCCGCTCGGGCTCCAGGGTCTCGCGGAACGCCTTGGGGTTCTCCCGCAGGAACGCGATCCACTCGCGGGCGCGCTCCTCCTTGCCGGCGCGGACGCGGAGCCTCTCCATTTCGATCCTCATGGGCCGTCAGCCTACGGATCCTCCCGACGACGGCGGCGGGCCGCGGCCGTCTCCCCGGGATGAAGGACTCCCGCACCGGCCGCGCTCATCGGAGGCGACGAGACCAGAACGGATCCGAGGACCAGCCCACCGGAACGCCCATCCCGTGGAGGTTCATCTCGGGCCTGTCATGCAGGAGCTCGTACAGGCGGTCGGCCCAGCGGCTGCGCGGCGAGACCGTGCCCAGAAGGGACTGGAGCGAGACGAGCACCGGGTACAGACGCTGGCGGGACGCCTCGGGAACGGCCTCGGCACCGGAGAGCCACGAGATGGCGGGTGACTTGGGGATCATGGGGGTCACGCCGAGGCCCACATTCCAGAGGCGGCCGTGGTGGGCGCAGATGTTCCGCACGCGCACGTAGACCTGCAGCCACGAGGTGAGCACCGTGTCGGTCGACCCCACGCTGGCCGCCACCGCCACACGATCTGAGCGACGCGCGAGGTTGCGGTACAGGCCCGCCAGCTGCCCGATGGTCAGGGACTCCACCATGAGCCAGGACGGGGGCAGTTCCGGCTTCCGATAGGTCATCAGGTAGTGCTCCAGCGCCGAGGGGTGGTGGATCCGGTCATGACCGGACTCGGCCAACCCCAGCAGCCGGCTCCGTACCAGACGGCGGACGATGTCGAGGAGGTCAGCGTGCCGCTGTCGGTCGCGGAAGTGCACGGCGTCGATGTACCGGTGGGCGTCGTCATAGGTCGTGGACATGTGGTCGGTCAGGGCTGCGCGGACCGCGACTTCCACACGCTCGAGGGCGTCGAGGCAATGAAGCCGCAGCTTGCGATCGAAGACGTACAGGTCCAGGACGTCGTCGAACTCGGCACCGGGGGCGAAGGTGTGAGTGGATCGCTCCGCCTGGAAGGGGATCGTGTAGGGGGAGAGCCGGTAGTACCCGAGGTGCCGCAGGTATCGGAGAGCGCGGTCCCGGTCCGGAACCACGAGCCCCCGGCTCTCAAGCTGCTCGAGCATCCGCTCGTGGGAGAGCGGAGGCTTTGCGAAGGTCTCTGACCCCCGTGCCCGCATGGTCCGTCCCACTTCACCCTCCCGTTCCGGCACAAAGCGGCGCCAGGCAAAGAAAAATCCCCCAAGTGCGCATCATGGAGAGGCGTGGGGGATGTAGTGGGTTCAGTGTAGCACCTGAGAACTCCGTGTCGCTGCCAGGCCGATGGAACGGTCTGGGCAGATCGCGGCGCCCTCACTGCGCCAGGATCCAGCGGTCCTCGGGGCCGAAGACATGGAGATCGTCGCATGCGAAGCCGCGCAGCCACGGAACGCGGTCCACCACGCGCAGGTACAGGCCGCGGTGCACGCCGGACTCGTCGCCGAGGGACGGGCTGAGCACCTGCGCGGAGCCATCGGGCGCGCGGCCGTGCCGAAGCACGGAGTCCGGCGCGTTCGCCTGGTCCAAGGTGGCCAGGCGCAGCAGCGGGGCGACGGCGGGCGGGCACTCCCGCAGGCCCGCCGCCGCGACGGCCCGCCGCAGCTCGGGGAGGGTGCCACCGTCGGGCAGGTGGAGCTCGGCGAGCGTGCGCTCGACGACGCTCACCCGATCGGGGACCGCGGCGCACACCCGCGCGTCCGCGATCAGGCGCTCAGCGGACTCGTTCATCGCGACCCCCGCCGCGCGCAGGCGGGCGAGGAGGTCGGCCGGCCCCTCAGGTGCGAGGTCGAGCGTGAGGGAGTCCCCGGGGAGCAGACGCGTCATGGGGCCATCCTGCCTCGACAGAAAACCGGCTGTCAGCCGGGTTCTGTGCGGGTCAGGTGCGGGATTCCCCCGCAAACGGAGAGAGGAGATGCTCCAGGGACTCGGCCAGTGCCGCCTGCAGCGTGGTGTCACCCGACCAGCAGTCCCACGGGAAGTCGGAGTCCACCACGTCCCCGTCCACCACGACGTCGACCATGCCGCCGCCGCTGAGCCGCACCTCCAGTGAGGAGCCGGAGCCCGAACCCAACGTGCCACGAGAGCAGGCCCAGCCGTCGATGGGAACCGCCGCGGACAGCCCATGGCCAGGCCAGGCGTCAACCAGTGCCGCGTCGAGCATGCGGCACGCCCACCTCTGACGGCCGGCACGCCGACGCGCACGCGCCTGACGCCACGCCCGGAGCCCACGGATCATGGCTCCCATCCTATCCGGTCTACTCACGGGCGGAGTCGGCCGCTCTGAGACGTCATCGGCGTCCCGACCGTCCCTCCGGCGGGCCGGGCTTCACGCCTCGTCGGGCGCCCGGTCCTCCGCGTCGGCGATGACATCCTCCAGAGCCTGCAGGTGGGGTTCGGCGTCGTCCCCGGCGCCCAGGTCGGCCAGCGCGAGGCGGAGGGCCTCGAGCAGCTCGCCAGCCTTTGCGTCCGCGGCGGCGGAACTCCAGCTCTCCCGCCAGGGCTCCTGAGTGGCGTCCTGCTGCTGGAGGAAGATGAGCCGCTCGACGTCGTCGGCCGGGATCTTGAGTTCCTCACCCCACGCCTGCATGGTCTCCACGTACGTGGCGTACTTGCGGGGGTAGGTCCAGCCATCGCCGATCCGGACGTCGACGTCCTTCGCGTGCTCGGCGAACCAGGCGCGCACAACCGAGTCGAGGACGGGGGCGATGTCGGACTCCCGGTGGGCCTTGGTGAGGAAGGAGAGGTACTTGGTGCCGAAGGCCGCGCCGAGGTGCTCGAGGCAGCCGACCCCGCTCTTGCGCTGCTGCCGGACATGCTCGAAGGCCGCGGGCCCGCCCTGCTCGAGGGTGATGCGGGTGACGTCGGCGAGCTGCTCCTCGAACCCGGGCTGCGCCATGATGCGCTCCACCCGGGAGGGGCCGTAGCCGACCCGTCCGTATCCCCACACCATCGCGGCGATGAAGGCGTCCCGCTGCACGGCGCGGTCCTCGGCGGTCACCTTCGCGGCGTAGCCGGTGACGACGGCGCGGGTCAGCGGCTCGCACTCGAGGCAGGCGGGCAGGTCGGGCACGGGAGGCATGTGCCTTCAGTTCCGGCCCGGTCCGCCGCTCCCCTCCGCGATGGCGGTCAGACGGTCCACGTGGGCGGCCCAGCGGTCGGCGTCCCACGGGGGCAGGTTGTTCCCCGGGGCGCGCAGGCCGGCCTGCCCGTCGATCTGCTCCCGCAGGATGTCCGCGTGGCCGGCGTGCCGGGCCTCGTCCAGGGCGACGTGCGCGATGATCTGCGCGAGCGTGACCTCCGCCTTGTCGTCGGGCCACCACGCCACCCGCCCGGGGGCGTCGGCGCCGAGGGCCGTGATGGTCGCGTCCGCGTGGGCGAAGCAGCGGCGGGCGAACTCGAGGACGTCCTCGAGGGACTCACCCTCGGCGGCGAACATGTCCACGTTGTCCTCCTCCGGCTGCCCCGCCGCCGCCCAGGGCAGCTGCACCTCGGCGGGGCGGCCGAACGTCTCGCCGAAGTACTCCAGCTCGATGACGGCGGCGTGCTTGACCAGTCCCAGCAGGTTGGTGCCGGTGGGAGTGCGCGGCAGGCGGGCGTCGCGCTCGCTGAGGCCCTCGAGCTTCTGCAGGAGGGCCGCGCGCTGGCGGCGCAGCCCGTCGTGGAGGATCTGCTTGTGGTCCATGAGGTGATCCTGCCCCAGAGCAATCAGGCCGCGAACCCCCGCACGAGCTCAGCCACCCGCTCCGGCGCCTCCAGGTGCACGTCGTGCCCCGCACCGGGCACCTGCACGTGCCGCACATCCGGGCGCCGACGCCGCATCTCGTCCAGCTCTCCGGCGGGCACGTACCCGTTCTCCCCGCTGATCAGCAGGGTTGGCGCGCCGATCTGCCCCCATTCCTCCCACCGGGGCCGCGCGTGGACGGGCCACAGGGCGGTCTCCAGCACGTCGACGTCGAAGCGTGGCACCCAGCCGGCGTCCGTTTCCTCGAGCCCCTCGCGTCCGTGGCGTACGCGGTCCTTCGGCAGGACTGGGCCTCCGGCACGACGACGCCGGTCCCCGCCGACGTCGACGTCCCGGGTGGAGCGCGGGGATGGCGCGGTTGCGGGCGGCCCCGCCCCTGACTGGCCGTTGCGCACCGCGCGCCTGACGCTGCGCCCGCACCGGGAGGACGGCCCCGGCTGGCCCTGCCGGATCGGTGTCCCTGGTGGGGGAGAACGCGGGCATGCCCGTGGGGGACGTGATCCTGTGGCTGACGGACCGCGAGTCATCCCGCGGGCCTCACCTCGTGTGTTCGCCTGACCATAGCCGGGGCACTACATACGGCACTGAGGCTGGTCAACCCTGTAGACCGCCCCCGT
>NZ_JAHXOZ010000029.1 GCF_023147585.1 Micrococcus sp. EYE_212
CCACTCCACGATCGGCCAGGTGAGCCCAAATAGCTACGAGAACGCCTACGACGCCGCGAGGTCAGCTACCCTCACGGAAGCGGCATAACCGAACCGACACCGTGTCCACGATCAAGGGGCAAGGCCCCGGTGGCACTCATCGAAGATGATCACCGCGTGGCCCGAGAAAACTTCGTGGCCCTTGTTCGCCTTGATGAATGTCGACAGCTTCTGAATCGTCGTAATGATGATCCGCGCACCGGGGTCTTCGAGCTGCGTCTTCAGCACCGCCGTCGACGTGTTCGAGTTCGCCGCCCCTTTCTCGAACCGGTCGTACTCACGCATCGTCTGGTAGTCGAGGTCTTTGCGGTCGACGACGAACAATACCTTGTCCACACTCGGCATCTTCGATGCGAGCTGCGCTGCCTTGAACGAGGTGAGCGTCTTGCCCGATCCGGTGGTGTGCCAGACGTATCCTCCGGCATCGAGCGTGCCGAGCGTCTTGTAGTTCGTCGAGATCTGGATCTTCTGCAGGATCCGCTCGGTGGCGACGATCTGGTACGGCCTCATCACCAGCAGGTCGCGATCCGCGGTGAGCACGCAGTACTTCGTGAGGATGTTCAACAGCGAGTGCTTCGCGAAGAAGGTCTTCACGAACGCCGTCAGCTCGGTGATCGGCTTGTTGTTCGCGTCGGCCCACCAGCTGGTGAACTCGAACGAGTTACTCGTCTTCCTGCCCTTGCTGGTACTGCCAGTCTTCTTCTGCTCGGCCAGGTGCCTGTTGCGAGTGCTGTTGGAGTAGTACTTCGTGAGCGTGCCGTTGCTGATCACGAACAGCTGCACGTACTCGAACAGGCCCGAGCCAGCCCAGAAGCTTTCGCGCTGATAGCGGTTTATCTGGTTGAATGCCTCCCGGATGTCCACACCGCGACGCTTCAGTTCGATGTGCACCATCGGCAGCCCGTTGACGAGCACGGTCACGTCGTAGCGATTGACGTACCTCGCACCGCCATCGCCAGTGTCGCCCTCACCGCGTCCGATCTCGTACTGATTGATGACCTGCAGCCGATTGTTGTGGATATTCGTCTTGTCGATCAGCGCGATGTTCTTCGTCGTCCCATCGTCGCGCCTGAGGATCTGGACGTGATCCTCCTGCACACGCACCGTCTTCTCGACGATGCCGTCGTTGGCACCTGCGATCTTCGTCGTGAAGAACTGCTCCCACTCGGCATCCGAGAAGGTGATCCTGTTGACTCTCTCGAGCTGCACGCGAAGATTCGCGACCAGCTCCGCCTCGGAGGTGAACGGCAGGTAGTCGTAGGCCTGTCCCTCGAGCAGCCGGATCACCTCCTTCTCGAGTGCAGACTCCGGCTGATACGCATCGGCATACGAGGGGTCGTGAACGTACTCAGCGAGAACCGTGCTCTCAGAAGAGATCGCGATCAGGTCGAACTTCCGTGCCGCTGACTCGCTCATGCCGCAGCCGCCCATCTGTATGTCTTCAGAAACTCCTGAAACTCGCTCCTAAAAGCTTCTTTGTACTCTTCGGCCACCTCGAAGGTGTCGATATCAGCGAATCGGTCGTGGCTGTACAGATTGAGAACCTTAGTCACCAGGGCGGCATCTGGCCCGACCAGCAGGTCGCCCCAGCCTCCTGTATGGCCGAGGAAGTTGGCCGTCTTCTCGAGCAGTGATCGAAACTGATTGAAATGGCCTCGCTCAATCGTATTCGCGGAGATCGCCTCTTGAATATCTTTAATAATCCCGAGGTGGTAACTGAAAGGCGAGTCCTTTGATTGCCTAGCGAGCGTCCACCCGGCGACAGGGTCTCGCGCAAGAATATACGCTCGGTCACTCCTCCGGCGGAGCGAGTTGAACAGAACATTAAAGAAGAGAGCGTGGTGGGTGGCGATCACGAATTTCAATTCCAACTCTGATGCTCGCTTAATAAGCGCCGCAAGTGCGAGAGCCACTGACACGATACGCACATCATCCATTGACGATACCGGGTCGTCTACGACGGCGAGTGTTAGCTGGTCATAGTCGGTCGTTGAACGCAACTCGGGGCTATCACTTAGCGTCTCAATCACGTCGTTCAAAACAGAGTGATATACACTCCAAACAAATATGCTCTCCTCTGCTCGCGATATCTTGATGCCGTCCGTCGAACTATCATCACCCCTGTGTACGCCAAAGCTAATCTCGCCACTTTCGAAGTCAAGCCTTGGTTCAATTCTGCTGCTTGTGAAGCTTTGGAAGTTATCGCTGATCGCACTATCAAGACCCTGCGTCACGATAGTCTCAAATAGCTCTGACTCCGGATCCATCTTGAATACGACTCGCGCGTTATCCCAACTGAATACGTCCTCGACAAAGGAGTTGTAGAGGACTACATCCCCTGGGTTACGCTCCTTGAGGTGCTGAGCCAGCCGAGTCTTTCCGATTGTATTCGGAGCGTAAATAAGAGCGGTACGCGAATCAGCAAGGCCCTGTAAGACCTCCTCAGCCAAGCTCGCAACCGTTTCATGAACACTAGTCATCTAGGCAGCCTCCTTGAACGTCAGCAGGCGGTCGCGGTAGTACTCGTACTGCTTGCGACGGGCGTTGAGTTCAGCCGGGAGGCCGATGCTGATGTCGTTGACGAGCGCGTCGAACTTGTCGAGCACTTCGACGATCTGATCCTGCTCTGCAGGCGGAGGCACCAAGATCCGCGCTCGCAATAGATTCGAATTGTACAACCGCCTGATGGTGCTGCCATCAGTAGCCCACTGGATCACTTTGTACCAATGTCTCAAATAGGCGTTCGTAACGATCGACTCGTCATGATCAAGCCACACGATATTCGAATCCTGAAAGTAAGCTTCCTCTCCGTCGTAGACAACAGTGCGACCGATAGTTCCGGCTGCAGAGATCAGAACATCACCACGGCTCGGGAATGAGAAATTCTCACGATACGATTCGAACAGCTCTCGTGAAATATATGCGTCAGGCGGACCACCGAATGTGCCAATCTTAAAGAACGGCACATCCCCGTTGTCACTTGTCTCGCTCTTGAATACTCGTTTACACATCGCCACTCGACCAATGTCGCCAAGCGTGAGCTCCTTCGCTTCATCTGATCCAAATGAAAGTAAGTCTCTAAAGAAGTAATCGTATTGGGCGCGCCGGGCTTCCAGCTCCGCTTCCAGCTCGACTTCCAGCTGAGTGAACTTATCAAGTACTCGCACGATCTCACACTGAATCTCGGGAGGCGGAACAGGGATTCGATATTCTAGAATCGCGGCTTTATTCCCGCGCGGCATTTTAGCTCCCTTTGCGTGCTGCATGTTGTACGCAAAGAAGACGTCGGAGGAAAGCAAATAGTAGAGGAAGTTAGAATCGATCTTGGCGCGGTTCTCACCCTTGATCCGGATTGCTAGGACGTCGCCGCTACAGCCGCCTTCGTTCGTCGCTTGCCACACCTTCTTTAGGTACGGACGAATATTTCCGAGTAGGATATCCCCCGGCTCGTAGGCCGTCAGACGGGCGGTGTTCGGCGGGTAGCTTGCATCGACACGACCACCCTTCTCGGCAACGAGGTTATCGACGCCCACGAAGGTAGTTTCGTCGAGATCGGCGGCGTCCACACGCGTCGAGGAGTAATCAGCAACCTCGGACAGCGCAACATGTCGAACGCCATCCGGGCACAGCTCCTGAATCAGCTCATCGATGCGGCTCACTGGGAGCCCTCCAGATCCGCCACGATCTCGTCAATAGCCGTGCGGAGCTCCGCCTGGCGCGCCACGATGCGCGCAATCTCCGCGTTCAGCTCCGTGATGTCGACCTCTTCGCGAGTATCTTCGACTTCCACGTAGGTCGAGACCGCGATGTTGTAGTCGTTTGCGGCGATGTCCTCGTTGCTGACGAGCGCTGTGAAGTAGTCCTCGGGCTCGCGCGTCGTGAACGTCGCAAGAATTCGCGCCTGGTGCTCCTCGAGCAGCTTGTTCTTGTTGCCAACGCGCTTGAACTCGGCTGACGCGTCAATGAACAGCACGTCGCTGGGCTTCTTCGACTTCTTCAGCACGAGGATGCAGGTCGCGATCGTCGTGCCGAAGAACAGGTCCGGCGGAAGCTGGATGACAGCGTCGATGTAGTTGTTGTCGACGAGGTACTGGCGGATCTTCTTCTCCGCCCCACCGCGGTACAGCACGCCAGGAAACTCAACGATCGCTGCCGTGCCGTTGACGTCCAGCCAGCTGAGCATGTGCATCGTGAAGGCAAGGTCGGCCTTCGACTTCGGTGCCAGCACACCGGCCGGTGCAAACCGTTCATCATTGATGAGCAATGGGTTAGCGTCGCCCTCCCACTTGATCGAGTAGGGCGGGTTGGAGACGATCGCCTCGAACGGTTCGTCGTCCCAGTGTTGGGGATCGATCAGGGTGTCGCCGTGGGCGAGGTTGAAGTCGGCGTAGTTGACGTCGTGTAGGAACATGTTGATCCGCGCGAGGTTGTACGTGGTCAGGTTGATCTCCTGACCGTAGAACCCCTGGCGGACGTTGTTCTTGCCGAGCACCTTGTCGAACTTCAGCAGCAGCGAACCAGATCCGACGGCGGGGTCGTAGACCTTGTTGACCTGTGTCTTGCCGACCACCGTGATGCGCGCCAGTAGCTCGGAGACCTCCTGGGGCGTGTAGTACTCACCGCCGGACTTGCCCGCGTTGGCCGCATACATCTGCATCAGGTACTCGTAGGCATCACCGAACAGATCGATCGAGTTGTCCTCCCACCGCCCAAGCGGCAGATCACCGATCGCATCGAGCAGCTTCACCAGCTTCTGGTTCCGCTTGGCGACCGTCGAGCCGAGCTTGTTGCTGTTGACATCCAGGTCGTCGAACAGACCCTTGATGTCGTCCTCACTGTCCGTACCCAGCGCCGACGCCTCGATGTTCTTGAAGACCCGTTCGAGCGTCTCATTGAGGTTCTCATCCCGCGCCGCACGCTTGCGAACGTTGGCGAACAGGTCGGACGGCAGAATGTAAAACCCCTTCTCCGCGACGACCTCGTCGCGCGCAAACTCCGCGTCGGAATCCGCCGTCAGCCGGTAATCGAACGACGCATCGCCCGCATCATGCTCGTGCTTGTTGAGGTAGGCCGTGAGATTCTCGGAGATGAACCGGTAGAACAGCATACCCAGCACGTAGGACTTGAAGTCCCACCCATCGACGCTGCCTCGAAGGTCGTTCGCGATCCGCCAGATCGTCTTGTGCAACTCGGCTCGCTGCGCCTCTTTTGTGGTCGGTGCCATGGGTCGTGCTCCTCCGCGCCACTGCGCAATCACGGTGTTGGGTTGATTGCTCTTACGATATCGGGTGCCACTGACACTCGGGCTTTCCGCATCATCACCGCGTCGCGTAGAACCCCACGGCCGCTGCCGCCGTCACGTTCAGCGAGTCGACGCGGCCACTCATCGGGATCGTGACCCGGCGATCGAGCAGCGCGTCGGTCTCCGGCGTGACGCCGTGACCCTCCAGCTCAAGCAGCGGGCATCAAGGTTGAATGATCAGCGAACGCGCCTCGACGCCGAGCTGCTCAGCGAGAGCATCCACCGAATCCAGAGTGAGGTTCCGCTCCCCACGCTCGATGCCGGCGAGATACCGAGTCGACACGCCGAGCTCTTCAGCAAGACCTTCCTGCGACAGCCGACGCGCAAGCCGCAGGTCGCGCACCTGCGCTCCAAGCACCTTCTTCAGCGGTTCTGTCACACATCCAGCCTCGGGTCTGGTAGTCATGACTTCCAGGAAGTTATCGCTTCCAGTTGCTGTCGAGGCGGGTCGCGCACGACTCGCACTGCGGCCGCATCAGACCTCGAAGGAGAGCGTGAGGATGCCCGATTCGCAGCAGATCCCCGACGGAAGCTCGACAGCTCTCCCCCGCGTCCTGCACACACCACGCAGCACGGCACTGCTCTCGGAGTCGTGGGCCCAAGCAGAGGACGCGAAGCGGAGGGAACGGGCAGGCAACGACCGCCAGCTGACGTACGAAGCCTATGCAGCAGGCGAACCATGCCGCGCGTGCGGGCGCGCCCTTCTCGGTGAGCCAGCTCTGGGTACTGATGAAGAGAGCCTTGCGCTGATCGACGCCGACAATGCCGAGTTCCGAGCAGAACACAAGGCATGCAACATGGGTGTTTGGCGTCTCGAGAACAACAGGGTGGAGCACTGCCATCTGTGCTGCCCGTTCCCGCCACTCTCGCCGACTCAGCGCGATGAGCTCCGGCAGCTCCTGTACCCGCCCTCATTGCGCATCGCCCGCAGTGCAACCTGGCATGTGGAACTGACCTGCCAGCATGCCGAAACCTTGGCCGGGCACTCCCCCCACTATGTTGAACCAATTGCCCAATGCGCCGAATGCGCCGTCATCCGCGGTGTAGTCAAAGCCGTGCGAATCGACAGCCAGATGGGCGACACTGCCGGCAGCAGGGCCACCGAGGGCCTCCAACCTGACTATCTGAAGCGCCCTGGGTTTGTTGGAGACTCCTGACCTTGGAAACGAGGATGGAGTTATGCCGAAAGAGCAGACAGCGGGGAAGCCGACGACGCGTCGGTATTCGCCGGAGGAGAAGGCCGCGGCGGTCCGGATGGTGCGGACGCTGCGTGCCGAGCTGGGGACCGAGCATGGGACTGTGCAGCGGGTCGCGACGCAGCTCGGATACGGGGT
>NZ_JAHXOZ010000003.1:0-213315 GCF_023147585.1 Micrococcus sp. EYE_212
CTTCACGCATTTTCGTGAGACCCCCATCGCGGCGGCGATGTGGGCTTGAGCCCATCCGGCTTGGTGGCGTTGGACGATGAGTCGACGACCGTGAACGGTCAGGCGGGCGCTACCGTGGGACATGAGAACCTCTGGGTTTGTGATGTGGGCCTTAGACAAGCCACATCCCACCCGGAGGTTCTCCTTTGTTCAAGCTCCCTCGTGCCACCAACGTCCTGACCGGGTACACCTAGGCTGGCGGCATGACCACGAACCAGGACAGCGCCCACCACGGGGAGTACAAGGTGATCGGCGGCAAGCTGGTGGCCGCAGACCTCACCCTCCACGACGGCCGCATCGCCACGGCCAGCATCAACGGCGACTTCTTCCTCGAGCCCGACGAGGCGCTCGAGGACCTCAACGCGGCCGTGGCCGGGCTCTCGGCCGACGTGGAGCACCGCGCCATCCGGGCGGCGGTGGAGCAGGGCCTGCGGCCCGAGGCCGAGCTGTTCGGCGTCGACGCCTTCGCGATCGCCTCCGCGGTGCGCCGCGCCCTCGGCAAGTCGACCACGTGGGAGGACCACCAGTGGGAGATCATCCCGCCGGAGCCGCTGCCGATCGCGCTGACGGTCGCCCTCGACGAGGTCCTCACCCGCCAGGTGGCCGAGGGACGGCGGAACCCGACCATGCGGCTGTGGCAGTGGAATGAGCCCGCCGTCGTGATCGGGGCCTTCCAGTCGCTCGCCAACGAGGTCGACCCGGAGGGCGTGGAGCGGCACGCGATCAACGTGGTGCGGCGGATCTCCGGCGGCGGCGCGATGTTCATGGAGGCGGACAACTGCGTCACGTACTCGCTGCACGTGCCGCAGTCCCTCGTGGACGGCCTCGAGACCGCTGAGACCTACCCGTTCCTCGACGAGTGGACCATGGACGCGCTCGGCCGCCTCGGCGTGGAGGCGTTCTACCAGCCGCTCAACGACATCGCCACGCCCCAGGGAAAGATCGGCGGGGCCGCCCAGAAGCGCGTGGGGGAGTCCGGCCTCCTGCACCACGTCACCATGAGCTACGACATCGACGCGGTCAAGATGCTCGAGGTCCTGCGGATCGGCCGCGAGAAGCTGCGCGGCAAGGGCGTCGCCTCGGCGAAGAAGCGGGTGGACCCGCTGCGCCGTCAGACCGGCGTCCCCCGCGTTGAGATCTGGGAGACCATGATGGCCACCTTCGAGGAGCGGTACGGGGCGCGGCGCGTCGACCTCGACGCCGAGACCCGCGCCGAGGCCGAGGAGCTGGCCCGCACGAAGTTCGCCACGCCGGAGTGGACCGCCCGCGTCCCGTGACCGGGCGGCTCACCCCTGCGCAGCCCGCCTACCCCTCGAGGTCGTGCTGGGCCGCCTGCACCCGCAGGGACCGGCGCAGCGCGTCCGTGTGCTCCACGACGAGGCGGCGCAGGGCGCCCGGGGCGTCCGGGTGGCCGTCGATCCAGCGCTGGGCGGCGGCGAGCGTGGGGTGGCGCTCCTGGTCCTCGGCACCGCCCGGCACCGCGTGCTGGTGCCCCGGGAACAGCCCGCCGATCGCGCGGCTGGCCAGCCCGTTCGACCGGCTCGCCCACACCAGCTCCAGCCGCGGCCAGAACCCGTCCTCGTGGGCGGCGAGCAGCTCCACGGAGCCCGCGGCGAAGCCGGCGGCCGTGGCGGAGAGCAGGTCGTTGGACAGCTCGACGCCGTCGGCGGTGCGCCCGGCCATGACGGCCTCCCACGCTGCGGCCTTCACGCCGGGCTCGGGGCGCGCGGCGAGGGCGAGGCGGTGCCACGTGACCGTCTGCGCGGTGCGCTTCGCCTCGAGCTCGGCGTCCAGGCGGGCCGCATCGGCCTGGCCGGTCGCGGCGAGGGCCTGGAGCACGAGCCAGCGCACCTCGGCGTCCACGGCGAGCCCGGGGGCCGCCGTGCCGGGCGAGACCAGCAGGGCCTCGGCCAGAGAGCCCGCCAGCGCCGCGTCGGCGCGCGCCACGAGCGCCCACGTGCGGGCCGCCGTGCGCTGGCGGTCGGAGCCGGCCTCGAGCGTGCGGGTCTGCTCGGCCAGCTCGGTGCCGAGCCGCGAGCGCAGGGCGGCGCGGTCCTCGGCCCGGGCGTACTGGGACACCGCGGCGGCGGCCTGGGCGAGCACCTGGGTGTGGACGCCGACGGTCTCGATCCCGGCGGAGAGCTGCCCCACCGCGGTCACGAAGCGCTCCACGGGCAGCGCGCCGTCGCGCGTCATCGACCACAGGGCTGCCCACACGGTGGCCTCGGCCAGCGGATCCGCGATCGGGTGAGCGAGCACCGCCTCGAGCGAGGCGTCGTCCACCTCCACGGCCGCGTACGTGAGGTCCTCGTCGTTGGGCAGCACGAGCCGGACGCCCTCCGGCACCTCGAGCCCGGCCAGCGGCACCGCGGCGCCCTCGGCACCGCCCGGCACGTCGACGGTGGCCTGGCCGGTGCGCACGAGCACACCGTCCTCGTCGGGCGTGAACACGCCCACCTTCACCACGTGGGGGCGCAGCACCTGGCGGCCCGTGACGGGATCCCGGCCCTCCTGGTGCAGGAGGACGGCGCCGTCGTCCCCCGCCTCCACCCGCAGGCGCGGCACGCCCGAGGTGTGCAGCCACGCGTCCGCCCACGCGCCCATGTCCCGCCCCGAGGCGGCCTCGAGGGCCGCCATGAAGTCGGCGAGCTCCGCGTTGCCCCACGCGTGGGCGCGGAAGTAGCGGCGTGCGGCGTCGAGGAACGCGTCCCGGCCGACGAACGCCACGAGCTGCTTGAGCACCGAGGCGCCCTTGGCGTACGTGATGCCGTCGAAGTTCTGCCGCGCGGCCTCGAGGTCCACGATGTCCGCGACGATCGGGTGTGTGGTCGGCAGCTGGTCCTGCACGTAGGCCCACGCCTTGCGGCGCGAGGCGAAGGTGACCCACGCGTCGGAGAACTCCGTGGCCTCCGCGGCGCCGAGCGAGCCCATGAAGTCCGCGAACGACTCCTTGAGCCACAGGTCGTCCCACCAGCGCATCGTCACGAGGTCGCCGAACCACATGTGCGCCATCTCGTGGAGGATCACGGTGGCCCTGCCCTCGTACTGCACGGCGGTGGCCCGCGAGGTGAACACGAAGTCCTCCGTGAAGGTCACCAGCCCCGGGTTCTCCATGGCTCCGAGGTTGTACTCGGGCACGAACGCCTGGTCGTACTTGCCCCACTCGTAGGGCACGCCGAAGAGCCCGTGGAAGAAGTCCAGCCCGCGCTTCGTCACCGCGAACACGGCCTCCGGGTCGAACGCGTCGGCCATCGTCTGCCGCGTGAACAGGCGCAGCGGCACGGGCGCGGCACCGGTGGCCGCATCGCCGTCCCAGCGGTCCTCCCAGCTCGCGTAGGGGCCGGCCAGCAGCGTCGTGATGTAGGTGGACTGGGCGAGCGTGGGCTCGAAGTCCACGCGCACGACGCCGTCGCCTGCCTCCGTGCGCGACGCCTCGGGCCGGTTGGAGGCCAGCACCCAGTCGGCCGGGCCGGTGAGGGCGAAGGTGAAGGCGCCCTTGAGGTCCGGCTGCTCGAAGTCCGGGAAGACGCGGCGCGCGTCCGCGGGCTCGTACTGCGTGTAGAGGTACACCTGGCCGTCGGCCGGGTCCGCGAAGCGGTGCAGCCCCTCGCCCGAGCGCGAGTAGCGCGAGGCGCCCTTCAGGACCACGTCGTTCTCGGCCGCCAGGCCGGGCAGCAGGACGCGGGCCTCGCCGACCACCTCGGCGAGGTCCAGGGCTGCGCCGTTGAGCTCCACCGCATCCACCCCGGCGTGGATCCAGTCCAGGTGCGTGCTCGCGCCGGGCTCCGCGCACGCGAAGCGGATCCGCGCCTCCACCGGGTAGGTGTCCTGCTCGAGGTCGCGGGCGGCCGAGAGGTCCACGTGGACGTCGTACGCGCTCACGGTGAGCAGCCGGGAGCGCTCGAAGGCCTCGGCACGGGTCACGTTGGTCTGGTCGAGGTCGGGCGCGGGCACGACGTCGGGCACGGGTGTTCTCCGGTCTGTGGGGTGGGAGCGGGCGGGGGAGCGAGACGGGGGACCGGTGCGGGTCAGCGCGGCGCCGGCACGGACTGGCCCTTCGAGAGCACGGTCAGGCCCGAGTCCGTCACGGTGTAGCCGTTGGCCTCGTCCTCCGCTCGGTCGAAGCCGATGCGCGCGCCGGGCGGGACCACCACGTTCTTGTCGAGGATGGCGTTGCGGACGTGGGCGCCCTCCCCCACGACGACGGAGTCCAGGAGCACGGACTGCTCGACCCACGCCTCGTTCGCGACGCGGACGTCCGTGGACAGCACGGACTGGGCCACCGTGCCGCCCGAGACGACGACGCCCTGCGAGAGGATCGAGTCGTTCGCGCTGCCGGGGCGGCGCGAGGCCGAGCGCACCAGCTTCGCCGGCGGGGAGACGGACTGCCGCGTGTACAGCGGCCACTCGCGGTTGTAGAGGTTGAACTCCGGCCACGGCTGCACGAGGTCCATGTGCGCGTCGTAGTAGGAGTCCAGCGTGCCCACGTCCCGCCAGTAGTGCTTGCCGGGGGTGCCGCCGGGGACCTCGTTGGCGGTGAAGTCGTAGACGCCGGCCTCGCCGCGGTCCACGAAGTAGGGGACGATGTCCCCGCCCATGTCGTTGTTGGAGTGCGGGTTGGCGTCGTCCGCGTTGAGCGCCTCCACGAGGGCGTCCGTGTCGAACACGTAGTTGCCCATGGAGGCCAGGAACTGGGACGGGTCGTCCGGCAGGCCCGGGGTGGTGGCGGGCTTCTCCACGAACGCCTTGATGCGCTCGGGGGAGGACGGGTCGGTCTCGATGACGCCGAACTGGTCCGCGAGGTCCAGCGGCTGGCGCACGGCGGCCACGGTGGCCTTCGCGCCGGAGGCGATGTGCTGGTCCACCATCTGCTGGAAGTCCATGTGGTAGACGTGGTCCGCGCCGATCACCACGACGATGTCCGGGCGCGCGTCAGCGATGAGGTTCATGGACTGGTAGATGGCGTTCGCCGAGCCCGTGAACCAGTCCTTGCCGCGGCGCTGCTGCGCCGGGACGGTGGCCACGTAGTTGTTGAGCATGGTGGACATGCGCCACGTCTCGGAGATGTGCCGGTCCAGCGAGTGCGACTTGTACTGCGTCAGCACCACGATCTCGCGGTAGCGCGAGTTCACCAGGTTGGAGAGCGCGAAGTCGATCAGCCGGTACGTGCCGCCGAAGGGGACGGCCGGCTTGGCCCGGTCGGCGGTGAGGGGCATGAGACGCTTGCCCTCGCCGCCCGCCAGCACCACGGACAGGACCTTCTTCTGCACCATCGGGGACCACTCCTCATTCCGGGGACGCGCCTCGTCGCCGAGCCCGCTCGGGCCCGGCCTCTGTCGGTCCCGTCAGGCTATCCGGCCCGAGGGGCGCTCGACTAGGTTGGAGGCGTGCGCATCGACATCGTGAGCAAAGAGTTCCCCCCGTCCATCTACGGCGGCGCCGGAGTCCACGTCGCGGAGCTGACGCGTGTGCTCGCGTCCCGCGCCGACCTCGTCGTCCACGCGTTCGGGGAGCCCCGCGAGCGGGACTACCACGGCGCCGCCGTGCACTCCTACCCGAATCCCCAGGGGTTCGAGGCGGAGAACGGCGCCGTCCAGACCCTGGCCACCGACCTCACCATGGTCGGCGCCTTCGAGGGCGCGGACGTGATCCACTCCCACACGTGGTACGCCAACATGGCCGGCCACCTCGGCAAGCTCATGCACGGCGTCCCGCACGTGCTCTCCGCCCACTCCCTCGAGCCCCTGCGCCCGTGGAAGGCCGAGCAGCTCGGCGGCGGCTACGCGATCTCCAGCTGGGCCGAGTCCACCGCGTACCACGGCGCCGACGCCGTCATCGCGGTCTCGGACGGCATGCGCCGGGACATCCTGGCCTGCTACCCGGACGTCGACCCCGCCAAGGTGCACACCGTGCACAACGGGATCGACACCCAGGTGTGGACCCCGCAGACCGGCACCGGCGCCCTCGAGAAGTACGGGATCGACCCGGGCAAGCCCTCGGTCGCGTTCGTCGGGCGCATCACCCGCCAGAAGGGCGTCCCGCACCTGCTGCGCGCCGCTCTGCAGCTGCCCCCGGAGGTCCAGCTCGTGCTGTGCGTCGGCGCCCCGGACACCCCGGAGCTCGCGTCGGAGGTCAACGGCCTCATCGCGCAGCTGCGCGGGCAGCGCGAGGGCGTCGTCGTGATCGAGGGCATGATCCCGCGCCACGAGGTCATGGAGATCCTCACCTCCGCCACCGTGTTCGCCTGCCCCTCCGTCTACGAGCCCCTGGGCATCGTCAACCTCGAGGCCATGGCGTGCGGCACCGCGGTCGTCGCCTCCGCCGTGGGCGGCATCCCCGAGGTCGTCGAGGACGGCGCCACCGGCCTGCTCGTGCACGTCGAGCAGGTGGCCGACGGCACCGGCACGCCGGTGGACGAGGACGGCTTCGCGGCCGACTTCGCCGCCGCCCTCACGCGCGTGCTGGAGGACCCGGAGCAGGCCCGCCGCATGGGCGAGGCCGGCCGGAGGCGCGCGGTCGAGCACTTCTCCTGGGACACCATCGCCGAGCGCACGCTCGAGGTGTACCGCTCCGTCCTCGACTGAGGCCGGCCAGCTCCGCGACGGCGCGGACAGGGCTGTGCCGCCCGGCCGAGGCGGAGCGCGCCGCCGTCCCCGAACGCCCGAGGGCCCGGAGACCCCCCTGGGGGATCTCCGGGCCCTCGGTCCGTCCGCGCCGGGCGACCGGCGCGGACGGGTGTGGGTCAGGACCGGCGCAGCCGGGAGGCCTTGGACTTGGCCTCCTTGCGCTGGCGCTCCCGGAGGACCTTCTCGTCCTCGGGGGCGGTGCCGGAGGCGCGCAGCTGCTCGAAGTAGCGGTGGGCCTCCTCCTGGCGCTCGGCCTCGACGTCGGTGGCGACCTCCATGCGCAGGTGCTTCTGCTCGAGGCCGTAGGCCTCCACGAGCTCCAGCGCGAAGGGGCGCAGGCGCTCGGCCAGGCGGTTGACGTAGCCGCGCAGGGCGCGGGCGCGCTGGCTGGAGACGCGGCCATGGGCCACGAACCAGCCCAGGTCGTCCTCGATGAGGCGCAGCGCGAAGAGGTCGCGCAGCCAGGTGAGCACGGTGGCGGTGGCCTCGTCCTCGATCGCGTCCACGGCCCGGGTGAACGCCTCCCACTGGAGGAGCTCGGCGTGGTTGCGCGCCGCCTCGACCAGCTCGTGCTGGCGCGTGTTGAACGCCTCGGCCTGGGCCTGCTGGCCCTTGCCTCGGGCGCCCGAGAGGGTGCCCGCGATGTCCGCCGTCTTGGCGCGCACGCGGTCCTCGAGCAGCTCCCGCTGGACCGCGGGATCCTTGAACCAGTTCGCGGAGCGGCGCTCGGAGCCCGCGTCCGCCACGGTCTGGACCACCTTGGGCAGGCCGGTGCGGTGCAGGGCGTCGGAGGCCTGGAGGACCACGTAGCGGGACACGGCGCCGACCTCGAGGCGGCCGAACTCCTTGGAGTAGTCGGTCAGGAGGCGCTTGCCGACGAGCTGGAGCAGGACGGTGTTGTCGCCCTCGAAGGTGACGTAGACGTCCAGGTCGGCGCGCAGCTGGGTGACGCGGTTCTTGGCCATGAACCCGGTGCCGCCGCAGGCCTCGCGGGCCTCCTGGAGGGTGTCCAGGGCGTTCCAGGTGGTCAGGGGCTTGACGGCGGCCGCGAGGGTCTCCAGCTCCTGGCGGTCCACGTCGGTGTCCGCGCGGCCCGAGAACACGTCGTCGAACTTGACGGCGAGCTCGTTGGAGGAGAACGCGTCCGCGTAGGCGCGGGCCAGGCGGTCGATGAGGCGGCGCTGATGGTTCTGGTAGTCCAGCAGCACCTCCTCGCGCTCCGGGCTGGAGGCGTTGAACTGGCGGCGCTGTTCGCCGTAGGCGATGGCGCCGTGCAGGCCGAGGAAGGAGGCCGTCGTCGCGGCGATGGACAGGGACACGCGGCCCTGCACGAGGGTGCCGAGCATGGTGAAGAAGCGGCGCCCGGGGGAGTCGATCGGCGAGGTGTAGGTGCCGTCCTCGGCGACGTCGCCGTAGCGGTTCAGCAGGTTCGTGCGGGGCACCCGGACGTGGGTGAAGTGCAGGCGGCCGTTGTCGATGCCGTTGAGGCCGCCCTTGAGGCCGTCGTCCTCGCCGCCGACGCCGGGCAGGAACGCCCCGGACTCGTCGCGGATCGGCACGTAGAAGCAGTGCACGCCGTGGTTGACGCCCTGGGTGATGAGCTGGGCGAAGACCGTGGCGGCCTTGCCGTGCAGGGCGGCGTTGCCGAGGTAGTCCTTCCACGCGCCCTTGAACGGCGTGTGGATGACGAACTCCTGGGTGGCCTCGTCGTAGGTGGCCGTGGTGGCGATCGAGGCGACGTCGGAGCCGTGGCCGATCTCCGTCATGGCGAAGGCGCCGGGGATGGACAGGTCCATCGCGCCCGGCAGCCACCGGCGGTGGTGATCGGCGGTGCCGAGGTGGAGGATCGCGGAGCTGAAGAGGCCCCACTGCACGCCGGCCTTGATCTGGAGCGAGGGGTCGGCCACCACGAGGTCGCCGAACGCGGAGATGTTGCCGCCGTGGTTGTCGTCGCCGCCGAACTCGGCCGGGAAGGCGCGGTGGACGGCGCGGCTGTCCACGAGGATGCCGAGCTGGCCGAACACGCGCTGGCGGTGCTCGTCCATGCCCAGCAGCGGGTCGCGGTGCAGGGCCGGGTCCTTGGCGAGTTCGCGGGACTCACGGCGCTCCGCGGCCCAGCGGCCCAGGAGCGCCTCCTGGATCACGGCCGAGTCGAGGGACCCCGGGCGCGGGTGCTCGGGGGCGATCTCGGCGACGTCGTGGGGCAGGTCGGTGGGGGACGGGGGGACGTCGGTGACGGCGTCGAGGCTGTGGTCGCGGGTGGTGGTCATCGGACCGCTCCTTCGTGGGCGTGGATCGGGACGGGGGATGTCGGGGCGCCGAGCAGGCCGTGGAGCAGCCAGCCGGTGATGGAGGCCGCCAGCTCGGCGGCGTCGGGGCGCGCGTCCTCGGGGGAGCGCAGCCAGGTCTCGGCCGTGGCCCGCACCAGTCCGACGGCGGCGCGCGGCCACAGGCCGAGGGGGGAGCCGACGGGCGGGACGCCGTCCGCCCCGAGGTGCTGGGCGAGCCCCTCCGCGAGGAGGGCGTGGACGCGGTCGAAGAAGGCGTCCAGGACGCCCGCCGCGGCGCCGGAGGAGTCCGGGGCGGACACGGCGAAGGCGTAGACGTTCGGGGACGTGGCGGCCACACTGAGGTAGACCTCGACCATCCGATGCAGGGTGGCGGCGGCGTCGGAGTGGTCGACCGCCGCCTCGAGCAGTCGCCGCTCCATGTGGGCGGTCACCCGCTCGGCGACGGCGACGCGCAGGCCGGCGCGGTCGCCGAAGTACCGGTAGTAGACCGACTTGGAGGTGCCGGCGTGCGTGGCGATGTCCTCCATGGAGGCCTCGGGCCCCAGCTCGTGGACCGCGGCCCGCGCGGCGCGGAGCAGCTCGCGGCGGCGGTCCAGCCGGTGCTGGTCCCACCGGGAGCTGCGACCGTCGCGGAGGACGGGGGGAGGCGTGAGTGACTTCACAGGACGGACTGTATCAGGTACCGTTCGTCTCAGTCACCCCGATCCCGGCCGCGCCGCTCCACCATCACCCCAGTTCCATCGACACCACCAGCGCCCGGATCACCCCCCGACCTCTCGCCGCGCACCCCGCGGGTGAGGCCACACCGTCCAGGAGGACCCCGACGTGACCACCCCCCCGAACACCCCCACCGCCCGCCCCGCCGTCGCGGGCGGCACCCTGCGCCCCGCCGTCGTCGTGGGCGGCAACCGCATCCCCTTCGCCCGCGCCAACACGGCCTACGCCACAGCCTCCAACCAGGAGATGCTCACCGCCGCGCTCGACGGCCTCGTGGCCCGCTTCGGCCTGCAGGGCGAGCGCATCGGCCAGGTCTCCGCTGGCGCCGTGCTCAAGCACCCCAAGAACTTCAACCTCACCCGCGAGTCCGTTCTCGGCTCCGCTCTGGCGTCCGACACCCCGGCCGCAGACATCCAGGTCGCCTGCGCCACCGGCATGGAGGCCCTGGGCACCCTCGCCTCCAAGATCCGCCTCGGTCAGATCGAGTCGGCCATCGGCGGCGGCGTGGACTCCATCTCCGACTCGCCCGTGAGCGTCTCCGACGGCGCCCGCCGCGTGCTGATGCAGCTCAACGCCGCGAAGACCCTGAAGGACCGCCTCAAGGCCGTCTCCCAGCTGCGCCCCAACCAGCTCGTCCCCGAGCCGGCCGGCGCCAGCGAGCCCCGCACCGGCATGTCCATGGGCGAGCACCAGGCCCTCACCACCCACCAGTGGGGCATCACCCGCGAGGCGCAGGACGAGCTGGCCGTGGCCAGCCACCGCAACCTCGCCGCCGCGTACGACTCCGGCTTCATGGACGACCTCGTGACCCCGTTCCGCGGCCTGACCCGCGACAACAACCTCCGCCCGGACTCCTCCATGGAGAAGCTGGCCAAGCTCAAGCCCGCCTTCGGCCGCCAGCTCGGCGACGAGGCGACCATGACCGCCGCCAACTCCACGCCCCTCACCGACGGCGCCTCCGCGGTGCTGCTCGCCTCCGAGGACTGGGCCGCCGAGCGCGGCCTGCCCATGCTCGCCGAGTTCGTGGACGCCGAGAACGGTGCCGTGGACTTCGTGGACGGCAAGGAGGGCCTGCTCATGGCCCCCGCGTACGCCGTGCCCCGCCTCCTGGCCCGCCACGGCCTGACCCTGGACGACCTGGACTTCATCGAGATCCACGAGGCCTTCGCCGGCACCGTGCTCGCCACGATGAAGGCCTGGGAGAGCGAGGAGTTCGGGCGCGAGCGCCTCGGCCTCGACGGCGCCTTCGGCACCGTGGACCGCTCCAAGCTCAACGTGCACGGCTCCTCGCTGGCCGCCGGCCACCCGTTCGCCGCCACCGGCGGCCGCATCGTGGCCCTGCTGGCCAAGGCGCTGCACCAGAAGGGCGAGGGCTCCCTCGGCCTCATCTCCGTGTGCGCCGCCGGCGGCCAGGGCATCGTCGCCCTCCTGCGCGGCCGCTGAGCCACCCGGCACCACCCGCAGCACCCGCCCCGCCGTCGGCCCGTCCGACGGCGGGGCGCCGGTCCCCGCCGCACCGACCCCGCCGCACTCCAGCACACCCCTGACCTGAGAGGTCCCCCCGTGAACGACCCGTACGGCTCCTTCGTCTCCTCCGCCCTGGGCAAGCGCGTCACCGGCGCCCTGGGCCTGCCCCAGCCCGTCGAGCTGCGCCGGTACGAGCCCGGCCAGCCGCTGATCACCGGCACCGTCCTGGTGCTCGGCGCCACCCCCGCCGCCGACGCGGCCCGCGGGCTGCTCACCGCCGCCGGCGTCCAGGTCGTCTCCGAGCGCGCCGAGGGCGCCCGCCTGGCCGGTGTCGTCGCGTGCTTCGACGGGGTGCGTGCCCCGTCCGAGCTCTCCGCCGTGGCCCTCGAGCTCGGCCCCGCCCTGCGCCAGTTCGGCTCCAGCGCCCGCGTGGTCACCGTGTTCGAGGATCCGGAGGACCCCTCCGTGGCCGCCGACCCCGCGGCGCGCGCCGCCCGCCAGGGCGTGGTGGGCCTGACCCGCTCGCTCGGCAAGGAGATGCGCCGCGGCGGCACCGCCAACGGCCTCATCCTGGGCTCCGGCGTCCCGCTCACCGCCCCCGGCGCGGCCGGCGCCCTGCGCTTCCTGCTCTCGGGCCGCTCCGCGTTCGTCTCCGGCCAGTTCCTGCCCGTCACCACCGCGGACGGCTCGACCCCCGCGGACCTGGCCCGCCCGCTCGAGGGCAAGGTCGCAGTCGTCACCGGTGCCGCCCGCGGCATCGGCGCGGCGATCATCGCCACCCTGGCCCGCGACGGCGCCCGCGTGGTGGGCGTGGACGTGCCCGCCGCCGGGGACGCCCTGGCCGGTGTAGTCAACAAGCTCGGGGGCACCGCCCTCGCGCTGGACATCACCGCCCCCGACGCCGGCGCCCGGATCCTCGAGCACTGCCGCACCCGCCACGGGCGCATGGACATCGTGGTGCACAACGCGGGCATCACGCGGGACAAGCTGCTCGCCAACATGGACGCGGCGCGCTGGGACTCGGTCCTCGCCGTGAACACGTCCTCGCAGCTGGCCATGAACGCGGCCTTCCTCGCCGAGGACGCCCGCGACGTCGCGGGCGAGGGCCTGCGCATCGTCGGCCTGGCTTCCACCTCCGGCATCGCCGGCAACCGCGGCCAGACCAACTACGCGGCGTCCAAGGCGGGCGTCATGGGCCTCACGTCGGCCACCGCGCCGATGCTGGCCGAGCGCGGGGGCACGATCAACGCCGTCGCCCCGGGCTTCATCGAGACCGAGATGACCGCCAAGATCCCGCTCGCGACCCGCGAGCTGGGCCGCCGCCTCAACTCGCTGCAGCAGGGCGGCCGTCCCCAGGACGTCGCCGAGGCCATCGCCTACCTCGTCTCGGACGGGGCCGGCGGCACCAACGGCGCCACCCTGCGGGTGTGCGGCCAGGCGATCATGGGGGCCTGAGCATGGAGACCCGGACGCTCACGCAGGCCCCCGCCCTCGGCTCCCTGTACGCCCGCGCCGCGGCGCAGGCCGCGCAGGACGCCCTCACCCGCCGACGCCGGCCGACGACCCTGCCCGAGCGCCGCATCGAGGTGGAGGGCCTGACGATCGACCCCGCCGTCGTCGGCCGCTGGCGCGAGGTGGTGGGCCCCGCGGACCCGACGCACCTGCCCTCCGTACTCGTGCACACCCAGGTGTTCGGGACGGCGATGGCGCTCATGGCCGCCCCTGACTTCCCGCTGCCCCTGCCGGGCATGGTCCACCTCTCCAACTCGGTCCAGCACCACCGGCCCGTCCCCGCGGGCAAGCCGCTGACGGTCGCGGCCGAGGCCCTGGGCCTCGTGCCCCACCACGCGGGCACCGCCGTGGACGTCGCGGTGCGCGTGGAGCGCGCGGCGGGCGCCGGCGCGGAGGCCGCGCTGCTGTGGGAGGGCTCCTCCCGGTACCTGGCCAAGGGCGTGTGGCTGACGGGCGAACGCCCCGAGCGGCCCGAGCGCGAGGAGTTCGTCCCCGCGGCCCCCACCGCGCAGTGGACGTTCGGGGCGGGGGCCGGCCGCGCCTACGCGGGCGTCTCGGGGGACTGGAACCCCATCCACCTCTCCGGGCCGAGCGCGACGCTGTTCGGCATGAAGGGTGCGATCGCCCACGGCATGCTCCTCGCCGCGCGCATGCTGGACGGCCGGGAGCCCGCCGAGGCCGGCGTCGGCTGGGACATCGAGTTCGAGGCGCCCGTGGTGCTGCCCGCCCGCGTGGCCGTCCGGTACGAGCGCGACCCCGCGGTCACGCAGGTGACGGGCTGGGACGCCACGCGTGGACGCCGCCACTTCCGGGGCGGGATCCGGCCCCTCACCTGAGGGGAGGACCGACGACGGCGGCCCGGGGGCGTGATGCTCCCGGGCCGCCGTCGTCGTCAAGGCAGCGGGATCAGCCCTCCGCGGCCGCCGCGGCGTCCAGGAGGCCGTCCGCGTACGCGTCCCAGGAGTGGCTCTGCGCGTGGCGCACGGCCGCGGTGGACATCGCGGCCCACGCGCCGCGGTCCCCGAGGATCCCCTCGAGCGCGTCCGCCCACGCCTCCGCGGTGTTCGGGGCCACGAGCCGGCCGGTCCGCCCGTCCTGCACCGCGTGGACGAGCCCGCCCACGCGGTGGGCCAGCACCGGGGTGCCGCACGCCTGCGCCTCGAGGGCCACGAGGCCGTAGGTCTCCGAACGGCTCGGCATCGCGACGACGTCCGCCGCGCGGAGCTGCTCGGCCAGCGCGGGCGCGGGCACCGGATCGGACACGGTGACGAGGTCCGCGACGTCGTGCCGGCGGGCCAGGGCGGCGAGGTCCAGGCCCTCTCCGCCGGAGGCGGCCCCGTTGAGGTGCAGCCGGATCCCGGGATCCGCACCGGCGCCGCCGCGCCGGCCCCGCAGGATGGCGAGGGCCTCGACGAGGATCTGCGGGCCCTTGTGCGCCTGCACGCGCCCCGCGAAGAGCACGCGCAGGGGAGCGGCCGCGTCGGCGCCGGCCGTGGCCCCGGACGACCCGGGCCAGCAGGACGCTCCCTCGGGCGTGAACGTCGCGGTGTCCACAGCGGGGGAGAGGACGCGCGTGCGCCGGCGGTCCACGCCGAGGACCTCACGCAGGTCGGCGGCCTCGGCGGGGGAGTTCACCACGAGGAGGTCGGCCTCCTCCACCACGCGCGCCTCGGCGGCGATCCGTTCGGCGGGCTCCTCGTGGCCCTCGTCCTGCAGCATCTTCACGGCCGCGGTGGTGTGCATGGTCTGCAGGTGAGGGGCATCCATCTCCTGCGCCAGGGCGTGGGCCGTGGGCGCGGAGAGCCAGTAGTGCCCGTGGACGAACCGCACGCGCTCGGCCTCCGCGAGCCCCTCGGCCTCGCGTGCTCCCCGCAGCCAGGCCAGCGCGGCCGCGGTGAACGCGTCCGTGTGCGCGGCGAGCTCGGCCTTGTCCAGGGGTCGGGCGGGGCCGGCGGCCAGCTCGACCACGAGGACGTCCGGTGTCGGTCCGCCCGCGGGCAGACGCGTGATCCGTGCGCCGCCGTCCACCGGCTCCTCCGCGCGGGTGAACAGGAGCATCCGCATCCCCTGCCGCGCGAGCGCGAGGGCGGCCTGCCGCACGTACACGTTCATGCCGCCGGCGTCCCCGCGGCCCGGCTGGGCCAGCGGCGAGGTGTGGTAGGCCACGCCGATCCCCACGGGCACAGAGGCCGTGAGCTCACGGTCCACCGCGTCGAAGAGGCGGGCCACCGACGGCAGGCCGGGCAGGTCCTCCGCGTGGAGCATCGCGCCCTCGGCGTCCCCGAGCGGCACGGTCCAGTTCGGGTACTGGTCCTGCATGGTCCCCGGCTGGTTCTGGATGCGGCGCTCCCCGACGGCGTCCACGAGGGCCACGCTCTGCAGCGCCGACGGCGCCTGGGCGAGCAGCCGGTGCAGGGCGATGACCTGGGCCTGCCGCTCGCCCACGCCCGGGACCTCCTCGAGGAGGCCGCGGTCTCGTGCGGCCCGGAGGAATGCCTCCACCTCGGCGGCCGAGCGCTCCCGCTCCGCGGCCACGTCCCCCGTGAACAGGCCGAGCTCCTCGCGCAGGTCCAGGTGGACGCCCTCGAGGTAGCCGGCGGTCGGGGGGAGGTCGTGGGTGTTCACGGCGGCCAGGCACAGGCGCCGGTAGCGCTCCGGGGGGACCGGCACGCCGTCCTCCTGCTCGAACCAGAGGATGTTCGTGCCGAGCACGCCCGCCTCCGCGAGGCGCTTCTGCACCCACGGCTCGAACGTGCCGAGGTCCTCGCCGATCACCACGGCGCCGGCCCGCTGCGCCTCGAGGGTGAGGACGGCGAGCATGGCCTCGTGGTCGTACTCCACGTACGCGCCCTGCGTGGGGCCGGCGCCCTCCGGCACCCACCACAGGCGGAAGAGGCCGAGCACGTGGTCGATCCGCACGCCGCCGGCGTGGGCCATCACGGTGCGGAGCATGTCCCGGAACGCGGCGTAGCCGGTCTCGGCGAGCCGCCGGGGGTGCCACGGGTGCTGGGACCAGTCCTGGCCCAGCTGGTTGAAGACCTCCGGCGGGGCGCCCACGGACATCCCGGGCACGAGCACGTCCCCGAGCATCCACGCGTCCGCCGAGCCGCGCGTGGCGCCCACGGCCAGGTCCACCATCACGCCCATGCGCATGCCCGCGCCGAGCGCGCGGCGCTGGACGGCGGCCAGCTGCTCGTCCGCGATCCACTGGACCCAGCGGTGCAGGTCCAGCTCGTCCGCGTGCGTGCTGCGGAACGCGGCGGCGCGCTCGCCCTCCGGAGTCCAGTCGGCGTCCTGCGGGTCCGGGCCGGTCACGTCCGAGAGGCGCAGGGCGGACCAGAGGGCGAAGTCGTCCAGCCCCGCCCCCATCCGCGCGCGGAACGCGGCGAACGCCGCCTCCCGCTCGGCGGTGCGGGGCACGGAGTGCACGCGGCGCAGGGCGGGCCACAGGACCTCGGCGACGGCGGAACGATCGATGCGCCCCGTCTCCTCCAGTCGCTCCTGGACCCGACGGCCGGCGGCGCGCAGCTGCTCCTGCTCCGCGGCGGGCAGCCCGGCGAACTCCGGGATGTCCACCACGCGGATCAGCAGCGCGGTGAGGAAGCGGCGGGAGACGGGGGAGTAGGGGGAGTCCGCGGGCGTGGTGCCGGGGTCGACCGCGTGCAGCGGATGCAGGAGCAGGAAGTCGGCGCCGTGCTCGGCGGCCGTCTCCGCCACGGATGCGGCGTCCTCGATGTCCCCGATGCCCCACGAGTGCTCCGAGGTCACGGAGTAGCCCTGGGCGGCCACGCCCCAGCCGCGCCGGGCCAGGAAGGGTGCGGCCGTGGTGAGGCGGTCCGGCGCGCAGACGAGGGTGGCCTCGGCGTGGTGGCCGGTGGCGCTGTCGAGCTCGAGGCGATGCCAGCCGAGGGGCAGGTCTGCGGGGACCTCCACGTGGCACCGCACGAGGTCCACGCCGTCCACGCGGCGGGGCTCGCCCAGCGGCCGGGTGACGGCGACGGGCACGGGCGCGCCCGCCTCCGTGACGACTCGGGCGCTCAGCCCCTCGACCACCGAGACGTGGGCGGGCACGGAGAGCCGGTGCCCCGCCCGCGTGACCACGGTGGGAGGCAGGACGTCCCGCCACGGTGCGAGCTCGGCGTCGTCGAGCGCCTCGGTGAGGGCGGCGACGGCGTCCGGGCGGACCGCCACCCCGAGGGCCGCGAGCACCTTCACGAGGGCGTCGTCCGGCACGGTCTGGTCCGAGCCGTCCTGTCCCGTGTATCGCCACTGCACCCCGTGGGCGCGGGCGAGTCGGAGCAGCAGCGTGCGGGCATCGTCGGCCATCGGAACCTCCGTGTCGTCCCTGTCAGGTGAGCGACGACGGCGGCGGGCCGTCGCGCACCTTCACTGTAGGGGGAAGGAGGGACGGGATGGCACGAAGGGCCCCGGTCTGTGACCGGGGCCCTTCGTCCGATGAGCTGTGCGCGAGGGGGGACTTGAACCCCCACGTCCTTTCGAACACAGCGACCTCAACGCTGCGCGTCTACCAATTCCGCCACTCGCGCTCATCCCGATCCGCCGGAGCGGACCGTTTCCTTCGCGTTCGGCCAGTCCCGGTTTTCACCGTTCCTCGCCGAAGCAACCCGAGAAGCGTACCACACCCCCGGAGGTAGGCTCAACTCCATGGTCGATTCCCCCGCTGAGAAGCCCACCGCCCCCCGCACCGAGTCCCCCGCGGCCGACGTCGTCGAGATCTGCCGCGGCCTGATCCGCATCGACACCACCAACTGCGGCGGCAACGTGTCCGTGGGCGAGCCGGAGGCCGCCGCCTTCTGCGGGAGGCTCATGGAGCAGGCGGGGATGACCCCGCGGTTCTTCGAGTCCGCACCCGGGCGCGTCTCCGTCGTCGGGCACCTGCCGGGCTGGGACGCGGACGCCCCCGGCCTCGTGCTCCACGGCCACACCGACGTGGTGCCGGCCGAGGCCGCCGAGTGGAGCGTGGATCCCTTCGGCGCGGAGCTGAAGGACGGGATGGTCTGGGGCCGAGGCGCGGTGGACATGAAGGGGATGGACGCGATGATCCTCTCCGTCCTCCTGCACCTCGCCCGCACCGGCCGCCGCCCGCGCCGCCCGCTCACCGTCGCGTTCTTCGCGGACGAGGAGGCCGGCGGCGTGTACGGCGCGACGTGGGTGGTGGAGCACCACCCGGAGGTCTTCGCGGGGTGCACGGACGCGATCAGCGAGGTGGGGGGCTTCTCCACCGAGGTGGCCGGCACCCGCGCCTACCTCGTGCAGACCGCGGAGAAGGGCCTGATGTGGCTCAACCTGCGGTCGGCCGGCGCTCCGGGCCACGGATCCGCCCCGCACGAGGACAACGCGGTCACCCACCTGGCCGGCGCGCTCGAGCGGATCGGCCGCCACGAGTGGCCGCTGACCTACACGAAGACCACCCGTCAGCTGCTGGAGCAGGTGGCCGAGATCATGGGCGTCCCGTTCGACGAGACGGACCCCGCCCCGCAGCTCGAGGCCCTCGGCCAGGCCCGCACGTGGGTCACCGGCACGCTGCGCACCTCGTCCAACCCCACCGGCATGACCGCCGGGTACAAGCACAACGTGATCCCGTCCACGGCGACGGGCACGGTGGACGTGCGCCCCCTGCCGGGAGAGGAGGAGCAGACGCTCGCGACCCTCGCCGAGCTCGCCGGACCCCACGTGGAGTTCGAGCCGGAGCACCGGGACATCGGCCTCGAGGTCCCGTTCTCGGGCGACCTCGTGGAGCTCATGGTCGAGGCGCTGCGGCACGAGGACCCCGAGGCCGAGGTGCTGCCCTTCATGCTGGGCGGGGGCACGGACAACAAGTCGCTCTCCCGCCTGGGCATCACCGGCTACGGGTTCTCCCCGCTGCGCCTGCCCCCGGACCTCGCGTTCACCTCGCTCTTCCACGGCATCGACGAGCGCGTGCCGGTGGACGCGCTCGAGTTCGGCTGCCGCGTCCTCGCGCGCATGCTGGAGCCGTGCCCCTGACGGCGCGCCGTCCCGCGGACCGGGCCGCTCAGGCGAGGGCGAGCGTGGAGGCCACCCGGATGACGCGTCGGCGCAGCCAGTAGCGCCGGGCCCCGCCGCGGTAGTGCACCGCTCGCTGCAGCTCCCAGCGGCCGTACTCGGCGTGCTCCACGAGGCGGCGCCGCGCGTCGCCGAGGGACTCCTCGGGGGCCACGGTGAGGACGAGGTACTCCCACTTCTGGCCCTGGGCGACGGAGTCCAGGGTCGAGGACATCAGCTGCTCACGCACCCGGTCATCCTCGCAGACCGCCGCGGCCCCGCCGCGCGGGTGCGCGCACCTCTGGTCGCACCGCCCGTCCTCGGGTTACCGTTCAGCCATGAGCTCTGACGCCCGCCTGGCCCTGGAGGCCCTGACCACCGCCCTGAACGAACACCTCGTGGCCGCCCAGAACAAGCGCGGCGAGGACGACCCCACCGTGGAGGCGGCCTTCTTCGCCGTGGCGGACGCCTTCGAGAACTACGAGGACGCCCTCTACGCGGACACCGAGGAGGTCACCCCGCTGGACCTCTTCGACGACGACGAGGACGACGACCAGGACTGAGTCCTGGCGGCCCCTCACCGCCGCGAACCCCTGCACCGCCCCGGGAGACCTCCCTGGGCGGTGCAGTACAGTGACCCACCGTGACGTGGATCGAAGCAATCATTCTGGGCCTGGTGCAGGGCCTGACGGAGTTCCTGCCCATCTCCTCCTCGGCGCACATCCGCATCGTGGGGGAGTTCCTGCCCTCGGCGTCGGACCCCGGCGCGGCCTTCACCGCCATCACCCAGCTGGGCACCGAGCTGGCCGTGCTGATCTACTTCTGGAAGGACATCGTCCGGATCATCGGACGATGGTTCGGCTCGCTGACCGGCCGCGTGCCCCGCAGCGACCCGGATGCCCGCATGGGCTGGCTCATTATCCTCGGCTCGCTGCCCATCGCGATCCTCGGACTGCTCCTGGAGAGCTGGATCGACACGGAGTTCCGCTCGCTGTGGATCACCGCCACCATGCTGATCGTGTTCGGCGTGCTGCTGGCGCTGGCCGACCGCCTCGGCCGTCAGTCCACGCCCATCGAGCGGCTCACCGTCAAGGACGGCATCCTCTTCGGCTTCGCCCAGGCGCTCGCCCTCATCCCCGGCGTCTCGCGCTCGGGCGGCACCATCACCGCGGGCCTGGCCATGGGCTACACCCGCGAGGCCGCCACCCGCTACGCGTTCCTGCTGGCCGTCCCGGCCGTGTTCGCCTCCGGCCTCTACAAGCTGTTCTCCGCGCTCACGGAGCCCGGCCAGTCCGGTCCCTACGGCGGCGGGGAGACGCTGGTGGCCACCGTGATCGCGTTCGTGGTGGGCTACTCGGTGATCGCCTGGCTCATGAAGTTCATCTCCACCAACTCGTACATGCCGTTCGTGTGGTACCGCGTGGCCCTCGGCCTCGCCCTCTACGCGATGCTCGGCACCGGGCTGATCTCCGCCTGAGCCGCGCGCCCGCCCCGCGCACCCGCCCGTCGTCGCCGTCCCCGAGGAGCACCGTGAAGTCCTGGAGCACCCCCGCGCCGCCCGCCCTGCCCGCCCAGCCGGACCGACTGCGGGTCCTCGACACGGCCACGCAGGGCCTGCACCACCCCGGCAACGACGCCGGGCACGCCTCCCTGTACGTGTGCGGCATCACCCCCTACGACGCCACGCACCTGGGCCACGCCACCACCTACGTCGCCTTCGACCTGCTGCAGCGGTACTGGCGCGCGTGCGGGATCGAGGTGGCCTACACGCAGAACGTGACCGACGTGGACGATCCGCTCCTCGAGCGCGCCGCCGCCACGGGCGTCGACTGGCGGGACCTCGCCCGTGAGCAGACGGACCTGTTCCGCGCGGACATGGCCGCGCTCAACGTCCTCGCGCCGGACCACTACGTGGGCGCCACCGAGGCGATCGACCTCGTGGTCGACGGCGTGACGGCCCTGCTCGACGCCGGCGTCGCCTACCGCGTTCCCGGGGTCGACGGCGGCCCGGACGGGGACGTGTACTTCGACGTCGAGGCGGCGCAGGCCGCGGGGGGCTGGACGCTGGGCTCCGTGAGCGCGATGACGCGGGCGCAGATGGACGAGGTCTTCCCCGAGCGCGGCGGCGACCCGGCCCGTCCCGGCAAGCGCCATCCCCTCGACCCCCTGCTGTGGCGTGTGCACCGCGCGGGCGAGCCCTCGTGGGAGGCCGGCGCGCTCGGGGCCGGCCGGCCCGGCTGGCACATCGAGTGCTCCGTCATCGCGCGCGCCCACCTGCCCGCCCCGTTCACGGTCCAGGGCGGCGGCTCCGACCTGCGCTTCCCGCACCATGAGTTCTCCGCGGCCCACGCGACGGCGGCGGACGGCCAGCCCCTGGCGCACACCTACGTGCACTCGGGCATGGTGGCCCTCGACGGGCAGAAGATGTCCAAGTCCCTCGGCAACCTCGAGCTCGTCTCTCGACTGCGCGCCCGGGGGGTGGAGCCGGTCGCGATCCGCGCGGCGATCCTCTCGCAGCACTACCGCAGCGACTGGGAGTGGTCCGAGGACCTGCTCTCCGCCGCTCAGGAGCGCGTGGCCGCGTGGCGCGCCGCCCTCGACGGCCCCCACGCCGCGGCCGGGGCGGCGGTGCTGCAGGCCGCCCACGCCGCGCTGTCCGAGGACCTCGACGCGCCCGCCGCGCTCCGCGTGCTCGACGCGTGGGCGGACGGCTCCCTGCCCGGGCTCCGCGACGCCGGCGCCGCAGAGGACGCCCCCGCACCCCTCGACGTCGCCACGGTGGCCGACGCGCTCCTGGGCCTGCGCCTGCGTTGAGCCGCCGCGCTCAGCGGCCGTGTCGGCCGCGCAGGTAGCGCTCGAACTCCCGGGCGATCGCCTCGCCGGAGGCCTCCGGCAGCTCCTGGGCGTCCTGCGCCTGCTCGAGCTGGCGCACGTAGGCGGCGACGTCGGGGTCCTCGGCGGCGAGCTCGTCCACGCCGCGCTGCCACGCGTGGGCGTCGTCCTCCAGCTCGTGGGTGGACACGGTGACGTGGAGCAGGTCCTCGACGGCCTCCACGAGGCCCAGCAGCGTCTTGGGGGAGGGCGCCTGGGCCACGTAGTGCGGCACGGCGCCCCACAGCGCGAGGCTCGGCAACCCGCGGCGGGCCGCCTCGTCGCCGATCACGCCGACGATCCCCGTGGGCCCCTCATAGGTGGGCCGCTCCGCGCCGACGGCCACGCGCACGTCCACGAGCGGAGAGGTCGGGCGCGCCCGGAGCGGGCGCGTGTGGGGCACGTCCGCCAGCAGGGCGCCCAGGGTCACCACGGCGTCCACGCGCTCCCGCGCCGCCCACGCGAACAGCTCGGCCGTGAAGGCCCGCCAGCCCACGTTCGGCTCGACGCCGCTGGCCAGCAGGACGCGCACCCCGTCCGCGGGGGCCTCCTCCTCGGCCACGGGGCGCCCCGCGGCGTCGAGAGCCGCGACGTGCAGCCGGATCGCGGGCCACTCCAGGGTGCCGAGCCCGTCGGCGTCGCGCCGCACGTGGGGACGGGCCACCTGGTAGTCGTAGTACTCGCCCTCGCACACGCGTCCCAGCTCAGCGGCGTCCCACTGCTCCCGCAGCGCCTCCAGCGTGCCCGTCGCCGCCTCCCCGGCGTCGTTCCACCCCTGGAACGCCAGGAGCAGGACGGTGGGGGCGCGGCGCCCGGCCTCGAGCTCCTCCACCGTGGCGGTCAGGTGCGTGCGCAGGGCGCCGAGCGCGTCGTCCGGCTGGTCCTCGGCGGGGGCGGCGGGGGATTCGGTCATGACCGTCACCCTACGCACGGGAGCCGAGGGGGGTCACGGTTCGCCGCGCAGCGGCCCGAGGGGCGGCGCACGGCCCGTGCCCGCGGCCCGTCGACGCCCTCCAATAGGATGGACGCATGCCCGACGCCGCCCCCCTGCCTCCCCGCGAGACGCCCGCCGCCGTGCTGTGGGACATGGACGGCACCCTCGTGGACACCGAGCACCTGTGGAACGCCGCCCAGCGCCGCCTCATGACGGAGCACGGCGGCACGTGGTCGAACGAGCTCGCCGCCTCCCTCGTGGGCCGGCCCCTGGACGTGGGCGCCCGCCACCTGCAGGAGGCCGGGATCCGCCTCGGGGTCCCCGAGATCATCGAGCGGACCATGGCGGAGGTGGCGCGCGGCGTCGTCGAGCGGGTGCCGTGGCGGCCCGGCGCCCTCGAGCTGCTGCGCGAGCAGGCGGCCGCCGGCGTGCCCGGGGCGCTCGTGACCATGTCCCACGCGCCGCTGGCCCGCGTGCTGGCCGAGCGCGCTCCGGGCGGGGCGCTGGCCGTGGTGGTCGCCGGCGACCAGGTGACGCGGGGCAAGCCCGATCCCGAGGCCTACGCCCTGGCCCTCGCCCGCCTCGGGGAGCTGCGGCCCGGCCTCGTGGCCGCCGACTGCGTGGCGGTGGAGGACTCGCCCGTGGGCGTGGGAGCGGCCATGGCCGCCGGCCTGCCCACGGTGGGCGTGCCCAGCGTGCTCCCGCTGCCCCCCGGCGCCGCGACCGTGCAGTGGGACACCCTGGCCGGGCGGACGCTCGCCGACCTCGCGGCCGTCCGGTCCGCGCGTCCGGGCGGAGCCGGATGACCCGCCGGCCCGGCCTGCCCATCGGCCGCGCGGCGGGCGCCCCGGTCTACCTCTCCTGGACGTGGGCCCTCGTGGCCGCGTTCGTGGTCCTCACCTTCGGGCCGCAGATCCAGCGCGCCCTGCCCCACCTCGGGGCGGGCGCCTACGCGGTGGCCCTCGGCTACGCCGTGCTGCTCGCACTCTCCGTGCTGGCGCACGAGATCGCCCACGCCGTCGTCGGGCGGGCCTTCGGGGACCGCGCGGAGGAGATCGTGCTCACGCTGTGGGGCGGGCACACCCAGTTCCGCGGCCCGCAGGCCGGGCCGTGGGGGACGGTGGCCACCGCGATGGCCGGGCCCCTGGCCAACCTGGCGGTGGCCGGCCTCGCGTGGCTCGCCACACTGACGCTGCCCACGGCCTCCGTGGCCGGGCTCCTCCTGGACATCACCGTGTGGGCCAACCTCCTGCTGGCCGCGTTCAACGCGCTGCCGGGCATGCCCCTGGACGGCGGCCGACTCGTCGAGTCCGCCGTGTGGGCCTCCACCGGCTCCCGGGACCGCGGCCTCGTGGCGGCGGGCTGGTCCGGGCGCGCGATCGCCGTCCTGCTGGTGGGCGCCGCGCTCGCGGGCCCGCTGCTGCGCGGGCAGCGGTCCGACCTGCTGATGTCCCTCCTGCTCGCGTGGGTGGGCGTGATCCTGTGGCGGGGGGCCGGCGCGTCCGTCGAGCGCGGGCGGTGGGGCGGCCGCCTCGCCGTGCTCACGCTGGCCTCCCTCGAGATCCCCGCGGTGGCCGTCCCCGCCGAGGGCTCGGTGGCGCACGCGCTCCGGCTGGCCGACGGCGGCCGCCGCGCCGCCGTCGCCGTGGACGCCACCGGCACGCCCCGCGGCGTGCTCGACCTGACGGCCGTGGTGCACCGCCCGGCCGACGAACTCGAGCGCACCCCCGTGAGCGCGGCATGCACCGCGCTCGCGCCCGGCGCCGTGGTGCGCCGCGCCGATCTCCCCGCCTCCGGCGCCGACCTCGTGGCCCGCCTCGGCGAGCCCGACCTCCCCGTGCGCGTGCTCACGGACGCCCGCGACGGCGTGGCCTCCGTGCTCCCGCGCGACACCCTCCTGGCCGCCGTCCACGCGACGCGGCACTCCACGGACGACCCCTCTGCGAAGGAGAACCGAGCATGACCGAACCCACCGGCGTGAGCAGTCGACGAGGCCCCCTGCGGGCCGGAGAGCGCGTGCAGATCAAGGACGCCAAGGGCCGCCTGAACACCATCACCCTGCTTCCGGGCGGGGAGTTCCACAGCTACCAGGGCGTGCTGCGGCACGACGAGCTGATCGGCGGCTCCGAGGGCGTGGTGGTGCCGAACTCCGCGGGGCAGGAGTACCAGGTGCTGCGCCCCCTCCTCAACGACTTCGTGCTCTCCATGCCGCGCGGGGCCACCGTGGTCTACCCCAAGGACGCCGGCCAGATCGTGCAGCAGGCGGACATCTTCCCGGGCGCGGTGGTGGTGGAGGCCGGCGTCGGCTCGGGCGCCCTCTCGTGCTCGCTGCTGCGCGCCGTCGGCGACGGCGGCCGGCTCCACTCCTATGAGCGGCGCGAGGAGTTCGCGGACATCGCGCGCGCCAACGTGGAGTCCTTCTTCGGCGCCGAGCATCCCGCGTGGTCGATCCACCTCGGCGACGCCCAGGAGGAGATGCTGCACGTCCACGAGCCCGGCTCGGTGGACCGCGTGGTCCTGGACATGCTCGCCCCGTGGGAGTGCCTCGACGCCGTGGCCACCGTGCTCGCCCCCGGCGGCGTGTGGCTGAACTACGTGGCCACCGCCACCCAGCTCTCCCGCGTGGCCGAGGCCATCCGCGACTCCGGGAAGTTCACCGAGGTGCAGGCCAACGAGACCCTCGTGCGCGGCTGGCACCTGGACGGGCTCGCCGTGCGCCCGGACCACCGCATGGTGGCCCACACGGGCTTCCTCCTCACCGCCCGTCGCCTCGCGACCGGGGAGGAGGCTCTCCTGCTGAAGAAGCGCTCCAAGGTGTCCGAGTTCAAGGCGGTGGACGTCGAGGCGTGGCAGCCCTCGGACGAGTCGCGCTGGACCCCGCAGGCCCTCGGCGAGCGGCCCGTGACGGACAAGAAGGCCCGCAAGGCCGCGAAGGAGGCGCGGCTCATGGCCCGCCGCGCCAAGGAGGCCCAGACCCCGGGCAGCGACCCGGACGCGTTCCCGGACCTGTCCACGGGGCAGATGGCGCCGCCCGCGTCCACGCCGGCGCCGGACGCGGGAGGGCCGGAGGCGTGAGCGCGCTCTCCGCGGCCGACGACGGCCGCCGCCTCGCGGAGGCCCAGGAGCTGCTGCGCCAGTCCCAGGCCGAGGCGGAGCGCCTGCGGCACCAGCTGGACTCGGCGCAGCGCCACGCCGCGCAGCTGAGCGAGCGCCGCCGCGCCGCCCAGGCGCAGACCGACGCCGCGGCGCGCAACAACCGCCGCATGGTCGAGCTGCTCGAGGCCACGCGTGCGGAGATCACCACGCTCAAGGAGACCCTGGACGCCACGACGCACGCGCCCTTCACGTTCGCCACCCTCGAGGCCGTGCACGCCCCGCGCCCGCCACACGCCGGCGTGGAGACCGGCGCGATCGTGCGCGGCGGCGCCGACGTGGTGCAGAACGGCCGCCGCCTGCGCGTCGCCGTCTCCCCGCTCCTGGACCCGGAGAGCCTGACGCCCGGCTCCACCGTGCTGCTCGACGACTCCAGCACCGTGGTGGGCATCGGGCCGACCACGCACGCGGGCCAGCTGCTGCGCGTGAAGGAGGCGCTGCCGGACGGCGGGCTCGTGCTCGCCGGCGCGGCCGACGAGGAGCGCGTCGTCCGGCGCGCCCCCGCGCTCGAGGGCGTCGAGCTGCGCCACGGCGACGCCGTCGCCGTGGACGCCCGCCTCGAGTGGGCCCTGCGCGTGGTGACGCTCTCCGACGTGGACGAGGTCCTGCTCGAGGAGGTGCCGGACACCTCGTTCGAAGACATCGGCGGCCTGGGCCCGCAGATCGAGCGGATCCGCGAGGCCGT
This sequence comes from Micrococcus sp. EYE_212, assembly GCF_023147585.1. Lineage (GTDB taxonomy): Bacteria > Actinomycetota > Actinomycetes > Actinomycetales > Micrococcaceae > Micrococcus. The sequence goes on from NZ_JAHXOZ010000003.1 coordinate 26,320, forward strand.
GGAGATCCCGTTCCTGCACCCCGACCTCTACCGCGAGCACGGCCTGCGCGCGCCCAAGGGCATCCTGCTCTACGGCCCGCCCGGCACGGGCAAGACCATGTTGGCCAAGGCGGTCGCGCGCGCCCTCTCGGCACGCTCGGCGGACGGGGAGCGCTCCTACTTCCTCAACATCAAGGGGCCCGAGCTGCTGAACAAGTACGTGGGCGAGACCGAGCGGCAGATCCGCGTGATCTTCGACCGCGCCCGCCAGAAGGCGGCGGCGGGCTTCCCCGTGGTCGTGTTCTTCGACGAGATGGAGTCCCTGTTCCGCACGCGCGGCGCGGGCGTCTCCTCGGACGTGGAGACCACGATCGTCCCCCAGCTGCTCGCCGAGATCGACGGCGTGGAGTCCCTGGACAACGTGATCGTGATCGGCGCGTCCAACCGCGAGGACATGATCGACCCCGCCGTCCTGCGTCCCGGACGCCTCGACGTGAAGATCCGCGTCGACCGCCCGGACGCGCGCGGCGCCGTCGACATCATGGCGCGCCACCTCACGGACGACGTGCCGCTGCACCCGGAGGAGACGGCCGCCGCCGGGGACGCGGAGTCCGCCCGCGAGGAGCTCATCTCCGCCGCCGTCACGGCCCTCTACGAGCGCGGCCCCCGCACCGCGCTGGCCGAGCTCACGGACGCCTCTGGCGCGGTCACCGTGCTGCACCTGGCGGACCTGGTCTCGGGCGCCGTGGTCGCGGACGTGGTGGACCGCGCCAAGCGCCACGCGGTGCGGGACCTGCTGGCCGCGGACCAGGACCCCTCCGCGCGCGGCCTGCGCGCCGCACACCTGCTCGAGGCCGTCGACGGCGTGCTCGAGGACCAGACCGACCTGCTCTCCACGGCCGCGCCCGCCGAGTGGGCGCGCACCTCTGGCTGGCGGGGCCCGGCGCTGACCCGCCTGAGGATGCTGCGGGGGCCCGGGCGTGGGGCCGGCCCGGCGGGGGAGGCCGGGGCGTGAGCGGGCGGCAGGGACCGGCGGGCCCCTCGACGTCGGCCGCGCCCGCGTTCGCGGGTCAGCGGCGGCTGTTCCCGGCGGACCTGGCGGCGCCCCCGCACCGCCGCGACGCCGCCGGGTGGGGCGTGCACCGCGTGATGGGCACGGAGACCGAGTTCGGCATCCACGCGCCGGCCAACCCCGGTGCGCACCACAGCGTGCTCTCCACCGAGCTGGTCAACGCGTACGCGGACCTGGCGACGCGGACGGGCTCGGCCGTGGCCGGCACGGAGTGGGACTACACGGGCGAATCGCCCCTGGTGGACGCGCGCGGCTGGCGCATGCCCCGCTCCGCCGCCCACCCCTCCCAGCTCACCGACCAGGCGCTCGTGGGCCCGGACGGCGAGCCCGTGCACCTGCTGCTCTCCACCGTTCTCACCAACGGCGCGCGGTGGTACGTGGACCACGCGCACCCCGAGTACTCCTCGCCCGAGACCACCTCGCCGCGCGCCGCCATGGTGTGGGACGCCGCGGGCGACCGGATCGCCCAGGCCGCCGCCGAGCACATCGGTGCCGGGGAGGGCCACCCCGAGGTGCTCGTGTACAAGAACAACGTGGACGGCAAGGGCCGCTCCTACGGCGCCCACGAGAACTACCTCGTGGCCCGGGCCCTGGACTTCGACGAGCTCGCCGCCGTGCTCCTCCCGTTCTTCGCCGCGCGCCAGGTGCTCGTGGGCGCCGGCCGCGTGGGCCTGGGGGAGGCGGGGGAGCAGCCCGGGTTCCAGCTCTCCCAGCGCGCGGACTACTTCGAGGAGCAGGTCGGGCTGGAGACCACCATCCACCGGCCCGTCGTCAACACGCGCGACGAGCCGCACGCCGTCCGCGACGCGTACCGGCGCCTGCACGTGATCATCGGCGACGCGACCCTGAGCCAGCACGCCACGTGGCTGCGGATGGGCATGACCGCCCTCGTGCTCGCGACGGCCGAGGCCGGGACCGCGCCGCGGCTCGTCCTCGACGACCCCGTGGCCGCGCTGCAGACCATCAGCCACGACCCCACGCTGACGGCCACCGTGCCGCTGCGGGAGTGGGCGGGGGACGGGGCCGTCGACGGCGGCGCGTGGGTCCGGCACGCGTGGACCGGCCTGCAGATCCTCGGGGCCTATCACCGCGCCGCGGAGGCGCACTGCGCCCGCTTCGGGGTGGACGACGCCGAGACCGCCGCGGTGCTCACCGCGTGGGGCGAGGACCTGAGCGACGCCGCGGCCGACCCGCTCTCCCTGGCCGACCGTGCCGACTGGGCCGCCAAGCTGCGCCTCCTGGAGGGCATGCGCGCCCGCTCCCACGCCGACTGGACCGACCCGCGCCTGGCCATGGTGGACCTGCAGTACGCCGACCTGCGCCCCGCCAAGTCCCTGCACCGGCGCCTCGTCGCCGCCGGCGCACTGCGGGAGCTGGCCGACGAGGCGGAGGTGGCGGCCGCCGTCGTCGCCCCGCCGCGGAGCACCCGGGCGTGGACGCGCGGGAACCTGGTGCGCCACCACGCCACGCAGCTGGCCGGCGCGGCCTGGGACTCGGTGCTGGTCCGAGCGGCCGCGGACGAGCGGGTCCACCGCCTGCGCCTCGAGGAGCCGCTCGTGGGCGCCGCGGAGGACCTGCCGGGATGGTGGGAGGACGCGGGATCGGGCGCGGCGCGCCTGCCCACCCCGGACGAGCTGGTCACGACGCTGGTGCCGCTCTTCGGGGAGTGAAGGACGCGCGGCCGCCCGTCACCGATTGACCTGACGGGGCGCCGCGAACACGCTGGAGCGCGTCCCGTCCCGTCCCGGGCGGACGGGCGACGGAGGTTCGCCGCCCGCCGCCGCACCGCCCCGGACCACCCGCGCCTCAGGAGGCCCCCATGTTCATCCCCCGCGTCGCCGACGGCGTGCACCTGCTCACCCACGCGAACGTCAACCTCTACCTCCTCGAGGACGAGGACGGGGTCACCGTGGTCGACGCCGGGCTGCCCAGCATGTGGCCCATGCTCCAGGACGCGCTCGAACAGCTCGGGCGCCGACCGGACGAGGTCCGAGCGCTCGTGCTCACCCACGGGCACTTCGACCACGTCGGCTTCGCCCGCCGCGCGCAGCGCGCCTGGGGGCTGCCCGTGCTGGTGCACGAGGGGGACCGGCGCCTGGCCGCCCACCCGTACCGCTACAAGCCCCAGAGCAGCCGCGTCCTCTACCCGCTCCTGCATCCCCGGTCCCTGCCGCTGATCGGCGGCATGGCGCTGGCCGGGGCCCTCCAGGTCCGGGGGGTGAAGGAGACCCGGACCCTCGCGGCCGGCGCCCCGGCCCCCGTGCCCGGGCGGCCGCACGTGATCCACACCCCCGGCCACACGGACGGCCACGTGATCCTGCACCTGCCCGACCGGGACGCCGTCATCAGTGCCGACGCCCTCGTGACACTGGACCCGTACACCGGGCGCACCGGACCGCAGATCGTCGCCTCGGCGGCCACGAAGGACACCGCCCAGGCGATGGCCTCCCTCGACGCGATCGCCTCCACGGGGGCGCGCACGGTACTGCCCGGCCACGGCGGCCCGTGGCAGGGCGGGGCGGAGGCGGCCGTCGCCCACGCCCGCCGGGTCGGCGAGCACTGAGCCGCACCCGGCTCAGCCCGCGATCGACTCCCGGACCCGCGCCAGCATCTCGTCGGCACGCTCGGTGAGCCGGTCCGCCCGGTCGATCTCGGCGCGCAGCTCGTCCGCGAGCGTCTCGTCCTTCAACGGGGACAGGTCCGTCAGCAGGGTGACCACCGCGGCGGTGAGCCCGGCGCGGGCGCACCCCAGCGCGGTGCCGACGTCGGAGAGGACGTGGGGGTTCGCGTCCGCGAGGACGCGCTCGGCGAGGTCGAGCGCGGCCGCGACGGCGTCGACGATGTCCCACGGGGGACGGACGGCCTCGGCGAGCGCGTCCTGGACGGCGGCCGAGCGGTGCTCCTTCTGCTCGGGCGTGTCCTGGGGGAGCCCGTAGGCGTCGGCGACGGCCGCGAAGCCGCGCTCGTCCGCGTCCGAGAGGCGCAGGCAGGCGCCGATGACCTTCTCGCCCTCCGCCGCGAGATCCTCCCGCTCGGAGAAGCGGGCGGCCATGCAGATCAGTCCGACGCCCTCGGCGACGGCGAGCGCCCCGGTGGCGCCGCCGCCGGGGGTGGGCTCCCCGGAGGCCAGGCGGGTCAGGTAGTCCTCGATGCTCTCGTGGCGGATCATGCGGACATCCTCCCAGCCCGAGGGCGTTCAGCCCAGGGGTCGCTCCCACCCCTCGAGGGGGCCCGGGCGGACCGTGAAGAGCGGGTGGACGTCGGGGACCGCCACGTCCTCCCAGCGGGCGAGCCACTCGGGGCTGCGGGCGGCGAGCTTGGCCCGCAGGTGCTCCCACTCGTAGTCCCGCTGGCCGGCGGTCACGGGGACGGGCTCCACGGCGTCCGTCCCCGGATGGTCGATCCGGGAGCGGTCGAAGCGGTAGCCGCGCGCGGTGGCCTCGTCCGCGAGGCCGGTGAGATACGCCCCGACGGCGCGGTGCGGGTCGGGATGCGCGCGGAACCGCTCGAGCTGGGGATGGTGCTGGTAGCCCTTCGTCCGTCCGGCCAGCACGGCCTGGGCGAGAAGGGCCTCGCGCCAGCCTCCGGTGAGGCCCTGGCGGTCCAGGTATTTCGGGTGGGGCGTCCACAGTCGCATGGGGACATCCTGGCACCGGCCGCCGTCGCGCCCCACCGCCCCGCGGCGTAGGGTCGAGGGCGACGCCCGATCGCAGGCGCCCCCGCACCGCCGCAGAAGGAGCACCGACCATGGCCCAGGACAAGGCCCAGCACCAGACCGGCCCCCGCCCCGCCGGCGACGACGACGCGGCCGCCTCGGCCGGCCAGGCGCAGGCCCGCCCCGCGTCCCAGGACGCCGGCCTGGACAGCCTCCTCGACGAGATCGACGCCGTCCTCGAGTCCAACGCCGAGGAGTTCGTCAAGGGCTTCGTCCAGAAGGGCGGCCAGTGATCGGCGTCGCTCCCGCGGACGCGGAGCGCTCCCGCCGCATCTTCGGCCTCGAGACCGAGTACGGCGTGCAGCACTGGAACCCCGGCGCCCGGCCCCTGAGCGCGGAGGAGGTGGTCCGCTACCTCTTCCGCCCCGTGGTGGAGTGGGGCCGGTCCTCGAACGTCTTCGTCCGCAACGGCTCCCGCCTCTACCTCGACGTCGGCTCGCACCCCGAGTACGCCACCGCGGAGTGCTCCACGCTCGAGGAGCTGATCGCCTCCGACGCCGCGGGTGACCTGATCCTCCAGGACCTCATCGCCCAGGCTGAAGACCACATGGCCGCGGACGGCATCGGCGGGCGCATCTACCTGTACCGCAACAACGCCGACTCCTCGGGCAGCTCCTACGGCAGCCACGAGAACTACCTGCTCCGCCGGCGCACCGAGTACCGCCGCCTCACCGAGGCGCTCGTGCCCTTCCTCGTCTCCCGCCAGATCCTGGTGGGCGCCGGCCGTGTGGTCCCCGCCGGCACGTGGCCGGAGGGCTCGGGCACGGCGCACTTCGCCTTCTCCCAGCGCGCCGACTTCGTGCAGGACGGGGTCTCCTCCTCCACCACCCGCTCCCGTCCCATCATCAACACCCGGGACGAGCCGCACGCCGACGCCTCCGAGTACCGCCGCCTCCACGTGATCGTGGGGGACACCAGCCTCTCCGAGCACACCCACCTGCTGCGCTTCGGCGCCACGGACCTCCTGCTGCGGATGATCGAGGCCGGCTTCCCGCTGGGGGACAGGGTGGTGGCCCAGCCCACGAGGGCGGTCCGCCAGATCTCACACGACCTCACGGGCACCGCGCGCATCGCTCTGCGCGAGGGCGACGCCTCGGCCCTCGAGCTGCAGGAGCACTACCTCGGGCGCGCCCGGGCGTTCGTGGACCGCGAGGGCGCCCACCACGAGCGGGTGGAGGAGATCCTCGAGCTGTGGGGCGCGGTGCTCGAGGCCGTGCGCAGCCAGGACTTCACCCCCATCGAGGACCGCATCGACTGGGCGATCAAGCGGCGCGTGCTCGAGGACTACCGCGCCCGGCACGACCTCGCGTGGGACTCCCCGCGCGTGGCCCAGCTGGACCTGGCCTTCCACGACATCACGGAGGGCCGCGGCCTGTTCCGCATCCTGCGCGAGCGCGGCACGGTGCGTCGCCTGCTGCCCGAGGACGCCGCGCGCGACGCCGTCGGCGCCGCCCCGCCGACCACGCGTGCCCGCGTGCGCGCGGACTTCATCGCGCGTGCCCGCGAGCGCGGCATGGACTACGCCGTGGACTGGACCACGCTGAAGCTCACCGACCACCCGCTGCACGCCATCTCGGCGAAGGACCCGTTCGAGACCTCCTCGGCCGCGGTCGACCGGCTCTTCGAGCGGGTGGGGGCGGCGGGCTGACCGGATTCCCCAGCCACCGCCGCTAGGGTGGCCCGCATGACCACCCACGAGAACCCCATCCCGGGCGCGTCCCGTCGTCGGCGTCCGCTGACCCTGCTGTCCCTCGGCCTCGCCTCCCTCCTGCTCGCCACAGGGTGTGCCGGCGGGCAGGACGCCGGCGAGGAGCCCGAGCCCTCGGCGCAGTCCTCGCAGAGCACCACGCAGCAGGCAGGCGAGTCCGAGGCGCCGCGCAAGGCCGCCGGCGAGGGCCAGGGCGAGCCCGGCGCGCTCGAGGGCGTGCACGTCACCGAGGCGGAGAACGGCGAGCCCGAGGTGAGGATCGAGACGCCGATCGAGACCGACCAGCCGAGCACGCGGGTCCTCACGGCCGGTGAGGGCGAGCTGGCCCGGTCGGGCGACGTCGTGAAGTTCTCCACGGTGATCGTGGACCCGGCCACGGGCGAGGTGGAGGCCGAGAACTTCTCCTCGGAGCCACAGACCGCGCCGCTGGACGACCGGGTCCAGCAGATGTTCCCCGAGATGTTCGAGCTGTTCGCCACCAACGGCGTGGGCAGCGTCGTCGCGGCCTACTCGCCCGAGCGTCAGGAGCCCACCGGCCCGGCCCCGTCCGCGTCCTCATCCGCGTCTTCCTCCCCGTCCGCCTCGCCCTCCACGACCACGGTGCCGGCCCAGCTGTTCGTCTACAAGATCGACGCGATCGTGCCGCGCACGGCCCAGGGGGCCGAGGTCACGGAGCGCGACGATCGCCTGCCCGAGGTCAGCGTGGGCGAGGACGGCACGCCCACGATCGCCAAGCCCGAGGGCAGCCCTCCGGCGGAGATGGTGGTCCAGCCCCTCATCCAGGGCGAGGGCGCCGAGGTCGGGGAGGACGACACGGTCACCGTGCAGTACAGCGGCGTGACGTGGTCCGACGGGGAGACCTTCGACTCCTCGTGGGAGAGTGGCGCGTCGGCCACGTTCAGCCTCAACGGCGTGATCCCGGGTTGGAAGGAGGGCCTGGCCGGGCAGAAGGTCGGCTCGCGCGTCCTGCTGTCCATCCCTGCGGACAAGGCCTACGGTGAGCAGGGCAGTCCGCCGAAGATCGGCCCGAACGAGCCGCTGCTCTTCGTGGTGGACATCCTCGACGCCCAGGCTCCGGCCGCCCCGCAGAACTGACCCCCCCCATCCCCGACCCCAAGGAGAACGCCGTGTCCTTCGGCCAGCGTGACTACGACCGCGACCGCCCCGAGATCGAGTTCCCGGGCGACATCCCGCCCACCGAGCTCGTGGTGGAGGACCTCATCCCCGGCTCCGGCCCCGCGGTGGAGCGCGGATGCCGCGTCCAGGTGCACTACGTGGGCGTGGCCTGGTCCACCGGCGAGGAGTTCGACGCCTCGTGGAACCGCGGCACTCCGCTGCCGCTGACCGTGGGTGTCGGCCAGGTCATCGCCGGGTGGGACCAGGGCCTGCTCGGCATGCAGGTGGGCGGTCGCCGTCGCCTCGAGATCCCGCCGCACCTGGCCTACGGGTCCCAGGGGGCCGGGGGCGCCATCGGCCCGGACGAGACCCTCATCTTCGTGTGCGACCTGGTCTCGATCGACTGACCCGACCCTGACGCCGTGGCCGCCTCCCTCGCCCGCCGCTCCACCGCCGAGCCCGCCGAGCGGATCATCTCCCTGCTGTGGCTGCTCCTCCACGAGCCCCGCGGCTACACGCGGGAGCAGATCCGTCGCCTCGTGGTCGGCTACGAGGACCTGGGCGAGGGGGCGTTCGCCAAGCTGTTCCAGCGGGACCGCCGCGTGCTGCGCGCCGTGGGGGTCCCGCTGCTGCGTGCCGCCCGGGCCGACGACGGCGGCGAGGACGCGGAGGAGGGATCGCGGTACCGCGTGGACCGCGAGGCGCTCCTGCTGCGCGACCTCGACCTGACGGTGGACGAGCGCCGGGCGCTCGTGCGGGCCCGCCGGCTGTGGGCGGACTCCCCGCTGCGCGCGGACGTGGTGCGCGCCGTCGGGCTGCTCTTCCATCCGGCCGACCTGGCCGACGACGACGCCCTCGCCGGCTACCACACCGTGATGCCGCGGTCGGATCCGCGGCTCGAGGTGCTCACCGAGGCCGCGGCCGAGCAGAGCACGGTGCGCTTCGCGTACCGCGACGCCGCGGGGGCGCTGCGAGAGCGGACCGTGCGCGTCTGGTTCCTCACCCTCGTGCGGGGGCGCTGGTACGCCACGGGATGGGACCTGGACCGCGGCGCCGAGCGCAGCTTCCGCCTCACCCGCATGGAGACCGATCCGGTGCTCGCCGAGCACGCCCCCGAGGCCCCCGCGCGTCCCGAGGGCTATGACGCCGCCGGCCTGCGCGTGCGCCTGGCCGGGCAGGCCGACGCCGAGCGCGTGCGGGTGTGGCTCGCGCCGGGACGCGGCCAGGCGGTGCGGGCGGCCGGGCGCGCCGTGGACCCGCGGGCGGACGACGGCCCACCGCCGGCGGCGGGGTGGGAGCTGTGGGAGGCCGCCGGCGGCGCTCGTGAGGACGGGCTCGGCGCCGAGGTGGCCGCCCTCCTGGGGGAGGCTCTCTTCTCCCCGGCCCATGCGGGCCTCGTCCACCGTCTCGCCGAGGACCTCGAGGCCGCCGCCGCCGTGCACGCCCCAGAGCCGGATCCCGCGTGGGAGTCCCTGTCGCTGGCCCCGCCCGTGCGCCGCCGCGCCCGACACTCGAGCGAGGACCTCGTGGGCCGGCTCCTGGACATCGTGGGGCTGGCCAACCGCGCCGGAGGCGTGGAGCGTGCCGAGCTGCTGGACCGCCTCGGCGTCACGTCCCGGGAGCTGGACCGCGACCTCGCGCTCCTCGCGTACTGCGGCATGCCCGAGCGCGAGTTCCCCGGCTTCCAGTTCGACGTGGAGGAGGAGGGCGGCCGGATCCGCGTCCACCAGGCGGCCGAGCTCGCCGCCCCGGTGCGGCTCACCCTGCCGGAGGCGCACACCCTCGTGGCCACCCTCCAGACCGTGGCGGACATGACCGTGCTGCCCGCCGCGGACCGGGAGGCCGCCCGCTCGGCGCAGCGCCGGATCCGCGAACGGCTGATCGCCGCGGGGGAGCCCCTGGCCGAGGACCCGGAGAGCGCCGCCCTCCTCGACGCCCCCACACCGGGCGCGGCGGGCCCGGCCGCCGTCGTCGCGCACTGGGACGTGGCGGTGGACCCGGAGACGGTGCGCACGCTCCTGGACGCGATCGCGGAGCACCGCGTGCTGCGGCTGCGCTACCACGCGGTGCGCTCGGACACCCAGTCCGAGCGGGACGTGGAGCCGCTCGCCGTGGTCCAGGACCGCACCCGGCTCTACCTGCACGCGTGGTGCCGCGAGGCCGGCGACCACCGGGTCTTCCGCGTGGACCGCGTGAGCGAGATCCGGGAGACCGGCGAGAGGTTCCGGCCCCGCCCGCGCCCCGCTGCCTCCCACGCTCCCTCCGACGCCGGCGACGAGGGGCTCGTCGCGGTGGTGCGGTGGTCCCACCGCGTGCGCGACGCCGCGGACGGCTACCACCCCCTCGCGCAGGCCCACCTGCCCGGCGGGGACCGTGTCACCCGGCTCGCGCTGACCGGCGCGGACGTCGCCGCGGCGCTCGTGGCCCGGCACGGCGGCGACGTCGAGGTGCTCGCCCCGGCGGCGCTGCGCGCGGAGGTCGCGGAGCGGGCCGGGAGGGCCGCTCGACGGGCCCGCACCGGGGTAGCCTAGGCGCAGGAACCGATCGAAAGGACCCTCCACCATGGCCGGACTCCAGGGATGGCAGCTCGTCATCATCATCCTGATCGCGCTGCTGCTGTTCGCTGCGCCCAAGCTCCCCACGATGGCCCGCAACCTGGGCCAGTCCATGCGCATCTTCTCCTCCGAGGTGAAGCAGATGCGCACCGAGGGCAAGGAGGAGGAGCCGAACAACGGCTCCACCGCCGCGGACCCCACGGAGCCGGTCGAGGGCCGCGTCGTGGACCCGGACCCCCGCCCGCGCGACGACCGCTGATCCGCGAGAGGCACCGCATCCATGACCTCCGTCGAGGGTGAGGAACGCGCCGCCGGGCGGCGCCGCACGAAGGCCCGGAAGCAGAAGAACCCCCACGGGGAGATGCCCCTGCGCGAGCACCTCACGGAGCTGCGCAACCGCATCCTGATCTCGGCCGTGGCCATCGCGCTCGGCTCCATCGTGGGATTCCTCCTCTACGAGCCGATCTTCACCGCGCTGGTGGCCCCCGTGGTCGAGGCCGGCAAGGGCCGGCTCTCCGCCGTGACCTTCGACTCCGTGGGTGCGCCGTTCGACATCATGCTCCAGGTGTCGATGTTCATCGGGCTGCTCGTCTCGAGCCCGGTGTGGCTCTACCAGATCTGGGCGTTCGTGATGCCGGGCCTGAAGAAGAACGAGAAGCGCTACGCACTCGGGTTCCTCGGCGCCGCCATCCCGCTGTTCCTCGCCGGCGTCGGCCTGGGCTGGCTCGTGATGCCCCAGGCCGTGCAGTTCTTCATCCAGTTCTCGCCGGCCAACATGCCCAACCTGATCCCCGCCCAGTCGTACATCCCGTTCGTCCTGCGCCTGTTCCTGGCCTTCGGGGCCTCCCTGGTGCTGCCGGTGTTCCTGGTCGGGCTGAACATGATCGGCGTGCTCCCCGGGCGCACCATCGTCCAGCACTGGCGCATCACCGTGTTCGGCGTGGCCCTGGTCGCCGCGCTGGCCGCCCCCGGCAGCGACGCCGTCTCGATGTTCTACCTCGCGGTCCCGCTGGTGCTGCTCTTCGGCGCCTCCATCGTGCTCTGCCTTCTGAACGACCGGCGTCGCGCGCGTCGCGCCGTCCACCGCGAGCAGGACGTCGAGGCGGAGATCGCCGCCGGCCCCCGCTCGCTCGACGAGATCTGACCCCGGCCCCGCAGGGTCGACCGGCGCCCGTCTCCGCCCACGGCGGAGACGGGCGCCGCGCTTCCTCTGCCGCCAGAACCGGCCGCTAGGGTGGCGGTCATGGTCCCCGTCATCCCGAACGAGCCGAGGGGCAATGACGCCCTGCCCCACGACGAGCCGCAGCTCAGCCCGGCCGAGCGCTACGCCCGCGCCCGGGCGTCCCGCACCCACGCCGGATCCCAGCTCGGCCTGTTCGCCGCGGGCCTGGGCTTCCCCCTGGACGACTTCCAGGTGCGTGCGTGCGGCGAGGTGGAGGACGGCCACGGCGTGCTCGTGGCGGCGCCCACCGGAGCGGGCAAGACGGTGGTCGGGGAGTTCGCCGTCCACCTCGCCCTGGCCCGGGGGACCAAGGCGTTCTACACCACGCCCATCAAGGCGCTGAGCAACCAGAAGTACACGGACCTGGTGCGCGCCCACGGCGCCGAGCGAGTGGGCCTGCTCACCGGTGACACCTCCATCAACCCGGACGCGCAGGTCGTGGTGATGACCACGGAGGTGCTGCGCAACATGCTCTACGCGGACTCCGACGCCCTCACCGACCTCGGGTTCGTGGTGATGGACGAGGTGCACTACCTCGCGGACCGCTTCCGCGGCCCCGTGTGGGAGGAGGTGATCATCCACCTGCCCGAGCACGTGCAGCTGATCTCCCTCTCCGCCACCGTGTCCAACGCGGAGGAGTTCGGCGCGTGGCTGGACACCGTGCGCGGCGCCACCACCGTCGTCGTCTCCGAGCACCGCCCCGTGCCCCTGTGGCAGCACGTCATGGCGGGCAGCCACCTCTACGACCTCTTCGCGGAGGACGTCGCGTTCGAGGACACCGCGGACCGGGACGGCGCCGCCCTTCTCAACCCCGAGCTCAAGCGCCTGGCCGTCGAGGCCGAGCGCGGGGCGCAGCGCCCCGACTGGGGCCGGCCCGGCCGCCGCCAGGACAAGGGCGGCCGCGGCGGCGGGCCCAAGGGCCGCACCAGGGGCGGCCGCGGCGGTCGGGACGATCGTCCTGACCGTTCCGGCCGTCCGGCGGCGTCGGGTTGGGACCGGGACCGGGGCGCCGCCGCGCGCACCGGCCACGGCGAGGACGCCCCGCGCCGCCGCAGCATGACCACCTCCCGCCCGGAGATGATCCGCGTGCTGGACCGCGAGGGCCTGCTGCCCTGCATCACCTTCATCTTCTCGCGAGCCGGGTGCGACGGCGCCGTGGAGCAGTGCCTGCGCGCAGGGCTGGACCTCACCACGCCGCGCGAGAAGGCCCTCGTCGCCGAGCGCGTCGAGGAGGTCGCGCGCCTCCTGCCGCCCGAGGACCTCGAGGTGCTCGGCTTCTGGGCGTGGCGCGACAGCCTCTCCCGGGGCTTCGCCGCCCACCACGCCGGCATGCTGCCCCCGTTCAAGGAGGCCGTGGAGGACCTGTTCGCCGGCGGCGCCCTGAAGGCCGTCTTCGCCACGGAGACCCTGGCGCTCGGCATCAACATGCCCGCCCGCTCCGTGGTGATCGAGAAGCTCGTGAAGTTCAACGGCGAGTCCCACGTGGACATCACGGCGGGGGAGTACACCCAGCTCACGGGCCGCGCCGGCCGCCGCGGGATCGACGTGGAGGGCCACGCCGTGGTGATGTGGCGTCCCGGCCTGGACCCGGCCGCCGTCGCCGGCCTGGCCTCGCGCCGCACCTATCCGCTGCGCTCCTCGTTCCGCCCCACCTACAACATGTCGGTGAACCTGCTGTCCCAGGTGGGCGCGGACCGTGCCCGCGGCATCCTCGAGTCCTCGTTCGCACAGTTCCAGGCGGACCGCTCCGTGGTGGGCCTCGCGCGCGAGGTCCGGTCCAAGGAGAGCAGCCTCGAGAAGTACGCCGCGGCCATGGAGTGCCACCTGGGCGACGTCGGCGAGTACCTCGGGCTGCGCAAGGAGCTCGCCTCCGTGCAGAAGTCCGGCTCGCAGGGGCGCCGGCGCGCCCAGATCGCGGCGGTGAAGGAGTCGCTGTCGGACCTCGCGCCGGGCGACGTCATCCAGCTCGACGACGGGCGCCAGCTCGGCCGCGCCGTCGTGGTCCTCCCCGCGGGCAACCCGCAGAACCCGCGCGTGGGCGTCGTGACGGACAAGGCGCAGCTGCGCCGCATCACGGTCGACGACGTCACGGGCCCCGTGGACCCGATCGCGGGAGCCGTCCTGCCGCAGCTGCTGCAGGTGAAGACCCCCGCGCAGCGCAAGGACATCGCCGCCGCGATGCGGGAGGCCGTGCGGATCCACCGCCCGCCCACGGGGGGACGACGCCGCTCCACGGGCTTCCGCCTGCAGGAGGACACCGTGTCCCCCCGCGCCGAGGAGCTGCGCCGCGCCCTCGAGCGCCACCCGTGCCACGGGTGCCAGGACCGGGAGGAGCACCTGCGCTGGGGCGAGCGCTGGTGGGGGATGAAGCGTGAGCTCTCGGTGCTGCGCGAGCGGATCGCGGGTCGCACCAACACGATCGCCCGCACGTTCGATCGCGTGGTGGGCCTGCTGAACTCCTACGGCTACGTCCGCGACGACGTCGCCGACCCGGCCGACGCCCTCACCGACAAGGGCCAGACCCTGCGGCGCATCTACGGCGAGCGCGACCTCTTCGCCTCGCTCGTGCTGCACGACCCGGCCACGGCCTCGCTGACGCCCGAGGAGTGGGCGTGCGTGGCGGCGCTGCTCGTGTACCAGGGCAAGGGCGAGACCCGCGGCGTGGTGCCGATGCCCACGGCGCGGCTGGCCCGCGTGGCGGAGGCCGCGGAGGCGATCGAGGCGGACCTCGCCGCCGCCGAGCAGGCCGCCCGCCTGGACCCGACCCCGCCCACCGATCCCGGGCTCGTGGGGCCGGTGCACCGCTGGGTGCGCGGCAAGTCCCTGCGGGACACCCTGCAGGGCGCGGACCTCGCGGCGGGCGACTTCGTGCGCTGGGCCCGCCAGGTGATCGACGTGCTCGACCAGCTGGCCCAGGTGCCCGGCGACGCGCACCGCTCCCGGGCGTGCCGACGCGCGGCGGGCCTGGTGGCCCGCGGAGTGGTGGCCACCTCCCTTCCCGGCGCCGCCCAGCCCGGGGCGCTAGGGTGAGCCGCGTGAGAGCGCACCTGTTGACGAACGGCATCATCCACTCCGCCTCGGATCCCTACGCCACCGCGGCCCTCGTGGCCGACGGCGTGGTGGCGTGGCTGGGGTCCGACGACTCCGCCGCGCTCGTGGCCGGCCCGGAGGTGCCGCGCCAGGACCTGGACGGGGCGGTCGTGGCCCCCGCCTTCGTGGCCCCGTGGGGCACGGCCGCCGACGCGCGGGACGCCCTTCTCCGCGGCACCGCCGTGGTCACCGTGCTCGAGGGCTGGGACGCGCGGTCGCAGGGCCAGGCCGACGCCGCTCCGCCCGCGCCGTCCTCCCGACCGGCCGCCCGGACCGTGGTCTACCGGGCCCCCGAGACCGTGGACGCCGCGGCCGCGGGCGTGTGGCTGCCCACGGACGACGGGCTCGACGCGTCCTCCCTCGCGGGGCTGGTGGCCGCGTCGACGCAGGCGGGGGAGCAGGCCTACCTCGTGCCGGCCCACCGGGACCACACCGGGGATCCCGACGCCGGCGCCCGCGCCCAGTCCGCCGCCGTCGCCGCCCTGCGCTCCGTCGCGGGGGAGCTCGGCGCCCCGGCGCTGGGGCGCGTCCGCCACCGGCTGGCGGTGACCGGGCCCCTGGACGCCGCGGACCGCGGTTTCCTGGCCGGGATCGGCGTGTCCGTGACGGTCGCCCCGGACGCCGAGGGCGTCCTGCGCGCCCCCGTGGCCTCCCTCCTGGCGGACGCCGTGCCGCTCGCCCTCGCGGCGGGCCCCGACGGCGACCCGTGGGCGGCCGTCCGCGCCGCGCTGACGCACCCGGAGGAGGACGAGCGGATCTCCGCACGCTCCGCGTTCACCGCCGCCACCCGCACCGGCCTGCGCGTCCTGCCGGACGTGCCGGCCGCCCGCGTGGAGGCCACCCCGCGCCTCGTGGTCTCCGCCGCGGCCACCTTCGCCGTGTGGGACGCCGACGCCGTGACGGTGCAGTCCCCGGACGGCCGCGTGGCCGCGTGGAGCACCGACACCCGCGCCGGCACGCCCCTGCTGCCCGCCCTGGACGCCGAGACCGCGCTGCCGCGCTGGCGCGCCACGTGGCTGGGCGGCGCGGTGGCCGCCCAGGCGTGAGACCCGCCGCGCGCGCCGCTGGACGGCGCGCGCCCGAGCGGTTCCTATACTCGAACGGATGACCACGGCCCGCCGACCGGCGCACGGCCGAACCGAACGGCCCGAGGAAGGCGTGAGAGACGCATGCGCGTGCTGACCATCATCCCCACCTACAACGAGATCGAGTCGCTGCCGCTGACCCTCGGTCGGCTCCGCGAGGCCGTCCCCGAGGTGGACGTGCTCGTGGTGGACGACTCCTCCCCGGACGGCACCGGCGAGTGGGCCGACCGCCGCGCCGCCGAGGACGCGGGGGTCCACGTGCTGCACCGCGCCGAGAAGAACGGCCTGGGCGGGGCGTACATCGCGGGCTTCCGCTGGGGGCTCGAGCGCGGCTACGACGTGCTCGTGGAGATGGACGCCGACGGCTCGCACCAGCCCGAGCAGCTGCCCCGACTCCTGGAGGCCGTCCGCACCGCGGACCTCGTGATCGGCTCCCGCCGCGTGCCCGGCGGCAAGATGGTCAACTGGCCGATGTCCCGCAAGCTCATCTCCTTCGGCGGCTCGCTCTACCCCCGCATCATGCTCGGCCTCAACCTCACGGACATCACCGCGGGCTACCGCGCCTACCGCGCGGACGTGCTGCGCGAGATCGACCTCGACGACGTGCAGTCCAAGGGCTACGGCTTCCAGGTGGACATGACGTTCCGCACCGCCCGCCTGGGCAAGCGGATCGTGGAGGTCCCCATCACCTTCGTCGAGCGCGAGCTCGGCGAGTCCAAGATGAGCGGCGGCATCATCGGCGAGGCCGTGGTCAACGTGACCCGCTGGGGCCTGGCCGCCCGCGCCGAGCAGCTGGGCAAGCTGTTCGGCCGCTGACCGGCGCACCGTCCGCAGACGACGAGGGCCCGACCACGTGGTCGGGCCCTCATGGCGTGCGGGGGAGCGGATCAGGCGTCGACGGCCTCGCCGCGGCTGGCGCGCAGCTTCTTCAGCTGGATCTCGAGGGTCTCCTCGAGCTCAGGGATGGAGCGGCGCTCGAGCAGCATGTCCCAGTGGCTGCGGACCGGCTTGCCCTCGGGCTCCGTCGGCTTCTCGCCGCTGACCAGGAAGGCCTCCTTGCCCGTCTTGGACGTCCAGGTGGCAGGCACGTCGGCCTCCACCGCGAAGGTGACGAACACCTGCTCGCCGTCCTCGGTGCGGTACTCCACACGCTGGCGGGCGGCGGGCTCGACGCCGGCCTCCGACTCCAGGGACTGGGCCCCCAGGCGCATGCCGCGCAGGCTGCGATCGCTCACGTTTCCTCCTCGTCAGGCCGCGCGGACTCCGCCCGTCTCGCGGGCGGAGGCGGCTGCGCGCGGCGGTCGTCTCTCCGATGGTGCAACCACCCAGTCTCCCACGACATTCCCGGGCGGGCGGGCGGGGTCCGCCCGCCCGGGAGGCGGTGGGTGCTCAGCGCGGCGGCTGGGTCGTCCCGGCGGGGGCGGTGCCGGGCACGGGGCCGGGCTCGGTCGGCTCGTCGAGTCCCTGCGGCGTCGCCAGCGCCTCGTCGAGGGAGGTCTGGGGCATGTCGTCGGCCGTGACCGCGCCGCCGGTCATGGCCTCGAGCACGCCGCTCGAGCGCAGTGCCTCCACCGTGGTGGGGCGGGAGCCGCGCAGGGCGCGGCGGGTGCCGAGCGCCGCGTCCTCGCGCCCCGCCGCGGAGTCCGACGCGGGAGAGCCGCCCTCGTCTGCACCGGCCCCGTCCTGCCCGCCGGAGCGCCGCGCGCCGGGGCCGAACGCCTCCCCGAGGCCCTCGAGGGCGCGGGTCAGCTCGGCGGGGACGACGAACATGGTGTTCGACTGGCCCTCGGCGATCTTCGGCAGCTGCTGGAGGTACTGGTAGGCGAGCACCTCCGAGTCCGCCTGACCGCCGTGGATGGCGTCGAAGACCACCTCGATGGCCTCGGCCTCCGCGTTGGCCCGGAGCACGCGGGCCTGGGCGTCGCCCTCGGCGGCGAGGATCTGCGCCTGGCGCTCGCCCTCGGCCGTGAGGATCTGGGCCTGCTTGGTGCCCTCGGCCGTGAGGATGGCCGCGCGGCGATCCCGTTCGGCGCGCATCTGCTTCTCCATGGAGTCCTGGATGGACAGGGGCGGATCGATCGCCTTGAGCTCCACGCGGGAGACACGCAGACCCCAGCGGGTCGTGGCGTCGTCGAGGACGAGGCGCAGCTGCGAGTTGATCGAGTCGCGCGAGGTGAGCGCCTCCTCGAGGTTCATGCCGCCCACCACGTTGCGCAGCGTCGTGGTGGTCAGCTGCTCGACGGCCTGGATGTAGTTGGCGATCTCGTAGGTGGCGGCCTTCGCGTCGGTGACCTGGAAGTAGACCACCGTGTCGATCGAGACCACGAGGTTGTCCTCGGTGATCACGGGCTGCGGCGGGAAGGAGACCACCTGCTCGCGCATGTCCACCTGGGGGAGCATGCGGTCGATGAACGGGATGATGAGCGTCAGCCCGGCGCCTGCGGTGCGCTGGTACTTGCCGAGCCGCTCGATGTTGGCCGTGCGGGCCTGGGGGATGATCTTGACCGAGCTGGCCAGGATCACCACCACGACGGCCGCAAGCACGACCAGGACGATCAGGATTTCCATGGGGTCTTCCTCTGCGGTGGATGGTCGGGGGTGGTTCGGGAGGGCCGGCCGGGCGGAGCCGTGGCGGTCAGTCTCGGGCGGCGTCCCAGTCGATGCGCGGGACGGGGGCGACGATGAGCGTCGCTCCGTCCACGCGGAGGATCCGCACGTCCGTGCCGGGCTCGGCGTCCGGGGCGCCGGCGTCCACGCGCGCGGACCAGGTGTCGCCGTCCACGCCGATCAGCCCGGACTCGCGCGTGATGGCGGCGTCGGCGGTGAGGCGCCGGCCGGGGAGCGTGTCGAGGTAGGAGGCGGAGGCGGCGTCGTCGCCGTGCAGGCGGCGCAGCGCCGCGGGGCGGACGGCGGTCAGCATCAGGAGGGAGACGACGGCGAACAGCACGATCTGGACCCAGAGATCGGCGCCGGCGAGGGCGGCCACGCCCCCCGCGGCGGCGCCGGCGGCCAGCATGAGGAACAGCAGGTCCAGGGTGAGCACCTCGACGCCCGCCAGGACGAGGGCGAGCACGAGCCACAGCCATCCGGCGTTGGCCTCGATCCACTCCATCCGACACCTCCGTGCTCGGGGGGTGATCGGGCCGTGCCGGCCCGACGCTCTCCGTCGCGCGTGGCCTGCGCCACAGCGTCCCCTGCGCTCCATCCTGCCCGATGGAGGTCCGAATTCCCACCGACGCCGCCGGAGACCGGGGGAGAGTCGCACGGCCGGGCGCGGGAGAGGAGCCCGGGTCGACCGTCCGGTACTGTGACCCGCATGACAGTCGCCGCCCCCGCGCCCCCTCCCTCCCTCCTGCTCGAGCCGCTCACGGTCCGCGGAACGGCGCTGCCGAACCGCGTGGTGATGGGCTCGATGCACCTGGGCCTGGAGGACCGCCACGAGGACCTGCCGCGGCTCGCGGCGTTCTACGCGGAGCGGGCACGCGGCGGCGTCGGGCTCATCGTCACCGGAGGAGTGGCGCCGGTGCCGGAGGGCGCCGTCACGTCCGGAGGCGGGGCCCTCGCCTCCGACGCGGACGCGGCCGCCCACCGCGTCGTCACGGACGCCGTGCACGCCGCGGGCGGGCGGATCCTCGTCCAGCTCCTGCACGCGGGCCGCTACGCCCCGACCTCGGAGCTCGTCTCGGCCTCCGCCACGCGCGCCCCGATCTCCCGGCTGACCGCGCGGGAGATGACCGCGGAGGACATCGCGGAGACGGTCGCCGCGTTCGAGCGCTCCGCCCGCCTGGCGCTGGAGGCCGGCTACGACGGCGTGGAGGTCATGGCCTCCGAGGGCTACCTCCTCAACCAGTTCCTCGCCCCCGCCACGAACCGGCGCGAGGACGAGTACGGGGGATCCGCCCTCAACCGGCGCCGCTTCCCGGCCGCGGTCGTCGCCGCGGTGCGGGCCGGTCTGGGGGAGCGCGGGCTGCTGTCCGTGCGGACTTCGCTCATCGACCTCGTGGCACAGGGCCAGGACCTCGAGGAGGTCCGGGACACCGCTCGCGCATTCGAGGCGGCCGGGGCGGACCTGCTCATGACGGGCATCGGCTGGCACGAGTCGCGCGTGCCCACGATCGTCACCTCCGTGCCGCGCGCCGCGTTCGTCCCGACGACGGCGGCCGTCAGGGACGCCGTCTCCATCCCGGTGATCGCGGCGAACCGGATCACGACGCCGGCCGATGCCGAGCAGATCCTCGCCTCCGGCGCCGCAGACCTCGTCGCCCTCGCCCGCCCGCTGCTGGCCGACCCGGCATGGGTGAGGAGCATCGGCTCGGACGACCCCGCCGACCTCACCCCCTGCATCGCGTGCAACCAGGCGTGCCTGGACCACGTGTTCACGGGGGAGCCCGTCAGCTGCCTCATGAACCCCCGGGCCGGCAGGGAGACCGACCCGCGCTACGCCGTGCCGGTGCCGGTGGAGATCGGGCGGCGCCGCCGCGTCGCCGTGGTCGGCGCGGGGCCGGCGGGGCTGACGGCCGCGCACCGCGCGGCGCAGTTCGGCCATGAGGTCGTCCTCTACGACGCCCATGACGGCGTGGGCGGCCAGTTCCGCCTGGCGCGGCGGATCCCCGGCAAGGAGGAGTTCGCCCCGGCGCTCGAGCACCTCGCGGCACGGGCGCAGCAGGCGGGAGTCGAGATGCGTCTCGGCACACGGGTGAGTGGTACAACGCTCCTGACACCGGAGGGGGCGCCGGCCTTCGACGAGGTCCTGGTGACCACCGGCGTGCGGCCCCGGGAGATCGCTCTCCCGGGAGCGGGGCAGCCCGGTACCCCGTTCGTCCACCGCTACGAGGAGGTCATCGCGGGGCGCGTGGTCTGCGGGCCGCGGGTCGCGGTGATCGGCGCGGGAGGTGTCGGCGTGGACGTGGCCGAGTTCCTCGCCGCCGGGGGAGAACGGGCCGACGGCGAGCCCGAGTCCGTGGACCACTGGCGCGCGCGCTGGGGCGTGGCCGACGCGCCGGGAGTCCGCGGAGGGCTGGTGCGCCCGCGGCCGGAGGCGCCCGCCCGGGAGGTCGTGCTGCTCCAGCGCAGCCCCGGTCCCGTGGGTGCACGGCTGCGGCCGACCACCGGCTGGGTGCATCGCGCGGAGCTGCGCCGCCTCGGCGTCGAGGCGGTCAGCGGGGCGACCTACGAGCGTGTCGACGCGGAGGGGCTGCACGTCACGCTGCCGGCGTCCGAGCCGGGCCCGGGGGCCGAGGGCGTCGGGGGACGCGTGGCCCGCGTCCTGGACGTGACCGACGTCGTGGTGTGCGCGGGGCAGGAGCCCGTGGCCGAGCTGGCCGCCGAGCTCGTCGCCGCCGGCTACCCGGAGGCCGCGGTGCGCGTGGTGGGCGGCGCCCACGACGCGCGGGAGATCGACGCCTACCGCGCGATGGACCACGCCACGCGCGCCGTGCAGGGCTGATGCCGGCGCCTCCCGCGCCTCGACCCTCCGGCCTGGCCTGCCGCGCGGCTCTGAGGTGACGGGCCCGCGGCGGGGGCTCTCGCCTACGATGCCCCTGTGACCACCGCGCCCGCACCCGCCGCCGAGACCCATCCCGCCGACGTCCACAGCACGATCCGCGTGGTCGGCGCGCGGCAGAACAACCTGAAGGACGTCGACGTGGAGATCCCGAAGCGGCGCCTGACCGTGTTCACGGGCGTCTCGGGCTCGGGGAAGTCCTCCCTGGTGTTCGCGACCATCGCGGCCGAGTCCCAGCGCATGATCAACGAGACCTACCCGGCGTTCGTGCAGGGCTTCATGCCCGCACTGCCGCGCCCGGACGTGGACCACATGGAGGGCCTCACCCCGGCGATCATCGTGGACCAGGAGCGCCTGGGCGGGAACGTGCGCTCGACCGTCGGCACCGTGACGGACGCGAACGCCCTGCTGCGCATCCTGTTCTCCAGGATCGCCGAGCCCGCGCTCGACTCGCCCAAGGCCTACTCCTTCAACGTGGCCTCGATCAGCGGCTCCGGCGCCGTCACCCTCACCACGGGCAAGGACAAGGGGAAGAAGGAGCGGCGCTCGTTCCACGTCCAGGGCGGCATGTGTCCCGAGTGCGAGGGCACCGGGGCGAAGCAGGACCTGGACCCGGCCGAGCTGTTCGACGAGGCCAAGTCCCTGAACGAGGGGCCCTTCACCATCCCGGGCTACACGGCGGACGGCTGGGCCGTGAGGAAGTTCCTCGAGTCCGGCTTCTTCGACCCGGACAAGCCGATCAGGGACTACTCCGAGCGGGAGATGCACGACCTTCTGCACAAGGAGCCGGTGAAGATCGACATGTCCGGCATCTCCATGACCTACACGGGCCTCTACGCGAGCATCGAGAGCGCGTTCCTGCAGAAGGACCGCGAGGCCATGCAGCCGCACGTCCGCGCGTTCGTGGACCGCGCGGTGACCACCATTCCCTGCCCGGCCTGTGCGGGCACGCGCCTGAACGAGCAGGCGCGCTCGTCCCGGATCCGCGGCACGTCCATCGCCGACCTCTGCGCGATGCAGATCACCGACCTCGCCGCGTGGTGTGCCGAGCTCGACGACGCGCGGGTGGGCGGCCTGGTCGGATCGATCCGCCAGCTGCTGGACGGCTTCGTGATGATCGGGCTCGGCTACCTCTCCCTCGACCGCGCCGCCGGCTCGCTGTCCGGGGGAGAGGCGCAGCGGACCAAGATGATCCGCCATCTGGGGTCCTCGCTCACGGACGTCACCTACGTGTTCGACGAGCCCACCACGGGCCTGCACCCGCACGACATCGCCAACATGAACACCCTGCTGCTGCGGCTGCGCGACAAGGGCAACACAGTGCTCGTGGTGGAGCACAAGCCGGAGACCATCGCGATCGCGGACCACGTCGTCGACCTCGGACCCGGCCCGGGCACCGCCGGGGGCGAGGTCACGTTCACCGGGACCGTGGCCGAGCTGACCGCGTCCGACACCCCGACGGGCCGCCACCTCCACGACCGCGCCCGCCTCAAGGAGGAGGCCGAGCTGCGCGCGGGCAACGGCGCGCTGCGGGTGCGCGGGGCCGCGGAGAACAACCTGAGGGACGTCGACGTCGACGTGCCCCTGGGCATGCTCGTGGCCGTCACCGGCGTGGCCGGCTCCGGCAAGTCCTCGCTGATGCGCGAGGCGATGCTCCAGACGCGCCGAGGGAGCGCCGCCGAGGATGTCCACCTTGTGGTCGTCGACCAGGCGCCGATCAAGGGCTCGCGGCGCTCCAATCCCGCGACCTACACGGGCCTGCTCGAGCCGGTGCGCAAGGCGTTCGCCAAGGCCAACGGCGTCAAGCCGGCCCTGTTCAGCCCGAACTCCGCGGGCGCGTGCCCCGAGTGCAAGGGCGCCGGGGTGATCTACGCGGACGCCGCGGCGGCGACGGACACGGCGGCCACCTGCGACGTGTGCGAGGGGCGGCGATTCATGGACGAGGTGCTGGAGTTCATGCTCGGCGGCAGGGACATCGCCGAGGTGCTGCAGATGCCGGTGGAGGAGGCGCGGGAGTTCTTCTCCGCGGGCGAGTCGCGCGTGCCGGCGGCGGCCGCCGCCCTCGAGCGGCTCGTGGACGTCGGCCTGGGCTACGTCCGGCTCGGTCAGCCGCTGACCACCCTGTCCGGGGGCGAGCGTCAGCGTCTCAAGCTGGCCACCCACCTGGGGGAGCGGGCGAAGGCCAAGGACGGCGCGCGGACCGTCGTCGTCCTGGACGAGCCGACCACGGGCCTGCACCTGCAGGACGTCGGGCGGATGCTGGCCATGCTGGACGGGCTGGTGGACGCCGGGGTCTCGGTGATCGCCGTCGAGCATCATCAGGCCGTCATGGCACACGCAGACTGGATCCTGGACGTCGGCCCGGGCGCCGGCGCCGAGGGCGGCACGGTGGTGTTCGAGGGGCGCCCGCACGACCTCGTGGCGGCCGCGCACAGCGGCGAGGGCACGACGACGGGCGAGCACTTGGCCGCATACGTGGCGGACTCCGCATGATGGGCGTGCGCGTTATGTCAACCACACGGGTCGGGAGTCCGACGCAGGGCCGAGGCGAGGTGAGCCCAGGCGTCAGCGCATGCCTGGGTACACGCTCACCCGGTGGCTCGTGAGCGAGAGGTAGAGGGCCCAGGCCCAGCCGATGACGGTCCAGCCCAGCAGCAGGTTCACCCAGAACACGAGCCAGTGGTTGGCACGTCCGCGAGCAGCGGCCACGGCCCACGGGGCCAGGTAGCCGGCGGTGAGGATGGCCAGCACGATGGCCACGGTGGCGACGAACGGGCGGTCACGCTGATCGGTCACGAGAGTCATGCGGGCAGTCTACGGACGCTCCGCGTCCTGGCGAGCGGCGACGCCGGGCGGATGCCACGAATGGCATACGCGGGCGGAGCCCCCGAAGAGCCGATAATGGACATTATGTCATGTAACGCTCCTGGCGGGGTCCCCGGCGTCCATCGCCGCTGTCGGGTTCACGGAGGTCTACCGCATCTTCGCCGAGCGCGGCCTGACCGACCGCGTGACGTGGATCGCCTCGGGCAAGGTCGGCCTCCCCGACAACGCGATCGTGGCGTTCGCCCTCGGCGCGGACATGGTGCACGTCGCCCGCGAGGCGATGCTCGCCGTCGGCTGCATCCAGGCGCAGAAATGCCACACGGACACGTGCCCCACCGGCGTCGCGACGCAGAACCCGTGGCTCGCCCGCGGCGTGGTGCCCGAGGAGAAGTCCGAGCGTCCGGCTCGCTCCGTGCAGACCCTGCGCCGCGACCTGCTCAAGGCCTCCGAGGCCGCCGGCGTCCCCGACCCGGGCCTCCTCTCCCCCGGCGACGTGGTGCAGCACGCACCCCTGCCCGCCACGGACGAGGACGACACGGTCCGCCAGTGAACGCAGGGCGGACATCCTCCTGACACCGCTCGGCGCCGCCCCTGATCCTGTGGCGTCTCGCCGGCAGGGTCCCGACGCGGTGTGAGTTGTCCGCCCCGGATCACGGGGCGGTGGTCCTCGAGGAGGGGGCCACGAGAGCGGCGACGGCGGCGGCCAGCGTCCGCGTCTCGTGCCAGAGCCCGTTCCTGAGCCGGGCGTGCACCGCCTGCTGGGTGACCTCCAGTGCGGCGGCCGCCTCCCGCTGGCTCGCGCCGGACTCGACCAGACGCCCGGCCTCCTGTTGGGGCTCGGATCGCCGCTGCTCCAGGACGCCGAGCAGCTGGAGCGCGGCCTCGGCGGCGTCCTGCCGGCGCCGCGCCGAGGCGTCGCCGGCAGCCCCGTCCAGCTCCAGCGCGCACCGGCCCGTCGAGGCCGCCGCGCGGTGCAGGACCCGCTCGAGGACAGCCGCCTCCACCTCCCCGGCGCCCACGCCGCGATCCGGGTCAGGAGCTCCCGTGGAGGCGACGAGCCCGGCGACCCACGCGCCCGTCCGGATCACGGCGAGAACGAGCCCGACGGCCTCCACGGGATCCTCGAGGAGGCCCTCGACGACGCAGGGCAGCACGTCGTCCCGGACGGTGAACCGCGCCGGGCCGCGCTCCCCCGCGTGGTCGAGATTGTCGGCAGCGGCCAGGACGGCACACAGGCGCGACACGTCTCCGCGGTCGCGCGCGGGGTCTGCGGTGCGGAGCAGAACGTGGATCACGACCCCACAGTATCCCTATGACAATCCTGACTCCTTGTTGCACGGCATCCGAGCCGAGCGTCGCGCGCGAGAATGGGTCCATGAGATCCGACCGGCATGCCCCCGCCCCCGCCCGACCGCTTCCCGCCGTGCTCGCCCTGGCCGCGGATGTCCTGCTGGTGAGCGTGTTCGCCGCGCTGGGTCAGGGTCAGCACGACACGGCGGCTGGACTCCCCCGCCTCCTGCAGACAGCCGGCCCGTTCCTGGTCGGCCTGATCGTGATGACGATCCTCACCGGCGGCCACCGCACGTGGGCCCGCACCTGGCCGCACGGCGTGCTGGTGTGGCTGGGAACGGTCGGCATCGGCATGGCGCTGCGGGTGCTGTGGGGCCTCGGTGGCGCCCCGCTGTCCTTCGTGATTGTCACCCTGCTCGTCCTCGGGGTGTTCCTGCTCGGCCGCCGCGCGCTCGCGCGGGTCCTCACCCGCCGCCGCCCCTGAACCGCAGCCGGGCGCCCAAACGGCCCCCGGGCACAGCTCAGCCGTAGGATCGGGGCACGACCCCGCGCTCTCGGCCCCGTCGGTCCGCCCCAAGGAAGGACGCCCCCATGGTCACCGCCATCGTCATGATCACCACCGACAAGTCCCGCATCCCCGAGACCGCCCAGGCGATCGCCGCCCTGGACGGCGTGAGCTCCGTCTACTCCGTGACCGGCGCGTGGGACCTCGTCGCCATGGTCAAGCTCAAGCGCTACGAGGACCTCGCGGACGTCATCGCCGATCAGCTCTCCAAGGTCGAGGGGATCACGGACACCGAGACCATGCTCGCGTTCCGGGCGTACTCCTCTGAGGATCTCGAGGAAGGGTGGGCGCTGGGGTTCGACGCCTGAGCGTCACGCCCATCTTCCTCCCGGCGCCGGTCGACGCCGCGTCCGCTGCCCGCAGGGTGGCCGCCCGCGCGGCGATCGCCGGCATGGTCCTGTTCATCACGGAGGAGGGCGCCGACGTCGGGATGTGCTCCCAGGCGCCCGGCGCCACCCTGGCCCAGGGCGACTGAGGCCGTTCAGGACCGCGAGAACTCGATCCAGCGATCCAGTACGTCGGCCGCGGCGCCGGAGTCGAGGGACTCAGCGGCGCGCCGCATGTTGGCCGCGAGGCGGTCCATCAGGGGAGCATCGGCCTCGGGGTCGGCCGCGGTGAGACCGGCGGCGGCATTGAGGAGCACGGCGTCGCGGATCGGCCCCTTCTCCCCAGCGAGGAGCGCGCGGACGAGCGTGGCGTTGTGGGCCCCGTCCTTGCCCGCCAGAGCCTCGACGGACGTCAGCTCGATGCCGAGCTCGCGCGGATCCAGCTCATGAGCGGTGACCTCCCCGCGCACCTCCATCACGGTGGAGGGCCCGGAGGTGGTGATCTTGTCCCTGCCGTCCGAGCCCCGGAAGACGAAGCCCCGCACGCCGCGGTCCGCGAGCACCTGCGCCAGCAGGGGGACCATGACCTCGCTCGAGCAGCCGAGCGCCTGCGCCGTGACCTGGGCCGGATTGCTGAGGGGGCCCAGGAAGTTGAAGACGGTCGGGACGCCCAGCTGCTTGCGGACCGGCGCCACGTGCTTCATGGAGGGGTGGTAGTGCTGGGCGAAGAGGAACGTGATGCCCACGGCCTCCGCGCACTCCTCCGCCTTGGCGCGCGGCATCGACAGGTCCACGCCGAGGGCCTCGATCACGTCCGCGGCACCCGCCGTGGAGGACGCGCCGCGATTCCCGTGCTTGACGATCCGCACGCCGCAGCCGGCGGCGACGAGCGAGGACATCGTGGAGAGGTTCACCGTGCCGAGGCGGTCACCGCCCGTGCCCACGATGTCCAGGGTCTCCCCCTCCACATGGACGGGGCGGGCATGGCGGACCATCACATCGGTGAGCCCGCGGAGCTCAGGCACGGTGACGCCCTTGGCGGCCAGCGCGAGCAGGAAGGCACCCACCTGCCCCTCGCTGGCGTCGCCGGACATCATCTCGCCCATCGCCCAGCCGGCCGCGTGGTCCTCCAGGTCCTGGCCGAGCATGAGCGCGCGGAACACCTCGGGCCACGTGGTCGTTCCGGTCTCCGGAGAAGTCGTCCCAGTCATCACGCGGACGACTCTAACGCCGGCCCGGCGGAGCCGATGCCGCACGCGACACCCGGAGACGCGCCGACCTGGCCCTCCGCAGGGGGCTCCGAACCTGAACGTTTCCTGGCCGCCACCCGCTGACTGGCCCCGAACCGGCCCGCACCCCGTCCGGCGGCGAGGGCGACACGATAGGTTCGGTTTACCCCCTTCACCGCCTTTGGGGCCATAATGACTGGGTGACCACTGCTACCCCCACTCTCCATCAGCCCACCACGGGCCTCCCGAGCCGGCCGAACATGGTCCAGGTCGGGACCATGGTGTGGCTCGCCAGCGAGCTCATGTTCTTCGGTGGGCTCTTCGCCATGTACTTCACCCTGCGCTCCACCTCCCCGGCGCTGTGGGCGGAGAACACCCAGCTCCTGAACGTCCCGCTCGCCGCGGTGAACACGGTGATCCTGGTGCTCTCCTCCGTCACCGCGCAGTTCGGCGTCCTCGCCGCCGAGCGCCTGCAGCCCCGCCGCACGGGCGGCCCCTTCGCTTTCGCGAAGTGGGGCATGGTGGAGTGGTTCATCCTGACGTTCATCATGGGCGCCGTCTTCGTCTCGGTGCAGGCGTACGAGTACGCCACCCTGGTGTCCCACGGGATCTCCATCGCCTCGAGCGCCTACGGCTCGGCCTTCTACATCACCACGGGCTTCCACGCCCTCCACGTGACCGGTGGCCTCGTCGCATTCCTCCTCATCATCGGCCGCGCCTACCTGGCCCGCCGCTTCGGCCATCACGAGGCCACCTCCGCGATCGTGGTGTCCTACTACTGGCACTTCGTGGACGTCGTCTGGATCGCCCTGTTCTTCATCGTCTACTTCCTCAAGTAAGACGCCCCCGTTCTCAAGCACCTGACAAGAGGTACGGGCCGGGGGGCATGAGACCCGGTCCGGAAGACACACGATAGGAAACCCCGTGAAGGCACTTTCGCAGAATCGACGCCACCCCCTGATGGGGCTGGCGCTCCTCCTGCTGGGACTCCTGGTGACCGGCGGACTGTACTCCGTCGCCAGCACCGTGAATCAGGCGCAGGCGGCCAAGCAGGTCACCGCGGCCGCCTCGGCTGACGATCTGTCCGAGGGCGAGAAGCTCTTCAACGCGAACTGTGCCTCCTGCCACGGCACCGGCGCCGCGGGCGGCCCCTCCGGCCCGTCGCTCGTCGGCGTCGGCGCCGCCTCCGTCGACTTCCAGGTGGGCACCGGCCGCATGCCGATGCAGATGAACGGCCCCCAGGCCATGGTGAAGCCGAACCAGTTCAACGAGGAGCAGACCGCGCAGCTCGCCGCGTACGTCGCCTCCCTCGGCACCGGCCCGGCCCTGCCCGAGGAGCAGTACCTCGACAAGGACCACGAGGACGTGAACATCGCCAAGGGCGGCGACCTGTTCCGCATCAACTGCGCCATGTGCCACAACGCGGCAGCCGCCGGCGGTGCCCTGACCCGCGGCAAGTACGCCCCGTCCCTCGAGGGCGTCTCCGAGAAGCACATCTACGAGGCCATGGAGACCGGCCCGCAGAACATGCCCGTGTTCTCCGACTCGAACCTGAAGCCCGAGGACAAGCGCGACATCATCGCCTACCTCAAGACCATCGAGAACAACGGCTCCCCCGGCGGCCTGCAGCTCGGCTCGCTCGGCCCGGTCGCCGAGGGCCTGTTCATCTGGACCGCTGGCCTGGCCCTCATCATCGGCTTCATGGTCTGGCTGACCAGCCGGTCCTCCTGATCCCGCCGGCGCCCTGCGCACCGGTCCTCCGTCATCGTCATTCATCACTCGAGTAAAGGAAACAGGCATATGGGCGAGAAAGGCTACGAAGGGACCGAGCGACACTCGGACTCCCTCGAGCACTCCGGGGCGGACGCGTCCCGGTACGCCATCGAGAACCCGGGCCTTCCCCCGCACCGTCCGCGTCTGGCCGATGAGGATCCGAAGGCCGCCAAGCGCGCTGAGCGCCAGGTCTCGATCATGTTCCTCATCTCCATCGTCGGCACGGTGCTGTTCTTCATCGGCTACTTCGGCGTCGGTCAGATCGGCAACAACGAGGCGTTCTCCACGATCTTCCTGCAGAACCTCCTGCTGGGCCTCGGCACCGCACTGGCGATGCTCGGCATCGGCATCGGCATCGTGCACTGGGCGAAGACGCTCATGCCCGACCACGAGACCGTTGAGGAGCGTCACGAGATCCGCACGGAGGCCGACCGCGTCGCCGCCACCGGCATGATCACGGACATCATCGACGAGTCCCAGATCAAGCGTCGTCCGCTGCTGCGCAACACGCTGATCGGTGCGATCCTCCTGGCCCCGCTGCCCTTCATCGCCGTGTTCCGCGACCTGGACAACACGGACAACTTCGCCGACAACGCGGCGGAGAACTTCGGCCCCGAGCGCCTGCGCCACACCATGTGGGCCGAGGGCGTCCGCCTCGTGCGTGACCCCACCGGCTCGCCGATCAAGGCGTCCGACGTCACCCTGGGCTCCGCCATGCACGTGATCCCCGAGGGCCTCAACGAGGTCGAGCACGGGAAGCTGAACGAGAAGGCCAAGGCCGTGGTGCTCGTCATGCGCCTCGACCCCTCGAAGGTGCAGATCTCCCCCGGTCGTGAGGACTGGAACGTGGACGGCATCTTCGCCTACTCCAAGGTCTGCACGCACGTGGGCTGCCCGATCGCCCTCTACGAGCAGCACACCCACCACCTGCTCTGCCCCTGCCACCAGTCGACCTTCGACCTGGCCCAGGAGTGCAAGCCGATCTTCGGCCCTGCCAGCCACGCGCTGCCGCAGCTGCCGATCTCCGTGGACGACGAGGGCTTCCTCGTCGCTCAGAGTGATTTCCATGAGCCCGTCGGGCCTGTCTACTGGGAGCGTGGCTGACACCTATGAGCACCGCAGTGAAAGAGTTCCAGCCGGCCACCTCGACCGGCCGAGTGGCGAACTTCGTGGACACCCGCATGGGCATGTCCCCCATCGTCAAGTTCTTCGGCCGCAAGATCTTCCCCGACCACTGGACGTTCATGTTCGGCGAAGTGGCGCTGTACAGCTTCGTCATCCTGCTGCTGTCCGGCGCGTTCCTGACGTTCTTCTTCGATCCGTCGATGTCGCATGTCACGTACGACGGCGCCTACGCCCCGATGCGCGGCATCGAGATGTCCGCGGCCTACGCCTCGGCCCTCGACATCTCCTTCGACATCCGCGGCGGCCTCTTCATGCGCCAGCTGCACCACTGGGCGGCCCTGCTGTTCGTGGCCTCCATGTCCGTGCACATGCTCCGCATCTTCTTCACCGGCGCGTTCCGTCGCCCGCGTGAGCTGAACTGGGTCGTCGGCTGCTTCCTGCTGATGGCCGGCTGGGCCGCCGGCTTCACCGGCTACTCCCTCCCCGACGACGTGCTCTCCGGCAACGGCCTGCGCATCATCGACGGCATCCTCAAGGCCCTCCCCCTGGTCGGCTCGTACCTCTCCGCCTTCCTCTTCGGCGGAGAGTTCCCGGGCTACTCGGTCATCGGCCGCCTGTACGCGCTGCACATCATGATCGTGCCGGCCGTCATCCTGCTGCTGATCGCCGTCCACCTGTTCATGGTGGTCGTGCACAAGCACACGCAGTACCCCGGCCCCGGCCGCACCGAGAACAACGTGGTCGGCTACCCCGTCGGCCCCGTGTACGCGGCCAAGGCCGGCGGCTTCTTCTTCATCGTGTTCGGCGTGCTGGCCCTCATCGCCGGCACCGTGACAATCAACGCCATCTGGACCTACGGTCCGTACGATCCCTCCCCCGTGTCCGCGGGTACCCAGCCGGACTGGTACATCGGCCCGTTCGACGGTGCCCTGCGCCTGATGCCCGGCATGCTCGGCGACTATTCGTTCCTCTGGAACGTCCCGATGCCGTGGGGCTCCTCCGTGTCCCTCCCGATGGGCGTCCTGGCGCCGCTGATCCCGGTCGGCGTGATCCTCGTGGGCCTCATCCTGTGGCCCTGGATCGAGCGCTGGATCACCCGTGACGACCGCGAGCACCACATCCTGGACCGCCCGCGCAACGCCCCGGCGCGCACCGCGTTCGGCGTCGCCGTCATGACCATGTGGTGCACGATGTGGGCCGCGGCCTCCTCGGACCTCATCGCGACGCACTTCCACCTGTCGCTGAACGACGTCGCGTACTTCCTGCGCGCGCTGTTCTTCCTCGGCCCGGTGGTCGCCTACCTCATCACGCGCCGCGTCTGCCTGTCCCTGCAGCGCAAGGACCGGGAGACCGTCCTGCACGGCCACGAGGCCGGCGTCATCGAGATGTCCCCCGACGGCGGCTTCCACGAGCGTCACCGCCAGCTGACGGACTACGAGATGTACCGCATGGTCGCGTTCGACGAGCACCGCCCGGTCCCGGCCACCCCGGGCCGCAACGGCAAGGTCTCCGGCATGGAGAAGATGCGCTCCGGCCTGAACCGCGCGTTCTACCAGGACCGCGTCGCTCCCGTCTCCCGCGCGGAGCTTGTCGAGGCCCGCCTGCACGGCGGCCACGGCGATGCGGACCAGATCGAGGGCGCCGGGCACGACGGCGGCGCCAACCCGGAGATCAGCCGCTGAGCAGTCTGAGCTGACCCCCTCAGGAGGGGCCCCGCGCACCGATCGGTGTGCGGGGCCCTTCGTCATGCCTTGCACTGCTCGCTGGCGCCTGGCGGACGACGTCAGGCGGCCTGCCGCCGCGTCTGCCCGGCTCGACGAGGGGCGCCCGTCGTGACGGACGACGCGGGCGCAGGACGGATCACCGAGGGCGCATGGATGGGCGACCGCGTCGACGGTGCGTGCCGAGGTCGACCCTCGTGCGCTGCGGACGGGCCTGAGAGGCGGCGACGTGGTCGCTCGTTGTCCTGACCGGGGCCGTTGATCAATTCTGAGAAGGGCGGATGGCTGCCGCAGGCGATGTGAGGGCGGCGGTGGTCGTACTGGCGCAGCCGTTCGGGAAGTGCGTCGCGTCGTTCTTGCACGCTGGTGCAGCAGCGGGCGTAGGCCCATCCGTCGGGCATGGTGCGGTGGAAGCGCACTGCCGTCCCGTTGGTCTGCGGACGGTACGGGCGGGTCCGCTCCGGGGTGATCGACAGGGCCCCGCAGGTGCCACGCCACAGGTGCGAGCGGTAAGCGCCGCCGTTGTACGACAGGACGCGTTGTCCGGCGACGTCCTCGGCCGCGACGACCGGTCATGCCGAGACGTCTATGCGGCATTGTCGTGCTGACCCCGTGTCATGGAGCCAGAGCCACGAGGAGCGCCGCCGCGATGAAGACGCCCAGCATCGCTGTTCGCCGCGGCAGAGGGGCGTCGGGTGAGTGTGCGGATCTGACGACCTCGCCCGCCGCGCTGCGCGCCGACGCTTCGCCTGAGTCCTCGAACAACGTGTCCCGTCAGGACAGCTGGCCGCGTGGCCTCACGGCTGGGGGTGGGAGTGCATCAGGAGGACGAACTGCAGGGGAATGCTCCCTGGTGCGACCGGGACGCGAAAAAGCCGCGGGCCGGACCTCCCTGAGGAGATCCGGCCCGCGGCCAGTGCCGGCGTCGGCGAGCTCAGTGGGCGTACTTGCCCTTGGAGAACTCGTAGACCCAGCCGTAGAGGAAGAAGATCGACAGGCCGGCGCCGATGAAGAACACCCACCAGCCGACCGCGAGGCCGGTCACGACGATCGCGCAGGCGATGCCGAGGCCCAGCGGCCACCAGCTCCAGGGGGCGAAGGTGCCGTAGGTGCCGGCGAAGTCGGCGATCTCGCCGTCCTCGTCATCCGCGGGACCCAGGCCGTACTTCCGGTCGGTGGACCGGAGGTACCAGGCGATCATCCAGCTCATCGCGCCGAGGGCGTAGAAGGCGGGGATGCCTGCCCACTCGGTCCACTCGGTCCAGAAGGCGTAGAGGGTGGCGACGGCGATCAGGAATGCGCCGATGATCCAGAAGATGTTCGCGCTGACCTTCACTGGTGTGCCCTCTCTCCGAATGCCGTGTCCGTGTCGTGCTGCGGCGAGTGCGCCGACAGCTCCGGGTGGTGCAGGTCCAGCGCCGGACGCTCCGAGCGGATGCGCGGCAGCGAGTGGAAGTTGTGGCGCGGCGGGGGGCACGAGGTCGCCCACTCGAGCGAGGCGCCGAAGCCCCACGGATCGTCCACGGTGATCTTCTTGCCGAAGCGCGAGGTGATGTACACGTTCCAGAAGAACGGGATCAGCGACGCGCCGAGGACGAAGGAGAAGACGGTCGAGAAGGCGTTCATCGCCTGGAAGCCGTCCTCCACCATGTAGTCCGCGTAGCGGCGGGGCATGCCGGTGACGCCCAGCCAGTGCTGGATGAGGAAGGTGCCGTGGAAGCCCACGAACAGCATCCAGAACTGGATCTTGCCGAGTCGCTCGTTCAGCATCTTGCCGGTGAACTTGGGCCACCAGAAGAAGAAGCCGGCGAACATCGCGAAGACCACGGTTCCGAAGATCACGTAGTGGAAGTGCGCCACCACGAAGTAGGTGTCGGAGACCTGGAAGTCCATCGGCGGGGACGCCAGGATGACGCCCGTCAGACCGCCGAAGAGGAAGGTCACCATGAAGCCGAGGGTCCACAGCATGGGGTTCTCGAAGGTGATGGAACCGCGCCACATGGTGCCGATCCAGTTCACGAACTTCACGCCGGTGGGGACCGCGATGAGCATGGTCATCACCGAGAAGAACGGGAGCAGCACGGAGCCGGTCACGTACATGTGGTGGGCCCACACGGTCACGGAGAGCGCCGCGATGGCCGTCGTCGCGAAGACGAGCGACTTGTAGCCGAAGATCGGCTTGCGGGAGAACACCGGGACGATCTCGGAGACGATGCCGAAGAACGGCAGCGCGATGATGTACACCTCGGGGTGGCCGAAGAACCAGAACAGGTGCTGCCACAG
Organism: Micrococcus sp. EYE_212; assembly: GCF_023147585.1. Classification (GTDB taxonomy): domain Bacteria; phylum Actinomycetota; class Actinomycetes; order Actinomycetales; family Micrococcaceae; genus Micrococcus. The sequence continues at coordinate 60,503 of NZ_JAHXOZ010000003.1, forward strand.
GATGGCACCGCCGTTCTCCGGGTTGAAGATGTGGCCGCCGAAGCGGCGGTCCATGCCCAGCGCGAAGAGCGCCGAGGCCAGCGGCGGGAACGCCATCAGGATCAGGATGCCCGTGATGAGGGTGTTCCAGGTGAAGATCGGCATGCGCCACATCGTCATGCCCGGGGCACGCATCGTCAGGATCGTGGTGATGAAGTTGACGCCGCCCATGATCGTGCCGAAGCCCTGGAGCGCCAGGCCGAAGACCCAGAGGTCGCCGCCCACGCCGGGCGAGAACGTGGTGTCCGAGAGCGGGGCGTAGGCGAACCAGCCGAACGAGGCCGCGCCCTGGGGGGTGAGGAAGCCGGCGGTGGCGATGAGCGAGCCGAACAGGAAGAACCAGAAGGCCAGCGCGTTCAGTCGCGGGAAGGCGACGTCAGGGGCGCCGATCTGCAGCGGCACCAGCACGTTCGCGAAGCCCACGAAGAGCGGCGTGGCGAACATGAGCAGCATCAGGGTGCCGTGCATCGTGAACAGCTGGTTGTACTGCTCCTTCGTCTGCAGGATCTGCATGCCCGGCTCGAAGAGCTCGGCGCGGATCATGAGCGCCATGACGCCGCCCACGCAGAAGAAGACGAAGGACGTGATCAGGTACATGTACCCGAGCGTCTTGTGGTCCGTGGTCGTCAGCCAGCTGACGATGATCTTGCCCAGGGAACGGGGCACCACACGAGGCTGCGCCTGCGTGCGCACCTCATCCGTTGCGTACTCGTAAGTGGTCATCAGTGGTTACCTCCACCGCGGGGGGTCTGGAGGTCGACCTCCATCTCCCGGGCGCCGTCAGGGTTGTTGTTCGGGTTGCGGTTGTACTCGTCGCCCACCAGGCCCGGCTCCATCTCGTCGAGCTTCTGCGTGAACTCCGCCTCGTCGACGACCTCCACGTTGAACATCATCTCGGAGTGGAACTCGCCACAGAGCTCGGCACACTTGCCGTCGAAGCGGCCCAGCTCCTGCGGGGTGAGGTACAGGTGGTTGGTCTTGCCGGGGATCATGTCGCGCTTCTGGAGGAACTGCGGGATCCAGAAGGAGTGCGCCACGTCGCGGGACTTCAGCTCGAAGTGCACCGGCACGTCCTTGGGCAGGTAGAGGGTCGGCAGCGTGTCCCGGACGCCCTCCTCGCCGTTGAGCTGGGCCTGCACGCCGGAGTAGTGGGCCTGCTGGCCCTCGTACTCGTAGTTGAAGTCCCAAGACCACTGCTTGCCGTACACGGTGACGGTCAGCGGCGAGTCGTCGATGGGCTCGTCCACGGAGGCCTGGACGCGGTCGCTGAAGCCCCACAGCGTGAAGACCAGCAGGACCGGGATCAGGGTGAACATGGTCTCGATCGGCACGTTGTAGGCCGTCTGCTTCGGGAACCCCTGATCGTTCTTGCGCCGCCGGTAGGCGATCATGCACCAGATCATCGCGCCCCACGCGAGCAGGCCGATGACCAGGGCGGCGATCCAGGAGTTCACCCAGAGATCGATCAGCTCGGCGTTGTGGTTGGTGGTCTCCCGGGTGCCGGGCATCCAGCCCTGCTGGACCTCGGCGGAGCAGCCGGTCAGCACCACCAGTGCGGCGGCACCGACGGCCCCGCTCTTCAGGCGGCGGCGAGTCCGACGTCCGGCGTCATTGTGTGCTCTCACAGACGGCCTTCCTCTTCATCTCGTGTGCGATGAGCGCCCCGTCCCACGGACTCCCGCGAGATTTCGCAGGTTCCCTTCAGGTGGGCCGGGTATGCCCTGATGATTCAGGAGCCAGTCTAAGCCGACCGGGCCCCAATCGCCGCACCGTGACACGGGCGGATTCCGCCGGTCTCCCCCGCGCATCGCCCCTTGGCCGCCTCATCACGACGACGTCGGGCCAGCTCCCCGGGTGGGGAGCCGGCCCGACGTCGTCCACGGGTCAGCGGGGGCCGCGTGCGCGTCCCTGGAGTCGCCCTCGGATCAGTGGAAGGAGTCTCCGCAGGCGCAGGAGCCGCCGGCGTTGGGGTTGTCGATGGTGAAGCCCTGCTTCGAGATGGTGTCCTCGAAGTCGATCGAGGCGCCCATGAGGTAGGGCACGCTCATCTTGTCCACGATGACCTCGACGCCGTCGTAGTCGCGGACGGTGTCGCCCTCGAGCACGCGCTCGTCGAAGTAGAGCTGGTAGATGAGGCCGGAGCAGCCGCCGGGCTGGACGGCCACGCGCAGGCGCAGGTCGGTGCGCCCCTCCTGCTCGAGCAGCGCGCGGACCTTGTTCGCGGCGACCTCGGTGAGCTCGACCTCGTGCGGGGGAAGGCCCGCGGCGTCCTCGGTGGCGCCGATCTCGACGCCGGTCTCCTCTGCGGACAGTGCCATCCTGACCTCCTGGTTGGGGGTGGGGGCGTCGGAGATGCCGACGCCGGTGGGGTCGTCCGGCTCAACAACGCCGGACGGCGGGGCATTCCCGCTGCGGGTTCTCAGCGGGAGAGGCCGGCGAGCCAGAGGGCCTCGGCCACGATCGCGTTGCGGAAGTCCCCGAGGTGCAGGGACTCGTTGGCGGAGTGTGCACGGGAGTCCGGGTCCTCCACGCCGGTGATGAGGATCGTCGCCTCCGGGAAGACCTCCTTGAGGTCGGCGGTGAACGGGATGGACCCGCCGAGGCCGGTCTCCTTGGGCTCCACGCCCCACGCCGCGCCGAGCGCCTCCAGCATGGCGGCCGCGTGGGGCGCGGAGGTGTCGGTGGAGAAGGGCTGGCCGAACTCGCCCGCCTCCACGGTGATCTCCGCGCCGAGCACCGCGGCGGACTGCGCCTCGAGGTGCTCCTTGAGCGCCGCGAAGGACGCCGCAGGGTCCATCCCGGGGCCGAGGCGCAGGGAGAACTTGGCGCGCGCCTGCGGCTGCATCGTGTTCGAGGACTGGGCCACACTCGGGACGTCGATCCCGATGACGCTCAGGGCCGGGGCGTTCCACAGTCGGTCGGCGAGGGCGCCCGTCCCGGCGAGGGTCACGGAGTCCAGGAGCCCGGAGTCGGCGCGGAACACGTCCTCCGGGTACTCGAGGGAGGCCGTGTGGCGCGGCTCGAGGCCGGGCACCGCCACAGCGCCGTGCTCGTCGTGCAGGGTGGCGACGAGGCGGGAGAGCAGGACGACGGCGTCCAGGACCGGGCCGCCGAACATGCCGGAGTGCACGGCGTGGTCGAGCACGCGCACGGTCACGGTGCCGTCGACGAGCCCCCGCAGCGAGGTGGTCACCGCCGGCTCCCCCACGGCCCAGTTGGAGGAGTCCGCCACCACGATCGCGTCGGCGGCGAGGCGGTCGCGGTGCTTCTCCAGGAAGGGGCGGAAGGTGGGAGAGCCGGCCTCCTCCTCCCCCTCGATGAACACGCGCACGCCGACGCCGGCGTCGGGAAGGGCCTCGTCCAGCGCGGCGAGGGCGGCCATGTGGACCATGATCCCCGCCTTGTCGTCGGCCGCGCCGCGGCCGTAGAGGCGCCCGTCCTTCTCCGTCGCCGTGAGCGGCGGGGTGTCCCAGAGCGACTCGTCACCGAGGGGCTGGACGTCGTGGTGGGCGTACAACAACACGGTGGGCTTGTCAGCGGCGGCGGGGCGCTCGCCCAGCACTGCGGGGCCGCCGGGCCGGCCGTCCTCGCGCGTCTCGGTCACGACCTCGACGCCCTGCAGCCCGGCCCCGCGGAGGAGGTCGGCGACCTCCTGGGCGGAGCGTTCGAGGTTCTCGCGGGGAGCGGAGTCCCAGGCGATGCCCGGGACGGCCACGAGGTCCTTCAGCGTCTGGAGGGTCTGCGGGAAGCGGCGGTCCACGGCGGCGCGGACGGCGGTCACGAGCTCGGCGTCGAGGGACTGCGGCACGGAGCCGGCGGAGGCGGCGGGGATCTGTTCGGTCATGCACCCAGCCTAGCGACGGCCCCGCCGCACTAGACTGGCTCGGTGTTCACTCGCAGGAAGTCCTCCCCGACCGCCGAGCCCCCGGCCCCCCACGGCTCGACCGCCCACACCGGCGCCGACCGCGCACAGGGCAAGTCCACGCCCACGCCGCGGCGCCGCGACCAGGAGGCCGCCCGCCGCCGCCCCCTCGTCCCAGCGGACCGCCAGGCCGCGAAGAAGGCGCAGCGCGACGCGACACGCCAGGAGCGCATGCGCCAGCGCGTCGCCCTCGAGACCGGGGATGAGCGCGGACTTCCGGCACGGGACCGGGGCCCTCAGAAGCGCTGGGTCCGCGACCTCGTGGACGCCCGCACCGGGGTGGGCGAGTGGCTCATGCCCATCGTCTTCCTCTACCTGCTGCTCATGCTCGTGCCGGGGCAGCAGTTCCAGATCATCCTCATGCTGAGCCTCTACGCGGTGGTGGCCCTCGTGATCGTGGACAGCGTGATCCTCTCCCGACAGGTGAAGCGGGGCCTCACGGCACGCTTCGGCACGCCCGAGCCCGGCACCCGCATGTACGGCGTCATGCGGGGGCTGCAGTTCCGCCGCCTGCGCCTGCCCAAGCCACAGGTCAAGCGCGGTCAGCACCCCGCCTGAGCCACTCCGTCAGCCACGACGACGGCGCCGCGCCCCGCGAGGGGCGCGGCGCCGTCGTCGTCCGGGTCTCGCACAGGCCGGGGCACCCCCGGGCTGCAGCGGTGCCGGCCTCGAGCCGGAGGGATCAGGCGCGCAGCGACCGGCCGAGACCGGCGGTGATCCGACCGGCCCAGAACGGCCCCTCGTAGAGGAACGCGGTGTAGCCCTGCACGAGCTGCGCCCCGGCGTCCAGGCGTTCGAGGACGTCGTCGGCGTCGGTCACGCCGCCCACGCTGATGACCGCCGTCTCCGCGGGCAGGGCTGCGCGCAGGACCCGCAACACCTCGAGGGAGCGCGCCGTGAGCGGGGCCCCGGAGAGTCCGCCCGCCCCGAGCGACTCCACGTGCGCCGCGTCCGCGGTGAGTCCCTCGCGCGTGATCGTGGTGTTGGTGGCGATCACGCCGTCGAGGCCCAGCCGGGCGGCCATGGCGGCCACCTCGCGCACGTCCTCGTCGGCGAGGTCCGGGGCGATCTTCACGGCGAGCGGCACGCGGCGCCCGGCGACGGCGCGGTCCGCCTCGTCCCGCACGGCGGCCAGCAGCGGCTCGAGCGCCGAGATCTCCTGGAGCTGCCGCAGGCCGGGTGTGTTGGGCGAGGAGACGTTCACCGCGAGGTAGTCCGCATGGGGGGCGAGCAGCCGCGTGGAGGCACGGTAGTCCTCAGCGGCGTCCTCGAGCGGCACCACCTTGGACTTGCCGATGTTCACGCCCAGGACGGGGCGCGCCTCGCCGAAGCGGCGCTCCAGCGTGGCCCGCGTGCGCGCGAGGCGGGGCGCGACGGCGGCCGCGCCGTCGTTGTTGAACCCCATGCGGTTCACGAGCGCCCGGTCCTCGGGCAGGCGGAAGAGGCGGGGACGGGGATTGCCCGGCTGCGGCTGCGCCGTGATGGTGCCGACCTCGACGTGGCCGAAGCCGAGGTCCGCGAGGGCCGCCGTGCCCCGCCCCTCCTTGTCGAACCCGGCGGCGAGGCCGAAGGGCGTGGGGAACCGCAGCCCCATGACGGTGCGGGCGAGCAGCGGATCCGGCCGGAACGCGGAGCGGAGGGCGGCCGAGGCGCCGGTCCGCTCGGCGGCGCGGATCGCTTGGAATCCGCGGTGGTGGGCGTCCTCCGCGTCCATGCCGGCGAACACGGCGCGGAAGAACGGCGGGTAGAGGCGCGGCGCGCGGGAGGTCAGGAGGGCGTCGATTCCGGTCTTCGGGTCGGGCAGCTGCATGCCGCCCATGATCGCACGGGCGGCTCCCCCCGGAGCGGCACCGACATCCCCGCCGGCCCCCCCTGCCTAGAGTGGAGCCATGTCCTCCGGCGACCCCGACTCCGCCCCTCCCACGTCGGACGACGTCGCCCTCCCCGCCGCCGGCCCGGACGCGACCCGCCCGGACGCGGCCCTGCTCGAGGATGCCCCGGGCGGCGGATGGGTGCCGGACCTGATGGAGGGCTTCGAACGCCGGACCCTGGGGCTGGAGGTGGACGAACAAGGCCAGAACCTTGTCACAGTGGTCCGCCCGGGGGGCTCTCGGGGGGACGGGCGCCGCGCCGTCCTCGCCGTGCACGGCTGGAGCGACTACTTCTACAACGCCCCGCTGGCCCACGCGTTCGAGGAGGCCGGGTACGCCTTCCACGCGGTGGACCTGCGCCACTACGGCCGATCCCTGCGACCGGGGCAGACCCCCGGCTGGACGGACGACCTCGCCCGCTATGACGCCGACCTCGACGCCGCTCTCGCGGTGCTCGCCGAGGACCACCCGCTGCCGCCCGTGCTCCTGGCCCACTCCACGGGCGGGCTGATCGCCGCGCTCTGGGCGGACCGGCACCCCGGCCGGGCCGCCGCCCTCGTGCTCAACAGCCCGTGGCTCGAGATGCAGGGCAGCACGGGCGTGCGCCTCATGGCCAGGGCGGTGGTGGACCCCGTCTCGGCCCTGCAGCCGTACGCCATGCTCAAGCTCCCCCGAATAGACCACTACTGGCGCACTCTCTCGGACGCGGCGGACGGCGAGTGGGACCTGCATCCGCTCTGGCGGCCCCGGTGGGCCTTCGACGTGCCGGCCGCCTGGCTGGGCGCCGTCCTCGCCGGCCACCGGACGGTGGCCGCAGGGCTCGACGTCCGGGAGCCGGTCCTCGTGCACGTGGCCGGGCGGGGACATCGCGGCACGCGCTACGGGGAGGCCATGCGCTCGGCGGACATCGTGCTCAATCCGGTGAGCATGGCGCGCCGGGCCCTGCGGCTGGGCGACCGGGTCATGGTGCAGCGCCACCCGGACGCGCTGCACGACGTCTTCGCCTCCCCCGCTCCCGTCCGGCGGGCCGCCGCGGCGGAGACCCTGCGCTGGCTGTCGGCCTACGCGCCGCCGCGCGCGTGAGGCCCCGGGCTCAGCCCGCGCCGGGCGCGTCCACCGCGCCGCCGTACCGCCGGTCGCGTCGGGCGTAGGCCTCGACGGCGTCCCACAGGGTGCGCCGGTCGACGTCGGGCCAGAGCACGTCCAGGAAGAGCAGCTCGGCGTAGGCCGACTGCCACAGGAGGTAGTTGGAGAGCCGCTGCTCCCCGGAGGTGCGCAGGAAGAGGTCCACGTCCGGGGTGACGTCGATCCCCCGCTCCCCCGCGCGGTAGGCCCGGTCGAGCCAGCGCGTGATGGTGTCCTCGCGGATGTCGCCGGGGCGCATCCGGCCAGCGGCGACCTCCTCGGCCAGGGCCTGGACGGCGTCGGTGATCTCCGCGCGTGAGCCGTAGTTGACGCACATGTGCAGCGTGGTGCCCGTGTTGTGCCGCGTGAGCTCCTCGGCCTCGCGCAGCTCCTTGATCACGGAGGTCCACAGCCGTGGCGCACGTCCGTTCCACCGGATCCGCACGTTCCATGAGTGCAGCGTGTCCCGCTGCCGACGCAGCACGTCCCGCGAGAACCCCATGAGGAAGCGCACCTCGTCCGGGGAGCGCTTCCAGTTCTCGGTGGAGAACGCATAGGCGGAGACGTGGCCGATCCCGAGCTCCACAGCCCCGGCGACGACGTCGAGCAACGCCGCCTCGCCGGCGCGGTGGCCATCGGTGCGCGGCAGGCCGCGCTGGTTGGCCCAGCGACCGTTGCCGTCCATCACGATCGCCACGTGGCGCGGGATGAAGCGCGGGTCGATCCGCGGGGCCGTGGCGCCCGACGGATGCGGCGGGGGCGTGAGGCAGGGGCTGGGCGGGACGGTCATGCGCTCCTCTCGGCGGGAGGCCGGGCGGGACGGGGCGGCGTCGGGCCCGTGATGCCCTGGTCCAGGACGGACAGGGAGACGAGCCGCCGCTCGGCGTGGTACTGCAGGTAAGCGGACACGATACCGGCCGCCTCCCGCTGCGCGGTCTCCCCCGCGGCGTCCACGACGTCCCAGTCCCCCTGCGCGAGCGCGCCGAGCAGGGCCAGCGTCTCCGGAGCCGGGTGGGTGGAGCCGGGAGGCCGGCAGTGCAGGCACACCGCCCCGCCGAGGCCGACGTTCACCGCGGCGTGGGGGCCGGGCCGGCCGCAGCGCGCGCACGCCGAGAACGACGGCGCCCAGCCGGCCTGGGCGAGGGACCGCAGCACGAACGAGTGGAGGATCATCCGCGGGGCGTGGGCCCGGCGTGCCAGCGCCGCCACGGCCCCGTGGAAGAGGCGGTACTGGGCCGCCCGCCCGACGTCGTCGACCGCGGCGATCCGCTGGACCGTCTCAGCGAGCGCGGCGGCGGCGGTGAAGGCGTCGTAGTCCGCGGCGAGCGCGCTGCCGTAGGGGTGGAGCAGCTGCGCCTGTGTGATCGTCTGCAGCTCGCCCCGGCCGCGCGCCATCTGGAGGGTGGAGTGCATGAAGGGCTCCACCACGGAGCCGAAGCGCGACGACGCCTTCCGCACGCCCTTGGCGACGGCGCGCACGATCCCGTGCTCGGGGGTGAGCGCCTCGACGATCCGGTCGGCCTCCCCCAGGTCCCGGGTGCGCAGCACGATGGCCTCGGTGCGATACGAGTTCGCCGCGAAGCCGCCGTGCCGCGCCCCCGAGGAGCGCCGGGTGGAGCCGGTCACCCGATCATCATGCCCGCATGGCGCGGTTGACCGCCGAGACGAGGGCCTTGAGGGAGGCCGTCGTCGTGTTGTGGTCCAGGCCGACGCCCCACAGGACGCGGTCGCCGACCGCCGCCTCGACGTACGCGGCGGCCATGGCGGAACCGCCTTCGGAGAGGGCGTGCTCGGTGTAGTCGAGCACCCGAACGTCCGTGCCGTCCTGGGCGAGGATGGCGAGGAAGGCGTCGATCGGGCCGTTGCCCGAGGCAGTGCGGGTCTCCACCCGGCCGTCGACGGCGAGCTCGACGGTCATGCGGAAGCCGCCGTCCTCGTCCGAGGCGGACTCCACGGAGCCGATCCGGTAGCGGCCCCAGCGGTCCGCGGCGTCCTCGGCGGGCAGGTACTCGTCCTGGAAGACCTTCCAGATGTCGGCGCCCGAGACCTCGCCGCCCTGGGCGTCGGCGAGCTCCTGGATGACGTGGGAGAACTCGATCTGCGCCCGGCGCGGCAGGTCCAGCTTGTGCTCGGACTTGAGCAGGTAGGCCACGCCGCCCTTGCCGGACTGCGAGTTCACGCGGATCACGGCCTCGTAGGAGCGGCCGATGTCCCGCGGGTCGATCGGCAGGTACGGGACGCCCCACTCGAGCTCGTCCACGTGGGTCCCGGCCTCGGCGGCGCGGCGCTCCATGTCCTCGAAGCCCTTCTTGATGGCGTCCTGGTGGGAGCCGGAGAAGGCGGTGAACACGAGGTCGCCGCCCCAGGGGGCACGCTCGGGGACGGGGAGCTGGTTGCAGTACTCCACGGTGCGGCGGATGTGGTCCATGTCCGAGAAGTCGATCATCGGGTCGATCCCCTGGGAGAAGAGGTTCATGCCCAGGGTCACGAGGTCCACGTTGCCCGTGCGCTCGCCGTTGCCGAAGAGGCAGCCCTCGATCCGGTCCGCGCCGGCCAGGTAGCCCAACTCGGCGGCGGCGACGCCGGTTCCGCGGTCGTTGTGGGGGTGCAGGGAGAGGATGACGGCGTCCCGGTGCTCGAGATTCCGGTGCATCCACTCGATGGAGTCCGCGTACACGTTGGGGGTGGCCATCTCCACGGTGGCGGGCAGGTTGAGGATCATCTTGCGATCCGTGGACACCTCGAGGACGGTGGCGACCTCGTCCGAGATGCGCCGGGCGAACTCCAGCTCGGTGCCCGTGTACGACTCCGGCGAGTACTCGTAGGTGATCTCGGTGCCGGAGAGCTGCTCCTCGAACTTCTTCACCAGGCGGGCGCCGGAGGTGGCGATGTCCGCGATGCCGTCCTCGTCCTGGCGGAAGACGACGCGCCGCTGCAGCACGGAGGTGGAGTTGTAGAGGTGCACGATGGCCCGGTCGGCACCTTCGAGCGACTCGAAGGTGCGCTCGATCAGGTGCTCGCGGGCCTGCGTGAGGACCTGGATGGTGACGTCATCCGGGATGTGGTCGCCCTCGATCAGGCGGCGCACGAAGTCGTAGTCGGTCTGGGACGCGGAGGGGAAGCCGACCTCGATCTCCTTGTAGCCCATCTGCACGAGAAGCTGGAACATCCGCAGCTTGCGGTCCGGGCCCATGGGGTCGATGAGCGCCTGGTTGCCGTCACGCAGGTCCACGGCGCACCAGCGGGGCGCCTCGGTGATGACCTTGTCCGGCCACGTGCGGTCCGGCAGGTGCACCTGGATCTGCTCGTGGTACGGCACGTACTTGCCGTGCTTCATGCCCGAGGGCTGCTGCAGATTGCGCATGGGCGCGTCACCTCTTCCTGTGCGACGGCGGGGATGATGGAGCCGCCGACGCGTCGACTGTCCGGGCCGGGGTGTCCAGGATGGACCGGGCTTCTCCCCTATTCCATACCCTCCCGACGCGCGGGGCGGTCAGGTGACCCGATGCGTCTCACCTGGTGGGCGCGGAGGATACGTCACCGGTTGCAGACCTCCCGCCATTGATGGCGATGCTTCCCACGGTCATGTTGTAGGACCGTGCGACATCGCTCGGGGCCGAGGGGTTCCCGTAGGTCTGCCCATTCACGACGCCCTGGGTGGTCACCGTGACGGTATAGGTCTGCCCGGTTGACGAGGTGGCGCGGAACGTGGCCTTTGTGCCGGCGGTGGAGATCAGGCTCGTCTGGGTGGGCACCGCGTTCGTGCACGCGGTGCCGGAGATCGCGTACGAAGGCGCCGCGGCAACCATGCCCACCGCTGGCGAGGACCAGGCCAGTCCCTTGGTCACGTTGCGACGGGAGACGGGGGCTGCGGACAGGGTGTGGGTGATCTCAGCAGAAGCCATGGGGTCCTCTGGTTGACGACGCCATCGGGACTGAGCTCAGTGCTCGATGCCCCACGGACCCACGCCACGCACAGGAGCACGACGATGAGAAGGCGGGACGCCTCGGTGGATTGTTGAACAACCCCGGTACTGCCAGCGGGTAACCAACACCCAACGGGAGTCTGTGACTGTCACATGCCCAGACGATGAAGATGCTTGGGATCCCTTTGCCAATCCTTTGCGACCTTTACCCGCAGGTCCAGGTGAACCGGCGTGCCCAGCATCTTCTCGATCCCCTTGCGGGCGTCGGAGCCGATCTGCCGCAGTCGGGAGCCGCCCTTGCCGATGATGATCCCCTTCTGCGAGTCGCGCTCCACGTACACGTTCGCGTAGACGTCCAGCAGTGGCCGGTCCGCCGGCCGCCCCTCGCGGGGGTTCATCTCCTCCACCACCACGGCCACCGAGTGCGGCAGTTCGTCCCGGACGTCCTCCAGGGCCGCCTCGCGGATCAGCTCGGCCACCATGATCACCTCGGGCTCGTCCGTCAGCTCGCCGTCGGGGTACAGCGGCGGCCCCTCGGGCAGCAGCTCCGCCAGGACGGTCTCCACGTCCTCCACCTGGCGGCCCGCCACCGCGGAGACCGGCACCACCGCGGCGAAGCCCTTCCCGCCGTTCTCCGGGCCGAGCACCTCGTCGCCCAGCGCGGTGACGGCCAGCAGCTGCTCGGCCACCTGCGCCGGGTCGGCCTTGTCCGTCTTCGTCACGATCGCCACGACGGGGGTGCGGCGCAGGGCGGCCAGCTGCTGGGCGATGAAGCGGTCCCCCGGGCCGATCTTCTCGTCGGCGGGCAGGCAGAAGCCCACCACGTCCACCTCGGAGAGCGTCTCCTGCACCAGGGCGTTGAGCCGCTCGCCCAGCAGGGTCCGAGGGCGGTGCAGGCCGGGGGTGTCCACCAACACGAGCTGGAAGTCCGGCCGGTGCACGATCCCGCGGATGGTGTGCCGCGTCGTCTGCGGCTTGGAGGAGGTGATGGCCACCTTCTCCCCCACGAGCGCGTTGGTGAGCGTGGACTTGCCGGCGTTCGGCCGCCCCACGAGGCAGGCGAAGCCGGAGCGGTGGCCCTCCGGGACGAGCGGGGGCAGCAGGGAGGTCATGGGGATCCTTCGGGTCGGGCCGCGCGGTCGCCCGGCCATGGCGCTCGGCCCCGTCACGCGAGGCCGAGGGGTTCAGTGGGCGGTAGGGTCCACCGCGGTGGAGCCGTGCGGCTCCTCGTCACGGCGACGTACACGCGGGGGGCGGTCCTCGGTCTCGATCACGCGCAGCCGGTCCACGCGGTTGCGGCGCGGCTCGAGCGCGGCGGCGACGATGACGAGACCCTGGACGGTGACCTGGGAGCCGCGGATCGGCACGCGGCCGAGCTCCTTGGCCAGGAGGCCGCCCACGGTGTCGACGTCGTCGTCCTCGTGATCCTCCGGCTCGGGGAGGTCGAACTCCTCGCGGAAGTCCCCGATGCCCATGCGGGCGTCCACCGAGTACACGCCGGGCTCGATCACCTCGACCTCGGGGCGGTCCGGGAGGTCGTCCTCGTCGTAGATCTCGCCGACGATCTCCTCGATGAGGTCCTCCAGGGTCACGAGCCCGGCGGTGCCGCCGTACTCGTCCACCACGATGGCCACATGTGTCGACTCGCGCTGCAGCTCCTGCAGCAGGCCGGCCACCGACTTGGAGTCCGGGACGAAGCGCACGTCCCGCATCCATCCGGTCACGGGATCGCCCGAGGCCGCGCCCTCGTGGTGGAGGGCCCGGGTGACGTCCTTGAGGTAGAGCATGCCCCGCACGTCGTCGGCGTCCTCGCCGATCACCGGCACGCGGGAGCAGCCCGAGCGCAGGAAGAGGTCCATGGACTGGGCGAGGGTGTGGTCGTCGTCGATCGTGACGACGTCGGTGCGCGGCACCATGACGGAGCGGACGATGGTGTCGTTCATGGAGAACACCGACTGGATGAGCTCGGCCTCGGAGTCGGCCAGCACGTCCGCGTCGTGAGCGCGCGCCACGACTTCCCGGAGGTGACGCTCCTCGAAGTCGTCCTCCTCGTTCACCTCGTCGTCCCCCCGGCGGCGGTCCTGGCCGAGCCGCGTGCCGATCGGACCGAGGGCTCGCCGCAGACCCCACACGAGGCCTGCGGTACGGCGGGCGACGGCGGTCTCGTTGCGGGAGCCGATCGGCCGCGGGCCCCACACGCCCAGCAGGGCGGCCGTCGCCACGAGCACGAGGGCGGCCACCCCGACGGCGGCCCACACGCCCTCCAGCACCCACACGGCAGCGGCCGTCAGGCACACGGCGCCGAGCGCCTCGGTGATGAACCGCCACACGCGCAGGGCGCCGAGGTGCGCGTCCCGTTCCGCCGTCACCTCGAGGATGCGGGACCCGGGATGCTCGCGGAGGACCTCCTCGGCCTCGCGGCGCGAGATGTACGTGAGGGCGGAGTCGGCGAGGGCGAGCACCCACGTGAAGGCGATGAAGACGACGAAGAGCGCGGCGAGTGCGACGGGGGTGAACATGGCGGGCGGGATCAGTCCTCGATGGTGGGGGCCGGGGCGGGGCGGCCGAGGAACTCGCTCACGAGCCGGTCCTGGAGCTCGAACATCTCGACGCGGTCCTCCTCGTCCATGTGGTCGTAGCCCAGCAGGTGGAGCATGCCGTGCGTCAGCAGCAGCATCAGCTCGTCGTCGCGGGTGTGCCCGCCGCGCGCGGCCTGCTCGGCTGCCACCTCGGGGCACAGCACGACGTCGCCGAGCACGCCCTCGCTCGGCGTCTCGGGGGCGCCGGGGGTGATCTCGTCCATCGGCAGGCTCATGACGTCCGTGGGCCCGGGCAGGTCCATCCACTCCTCGTGGAGCTGGGCCATCCGGTCCGCGTCCACCACGGTCACGGCGGTCTCGGCCAGCTCGTGGACGTGCAGCCGGGCGTAGACGTGGCGGGCCATGCCCAGCAGGTCCCGCTCCGGGACGTCGATCCCGGACTCGTTGACGATCTCAATGGCCACGGCCGCGGCGTCCCTTCGTCGTGGTCCGCGCGTCGGCGGCTGCCTGGTGGTCGTAGGCGTCCACGATCGCGCTGACGAGGGCGTGGCGCACGACGTCGGAGGAGTCGAACCGGACCATCTCGATCCCGTCCACCCCCTCGAGCACGTCCACGGCCTCGGCCAGGCCGGAGGTGACACCCCGGGGCAGGTCCACCTGGGAGGTGTCCCCCGTGATCACCATCCGGGCGCCGAAGCCCAGGCGGGTGAGGAACATCTTCATCTGCTCGCCCGTGGTGTTCTGCGCCTCGTCGAGGATCACGAACGCGTCGTTCAGGGTGCGGCCGCGCATGTACGCCAGCGGGGCCACCTCGATCACGCCGGACTCCATGAGCCGCGGAATCGACTCCGGCTCGATCATGTCGTGCAGCGCGTCGTAGAGCGGGCGCAGGTAGGGGTCGATCTTCTCGTTGAGTCCGCCCGGCAGGAAGCCGAGCCGCTCCCCGGCCTCGACGGCCGGGCGGGTCAGGATGATCCGCGTGACCTCCTTGGCCTGGAGGGCCTGCACGGCCTTGGCCATGGCCAGGTAGGTCTTGCCGGTGCCGGCCGGGCCGAGCCCGAACACCACGGTGGAGCGGTCGATCGCCTCGACGTAGTCCTGCTGGTGGAGCGTCTTGGCGCGGATCTTGCGGCCGCGGCCGGAGAGGATCGAGTCCAGGTGCAGGGCGCCGGCGCCCACGCGGCCTCCGCGGACGAGGTTCACCACCTGCTCCATCACCTCGGGGGTGACGGCGGCGTCACGGCGTGCGATGGAGCGCAGGTCCTCCACGACGCGGCGCACCGCGGCGACGTCCGGCGCGGGACCGGAGAGGTCGAGCCGCTGGTCCCGCACGGACAGGCCCACCGCCGGGAACACGCCGCCGAGGATGCGCAGCAGGGCGTCCTGGGGACCGAAGGCGCGGACCATGAGGTCGGCGGTCTCGAACTGGACGGACTCCTCTGCGGAGTCCGGGGGGAGGACGGCGGGAACGGTCACGAGGGGCGGATCACCTGTTCGGTCGGGGGCGGGATGCTCGGGTCCAGTCTAGGCGGACGGCCGGGCGCGGGACGGGCCCCTCACCAGCGGCCGAGCCGGTGCTCGAGCACGGCCAGTGCGGCGGGGCCGGCCGTCGAGGCGCGCAGCACGTGGGGTCCGAGCCGCACCGGGTGCGCCCCGGCGTCCCGGCACGCGTCCAGCTCGGCGGGCGAGATCCCGCCCTCCGGGCCGACCAGCACGGCGATCTCCTCGGCCCCGGCCCACGCGGCCTCCGGAAGGGCACCCAGCCCGTCCGCGGCGTCCTCGTGGAGCACGAGGAGCACGCGTCCCTCCCGCGCCAGGGACGCCGCGCCCGTGCCGGAGACGGGCTCGCGCACCTCGGGCACCCGCGCCCGGCGGGCCTGCTTGGCCGCGGCGTGGGCGGTGTCGGCCCACTTCTGCCGGGCCTTGGCGGCCTTGGGACCCTTCCACCGCACGATCGAGCGCTCCGCCTCCCACGGGACCACGGCGTGGACCCCGAGCTCGACGGCCGCCTGGACCGCCATGAGGTCGCGGTCACCCTTGGCCAGCGCCTGGACGAGCACGAGGCGCGGCGCGGGATCGGGCTCCTCGTCCACCTCGTCGAGCCGCACGTCGACGGCGTCGGGGGAGGCGGCCAGCACCGTCCCGTGGCCGCGGCGGCCGGAGCCGTCCGCGACGAGCACGGACTCCCCCGGGGCAAGGCGCATCGCGGCGGCGGCGTGCCGGGCCTCGGAGCCCGTGAGGGTCACGGTGGCCCCGGCGGCCGCTCCCTCGAGCGCCCCCGCCGCCAGGTGGAACAGCGGCGCGGTCACAGGTTCTTCAGGTTCTCCCGCAGGCGGGCGAACACGCCCCGCTGCTGCGGGGCGCCGTGGACCACGTCCTCGCCGCGGATCTCGGCCAGGCGCGTGAGGAGCTCGCGCTCCTCGCCGGTGATGTCCGTGGGGGTGGTGACGACCACGTCCACCTTGAGGTCGCCGCGACCGGAGCCGCGCAGCCGGCCCACGCCGAGGCCGTGCAGCGTCTCCACGTGCCCGGACTGGGTGCCCGGCTCCAGGGTCACGCTCTGCTTGCCGTCCAGGGTGTCGAGGGTGATGCTCGTCCCGAGGGCGGCGGCGGCCATCGGGACCGTCACGGTGGTGGCCAGGTGGTCGCCCTCGCGGCGGAAGACGGGGTCCGGGCGAACGGCGATCTCCACGTAGAGGTCGCCGTTCGGGCCGCCGGCGGGGCCGGCCTCTCCGCGGCCGGCGAGGTGGATGCGGGTGCCGTCGTCCACGCCGGCGGGGATGCGCAGGGTGAGGGGGCGCTCCGTGCGCACTCGTCCCTGGCCCGAGCACTCGGTGCAGGGGGTGGGGATCACGGTGCCGAAGCCGCGGCACGCCGGGCACGCCTCGGTGGCCATCACGGTGCCGAGCATCGAGCGCATCGGCCGCTGCACCATGCCGCGGCCGTGGCAGGTCTCGCAGGTCTCGGGGTCGGTGCCGGGCTCGCAGCACGAGCCCTCGCATCGCTCGCAGCGCACGGCCGTGTCCAGGTGGAGGGTCTGCTCGCTGCCGAACACGGCGTCCTTGAGGTCGATCTGCGCGGTGACGAGCGCGTCCTGGCCCCGGCGCGTCCGGCTCGCGGGGCCCCGGCCGGCGCCGCCCGCCGCAGACATGAAGGTCTCGAAGATGTCGGCGAAGCCGCCACCGCCGAAGCCGCCGAAGCCGCCGCCGAACCCGGCGGAGCCGTTCTCGTTGCCGGTGGTGTCGTAGCTGCGGCGCTTGTCCTCGTCCGAGAGGACCTCGTAGGCGTGGGAGATGCGCTTGAACTGCTCCGCGGCCTCCGGGCTGGGGTTCACGTCCGGGTGGTGGGTGCGCGCCAGCTTGCGGTACGCGCGGCGGATCTCCTCGGTGCTGGCGTCGCGGCTGACGCCGAGGGTCTCGTAGTGGTCGGACACGGTGGGGGCACTTCCTTCGCGGGGGTCGGGGTCGACGCGGGCGTCGAGGTCAGGGGGTGAGGATGCGGGAGAGGTAGCGGGCGATCGCGCGGACGGAGGCCATGGTGCCGGGGTAGTCCATGCGCGTGGGGCCCACCACGCCCACCTTGGCGACGGCGCCCGGCGCATAGGCGGCGGCCACCACGGAGGTGTCCGCGAGCGAGCCGGCGTTCTCGGAGCCGATCCGCACGGACACCCCGTGCGCGTCCTGCTCCATCTCCGTGAGCAGGCGCAGCAGCACCACCTGCTCCTCGAGGGCCTCCAGGATCGGTCCGATCGAGGCGCCGAAGTCCCCCCTGGAGCGGGCCAGGTTGGCGGTGCCCGCCATGACGATCCGGTCCTGTCGGCCCGCCTCCAGGAGGCTGCGCACCGCGCCGACGAGCGCGTCCGCCGTGGGACGCTGCTCCGGCGGCACACCCGTGACGGCTGCGTCCAGCAGGGCGGCGGCCTGCCCGGCCCCTCGGCCGATCATCGCCTGGAGCAGGAGCAGGCGCAGCGCGGCGAGGTCCTCCTCCGCCACGAGGCGCTCGAGTGGGACCACCCGCTGGTCCACCCGGCCGGTGGAGAGGATGAGCACGGCGAGCACGCGCGTGGGCGTCAGGGAGACGAGCTCGAGGTGGCGCACGGTCGAGCCGTCCTCGTGCGGGAACTGGGCGACGGCCACCTGGTGGGTCAGCTGGGCGAGGAGGCGCACGGTGGCCTCCATCATGTGCTCCGTGTCCTGCTCCGAGTCCAGCAGTGCCTGCACGGCTCGGCGCTCGGCCGGAGAGAGGGGCTTGACCTCGGAGATGCGGTCCACGAACACGCGGTAGCCCTTGTCCGTGGGCACCCGCCCCGCGGAGGTGTGGGGGGCCACGATCAGGCCCTCCTCCTCGAGGGCGGCCATGTCGTTGCGCACCGTGGCCGAGGAGACGCCCAGCGCGTGACGCTCGACGATGGCCTTGGAGCCCACGGGCTCGCTGAGGGCCACGTAGTCCTCCACGATGGCCTGGAGCACCTGCAGTCGGCGCGGCTGCTCCGTCATGACGGTCTCCTTCCCTCCGATGTCTGGCACTCGCCACATCCAAGTGCCAATCCTACCGCCCTTGGTACCGTGCCCGACATGGACTGGAGCACGTGGGGCCCCGCGGGCCACGATTCCCTGACCCGATCGCCGGCGCGGCGCACCCCCGAGGTGCCGGCCTCCCTCGGCATCGTGGTGGAGGACGTCGGCTCGGGGTTCACCGGCGCCGTCGTGCGCACGGAGCGCTCCGGCGGCGTGCACGTGGTGGTCCTGGAGGACCGCCGCGGCGTCCGCCGCTCCTTCCCCCTGGGCGGCGGATTCTGGATCGACGGCGAGCCCGTCACCCTCACCCCCGCGACGACGACGGCGTCGCGCGCGCCCGCCCGGACGGCGTCGGGATCCCGCCGCGTGGAGGGGGTCCGGGCGCGCACCGCCCGCGCGTCGCGGATCTGGGTGGAGGGCGTGCACGACGCCGAGCTCGTCGAGAAGGTCTGGGGCGAGGACCTGCGCCTCGAGGGGATCGTCGTGGAGCCGCTGCACGGCGTGGACGACCTGGCCGGGGCGATCCGTGAGTTCTCCCCCGGCCCCCGGCGCCGCCTGGGCATCCTCGTGGACCACCTCGTGACGGGCTCGAAGGAGGAGCGGATCGCCGCGGAGGCGATGCGGGTGCCCGGAGCGGCCGGCAACGTGCTCATCCTGGGCCACCCCTACGTGGACGTCTGGCAGGTCGTCAAGCCCGCCGTGCTCGGCATCGAGGCCTGGCCCGTGGTCCCGCGCGGCCAGGACTGGAAGACCGGCGTGCTGAAGGGCCTGGGCTGGCCCCACGGCACGAAGGAGGCCACCGGACTGGGCTGGAAGCGGCTGCTCTCGCACGTCACCACGTACGCGGACCTCGAGCCGTCCCTGCTGGGCCGGGTCGAGGAGCTCATCGACTTCCTCACCGCGGAGGACCGTGGCTGAGCGCGCCGGGGCGCCGGCTCCGCCTCCCGTCGCCGCGCTACACTGATCGGGCCCCGCGCCCGCCCCGTGCAGCCGGGACCTTGCCGCCCCTCAGGAGGATCCGCCGTGAACACCACCCCGCCGCAGACCGGCCAGCCCCGTGCCGCGGCCTGGGTGGCCTCCGCCGGCACCGAGGGCGGACCCCTCAGCGCGAAGCAGGACCGAGACCGCGCCGCCTTCGGGCACCTGAGCGTGGCGCTGGGATGTCTCGGACCGTTGCTCGTGTGGCTGCGCTACCGTGACCGCGGACCGTTCACCGCTCAGGAGGCCAAGGAGGCGCTGAACTTCGCCGTGCCGCCCACGCTGCTGGTGGTGCTCTTCCTGCTCCTGGGCGCCCTCCCGGTCATCGGGCCGATTCTCGCGATCCTCGGCGCCCTCACCTGGGTGGCCATGTCCTGCTACGGCGTCATGGGGGCCGCGAACGTGTCGAAGGGCCGCCCCTTCCGCTACCCGTTCAACCTGCGCGTCCTGCGCTGAGCCGCACCGCGCTCGTCGTCAGAAGCCGGCCAGGTCCCGGACGATCCGGTCGTTGCGCAGCCGCCCCTCGAGGGTCGGCACGATCCGCCCGGACAGGGCGGCACGGCCGTCCACGAGCCCGTCCGCGATGAGGGCGGCCACGAGGTCCCGCAGCCGGGCGCCGTCGTCGCCGGCCGCGGCGAACCCCTCCTCCACCTCGGCGAGGCCCAGGCCCGTGGACGTGCGGGCGGCGAGCATCACCCGCTCGAGCCGGCGCGCCGGCGCATCGGGGATCTCCCGGCCCACAGCCGGGGTCACGCCCGTGGCCAGGCGCTGCGCGTACGCGGCGGGGTGCTTCGCGTTCCAGAAGCGCACGCCCGCCAGGTGCGAGTGCGCGCCGGGCCCCACGCCCCACCAGTCCTGGTCCTCCCAGTAGGCCACGTTGTGCCGCGCCCGGTGGACGCCCGTCCCCTCCGGGTCCCGCGCCCAGTTGGAGACCTCGTACCAGCGGTAGCCGGCCGTGGCGAGCATCCGGTCGGCCAGGACGTACTTGTCGGCCTGGTCGTCCGGGTCGACGTCGTCCACCTCGCCGCGGGCCACCCGGGCCCCGAACTTCGTGCCCTCCTCCACGATCAGGGAGTACGCGCTCACGTGGTCCGGCGCGAGGGCGACCGCCGTCTCGAGCGTGGCGCGCCAGTCCTCGAGCGACTCCCCCGGCGTGCCGTAGATGAGGTCCAGGGAGACCTCGAGGCCGGCCGCGCGGGCCGCGGCAACGGCGGCGGGCACCGACGCGGGACGGTGCGTGCGGTCCAGTGTGGCCAGCACGTGTGGCACGGCCGACTGCATGCCGACCGAGAGCCGGGTGAATCCGCCCGCGGCGAGCGTGGCGGCGTACTCCGGGGTGATCGTGTCCGGATTCGCCTCGGTGGTGACCTCCGCGCCCGGCACGATCCCGAACCGCTCCCGCGCCGCGGCGAGGATCCGCACGAGGTGGGAGGCCGGCAGCAGCGTGGGCGTGCCGCCGCCGAAGAACACGGTGTGCAGCGGGCGGGCGGGCACGCCGGAGGCCTCGAGGGCGCGCTCGGCGAAGGCGAGCTCCGCGATGGCCGTCTCGGCGTAGTCGCCGCGGGCCGCGCCCGGGCCGAGGTCCACGGCCGTGTACGTGTTGAAGTCGCAGTAGCCGCAACGAACGGTGCAGAACGGCACGTGCACGTACAGGCTGAACGTACGCGGCGCACCGGCGGCCGCGGCCGCGCGGACCCGCGCGCCGACGTCGGCGGGCAGGGCGCCGTCGTCGGGCACCGGCATGCCCAGGGGAAGGGCGGGCACTTACTTCTTGGCCTGCTCGGCACCGTCCGAGGACAGTGCGGCGATGAAGGCCTCCTGCGGGACCTCGACTCGGCCCACCATCTTCATGCGCTTCTTGCCCTCCTTCTGCTTCTCCAGCAGCTTGCGCTTGCGGGAGATGTCGCCGCCGTAGCACTTGGAGAGCACGTCCTTGCGGATGGCCCGGATGTTCTCGCGCGCGATGATGCGCGCGCCGATCGCCGCCTGGATCGGCACCTCGAACTGCTGACGCGGGATGAGCTCCTTGAGCTTGCCCGTCATCATCACGCCGTACGCGTAGGCGTTGTCCCGGTGGGTGATCGAGGAGAACGCGTCCACCTGCTCGCCCTGCAGGAGGATGTCCACCTTGACGAGGTCGGCGACCTGGTCGCCGTCGGCCTTCCAGTCCAGGGAGGCGTAGCCCTTGGTGCGGGACTTGAGCTGGTCGAAGAAGTCGAACACGATCTCCGCGAGCGGGATCCAGTAGCGGATCTCCACGCGCTCCTCGGAGAGGTAGTCCATGCCCTTGAGATTGCCGCGCTTGGCCTGGCACAGCTCCATGACGGCGCCGATGAACTCGCTCGGCACGATGACCGTGGCCGAGGCCATCGGCTCCCGCACCGCCAGGACCTTGCCCTCGGGGTACTCGGAGGGGTTGGTCACGGTGATGACCTCCTTGTCCTCCTTCGTGACCTCGTAGACCACGTTGGGCGCGGTGGAGATCAGGTCCAGGTTGAACTCGCGCTCGAGGCGCTCCCGGATGATCTCCAGGTGCAGCAGGCCCAGGAAGCCCACGCGGAAGCCGAAGCCCAGCGCCACGGACGTCTCCGGCTCGTAGACGAGCGCGGCGTCGTTGAGCTTGAGCTTGTCGAGGGCGTCGCGCAGCACCGGGTAGTCGGAGCCGTCGATCGGGTAGAGGCCGGAGAACACCATGGGCTTGGGGTCCTCGTAGCCGCCGATCTCCGCGGCGGCGGGCTTGGCGTGATTCGTCACCGTGTCGCCCACCTTCGACTGGCGCACGTCCTTCACGCCCGTGATGAGGTAGCCCACCTCGCCCACGGACAGGCCCTGGGAGGGGTGGGGCTCCGGCGAGGACACGCCGATCTCCAGGAGCTCGTGGGCCGCGCCCGTGGACATCATCCGGATCTTCTCCCGCGGGGAGAGCCGGCCGTCCATGACGCGCACGTAGGTCACGACGCCACGGTAGGTGTCGTACACGGAGTCGAAGATCATGGCGCGGGCCGGGGCGTCGGCGTCGCCCGTGGGGGCGGGGATCCGCTCGACGACGCGGTCCAGCAGCGCCTCGACGCCCATGCCCGTCTTGCCGGACACCCGCAGCACGTCCTCCGGCTCGCACCCGATCAGGGTGGCGATCTCGGCGGCGTAGCGGTCCGGATCCGCGGCGGGCAGGTCGATCTTGTTGAGCACGGGGATGATCTCGAGCTCGTTCTCCATGGCCAGGTACAGGTTGGCCAGGGTCTGCGCCTCGATGCCCTGCGCGGCGTCCACCAGCAGGATCGCGCCCTCGCACGCGGCGAGCGAGCGGGAGACCTCGTACGTGAAGTCCACGTGCCCGGGCGTGTCGATCATGTTCAGGGCGTAGTCGGTCCCGTCCAGCGCCCACGGCATGCGCACCGCCTGAGACTTGATGGTGATGCCTCGCTCGCGCTCGATGTCCATGCGGTCCAGGTACTGGGCCTTCATGTCACGCGGCTGCACCACGCCCGTGGACTGCAGCATGCGGTCCGCCAGCGTCGACTTCCCGTGGTCGATGTGGGCGATGATGCAGAAGTTGCGGATCACCGAGGGGTCGGTGGCGGCGGGCGCCGGGGGGTGGGACGCCTGGGGCGACACGGGCACATCCTTGGAAGTCTCGGGGACGGGTGGGGTGGAACACTGACCGCCCATTCTTCCATGCCCGCCCGGCCGGATAGATTCGGGCCCATGGCCTTCGACTTCCAGCGCGCCCTCTCCCTCGGCCGGCAGGCCGCCCGCCTCCTGGAGACGCTCAGCTCCTCCTCCGACGCCGGCCCACGCCGCGGCTCGTCCCGCCGCGCCTCCGGCTCGGGGACGGGCGGCGGCGCCGGGCCCGTCTTCGACCTGGGCGTCCCGCCCCGGGATCCGGGGGCCCCGGCCTTCGACCCGACCCGGCGCACCGACGACTGGCCCACTCCCCCGGCCGGCGGCGCGCGCCGGACGGACCGGCGCCGTGTGGACGAGGTGCTGCGCCGCGCCCGGGACGCGGACCGTGCCGAGGGACCGGCGGCGTCGGGGCGCGCGGCGGGCCGGCCGGACCGGCGGTCCCCCGCCGAGCTGCTCCCCGACTTCACCGGCCGCGCGCGCGTGGATTACGCCCCCGTGCCCGGCCCCGCGGCGGGCCCGGGCGAGGTGGTGTGGACCTGGGTCCCGTTCGAGGAGATGGACGGCCGGGGCAAGGACCGCCCCGTCCTCCTCGTCGGCCGCGACGGCGCGTGCCTGCTCGGCCTCATGCTCACGAGCCGGGACCGCAACAACGCGGACCTGCGCGACGAGGACTACGTGGACGTCGGCGCCGGGCCGTGGGACCGGCGCGGCCGGGCCTCCGAGGCGAAGGTGGACCGCGTGCTGCGCGTGGACCCGGACGCCGTGCGCCGGGAGGGTGGGGTCCTGGACCCCGCGCGGTTCGAGGCCGTGGGCGACGCGCTGCGCCGCCACCAGGGCTGGGAGTGCTGACGCGCCACGCCGAGGCACTCCCCGGCCATGTCCGGGACACGCAGATGATACGATCGTGGGCATTGTGTCCGCCGGTCGACGGGCACCCCCGGACCGGGATCGCCACGGTGTCCCCACGCCACTGAAGTCCACGGATCCGGGAACCCTCCACGACCCCCCTGTTCACGCGGCGTGCGGACCACCCGTCCCGCGCCGACGACGTAAGGACCAGAGTTGGCCAACATCAAGTCTCAGAAGAAGCGCATCCTCACCAACGAGAAGGCGCGCCAGCGCAACATCGCTGTGAAGTCCGAGCTGCGCACCGCCATCCGCGCCGTGGACAAGGCCGTGGCCGCCGGCGAGGCCGAGGCCGCCGCCGCCGCGCTGCGCACCGCGAACCGCAAGCTGGACAAGGCAGCCTCCAAGGGCGTCATCCACAAGAACCAGGCCGCGAACCGCAAGTCGGGCATCGCGAACCGCGTGAAGGCCCTCTTCGCCTGATCCGCAGCGCCACACCGCCACGGCCCCCGCTCCGAGACCCTCGGACGGGGGCCGTGGTGCGTCCGGGGAGGGTCCGCGGCGTGGTCAGCGACGCACGGCCGTGGCGATCCGGATGACCGCCCGCTCGACCGCGAAGTCGGGGTTGCGGGAGGCGCCCTTGACCTCGGCGTCGGCCTGGGCGATCCACTCGACGGCCTGCGCGATCCCGGCGGGGGTCCAGTGGCGGGCGGCCTGCTGCACGTAGCGCACCTGGAACGGAGCCACCCCCAGGAGGGAGGCGAGCTCGCCCTGCTCCCGGCCGGCGTCGATGATGCGCGCGACCTGGCGGGCCTTCAGCGTGAGCGCCGAGGTGATCATCACGGGGTGCACGCCGGTGGCCAGCGCGTGGCGGACGAGGGACACGGCGCGGGAGGCCTGGCCCTCGAGAGCGGCGTCCGCGACGGCGAAGCTCGTGGCCTCGACGCGGCCGCCGTGGTAGGTGTCCACCATCTCGGCGGTGACCGTGCCGGTGGTGTCGTCGATCAGCTGACGGCACGCGGCGGCGAGCTCCGTGAGGGAGGCGCCGGTGGCGCGCACGAGGGCGCGGGCGGCGTCCTCGTCCACGCGGCGGCGTGCCTCGCGGAACTCCGCCTGGACGAGCGCCAGACGGTCCTCGTCCCGCTTGAGGGGCGCGCAGTCCACCACGGTGCCGGCCTTCGCGACGGCGTCGAGCAGCCGCTTGCCCCGGCTGCCGCCCGTGTGGCGCAGCACGAGGGTGACCTCGTCCGCGCCGGGGCCCTGCTCGACGAGGCGCAGGGCGTCGGCGAGGAAGGCGTCGTTCATGGACTCGAGCCCGTCCACGCGGATGAGGGTGGGCTCGGCGAAGAGCGAGGGGCTGGCGGCCATGGCCAGCTGCCCCGCCTGGTACTCCCCGGCGCGCAGGTCGTGCACCTCGAGGCTCTCGTGCCGGGCACGCAGCGCGGCCGTCACCCGGTCCGTGACCCAGCGGGCCACGTAGTCCTCGGGGCCCTTGAGCAGCGTGAGCGGGCCGGGCTCCGTGCGGCGCCAGGCCAGCGGATCCGTGCGCGGGGCGCGGCCGGAGCGGGGGCTGCGGGCGGCGGACATGGGCACCATCCTAGGGTGTGGAGACGGGGACGGCGGGAGGGCGGACGGTGTGCACGGCGATCCCGGGATCCCCGTCCGAGCCCGACTCCAGGGTGAGCGCGAGGGTGCCGTGCCGGTCGGTGCGGGCCACCGGGCCGAGCCGCTCGAGGGCGGCCACGGTGGCGGGGTGGGGGTGTCCGTACGTGTTCTCTGCGCCCACCGAGACGACCTGGAGCCGGGCGCGGACCGCCGCGGGGACGTCCGTGCCGCCGTTGCGCGCACCGTGGTGGGCCACCTTCAGCACGTCCGCGGAGGGCGGCGGGGGTGCGTCCGAGCGCAGTCCGGCCGCCCAGGCGGCGCTCGCCGCCTGCTCCATGTCCCCCGTGACGAGCACGGTCAGCGGGCCCACGGCGCCGCGCACAGTGAGCAGAAGCTGTGCGGAGGCGTCGTTCTCCTCGGGCGCGGCGCGATCGGCGAGGAGGACGCTCCACCGCACCGATCCGCTCTCCCCCTCCTGGCCCGTGTGGAGCGGCGTCGCTCCGGAGGGCGGCGGCATCGCGGGGTCCTCCCCCGTGCTGGCGCGGCTCCTCCCTCGTTCGAGGGGTGTGCCCGCGGCGGGGTCGCCGAGCGGCGAGCTGCCGGCCGAGCGGGTGGCGTAGTGGACCGCGCCAGGGGCGAGCTGCCCCGTGAGCCCGGCCAGCCCTCCGGCATGATCGGCGTGGAGGTGGGTGAGCAGCACCGCGTCCACCCTCTCCACGCGCAGGTCCGCGAGGCATCGTCGGGCGGCGTCGGGATCCGGTCCGACGTCGACGGCGAGGGCAGAGTCCACGCCCGTGCGGAGGACCGTCATGTCCCCCTGCCCCACGTCGCAGAACGCCGCGACCCAGCCCTCGGGGACGTCGCCGGCCGGTCGGGGGGTCAGCACCGCGCCCACGCCGCCCGTGGCCGCGGCGATCAGCGCGGCCGTCAGCACCGCGGCGGCGGACACCCGCCGGACGCGGTCCGGCGCCGAGCGACCCACGCGCCGCACGCGGGGAGGCGACTCCCGTTCCAGCACCAGGACCGCACGGAAGCCCGCGAGCGTGGCGACCGTGAGGAGGGCGCCGAGGGCGAACCCGAGGCCGCCGCCCGGCCATGGCCGCAGGGCGCCCGGCAGCGTGGCGGCCGTGGTCGCGGTCCAGCCGATGGCCGCGGCCGGCCACTGCGCGATCCAGACGAGGGCGGCCGCGATCGGCGGGGCGGGCAGGACCAGCGCGGCGGCGAGCGTGCCGAGGACGGTCACCGGTGCGACCGCGGGGGCGGCCACGATGTTGGTGAGCACGGCGTAGGCACTCACCGTGCCGGTCATGGCCAGGAGGATCGGCTGACACGCGAGGTGGGCAGCCACGGTGACGGACAGGGACGCGGAGAGCCAGCGCGCGGCGGAGTCGGGCAGCACGCGCGCCATCCGCGGATGCAGCCACCGGTCCACGGGGGCGGCGACGAGCACGATCCCCGCCGTCGCGGCCAGTGAGAGGTGGAACGCGACCTCCGTCGCGAGAGTCGGCGCGACCACGAGCAGCCCGGTGCCGCCCACCGCGAGCAGGGAGAACGCCTGCCGGCCGCGGCCGAGGAAGAGGGCCAGCGCCCCCAGCGCGCCCATCACAGCCGCCCGGAGCACGGAGGGCTCCGGTCCGACGACGACCACGAACACCCCGAGCGTGGCCAGCGCCGCGGCCACCACCGCGTGCCGGTGCACGCGCAGCGAGCGCAGGACCACGGCGACCGTGCCCAGGAGCAGCGCGCAGTTCGCCCCGGAGACGGCGCTGAGGTGGCTCAGCCCGGCATCCTTCATGGCGTCCCCGAGCTCCGCGCTCTGGGCCGTGCGGTCCCCCAGCACGAGCCCGGGGATCAGCTGGGGCGCCGTGCCGATCAGGGGAGAGGCCGCGGCCCGGAACGCCGAGCGCAGCACCTCACGCCCGGAGGGTCCCGCCACGTCCGGCGGGAGTGCTGCGCCTCCCTGTGCCGGACAGGGCCCCGGGATCGGTGCCGCGCGTGCGGTGAGGAACACCGTGTCCCCCTCGCGCCGGGGAGTGGCCACGACACAGGCCTTCCCGCCCGCCGCGACACCGCCGTCCGCCGTGCCGAGCCCGAGGGGCGGCTCCCCCTCCCCCGTGAGGCGGACCGCCTCGGGCCGCTCGAACGCTCGAGAGGGGTGGCCGAATCGCGTGGCCGTGGCCGGGGCGCCCCACCGCGGTCCGAAGGGCGACCCGGTGGCCTGGGGTGGGGCGTCCAGCACCACTTCGACCCGCACGGCCTCTTCCGCGGTCACGGCGTCATCCCAGCCGACGCGCTCCCGCGCGGACTGGTGGAGGGCCACGTGCTGGGCCATCAGCGCTCCCGCCACGCCGGCCAGCACGACGGCGGTGGCCACGCCTCGCCGAGGGCGGTCGGTGCGTCGTGCTCCGGCGGATCGGCCGCCCACGACCAGCGCGGCGGCCCCGTACAGGGCGAGGAGCCCACACGCCCCGGACGCCAGGACGGCCTCGTGCGCGGGCCGGCTCGGGAGCACGTTCCCGAGGGCCAGGCACAGCAGCAGCGCCGGAACCCATCGGACGTCCAGCGGTCCGGGGACGGCGCCGGCGCTCACGGGGTCACCAGCTCACGTGGTCACGCAGCCGCGCGAGGGCGGCCGGGCCGATCCCGGGCACCGCGTCCAGGTCCTGCAGCCCGCCGAACGGGCCCACCGACTCCCGGTGCGCGATGATCTTCTCCGCCGTCGCCGGACCCACGCCCGGGAGCGTCTCGAGGGCGGCCGCGTCGGCCGTGTTCAGGTCCACCGGCACCGCGCCCGCACCGTCGGGAGACTGCGCCCCCGAGCTGCCGGGCCCCGCCACCGCGGCCCCCGCTCGCCCGCTGGGAGCCGCCGACCCCGCTGGCGGCGCCCCACCCCCGGCCGCCGCGGCCAGCTCTGCGTCCGGCGTGCGAGCGGACGGGACCAGGACCTGCTGGCCGTCCGAGAGCGTCGCAGCGAGGTTGATCCGCTCGGTGCGCGCCTGGGACGCGGCCCCGCCGGCGGCCCGGATCGCGTCCGTGACCCGGGACCCGGCCGCCAGGGTCACGACGCCGGGCCGACGGACCTCGCCCACCACGTGCACGCGCACCTCCGCCGGTGCGGAGCCTTCGCCCGCGCCCCCGGAGTCCCCGGAAGAACCGCCGGACGGTGTCCCCGAGGACGCGCCGGGGGCCTCTCCGGCAGGCCTCACGGTCGCCCCGGGGCCAGGATCCGGGACGCTCGCGCCCGGGGCCGCGCCGGCGGCATCGCCCGAGGGCGGCGCCGGGATACCCGACACGGACCCGACCGATGCGGCCGGGGCGGGCGGAGTCGGGGCGGTCAGCCAGGTCACGGCCCACCACGCGATGGCCGCCACCAGCAGCACGAGCGCGGCCGTGCCTGCGGCGCGCCACCGGACGATCGGGGGGCGCGGCGGGACGGCCTCCCAGTCCTCACCGGGGCCGCGACCGCGGGGGTCCTGACCGTGGACGGGGCCGGGCTGCTCGGAGGGGACGTCCGGGGCTCGCGTGTGCATGGAGCCACTGTGGCCGGGCCGGCGGGTCAGGAGAGGCGCCCGCCGCGGCCTCGGGGATGGCGAGGAGCGACCCGACGCCTGTGCAGGAGCGGACTGCCCGGTCCACACATGCCCCGTCCGCCCCGGCTCGACTCGGCCTCAGTCGACCTCCACCTCGAGCGGGGTCACCACCACGCCCAGCGCGCCGAGTCCCAGGTGCGCGGCGAGGACCCCCGGCAGCTCGACGACGGGAACGGGCGTGGCCGAGTGCGGCTGCAGGCGCGCCACCAGCTCCTCGCTCCCCGCCGGGTCGCCGAAGCCGTGCACCACGATCCGGCTCGGCGTCCCGGCGGCACGCTCCAGGGCGAGCTCGACGATCCGGTCCATCGCGCGGGCCGCCGAGCGCGGGCGGTCCACCAGGGTGACCGCGCCGTCGTCGAGGGCCAGCACGGGGCGCACGTGGAGCAGGGTGCCCAGCAGGGAGGCCACGGCGCCGATCCGGCCGCCGCGGCGCAGCTGTTCGAGGCTCGGCACGGAGAACAGCACGGCGCCCGCCTGTGCGGTGGCCTCCGCCCGCGCGGTGATCTGCTCCACCGGCAGCCCCACGCCGGCGTCGATCGCCGCGTCCAGCACCGTGAGGCCGAGCGCGAAGCCGGCCGTGCCCGAGTCGAGGACCGTGACGGGGCGCGGGGCGTCCGCCGCGGCGAGCCGCGCCGCCTCCACGGTGCCGGAGAGCCGGCTCGAGAGGTGCAGGGAGAGCACCCGCGCGTACCCGGCCTGCGCGAGGTCGGCGTAGACGGCCCGGAACGCCCCCGGAGACGGCCGGGAGGTCTTCACGGGGGTGCCGGAGGCGAGGGCGACGGGCAGCTCGCACCGCAGGTCCTCCGTCCCCTCCGTGTGGATCTGCTCCCCCACCATCACGGGGAGGGTGACCTGGCGGATGCCCGCCGCCAGGGGGTGGGCGAGCAGGGCCGGCGGCAGGGCCGCGGCGGAGTCGGTCACGATCGCGGTCCGGTCCCGCCGGGGCGGCTTCAGCCCGTAGCGGGCCCGGCCCACCAGGTGGGGTCGGCGGGCGCGCAGGCGCTCCAGGACGTCGTCGCGCCACTGGTCCAGCGTCGCCATGCTCCCCTCCTCCTCCGGGCCGACGGGGCGGCCCGGCTCAGTCCGGCTCGCCGATCAGCGGATGACGAGGTTGACGAGCTTGGGCTCGCGGACGATCGCCTTGACGATCTGGGCGTCCCCGATGAACGCCATGACCTTCTCGGACGTCCGGGCGCGCGCCTCGAGCTCCTCGGCGGTGATGTCCGCGGGCACCTCGAAGCTGTCGCGCACCTTGCCCTTGACCTGCACGACGGCGGTGACCGCGTCCTCCACGAGGAGGGACTCGTCGACCTCGGGCCAGCCGGAGCGCACCACCGAGGGCTCGTGGCCCAGCAGCACCCACATGTCCTCGGCCGCGTAGGGCGCGACGAGCGAGAGCAGCTTGGCGACGGCCTCGGCGGCCTCGCGGACCGCGGGATCCGCGGCGCCGGCCCCGTTGTCGATCTCCTTGCGGGTGGCGTTCACGAGCTCCATGGTCCTGGCGATCACCACGTTGAACTTGCCGTCGTCCAGCAGCTGGGCGGCCTCGTGCACCGTCCGGTGGGTCACGCGGCGCAGGGCCGCGGAGCCGCCCTCGGCGGCGCCCGCCGCCGGGCCCGCCTCGCGGACGTCCCGGGCCAGGCGCCAGGCACGGGCGAGGAACTTGCCCGCAGCGCCGGGGGCGACGTCGGCCCAGTCCACGTCGTCCTCCGGCGGAGACGCGAAGACCATGGTGAGGCGGACGGCGTCCACGCCGAACTCGTCGAGCTGCTGTCCCAGGTCCACGCCGTTGCCGAGGGACTTGGACATCGCCTTGCCGCCGTTGAGCACCTGGCCCTGGTTGAGCAGGGCGCGGAAGGGCTCCGTGAACGGCACGAGGCCCATGCCGTGCAGCGCCTTCGTGAAGAAGCGCGCGTAGAGCAGGTGCAGGATCGCGTGCTCGACGCCGCCCACGTACTGGTCCACGGGCAGCCAGTCGCGCACCGCCTGGGGGTCGAACACCTGCGTCTCGTCCCACGGGGAGGCGTAGCGCAGGAAGTACCAGGACGAGTCCACGAAGGTGTCCATGGTGTCCGTGTCGCGCTTCGCCGGGCCGCCGCATCGCGGGCAGTCCACGTTGACCCAGTCTTCGGCGGAGGCGAGCGGAGACTGGCCCTTGGGCGCGAGCTGCTCGCCCTTGAGGTCGGTCGGCAGGGTGACGGGCAGCTGGTCCTCGGGGACGAGGACCTCGCCGCAGTCGGCGCAGTGGATCACGGGGATCGGGGTGCCCCAGAAGCGCTGGCGGGAGAGCAGCCAGTCGCGCAGGCGGTAGGTGGTGGTGCCGCGCCCGGTGCCCTTGGCCTCGACGACCTCGATCGCGCGGGCGATGGCCGCCGTCTTGTCCAGGCCGTCGAGCTCGCCGGAGTTGACCAGGACGCCCTCACCGGTGGTGGCCACCCCGGACACGGCCGGGTCCTCCTCGCCCGTGTCCACGACGGCGCGCACCGGCAGGCCCATGGCGCGGGCGAAGTCGAGGTCGCGCTGGTCGTGGGCGGGCACGGCCATGATCGCTCCGGTGCCGTAGTCGGCGAGCACGTAGTCCGAGGCCCACACGGGCAGGCGCTCCCCCGTCAGCGGGTTCACCGCGTGGCGGCCGAGGAACACGCCGGTCTTGGGACGGTCCGTGGCCTGGCGATCGATGTCGGAGACCTTCTTGAGGTCCTCGCGGTAGGCCTCGAGGTCGGCCCGGGCGTCGTCGGAGACGAGCTCGAGGGCCAGCGGGGCGTCTGCGGCCACCACCATGAAGGTGGCCCCGAACAGGGTGTCCGGGCGGGTGGTGAACACGGTGACGGAGGGGCCGTCCTCCACCTGGAAGTCCACGTGCGCGCCCTCGGAGCGGCCGATCCAGTTGCGCTGCATCGCGAGGACCCGCTCGGGCCAGTGACCGGTGAGCTGGTCCATGTCGTCCAGGAGCGCGTCCGCGAACCGCGTGATGCGGAAGTACCACTGGTTCAGCGTGCGCTTGGTGACCTCGGTGCCGCAGCGCTCGCACGTGCCGTCCACGACCTGCTCGTTGGCGAGCACGGTCTGGTCCTTCGGGCACCAGTTGACGGGCGAGTCCTTGCGGTAGGCGAGGCCCTCCTTGTGGAGCTGCTGGAAGAGCCACTGCGTCCAGCGGTAGTACTCGGGGTCGGAGGTGTGCAGCTCGCGGGTCCAGTCCACGGCGATCCCGTAGCGCTGGAACGAACGCTTCTGGGTCTCGATGTTGGCATAGGTCCACGCGGCCGGGTGCGCGTCGCGCTTGATGGCCGCGTTCTCGGCCGGGAGACCGAACGAGTCCCAGCCGATGGGGTGCAGCACGTCGTAGCCGCGCTGCAGCCAGTAGCGGGCCGCGACGTCGCCCATCGCGAACGCCTCCGCGTGGCCCATGTGCAGATCGCCCGAGGGGTAGGGGAACATGTCCACCACGGTGCGCCGCTCGGCGCCGTCCTCCCGCGGGGTGAACGTGCCCGCCTGCTCCCAGTACCCGGCCCAGCGCGCCTCCACCTCTCGGAACGAGTACTCCGCGTCCGCGGGGACCTCGGGAGTGGCGGGGGCGGGGGTCTCGGAGATCTGGCTCACGGCGGTTCGTGTCCTAACGCGGTCGGGGTGGGGGTGCGGTGGCGGCGGGGGCGGGACGTTCGCGCGACGGCCTGACGGCGGACCCGCCCGCGCGTGTGCGGGGCGGGTCCATCCTACGGCGTCGGCTCAGGCGCGGTGGGATCCCTCGGCCCGGCCCGGGTCGTCCTCGAGCTCGGCGTCGAGGTCCCGGGCGACCTGGCGCTCGATCGCGCCCGTCACGGCCGCGGGCTCGGCGACGGAGTGGGCGGCCGCCTCCTCGAGGGCGTCCGCGTGCGCGGTCGTGAAGCGCTTCTCCGGGTGCCGCTGCAGGCGGATGAGGGAGGAGAGGCGCATGCGCAGGGTCCGCTCGGCGGAGAGCTCCCCGCGGTGGGTCAGCCACCAGGCCACCAGGACCACGGTCAGGAGCAGGCCGAGGTAGCCCAGCAACGGGTAGACCACGTTCATCAGGGTGCCGAAGCCGAGGAAGCTCACCGCGAAGCCCACCAGGGTGACGGCGATGAACGCGGGGCGGTAGCGGTCGGGGCGGTCCGCCGAGATGCGCCGGCCCAGGGCGTAGAACATGCCGATGGCCGAGTTGTAGATCATGGCGTAGATGACCGCCAGCATGGCCCACCCCAGCACGGGGTGGAACGCGCCGAAGAGCTCGAGCATGGGCACGGAGGCGTGCCCGATCCGGTCGAAGTTCAGGTAGAGCAGCACGCCCGCCATGACCATGAGGACCGTGTAGAGCAGTCCGCCGGCGAGCCCGCCGAAGAACGCCTCGCGCGGGTTGGTGATGGAGCCGCCGATGACGAGGCACATGGACACGGCCATCACGAGGACGAGTCCGGTGTAGTTCAGGGCCGAGAGCCACCACGGGTTGATGGGGGTGGCGGTCTGGGCCGCCATCGCCTCGTTGGTGGTGAAGGAGCCGTCCAGGGTGAGCACCGTGGCGAGGAACGCCCCCACGACGGCGACCACGACGAACGGCGTGAGCCCGGAGATGATGGAGGAGACCTTCTCCACGTCCAGCAGGCCGGTGACGATCACGAGCGCCGTCATGATGGCGGCGCCCGCCCAGGTCGGCCACCCGAGCTGCTGGTGCATGGTCGCGCCGGCACCGGCCAGCATCACGAAGCCGATCGCGAAGAGCGTGATGGAGACGCTGACGTCCAGGATGCGGGCGATCACCGGGTGGGTCACGCTGCGGAACACGGCCTTGTGCTCGTTGGCCAGGAAGGCGCTGCCGAGCTGAAGGATCACCGCGCCGCCCACGGCCACGAGGACGCCGGCGAGGATCGCCCCCCAGATGCCGATCTCGCCGAACCCGACGAAGTACTGGATCACCTCGGCGCCGGTGGCGAAGCCCGCCCCGACGACAAGGCCGACGAAGGCGAGTGCGATCTTGGCCGATCTGAACACGGCGGAGTTCTGCATGGGGTTCCTCATCCTCGGGGGCAGGGCGCGGCACACCGAGGTCGATCCCCCGGTACGGCCTCCGCAAGGGTAGTGGCGGGCCCGGGGGTCCGCCCAGGAAGCACGGGCGCTGGGCGCCGCCCTGTGCGCGGTCTCACGCCCAGCCGAGCGAGGCCTCCACCGCCCGGTGCCACCGCTCCAGCAGGCGCTCGCGCTCGCTCGCCGCCATGGCCGGCTCCCACCGGCGGTCTTCTCGCCACAGGGAGCACAGGGCGTCCTCGTCCGGCCAGACGCCGACGGCGAGTCCGGCCGCCCACGCCGCCCCCATGACGGTGGTCTCGGCCACCGCGGGGCGCACGACCGGCAGGTCCAGGATGTCCGCCTGGAACTGGAGGAGGCCCGCGTTGACGGTCATCCCGCCGTCCACGCGCAGCTCCCGGATGCGCGTCCCCGTGTCCGCCGTCAGGGCCTCGAGCAGGTCCCGGCTCTGGTAGGCCGTCGCCTCCACCGCGGCCCGGGCGAGGTGGCCGCGATGGGCGAATCCGGTCAGGCCGGCGATGAGCCCGCGGGCGTCGGCCCGCCAGTGCGGCGCGAAGAGGCCCGCGAAGGCGGGGACGATCACCACGCCGCCGTTGTCCGGCACCGTGGCCGCGGCCGCCTCGACCTCCTCGGACGTGGAGATGATCCCGAGGCCGTCGCGAAGCCACTGCACGAGCGCCCCGGCCACGGCCACGGACCCCTCGAGGGCGTAGCGCATCGGCTCCCCCGCCCGCTGGTAGGCGACCGTGGAGACGAGGCCGTGCGCCGACGTCGGCCGCTGGGTCCCCGTGTGCTGGAGCAGGAAGCAGCCGGTCCCGTAGGTGTTCTTCGTGTCCCCGGGGCGGAAGAGCGCCTGGCCGAAGCACGCGGCCTGCTGGTCCCCCAGCACCCCGGCCACGGGGACGCCCGCCAGCGTCTCGTGGCCGGTGACCTCGCCGAGCACGCCCACCGAGGGCACGATGCGCGGCGCCATCGCCTCCCACTCCTCGGGGTCGAGCCCGAAGAGCTCGAGCATGGGGGCGCTCCATCGCCCCGTCTCGAGGTCCATCAGGAGGGTGCGCGAGGCGTTCGTCACGTCGGTGACGTGGACCCCGCCGTGGACGCCGCCCGTGAGGTTCCACACGAGCCACGAGTCCACGGTTCCGACCCGCAGCCGCCCCGCGGCCGACAGCGCGCGGGCCTCCGGGACCTCGTCCAGGATCCAGCGGATCTTGGACGCGGAGAAGTAGGAGGCCAGGGGGAGGCCGGTGCGGGCGCGGGCCGCGGTGCGCGCGCGCCAGGGCGAGCGCGGTGAGCTCCCGGACGGCCTCCCACAGCTCCGTCGGATCGTGCTCGACCCACCCCGCGTGCGGGAAGTGCTGGACGTGCTCGCGCTGCGCACTCGCCACCACGTGCCCGTCGGCGCCCACCACCGCCACCCGGGTCGAGGTGGTCCCCTGGTCGATCGCGACGACGGCGGTGCGGCTCATGGGAGTGACCCTCACGGGCGGCGCCCCCCGCCTCGAGGAGGCGGGGGGCGCCGTCGCGCGGGCCGGTCAGCGGTGGAGCTGCTTGGCCATCGGGCCGGTGATCATGTAGGTGCAGTCGCTCTGGATGTTGGCGAACAGGGCGCGACCGCCGCCGAAGCAGGGGCCGGCCCACTCGCCGCGCTCGGCGAGGTCCTTGGCCAGGGCCGAGGAGCCGGCACGCTCGGTGAACGCGACGAGGTGGTTCGGGTCCGAGCCGTCCTCGGCGATCACGACGCCGCCCCACGGGGAGACGGTGATGTTGTCCGGGGCGTCGAAGTAACTGCCCACGGCCCAGTACTCCTTGAGGGTCATGGTCTGCTCCGCGAAGGAGTAGTACATGATCATGCCCTGGTTGGCGACGGCCTCGGGGTGCTCGCCGTCCTTGACGGTGGAGAGGGTGAACCACAGGCCCTCGCCGGCGTCGTCGCTCCAGACGCCCTCGATCTTGCGGTGCGTGGTGGCGCCCGGGAACTGCTGGCGCAGGTCGGTGGTCTGCGCCTGGCGGTCGGCGCCGCCGTCGACCCAGCGGACCGGGTGGGCCACGTCAAGGTCGGCCTCGGTCAGCTGACCGTAGTGCTCGAGGGCGACGCCGTCGCGCACCAGCTGGGCGGCCTGGAGGACGCCGTCGCCCTCACCCAGCTGGGTGGCGATGCCCGGACGCAGGGTGACGCCCTGCGGTGCGGTCCAGCGGTAGAACAGGCCGCCCCTGGTGTCCTCGGTGAGGTAGGCGCTCGAGAGGTCGGCACCGATCTCGGCACCCTCCCACACGGCGCGGCCCCAGGCCTTGATGGGCAGCGGGATCTGCTGGGCCACCGGCTCGGGGAACACCTCGAAGACGTAGCCGTGGTCCTT
This sequence comes from Micrococcus sp. EYE_212, assembly GCF_023147585.1. Classification (GTDB taxonomy): domain Bacteria; phylum Actinomycetota; class Actinomycetes; order Actinomycetales; family Micrococcaceae; genus Micrococcus. The sequence goes on from NZ_JAHXOZ010000003.1 coordinate 96,480, forward strand.
CTGCAGGGTGTAGGCCTGGCCGTCCACGGAGCTGGTGACGGACTGCCCGGCGCGCTCGGTGGTCTCCTCACAGGCCAGCCAGGAGCCCCACGGGGTGGTGCCGCCGGCGCAGTTGCGGATGGTGCCGGAGAGGCCGACCCACTGCTGGACGAGCTCGCCCGAGCGGGAGACCTCGACGACGGTGTTGCCGCCCATGCCGGTGGGGCAGCCCGCGTCGTAGACGGTGCCGGGGACCAGTGGCACCGGGACCTTGGCGTTCGCGCGGCACTCGTGGTTGCGCACGAGGCGGGTCACGCCGGCGCGGTCGAAGGCGCCCATGCCGTCCAGGTTGGAGGGGGTGACCCCGACGACGCGGCCGCCGCGGTCGGACAGCAGGGGCTCGACGCCGATGGTGCCGATGCGGTGGGCCTTGAAGCCGCGGGGCATCGCGACCATGCCGTCCTCGGAGAGGGCGGGCAGCTGGGCGCCGGCGGCGACGGGATCAGTGCAGGTCAGCGAGGTGGCGATCCCGCGTCCACGTGCTGAACCCCGCCACACGCACCGGTGAACACGTGCGGGCGCCCCGCTGCGGAGCGTGCTCACTAGGCTGGGGGCGTGAAGCAGAACGACGACGCCGGCAGCGGCGCCCCCGTGCCGCCCGGGCACCGGGTGCGACTCTGGGACCGGGTCCGGATCCCGCGCCCGGACGACGGGCCTGGCTCGCTGACCGGATGCCCCGCGCGGATCCCCCGACGGCGCGAGGTGACCGTCCCCGACCCCGTGGCCGGGTCCGGCGTCGACGTGGCGGTGTGGGAGTACGCACCGGTGGGCCCGGCGGACGGGTCCAGGGGCGTCGATCCCGATGCCGCCCCCCGCCTGGTCTTCGTGCACGGGTTCCGCGGTGACCACCACGGGCTCGCGCTCATCGCCGACGCGCTGCCCGAGTTCGCGATCTCCTCGATCGATCTGCCCGGCTTCGGCGCGTCCGAGGCCTTCCCCGCAGCCGAGCACTCGGTGGCGCACCACGCGGATGCGGTGGCCGCCGTCGTCCACGCGCTGGCGCTCACGGAGCCTCCCGTGCTCGTCGCCCACTCGTACGGGTCGATCGTCGCGTCCCACCTCGTGGCCCGGGACCCCTCCGCGTGGCACCGGCTCGTGCTGCTCAACCCGATCGCCGAGCCCGCCCTGGAGGCGTCGGGGTCGTGGACGGCGACGGTGGCGGCCGCCGTCGCGCAGGGCTACTACGAGGTCGCGGCGCGTCTGCCCGAGCGCGCCGGGCGCGCCCTGCTGGGCGCGGCGCCCGTGGTGTGGGCCACCACCGTCGTCATGAGCCGAACCACGGACAGGCGTGTCCTGGCCTACACCCATGACCAGCACCGCCGGTACTTCTCCCGCTTCGCCTCACGGCGCATGCTCTCCGAGGCCTACCGGGCCTCCACGACGTCCACCGCCCTCGACGCCGCCGCGGGGCTCGCGCTGCCCGTGGTCCTCGTGGCGGGTGCCGAGGATCCGCTGGGATCCGTGGCCGCACAGGAGCGCCTCGCCGCCGCGATCGCCGCGGCGGGAGGGACGGCCGACCTGCAGGTGCTGCCCGGCGTGGGCCACCTGCTGCACTACGAGCGGCCGCTCGCGTGCGCGAGGCTCATCCGGGAGGCCGCGCACCCGAGGTGACCGGCCGTGGCGGGTCCTGGCCGGAGGCCGTGCGGGGCCGCCCGGCTAGAGCACCCCCGGCGGGTCCAGCCGCACGCGCACGGCCTTCTGCTCGCGGCGCGCGCTCGCCGCGGAGCGGGCCGTGCGCAGCACCGCGACCGTCTCGTCCGCGGCGGCGTAGGGGAAGAGGAGCAGCGCGCGGTGCTGGGTCTCGTCCACGGGGTCCGGCACGGGGCCGATCCACGGCAGCGGGGCTGCGTCGCCGGGACGGGCGCCCGGCTCGAGGTCGAGGGAGGGCTCGGCGTCGGGCCCCACCCGCCGCCTCTCGCGTCGCGCGGCCTCGACCAGGCCCAGGTACTCCTTCACGGCGGCGGCGTCCCCCGTCACCTCGGCGAGCCGCCCGGCGGGCGGCAGGCGCAGCTCCCGACGCTCCGCGACCTGGTGGCTCGCGAAGCCCGCGGGATCGCGCCGCACGAGGGCGCCGACGACCCCGTCGTGCTCGGCGGTCACCACCACGGTGCCCCCTTCGGACGCCGGGCGGACCAGGCACGCCGCCGCCAGCCAGCGGGCGAGCACCCGAGAGGGCACGTCGAGCCCCTCGCGCTGGAGCTGGGCGTCGCCGTCGAGGAGCAGCGCCGCCGCGTAGCCGCCGGGAGCGGTGGGCTCGGCACCCACGGTGGCCACGACGACGGCCGGCGCGTCCGTCACGGAGCCGAGGCGGTGCTGGCCGGAGGAGGCGTGGACGGGGACTCCGGGGAAGGAGCGGCCGAGCTCGTCGGCGGTCCGGTCCACACCGCGGGCGCCGGCGCGGACGTGCGTGCCGCCGCACTCGGTGCAGCGGAATGCCCGCTCGCGGGTGCCGCACCAGCGGCACGCGAGCTCACCGCGTTCGGCGGCGTGCCGGTCGCGGAACGCGAGCGGGCCGGAGCACTCCCGGCACCGGGCGGGGGTGCGGCACCGCTCGCAGACGAGCGCGGGGATGAACCCGGCGCGGGCCACCTGGACGAGCACCGGCCCGGGACGGGCACCGGTCAGGGCCTCGCGCGCGGCGGCCCACGCGGCGTGCGGCAGGCGGGCGCGCCGGGCGAACGGGTCGCGCGCGCTCTCCCACGCGTCCGCCGTGGCGACCACGCGCGGGCCGATCGCCCGCTGGAGCTCGCGGCCGGGACCGAGGTGCAGCAGCCAGCCGGCCTCCACGAGGCGCTGGACCGGCACAGAGCGGGAGGGGCCGGCGAAGAGGAGTGCGCAGCCCGAGGCCCGGGCCCGCTCGAGCACGACCTCGCGCACGTGGAAGTAGGGGCTGCGCGGCTCGGCGTAGGCGTCGTCGCCGTCGTCCCACATCACCACCAGTCGGAGATCCTTCAGCGGCGCCCAGGCGGCGGCGCGCGTGCCCGCGACGATCCGCACGGTGCCCTCGAGGGAGCGCAGGTGCGCACGGTACCGCGGGGTGTTCCCGTCCTCGGAGCCGATGCGGGCGTAGGCCCCCCCGCCCACGGCGCGGTCGAGGGCGGCACACAGCCGGTCGAGGTCGCGGTGGTCGGGCACCAGCAGCAGGACGCTCCCGCCGGAGGCCGCCACGGTGCGGGCCAGCGCGGCGAGGGCCTCGGCCTCGTCCCACTCCCCCACGCGGCTCGGGACGACGGCGGCGGCCCGGACCCCGTCCCCCGCGCACGCGGCGGCGACGAAGGCGGCGCCGCCCTGGAGCGACTCCCAGACGGTGGGCTCGGCCGCCGTCGGGGCGTCGTCGTCAGAGGTCTCGACCCGGGCGACCGGGTGGTCCGCCGCCGGCTCCGCCGTGCGCGCCGCGAGGATCTCCTTCTCGACCTGCACGACCCGCGGGGGCACCGCCGCGCGCAGCACGTCCGTGACGATGCCCGCCTGCCGGGCGGCCACGGCCCGCGCCACCGCGAGGACCTCCTCCGTCAACGGCGGGACCGCCGTGAGCACGGAGGTGAGCGCCGTCAGCTGTGCCCCCGTGACCGGCTCGGCCACCCGGGAGACGAGCCAGCCGGTCATCTCCCGGCCGCCGAAGCGCACGCCGACCCGGGAGCCGGGCACGGCCCGCGCGTCGAGCTCGGGAGGGACGAGGTAGTCGAACTCTCGGTCCAGGTGCGGGACGGGCGTGTCCAGCAGGACGCGGGCCACCGGGTCCTCCGGCCAGCCCTCCGCGCTCTCGGGCAGGCGGGGCCTCGCCTCAGAGGCGGGAAGGGCGAACAGCGCGTCCGTGATGGCTCACACCCCGCTCAGACGCCGGCGGCGCGGCGCAGCTCTTCCACCCGGTCCGTGCGCTCCCACGTGAAGTCCGCCTCTTCGCGGCCGAAGTGGCCGTGCGCCGCCGTGCGGCGGTAGATGGGGCGCAGCAGGTTGAGATGCTTCACGATGGCCGAGGGTCGCAGGTCGAAGACCGCGTTCACGGCGTCGATGATCGTCTCGTCGGAGACGGCGCCCGTGCCGAAGGTCTCCACGTAGAGCCCCACGGGACGGGCGGAGCCGATGGCATAGGCCACCTGGAACTCGGCGCGCTTCGCGAGCCCTGCGGCCACCACGTTCTTGGCCACCCAGCGCAGCGCGTAGGCCGCGGAGCGGTCCACCTTCGACGGGTCCTTGCCCGAGAAGGCCCCGCCGCCGTGGCGGGCCATGCCGCCGTAGGTGTCGACGATGATCTTGCGGCCGGTCAGGCCGGCGTCGCCCACGGGCCCGCCGATGACGAACTTGCCGCCGGGGTTCACGATGACGCGCGTGTCCGAGGCGTCGAGGCCGGAGAGGTCGATGATCGGTCGGATCACGTGCTCCTCGACGTCGCGACGCAGCTGCTCCTGGGAGACGACGTCGTGGTGCTGGGTGGAGACCACCACGGTCTCGACCGTGCGGGGCACGTGCTGCGCGTCGTACCCCACGGTGACCTGCGTCTTCCCGTCGGGCAGCAGGTACGGCATGGGCGAGTGCTCCTGCTGGCGCACCTTCGTCAGCCGCTCGGAGAGGCGGTGCGCCAGGTGGATGGGCATCGGCATGAGCGTGGGGGTCTCGTCCGTGGCGTAGCCGAACATGATGCCCTGGTCTCCCGCGCCCTGCTCGTCGTCGACGTCCGCGGAGCCGTACTCGCGCGCCTCGAGCGAGCGGGAGACCCCGGCGAAGATGTCCGAGGACTGCTGGCCGATGGAGATGCTGACGCCGCACTGGGCGCCGTCGAAGCCGTTGGCCGAGGAGTCGTAGCCGATGTCCAGGATGGTCTCGCGCACGAGCTTCGGGATCTCCACGTACGCGGACGTGTTGACCTCGCCGGCCACCTGGACGAGCCCCGTGGTGGTGAGCGTCTCCACGGCCACCTTCGCGGACGGGTCCGCGGCGAGGATGGCGTCCAGGATGGCGTCCGAGATCTGGTCGCAGATCTTGTCCGGGTGCCCGGCCGTGACGGACTCGGAGGTGAAGAGGCGGAGCTCACCGCCGCTCACCCCGCGGTACGGCTCGGTGGGTCGGGAGGGGCTCTGCTGGGCGGCATCGGTCATGCGTCCCACTCTAGAACAGCGGGCGGGCGGGGCACGGCGTCGTCCACAGCCGCGCTGCGCGCGGGCCGCGGCCGCCGCCGTGTCACAGCCGACGTCGAGGGAGCGGGTCAGGGACCCGCGGCCACCTCGGCTGCCACGGCCTCGATGACGACTCCGGCCGCCTCCACCTTGGTCCCCGCGCGGTGCAGCGGTGCGCGCCCGTCCGCGAAGAGCACCGTGACCTCCGTGAGGTCCTGGCCGAACACCTTGTCCGTCCCGACCTCGTTGACCACGAGCATCTCGCAGCCCTTGCGGGCCAGCTTCGCGCGGCCGTAGTCGAGCACGGACGACGTGGCGTCCCCGGTCTCCGCCGCGAAGCCCACGATCACGGGGGCCATGGACTCCCCCGCGGCGCGCGTGCGGACGGCCGTGGCGAGCACGTCCGGGGTGCGCTCCAGCACGATGGTCGGAGCGCCGCCGTCGTCCGTCTTCTTGATCTTGGCATCGGCCACCTGCGCCGGACGGAAGTCCGCGACGGCGGCGGCCATGATGAGCACGTCGGCGTCCGCGGCCTGCGACAGGACGGCGTCGAGCAGCTCCTGCGTGGACTCCACCCGGGTGACGTCGGCGCCCGCAGGCGGCTCGACGGACATGGCGGCGCCGATGAAGCGCACGCGCGCCCCCGCGGCCAGGGCGGCCTCGGCGAGGGCCACGCCCTGCTTGCCGGAGGAGCGGTTCCCGAGATAGCGCACGGGATCGAGCGGCTCGCGGGTGCCGCCGGCCGTGATCACGACGGTGCGCCCGGCCAGGGGGCCGTGCGGGGCCGAGTCTGCCGACGCGGCGGACGTGGACGCCGACGGGGCGGTCACGGCCGCCTCACGGTCCCTGGCGGGGGCGGCGGCGGCCGCGGCCTGGGCGGCGGCCCAGATGTCCTCGGGCTCGGGCAGGCGGCCGGGGCCGGAGTCCCGGCCGGTGAGCCGGCCGGACGCCGGCTCCACCACGGTCACGCCGCGCTCGCGCAGCAGGGCCGTGTTGGCCCGCGTGGCGGGGTGGTGCCACATCTCCGTGTGCATGGCCGGTGCCAGCACCACGGGGCAGGTGGCCGTGAGCAGCACATTCCCCAGCAGGTCCGGCGCGAGCCCGGCAGCGGTGCGCGCGAGCAGGTCGGCCGTGGCCGGGGCCACCACCACCAGGTCGGCCGAACGGCCCACCCGGACGTGGTTCACCTCGTCCACGGCCTCGAACGTGTCCGTCCGCACGGGTCGCCCCGAGAGGGCCTCCCACGTGGGGGCGCCCACGAACTTCAGCGCGCTGGGCGTAGGGACCACGGTGACGCCGTGGCCCGCCTCCGTCATGAGACGCAGCAGGAGGGCGGACTTGTACGCGGCGATGCCGCCGCCGACCCCCAGCACGATCTCCATGGCGGGATCAGGACTCCTGCGCGTCCTCGTCGGCCGGCGCGCCGGCCTCGGGCTCCGCCTGCTCGCCCTCCTCGGCGCGCATGGCCTCGCCCGCCTCGGCGATCTCGGCGGGGTCGCCCACGGGCTGGCCGGCGTCCGAGTGCTCGAGGAGCGAGAAGGGGTCGTCGTCGCCCGGGAGGGAGAAGTCGCCGAAGTCCTCGGCGGCGAGGTCGGCCGCGGGGGTGGGCTCCTGCTCCTCGCGGGAGACCAGCAGGTCCGACTCGATCTCGCGCAGCGAGATGGAGAGGGACTTCTCGTTCAGGGAGGTGTCCACGAGGGGGCCCACGTACTCGAAGAGGCCCTCGTGGAGCTGCGAGTAGTAGGCGTTGATCTGGCGAGCGCGCTTGGCGGCGAAGAGCACCAGGGCGTACTTCGAGTCCACCCGCTCCAGGAGGGAGTCGATGGGCGGGTTGACGATGCCGTCGTACTGTTCGGTCACGAGTTCTCCAGAGTCTGTCGCTGTCTTGACTGGCCCGGTTCCCGCCGGGCGGCGGCCAGGTCCTAGGCCTGGGGCGAACGGCGCTCGGGGTCCAGCCCCATGAGTCTCACCAGTTCATCGGCGGCCCGCTCGACGGTGTCGTTCACGACGACGGCGTCGAACTCGGGTTCCGCGGCGAGCTCCAGTCTAGCCGTATCCAGACGGCGCCGCTGTTCCTCGGGTCCCTCGGTGCCGCGCCCGACGAGCCGGGACACCAGCTCGTCCCAGCTCGGCGGGGCGAGGAACACGAAGGTGGCGTCCGGCATCGACCGCCGCACCTGGCGGGCACCCTGGAGGTCGATCTCGAGGAGCACGTGGCGTCCGGCCGCCACGGCCTCCTCGACGCGGTCCCGCCGCGTGCCGTAGCGGTTGAGCCCGTGCACCACGGCCCACTCGAGCATCTGGTCCCGCTCCACCAGCTCGTCGAACTCCTCGGGCGAGGTGAAGAAGTAGTGCACCCCGTCCTGCTCGCCCGGCCGGGCCGGGCGGGTGGTGGCGGAGACCGAGAGCCAGGCCTGCGGGAAGTGGTCCCGGACGTAGGCGGAGACGGTGCCCTTGCCCACGGCGGTGGGCCCGGCCAGCACGGTCACGCCGGGGCCGGGGGCGACGACGGCGGTCCGCGCGGCGGGGATGGCGGGCACCGGGCCCTGGTCGTTCAGCTCGGTCACGCGCGCTCCTGGGACGGCGGCCGGGCTCACCGCGATACGGCGCTCACCGGTCCGCGACGGGGGTGGGGGTCACCGGCCAATATAGGCGATCAGCGCCTCGCGCTGGCGCCGGCCCAGTCCCCTGAGGCGCCGCGGCGCGGAGATCTCGCACGCCTCCATGACGGCCTGGGCGCGGACCTCCCCCACGCCGGGGAGCGCCTGGAGCAGGTCCACGGTGCGCAGCCGGGCGATCGCCGGATCGGCGTCCGCGCGCTCGAAGACATCGTGGAGGGTGACCTCGCCCTCCGCGAACGAGGCCTTCAGCGCGGCACGCGCCTGCCGCGCCTCGAGTGCCTTCGAGCGCGCCTCGGCCCGCTCGGCCGTGCTGAGTTCCCGCAGTGCCATGGGCCGCCCCCTTCTCTGTCGCGCGATGCGCGGCGTCACCGAACCGTTCGATGTTCAACGGATCGGAGAATCACCGATCTGAGAGGGGAAGATACCACTTCGTGTGCCGTCGGTCACTTGGCGCGCAGGGGTCATGTCATCCACCCAGGTCAGCGCGACTCTTCTCGAGGGAGGCGATCAGGCCCGCCAGGGTCGGCCCCGCCGCGAGGATGCCGCGGGAGGACGTCGCCAGCACCTGCGGCCACGCCGGGCCGAAGCCCGCGCGCATGCCCGCGGCCGTGGCGCCCTGGGCGCCGAAGCCGGGCGCCAGCAACGGGCCGCTCACGTCCTCGAGCCGCATGCCCAGTCGCGCGGCCTCCTCGGCGACGGTCGCCCCGACGACGAGCCCCACGGGCCCCCACTCGCCGGGTGCGGCCAGCCGGGCGTTGAGCTCGGCGGCGGCCTCCGTGATCCGTCGCGCGACGGCGCCGCCCTCCTCCCCCGCGCCCACGTGCTGCACGTCGCGACCCTCGGGGTTCGAGGTGAGCGCGAGCACGAACACGCCGCGTCCGGCGGCGTGCGCGGTCTCCGCGGCGGCGGTCAGCGTCCCGAAGCCCAGATACGGGCTCAGGGTCACCGCGTCGGCGGCCAGCGGGGAGGCGTCCTCGAGCCACGCGGCGGCGTAGCCCGCCATCGTGGAGCCGATGTCCCCCCGCTTGGCGTCCGCGATGGTGAGCACGCCCGCGGCCCGGGCCTCGGAGAGGAGCCGCTCGAGGGCCGCGAAGCCGGCCGATCCGTGGCGCTCGTACAGGGCCACCTGGGGCTTCAGGGCCGCGACGCGCGGGCACTCACCGCCCGCGGCGGCCTCGAGGGCGGTGAGGGAGAAGGACTCCAGGCCCGCGGCCGTGTCCGGCAGCCCCCACGCCCGCAGCAGGACGGGATGCGGGTCCACGCCCAGGCACAGCGGCCCGGCCGCCGCCATGGCGTCGGCGAGTCGCCGCCCGAACGGCGTGCGCGAGGCCCGTGCGGCGCACTCCTCGCTCACGCGGACGCCCCGGCGCGCACGGCCTGCTGGAGGCGCTCGTCGTGCTCCTGGAGGGAGGTCACGCTCCACTCGTAGGTGCGCATCGCCTCGATCGCCTGGAGGCACGCCGCGAACTCGGCGACGGTCGTGATCACCGGCACGCCCAGCGAGGTCGCGGCCGCGCGGATCTCGTAGCCGTCCGTGCGGGCGTCGCCACCCGAGGGCGTGTTGAGCACCAGGTCCACGGTCCCGGCGTGCAGCTGCTCGAGCACCGTGCCCACGCCGTCCTCGCGTCCGGCCTCGGCGATCTTCGCCACGGTCTCCGCGGGGATCCCGTTGCGGCGCAGCACCTCGGCGGTGCCGCCCGTGGACACGACCTGGAAGCCCAGGTCCACGAGGCGCTTGGCCTGCCCGACGACGGCCCGCTTGTCCCGGTTGGCCACCGAGACGAACACGCGGCCCTGGGTGGGCAGCGGGCCGCCCGCGGCGGCCTGGGACTTGGCGAAGGCCGTGTCGAAGTACTTGTCGATGCCCATGACCTCGCCGGTCGAGCGCATCTCCGGGCCGAGCAGCGAGTCGACGACGCGCCCCTCCCTGGTCCGGAAGCGGGTGAAGGGCAGGACGGCCTCCTTGACCGCGACGGACGCACCCAGGGGGAGCGAGCCGCCGTCGTAGGCCGTGGGCAGGACGCCCGCGTCCTGGAGGTCCGCGATCGAGCGGCCCACGCCGATGAGCGCGGCGGCCTTGGCCAGCTGCACGCCCGTGGCCTTGGACACGAACGGCACCGTGCGGGACGCGCGGGGGTTCGCCTCGATGACGTAGAGGACGTCCGAGGCCAGCGCGAACTGGATGTTGATGAGGCCGCGCACGCCCACGCCCTCGGCGATCAGCCGGGTGGCGCGGTGCACGCGCTCCACCACGTCCGGGCCGAGGGTCACGGGCGGGAGCACGCACGCCGAGTCGCCGGAGTGGATGCCGGCCTCCTCGATGTGCTCCATGACGCCGCCGAGGTAGAGCTCCGTGCCGTCGAACAGCGCGTCGACGTCGATCTCGATCGCGTCCTCGAGGAAGCGGTCCACGAGCATCGGCTTGTCCGGGGTGATCTCGGTCGCGTGCGTCACGTAGTGCGCCAGCGCCTCCTCCGTGTAGACGATCTCCATGCCGCGGCCGCCGAGCACGTAGGACGGGCGGACCAGCACGGGGTAGCCGATCTCGTCCGCCACGCGCTTGGCGTCCTCGAAGGACACCGCGGTGCCGTTCTTCGGGGAGATCAGCCCGGCCGCGTCGAGCACGCGGGCGAACTCCCCGCGGTGCTCGGCGAGGTCGATCGCCGCCGGGGAGGTGCCGAGGACCGGCACGCCGGCGTCGGCGAGCTGCTGGGCGAGCTTGAGCGGGGTCTGGCCGCCGAGCTGGACGAAGACGCCCAGCACGCCGCCGGAGGCCTCCTCCGCCGCGATGACCTCGAGGACGTCCTCGAGGGTGAGCGGCTCGAAGTACAGGCGGTCCGAGATGTCGTAGTCCGTGGAGACGGTCTCGGGGTTGCAGTTGACCATGACGGTCTCGTACCCGGCCTCACGCAGCGCCATGGTGGCGTGCACGCACGAGTAGTCGAACTCGATGCCCTGGCCGATGCGGTTGGGGCCCGAGCCGAGGATGACCACGGACTTCCCCTCGTGCGGGGTCACCTCGGTCTCGAGGTCGTAGGACGAGTAGCGGTAGGGCGTGAACGCCTCGAACTCGGCGGCGCACGTGTCCACGGTCTTGAACACGGGCCGGACGCCGAGGGCGTGGCGGACGCCGCGGACCACGTCGGGGTCCATGTGGCGCAGGCGGCCGATCTGCTCGTCCGAGAAGCCGTGCCGCTTCGCGCGGCGCAGCAGGTCCTCCGTGAGCTGCTCCGCGGTGCGGACCTCGTCGGCGACCTCGTTGACCAGCATGAACTGGTCCAGGAACCACGGGTCGATCGCGGTGGCTTCGAAGGCCTCCTCGAGCGTGGCGCCGGCGTACAGGGCCTGCTGGGTCTGGGCGAGGCGCTGCGTGGTGGCGGTGCGGGCCCGCTCGAGGAGGGCCTTCGGATCCGCGTCCCGGTCGAAGGCGAGCTCGGAGCCCTTCTGCTCGAGGGAGCGCAGCGCCTTCTGGAGCGCCTCCGTGAAGTTGCGGCCGATGGCCATGGCCTCGCCTACGGACTTCATGGTGGTGGTGAGCGTGGGGTCCGCGGCGGGGAACTTCTCGAACGCGAAGCGCGGGACCTTCACCACCACGTAGTCGAGCACCGGCTCGAAGGAGGCGGGCGTCTTGCGGGTGATGTCGTTGGGGATCTCGTCCATCGTGTAGCCCAGGGCCAGCTTCGTGGCGATCTTGGCGATCGCGAAGCCGGTGGCCTTCGAGGCCAGCGCCGAGGAGCGGGACACGCGGGGGTTCATCTCGATGACGACGACGCGGCCGTCCTCCGGGTTCACGGCGAACTGGATGTTGCAGCCGCCCGTGTCCACGCCGACCTCGCGGATGACGTTGATGGAGATGTCGCGCAGCTTCTGGTACTCGCGGTCCGTGAGCGTCATGGCCGGGGCCACGGTGATCGAGTCGCCGGTGTGCACGCCCACGGGGTCGACGTTCTCGATCGAGCAGACCACCACGACGTTGTCGTTGCGGTCGCGCATCATCTCGAGCTCGTACTCCTTCCAGCCGAGGATCGACTCCTCGAGGAGCACCTCGGAGGTCGGGCTGTACTGCAGGCCCTGCCCGCAGATGCGGTGCAGGTCGGCCTCGTCGTAGGCCATGCCGGAGCCGAGCCCGCCCATCGTGAAGGACGGGCGCACCACCACGGGGTACTTCAGGTCCTCGACGGCGGCGAGGGCCTCCTCCATCGTGTGCACGATGTGCGAGCGCGCGGATTCGCCGCCGGAGCGCTCCACGACGCCCTTGAACTTCTCGCGGTTCTCGCCGAGCTCGATCGCGGCGATGTTGGCGCCGATGAGCTCCACGCCGTACCGCTCCAGCACGCCGTCCCTGTCGAGGGCGATCGCGGTGTTCAGCGCGGTCTGCCCGCCCAGGGTGGGCAGGACGGCGTCCGGACGCTCCTTCTCGATGATCTTGGCGACCACCTCGGGCGTGATGGGCTCGACGTAGGTGGCGTCGGCCAGCTCGGGGTCGGTCATGATCGTGGCCGGGTTGGAGTTGACGAGGACCACGCGGATCCCCTCCTCCTTGAGCACGCGGATGGCCTGCGTGCCGGAGTAGTCGAACTCCGCGGCCTGGCCGATCACGATGGGGCCGGAGCCGATGACCAGGACGGACTTCAGGTCGGTGCGCTTGGGCATGGATCAGGCTCCTTCGGGGGCGGCGGACGGGGTGGCCGCGGCCGGCGCGCCGGCGGAGCGGCGCTCGGCGAGCATGGCGGCGAAGCGGTCGAACAGGCCCAGCGAGTCGTGCGGACCCGCGGCGGCCTCGGGGTGGAACTGCACGGAGAACGCGGGCCGGTCGACGAGGCGCAGCCCCTCCACGACGTCGTCGTTGAGGGACCAGTGGGAGACCTCGACGCGGCCGTAGCGGGCCTCGGGGGCCTGAACGACCTCGCCGATGGGCGCGTCGACGGCGAAGCCGTGGTTCTGCGAGGTGATCTCCACGCGGCCGGTGGCCTTGTCCATGACGGGCTGGTTGGGGCCGCGGTGGCCGAACGGCAGCTTGTAGGTGCCGAAGCCCAGGGCGCGGCCGAAGATCTGGTTGCCGAAGCAGATGCCGAAGTAGGGCAGCTCCGCGTCCAGCACCCGGCGCAGGGTCTCCACCTGCGCGTCGGCGGTGGCGGGGTCGCCGGGACCGTTGGAGAGGAACACGCCGTCCGGCTCCACCGCCTGGATCTCGGCGAAGCCGGCGGTGGCGGGCAGCACGTGCACGCGGATGCCGCGAGCGGCCAGGTGGCGAGGGGTGGCGGCCTTGATGCCGAGGTCGAGGGCGGCGACCGTGGCGATCGGCTCCCCCTCCCAGCCGTGGTCGGCGGGCTCGACGACGTAGCCGGACTCCGCCGTGACCGTCTCGGCGAGACGCGCGCCCTCCATGGCCGGGGCAGCGCGGACCTCGGCGAGCAGCTCCGCCTCGGGGCGCTGCGCGTCCGCACCGGAGAAGATGCCGGCGCGCATGGCGCCCGAACTGCGCAGCAGGCGCGTGATCGCCCGGGTGTCCACGCCCTGGATGCCGACGATCCCCTGCGCCGTGAGCTCCTCGTCGAGGGAGCGCTCGGCACGCCAGTTGGAGGGGCGGCGGGCGGCGTCGCGCACCACGTAGCCGGCCACCCACATGGCGCGGGACTCGCGGTCCTCGTCGTTGACGCCGGTGTTGCCGATGTGCGGGGCGGTCTGGACCACGATCTGGCGGGCGTAGGAGGGATCGGTCAGGGTCTCCTGGTAGCCGGTCATGCCGGTGGTGAAGACGGCCTCGCCGAGGGTGGTGCCGCGCGCGCCGTAGGCCCGGCCCCGGTGCACGGAGCCGTCCTCGAGGACGAGGAGGGCGCGGTCGTCGGTGCCGGCGGCGGTGCCGGGGGTCGGGGTGCTCATCGGGGGTTCTCCTGTCCTGCGGGGTCCGCGGTGGCGGTCCGGGCGCGGTCGATGATGGTCTGGAGCGCGTCGACGACGCGGTGGCGGTCCTCGGTGCGCTGCGGGCGGAAGGCCGAGGTGAGGGCGACGTCGCCGAGGCGCCAGCCCCACGCGGCGAGCCCGCCCGGCTCGGTGAACTTGCCGGCGATCCCGGCGGAGTGCCCGACGGCGGTGAGATCGGAGGCCGGCACGAACAGGGCGTCCATCCCGGGGCGCAGGACCAGCAGGCCGGGGTGGGCGCCGGCGGCGTGCACCTCGAGGCGGGCCCTCGAGCGCAGGCCGAGGCCGTGCACGGCCACGCGGTCCAGGCGGCTCTCCTCCCGCACCGTGCCCACGTACATCCCCTCGACGGCGAGGGCCGGCTCCTGCTCGTACAGCGCGGCGGGGGCGGCGGCCGGGGCGGGGATGCCGGACTGGGCGCGGCGCCGGGAGCGCCACCCCCATGCCAGCAGCGCGAGGATCACGGCGATCGTCAGGAGCGTCGCCACGACGATGGGCAGCCACACGCCGCTGTAGTCCTTCCCCGGGGCCGTCGGGGGCACGGGACGCGCGGCGAGCACGCCCTCCAGGCGCGCGAGGGCGTCGAAGCGCGGCCCGGTCACCGGCTCGCCTCGCCGGTCTCGGCGGCCGCGGGATGGCGGTAGGGCGTGGCGGGGGCGCCGTCGGCGACCACGCGGTGCCCGCGGTAGAGGGTGTGCACGGTGGCGCCCGGCAGCTCCATGCCGCGGTACGGGCTGTTGCGCGAGCGCGTCAGGTGGGCCTCGGGGTCCACGGTGCGGCGCACCGAGGGGTCCCACACCACCAGGCTCGCGACCGCGCCGACGCGCGGGGCGCCGTCGTCCTCGGCCTGGCCCTGGTCGGTGAGGCCCGCGATGCGGGCCGGGTTCACGGAGAGCACGCGGGCCACGCCGGCCCAGTCGAGCAGCCCCGTCTCCACCATGGCCTGCTGCACCACGGGCAGGGCGGTCTCCAGGCCCGTCATGCCCATCGCGGCGACCGTCCACTCGCACTGCTTCGTCTCGGGCGTGTGCGGGGCGTGGTCGGTGCCGACGGTGTCGATCGTGCCGTCGGCCAGGGCCTCGCGCAGCGCCATGACGTCGGCCTCGCGGCGCAGCGGCGGGTTCACCTTGTACACCGGGTCGTACGAGCGCACGAGCTCCTCCGTGAGGAGGAGGTGGTGCGGGGTGACCTCCGCGGTGACACGCACGCCCTGCTCCTTGGCCCAGCGGATGAGGCGCACGGAGCCCTCGGTGGAGACGTGGCAGACGTGCAGGCGGGAGTCCACGTGCTGGGCGAGCAGCACGTCGCGGGCGATGATCGCCTCCTCGGCCACGGCGGGCCAGCCGGGCAGGCCGAGGATCCCGGAGAGCTCGGACTCGTTCATCTGGGCGCCGGCGGTGAGCTTGGGCTCCTGGGCGTGCTGGGCCACGAACCCGCCGAAGGACTTCACGTACTCGAGCGCGCGGCGCATGAGCACGGCGTCGTGCACGCACATGCCGTCGTCCGAGAACATCCGCACGCGGGCCTGGGAGTCGGCCATCGCGCCGAGGTCGGCGAGGGCCTCGCCGGCCAGGCCCACGGTCACGGCGCCCACGGGGTGCACGTCGCACCAGCCGGCGTCGCGGCCCAGGCGCCAGACCTGCTCGACGACGCCCGCGGTGTCCGCGGTGGGGGTCGAGTTGGCCATGGCGTGCACGGAGGTGAAGCCGCCCATCGCGGCGGCGCGGGTGCCGGTCTCCACGGTCTCCGCGTCCTCCTTGCCGGGCTGACGCAGGTGGGTGTGGAGGTCCACGAGCCCGGGCAGGACGATCAGGCCGGTGCAGTCGAGCACCTCGGCGGCGCCGGCGGCCGGGTGGGCGGACGCGTCCGGGCCGACGGCGGCGACCAGGCCGTCCGCCACGAGGACGTCGGCGCTCTCCCCGGAGGCGAGGGCGGCGCCGCGCAGCAGCACGGGGGCGGGGCGGGTGACGGGAGCGCTCACGGGCGGACCTCCTGGAGGGGCTGGGCGGGCGCGGCGGAGGGCCGGCCGGGATCGTCGTGGTTGAGGACCAGGTGCAGGACGGCCATGCGCACGGACACGCCGTTGGCCACCTGCTCGAGGGCCGTGTTGCGGGGCGAGTCGGCCGCCGCGGGGCAGATCTCGAGGCCCCGGTTCATCGGCCCCGGGTGCATCACGAGCGGCTGCGCGAGGCGGCCGCCGCGCTGGGCGGAGAGCCGCGCGAACCGGTCCGCGGTCAGGCCCCACGAACGGGTGTACTCCCCCGCGGACGGGAAGAACGCGCCGCCCATGCGCTCGGCCTGCACGCGCAGCATCATGACGGCGTCGGGGGCGGCGGCGAGGGCCTCGTCCAGCGAGTAGGTGACGCGGCACGGCCACGCGTCCACGCCGACGGGCAGGAGGGTGGGCGGCGCGGCGAGGGTGACCTCCGCCCCCAGCGTCGTCAGGAGCCAGACGTTGGAGCGGGCCACGCGGGAGTGCAGGATGTCCCCCACGATCACCACGTGCATGCCGGCCAGGTCGGTGCCCGTGGGCGCCGCGCCGGTCTCGGCGGCCAGGTGGCGGCGCAGCGTGAAGGCGTCCAGCAGCGCCTGCGTGGGGTGCTCGTGGGTGCCGTCGCCGGCGTTCACCACGGCCGAGCCGACCCAGCCGGAGTCGGCCAGCTGACGGGCCGCGCCGGAGGACCAGTGGCGCATGACGATCGCGTCCGCGCCGATCGCCTCGAGCGTCTGGACGGTGTCCTTGAGGGATTCGCCCTTGGAGACGGAGGAGCCCTTCGCGGAGAAGTTGATCACGTCCGCCGAGAGGCGCTTGGCGGCCGCCTCGAAGGAGATGCGCGTCCGGGTGGAGTCCTCGAAGAAGAGGTTCACCACGGTGCGGCCGCGCAGGGCGGGCAGCTTCTTGACCTCGCGCTCGTTGACGGCCGCCATCTCCTCGGCGGTGTCCAGCACGGCGAGGGCGTCTGCGCGGCTGAGGTCGGCGGTGGAGAGCAGGTGGCGCACGGCTCAGGCCTCCTTGCCGGCGGGCGCGGACGGGGCGTCGGCGATGCTCACGGTGTCTTCGACGACCTCCCCGGTGCCCGCGGGACCGTCCACCTCCGTGAGGCGGACCTGCACGCGCTCGGCGGTGGAGGTCGGAAGGTTCTTTCCCACGAAGTCCGCCCGGATCGGCAGCTCGCGGTGCCCGCGGTCCACGAGGACGGCGAGCCGGACGGCGGCGGGGCGGCCCAGGTCGGCGATCGCGTCGAGCGCGGCGCGGACGGTGCGCCCGGAGAAGAGGACGTCGTCCACGAGCACGACGACGGCGTCGTCGAGGGGGTGGGCGGGCAGGCGCGTGGGGGCCGGGGTGCGGGCGGCGCTGCGGCGCAGGTCGTCCCGGTACAGGGTGACGTCCACCTCGCCGACGCAGGCCTCGGGGTCGAAGCCCGGGTCGATGCGGTGCAGCACCGCGCCCAGGCGGTGCGCCAGCGGGACGCCGCGGCGCGGGATCCCCATCAGCACGAGGGAGTCCGCGCCCTTGTTGGACTCGAGGATCTCATGGGCGATCCGGGTCAGGGCCCGGTCGATCTCGGCCGCGGTCAGCACGGTCCGGGCAGCACGAGGTGCGGTGGGAGCTCGTCCCATCCGGCGCCTCCTTCCCCGCCTCACAGGACGGTCGTTAAAGGATGCGAAAGGGGTGTGTCCGACGGTCGGGGGCACCGTCCGCGGGCGAGCCCGACTCTACCAGTGGGGCCCGCGCGGGACGCCCGATGACGTCCCGCGTGGGCCTCGCGTCGGGTGTGATCCGCGTCCCGCTCAGGCGAGCAGCGTCGGCTTCACCTGCTGGAGACGGCCGAGGAGGCCGTTGACGAACTCCGGGGAGTCGTCCGTGGAGAGCTGCGCGGCCAGGGCCACGGCCTCGGACACGGCGACGGCGTCCGGCACGTCGTCCTGGAACAGCAGCTCCCACGCGCCCACGCGCAGGATCGCGCGGTCCACGGCGGGCATGCGGTCCAGGCTCCAGCCGCGGGAGTACGAGGTCAGGGCCTCGTCCAGGCGCTCCTGGTCGGCGATGACGCCCTCGACGAGCAGCTGCGTGTAGGCGTTCACCTGCAGGTCGGTCTGGGAGCGCCGGGTCTCGATGCCCTGGAGCACGGTGGTCCCGCGCTGCTCGGCCTCGAAGAGGATCTCCACCGCCCGCTGCCGGGAGCGGCTGCGCGCCGTGGTCCCCCGCTTGGCGCCGGGGGCGGAGGCGGCATCAGTCATTGACGCGGCCCAGGTAGTCGCCGTTGCGGGTGTCCACCTTGACGCGGGTGCCCTGCTCCACGAACAGCGGGACCTGGATCTCGGCACCGGTCTCCACGGTGGCGGGCTTGGTGCCCGCGGAGGAGCGGTCGCCCTGCAGGCCCGGCTCGGTGTAGGTGATCTCCAGGACCACGGACGCCGGCATCTCGAGGTACAGCGGGGTGCCCTCGTTGAGGGCGATGACCACCTGGGTGTTCTCGAGCATGTACTTCGCGGCGTCGCCCACCACGGCGGCCGGGACCGTGATCTGGTCGTAGGTCTTCGTGTCCATGAACACGTAGTCCGCGCCGTCCTGGTACAGGTACTGGTAGTCCGAGCGGTCCACGATGGCGAACTCCACCTTGGTGCCCGCGTTGAAGGTCTTGTCCACGACCTTGCCGCTGGTGATGTTGCGCATCTTGGTGCGCACGAACGCCCCGCCCTTGCCGGGCTTCACGTGCTGGAACTCGATGACGTTCCAGAGCTGGCCCTCCAGCTTCAGGACGGAGCCGTTCTTGATGTCATTGGTCGTTGCCACGAAGGTCTCCCGGTGCCTGGGGCGGGCGCGCAGCGGCCCGCCGGTCTTCTCAGTCGTTGATTGCGCGTGCCAGTCTACGCAGTGCACGCCCCCGGCCCGTCCTGCAGGAGGGGCGGGGCCGCCTCACTCCGCGATCTCCTGGTACGCCGCGAAGAGCAGCGAGGCGTCCGGGACGTCCACCGTCACGGGGCTGGCCAGCCCGTCGAGCAGGACGAAGCGCAGCTGGTCCCCGCGGTTCTTCTTGTCCCGGCGGATGCCCTCGAGGAGGGTCTGCCAGCGGTCGCCGCGGTAGGACACCGGCAGGCCCAGGGACTGGAGCACGGCCCAGTGGCGGTCCGCGGTGGCGTCGTCCAGCCGGCCCAGGGAGCGGGCCAGCTCGGCCGCGAACACGAGGCCGACGGACACGGCTGCGCCGTGGCGCCACTGGTAGCGCTCGGCGTGCTCGATCGCGTGGCCCATGGTGTGCCCGTAGTTGAGGGCCTCCCGCGGACCGGACTCGCGCAGGTCCCGGGAGACCACCTCGGCCTTGACCCGGATGGCGCGCTCGATCAGCTCCCGCAGGCGCGGCGAGTGGGGGTTCTGCGCCTGGGCCGGGTCCTCCTCGATCAGCTCGAGGATCGCCGGGTCCGCGATGAACCCGCACTTGACCACCTCCGCCAGGCCCGAGATGAGCTCGTTGGCCGGCAGCGTCAGGAGGGTGTCGAGGTCCGCCAGCACGCCGGCGGGCGAGTGGAACGCGCCCACGAGGTTCTTGCCCTCGGCGGTGTTGATGCCGGTCTTGCCGCCCACGGCGGCGTCCACCATGCCCAGCAGGGTGGTGGGCATGTGCACCACGCGCACGCCGCGTAGCCACGTCGCGGCCACGAAGCCCGCCAGGTCGGAGACGGCGCCGCCGCCCACGGAGACGATCGCGTCCGAGCGGGTGAAGTCGTTCTGGCCCAGGACCTGCCAGCAGAAGCCCGCCACCTGGAGGTGCTTGCCCTCCTCGGCGTCCGGGATCTCGGCGGTCAGGGCCGTGAGGCCGCTGGCCTCGAGGTCCGTCTTCACGACGTCGCCCGTCGCCCGCAGGGCGCGGGGGTGGACCACCAGCACCCGCTGCACGCCGGGGCCCAGGATGTCGGGCAGGCGAGCGAGCAGGCCACGGCCCACGACGACGTCGTAGCCGCCCTGGGCGGCGTTCTCGTGGCCGCCGCCCACCGGGATGACGGTGGCGTCCTCGGGGCGGTCGGCGCCGGGCGCGTCGGCCCCCGGCTCACCGGCGGGATCGAGCTCGGACGGGTCCGGATGTCGCTCGGTCATGGGTGGGTCTCATTCCTTCAGCGGGGGCAGATCCCCTCTACGATACGCCAGGCGAGCTCGCGGGCCGGATCTGACGTGGTGTCCACCACGAGGTCGGCGACCTCGTGGTAGAGGGGATCGCGCTCCGCGAGGATCCGGCTCCACGTGCCGGCCGGGTCCCCCGCGAGCACGGGGCGCCCGGCACCGCTGTCGAGCCGGCGCAGCGCCTCGGCCTCCGTCACGCGCAGGTACACGACCGCGACCTCGGGGCGGGAGAGCAGAGACCGCGTCCCGGGCGAGAGCACGGCGCCGCCGCCGCTGGCCAGGACGCACGGCACGGCGCGGCTCAGGACGTGCTCGATCACCCGTGCCTCCTCGGCCCGGAACGCCCGCTCGCCGTGCTCGGCGAAGAAGGCGGGGATGGGTCCGTGGACCTGCACGAGGAGGTCGTCGGAGTCCACGAACGCCAGCCCCGTGGCCTCGGCCAGGGCGCGCCCGACGGTGGTCTTCCCCGCGCCCATGGGCCCCACGAGCACGAGGCCGCGCCGCGTGCCGGCGTCCTCCCCCGCCCTGGCCGACGCGGCGAGCCGCGCCTCGAGGGCGCCGGCCATCGCGTCCCACGGCCGAGCCGTGCAGGGCCCCGGGACGGGGTGGGTCGCCGGGCAGGCGGCCGTCACGGCGCGGGCCTCACGGCAGGGGGTCGCCCATGGGGCCGTCGGCGGGGGCGTCCCCCGCAGGCTCGGGCAGCGCGGGGATCGCGGCCGTGAAGGCCTCCAGGTTGCGCCGGGTCTCCCCGAGCGAGTCGCCGCCGAACTTCTCCATCACGGCATCGGCCAGCACGAGCGCGACCATGGCCTCGGCGACGATGCCCGCGGCGGGCACCGCCGCGACGTCCGAGCGCTGGTGGTGCGCCGTGGTCTCGGCGCCGGTGGCCACGTCCACGGTCGGCAGCGCGCGCGGGACGGTGGCGATGGGCTTCATCGCCGCGCTCACGCGCAGCACCTCGCCCGTGGACATGCCGGCCTCGATGCCGCCGGCGCGGTCGCTCGTGCGACGCGGTCGGCCGCCGTCGCCGCGGGCGATCCCGTCATGGGCCGCCGAGCCGCGGCGGGAGGCGGTGGCGAAGCCGTCGCCCACCTGGACGCCCTTGATGGCCTGGATGCCCATGAGGGCGCCGGCCAGACGCGCGTCGAGCCGGCGGTCCCCGTGCACGTGCGAGCCGAGGCCGATCGGCACGCCGTAGGCGAGGACCTCCACGACGCCGCCGAGGGTCTCCCCCTCCTTGTGCGCCGCGTCCACCTCGGCCACCATCGCGGCCGAGGTCTCCGGGTCGAGGCAGCGGACGGGGTCGGCGTCGAGCCGGGCCACGTCCTCGGGCACGGGGAAGGCGTGGTCCGCGGGCAGGGTGGCCGCTCCGAACGCGACGGTGTGCGAGACGATCCGCACGCCGAGCTCGGCGAGGAACGAGCGGGCCACGGTGCCGAGGGCCACGCGCGCGGCGGTCTCGCGGGCCGAGGCGCGCTCCAGCAGGGGGCGGGCGTCGTCGAAGCCGTACTTCTGCATGCCGGTGAGGTCGGCGTGGCCGGGACGCGGGCGGGTCAGCTTCGCGTTGCGCGCGAGCCCCGCGAGCTCCTCGGCCGGCACGGGATCGGCCGCCATCACCTTCTCCCACTTGGGCCACTCGGTGTTGGCCACCTGGATCGCCACGGGCGAGCCCAGCGTCAGGCCGTGCCGCACGCCGCCGAGCACGGTGACGGCGTCCTGCTCGAACGACATCCGCGCGCCGCGGCCGTAGCCGAGGCGACGGCGCGCGAGCGCGTCCGCGATCGCCTCCGTCGTCACCGGGATCCCGGCGGGGAGACCTTCGAGGATTCCTGTCAGGGCGGGGCCGTGAGACTCTCCCGCTGTCAACCAGCGCACCATGCCGACGATCCTCTCACGCAGGCGGGGCGCCGCCGCCGGATGTGACCGGCGGCGTCGCCCGCGGGCCGTGCCGGCGGCGGGTCAGGCCCCGGCCACGCCGAGTGCCCGGGCGGCCGCGGCCGTCACCGCGGCCCAGTCCGGCTCCGGCGCACCGGCCTCCCGGCGGGGCCGAGCGGTGAAGAGGCGCACCTGCTCCACGCCCTGGTGCAGCAGCATCGCGACGCCGGACACGACCGCCCCTCCGTGGCCGGACCACGCGTGGGCGAGGGCGGAGGGCCACGGGTCGTACGCGGCGTCCAGCAGGGGCGGCAGCGCCCCGCCCTCGGGGAGGCACGGGGCGAGGGGGTCGGCGGCGCGGGGCGGCAGGGTGGCGACGAGCGCGCGCAGGTCCGGGGCCAGGGCCAGGAGCTCGGCCTGTGCCATGACCTCCACCCGGAGCCCGAGCCCGGCCGCGAGGTCTGCGACGTCCGCGGCGCGGGACGGCTCCCGCACGCCGAACGCGACGGCGTCGGCGCCGAGCTGCCACGCGGCCAGCACCGCGGCGGCCGCGGTGCCGCCGTTGCCGAGCACACCCATGGCACCGCCGCGGGCGGCGGGGTCCAGCCCTGCGGTGCGCAGGGCACCGACCACGCCGTCGACGTCCGTGTTGTGGGCCAGCAGGGCGCCCGGATGGTCCGGGTGGTCGCGCACGAGCGTGTTCGCCACGCCCAGCAGGCGCACCCGGTCCGTCAGGACGTCGGCCTCGGAGACCACCGCCGCCTTGAGCGGCATGGTGACGGAGACGCCCAGCCAGTCCTCCCCGGGGTCGGCGGCGCCGGATCCCGTCGCCCCGGAGGCCCTCCCGAGGCGGTCCCGCACGAAGGCGGGCAGCTCGTCCGGGCCGAGGTCGTGGCGGTCGTAGACCACGGGCAGGCCGAGGGCCGCGTAGGCGGCCCCGTGCAGCGTCGGGGAGAGCGAGTGCGCGATCGGGCGGCCGAGCACGCCGGCGCGCAGGCGGACCCCCGGGGGCGCCGGGGCGGCGCTCACCCGCACACGTCCGGGTTGGAGGCGCAGTACTTCTGGAACTCGCGCTGGTGGGCGCGGTGCTCCTCGTACGTCTTCGAGAACTCGGTGTGCCCCGTGGCGATGTCGGTGGTCACCCAGTAGTAGTCCTCGGACGGCTCGGGGTGCACGGCGGCCTCCACCGCGGCGTCGGAGGGCATGCCGATCGGCCCCGGCGGCAGGCCCCGGTGCTGGTAGGTGTTGTAGGGGTTGGACTCGTCGGCGCGCTGGGCCTTGGTGAACTGGAGGCTGCGCGCCTCAAGCCCGTAGTTGACGGCCGAGTCGATCTGCAGCAGGCCGTGGGTCTCCGTGTTGTCCGGCGCGAGCCGGTTCTCGATGATGCCCGCGACCCGCGCGTAGTCCCGTGGCAGGGCCTCGGCCTCGAGGAGGGAGGCCAGGGTGACCACGCGCATCCGCTCGTCGGGGTCGCTCACCCCCTGCTCGTCGAGGAACTCGAGGCGCGGGCGCACGAGCCTGTCCAGGATCTGCTCCGGGGTCGAGTCCACGGAGATCCGGTACTCCCCCGGGTCGAGCCACCCCTCGAGCGAGTCGGCCCCCTCGGGGACGCCGTACCGCTGCGGATCGCTGGCCGCGGCGTCGAACTCCTCGCGGGAGTGGCCCGTGGACTCCACGAGGGCGTCCAGCGTCTCCGTGAGCCACTGGCCGCGGTTGACGAGCACGTAGTGCACGGCGCCCTGGTCCCGGCCCTGCAGCACGGCGAGGGCGTCGGCGGCGGGCATGCGCTCGCGCAGCACGAAGTCGCCGGCACCGATGGGCCGTTCGCCCGACTCCTCGGCCTCGCGCCGCAGCGCCGAGGCCGAGCCGACGATGCCCTTCTCGTCCAGGCGCTCGGCCACGGACTGCAGGGACTCCCCCGGGCGGACGGTGAACGTGACCTCCTCGCCCGAGGCCTCGGCGTGGTCCGCCCCGGCGAGCATGGAGCGCAGCGCCAGTGCGGCCACGACCACGAGGGCCGCCGCCACGGCGAGTAGGACCACCCGACCGCGGCGCCGCCGGTCCCCCCGTCCCGTGCCGGCCGCGCGGGCCGAGCCGGTCATGACGGGGCGCCGTGCGGTGCCGCCGACGACGGACGGGCCCGCGGCGCGCGACCCCCGCCCGCGATCCACGGCTCCAGCCCGGCGCGGGGAGCGTCCGGCGCGCAACCGTCCCAGCGTGCCCGCGAGGGCGCCGACGCGGACCGGCGGCGGGGCGGGCTCCGGCTCGCCGGGCTCCTCGGCGTCCGAGAGGTCCGCGGTGAGGTCCTCGTGCTCCACGAAGCCGAACACGTCGAGGTCGTCGTCCTCGGGGTCGTGGTCGTAGCCCCGGCGTGTCTCGTTCACGGCGTCTCCTCCGTCGTGGCCGGCTGCCCGGCCCAGGCGCCCGTGCGGCGCTGCTCGTCGATGGCCGCCTGCAGGATGGCGACGGCCGCCGCCTGGTCGATCACCGACCGGCTGTCCTTCACGGTGCGGCCGGCGCTGCGCAGGCCCGCCTGGGCCGTGACCGTGGAGAGGCGCTCGTCCACGAGGTGGACGGGGACCGGACGGCCCGCGGCGCCGAGGGCGCGCTCGAGGCGCGCCGCGTAGTCGAGGGCGTCCTGCGTGGACGGCGTGTGCTCCCCGCGCAGGTTGACCGGCAGCCCCACGTACACCACCACGGCCTCGTGCTCGTCCACGTGGCGCACGAGCTCGCCGAGGTCACGGCCGTGCCTCGCGTCTCGCCGCAGCGTGGCCACGGGGGTGGCGAGGAGGCCGTCCGGGTCGGACGAGGCGACGCCGACGCGCGCGCGGCCGACGTCCACCCCGATCGCGCGCCCGCGGCGCACCTCCCACGAGCTCACGCCGCGGCCACCGCCGCCCGCACGGCGTCGAGGGCCGCGGCCACGGCGGAGGCGTCCTGACCGCCGCCCTGGGCCACGTCGTCCTTGCCGCCGCCCCCGCCGCCGAGCACGCGCGTGGCGGTCTTGACCATGGCGCCGGCCTTGAGGCCCGCTGCGCGGGCGGCCTCGTTGGTGGCGACGACGACGAGCGGGCGTCCCTTCGCCTCACCGGTGAGCGCCACGAGCACGGGGGTGCCGGCCGCGTTGCCGCCGGCGGACTCGATGCGCGAGCGCAGGTCGAGCACGAGGGTGCGCAGCTGGTCGCCCGCCACCTCGCCGGCGTGGTGGGTGAGGACCCGCACCGCCGTGCCGGCCGTCGTCGTGACGTCCTGCGCGCCCGCGGCGAGCTGGCCCGCCTGCGCCTGCAGCTGCTTCGCCTGGAGGTCGGCGATCTGCTTCTCGGCCGCCTTGAGGCGGTCCATCGTGGCGGAGATGCGGTCCTTGAGCTGGTCGGCCGGGGCCTTGAACATCTCCGAGAGGTCCGAGACGAGGGTGCGCTCGGTGGCCAGGTGGCGGAAGGAGTCCAGGCCCACGAGCGCCTCGACGCGGCGGTTGCCCGAGCCGACCGACTGCTCGCCGAGCAGGGTCAGGGAGCCGATCTGCGCGGTGCGGCCCACGTGGGTGCCGCCGCACAGCTCGCGGGACCAGGCGCCGTCGATCTCGACGACGCGCACGCGGTCCCCGTACTTCTCGCCGAAGAGGCTCATGGCGCCGAGCGCGCGGGCCTCCTCGATGCCCATCTCCTGGGTGAGGACCTGGTGGTCGTCCCGGATGGCGATGTTGACGACGTCCTCGATCTCCGAGCGTGCGCCCGCCGAGACGGACTCCGCCCAGCGGAAGTCGAAGCGCAGGTAGCCCTCCTTGTTGAAGGAGCCGGACTGCGTGGCGTCGGGGCCCAGGACCTGGTGCAGGGCGGCGTGCACGAGGTGCGTGCCCGAGTGCGCCTTCTCGCCGTCGAGGCGGCGCTGCAGGTCGATCTGGCCGAGCGCCTCGGCGCCCACGGGCACCTCGCCCTCGAGCACCCTGACCCTGTGCACCGAGAGGCCCTTGACGGGCGCCTGGACGTCGAGGACCTCGAGGCGGAAGCCGTCGCCGGTGATGAGGCCGGTGTCGGCCGCCTGGCCGCCGGACTCGGCGTAGAACGGGGTGGCGTCCAGGACCAGCTCGAGCTCGGTGCCCGCTGCCGCCGAGGGGACCTCGGCCCCGTCGGAGAGCAGCCCGCGGATCACGGACTCGGTGGTGTGCTCGGTGTAGCCCGTGAAGTGGGTCTGGCCCTCGGAGCGCAGGCGCTGGTACACGGCGGTGTCCGTGTGGCCGGACTTCTTGGCCTTGGCGTCCGCGCGGGCGCGGTCGCGCTGCTCGGTCATCAGGGTGCGGAAGCCCGCCTCGTCGACGGCGACGCCGGCCTCCTCGGCGATCTCGAGGGTCAGCTCGATCGGGAAGCCGTAGGTGTCGTGCAGCTCGAAGGCGTCCGCGCCCCCGATGCCCGTCCCGCCCGTCTTCGCGGCGCCGACGGCGGCGTCCAGGCGCGCGGTGCCCGCGGCGATGGTGCGCAGGAACGCCTTCTCCTCGGCGTAGGCGATGCGCGAGATGCGGTCGAACTCGTCCGCCACCACCGGGTAGACGCCCTTCATGGCATCGCGGGAGACGGGCAGCAGCTCGGGGAACACGGGCTCGGTGACGCCCATCAGGCGCAGGGCGCGGACCACGCGGCGGATGAGGCGGCGCAGCACGTAGCCGCGGCCCTCATTGCCCGGGCGAACGCCGTCGCCGATCAGCATGAGGGAGGAGCGCACGTGGTCGGCCACCATGCGCAGGCGCACGTCGTCCTCGTAGTGCGGGTCCGCGGGATCCTCGGTGGAGGTGTAGTCCCGGCCGGCCAGCTGCGCGGCGCGGTCCAGCACGGGGCGGACCTGGTCCGTCTCGTACATGTTCTCCACGCCCTGGAGGATCATCGCGAGGCGCTCGAGGCCGAGGCCGGTGTCGATGTTCTTGTTCTGCAGCTCGCCGGCCACGTCGAAGTCGTCCTTCGAGCGCACCGCGGAGAGCCGGTACTGCATGAACACGAGGTTCCAGATCTCGATGTAGCGGGTGTCGTCCGCCGCCGGGCCGCCCTCGGCGCCGTACGCGGGGCCGCGGTCGTAGAAGATCTCGGAGCACGGGCCGCCGGGGCCGGGCTGGCCCGTGTTCCAGTAGTTGTCGTCCTTGCCCATGCGCTGGATGCGCTCGGCGGGGACACCGACCTCCTCGCGCCAGATGCGGGCGGCCTCGTCGTCCTCCTCGTACACCGTGACCCACAGCCGGTCCGGGTCCAGGCCGAAGCCGCCCTCGTCCACGGAGGAGGTCAGGAGCTCCCAGGCCAGGGGGATGGCCTTCTCCTTGAAGTAGTCGCCGAAGGAGAAGTTGCCGCACATCTGGAAGAACGTGCCGTGGCGGACGGTCTTGCCGACCTCCTCGATGTCCGCGGTGCGGATGCACTTCTGCACGGACACGGCGCGCGGCGCCGGCGGGGTCTGCTCGCCCAGGAAGTAGGGGATGAAGGGCACCATGCCGGCCACGGTGAAGAGCAGCGACGGGTCCGGGGACACCAGCGAGGCCGAGGGCACCGGGCGGTGGCCCTGCTGCTCGAAGTAGGCCGTCCAGCGGCGTGCGATCTCCTGCGACTTCATGCGGTGGGGTCCTTCGGGATGGTGGTGGACGGGGAGGGGGTGGTGCGGGGCGCACGTGCGGGCGGTGCGGACGACGACGGCGTGTCCAGCGTCTCCCCCGCGATGACGGTGGCGCGCGTGGCGAGGGCGGAGACCCACGGCGGGGCGTCCGTCTTGAGGCGCTCGGTGAAGCGGTTCATGCCCTCGGCGAGGGCCGTGGCCGCGGCGTCGCCGGCCGCCTGGCCGAGGTCCTGGGCGATCGTGTCCGGGTCGATCCCGGCGCGCTGGGCGAAGCGGCGCCCCAGGTCGGGGGCGCCGTGCGCGGCGGAGGGGCGGGCGGCGTCGGGCTCGACGAGCGGGCCGAACGCGCGGTGGGCGTACCACCCCGCGGCGGAGCCGGCGGTCAACAGCAGCAGCGAGCGGAGCATGGCTGGCCCTCCTTCGGGAGCGTGCGGATACCGGGTTCACCCTACCGGGACGCGCGGACGGAGCCGGGGACGCCGCAGGCCCGGCACCTCGACGAGGTGACCGGGCCTGCGGGACGCGCGTGGCGTCGTCGTCCGGGACGGGTCCCGGAGGAGAGGGATCAGCGCGCGTAGTACTCGACCACGAGCTGCTCCTCGCAGGTCACGGGGACCTCGGAGCGCTTGGGGCGACGGGAGAGGGTGGCCTGGAGCTTCTCGATCTCAACGGTCAGGTAGCCCGGGGTGGTGGGCAGGACCTGCTGGTGGGCGCCGGCGGCGGCCAGCTGGAAGGGGACCATCTTCTCGGAGCGCTCGTGCACGTGGATCATCTGGCCCGGCTTCACGCGGAAGGAGGGGATGTCGACGCGCTTGCCGTCCACCATGATGTGGCGGTGCACGACGAGCTGGCGGGCGGCCTGGATGGTGCGGGCGAAGCCGGAGCGCAGCACGAGGGCGTCGAGGCGCATCTCGAGGAGCTCGACCAGGTTCTCACCGGTCAGGCCGGCGGTGCGCTTGGCCTCCTCGAAGTAGCGGCGCATCTGGGCCTCGCGGATGTTGTACTGCGCGCGCAGACGCTGCTTCTCCTTCAGGCGCACCGCGTAGTCGGAGTCCTGCTTCTTGCGGGCGCGGCCGTGCTGACCGGGGCCGTACGGACGGCGCTCCATGTACTTCTCGGCCTTGGGGGTCAGGGCGATGCCCAGAGCGCGGGAGTGCCGCACGGTGCGGCGGGTGCGCAGGTTGCCACTCATGGTGGTTCCTTCTTTCCTTGACATGCGACACGGTTCGGGTTTGTCTCCGCGCCCCGTCAAGCACCCGCGCGGGGGCGGGCGACGGTGAGGGCGTGGAACCTGGCCTCCGCGTGATCCTCCGGAGAGCTGAGGGGCGTGCCGCCGCCCGTCATCCACTGATGCGCTGCGCGGTCCGCGCCGGAGCGCAGGCACACGGGGTGCCCGCCGATCGGCGCGGGGGGATCAGTCTGCGGCGCAGCGCCTGCCAGACCGATCAACCCTACCAGAGCCGCGGGCTCAGTCCTGCCCGCGGACGATGCGCCGCAGGGCCGCCACCTGGTCCACGAGCCGCTTCTCATGGCCGATGGGCTTGGGCCGGTAGTAGTCCTTGCCCACGAGCGGGTCCGGCGGGTACTGCTGGCGGGCGACGGCGTGCGGCTCATCGTGGCTGTACACGTACCCCTTCCCGTGGCCGAGGTCCGCCGCGCCGGCGTAGTGGGCGTCCCGCAGCGGCGGCGGAACGAGCCCGCCGTGGCCCGCGCGCACGTCCGCGATCGCCTCGTTGATCGCCGTGTAGGAGGCGTTCGACTTCGGCGCCGTGGCCAGGTGCGTCACGGCCTGCGCGAGGATGATCCGCCCCTCCGGCATGCCGATCAGCTGCACCGCCTGGGCGGCGGCCACGGCGGTCTGCAGCGCGGTGGGGTCGGCCATCCCGACGTCCTCGGAGGCGGAGATCACGAGCCGCCGGGCGATGAACCGCGGGTCCTCCCCCGCCTCGAGCATCCGCGCGAGGTAGTGCAGCGCCGCGTCCACGTCCGAGCCGCGGATCGACTTGATGAACGCGGAGATCACGTCGTAGTGCTGGTCGCCGTCCTTGTCATAGCGCTGGACCGCGTGGTCCATCGCCTGCGCGGCGTCCTCCGCGGTCACGGTCACGGGCGTCCCGGCCTCGGCGCCCTCTCCCCCGGTGGACGGGTCGCCGTCCGCCTCCGCGGGATCCGCCCCCTCGGCCGCAGGGCGGTCGTCGCGCGCCCGGTCCAGTCCGACGCCGGCGGCCGCCTCCAGCACCGTGAGGGCCCGTCGGGCGTCGCCGGCGGCCATGCGCACGATGTACTCCCGGGCCTCGTCCGTGAGGGCGACCGCGCCGTTGAGCCCGCGCTCGTCCGCCACCGCCCGGTCCACGAGCCCCACGATGTCCTCCGCGGTGAGCGGCCGCAGCGTCAGCAGGAGCGACCGCGAGAGCAGCGGCGCGATCACCGAGAAGCTCGGGTTCTCCGTGGTGGCGGCCACGAGCACGACCCAGCGGTTCTCCACACCGGGCAGCAGCGCGTCCTGCTGCGCCTTCGTGAACCGGTGGATCTCGTCCAGGAACAGGACGGTGGTGCGGCCGTAGAGGTCGCGCTCGCGCAGGGCCTGCTCCATCACCTGGCGCACGTCCTTCACGCCCGCGGTGATGGCGGAGAGCTCCGTGAAGGTGCGCCCCTCGCCGCGCGCGATCACGTGCGCGAGCGTCGTCTTCCCGATCCCGGGCGGCCCGTACAGGATCACCGAGCTCGGGCCCGCGGCCTGCGAGGCGGGGTCCGGCTGGGCGAGCTTGCGCAGCGGCGAGCCGGCGTGGAGCAGGTGACGCTGGCCCAGGACCTCGTCGAGGGAGCGCGGCCGCATGCGCACCGCCAGCGGCGCGGACGGGTGCGTCCCGGCGACCGTCCCGGCGGGGCCGGGGTCGTCGTCGGGGGTGAGCGCGGCGGAGAAGAGGTCGTCCATCCCCTCCAGCGTAGGCCTCCCCCGTGCCGGTCACCCCGTGGAGAGGTGGGCGTCAGCGCGGGGTCACCCGCGGTTCACCCGCATGGCATAGATCTCAGGGGTACCCCCGCACCCCAGCACAGGATCCCCATGCGCACCCTGCACCGCCTCGCCGCGGCGACCTCCGTCGTCGCCCTGTCCGCCGCCGTCGTCGCCCCGATGACCGCCGCCGCCCCGCCCGCCCACGCGAAGGCCCACGGGCGCTCCGCGGCCGTCGCGTCCGGCGACGCGGCCGGCAGGTCCGTCGAGCTGACCCCCGCCGGCACGCACGAGACCGGTGTGTTCGGCGAGTCCGCCGCCGAGATCCCGGCCTTCGACCCCACCACCGGCCGCCTGTTCGTGGTCAACGCGGAGAAGGGCGCGATCGACGTGCTGCGCGTCGGCGCCGACGGCGCCCCGACCGCGGAGACCGTCCTCTCCGCCGAGGGCCTGGCCACCGCCGACGGCTCCATCACGGACGAGGGTGCCACGGTGAACTCCGTGGCCGTGTCCGGCGGCGTGATGGCCATGGCCGTGGAGGCCGCGGACAAGACCGGCCTCGGCTGGGTCGTGTTCTTCGACACCGAGACCCTGGAGTACCTCGGCGGCGTCCGCGCGGGCGCCCTGCCGGACTCCATCGCCTTCTCCCCGAACGGCGAGTACGCCGTGGTCGCCAACGAGGGCGAGCCCGCCGACGACTTCTCCGTGGACCCGGAGGGCACGATCTCCGTGATCTCCGTGCCGAAGAACGTCCAGCAGTTCTCCCGCCTGTCCCAGGACGACGTGCGCACCGTGGACTTCCGCGCCTACGACGAGGGCACCGCGCTGCCCGAGGGCGTCCGCGTGTTCGGCCCGGACGTGCAGGTTCCGGAGGGCCAGGAGGAGGCCGGCTACGTGGCCCGCAACCTCGAGCCCGAGTACGTCACCATCGGCGACACCGGACGCACCGCCTACGTCTCGATCCAGGAGGCCAATGCGATCGTCGCGATCGACCTGAAGTCCGCGTCCATCGAGGACTTCTGGGCCCTCCAGCTCACCGACTGGTCCCAGGACGGCGTCCTCGACGTCTCCAACGAGGACGACGCGATCACCCTGCAGAACTGGCCCGTGATGGGCGTGCCGATGCCCGACGGCATCGGCTCCTACCGCTGGCGCGGCCAGGACCTCGTGGTCTCCGCCAACGAGGGCGACTCCCGCGAGTGGGGCGACTTCGTGGACGCCGAGCGGGTGAAGGACCTCGAGCTGTGCAAGGCCGAGTACCCGGACGCGAAGGCCCTGCAGAAGAAGGGCGCCCTGGGCCGCCTCAACGTCATCACGGACCTCGGCTACGACGCCGAGCGCGAGTGCTACTCCCAGCTGCACGCCTACGGCGGCCGCTCCTTCTCCATCTACACCGCGGACGGCGAGCGGCTCTTCGACTCCGCCGGCATGATCGAGGAGCAGATCGCGGCGCTCATCGAGGCCGGCGAGCTGCCCGAGTGGGCGTTCAACGCGAACAACGACGAGACCCCCTCGTTCGACTCCCGCTCCGACGACAAGGGCGTCGAGCCCGAGTCCGTCGTCGTGGGCCGGATCCAGGGCCGCACCTACGCGTTCGTGGGCCTGGAGCGCATCGGCGGCGTGATGGTCTTCGACATCACGGACCCGACGCAGGCCACCTACGTGGACTACGTCAACGAGCGCAACTGGGACGCCGAGGGCGACGACGCCGGGGCCGGCCTGGGCGACATGGGTGCTGAGGGCCTGACCTTCGTGCCCGCGCACGAGTCCCCCTCGGGCGTGGCGCTGCTGATCGTGGCCAACGAGGTCTCCGGCTCCACCACCGTGTACGAGGTGAACCCCACCCGCGTGAAGTGATGCGCTGACGGGGCATGGCCCCGACGCGACCCGGACGGGCGCGCCGCGGAACGGCACGGGGCACAATGGCCCCATGAGAGCCGTCCTGCAGCGCGCCCGTTCCGCGTCCGTGACCGTGGTCGACGCCGAGGCCGGCACCCGCGAGGTGGTCGGCGGGCTCGCGGCGCCCGGGCTCATGGTCCTGCTGGGAGTGAGCACCGAGGACGGACCCGCCGAGGCGGACGCCCTCGCCGCGAAGGTGGCGCACCTGCGCATGCTCGACGGCGAGGAGTCCCTGGTGTCCGCCGCCGCGCCGGCCCTCGTGGTCAGCCAGTTCACCCTCCACGGGGACGTCCGCAAGGGCCGCCGCCCGTCCTGGACGAGGGCGGCGCGCGGCGATCAGGCGGAACCGCTGTACGAGCGCTTCCTGGCCGGGCTGGAGGCGGAGGGCGTGCACGTGGAGCGCGGTGTGTTCGGCGCGCAGATGGACGTGGCCCTCGTGAACGACGGGCCCTTCACGCTGATCGTGGACACCGACGACCTGGCGGGGCCGCGGCGAGGCTGACGACGCCCCTGCCGCGGCCCGAGGGTCAGGCCTGGGGCGCCTCGGCCCTCTCGCCCTCGGCCCTCTTCGGCTCCGGCTTCGCGTCCACACCGGCCTCCTTGCGCTGCTGCGGCGTGATCGGCGCCGGGGCGGCGGTCAGCGGGTCGAAGCCGCCACCGGTCTTCGGGAAGGCGATGACCTCGCGGATCGACTCGGTGCCGGCCAGCAGCGCCACCACGCGGTCCCAGCCGAAGGCGATGCCGCCGTGCGGCGGGGCTCCGTACTTGAAGCCCTCGAGCAGGAAGCCGAACTTCTCGTTCGCCTCCTCCTGGGACAGGCCCATGACCTTGAACACGCGCTCCTGCATCTCCTGGCGGTGGATGCGGATGGAGCCGCCGCCGATCTCGTTGCCGTTGCACACGATGTCGTACGCGTAGGCCAGGGCCGAGCCCGGATCGGTGTCGAAGGTGTCGGCGAACTCGGGCTTGGGCGAGGTGAACGCGTGGTGCACGGCGGTCCACGTGCCGGAGCCCACGGCCACGTCGCCCGAGGCGACCGCGTCGGCGGCGGGCTCGAACATGGGGGCGTCGACGACCCACACGAACGCCCAGTCGGCGTCCTTGGCCTCGACGCCGTTGCCGGCGTCCGTGAAGAGCTCGCAGCGGCGGCCGATCTCCACGCGGGCCGCGCCGAGCAGCGCGCGGGCCTCCTTGGCGGAGCCGGCGGCGAAGAACACGCAGTCGCCGGGCTCGGCCCCGACGGCGGCGGCAAGGCCGGCCTTCTCCTCGTCGGTGATGTTCTTGGAGACGGGGCCGGTGAGGGAGCCGTCCTCCTGGACCAGCACGTAGGCCAGGCCCTTGGCGCCGCGCTGCTTGGCCCACTCCTGCCAGGCGTCCAGGGTGCGGCGCGGCTGGGAGGCCCCGCCCGGCATGACGACGGCGCCCACGTACTCGTTCTGGAACACGCGGAAGGGCGTGTCCTTGAAGTACGCGGTGAGGTCGGTCAGCTCGAGGCCGAAGCGCAGGTCCGGCTTGTCCGAGCCGTACTTCTCCATGGCCTCGGCGTAGGTCATGCGACGGATCGGGGTCTCGACCTCGACGCCCACGAGGCCCCACAGGGCCTGCACGATCTTCTCGCCGAGGGCGATGACGTCGTCCTGCTCCACGAACGAGGCCTCGATGTCCAGCTGGGTGAACTCGGGCTGGCGGTCGGCGCGGAAGTCCTCGTCGCGGTAGCAGCGCGCGATCTGGTAGTACTTCTCGATCCCGCCGACCTGCAGCAGCTGCTTGAACAGCTGCGGGGACTGGGGCAGGGCGTACCAGGAGCCGGGCGCGAGGCGGGCGGGGACGAGGAAGTCGCGGGCGCCCTCCGGCGTCGAGCGGGTCAGCGTGGGGGTCTCCACCTCGGTGAAGCCCTCGCCGTGCAGCAGCTCGCGGGCCGTGCGGTTGGCCTCGGAGCGCAGGCGCATGATGCGGCTCGGCTGCGGGCGGCGCAGGTCGAGGTAGCGGTGGCGCAGGCGCGCCTCCTCGCCGACCTCCACGTGCTCGTCCACCTGGAACGGCAGGGCGGCCGCGGTGTTGAGCACGGTGACGTCCTCGGCGATCAGCTCGACCTCGCCCGAGGCGAGGTTCGCGTTCTCGTTGCCCTCGGGGCGGCGCTCCACGGTGCCGGTGACCTGCAGGACCCACTCGTTGCGCAGCGGGTCGAAGTCGGCCTCGTCGCGGACGACCACCTGGGCGCGGCCCGACGCGTCGCGCAGGTCCACGAAGGCGACGCCGCCGTGGTCGCGCCGCTTCGCCACCCAGCCGGTGACGGTGACGGTCTGGCCGATGAGCGAGGCGTTGAGCTCGCCGAGGTGGTGGGTGCGCAGCACGGGGTGTCCTCTCCGTCCGGTGTCCGCCGGACGAGGTGCGGGGTTCATGTGATGGTCGGTCCGCCGTGGTATCCCTGGGGGACACGCGCGCGGACCGTCGCACGCGAGTCTACTGGCCGCCCGACGGCGCCAGGCCACCACCGTCCCCTCTGACCAGGAGGCCCCGTGCTGCAGCGCCGCCTGACCCTGCCCCACGCCATCGCCATCGGTCTCGGCTCCATGATCGGTGCGGGCGTCTTCACCGCCATCGGCCTCGCGGCCGCCCTCACGGGCGGGCATCCGGGGCTGCTCTTCGCGGCACTCGGCCTGGCCGTGCTCACCGCGCTGTGCAACGCGCTCTCCACCGCCCAGCTGGCCACGGTGCACCCCGAGTCCGGCGGCACCTACGTGTACGGCCGCCGGCAGCTGCACCCCCTCGCCGGATTCCTCGCCGGCTGGGGCTTCGTCACGGGCAAGACGGCCTCGGTGGCCGCCATGGCGACGACGGTCGGCCTCTACCTCTTCCCGGACCAGCCCCTGGCCGCGCGCCTGGCGGGCGTGGCCGCCGTCGTCGTCCTCACGGGCGTGGCCATGGCGGGCGTGACCCGCACCGCGCAGGCCACCATGGCCATCCTCGTGCCCGTGGTGGCGGTGCTCGCCCTCACGACGGCGGCCGGGCTGGCCCTCGGCGATCGCGGCGCGGGCGACGTGGCGGGCGGCCTCGGGGACGCCCCCATGGCGGGCGCGCTCATGGGCGCGGGCGTGCTGTTCTTCGCGTTCGCCGGCTACGCCCGCGTGGCGACGATGGGAGAGGAGGTCATCGACCCGCGGCGGACCATCCCGCGGGCCATCCTGATCGCCCTGGGCCTGACCGTCGGCCTCTACACGCTCGTGACGCTCGGGCTCCTCGCCGCGCTCGGCCCGAGGGGCCTGGCGCTCTCCCCGGCGCCCGTGCGCGAGGCACTCGAGGTCACCCTGGGCTCCGGATGGGGCTGGCTCGCCCTCGTCGCCGCCGGCCTGGCCAGCGCGGGCGCGATGCTCAACCTGCTCACCGGCATCTCGCGCACGGCCCTGGCGATGGCCCGGGAGTCCGACCTGCCGCGGCCCCTGGCCCGCGTGCACGAGCGCACCGGCACGCCGTGGGTCGGCCAGCTGGCCGTCGCGGTGGCCGTGATCCTGCTCGTGCTCACCACCGACATCCTCACCGTGGTGGGCTTCAGCTCCTTCGGCGTGCTGGTCTACTACGCCGTGGCCAACCTCGCGGCGCTCACCCTGCGCGGCGGCGAGGACGGCAGGGACGCCGCGCTCCCCCGCCCGCTGCGGGTCCCGCGGGCCGTGAACGTGCTGGGCCTCGTGCTGTGCCTGGTCCTGGCGTTCACCCTGCCGCCTCTGTCCGTGGTGGCGATGCTCGCGGTCTTCCTCATCGGCGTGGGCGGACGCGCCTTCGTGCTGGCCGGGCGGGACCGGCCCCCGCGCTGAGGCCGGAGGCCGTCAGGCCGATGCGGGCCGTCGGCGACGACGCTCCTGGCGAGCCGCGGCGATGCCGGCCACCGCCAGGGCCACCAGCAGCCCGCCGAGCACCAGCACGGTGATCTCGTACGGCTGCGGGACCAGCGGGTTCGGCTCCCCGGCGGTGAGGAGGGTCAGGACGGCGGTGGGCAGCTCCATGGTGGCATCCTCGGCGTCGGCCATGACCCGCCTCACGGACAGGCGGGTCGGACGGGCATCGGTCAGGCGGGGTCGACGTCCTCCGCGCGCGTGATCTGCGGCAGCAGGTCCTCGGCGGACGGGGTCCAGTCGGCCGGGTCGGCCGCGGTCTGCTCGCCGGAGCGGATGTCCTTGACCTCGTGGGTGCGGGTGCCGGCGTCGTCGCGACCCATGAACCACACGTAGGGGATGCCGCGGCGGTCGGCGTACTTGATCTGCTTGCCGAACTTCTCCGCGCTCACGGCGACCTCGGCCGGGATGCCCCGCTCGCGCAGCAGCGCGGCCACGTCCTGCGCCTCCGACCAGTCCGCGTCCTGGGTGAGTGCGACGTACACGGCAGTCGGCACGGAGCGTGAGGCCACGGCCATCTCCTGCGAGAGCATGCGCATCACGAGGCGCGTCACGCCGATGGAGAGGCCCACGCCCGGGAAGACGCGGTTGCCCTTCGACGCCAGCGCGTCGTAGCGGCCGCCCGAGCAGATCGAGCCGAGCTGCTCGTGGCCCACGAGCACGGTCTCGTAGACGGTGCCGGTGTAGTAGTCGAGGCCGCGCGCGATCGAGAGGTCCGCGACGGCGCGCCCGGGGGCGCGGCGGTGCAGCGTGCCCACGACGTCGGCCAGCTCGGCCAGGCCCTCCTCGAGCAGCTCGTCCTCCACGCCGAGGGCGCGGACCTGCTCGACGAAGGAGGTGTCCTCGGTACGGATCGCGGCCAGCTCGAGGGCCTGGCGCGCCTGCTCCTCGGTGGCGCCGAGCTCCTCCTGCAGCAGGCGGGCGACCTCGTCGGGGCCGATCTTCTCCAGCTTGTCGATGGAGCGGAGCACGCCCGCGGCGTCGGTGAGCCCGATGCCGCGGTAGAAGCCCTCGGCGAGCTTGCGGTTGTTCACGCGGATGAGGAAGTCGCCGATCGGCAGGGCCCCGAGCGCCTCGGCCATCACGAGCGCGACGTCGGCGTCGTAGCGCGGGGAGAGCTCGCCGTCGCCCACGACGTCGATGTCCGCCTGCGTGAACTCGCGGGCGCGACCCTCCTGGGGGCGCTCGCCGCGCCAGACCTTCTGCATCTGGAAGCGGCGGAACGGGAAGGCGAGGTGGCCGGCGTTCTCCACCACGTAGCGCGCGAACGGAACGGTGAGGTCGAAGTGCAGCGCCAGGCGCTTCGGGTCGTTCGGATCCTTGGCCGAGGTGCCCTCGGCGTCCTCGGCGAGGCGGGAGACGGCGTAGACCTCCTTGTCGATCTCGCCCTTGCGCAGCAGCTGGCCCAGGGTCTCGACGGCGCGGGTCTCGATGCCGGCGAACCCGTGGAGCTCGAAGGTCCGGCGCAGGGTGTCCAGCACGTGCTGCTCCACGAGGCGCTCGGCGGGGAGCCACTCGTGGAAACCGGAGAGGGAGGCCTTGCGGGACATGGGAATCCTTCGCGACGACGGTGAGGAGCGGTGGCGGGAACGGAGCACCGAAGCCCGAGCACCGGCCCATTCTAGTCGGGGCCGCCGACGCGGCCGGTACGCTGGGGACGTTCGTGTCCATCCCGACCGGCCCGCGCCCCGCGTGCGCGTCGGCGCATCCAGGGAGAGTTCCAGCGGTGACCCACCAGCAGCAGCCCGACGACCAGCAGTCCCCCGCCCTCGAGGACGAGGCCGAGGCGACCGCCGCCCTGCCCGAGCAGGACGCCCCCCAGACCCCCGAGCAGGACGCTCCGAACCAGGACGCCGTTCCTGCCGAGGACGCCGGCGCCGAGGAGCCCCCCGTGCCCGCGGAGGCCCAGCCGCTGGCCGTGGTGGTGCCCGACGCCTCCGAGCACGGCACCGCGCCGGCCGAGGACACCGCGGAGGCCCCGGCGGAGTCGTCCGCCGAGCAGGCCGCGCCCGCCGCCCGCCCCGGTCCGGCCTCCCCCGCCGCGATGCGCCCCGCGGCGCCCAAGGCCCCCGCCACTCCCGCCGCCGTGAAGCCGGCGCGTGCCGCCAAGGCCCCGGCCGTCGTCGCGCCCGCCGTGCCCCCCACGCCGATCGCCGAGGCCGCCCGCTTCGCCCGCGTGAGCGAGGACGGCCACGTCACGCTGCTGGACGGCGAGGACGAGGTCGCGGTCGGCCAGGTGCCGGAGGCCTCCACCGAGGACGCGCTCAGCTACTTCGTGCGCAAGTACGACGACGTGCGCGCGCAGATGGCCCTGTTCCAGCAGCGCATCGCCGCCGGGGCCCCCTCGGGCGAGCTGGGCAAGGCCCTGGGCCAGATGACCTCCGCCGTGGACGAGCGCCACATGGTGGGCGACATGGCCGCGCTGCGCACCCGCCTCGCCGCCCTCGACACCCTCCTGGGCGACTACCGCGCCGCGGAGCAGGAGGCCCGCCAGGCCGCCCAGGCGGAGCAGCTGGCCGCCCGCGAGGCGATCGTGGCCGAGGCCGAGGGCTACGCCGGCACCGCCGCGGAGCGGATGCCGTGGAAGCAGGCCTCCGCGCGCATGGCCGAGCTGTTCGACGAGTGGAAGGCCGCGCAGAAGGCCGGCCCGCGCCTGTCCAAGCCGGTGGAGGACGGCCTGTGGAAGCGCTTCCGTGCCGCCCGCACCACGTTCGACAAGACCCGCCGCGCCCACTTCTCTCGCCTCGACGCGGCGAGCTCCGAGGCCAAGCAGGTCAAGGAGAAGCTGATCACCCGCGCGGAGGAGCTCTCCTCCTCCACGGACTGGGGCGTGACGGCCGGCAAGTACCGCGACCTCATGGACGAGTGGAAGAAGGCCCCCCGCGCCTCCCGCAAGGAGGACGACGCCCTGTGGGCCCGCTTCCGCGCCGCACAGGACGTGTTCTTCGCGGCCCGCAAGGCCGTGGACGCCGAGGTCGACCGTGAATACGCCGCCAACCTGAAGGTCAAGGAGCAGATCCTGGCCGACGGCCAGAAGATGCTCCCCGTCACCGACCTCAAGGCGGGCCGCGCCGCGCTCAATGCGCTGCGGGGCCGCTGGGAGGAGGCCGGCAAGGTGCCGCGGGGCGACATGCGCCGCATGGAGGAGGGCTTCCGCAAGCTCGAGGACGCCGTCAAGGAGGCCGAGTCCGAGCACTGGCGCCGCACCGATCCGGAGACCAAGGCCCGCACCAGCTCGGCCCTGACGCAGCTCGAGGAGACCATCGCCGGCCTCGAGGCGGACCTGGAGAAGGCCAAGGCCAAGGGCGACCAGCGCGGCATTGCGAAGGCCCAGGAGGCCCTCGACGCCCGCCTGCAGTGGAAGCAGGCCCTCGAGGCCGCGGCCTCCGAGCTGCGCTGACCCCTCCGCGGCGTCCCCCGAACGCCGGCTCCCGCACCCCCGTTCGGCACCTGTCCACAGGTGCCGAACGGAGGTGCGGCGTCTCTGGCACGCTTCGGTGCCATGAGCACCTCCCCCGCCCCTGCGCCCGCCGCGCCGCCGACGGCCGCACCGCCGGCCACT
Source organism: Micrococcus sp. EYE_212 (assembly GCF_023147585.1). Classification (GTDB taxonomy): domain Bacteria; phylum Actinomycetota; class Actinomycetes; order Actinomycetales; family Micrococcaceae; genus Micrococcus. The sequence goes on from NZ_JAHXOZ010000003.1 coordinate 136,065, forward strand.
GCCCTCCCGACGTCGGCCCGCCGCGGGCTCGCGACGGACCTCGTTGTGGCCGGGGAGCACTTCACCGACGCGGAGCTGCAGGCGCTCGTGCACCGCGGCGCCATCGATCGGGTCCTCCCGGGCGTCTACTGCCGGTCCCGCGCGGCCCGCGACGCGGAGACACGGGCCGCCGCCCTCTGGCTCCTGGCCGGCCCCGTCCTGGCGGCCGGCTGGACGGCGGTGGGCCCGTCAGCGGCGTGGGTGCTCGCGGGCGGGCCGGCGCCCCCGCGGATCCACGCGGCCGTGGCGCACTACCACCGCCTGCCCGCCGGCGGCACGGTCCTGCCGTGGGCGCTCGTGCAGTCGGACGTGGCCGCGGGGCCGCAGGGGCACGCCGAGGCCGAGGCGGACGTGATGCGGGTCGGGCCGGCGCGCGTGACGACGCCGGCCCGCACCGTGGAGGACCTCCTGCTCACCGGGGACCCGGACCACGCGCGGCGCGCCGCGCACGTGATGGCCCGCCACGGGACGGCGGGGCTGACGGAGCGACTGGCTCGGCCCACGCGGCGGGCGGGCGTCGTCGCCGCCCGGGCCCGCCTCGCGGCGCTGCTCACTGCGCTGGAGGCGCCCGGGTGAGGGGCGCTCAGGTGCGGTGGACGTCGAACACGCCGTCGATCCGGCGCACCGCGTTGACCACGTGGCTCAGGTACATGGGATCGCCCATCTCGAAGACGAACCGGCTCATGGCCACGCGGTCGCGCGTGGTGTTCACGGACGCCGAGAGGATGTTCACGTGGTTCTCCGCGAGCACACGCGTGACGTCCGAGAGCAGGGACGTGCGGTCGAGCGCCTCCACCTGGATCTCCACGAGGTAGACGGTGTCCCGCGAAGGCGCCCACTCCACGGGCACGCGGCGCTCGGGCTCCTGCCCCAGCATGGTCGCCAGGTTGCGGCAGTCGGCCCGGTGCACGGAGACGCCAGAGCCACGCGTGACGAATCCGTCCACCTCGTCCGGGGGAACGGGGTTGCAGCACCGCGCCAGCTTTGCCAGCACCCCGCCGTCGCCGGCCACGAGCACGCCGGCGTCGTTGGTGGCACGCTGCGGGGTGCGGCGCGTCTGCGCGGGGACGAGCGCTGCGAGGTCGACCTCGCCCACGGGGAGCTCCGCGGTCGGCTCCGCGGCGGGGGGCGTGGGCGGGGCCAGGCGCTCCTCGAGCCGCTCGCACACGGCCTGCGCGGAGACATGCCCGTCGCCCACCGCGGCGAAGAGGCCGTCCAGGTCGGCGTAGCCCATCTCCTCCGCGACCCCGACGATCTCCTCGCCGCCGAGCACCTTCTGCACGGCAAGGCCGGCCCGGCGCATGCGTCGGGTGAGGGCCTCGCGGCCGCGCTCGGCCTGCTCGTCGCGGCGCTGGGTGGCGAAGTGGTGGCGGATCTTGGACCTGGCCCGCGGCGAGACCACGAACCCCATCCAATCCCGGCTCGGGCCGGCGTCCTCGGCCTTGGAGGTGAACACCTCCACGGTGTCCCCGTGGCTGAGCGGGGTGGAGAGCGGCACGAGCTTGCCGTTCACGCGCGCGCCGATGGTGCGGTGGCCGACGTCGGTGTGGATGGCGTACGCGAAGTCCACCGGCGTGGACCCGGCCGGGAGGGAGCGGATCTCGCCCTTGGGCGTGAACACGTAGACCTCGTCGGCGCCGATCTGGGTGCGCAGCGCGGAGAGGAACTCGTCCGGGTCCCGCGTGTCCTTCTGCCAGTCCATGACGGAGCGCAGCCACGCGGGCGTGGCCTGCGCGGGGGCCTGGGCAGCCGCAGCCGCCCCGGCCTTGTACCGCCAGTGCGCGGCCACGCCGTACTCGGCCTGGCGATGCATCTCCAGCGTGCGGATCTGGATCTCCACGGGCTTGCCGTCGGGGCCGATGACGGTGGTGTGGAGGGAGCGGTACATGTTGAGCTTCGGGACGGCGATGTAGTCCTTGAACCGGCCCGGGATCGGGTTCCACCGCGCATGGATCACGCCCAGCACCGCGTAGCAGTCCCGCACGGTGTCCACGATGATGCGGATGCCCGTGAGGTCGTGGATCTGGTCGAAGTCCTTCCCGCGCGTGATCATCTTCTGGTAGATCGAGTAGTAGTGCTTGGGGCGCCCGGTGACGGTGGCCCGGATGCGCTGCTCGCGCAGCTGCTCCTCGATCACGCCGCGCAGGGACTGGAGATGCTTCTCCCGCTCCGGATTGCGGTCGCCCACGAGGCGCACGAGCTCCGCGTAGACCTTGGGCTTCAGAGCCGCGAACGCGAGGTCCTCGAGCTCCCACTTCATCGTGTTCATGCCGAGCCGGTGCGCGAGCGGGGCGTAGATGTCCAGGGTCTCCCGCGCCTTCTTGGCACTCGAGGCGGGTGAGACGTAGCGCCACGTGCGGGCGTTGTGCAGGCGGTCCGCGAGCTTGATGAGCAGCACGTTCACGTCCTGCGCCATGGCGATGACCATCTTGCGGACGGTCTCGGCCTGCGCGGCGGCCCCGTAGGTCACCTTGTCCAGCTTCGTGACGCCGTCCACGAGCAGCGCGACCTCGGGGCCGAAGTCCCGGCGCAGCTGATCGAGCGAGTAGTCGGTGTCCTCCACGGTGTCGTGCAGCAGGGCCGCCAGGAGCGTGGGGCCGGTGACGCCGATCTCGGCGAGGATGGTGGCCACGGCCACGGGGTGCGTGATGTAGGGGTCCCCCGAACGGCGCATCTGCCCCGCATGGCAGCGCTGCGCGACCTCGAAGGCGCGCACGATCTCCATGAGCTCGGCGCGGGTGGCGCGCTGGCGCACGGTGCGCATGAGCGGCTCGAGCAGCGGCGAGTACTCGGTGGCGTGGCGGCCGGTGAGGCGGGCCATGCGGCCGCGGGGCCGCGCCGCGGCGGGCGGTGTCTGCGGCGCCGGGGGCGGGCCGGCCGGGGCGGGGTGCTGGTGCTGCTCGCTCATGGCGGCGACTCCTTCGGATACCGGGCCCGGCCCGCGGATGATGGGCGAGTCTACCCCGGGCGAAGGGACGGGGGCGGGAGGGCACGTCGCCGTGCCCGCCCGCCCCCGCCCGGGTCGTCGTCAGCGGATCAGACCGCCGGGACGCGCCCCTCGCCGTCCGCGCCGCGGGCGGCGGAGAGCTCGCCCACCCGCGCGTCGTGCGCCCGCACGTCCGCGTCGCCGCGGCGCAGGAGCGCGTACAGCGGGGCCTGGATGAAGAGCGTGGAGAGCGTGCCCACGATGATGCCCACGAACAGGGCCAGGGCGATGTCCCGCAACGTGCCGGCCCCGAGCAGTCCGGCGCCGATGAACAGGATGGAGCCCACGGGCAGGATGCCGACGATCGAGGTGGTGATGGAGCGGACGAGCGTCTGGTTCACGGCCAGGTTCACGTTCTGCGCGAACGTGCGGCGGGGGTCCTCGTGGTCCGTGGCCGTGTTCTCGCGGATCTTGTCGAAGACCACCACGGTGTCGTAGAGCGCGTAGGAGAGGATCGTGAGGAAGCCGATGATCGCCGAGGGCGTCACCTCGAACCCCGTCGCCCCGTAGATCCCGGCGGTCAGGGCCACCACGTACAGCATGCCCAGCACGGCGGCGAGCGACATCTTCCACGTGCGGAAGTACAGGGCCATGAACAGGGTCACCAACACCACGAACACGATCAGGCCGATGAGCGCCTGCTGGGAGACCGCCTGGCCCCAAGTCGGGCCGACGAACGTGGAGGTGACCTGGTCCTGTCCCACCCCGTAGGCGCCCTGGAGGTTCTCGGCCACCTGGCGGGTCTGCGCGTCGTCGAGCTGTTCGGTCTGCACGCGCATGGTGCCGGGCGCGATGTCGGTGACCGTGGGGTCCGAGTCCGGCACCACGTCGGCGACGGCCTGCCGTCCGGGCTCCACGTCCGTGGACTGGGCGGAGGAGACGGTGAACTCCGAGCCGCCCTTGAACTCGATGCCGAGGTTGTACCCGCCGCGCAGCGCGGTCAGGCCCGCGGCGAGGGCCAGGAGGATCCCGGCGAGGGCGAACCAGCGCCCCCAGCGCTGGACGAAGGGGTAGGAGGTCCGCCCCGAGTAGAGGTCGTTGCCCCAGGCTGCGAAGCGGTTCACGGCGTGTCCTCCTGTGCGGCGGCGCGCTCGGCGCGCCGGCGTTCGGCGATGGTCATGGGGGCCGCCCCGCGGCGCCCGCGGGACGGGCCGGCGAGGACGGACGCGGCGGCGTGCGCGCCCGAGGCGGGGGCGCCGTCCTCCTCGGCGGGGGTTCCCGGCGCGGCGACCCGGGGCTCCCGGAGGCGGCCCGCGCCCTGGTACAGCGCCGGCTCCTCCCCCAGCAGCGAGGGGTCCAGCCCGGACATGCGGTGCCCGCCGCCGACGAAGCGGGTCTGCGCGAGCAGCTGCATGATCGGGTGGGTGAACCAGAAGACCACGATGAGGTCGGCGATCGCGGTGAGGCCCAGGGTGAAGGCGAAGCCGCGGACGTTGCCCACGGCCACGAAGTAGAGCACGACGGCGGCGAGCAGGTTCACGGCCTTCGACGCGGCGATGGTGCGCTTGGCGCGCTTCCAGCCCTCGTGGACGGCGACGTCCACGGTGCGGCCCGCGCGCAGCTCGTCCTTGATGCGCTCGAAGTAGACGATGAACGAGTCGGCCGTGAGGCCGATCGCCACGATCAGGCCCGCGATGCCGGCCAGGGAGAGGCGGTAGTTGTCCGTCCAGCCGAGGATGGCGATGGCGAGGTAGGTCAGGAGTCCGGCCACCACGATCGAGGCGAACGTCAGCAGGCCGAGGGCGCGGTACTGGAAGAGCTGGTAGACGGCCACCAGGGCGAGGCCGATGAGGCCCGCGATCAGGCCCCAGAACAGCTGGTCCTGGCCGAGGGTGGCGGAGATCTGCTGTTCGGACTCGATGGAGAAGGAGATGGGCAGCGAGCCGTAGCTGAGCTGCTCGGCGAGCTGAGCGGTGGACTCCTCCGTCATGCTGCCGCCGCTGATCTGCGCGCTGCCGTTGGTGATGACACCGTTGGACTGCGGCGCGGAGATGACCTCGCCGTCCAGGACCATGGCGAACTGCTTGCGCGGGTCGCCCTCCGGGTACGGGGTCAGGCGCTGCGTGACCTCGGCGAAGGTCTTGGCGCCCTCGGCGTCGAAGTCGATGTTCACGACCCACTGGTTCGTGGACACGCCGCCCGTCGCCTGGGCCATGCCGTTGGTGGCGCCGTCGATCTGGGTGCCGGGGATGACCACGGGGCCCAGGAGGTACTTCACGGACGGGGAGACGATGCCGCCGTCCGTCTCCTCCGCCGGCTGGCACGCCACGATCGCCTGGTCCGCGGGCTGGGCCGGGGCGGAGGGATCGCGGGGCACGGTGCAGTCCGCGCGCTGGAACTCGTCGGCGAGCTCGGGCGTCAGCCGGTTCGGGTCGTAGGCGTCCTTCGGCTCCGCGGTGGGCTTCGGGAACTGGTCAGCGGGAATGAGCTGGTCCTCGGGGGTGGCCTCGCCGGGGGCGGCCTGCAGCACGGGGCGGAACACCATGTCCGCAGAGGCCTGGATGAGGCGGCGCGTCTCGTCGTCGGGCACGCCGGGGAGGGAGACCACGACGTTCTCGGCGCCCTGGGTGGCCACCTCGGCCTCGGCCACGCCGGAGCCGTCCACGCGCTGGCGGATGATCTCCACCGCCTGCTGGAGCTGCTCGGGGGTGGCCTCCTCACCGGAGGCGGTCTGCGGGGCCAGCACCATCTGCGTGCCGCCCTCGAGGTCCAGGGCCAGCTTCGGGGCCCAGCTCGCCTGGCCGGAGGCCACGCCGAAGCCGAGGATCGCCGTGAGCGCCACGATCAGGGCGGCCAGCCAGGCCAGGGTGCGCGCGGCTGAGCCGGTGGGGGATGTCTTCGCCATGCTTCAGGTGCTTCCGTCCGCGTCGGGGGCGGCCCGTGTCCGGGCCGCCGGGTGGGTCTCAGGGGCGGTCGGTCCGCGGGGCGGTGCCCTCATGGCCGGGGTCCACGACGTCGGCCGCCGTGGAGCCGGACGCAGCACTCTCCGGAGCGACGCGCGGGTCGGTGGTCGGCGCGGCGGTCGGCTCGGCGAGGACGGGACCGTCGGCCGCGGCGTCGACGCCGGTGGGCTCCACGACGCTGGCGATGCCCTGGAGGTGGAAGTCCATGCGGATCCCGGGGGCGACCTCGAGGGTCGCGCGCTGCTCGGACTCGTCGAGGCGCACCACGCGGCCGAAGATGCCGGAGGTGGTCATGACCTCCTGGCCCGGGGTGAGGCCGCGGCGCATCTCCGCCTGCTGCGTCTGCACCTTCTTCGCGCGGCGCATGGAGATGAACATGAGCACGGCCAGGGCCGCGAACATGAGCAGCATGAACATGCTGGAGCCGCCGCCGGCGGGCTGTGCGGCCGCCGCGGGGGCGAGGGCGGGGAGGGCGTGGTCGAGCGAGGACATGCGTCGGGCTCCGTCAGTCGAGGTCGGGGTCCGGGCCAGTCTAGGGGCCGTCCCCGCCCGGGCCGCTCAGGCGGAGCCGGGGGCTGCCGGCGCCGTCAGCCCCAGGTGCTCCCACGCTCCAGCCAGCGCGACGCGGCCACGCGGCGTGCGGGCCACCATCCCCTCGCGGATGAGGAAGGGCTCGGCCACCGTCTCCACGGTCTCCATCTCCTCGCCCACCGCGGTGGCCAGGGTGGACAGGCCCACCGGCCCCCCGCCGAACGTGGTGCACAGCGCGGTGAGCACCGCGCGGTCGAGGCGGTCCAGCCCGCGAGCGTCCACCTCGTACATGGTGAGGGCGGCCGAGGCGGCCTCGGCGTCCACGGACTCCAGGCCCTTCACGAGCGCCCAGTCCCGCACGCGGCGCAGCAGCCGGTTGGCGATGCGCGGGGTGCCGCGCGAGCGGGAGGCGATCTGCCGGTAGCCGTCCGTGTCCACGCGCATGTCCAGCAGCAGGGCGGAGCGGCGCAGCACGCGCTCCAGCTCCTCCTCTGCGTAGAACTCGAGGTGGCCGGTGAAGCCGAACCGGTCCCGCAGGGGGCTGGGCAGCAGGCCCGCGCGGGTGGTGGCGCCCACGAGCGTGAAGGGCGGCAGCTCGAGCGGGATCGAGGTGGCGCCGGCGCCCTTGCCCACCACGATGTCCACGCGGAAGTCCTCCATGGCCATGTAGAGCATCTCCTCGGCCGGCCGGGACATCCGGTGGATCTCGTCGAGGAAGAGCACCTCCCCCTCGGTGAGCGAGGAGAGGATGGCCGCGAGGTCGCCGGCGTGCTGGATGGCCGGGCCGGAGGACAGGCGCAACGGGGCGTTCATCTCCGCCGCCACGATCATGGCCAGCGTGGTCTTGCCGAGGCCGGGCGGGCCGGAGAGGAGCACGTGGTCCGCCGCGCGGTCCCGCAGCCGGGCCGAGGCCAGCATGAGGTCCAGCTGCTCGCGCACGCGCATCTGCCCCACGAACTCGTCGAGGTGCTTCGGCCGCAGCGCCGCCTCGAGCCGGCGCTCCTCCGCGTCCGCCTCGGGGGCGGTCATGGGCCGCTCGGCCATGCTCACCGGCCCCCGCGTGCGGCGCCGGCGGTGCCGACGTCGCGCAGGGTGGCGCGCAGCAGCGCGGCGACGTCGCGGGAGTCCTCGAGCTCCGGCCGGGCGGCGACGGTGGCGGCCACGGCCTTCTCGGCCTCCTTCTCGGACCAGCCCAGGCCCGCCATGGCCGCGACGACGTCGGCGTGCCACGCGGTCGCGGCGGCCTCCTCGGCGGCGGGGGCGTCCTCCTCCGGGACCTGCTCCCCCGTGGGGGCCAGCCGACCGGAGAGCTCCACGATGATCTTGCGCGCCATCTTCGGGCCGATGCCCGGCACGCGCGTGAGGGCCTTCTCGTCCTCCTCTGTGACGGCGCGACGCACGGCCTCCGGGTGGTGCACCGCGAGGATGGCCAGGGCCAGGCGCGGGCCCACCCCGTTGGCGCCGATCAGCACCTCGAACACCTCGCGCTCATGGCGGTCGGCGAAGCCGTAGAGGGTCAGCGCGTCCTCCTTGACCACGAGGTGCGTCTGGACGTGGCCGGGGCGGCCCTCGTGCAGGGTGGCGAGGGTCTGCGGGGTGGAGTGGAAGAGCACGCCCACGCCGCCGGTCGCGATGACGGCGCGATCCAGCGCCACGTGCTCCACGGTGCCGCTCAGGGACGCGATCATGCTGGGCCTTCCGACGTCGAGGGGGACGCATTCGAACATATCATCGAACGTCCCGCGATCCCGGCATCCGCCCGGCCCCCGGCGAGGGCGCGGGGTCAGCGGCGCCTGCCGCCCGTCGAGCGCTCCGCGGCGAGCCACGCCCGCTGCGCCGCCGTCATCTCCCCGGCCCGCGTCGGCAGGGGGACCCGGGCCGCGGAGCGCGATCGTCCCGCCCGCGAGGCCATGTCGGCCGTGTCCATGCCGGTCTGCCCGGCCGCGTGGCCGAGGGCGGTGCCGCGCCAGCCGTGGGCGATGGCCAGCGCGAGGGCGTCGGCGGCGTCGGCCGGCCGCGGCGGGGCGTCGAGCCGGAGGATGCGGGTGACCATCGTGGTGACCTGCTCCTTGCCCGCGTCGCCGTGGCCGGTCACCGCCGCCTTCACCTCCGAGGGGGTGTGCAGCCCCACCGGGATCCCGGCGCGCGCCGCCGCCGCGATCGCCACGCCGGCCGCCTGGGCCGTGCCGAGCACGGTGGGCGTGTTGTTGTTGGCGAACATGCGCTCCACGGCGGCGCGGTCGGGCCGGTGGCACGCCATGATGCGGGTCACGGCCTCGTCGATCCGCAGCAGCCGCTGGTCGAGGGAGGTCCCGGGCGGGGTGCCCACGACCTCCACGTGCACGAGCGCGGCCCGACGACGGGCGTCCACGTCCACGACGGCGATCCCGCAGCGGGTGAGCCCGGGGTCCACCCCCAGGATGCGGACGACCTCGGCGGGCCGCGTCACGGCGGTGCTGCTCAGTCCTCGTCCAGCTGGGCGAGGATCTCGGGGGCGATGTCCACGTTCGAGTAGACGTTCTGCACGTCGTCGAGCTCCTCGAGCGCGTCCACGAGCCGCAGGAAGGTGCCGGCGCCCTTGGCGTCCTCCAGCTGCACCTTCATGGTGGGGATGAACTCGACCTCGTCGGTCTCGTACTCGACCGAGGCGGCGTCGAGCGCCTCGGCCACCGCGCGCAGGTCAGAGGGATCGGAGACGATCTCGAAGTCCTCCCCGGCCTCCACGACCTCCTCGGCGTCCGCGCCGCCCTCGAGGATCGCCTCGAGGAGCGAGTCCTCGGTGTTGCCCTCGGCCGGCAGGCGCACGACGCCCTTGCGCGTGAAGAGGAAGGAGACGGAGCCGGAGTCGGCCATCGTGCCGCCATTGCGGGTCACGGCCACGCGCACCTCAGAGGCGGCGCGGTTCTTGTTGTCCGTGAGGCACTCCACGAGCAGGGCGGAGCCCTGGGGGCCGCGCACCTCGTACATGATCTCGACGTAGTCGATGACCTCGCCGGTCAGGCCCGCGCCGCGCTTGATGGCGCGGTCGATGTTGTCGTTGGGGACCGAGTTCTTCTTGGCCTTGCTGACGGCCAGGTCCAGAGCCGGGTTGCCGGACATGTCCGCGCCGCCGGCGCGGGCGGCGACCTCGATGCCCTTGATGTACTTGGCGAAGGCCTTGGCGCGACGCTGGTCGATCACGGCCTTCTTGTGCTTGGTGGTGGCCCACTTGGAATGTCCGGACATGCACGCCTCCTGGCTTCGACTGCTGGCTCGACGGCCCAGTCTAGCCAGCGGGCCCGCACCCGCCGACGTCGGCCGCCGTCGTAGGGTGCCCGTATGACCTCCCTCACCGACACCCTCCCCGAGGGCCATCCCCTGCTGAGCCCCTCGGCCCTCCCCCACGAGCTGCCCGACTTCGCCGCGTGCTCCGACGCCGACCTCGCCGCCGGCATCCGCCAGGGCATGGCGGAGCAGCGCGCCGAGGTGGAGGCGATCCTCTCCTCCCCCGATGCCCCGACCTTCGAGAACACCGTGCGGGCGCTCGAGCTCTCCGGGGACCTGCTGCGCCGCGTCGCCGCCGTGTTCTTCACGCTCGTCGGCGCGGACGGCACGGACGCCCGGCAGGCCCTGGCCCAGGAGCTCTCCCCTGAGCTCGCCGCCCACGAGGACGCCCTGCTGCTGGATCCGCGGCTGGCCGAGCGGGTCGCCGCGATCGACGCCGGCTCCCTCACGGGCGAGGACGCCCGCCTGCTCGAGGTGCTCCGCCAGCGGCTCGACGTCGCCGGCGCCCACCTGGGCGGCGCGGAGCGGGAGGAGCTGCAGCGCATCAACGGCGAGCTCGCCTCCACGTCCTCCGCCTTCACGCGCCGCCTCGTCGCGGACACCGCCGCCCGTGCCGTGCTCGTCACGGACCGCGAGCGCCTCGCGGGCCTCGGCCAGGACGACGTCGACGCCGCCGCGGCCGCCGCGGTGGAGGCCGGGCACCGCGCGGCGGACGCCCCCGCGGGCGAGGGCCCGTGGCTGCTGACCCTCTCCCTGTTCACCTCCCAGCCCTGGCTGGCGGACCTCGAGGACGAGGCGCTGCGCCGGGAGGTGTTCGAGGCCTCTGTGGGCCGCGGCGCATCGGGGGAGAACGAGACCCTGACGCTGGCGATGGAGATCGTGCGGCTGCGGCTGCGCAAGGCCCGCCTGCTGGGCGCCTCGTGCTGGGCGGAGCAGGCCCTCAAGGACCGCTCGGCGCCGTCCGTGGCCGCGGTGGAGGAGCTGCTCTCCGCCATGGCTCCGCGGGCCATGGCCAACGCCCGCCGGGACGCCGCCGTCGTCGCGGGCACGGGTGACGGCGCGGCCGAGGTGGCCCCGTGGAACTGGCCGCACCTGTCCGCGCGGCACGCGCGGGAGGCGTTCGCGGTGGACACCGCGGCCCTGCGCCCGTACTTCGAGCTGGACCGCGTGCTCACGCAGGGCGTGTTCGCCGCGGCGGGGGCGCTGTACGGGCTCACGTTCACCGAGCGCCCGGAGCTGGCGCGGCACCTGTACCGCCCCGGCATGCGGGTCTGGGAGGTCGCCCGCGAGGGCGGCGAGTCCGTCGGCCTGTTCGTGGGCGACTTCTTCGCCCGGGCCACGAAGTCGGGCGGCGCGTGGATGCACACGGTGCGGGACAAGTCCGAGGCCCTCGGCGAGAAGCCGGTGGTGTTCACCACCATGAATGTGCCCGCCCCGGCGGAGGGCCGCCCGGCGCTGCTGACCCTGGACGAGACCACCACCCTGTTCCACGAGTTCGGCCACGCCCTGCACGGCCTGCTGGCTGAGGGCGAGTACCCCTCGGTGACCGGCACGGCCGTGCCGCGGGACGTCGTGGAGTTCCCGAGCCAGGTGAACGAGATGTGGATCCGCGAGCCGCAGATCCTGGCCGCGTACGCGCGCCACGAGGAGACCGGCGAGGAGCTGCCCGCCGGCACCCTGGAGAAGCTCGAGGCCGCGGACCTGTGGGGCGAGGGCTACCGCACGGTGGAGTACCTGGGCGCCACGCTGATCGACTGGGCGTGGCACACCCTCACGGAGGAGACCGTGGACGCGGCCACCGCGGATCCGGCGGCGTTCGAGCGCAGGGTCCTCACGGAGGCGGGCATCGACCCGGACCTCGTGCCCCCGCGCTACGGCACCGGCTACTTCAAGCACATCTTCGGCTCGGGCTACGCGGCGGGATACTACTCGTACGTGTGGGCCGAGGTGCTGGACGCGGACACCGTGGAGTGGTTCCGGGAGAACGGCGGCCTCACGCGGGAGAACGGCGATCGCTTCGCAGCGGAGCTGCTCGCGCGCGGCAACACGCGGGACCTGCTCGAGTCCTACCGCGCCTTCCGCGGGCGGGACGCGGAGCTGGAACCGCTGCTGCGGCGCCGGGGGCTCACCGAGGGCTGAGCGCGACCCCGTGACCGGGGACGAGCAGTCATGAGGATGGCCGGAACCGACCCGGTTCCGGCCCGGTCTCCGGCCATCTTCAGGACACCTCCGCCGTGACACGAACGCAGGTGGAGGGTGTCGCCTCGCGGGCCGGTCTCACCGGTAGGGCGCACACTCCCGGACATCGGCACGGCTCCTCCATCCTGGACGCGGCACCAGCCCGCCGTCGGGCAGCGACCACCCGCGGGACACGACAGTCGATCCGTCACGCAGTGTCAGCGTGGTCTCCGACCGCCCGGGCGCCTCCCTGATCCGCACCCGGCCGTCGACGACGGCGTCGATCACCTGCCGTGCGAAGTCCAGGTCGTCGTCGTCCACGCCGATCTCGAAGCGTGCACACCCGTCCACGGAGATCGTCAGTCCCATCACAGCGGCCCCCCGGCTCGGCGAGGTCACCGCATACCTGCATCTCCGCCGCGTCCCTCCGGTGGGGCACAAGGTCCAGCACGATCATGTCCGCGCCGGCGAGTTCAGCGAGTGAGATCCGCGCCGACCCACGACACACCTCCCGAGCGTGGCCGTACAGGTCCTCCATCCCCCCTCGTGACACCTCGAGCGGGGCCTCGACTCGCTCCCGGCGCCTCCATCACGACGTCATGCGCGGCGGGTGCCGGGCCGGCTCGCGCCGAGCACCGCGCGCAGCCAGCCGCGCACGGTGGTGTCCCACTTCTTGGGGTCCACGTTCTGCTCGCGCGTGTGGCGGGCGCGCTGGAACCGCACGAACCGCACGAGCTCGGGGTTGCGCTCGGCCAGGTCCATGGACGGGCCCACGGGCACGTACTCGTCGTCCTCGGAGTGCAGGATCAAGGTGGGCACCCGCACCTGCTCGGCGCGGGTCACCCAGTCCATCGCCTTCAGGTCCACGGGGGCCGCGAGGCCGGTGACGAACCGGCCGGCCCGATTGGAGAGCAGCCACTGGCCCAGCAGGCCGATCGCCTCCGGGATGCGGTTGAGCTTGGCCTGGTGCTCGAGCACGTCCATCCAGTCGACCACCGGGCCGGTGAGCACCACGGCCCGCACATGAGGGGCCAGCGCGGAGCGGTCCACACACTGCAGCGCCACCGCCCCGCCCATCGACCAGCCGAACAGCACGACGTCCTCGGCCCCCTGCTCCATCGCGTACCGGATGGCGGCCTCCACGTCCTCCCACTCCGTGGTGCCGAGCCCATAGCGCGCGTCCGGGGCGTCGGGGGCGTCGCCGTCGTTGCGGTAGGAGATCAGCAGGGATGTCATGCCGAGTCGCTGCGCCGTGGGCACCGCGCGGATGCCCTCGTTGCGGCGGGCGCCCCGGCCGTGCACCATCACGGCCCACCGCCCCTCGCCGGACCGGGCGTCCTGATCCGCCTCCGGGTCCACGCGCCAGGCCGGGGCGCAGCCGTTCGGCACGGGGACGAGCACCTCGGCGGCCTCGAGTCCGGCGTCGGCCGGGGTGGGGTACACGAACGCGGTGAAGCGCCCCTTCACGGCGGCCCGCAGCTCGCCGGCGTAGACCTCCTCCACGACGCGCTGTACCGTGCCGTCGCGCGGGTCGAACGAGGTGATGGCACCGATCCGCGCGCAGCCGGCGCCGCCGTCGAAGGTCAGCGAGTAGACGCCGGGGACGGTGGTGTACTCGTCGGCCGGCAGGATGACCTCGGGCCCGTCCTCCCCGTCCACGACGGCCAGGATCGCCGTCGACTCCGCGTGCTGGCGGACGGGCGTCACCACCGTGCGGGCGAAGACGCCCGCGAGCGCGGAGCTGGCCCCGGCCACGACGAACGCCCCGGAGAGGGCCACGCTGCCCAGCACCGGGGACCAGCGCGCCATGGGCGCGGCGATCGCCACGGAGCCGCGCACGGTGCCCTTCACCCCTCGGCGCACCAGGCGCTGCGCGAGGGGCACGGCTCCGCGAGCGCGGGACCGGTGGCGGCGGGGGCGACGGCGGCAGGAGGAGGCCATGAGTGCATTCTCGACCACGCACGCGCGGGCGGGCCAATCCGCACCGACCGCGCCGATCCGGCCGGCCCGGCGGGGAACAGGGCGAGCGGCGCGGGCGTTGTGCGGACCATGAGCACCCACGAGACCGCATCCCCGGACACCCCTCCGCACGCCGCCCCGCCCGCGACGCCGCACTCCGCGGCCCTCACCGAGGAGGAGTGGGCGCGCCGCCTCACCCCGGAGGAGTTCCAGGTCCTGCGCCGCGCCGGCACGGAGCGCCCCTACACGGGCGAGTACTGGGACTCCCACGTGCAGGGCGTGTACGCGTGCCGCGCGTGCGGGGCGGAGCTGTTCCGCTCGGACGAGAAGTTCGACTCCCACTGCGGCTGGCCCTCCTTCTTCGCACCCCTGGCCGAGGACCGCGTGGAGTACATCAAGGACGAGACCCTCGGCATGCAGCGGATCGAGGTGCGCTGCGCCGGGTGCGGCTCCCACATGGGCCACGTGTTCCAGGGCGAGGGCTACGGCACGCCCACGGACCTGCGCTACTGCATCAACTCGATCTCGCTGCGCCTCAGCCCGTCCGACGTGCCCTCCGCCGACGCGTCCGACACGCCGGGCGACGCGGCGTGAGCGCCCCGGGGGCGCCGACGTCGCCCGCCGACCTGCGCGCCTTCGCCTCCGACAACTACGCGGGCGTCCATCCGGACGTGTGGGCCGCCATGCTGGACGCGGACGCGGGCCACGCGCGGGCCTACGGCGAGGACCCCGTGACGGCGGCGCTGCAGGAGCGCGTCCGCGCGACCTTCGGCGAGCGGGCCTTCGCGCTGCCGGTGTTCAACGGCACGGGCGCGAACGTCGTCGCACTGCGGGCCCTGACGCCCCCGTGGGGAGCGGTGGTGTGCGCTAGCCACGCGCACATCGCCACGGATGAGGGCGGCGCCCCCGTGCAGGTCGGCGGGCTCTCCCTGCTCCCGGTCTCCACGGGCGACGACGGCAAGCTCACTCCCGCGCTCCTCACGCCCGTGCTGGGCTCCTTCGGATTCGTCCACACGGTGCAGCCGGCCGTGGTGGAGATCGCCCAGGCCACCGAGGTCGGCACCGTGTACTCGGCGCAGGAGGTGCGGGCGCTCGCCGACGCCGCCCACGCCGCCGGGCTGAGCGTCTACATGGACGGCGCCCGCCTGTGCAACGCGGCCGCCGCCCTGGGTGTGCCCCTGCGGGAGTTCACCACCGACGCCGGCGTGGACGCGGTCTCCTTCGGCGGCACGAAGAACGGTGCGCTGGGCGCGGAGGCCGTGGTCGTGCTGAACCCGGAGGCCGTGGCCACCGCGGCCATGGTCACCGACCGCGACGTGCCGGGCCGCGAGCGCGACGCGGACTCCGCGGCGCAGATGTCCCTGGGGTACCTGCGCAAGTCCTCGATGCAGCTGGCCTCGAAGCAGCGCTACCTCTCCGCGCAGCTGCTGGCCCTGCTCACCGACGACCTCGGCGTGCGCCTGGCGGACCACGCCAACGCCATGGCCCGCCTGCTGGCCGAGCGCGTGTCCGCGCTCGAGGGGGTGGAGCTCTCCCGTCAGCCCGAGGCCAACGCGGTGTTCGCCGTCCTGGACCCGGCCGCCGCCGACGCGGTGCGCGCCCGTTACCCGTTCTACGACTGGAACCCCGCCACCGGCGAGGTGCGCTGGATGACCTCGTGGGACACCTCCCGCGAGGACGTCGCCGGGTTCACGGACGCGCTCGGCCAGGCCCTGGCGGCCCGGCGCTGAGGACCGCCGACGGCGCGCCCTGCGCCGCGACGCGCACCGGCCCGCCTACGCTGTCGGGCATGACCGTCACCGGGGCGCCCCACGCCGCGCGCGCCGAGGTGCCCGCGGAGTTCCGCCGGGCGCTCGCGGAACTGCGCGACGCCCGGCCCCGCACCCCCGTGCGCCTGCGCGAGATCCCGGCCCCGCCCGGTCTCGCCCCGCACGCCGTGGCCCTGGCCGCGGACGTGTGCGAGGACGTCGCCGCGGAGAACCCGGCCAGCCCCGTGCTGGCCACGGGCCGCTTCGTGCTCCTGCACGATCCGGCCGGCTCGCCGCAGTGGCGGGGCCGGTTCCGCGCGGTCACGTACATCCGGGCGAGCCTGGAGCCCGACGTCGCCACGGACCACCTCGCCGGCGCCGTCGCCTGGACCTGGCTCGTGGAGGCCCTGGAGACCCGGCACGCCGAGCACACCGAGGCCGGAGGCGTGGCCACGCGCCAGCTCGCGGAGAGCTTCGGCACCCTGGCCGGCGAGCCGGACGTGACGGACATCGAGCTGCGCGCCTCCTGGACCCCGAGCGGGCGGGATCTCGGGGCGCACCTGGAGGCGTGGTCGGACATGATCTGCGCCTTCGCCGGCCTGCCGCCCGAGTCCGCCGCTCTCCCCCACCCCACCCACTGACGACCCACCAGCAGGAGCACTCCATGACCCAGGCCGCGTCCGCACCGGGACAGCCGTCCCCCGACGAGGCCGCCGGGGAGGCCCCCGCGCCCCGGCTCATCACCGAGCCCGAGGGCGGGACCCCGCATGTGACCGACACCCCCGCCGGGCTCGAGGCCTGCGCCCGCGCCATCGCGGCGGGCACCGGACCGGTGGCCGTGGACGCCGAGCGCGCCTCCGGCATCCGCTACGGCCAGCGCGCGATGCTCGTGCAGCTCAAGCGCGCGGGCGCGGGCATCTGGCTCGTGGACCCGGAGGCCTTCGACGGCCTGGAGCCGCTGGCCGAGGCCCTGAGCGGGGTCGAGTGGGTCCTCCACGCGGCCAGCCAGGACCTGCCCTGCCTGGCCGAGCAGGGGCTGCGCCCGGACGCCCTGTTCGACACGGAGCTGGCCGCCCGCCTGGCCGGGCTGCCCCGCGTGGGCCTGGCCGCCGTCCTGGAGGCGATGCTCGGGGTCACCCTGGCCAAGGAGCACTCGGCGGCGGACTGGTCCACCCGGCCGCTGCCCGAGGGCTGGCTGGCCTACGCGGCCCTCGACGTCGAGCTGCTCGTGCCGCTGAGGGACGCGCTCGCCGCGCTGCTGGAGGAGCAGGGCAAGACGGAGTGGGCGCGCCAGGAGTTCGAGACCGCCCGGCTGGCGCCCCCGCCCGCCCCGCGCACGGACCCGTGGCGCCGCACCTCCGGCTCGCACAGCCTGCGCCGACCCGCACAGCTGGCCGTGCTGCGCCGCCTGTGGGAGGCCCGCGAGGAGCTGGCCCGACACCGGGACGTCGCCCCCGGCCGGCTCATCCCCGACCGCTCGCTCGTGGCCGCCGCCACCGCGCAGCCCCGCACGGTCCCCGCGCTGCGGGACACCTCCGGCTTCCATGGCCGCTCCGCGTCCCGGGAGGCGCCCCGCTGGATCGCCGCGATCCGCGCCGGGCTCGAGGACACCGCCGACGGCGCAGCCCCGCCCCTGCACGTGCGCGGCGGGGACGCCCCGCCGCCGCCGCGGGCGTGGCGCGATCGCGACCCGCTCGCCGACCGGAGGCTCAAGACCGCGAAGGCGCGCGTGGCCCGCCGCGCGGAGCAGCTCGACATGCCCACCGAGAACCTGCTCACCCCGGACACGCTGCGCCGGATCTGCTGGGAGCCGCCCACGCCGCTCACCCCCGAGTCCGTGGAGGACGCCCTCCGCGAGCGCGGGGCGCGGCCGTGGCAGGTGGAGAACGTGGCCGCGGTCCTGACCGTGGCCCTGCTGGATCCGGACCCCGTGGAGGACTGAGCGGCGTTCCTGGGACGGCGCGTCACGGTTAGAGTGAGAGCCATGACACAACGCCCCGCTCCCCTGGACGCCTTCGGCCACCTGCCCGGAATCACCCCGGACGAGGTCGTCACCCACATCGAGGTCACCGACCACGCGCTGCCCGGCGGCGTGGGCACCCTCGCCCTCCTCACCCTGGACAACGGCCAGGGCCCGAAGCGGCCGGCGACGCTGGGCCCGGCCTCGCTGCTGGGGCTCGCCCGCGCCCTGGACGCCCAGGCCGCGCGGGCCGAGGCCGGCGAGATCCAGGCCCTGGCGGTCACCGGCACGGAGGGCACCTTCGCCGCCGGCGCCGACCTCTCGCTGATCGCGGGCATCGAGGACGCCGGGGACCCGCAGGCGGGCATCGGCCGCGACCTGGCCCGGCTCGGCCACGCCGCCTACGACCGGCTCGACGCGTTCCCCGCCCGGACCTTCGCCTTCGTCAACGGGACGGCGCTCGGCGGCGGGCTCGAGCTCGCCCTCGCGGCCGAGCACCGCGTGGTGGCCGCGGGCGCCAAGGGCTTCGGACTGCCCGAGGTCCGGCTGGGCCTCGTGCCCGGCTGGTCCGGCGTGTGGCGCATGCCGCACCTGATCGGCCCCGAGGCCGCCGTCGGCGTCCTGGTGAAGAACCCGCTGGACAACAACCGGACCCTGGACGCGAAGGCCGCGTACGAGCTGGGGCTCATGGACGCGGTGGCCGAGGGCGACCTGCTGGAGGCCGGCCTGGCGTTCGCCGCGCGCATCCTCACGGGCGAGGGCCAGACCGAGGAGGCGCAGTCCGAGCACCACGGCCGCGACGTCTCCGACGCAGCGTGGGAGCGCGCGCTCGCGGCGCTCGAGCAGCTCCAGGCCGCGCGCCCGGGGCGCCACCTCCCGGCGCGCCGCCACGTCGAGGAGCTGTTCGTCGGTGCCCGCACGCGCACGCGCGAGGAGTCGGCCGAGCACGAGGCCGAGGCGCTCCAGGAGCTCATCGGCTCCCCCGAGTTCCGCCGCACCGTGTACGCGTTCCTGGACGTCGTCCAGCGCCGTGCGAAGAGGCCGGCGGGCGATCCCGGGGCGGACCAGGCCCGCGAGGTCCGCAAGGTCGGCGTGGTCGGTGCGGGCCTGATGGCCGGTCAGCTGGCCCTGGTGTTCGCCCAGCAGCTCGGGGTGCCCGTCGTGATGACGGACATGGACGCCGAGCGTGTCGAGCGCGGCCTCGCCGGCGTGCAGGGGCAGATCGAGAAGCAGGTGGCCAAGGGCCGGATGAGCGCGGAGCAGGGCGAGGCGCTCGCCGGGCTCATCACCGCGGACACGGACAAGTCCGTCTACGCGGACGCCGACGTCGTCATCGAGGCCGTGTTCGAGGAGCTCGAGGTCAAGCGCGCGGTGTTCCGCGAGCTGGAGGGCATCGTGCGCCCGGACGCGATCCTGGCGACCAACACCTCCAGCCTGTCCGTGGCCGCGATGGCCGAGGTGCTCCAGAACCCGGAGCGCCTCGTCGGCTTCCACTTCTTCAACCCGGTGGCCCAGATGCCGCTCATCGAGATCGTCCGCGTGGCCGAGACCTCGGACGAGGCCGTGGCCACCGCGTTCGAGCTGGCCCGCCGCCTCCGCAAGACCGGCGTGCTCGTCAACGACGCGGCGGCCTTCGTGGTCAACCGCGTGCTGCTGCGCATGATGGGCGAGGTGCAGAACTCCTTCGACGAGGGCACCGACGCGCACACCGCCGACCACGCCCTGGACGAGCTGGCCCTGCCGATGACCCCGTTCACGCTCCTGGCGATGGTGGGCATCCCCGTGGCGCAGCACGTCTCCGAATCGCTGCAGGCCGCCTTCGGGGCCGAGCGCTTCCCGGTGTCCGCGAACCTCCAGCGCCTCATCGACGCCGGCAAGACCGCGATCTGGGCCAAGGACGTGCGCGGCGGCGCCGAGAGCGAGGAGGCCGCCGGCGCGACGGGCGAGGAGATCCCGGCCGCGACCGCCGCGCTGCTCGAGCAGGGCGACGCCCCGCAGACGGCCGAGGAGCTGCTGCACCGCGTGGAGGACGCCCTGGCCGAGGAGATCGGCCTGCTGCTGGAGGAGGAGGTGGTGGCCGCCCCCGAGGACGTGGACCTGTGCATGATCCTGGGCGCCGGCTGGCCGCTGCACCTGGGCGGCATCACGGGGTACCTCGACGACTCCGGCGCGTCCGAGCGGGTCAACGGGACGCGCTTCCACGGCTGAGGCCGGCATCCCGGCGCCGGCGGCCCCGTCACCGCGGAAGGGTGGCGGGGCCGCCGGCGTACCGCTCCCACGGCAGCGGCGGCACGAGGGCGCGCACGTTCGGCGTCGGATGGGCGCTGGCCGGGTGGCAGGTCATGTCCCTGGCGGCGCTGGTGCCCGCCCCGCCTCACTCCACCGGCAGTCCGGCGAACGTCACCAGCTGCGCGCCCAGCCCGGCGAGCGCCTCGTCCCTGCCGGCCACCGGCGCGGACGCCGTCCCGCCACCCCAGTCCGAGGCCGTCACGGCGCCCTCGCGCACGTGATGCGAGCCGATCACCACGCCCTCGCTCACCACGTCCACCCGCACGCCGCCCTCGGCCCCCGCACCGGCATCGCCGCCGGCCGGCCGCAGCGTCGCCTCCGGCATGCGCACCGGCCCCTGCAGCGGGGATGCCTCCTCGAGCCGCACGAACGTGAGCGCCGCCTCGGCCGCGGGTCCCATCAGCAGGTGCTCCGCGTAGGAGGGCACGACGTCCTCCCCCAGCCCCGCGCGCTCGCGCTCGATCCGCACGCGCTGCTCCGTGGCGGAGTCCTCATAGGACGTCCAAACCCACGTCGCCCCGTCGTCGGTGAAGGCCACCTGGCTCTGCGCGAAGAACCGATCCGGCAGGTCCGGGGTCGCCGCGCGCTGCACCGCGGTGGGGGCGAAGCCCATGCGGGAGGTGAGCACGCCCTCGGCGAGCCGCCGGAACAGGAAGCCCACGTGCTCCCCGCGCAGGGTCACGGCCTCCCAGCGCTCGAACGGGGTCAGGTCGAAGGCGGGGCGGGCGGTGTCGGCCACGGCGGGTCTCCTGGTCTCGGTCGGTCTCGCCGCGCTCTCACGCACGACGACGGCGGGTCGGCTCACGATCCTCTCACCCTCCCCCGCGCACCGCACGCGGGGAGGCGCCCGGTCCGCCGAGTGGAACAATGGGGGTATGACCACGCAGGACACCCGCTCTTCCCAGCCCGCCCCCGCCGCCGAGACCGGCTGCTGCGGCCACTGCGCCCCCCAGGACGCCCAGCCCGGCACCACCCGCCGCACCGTGCTCGGCCGCGGCGCCGCCGTCGCCGCCGTGGGTGCCGGCTCCCTCGTCCTCTCCGGCTGCACGGATGAGATCCGCGCGGAGGACACGGCGCAGGACCACTACGTCGGCGCCGCCAGGACGCCCGCCCTCGCCGTCTCGGAGCTGCCCGTGGGCGCCACGACGTCCGTGGAGGTGGAGGGCCGCACGCTGCTGATGCACCGCGTGGACGAGTCCACGGTGACCGCGTACTCGAACGTGTGCACGCACCAGGGCTGCCTGCTCCAGGTGGTGGACCGCCCCGAGGGGACGGCCTACGCGTGCCCGTGCCACGGCTCCCACTTCGACGTGGAGACCGGCAAGCCCTTCGGCGGCCCCGCGCGCCAGCCCCTCATGGACTACGAGGCCGCCATCGACGGCGACCAGGTGGTCGTCAAGCTCTGAGCCCGCGCACGCCCGGAACCGAGCGGCGCGGCGAGTCCTGGGAGATCAGACGTCGTCGCCGCGCTCCCGCCCGGGGCCTGCCGGCGCGGCGAACTCCTCCATGCCGAAGCGCCGGCGCGGCAGCAGTCCCTCCGGGGCGGCGTGACCGGCGTACGGATCGGGCCGGCCCCGCCGGCTGGGCGCGGGCGTGCGGCTGCCCCGCGACGGCGGCAGCGCCGCGACCTCGCGCCGGTTGGGGTCCCAGCCGGGCTGCTCACGCCGCCGCGCCGGGTAGTAGCGGTGCCGCCACCAGAACCAGATGAGCGCCCCGAGCACCGGCAGGATCAGCATGGACACGACCCACGGCAGGCGGGCCCGGTGGTCGAGGGGGCCGCGCGCGAGCGAGACGAGCCCGCCCACCCAGATCGCCCCCGCGGTCAGGGACACGCTCCACCCCAGGGCCATCTCGGCCGGCGAGGGCACGAGGGGCATCAGAACAGCGCCACCTTCTCCGGGCCCGGGAAGAGCGCGTCGAGCTCCGCGAGGTCCTCGGCCGTGGGCTCCCAGTCGGAGGCCTTCGCGTTCTCGGCGACCTGCTCGGGACGCGTGGCCCCCGCGATCACGGACGCCACCGGCCCCTGCGCGGCGAGCCAGCCGACGGCCGCCTGCACCTCGGTGATGCCGCGCTCGCGCGCGAACGCCCCGAACGCGGCCAGCTGCTCCAGGTCCGCCTCGTCCACCATGTGCTGCCGCACGTGGGAGAGCCGTGAGCCCTCGGGCGCCGCACCCTGCGAGTACTTCCCCGTCAGCAGGCCGTTGGCCAGCGGGAAGTAGGGCAGCACGCCCAGGCCGAACTCCGCGGCCGCGGGGACGACCTCCAGCTCGGCGCGGCGGTCCAGGAGGTTGTAGTGGTTCTGCGCCGAGACGAACCGCTCGGTGCCGAGCTCGCGCGCCACGTACTCGGCCTGCGCGATCTGCCAGCCGGTGCGGTTCGAGTGCCCGACGTAGCGGACCTTGCCCGCCCGCACGAGGTCGTCGAGCGCCCGCAGCGTCTCGTCGATCGGCGTGCCGGGATCGGGCGTGTGGAACTGGTACAGGTCGATCCACTCGGTGCCGAGCCGGCGCAGCGACGCCTCCACCGCCCTGACGATGTACGCGCGCGAACCGCGGGCGCCGCCGTCGGGCCCGTTCGCCCCGCCCATCTCCATGCCGAACTTGGTGCCCAGCACCACCTCGTCGCGGCGGGAGCCCAGGGCGGTGCCGAGGCGCTCCTCGGAGAGGCCGGGCTCGGCGCCGTAGATGTCCGCGACGTCGAAGAAGGTGATGCCCGCATCCAGCGCGGCGCCGACGACGGCGTCGGTGCCCGCCTGCTCCATCGTGGCGGTGCCGGGACGGCCCAGGTTGTTGCAGCCCAGCCCGACCACGGAGACGGTGAGGCCGGAGCGGCCCAGTCGCACGGTGCGCATCGCTCAGGCCTCCCGGGTCTCGGCCGCAGCGTCCACGACGTCGGCGTCCGCCTCCGCGTCCGCCGCACCATGGGCCGAGGCGTCCGCCGGGCGCAGGTCCCCGCGGTGCACCTCCACCTTGTTCGGCTGGACGCCGTGCGCGCGCTTGGCGGCGGCCGGGATCTCCGCCTCGGCCTTGGCAGCGTGGGGCGTGCGGACGATGAGCACGAGCCGGCCCTCCTCCTCCGCGACGTCCTCGACGTCGCCGAGACCGCGCCACGCGAGCTGGTGGGTGATCTCCGAGCGCAGGGCGTCCGCGTGCTGAGCCTCGATCGGCGTGCTCGTCCGCCCCCGCAGGCGGTAGGTCACGGACAGCGTGGTCAGGGCGTCGTCGGCGAGCTCGGCGAAGCCCTCCTCGCGGCCCTGCGCCACGAAGGCGGCCAGCAGCTCCTCGCCCTCGGCGTCGTCGGCCACGGGCTGGTCCCCCACCGTGCCGACCGCGCCGACGCGGCCGTGGTGCACGGTGAACTGCCCGGAGCCGGGCTCGCACCACGCCTCGCGGTACTCGAAGCGGCGCGTGCCGTCCTCGGCGGTGACGTCGCGGTACAGGCGGACGATGCTCATGGGGTGCTCCTGGCGTCGGGGGTCAGTGGGTGGGGAGGGCGACGACGGCGGCCGGCGCTCAGCGATCGGACGTGCGCCGCGCGTCCTCGGGGCTGGACGGGGCCACGCCGGGCATGCCGGACTCCGGCACGGCGCCGGACACGGGCCGCGCGTACGGCACCTTGGCGCCCAGCACCTGGGCCACGGTGTCCTGCGCGATGCGCTGGGCGGTCAGGCCGACGCGGTCCAGCACCTCGGCGCGCGTGCCGTGGGCGAGGAACTCGACGGGCAGGCCGACCTCGTTCAGGGCGGTGTCCACGCCCGCGGCACGCATCTCCTGGCGGATGCGGGAGCCCACGCCGCCGGCGCGGACGCCGTCCTCGAGGCACACCACGATCCGGTGGCGCGCGGCCAGGCGGATCACGGACCCGGCCACCGGCAGGACCCACCGGGGATCCACGACGGTGGCGGTGATGCCCTGGCGGCTCAGGCGCTGCGCGACGTCGAGCCCGAGCTCGGCCATCGCGCCGACGGCCACGATCAGCACGTCGCGGTCGGCGTCGTCCTCGTGGGCGGCCGGGCCGATCCGGGAGAGCACGTCCGTGCCGTCCTCGAGGCGCTCGAGGGCGCGCACGGGCTCGCCCACCGAGCCCTTCGCGAAGCGCACCACGGTGGGCGCGTCGGTCACCGCCACGGCCTCGCGCAGCTCCTCGCGCAGGGTCTCGGCGTCGCGCGGGGCCGCGATCCGCAGCCCCGGCACGGTCTGGAGCAGGGCGAGGTCCCACATGCCGTGGTGGCTCGGGCCGTCCGGGCCGGTCACGCCGGCGCGGTCCAGCACGAACGTCACCCCGGCGCGGTGCAGGCCCACGTCCATGAGCACCTGGTCGAACGCGCGGTTGAGGAACGTGGCGTACACGGCCACCACGGGGTGCAGGCCGCCGAAGGCCATGCCCGCCGCGGAGGTGACGGCGTGCTGCTCCGCGATGCCGACGTCGAACACGCGGTCCGGGAACTCCAGGGCCATGGGCGCCAGGCCCACCGGGTTCATCATGGCGGCCGTGATGGCCACGACGTCCGGGCGCTCGCGGGCGATGTCCACCATCTCCTCGCCGAACACGTTGGTCCAGGACTGCGCCGTGTCGGACGTGACGGGCTCGCCCGTGGACGGGTCGATCCGGCCGATCGCGTGGAACTGGTCCGCCTCGTTCGCCACGGCCGGTGCATAGCCGTGGCCCTTCTCGGTCATGGCGTGCACGATCACGGGTCCGCCGTAGGCGCGGGCGTCGTCGAGGGCCTCCTCCATGGCCTCCACGTCGTGCCCGTCGACGGGGCCGATGTACTTCATGCCCAGGTCCTCGAACAGGCCCTGCGGCGCCCAGAGGTCCTTGAGGCCCTTCTTCGCCGCGTGCAGCGGGCGGTAGAGGAGGTGGCCCGCCGTGCCGCCCTCCTGCAGGCGGCGCTTCATGTAGTCCAGGGTCTGCTCGTAGCGCCGGTGCGTGCGGACCTTGTCCAGCACTCCGCGGCGCAGCCCGCCGAGGTGGTCGGCCAGGCCGCCCACGGTGGGGGCGTACGAGCGGCCGTTGTCGTTCACCACGATCACCACGCGCCGGTTGCGATCGCCGGCGATGTTGTTGATCGCCTCCCAGGCCATGCCGCCGGTGAGGGCGCCGTCCCCGATCACCGCGACCACGGTGCGGTCCCGCTGGCACGTCTGCCACCACGCACGGGCGATCCCGTCGGCCCAGGAGAGGGAGGAGGAGGCGTGCGAGGACTCGACGACGTCGTGCTCAGACTCGGCGCGGTCGCCGTAGCCGGACAGGCCGCCCTGCTGCCGCAGCGTGGTGAAGTCCTGGCGCCCCGTGAGCAGCTTGTGCACGTAGGACTGGTGGCCCGTGTCGAAGATGACCGCGTCCCGCGGGGAGGAGAACACGCGGTGCACGGCGAGCGTCAGCTCCACCACGCCGAGGTTGGGGCCGAGGTGGCCGCCCGTCTGGGAGACGTGGGCGATGAGGAACGCGCGGATCTCCGCCGCCAGCCGCGTCAGCTCCTCCTCGGAGAGGCCCTCGAGGGCCTCCGGAGACGTGATCTGGGGCAGCAGGGGTGCACCGGTGTCCTGGGGGCGGCTGGCGCGGGACGGTTCGTTCATAGTCCGTCCAGGGTACTCCGCTCCCCGCGCGCGGGCGCGGAGGCCGAGGACGACGCCGGCCCGCCGCCTCCGCGTGGGAGGCGACGGGCCGGCGTCGGGCGGCCCCGCGAACGGGGCCCGTGCGCGGATCAGGCCTTGGCGACCATCTGGCGCAGCACGTACTGCAGGATGCCGCCGTTGCGGTAGTAGTCGGCCTCACCGGGGGTGTCGATGCGCAGGACCGCGTCGAACTCGGTGACCTTGCCGTCCTCGCCGGTGGCGGTGACCTTCAGGGTCTTCGGCGTGCGGCCCTCGTTGAGCTCCGTCACCCCGGCGATGTCGAAGGTCTCGGTGCCGGAGAGGCCCAGGGAGTCCGCGGACTCGCCGGACGGGAACTGCAGCGGGAGCACGCCCATGCCGATGAGGTTCGAGCGGTGGATGCGCTCGAAGGACTCCGCGATGACGGCCTTCACGCCCAGGAGCGCGGTGCCCTTCGCGGCCCAGTCACGGGACGAGCCGGAGCCGTACTCCTTGCCGCCCAGCACCACCAGCGGGGTGCCCGCGGCGGCGTAGTTCTGCGCCGCGTCGTACACGTAGGCCTGCGGGGCGCCGTCCTGGGAGAAGTCGCGGGTGAAGCCGCCCTCGATGCCGTCCAGGAGCTGGTTCTTGATGCGGATGTTCGCGAAGGTGCCGCGGATCATCACCTCGTGGTTGCCGCGGCGCGAGCCGTACGAGTTGAAGTCCTTGCGCTCCACGCCGTTCTCCAGCAGGTAGCGGCCCGCCGGGGTGTCCGACTTGAACGAGCCCGCCGGGGAGATGTGGTCGGTGGTGACCGAGTCGCCCAGCTTCAGCAGCACGCGGGCACCGGCGATGTCCGCCACCGGCTCCGGCTGCGCCTGCATGCCCTCGAAGTACGGGGGCTTGCGGACGTAGGTGGAGTCCGCGTCCCAGGCGAACGTGTCGCCGGTGGGGGTCTCGAGGGACTGCCAGCGCTCGTCGCCGTCGAAGATGGTGCCGTACTGGTTCGTGAACATCTCGGTGTCGATCGACTCGTCGATGATCTTCTGGACCTCGGTGGGGTCCGGCCAGATGTCCTTCAGGAACACGTCGTTGCCGTCCGCGTCCTGGCCCAGGGCCTCGTTCTCGAAGTCGAAGTCCATGGTGCCGGCCAGCGCGTAGGCCACCACGAGCGGCGGGGACGCGAGGTAGTTCATCTTCACGTCCGGGTTGATGCGGCCCTCGAAGTTGCGGTTGCCGGAGAGCACCGCGGTCACGGAGAGGTCGTTCTCCTGGATCGCCTCGGAGATCTCCTGCTCGAGCGGGCCCGAGTTGCCGATGCAGGTGGTGCAGCCGTAGCCGACCACGTTGAAGCCGAGGCCGTTGAGGGACTCGCGCAGGCCCGACTTCTCGTAGTAGTCGGTCACGACGCGGGAGCCCGGGGCCACGGAGGTCTTCACCCACGGCTTGGAGGTCAGGCCCTTGGCCAGCGCGTTGCGGGCCAGCACGCCCGCGGCCATCATCACGGAGGGGTTCGAGGTGTTGGTGCACGAGGTGATCGAGGCGATCGACACGGCGCCGTGGTCCAGCTGGAACCGGCGGCCGTCCTCCATGGCCACGTCCACGAGCTTGGAGGGACGGCCCTCGCCGGCCTCGTCGTCCGTGGCGTAGTTGTGCAGGTCCTTGCGGAACGTCTCCTTGGAGTCGGAGAGGACGATGCGGTCCTGCGGGCGCTTGGGGCCGGAGATCGAGGGGACCACCGTGGAGAGGTCCAGCTCGAGGTACTCCGAGTAGGCGACCTCGGTGGAGGGGTCGTGCCACATCCCCTGCTCCTTGGTGTAGGCCCCCACGAGGGCGACCTGCTCCTCGGAGCGGCCGGTGAGGCGCAGGTACTCGAGCGTCACGTCGTCGATCGGGAAGATCGCGGCCGTGGAGCCGAACTCCGGGGACATGTTGCCGATGGTGGCGCGGTTGGCCAGCGGCACGGAGCCGACGCCCTCGCCGTAGAACTCCACGAACTTGCCCACCACGCCGTGCTGCCGCAGCATCTCGGTGATCGTCAGCACCACGTCGGTGGCGGTAGCGCCGGCCGGGATGGAGCCGGTCAGCTTGAAGCCCACGACGCGCGGGATGAGCATGGAGACCGGCTGGCCGAGCATCGCGGCCTCGGCCTCGATGCCGCCCACGCCCCAGCCCAGCACGCCCAGGCCGTTGACCATGGTGGTGTGCGAGTCGGTGCCGACGCAGGAGTCGGGGTAGGCGCGCAGCACGCCGTCGACCTCGCGGGTCATGACGGTGCGGGCCAGGTGCTCGATGTTGACCTGGTGGACGATGCCCATGCCCGGGGGGACGACCTTGAAGTCGTCGAACGCGGTCTGGCCCCAGCGCAGGAACTTGTAGCGCTCGCCGTTGCGCTCGTACTCGATCTCCATGTTGCGCTCGACCGCCTGGTCGTTGCCGAACACGTCGATCTGCACCGAGTGGTCGATGACCAGCTCGGCCGGGGAGAGCGGGTTCACGCGGGCGGGGTCGCCGCCGAGGTCCTTGATGGCCTCGCGCATGGTGGCCAGGTCCACGACGCAGGGCACGCCGGTGAAGTCCTGCATGATGACGCGGGCGGGGGTGAACTGGATCTCGGTGTCCGGCTGCGCGGAGGGATCCCACGAGGCCAGGGCCCTGATCTGCTCGGCGGTGACGTTGGCACCGTCCTCGGTGCGCAGCAGGTTCTCCAGCAGCACCTTGAGGGAGTAGGGCAGCTTCTCAGCGCCCTCCACCGCGTTGAGGCGGAAGATCTCGTACTCGGCGCCGGCGACGTCGAGGACGCCCTTCGACCCGAAGCTGTCAACAGTGGTCACGGGAGGACTCCTATTCCCGCCCGGGTTCGTCCCGGGCACTCGTCCAGTGGGGGTCGGCACCGGGTCCTCGTCCGTGACGGTCCTCACAGGGCCGTCACCTGAGTCGCAGGCGCCGCACTGCCGCCCAGCCTACCGCGTGCCCGCCCCGCCCCGGGGCTCTCTTCCCCTGTGTGGCGACGCACTGCGGCCGCGGACGTGACGGGGGCGTGGGGCGACGGCGGCCGGCGGCGCCCCCCCCCGGGGGGGGCGGGGGGGGCCGCGGGGGGGCGGGGGGGGGGGGGGGGGCCGGCGCCCCCCCCCCCCCCCCCCCCCCCCCCCCCCCCGTGGGGTCCGGCGGGTCACTCGGCGGCGGGGGTCTCCACGACGGCCGGCGCGGCCACGAGGTCCGCGGCCGGGCGCAGCACGGTCACGGACTCCAGGTGGTGGGTGTCCGGGTAGAGGTCGAACACGCGGGCGCGCTCCACCTCGTAGCCGCCCTCGCGCAGCCACGCGAGGTCGCGCGCGAAGGAGGCCGGGTCGCACGAGACGTACACGATGCGGCCCGGGCGGAGGGCGAGGATCCGCTCCACGGCCCTGCGGCCCGCGCCGGAGCGCGGCGGGTCGAGCACCACGGTGTCCACGGCCGTGTCGGCCAGGCCGCCGTCGGCCACCGCGCGCTCCGGGTGCTTGAGCCAGCTGCCCAGGACCTTGTCCGTGGGGCCGTTGAGCACGATCGCCTGCTCGGCGCCGAGCAGGTTCCGGCGGGCGTCCTTCGACGCGCCGCGCGAGGCCTCGACGGAGTAGACGCGGCCCTCGGGGCCCACCGCGTCGGCGAGGAAGGCGCTGAACAGCCCGGCGCCGGCGTAGAGGTCGGCCACGATCTGGCCGGGCTGCGCCTGCGCGTCCTCGAGCACGGCGTCCACGAGGGTGGCCGGGGCATGCTGGTGGACCTGCCAGAAGCCGTCGCCCGTGACGCGGAAGCGGCGCTCGCCGCCGCGCTCCGTCCTCACGGTCTCCGAGACCCACGTGCGGCCCGTGATGCGCTCCACGGTGACGGGCGAGTGGCGCTTGGGACCGGGCATGGCGAGGCCGGTGGACACCTCGACGGCGGAGGCGTTCGCGGTCTGCCGGATGCGGGTGCGCAGTCGGCCGAGCTTGGCCTCGTCCGCCGCGGTCTGCGGGGTGGGCGTCACGAGCACCAGCGGCTGCGAGCCGTTGGCCGGGGTGGCCACGTCCACGCGGGCCGCCCCCGTGAAGTCCCAGTCCCACAGGGCCAGGGCGTCCAGGGCCGGCACGCCCAGCGGCATGTTGCGCACGGGAAGGAGGGTGGTGGAGCGGTGCGCATGCATCGCGATGTGGCCCTGCGGGGTCACCGCGAACGAGGTGCGCGTGCGCCAGTGCTGGCCCGTGGGCTCGTCCTCCTCGCCCGCGAAGCAGACCTCGGGGTCGAGGGTCACGCCGGCGATCCGGGCGACCGTGTCGCGGAAGACCTGGGCCTTGAGGCGGCGCTGGTGCGGCACCACGATGTGGCCGAACTCGGCGCCGCCCACGGGGGGCCGGCCCGAGGCGTGGGCGCGCATGACGTCCGCGAGCTTCCACTGGTGGATGCGGCGGAACTCGGAGGGCCGAAGGACCTCGACGGCGTCCCCGCGCCAGAACCGCGCTCCCGGGTCGCACTCGGTCAGGGCGACCCTGACCTTCTCCCCCGGCATCGCGTGCCGGACGAACACGACACGTCCCTCGTGGCGCGCGACGCAGTGGCCGCCGTGCGCCATCTGCCCGGCCTCGACCTCGATGATCCTCCCGACCTCGGTGATGTCCGTGGTGGCGTCAGTGACGGCCATGATGACTCCTCTCGCGAAGCAGCGCGCCGCAGACCTTGCACCGGGCGTCGACTGGTCCCATCATTCTCGCAGATTCGCCGCGGAACGCGGTCCCGGCTCTTCGCCCTCGCGGATCTGCCACGGCACCGAGCCCACCATCACTCCCGCCTCCCGCTGCAGGCGGTTCTTCTGCCGCGTGGCCGTGCGGTTGTGCAGCAGCGTCCGCCATCCCGGCCGCACCACGTACTCGGGGATGAACACCATGGTCAGGTCCCGCGGGGAGAGGCGCCGGCGCTCGCGCAGGTGCCGCACGAGCGGCACCACCGTGTCGCGGTAGGGAGAGGCCACCACGGTGAGCGGCAGCGGCATGCGGGCGCGGTCCCAGTCGTCGATCACCCGTTCCGTCACCGCGCGGTCCGCGTCCACCACCACGGCCTCCAGGGACGAGGGGCGGGTCGCGCGGGCGTACGCGATGGCCCGCAGCGCCGGCCTGTTCAGGGTGGAGACCACGACGACGACGTGCACCCTCGAGGGCAGGGCACGGGCGTCGTCGTGGGCGTCCGGCGTGAGCTCGCGGCCCACCGCGGCGTAGTGCCGGTGGATCCGGCCCATGACCAGCGCACCCACGACGATCGTGAGCAGCGCCACCCACGCCCCCTGCGTGAAGCGCGTCACGAGCACGACGACGCCGGCGAGCGCGGTGACGCCCAGCGCGACGGCGGTGATGCCGAGGCGCAGGCGCACCGCGGCGCGGGCGCGCGTGCCCGGGGTGTGCGCGAGCCGGCGGCGCCACAGCCGCAGCATCCCCGTCTGGGCGAGGGTGAAGGCCAGCAGGACGCCGATCACGTACAGCTGGACGAGCAGGGCGGTCTGGGCGCGGAAGACGAGCAGCAGGATCGCCGCGGCGGCGCCGAGGGCCACGACGCCCCACGTGTGGACCAGGCGGTCGCCGCGCACGCGCATCTGCCGCGGGAGGTAGCCGTCGTCGGCGAGCCGGGAGGTCAGGGCCGGGAAGGAGCGGAACGCGGACTTCGCGGCGAAGAGCAGCAGGAGCGCGGTGGCCGCGATGGTGAGCACGGCCAGCGGGCTCCCCGGTCCGAAGACGGCGGCCGCGAGCTGGGCGATCACGGGCGGTGCCGCGGCGCCCTCGGGCAGCGGCGCGCCGTCCGGGCCGCGCAGGGAGGCCGGGTCCAGGGCCACCACGGTGCCCGTGCGGTGGGCCAGGTGCATGACGCCGACCGTGAGTGCCGCCACGGCGGCGGCCATCATCGTGAGGAGCCAGCGGACGGTGGGCACGGCCGGATGCGCCACCGTGCGGGCGGCCGAGACGGGGACCTCCACGCCCGTGAGCAGGACCGAGCCCGCGCTGAAGGCGCGCAGGGCCAGCAGGGCCGTGGCCACCGCGCCGACGGGCCCGGCGCCGGACCCGTCCACCGTGTGTCCCGCGGTCACGGCCTGGCCCAGGGCGCCCCCCGCGTCCTGCCACAGGCCCGCCCCCACCATGCCCGCCAGCAGGAGCACGAAGGCGGCCACCACGAGCGGCAGGATGCGCCGGCCCCGGCCACGGTCCGATCCGCGCAGGGCCAGGAGCAGCACGAGGCCCAGGGCCGTGCACGCCACCGCCATGCGGTGCTCCGCGAGCGAGGGCACGAGGGCGGCGGCGTAGTGGGCGAAGGCCGCGAGGGACACGGCGGCGGTGAAGACGAAGTCCAGCAGGAGGGCGGCCGAGGCGAGCACCCCGGCGCGCGGTCCCAGCTTGGTGCGCGCCATGCGGTAGATGCCCCCGTGCGGCACCGCCACCACGGCAGCCCGGAACGAGGCGACGATGAGCACCATGACCGCGACGACGGCCCAGCCCACGAGGGGCCCGAGCGCGAGGGCGGCGGTGCCCGAGGCCACGAGGGTCAGGATGATCTCGTCCGGGGCGTAGGCCAGGGAGGAGAGCGCGTTGGCGGAGGTCACGGGGAGGGCGCGCCACCGGGGCATGCGCGGGGCGGCGGCGTCCGTGGAGGCCACGGGTCGTCCCAGCAGTGCCCGGCGGAGGGTCGCTGACAGCGTCGTCACCGCACCACGGTACCCCCGCCCCGCACCGCCATGCCCCGCCCGTTCCCGCGGGCGCCCGGGGCGGTGCGAGGATGGTCCCCGGGCGGGCGCCGCCCGCACCGATCCGGAAGGGGACGAACAGGCCATGGCTCACTACGTCATCGTCGGCGGCGGCCGCGTGGGTTCACGCCTCGCGGCCACCCTGGACGCCGCGGGCCACTCCGTGGCCGTGGTGGACCGGGACGCCCGCGCGGAGGACGGCCTCCCCGCGGACTTCTCGGGCGAGTTCGTGGCGGGCATCGGCTTCGACCGCGACGTGCTGCGCCGCGCCGGGACCGAGAAGGCCCAGGGCCTGGCGGCCGTGACGGCGGACGACGGCACCAACATCATCGCCGCGCGCGTGGCCCGCGAGACCTTCCACGTGGACCACGTGGTGGCGCGCATCTACGATGCCGAGCGCGCGCGGGTGTACCAGCGCCTCGGCGTGCCCACGGTGGCCTCCATCCAGTGGACCGCGGAGCAGGTGCTGCACCGCCTCCTGCCCGCCGGCGCCGCGGACGCGGAGCAGCGCGACCCCTCCGGCCGCCTGATCATCACGGAGCTCGTCCCCCACCCCTCGTGGTGGGGGCGGCGCCTGGCCGAGGTCGAGTCGATGACCGGGATCCGCGTGGCCTACCTGACCCGCTTCGGCGAGGGGATGCTCCCGGCGGGCGTCGAGCGCCTGCAGGAGGGCGACGTCGTGCACGGCGTGTACCCCGTGGACCGGCGGGACGCGGTCGAGGCCGCGCTGCAGGGCGAGGCCCGTGAGCCGGACGAGGACGAGGAGGAGCGGTCATGAGGGTCGTCATCGCAGGGGCCGGCGCCGTGGGCGCCTCGGTCGCACGGGAGCTGTGCGCCCACGGGCACGCCGTGACCGTGGTGGACCTGCGCCCGGAGGTCGTCCGGCGCGCCGACGTCGGCCGTGCCCGCTCCCTCGTGGGGGACGCGACCGACCTCGTCATGCTCGGCGAGGCCGGGGCGCTCGAGGCGGACGTCCTCGTGGCCGCCACGGGCGACGACCGCGCCAACCTCGTGGTCTCCCTGCTCGGCCGCAGCGAGTTCGGGGTGCAGCGCACCGTCGCCCGCGTGAACAACCCCCGCAACGACTGGCTCTTCGACGAGTCCTGGGGCGTGGACGTGGCCGTGTCCACCCCGTCCATCATGACGGCGCTCGTGGAGGAGGCCGTGGAGACCGGCGACCTCGTGCGCCTGCTGCGCCTCGAGGCGGGCGGCACGGCGCTCACCGAGTTCCGCGTCCCGGCGTCGCACTGGCTCGTCGGCCGTCGCGTCGGGACGGTGTCCTGGCCGGCGGAGGCCCCGCTCGTGGCCGTCGTGCGGGACCGGACGCCGCGCGCCGCCACCCCGGATGAGGTCCTCGAGGCCGGAGACGAGCTGTTCCTGCTCGTCTCCGCCGCGGCCGAGACGGCCCTGCGGCGTCTCCTGGTCGGGGAGGCCGCGGCGCCTCAGCGTGAGGACGCCGGGTCGACGGCGGCGGCGCCGGCCGGACCGGGCTCCTCCTCGGGCGAGCCCGGCGAGGGCGCGCTCACGGACCAGGCCAGCCAGAGCCCCAGCGCGTAGAGCGGCAGACCCATCACGAGACGGGCCACGCCCAGGGACGTCGCCGCGTCCGCGAGGTAGAGCGGCACCTGCACGCCCAGCCGCAGCGCGAAGACGGCCACCATCACCCACGTGGCCGCCGCGTAGGCGCGCCGGCGGCAGGGGTCCGCACGCCATGCGGTCCCCTCCCCGCGCACGAGGCCGAGGATCAGGCCCACCACGGGCCAGCCCGCGAGGATCGAGACGAGGAACGCGAGGCCGTAGCCGGCGTTCGTGATGAAGCCCCAGAGGTAGTAGTCCCGGGCCTGCCCCGTGGTCAGGGCCACCGCCACCGAGAGCACGACGACGACGAGCCCGGCCAGGACCTGCGCGGGCGACTGGCGCTGCGCGAGCCGGACCACGCCCATGAGGACGGCCACGCCCGCGGCGGCCACGCCCGAGGGCCACACCTGCTGGGTGAGCACGTACCCGACCATGAAGACGACCGTGGACAGGGACGCCTCCACGATCCCCCGCCAGCCGCCGACGCTGGCCAGGGGGTCCAGGCGGCCGTGCTCGTCGAGCCTCGCGCCGCGGCCGAGGGCGGCGGCGGGGTCCGGCGCGCCGGGGTCGCGGCGGGTCGCGGGCCGGTTCATGGGTGCCTCCTGCGTCATCGGACGGCCGTCGGGCCGTCCACGAGGTCGAACTCGGGATTGTGCAGCGTGGGGACGCCGTCGATCTCCACGACGCGGCCGCGGATGCGCAGCCACTCCCCCGGCATCACGCCGGGCACGCGACGCCGCCCGTGCCACACCAGCCGGATGACGGCGAGCGGCTCGGCCCGTCCGGGCTCCGGGAGCCGCGTGGCGAGCTCCGCGCGGAACACGGTGGCGTCGTCGGCGCCCGGGATGGTCACGGCGACCACCACGCCGAGGCGGTCCACCATCCCGGCGGGAGGCGGCAGGACCGCCACCGGCGCGGTCGCGGGGCTCACCGGGTCTCCGTGATCTCCGGGCCGCGCTCCGGCAGGGGCGCGCCCCCGGCCGGCTGCTCGCCGGACGACGCCGTCGGTGTGGTCTCGGCGCCCTCGGCCGGACGGTGGCGGCGCTGCACGGGCTGGGCGTTGGCCGGGGCGTGCAGGGGCAGCAGCTCCCGGGGAGGCAGGGGCCCCTCGCCGCGGACCACGACGAGGTCGGAGAAGACCTGCTCGAGCGGTCCGGCGGCGTCGGGCCGGAAGGCGGCCTCGCCGTGGAACACGCCGCGCACGAACCAGCGGGGGCCGTCCACGCCCACGAAGCGGGCCACGTTCCAGCCCGGCGAGCCGTCCGGCATCTCGGCGGGGATGCGGGTGAGCAGCTCGGGGCCGAAGGCGCCGGCCTGCTCCTGCACGTGGGCGCCCGGGGAGGAGCCCAGGGCGTCCATGAGCTCCGCGCGCAGGTCGTCCCACAGTCCGGCGGCGCGCGGCGCGGAGAAGGCCTGGATCTGCAGCGCGGAGCCGCCCACGGTCACGGTGACGGCCACGATGCGCCGCGTGGCGTCCTCGAGGTCGAGCCGCAGCTTCATGCCCTGGACGGCGCGCACGCGCAGCGCGCCCAGGTCGATGTACCCGGTGGCGGACGGGCGGGCCGTCACGTCGTGGGGGCCGCGCTCGGCCTCCCGGGCGGCGTCGCCGGCGGCCGCGGCCACGGCGAGGTCGCGCTCCTCGAGCAGATGCTCGGGCAGGGTCACCTGCTCGTGGCGCGCGGTGCGGTTGCGTCCGAAGATCACGAGGTCCTCCCGGGAGTGTCGACGTCGGCGGCCGGCGCGGTGGTGCCCGCGCCGAATCCGCCCGTGGATCCGAAGCCGGCCGTGCCGCGCACGGAGTCCGGCAGGGCGTCCACCGGCTCGAAGCGTGCCTGGACCACCGCCTGGACCACGAGCTGGGCCACCCGGTCCCCGCGGTGCAGGGTGAGGGGCTCCGCCGGATCGTGGTTGATGAGCGGCACCATGATCTCGCCGCGGTACCCGGCGTCGATGGTGCCGGGGGCGTTCACGACGCCCAGGCCGTGGCGGACCGCCAGGCCGGAGCGGGGGTGCACGAAGCCGGCGTACCCCTGGGGCAGCGCGATCGCCACGCCGGTGGGGACGAGGGCCCGCTCTCCCGGGGCGAGCGTCACGTCCACCGTGGTGCGCAGGTCCGCGCCCGCGTCGCCGTCCTGGGCGTACGCGGGGGGCGGGAGGTCAGGATCGAGGACGCGCAGGGGCACGGGAAGCTCGGCGGGGTCACTCACGTGGCAGGACTCTACCCGAGCCGCGTCGGGGCCCCCGGGCGGCCGGATGTGGGAAGCTGGAGGACATGCAGGAGCCCCACGACGACGACGCCCGCCCCCTCTCCGCCGAGCCCGCCCCCGCGGTCGCCGGCGACCCTGACCCGGTGGTCTACGAGGAGCGGCTCTCCCCGTCGCCGGGCGTGTGGATCGTGGCCCTCATGCTCGCGGGTCTGGCCATCCTGGTGTTCGCGCCGATCGACATCGTCGTGGGGCTGATCGCCGCGGCCGTCTTCTTCGGGATCGAGGCACTCCTGCTGATCACCGGAACCCCCCGGATCACGGTGCGCGAGCGGACGCTGCAGGTGGGCCGCGCGAGCATCGAGCGGCGTCACATCGGTGCGGTGACGGGACATCGCGGCGAGTCGGCGCGGCAGCAGCGCGGGCCGCACCTGCACGGACTGGCCTACGTGACGGTGCGCGGGTGGATCTCCCCCGTCGTGCGCGTCCAGATCACGGACGAGCGGGACCGGACGCCGTACTGGCTCACGAGCACCCGCCGGCCGGAGGAGCTCGTGGCGGTCCTCGGCGGCCACATGGCCGCCGAGGACGGGTGAGGGCTCAGCCCTCGCAGTCGGTGCAGTAGAGCTCGCCGTTCTTCTCGCGCGCGGCCTGCGAGCGGTGGCGCACCAGGAAGCACGAGGCACACGTGAACTCGTCGGACTGCGCGGGCAGGACCCGCACCATGAGCTCCTCGCCGGAGAGGTCCGCCCCCGGCAGCTCGAATCCCTCCGCCGCCTCGGTCTCGTCCTCGTCCACGACGGCCGACTGCGTGTCGGTGCGACGCGCCTTCAGCTCCTCGATGGAATTCTGGCCGAGCTCTTCCTCGTTCTTGCGAGGGGCATCGTAGTCCGTGGCCATGGTGTGGTTCTCACGCTCCGCTGGTGGGGGTACGGCATCGGGACCGATGCCGGTGCGGGCAGCGGATCGGGACCCCCGAGGGGAGCGCCCGCCGTCATCCTGCGCCGTTGCGCGTAGATTGTGCACCACGGGCCGCCGGGAACCAAATGGCCGCGGGCCGCGCTCGCACCGCGGCTCCCCGCGGCCGGACCGCTAGGATCAGCAGAGGCCCGACGCCGGCCGCGCCGTCCGCGCCCGCGGATACGCCGCGGACCGGTCGAGAACGATGTGGGAGGGACCACCGCCATGGCAGAGCTGCGACTGACCGGACCCACCGAGGACGGCCGGGCACTGCGCCTGGCCGACGCGGACGGGCAGGAGCACTCCCTGCCCCTCTCCGTCTACCTGCGCCGCCTCGTGCTCGAGGGCACGGAGCAGGAGGACGCCGAGCCTCAGGAGCAGCCCGCGCAGGACGCCCCGCGGGGGGACGAGCAGGACACCGACGAGCAGAGCCCCGACGACGCGTCCGGCGATGAGGTCACCGGCGGCGTCGATCCCGAGGAGGAACAGCCGCCCCGCCGCACCGGCCCCAGCCCCCTGGCGCCGCGCATCACGCCTCCCCTCCAGCCGGAGGCGGCCTCCCACGCGCCCCTGCCGCCGGCCGCCGGCGCCCCGTCTGCGGCCCCGCTCACCGCCACGTCCGCCCTCACGGGCTCCCCTGAGCCCGCCGCGTCCCCCGTGGAAGCGCGTCCGACGCCGGGCGAGCCCGCCGCGCCGCGCCCCTCCATGACCCGCTCTTCCGCGTACCGCCCCGCCGCGCAGGGCGAGCGCCGCACCGCGTCCGGCACGCCCACCGCTCCCCTGGCCGACCAGGAGGACGTGCGCGCCGCGGCCACCCAGGAGGCCCCGCCGCTCTCGCCGCGGGAGATCCAGCAGCGCATCCGTGCGGGCGCCTCGGTGGAGCAGGTGGCCCGCGAGAGCGGCAACCCCTTCGCCCGCATCCGCAGCTACGGCTTCCCCGTCCTCGCGGAGCGCGGCTACGTGGCGCAGCAGGCGCGCGGCACGGAGATCTGGGTCGGCGGCCCCGATCTGTACACCGATGCGATCGAGGACGGCGGGCCCAGCACCCTGGGCGAGCTCGCCGAGCATCGGCTGCGCGAGCTGGGCGCCCCCGCGGGCGGACTCGAGTGGGACGCATGGCGCGAGCCCTCCGGCGAGTGGACCGTGACCGCGCAGTTCGCGGCGACCGGCCTGCGCACCCGGCCCACCACGGAGGAGCCGCCCGCGCGGTGGACGTTCCGCCCGGTGGGGCGGCACCTGGACCCGCAGAACGCGTGGGCCCGGATGCTCTCCGATGCTGAGGCGTGGGACGTGTTCCCCGAGCCGCTGGCTCCGCGGACCCCGTCCTCCGAGACCGACGCCGAGGCCGCCGATGCGGGCGCCCCCGCGGCGGCGGGCCGCCGTCCTGACGCTGCGGTGGACGACGCGGAGGCGGCGGTGACCCCGCTGGGCGCCCACACCCCCGCGGCCGACCCCGACGCCGACCTCCTGGAGATCCTCCGGGCCCGCCGCGGACAGCGCGTGGGCGCGGACTCCGCCTCGGACGACGCCCTGGCCCACCTGATCGCCCGCGACGCGGCCCAGCGCCGGGCCGCGGCCCCGACGCCCCTGCGCCCGTCCCTCCCGGATCCCGCGGCGGAGGCGGCGGACGCCCGCCGCGCACCGGGGGCACACGACGCCGCGTCGTCCGAGGTGACCGAGGCCGAGGTGGACCGCGAGGTCAGCCGCGCCCAGGACGAGGTCGCCCAGGTCCGCGCCGCCACGGCCGACGTCGCCGACGACCGGGATGACGCGGAGGTCGCCGAGCCTGAGACCGCCGAGATCGAGGCCGAGGCGAGCGCCGGAACGCCGGAGTCGACCCCTGCCCCGGGCCGCCCCGCGATGCCCACCCCCACGCCGCGGCCCCGCTCCCGCTCGGCCTCGCGCCGCGCGTCGGTGCCCAGCTGGGACGACATCGTCTTCGGCCGCAAGGGCGACTGAGCCGCGCCTCGCCGAGGCGGGTCCGCTCAGCGCACCCAGGTGAGCAGCGGGACCTCGCGCTCGGCGCGTGTGGGCGCCCCGTGCTGCCCGACCATCGCGAAGGCGGTCGGCTCCACGCGGCGACCGTCGTAGAGCGCGAGGTCGCCGTGGACGGCGATCAGCAGGTCCCCGATGCGGCCGCGGACGCGCTCCTCCACGCGCTCCCCGAACCATCCGGCCGCCACCGCCTCCTCCCGGGTGAGCACCCAGGCGTGCGCCCCGTACCGCTCGAGCCACGCGGCACGGGTGCTTTCGCGCACCGCCTCGTCCGCGTCGGGGCGGAAGTGCAGCTGCACGAGACGCGGCTCCCCCGCGGTGTGCGCCACCCCGGCCAGCAGCGCGGGATCGAGCAGCGCGCCCCCGTCGTCGAGCGCGGCGTAGTCCACGCGCCGGGAGGCGGGCACGTCCACCATGCCGTGGTCGCCCGTGGCGAGGACCACGGTGCCCGCGGGGACGCGCGCGAGGAGGCGGCGCAGGGCGGAGTCGACCTCCTCGAGGGCGTGCAGCCACTGCGGCGATCCCACGCCGTGGCGGTGGCCGGCCTTGTCCAGCTCGTTCGCGTAGACGTACACGAGGGTGGGCTCGCGGGCGTCCTTCAGGACGCGCTCGGCGTGCTGGGCGCGCGCGAGCAGTCCCCTCCCCGCCACGAAGCGGCCGCCGCGCAGGCCCGCGCGGGTCAGCGCCGAGTGCTCGAAGGCCGGCAGGGAGACCGTGACCGTGTCCACGCCGGCCGCGGCCGCGCGCTCGAGCACGGTGGCGTGCGGCTGCCAGGCCAGCGGGTCCGTGGCCTCGTCCCAGCCGCCGAGCTGGTTGACCACCACGCCGCGCTCCGGGTCCAGGACGTCGTAGCCGGCGATCCCGTGCTCCCCGACCTCCAGGCCCGTGCCGAGGCTCGTGAGCGAGGCGGCGGTGGTGGTGGGCACGGCCGCCTGGAGCACGCGGCCGCCGTCCGCCATCGCCGCGCGGAGCGTGGGCGCGTGTCCGCCGAAGCGCCGGAGATGGGCACGTCCCAGCCCGTCCACGAGGGCCACGACGACGCGCCGCGTGGACGGCAGGCCGAGCGCGTTGGTCATCCCCTCCACCCCGAGGGCGGCCGCCGCGGAGACCAGCACGGAGCGCAGGGCACGCTCGGGCGGGACGACGCCGGCGGGGACGGCCGGGCCGCCCGGCGCCTGCGGAGAGGTGGGGGCCGACTCCCCCGTCAAGCGGCCGCCCGGAGGTGGGCGCGGCGCAGGGCGCGGGCGAAGACGACGGCGCCGTCCACGGCGGCCTGGCCCTCGGCGTCGGCCGCCACGCGGATCACGAGGTCCTCCCGTGCGGCGGTCCCGGTGTAGCCGTGGTCCTCCTCGCACTGCGGATCGGCGCAGCCGGCCGGCTGCAGGTCCAGGCGCTGGCCTCCGGCCCACTGCACGCCCAGCGTCACCTCGGCCACCGGGTCCGAGGGGTGGAAGCGGGCCGGATCGGCGTGACCCGTGGTGAGCAGGACGGAGGCGATCGCCGTCAGCGGGACCAGCTCGGTGGACACCTGGGCCAGCACGGCCTGGCCCTCCGGGTCGGCGGCATGGTCGTCGAGGTGGACGGCGAGCAGCACGTCCGCGGCGAGGACCAGCACGGTGATGTGCCGGTGGATCTCGTCGTAGTCGAAGTGCGTGTCCACGTGCACCAGGTGCGCCAGCACGGCGCGCCCCTCGAGCTCCTGGGCGATCGCGTGGGCCACGAGCTCCGGGTAGAAGCCGGCGCGCACGAGGGAGCCGCCCAGGGTGGCGGCCGCGTCCACGGTGCGGTGCCCGGTGCGGGCGTCAGGGCCCTCGGGACGGCCCCCGTGGCGGGGGTCCTGGTGGCCGGAGTCGTGATTCCTGCGCAGCGGGGTCATGGGGTCCATGCTACGGCGAGGCCCGCGGGAGCCGCCGTCCGCAGGGCCGCGCTCAGTCACCCCGCAGCGCGCGGCGCGCGGAGTCCGTGCGCCGTGCGGCGTTGGCCACGTCCACCTCCGCCTGGAGCACGGTGACGCCCTCGGGCGAGGCCAGCACGGGAGCGAAGCGCAGGCGAGCGACCTGCGGGAGGTCGTCCTTGAGCACGCTGACTCGCCCCACGAGGTCCTCGAGGGCGGCCAGGTCCACGGCGGGCACCCCGCCCGTGGCCTCCAGCTTGGCGGCCGCGCGGGGAGCGCGCACCATGCGGGCCACGTCCCGGTCCGTCAGGGGCGGCACGCGGTGCACCCAGTCCCCCAGCAGGTCCGTGGCGTCTCCGGCGATCCCGAACGAGACGACCGGGCCCAGGAGCGGGTCCTCAAGCGCCGTGACCATGCACGCCTGCCCGGCCGGGGCCATGGACTGCACCTCCAGCTCGGTGACGCCGAAGGGCTCGAGGACGCGGCGCATCTGCTGGACGTTGCGGCGCAGGGAGTCCGCGTCCACCACGTTCAGGCGCACGCCGCCGAGGTCCAGGCGGTGGCGCAGGTGCGGGTCCACGGCCTTCACCGCCACGGGGAAGCCCAGCTCCTCGGCCGCGGCCACGGCCTCCTCCGCAGTGGAGAAGCGCACGGAGGGCAGGACGTCGATCCCGTAGTGGCCCAGCAGCTCCTGCGTCTCCTCCGGGGTGAGGCGCACGAGCTCCGTGCCCGCCGCGCGGGCCGCCGCGGCCTCCACGAGCGACTCGGCCGCGTGCAGGTCCGTGCCGGCGGGCTCGAGGGGCTCCCCCGCCTCCTCACGCCGCCAGTCCACGTAGTCGGCCAGCCGGCCGAGCACGGCCATGGCCTTCTGCGGCGAGGGGTAGAACGGCACGCCGGCCTGGAGGGAGCCCGGCTCGGCGTCGTCGGGCAGCGGCCCGGACGCACCGAGGGTGGCGGCGGAGTAGCGCGGGGAGACCACGTCCGTGAGGCACACCGCCACCGGCACGGCCGCGCCCGCGGTCATCTCCGCGAGGGCGCGGGCCAGCTCCTCGGGCTCGTCCTCACCCTGGTGCAGCCCGAGGCGGCCGACGACCACGACGGCGTCCGCCTCCGGGTGGGCGACGGCCGCGCGCACCGAGGCGACGAGCTGCTCCTCGAGCGGGGCGATGCCGTTCTCGCGGTCGCCCAGGCCCAGGGTCTCGATCACGTCGAGCCCGGCCTCGGCGGCCGCGTCGCGGGTGAGGCGGTCCAGGGCCAGGGAGTCGGCCACGAGCACCACCCGGCGGCCCGTCGGCAGCGGCTGCGAGGCCACGGCCATGAGCACGTCCAGCATGTCGTCGTGGGTGGAGGCCTCGAGGACGCCGGTCTGGTCCAGCATCGAGTCCACGGCGCCCGCGGGCGCCTGCGTGGTGCGCGTCTCGTGGCCCGGGGG
Organism: Micrococcus sp. EYE_212; assembly: GCF_023147585.1. Classification (GTDB taxonomy): domain Bacteria; phylum Actinomycetota; class Actinomycetes; order Actinomycetales; family Micrococcaceae; genus Micrococcus. Next base: position 178,300 of record NZ_JAHXOZ010000003.1, read on the forward strand.
CAGGAATCGGCCGGTCACGTCCGAGCGGACCACCACCACGGGCTTGGTGCGTGAGAGCCGCCGCGCGATCCGCGAGAACTTGCGCGGGTTGCCGAAGGACTCCAGGTAGACGCCCACGGCGGCGGTGTGCGGGTCGTCCTCGAAGTACTGCATGGCGTCATTGCCGGAGACGTCCGCCCGATTGCCCGCGCTCAGGGAGGTGGACACGCCGATCCCGCGCCGCTTGACGCCCGCCGAGACCATGGCCCCCACGGCGCCGGACTGGCTGAACAGGCCCACCGGGCCACGGCCCGCCAGCCCCGGCGACGGCGAGGCGTTGAGGCGCACCGCCGGATCGGTGCAGACGAGCCCGGCGGAGGCGGGGCCGATCACGCGCATGCCCTCGGCGCGAGCGCGGGAGACGAGGCGGCGCTGCGCCTCCAGGCCGGCCGCGCCGGCGTCGGCATACCCGGAGGTGAGCACGAGCAGGCCCTTCGCGCCGATCGCGGCGGCGTCGGCGACGACGTCGTCCACCGCGTCCGCGGGCACGGCCACGACCACGAGCTCGACGGGCTCGCCGACGTCCGCGAGCGCGGCGTGCGCCTCAATGCCCTGCACCTGCTCCGCCGCGTGGTTCACCGCGTGCACCGTGCCCGTGTAGCCGGCCTCGAGGATGTGGCGCAGCACGATCGAGCCCACGGACTGCGGGTCGCGGGAGGCCCCGACGACGGCCACGGACTCGGGCGCGACGAGCTCGGCGAGGCTGCGGGCCTCGGCACGGTGCTCCCGGGACTCCACCACGGCGCGCCACCGGGCGGTCGGGTTGATGGGGAACTCGACGGCCACCACGCCGTCCTCGAAGTGGCGGGCCACCTCGAAGCCGGACTCCTGGAAGACGGAGAGCATCTTGCGGTTCTCCGGCAGGACCTCCGCCGTGAAGCGGCGGATGCCGAACTCGCGGGCCGCGACGGCCAGGTGCTCCATGAGGATGGAGCCGAGGCCGCGGCCCTGGGCGGCGTCGGAGATGTTGAACGCCACCTCGGCGGCGTCCGTGCCCGGGAAGCGGTCGTAGCGGCCGATGCCCAGGATCTGCCCTCCGCGCGTGATCACGAAGGCCACGCGGTCCCGGTGGTCCACCGTCGTGAAGCGCTCGAGGTCCTTGCGGGACAACTCGGACTTGTACGTGAAGTACCGCAGGTAGATCGAGGCCTCGGACTGGTGGGCGTGCATGTCCTGCAGCCCGGCGGCGTCGTCGGGCGTGATGGGGCGCAGTCGCGCCGTGGCGCCGTCGCGCAGCACGACGTCGGCCTCCCAGTGGCTCGGGTATCCGCGGACGGACTCGGTGTCACCCATAGGATCAGGGTAGACAATCACCGACCCCGTGAGGATCCCCCCACCGCCATGGCCCGTTCGTCCCGCTCCCGTCCCGCCGACCCGGACGCCGCGCGTCCCCTCCCGCTGGAGCAGGAGAACATCGTCGACGTCGACGTGGCGCAGGAGATGGAGAGCTCGTTCCTCGAGTACGCGTACTCCGTGATCTACTCGCGCGCGCTCCCCGACGCCCGCGACGGCCTCAAGCCGGTGCAGCGGCGCATCCTCTTCATGATGTCCCAGATGGGCCTGCGCCCGGAGAAGGGGCACGTGAAGTCCGCGCGCGTGGTGGGCGAGGTGATGGGCAAGCTCCACCCCCACGGCGACACCGCCATCTACGACGCGATGGTTCGCCTGGCGCAGCCGTTCTCCCTGCGCCTGCCCGTGGTGGACGGGCACGGCAACTTCGGCTCCCTCGACGACGGCCCCGCGGCGCCGCGCTACACGGAGGCCCGCATGGCCCCGGCGGCGCTCGCGCTCACCGCGGACCTCGACGAGGACACCGTGGACTTCGTCCCCAACTACGACAACCAGTTCCAGCAGCCCGCGGTGCTGCCCGCGGCCTACCCGAACCTGCTGGTCAACGGCGCGGCCGGCATCGCCGTGGGCATGGCCACCAACATGGCCCCGCACAACCTGCGCGAGGTGGTGGCCGGAGCCCGGCACCTGCTGGCCCACCCGGACGCGGACCTCGACGCGCTCATGGCGCACATCCCCGGCCCGGACCTGCCCTCGGGCGGACGGATCGTGGGGCTCGAGGGCGTGCGGGACGCCTACGCCACGGGCCGCGGCTCGTTCCGCATGCGGGCCGCCGTCGCCGTGGAGCAGGTCTCCCCGCGCCGCACGGGCCTCGTGGTCACGGAGCTGCCGTACGGGGTGGGCCCGGAGAAGGTCATCGAGCGCATCAAGGACGGCGTCAACGCCAAGAAGCTCGCGGGCATCGCCGACGTCGTGGACCTCACCGACCGCAAGAACGGGCTGAAGCTGGTGATCGAGCTGAAGTCCGGCTTCAACCCCCAGGCCGTGCTCGCCGCCCTCTACAAGCACACGCCGCTGGAGGAGTCCTTCGGCATCAACAACGTGGCCCTCGTGGAGGGGCAGCCGCAGACCCTGGGGCTGAAGCCGCTGCTGCAGGTGTATGTGGACCACCGCCTGGACGTGGTGCGTCGGCGCACGGCGCACCGCCTGGGGCGACGGCGGGACCGCCTCCACCTCGTGGAGGGCCTGCTGCTGGCCCTGGTGGACATCGACGAGGTCATCCAGATCATCCGCACCTCGGACGACACGGCCTCGGCCCGCGCCCGCCTCGAGCAGGTCTTCGACCTCTCGGAGGCGCAGGCCACGCACATCCTCGAGCTGCGGCTGCGCCAGCTGACCCGGTTCTCCCGCATCGAGCTGGAGGCCGAGCGGGACGAGCTGGCCGACGCGATCGCCGAGCTCGAGGCCATCCTGGGCTCCGAGGCCCGGCTGCGGGACGCGGTCTCCTCCGAGCTGCAGGCCGTCGCCGACGAGTTCGGGGACGAGCGGCGCACCCAGCTCCTGGCGGCCGAGACGCTCGCCGCCCCGGCCGGCTCCCGCCGGGAGCCTTCGGCGGCCGGCGCCGCGCAGGCCGGAGCAGACCTCATGGTCCCGGACACCGCCTGCTGGGTGCTCCTGAGCACGGCGGGCAAGGTGCTGCGCACCGCGGACCGCACCCCGATCACGGCGCAGGGCCGCCGCCGCAAGCACGACGCCTTCGTCTCCGTGGTCCCGGCCACGGCCCGCGGCGAGGTGGGCGCGCTGACCTCCGCGGGGCGCGTGCACCGGCTGCAGGTGGTGGACCTCCCGGCCGCGCCCGAGTCCTCGGAGGCGCCGGCCATGGCCGCCGCGGCGGACGCGAAGACGCTCATCCCCCTCGAGCGTGGAGAGTCCCTCGTCGCCCTCGTCCCGCTCGACGCCGTCCTCGCGCTCGGCACCGCCCGCGGCGTGGTGAAGCGAGTGCGCCCTGAGTGGCCCCTGAACCGGGACGCGATGGAGGCGATCGCCCTCAAGGACGCCGACGCCGTGGTGGGCGCGGCGCCGGCCGCCGACGACGAGGACCACCTCGTGTTCCTCACGCGCTCCGGGCAGCTGCTGCGCTACCCGGCCTCGGCCGTGCGGCCCCAGGGGCCGGCGGGGGGCGGCGTGGCCGGCATGCGCGTGGCCGACGAGGACGCGGTGATCGGCTTCGGCGTCGCCCCCGCCTCGTCCGTGGCCGAGGGTGCGGGCGAGGGCGACGCCGCCGCGGCGCGGGCCGCCGTCGTGGTGACCGTGGCCGACGGCGAGGGCGACCTGCTGGGCTCGGCCCCGGGCTCCGTGAAGGTCACGCCGCTGGCCGAGTACCCGGCCAAGGGCCGCGGCACCGCGGGCGTGCGGGCCCATCGCCTGCTGCGCGGGGAGTCCGGGCTCGCGCTCGCCTGGGTCGGCCCCGCCCCCGCCCTGGCGGCCTCCCGGGCCGGCGTGGCCCGCTCGCTGCCCGTGGAGTTCGGGCGCCGGGACGGCTCGGGCGTGCCGGTGGACCAGCGGATCGAGGCGCTCGGCGCCGGGGCCTCCCCCACGCTCGTCGCCGCGGCGCCGCCCGAGGACGACGCCGTGACGGTGTCCGCTGAGTGAGAACCCCTCCCCCCGGACGCCGTGATCCCGTCAGGGCCTCCGGGGGGCTCGGCTAGAGTGACAGCCCGGCCCGTGCCAGCCACGGGCCGGATCCCCACCGCCAACAAGAACGGTCCAGGTGCCCCACGTGTCCGGCAACGCCAGCTTCGAATACTCCCGCGCCGCCCTCCTGGCGGTGACCGAGGTGGAGGCACCCCTCGAGGTGACCTCGGATGACCTCGACGAGAAGCTGAAGGACGTGCTCGCCCGGCTGAAGCTGCCCGCCTCCCTGCTGCAGCGCGTCGCCGGGGTGCGGGCCCGCCGCTTCTGGGACGAGACGCGCGACTTCCAGGAGGCCGCCGCGGACGCCGGCACCGCCGCGCTCTCGGCCGCGGGCGTCGACGCCTCGCGCGTGGGCCTGCTGATCAACACCTCCGTCACGCGCGCCACCCTCGAGCCCTCCGTGGCCGTGCGCATCCACGACCTCATGGGCCTGCCGACCTCCGCCACGAACTTCGACATCACGAACGCGTGCCTCGGGTTCGTCAACGGCCTGATGATCGCCTCCACCCTCGTGGACGCCGGACAGATCGACTACGCCGTGGTGGTGGCCGGCGAGGACTCCGGCAGGGTGCAGGAGGCCACCGTGCGGAACCTGCACGCGCAGACCACCAATCGCGGCAACTTCATGGAGCAGTTCGCCTCCCTCACCCTGGGCTGCGGAGCAGCCGCCGCCGTCGTGGGGAGCATCGAGGACCACCCGGACGCGCACCGCATCCTGCGCGGGGTCACCCGCGCCGGCACGGACCACCACGGCCTGTGCGTGGGCGACCACAACGGCATGTTCACGGACTCCACGGCGCTGCTGACCGACGGCCTCGAGCTCGTCATGGACGCGTGGAACGACACGCCGCAGGAGTGGGGCTGGCGGGACATGGACCGCTACATCACCCACCAGGTCTCCCAGCTGCACACGAACGCCATCTCCGAGGCCGCCGGCCTCGACCCCGAGCGCATCCCCCGCACGTTCCCCACCCTGGGCAACGTGGGGCCGGCCTCGCTGCCCATCACGCTGGTGCGCGAGCAGGAGCGACTCTCCGCCGGGGACCATGTCCTGTGCCTGGGCGTCGGCTCGGGCCTGAACACCGCCATGCTCGAGATCCAGTGGTGAGCTGAAGGAGCCCCCATGCCGCAGATCCCCTCCGCCCCCGCCGTCCTGCCCCCCGCCGACCGGCTCCCCGGATGGGACGCCGCATGGTCCCGCCTGGTGGAGATCCGCTCCGCCGCCGACCCCGAGGGCACCGTCCGCACCCTGCACGTGGCGGACACCGGGCCCGTCCTGGCCTCGCTCGGCGTGGAGATCGCCGGCACCGTCGTGGCCGTGCACGGCAACCCCACGTGGTCCTACCTGTGGCGCTCGCTGATGGAGGCCACGGTGCGCCGCGCACGTCAGGGCCAGCCGGCCTGGAGGGTGGTCGCCCCGGACCAGCTGGACATGGGCTTCTCCGAGCGCCTCGCCCATCCCCGGCTGCCCAGGCCCGACGATCTCGGGGCCCCGGGCGGCACGTACCGCACGCTCGGCGCGCGGATCGACGACCTCGACGCCCTCGTGCAGGCCCTCGGCCTGACGGACCTGGCCCGCACCGGCCACCCGCTGATCACGCTCGGCCACGACTGGGGCGGCGTCGTCTCGCTGGGCTGGGCGGGCCGCCACCGGGACGTGGTCTCGGGCGTGGCCACGCTGAACACCGCCGTGCACCAGCCGCCGGAGGCGGCGATCCCCGCCCCGCTGCAGGCCGCGCTGGCCGGCCCGCTGCTCCCCGGCTCCACGGTGACCACCGACGCCTTCCTGGCCGTCACCACCTCGCTCGCGAACCCGTCCCTGCCGGACGACGTCCGCGCCGCGTACCACCTGCCCTACGAGGGCGCGAACCGCCGCGGCGGCATCGGCGGCTTCGTCGCCGACATCCCCGTGGACGAGGAGCACGCCAGCCACGCCGCCCTGACCGCGGTGTCCGACGGCGTCAGCGCCCTGGGCGCGGCGGGCACGCCCGCCCTCATCCTGTGGGGCGCCGAGGACCCGGTGTTCCTGGACCGCTACCTCGACGACCTGCGCGAGCGCCTCCCGCAGGCCCGCGTCCACCGCTACGAGGAGGCCGGCCACCTGCTCGTCGACGACCGGGACCTCACCCTCCCGATCCTCGCGTGGGCGCAGCTGCTGCACACCGGGCTCCTGGAGGATCCGGCCTCCGGCCTGCCGGGACCGGACCCGCGCGCCGCCCTCGCCGGACCCGAGCCGGGGGTCGCCCTGCTGTGGGACCACCTGCGCGACTGGGGCGCTCCGGACTCCGCGTACCGCGACTACACCGCGCTCGTGGACATGGCCGGCGCCGACACCGGCCGTTCGATCCTCGGCGGCTCGCGCCGCCCCGTGGCCGTGAGCTGGGGCGAGCTGCAGGAGATGGTGTCCGCGATCGCCTCCGGCCTGTGGGCCGCGGGGATGCGGCCGGGCGACCGCGTGGCCATGCTCGTCCCGCCCGGCCGCGACCTCTCCGCCGCGCTCTACGCCGTGCTGCGCGTCGGCGGGGTCGCCGTGGTGGCGGACCAGGGCCTGGGGATCTCCGGCATGACCCGCGCCATGAAGTCCGCGCGGCCGCGCTGGGTGATCGGGAAGACCCCGGGCCTCACGCTCGCCCGTGCACAGTCCTGGCCGGGCACCCGCCTCTCCGTCGCGCCGCTCGGCGCGGGCCAGCGGGCGCTGCTGGGAGTGGAGGGCTCGCTCTACGAGATGGTCGACCGCCATCGGGACGCCGAGGCCGGGGACGCCCGGGACGCCGCCGGCGCCGTGCTCCCGGAGCCGGAGACGTCCGCCGACGCCGCCATCCTCTTCACCTCCGGCTCCACCGGTCCCGCCAAGGGCGTGGTCTACACCCACGAGCGGCTCGGCCGCCTGGTCGCCCTGGTCCGGGACACCCTGGAGGTGCGCCCGGGATCCTCGCTGCTGGCGGCCTTCGCCCCCTTCGCCCTCCTGGGCCCCGCCCTCGGGGCCGCCTCCGTCTCCCCGGAGATGGACGTCACCAAGCCGGCCACCCTGACCGCGACGGCGCTGGCGGACGCGGCGATCGCCGGCCAGTCCACCGTGCTCTTCGCCTCCCCCGCGGCGCTGGAGAACATCGTGGCGACCGCGGGGAAGCTGAACCGGGAGCAGCGGCGGGCGCTCGGGCAGGTGCGGCTCGCGCTCTCCGCGGGCGCGCCCGTGCACCCGAACCTCCTGCGCCAGGTGGGCGCCCTTCTGCCCAACGCCCGCGTGCACACGCCCTACGGCATGACCGAGGGGCTGCTGCTCACCGACGTGGACGGGGAGACCGTGCAGGACCTGCGCCGCGCTGCGGACGAGGGCGTGTGCGTGGGCACCGCCGTTCCCACCGTGACGCTGGGCATCGCGCCGCTGCTCGAGGACGGGACCGCGGACGACGTCGTGCTCGACGCGCAGACCGGGCACGGGGTGCTCGGCGAGATCGTGGCCACCGCGCCGCACCTGAAGGAGCGCTATGACGCGCTCTGGTACACCGACCACCAGTCCAAGCGGGACGGGCTCTGGTTCCAGGACGGCCGCGTGTGGCACCGCACCGCGGACATCGGGCACTTCGACGCCGAGGGCCGCCTGTGGATCGAGGGGCGCCTGCAGCACGTGCTGACGCTCCCGGAGGGGCCGATCGGTCCGGGCGGCCCCGAGAAGGTCGTCGACGCGCTCGGCCCCGTGAAGCGCTCCGCCGTGGTGGGCGTCGGCCCGCGGGGCACGCAGGCCGTCGTCGTGGTGGTGGAGGCCGCCGTGCCCGCCACGCGCCCCGCCCGCCGCGCCGGCCACCACCGGGACGGCCGCCCCCACCAGGGCCTCGCCCCCACGTCCGTGGCCTCGGCCGTGCGCTCCGCGCTCGAGCCGCTCCCCGTGGCGGCGGTCCTCGTCGCGGATCAGATCCCCACGGACATCCGGCACAACTCCAAGATCGACCGGCCCCGGGTGGCGCGCTGGGCCGAGCGGGTGCTGGCGGGCGGCAAGGTGGGGTCGCTGTGAACCGGTTCGGCTACGACGTCGAGATCGACCCGCAGGGCATGCCCGTGCTCATGGAGCGTCTCGAGTCGCGCCGCGTGCTCGTGACCGGGGCGTCCGGCCTGCTCGGCTCCGGGGTGGCCCGCGTGCTGTCCGAGGCCGGCAACGCGGTGACCACCCTGCAGCGCCGCCCCTCGGGCGTGCCGGGGGCCGTGGACGTGTGCGGCTCGGTGACCGATCCCGCCGCCGTCGAGGAGGCCGTGACCGGTGCGGACACCGTGGTCCACGTGGCCGCCAAGGTGTCCGTCTCCGGCCCCGAGCGCGAGTTCGAGGCCGTGAACGTGGAGGGCACGCGGATCACGCTGGAGGCCGCCCGGCGGCACGGCGTGCGGCGGTTCATCCACGTCTCCTCCCCGTCCGTGGCCCACGCCGGCTCCTCCATCGTGGGCGAGGGCGCCGGGCCCGCCAGCCCCGAGCACGCTCGCGGCCCGTACGCGCGCACCAAGGCCAAGGGCGAGCTGCTGGCCCTGGCCGCGGACCGTGACGACTTCCGCGTCCTCGTGCTGCGCCCGCACCTCATGTGGGGACCCGGGGACCGGCAGCTCACGGACCGGATCGTCCAGCGCTCCCGCGCCGGCCGCATGCCGGTGCTGGGCACCGGGGCACCGCTGATCGACACGCTCTACACCGGCAACGCCGTGGAGGCCACGGTGGCCGCCGTGAGCGCCGCGGACCACACCCACGGCGAGGCGCTCGTGGTCACCAACGGGGAGCCGCGCCCCGTGGGCGAGCTCGTGCGCGGGATCGCCCTGGCCGGTGGCGCGGCGGAGCCGGCGCGCACGGTGCCCGCGGGGCTCGCGCGCCGCGCGGGGGCGCTCATCGAGAAGGCCTGGGAGCGGAACCTGCTCGGCGTGCGCTCGGCGGGCCTCGGCTCCGACGACGGCGAGCCGCCGCTCACCGAGTTCCTCGCCGAGCAGCTCTCCACGGCCCACTGGTTCGACCAGCGCCGCACGCGCGAGGTGCTCGAATGGACGCCGTCCGTCAGCATCGACGAGGGGCTCCACCGGCTCGCGCAGTACTACCGGGAGCACTGACCCCGCCCCGGCGTGGCGGCTCACCTGGCCGGACTCCCCCGGGGGACGGGGTCGGGCACCGGCTGCGGCTCGGGCGTGGTGGTGGCCGAGGCCACCCCGATGCGCCACCGCCAGGACCGCTCGCTCATCGTCGCGTTCATGTGTCCAGGCCCTCACAGGCCTGTGCGGCGATCGAGGGGAACCCGACTCCTCCCCGGAGGTGCCGGGCTCAGGCGTCGATGCGGGCGCGGTCCAGGTCGTCCGCGCCGGAGACGATGAACTCCTTGCGAGGGGCGACGGAGGAGCCCATGAGCAGGTCGAACACGCGCTCGGCGGCCTCCAGCTCGGAGATGTTCACGCGGCGCAGCATGCGGTGGCGGGGGTCCATGGTGGTCTCCGCCAACTGGTCCGCGTCCATCTCGCCGAGGCCCTTGTAGCGCTGGATGGGCTCGCGGTAGGAGCGCCCCTCCTTCTCCAGGCGGGCGAGGACCTCGCGGAGCTCCTGCTCGGAGTAGGTGTAGATGACCTCGCGCTCCTTCTGCCCGCGGGTGACCGCCTCGATCCGGTGCAGGGGCGGGACGGCGGCGAACACGCGGCCCGCCTCCACCATGGGACGCATGTACCGGAAGAAGAGGGTGAGCAGGAGGGTGCGGATGTGGGCACCGTCCACGTCCGCGTCCGTCATGAGGATGACCTTGCCGTAGCGCGCCGCGTCGATGTCGAAGCTGCGCCCGGCGCCGCCGCCCACCACCTGGATCAGGGCTGCGCACTCGGCGTTGGAGAGGATGTCCGAGACCGAGGCCTTCTGCACGTTGAGGATCTTGCCGCGGATGGGCAGCAGCGCCTGGAAGTCGGAGGACCGGGCGAGCTTGGCGGTGCCGAGGGCGGAGTCGCCCTCCACGATGAACAGCTCCGAGGAGGCGACGTCCGAGCTGCGGCAGTCCGCGAGCTTGGCCGGCATGGTGGAGGTCTCCAGCGCGTTCTTCCGCCGTTGGTTCTCCTTGTGGGTGCGCGCCGAGATGCGGGACTTCATCTCCGCCACGACCTTCTCCAGCAGCACCGCCGTCTGCTGCTTCTGCGCCCGGGCCGACGACGCCAGACGCGCGGTGAGCTCCTTCTCCACCACCTGTGCGACGATGCGCCGCACGGCCGAGGTGCCGAGGATCTCCTTGGTCTGCCCCTCGAACTGCGGCTCGGCGAGGCGCACGGTGAGCACGGCGGTCATGCCCGCCAGCACGTCGTCCTTCTCCACCTTGTCCGTGCCGGCCTTCAGGCGGCGCGCGTTGGCCTCCACCTGGGCGCGGAGCACCTTGAGCAGCGAGGCCTCGAAGCCGGACTGGTGGGTGCCGCCCTTGGGCGTGGCGATGATGTTCACGAAGGAGCGGAACACGGTCTCGTAGCCGACGTCCCACCGCAGGGCGAGGTCCACCTCGCACGTGCGCTGGACGTCCTGCATCGCCGTCCGGCCGTCCTCGCCGAGCACCGGCACGCGCTCCTTGAACGTGCCCGAGCCCTGGATGCGCCACACGTCGGTGACGGGGGACGCGGGGGTCAGGTGCTCGACGAACTCCGAGATGCCGCCGTCGTACTGGAAGACCTCCTCCGCGGGGGCCTCCTCCCCCGCGGCGCGGCGCAGGTCCCGCACCGTGATCCGGAGCCCGGGGATCAGGTAGGCGGTCTGCCGGGCCCGAGCGCGCAGGTCCTCCGCCGAGAACTTCGCGTCCTTGATGAAGATCTGGTCGTCCGCCCAGTAGCGGACCCGCGTGCCGGTGCGGCCGCGCTTGGCCTTGCCGACGACGTCCAGCGGCGAGGCGTCCTTCGCCGGCTCGAACGGGGCCTCCGGGGAGGGCCTCGAAGCGTCCGCGAACCGGCCGGGCTCGCCCCGGCGGAAGGACATCTGGTGGACCTTCCCGCCGCGGAACACCTGCACGTCCAGACGGGAGGACAGGGCGTTCACCACGGAGGCGCCCACCCCGTGCAGGCCGCCCGAGGCGGCGTAGGAGCCGCCGCCGAACTTGCCTCCCGCGTGGAGCTTGGTGAACACCACCTCGACGCCGGTCAGGCCCGTCCTGGGCTCGACGTCCACGGGGATGCCGCGGCCTGAGTCCTCCACCTCCACGGAGCCGTCCGGATGCAGCGTGACGTCGATCGACTGGCCGAAGCCGCCGAGGGCCTCGTCCACCGAGTTGTCGATGATCTCCCACAGGCAGTGCATGAGGCCGCGGGAGTCCGTGGAGCCGATGTACATGCCTGGCCGCTTGCGCACGGCCTCAAGCCCCTCCAGCACGGAGAGGTGGCGCGCGGTGTACTCGGAGGACGCTGGCACGGGAGGCGGGCCTTTCGACGGGGATGACGCGGGGGCCGAGGCGGCGCGGCGACGGCCCGTCCAGCCTACTCGGGGGGCCGGACACGGCAGGGCGCCCTACGGGAGGCCCGCAGCGTCCGGAGACCGACGTCGACGTCGCCGATACGCGCCCAGCGAAACGGGGCGGGTCCGCGCCCCGCGCCGCGAATAACCCTGCCATCCTGGCTGTTCCATCGGACGAGTGGGGCAGCCGGCGCATCCGCCGGCTGTCAGCCCCCAGACCCGAACTCGAGGAGGACACCGTGTCCATCACCGCCCTGGCCGAGCCGGCCGCCCTCACCCGTGCCGACCGCTGCGACCGCTGCGGCGCCCAGGCCTACGTCCGCGCTGTGCTCGAGGCCGGCGGCGAGCTGCTCTTCTGCGCTCACCACGCACGTGACGTGGAGGCCGCCCTGCGCCCGAAGACCGCCGTGTGGCAGGACGAGACGTCCAGCCTGAGCTGAGCCGACCCCCGGCTGCGCTGCAGCCGAACCGAACGGCAGAGGGCCGGGGCACCATGACGGTGTCCCGGCCCTCCGCCGCGTGGGGGGACGGGCCGCGTCGGACCCGCCCTCCCCGCGATCAGTCCAGGTAGTCCCGCAGCACCTGCGAGCGGGACGGGTGGCGCAGCTTCGACATGGTCTTGGACTCGATCTGGCGGATGCGCTCGCGCGTCACGCCGTAGACCTTGCCGATCTCGTCCAGGGTCTTGGGCTGGCCGTCGGTGAGGCCGAAGCGCATGGCGACCACGCCGGCCTCGCGCTCGGAGAGCGTGTCCAGCACGGAGTGCAGCTGTTCCTGGAGCAGGGTGAAGGAGACGGCGTCCGCGGGCACGACGGCCTCGGAGTCCTCGATGAGGTCGCCGAACTCGGAGTCGCCGTCCTCGCCGAGGGGGGTGTGCAGGGAGATGGGCTCGCGGCCGTACTTCTGGACCTCCACGACCTTCTCCGGGGTCATGTCCAGCTCCTTGGCGAGCTCCTCCGGGGTGGGCTCGCGGCCCAGGTCCTGGAGCATCTGGCGCTGCACGCGGGCCAGCTTGTTGATGACCTCCACCATGTGCACGGGGATGCGGATGGTGCGAGCCTGGTCCGCCATGGCGCGGGTGATGGCCTGGCGGATCCACCACGTGGCGTACGTGGAGAACTTGAAGCCCTTGGTGTAGTCGAACTTCTCCACGGCGCGGATGAGGCCGAGGTTGCCCTCCTGGATCAGGTCCAGGAAGAGCATGCCGCGCCCGGTGTAGCGCTTGGCCAGCGAGACGACGAGGCGCAGGTTCGCCTCGAGCAGGTGGTTCTTGGCGCGGCGGCCGTCGGCGATGATCAGCTCGTAGTCGCGGCGCACCCGGTAGTCGTCCACCGGGTTCTCCTTGAGCCAGTGCTCGGCGTACAGGCCGGCCTCGATGCGCATGGCGAGGTCCACCTCCTGCTCGGCGTTCAGCAGGGCCACCTTGCCGATCTGCTTCAGGTAGTCCTTCACCGGGTCGGCGGTGGCGCCGGCCACGACGACCTGCTGCACCGGGGCGTCGTCCTCGGAGTTGTCCACCACGAAGGCGCCCCGGACGACGGCGGGGCCGCTCGCCTTGGTGCCGGTGACGGACTCGGGGGCCATGGCCGGCGCCTGGTTCGCGTCCGAGCCGTCGGCGTCCTCATCGTCCGAGTCCTCGTCGGCGGTGGTGTCGCCCTTGGCGGCCAGCGCCTCGTCCTCCGGGCCCACCGCGTCGGCCTTGGCGGTCTCCTCGCGGGCGTCGACGGCCGCCTCGTCCGTCTCCGCCTCGGCGTCCGCGTCGGCGGCCTTCGCGGCGGCGGCCTTGGCGGCCGTCGCCTTCGTGGAGGCGGCCTTCGCAGCCGCCGTGGGGGCCGTGGCCTTGGACGCACCGGCGGTCTTCGCCGCGGTGGACCGGGTCGTCGACTTCTTGGCGGCGGTGCTCTTGGCGGTGCCGGTCGCGGACTTCGCGCCTGCCGCCGACTTCGTGCCGGCAGCGGACTTCGCCGCGGTCGTCTTGGCCGCGGTCGTCTTCGCCGCGGTCGTCTTGGCCGCGGTCGTCTTCGTCGCGGCGGCCTTCGTGGCTGCCGTGCTCGTTCGGGCCGTGGCCGTCTTCTTCGCCGTGGCGGTGGTCTTCTTCGCGGCGGTCCCGCTCGCCCGGGTGCGGGTGGTGGCCTTCTTGGCCGCACCGGTGCCGGTCGTCTCCGGGCCGTCCTGCGCTCCGCTGGTCGTCGAAGTGGTCACTCGTGGCCTTTCCGTCGGTCCGCGCCTGCGCGCGGATCCCCTGCAGTCCATATACACGTGACCCTGTCAAGTCCCGGCCGCGGGCGACGACGTCGCCCGGGCCCGCAGACTGCAGGGTCCTGGAGTGCTCAACACCGAGGCGGCCGGGTCTATTCCACGCGGATCGCACCGAGGCGGACCGCGCGGCTCGACCGGCGCTGAACCGATCCATTGTCGCACGGTGCGGCAGGCCCCCACCCCGGCCACGCCCCGCGGGGCGTCACCGCCGCGGACCGGCCCGCCATGCGGTCTCCGGGGACGTCGCCCACCCCGCGACCAGGCCCGCTCCCGTGACGGCCCGCAGCACCGAGCCGAAGCGGTCCCTCGGGTCCAGCGCCTCGGCGGCCTCCAGGTGCGCGCTCGCCGCGGAGCCGTGGCCCCGTGCCCAGGAGACCCATGCCGCCACCGCGAGCGCCTGGGCCGCGTGGCGTGCCGGGGCGGTGCTCGCGATGCCCCGGCACGCCTCCCACAGGCGGTCGAGGGAGCGCCAGTCCGGCGGCTCCGGCGTCGAGGCCGTGAGGATCGGCTCCCGCGCGGCGCCGTCGGCCGCGGCGGCGTCCGGGCCGCACGCCGCCAGGACCACGAGGGCGTCGCGCCAGGCAGGGAGGACGAGCGGCCCGGCGAGGAGCTCGTGGTCCTGCGCGCACCCGCCGCGCAGCACGGTGCGCCACGCGTCCTGCCAGGCGGCCCGGCCGGCGGCGTCCTGTGGGTCCGGCGCCGGCCACCGCCGGGCGTCGGCGGGCGCCGCCCGTCGCGGCGGCGGCACGAGGACGTCGCGGTCCCGCAGGCCCCACACGGAACCCTGGGCGAGCAGGTGAAGGGAGAGGACGCTGGACTCAGGGCTGACCGCGCGCGCCTGCGACGCCGTGCCCCGCCCGGGAGGCCACGGCCAGGCCCGCTCACCCGCGCTGCACCACGCCTCGGCCACCGGGATGTCCGCACGGCACAGGGCGTCCTCGAGGGCCGGCCACCATGGAGGCGCGGGGGCCGCGCCGGGCTCGGCCGAGGCGTCGAGCACCAGGGCCAGGACGGCGGTCGCCCGGGCGTCCCGCCGGCAGACGCCGGCCACGGTGCGCGCCCAGCGCCCCTGCGCGTCGGCATGCCCCGGCAGGTCCACCCGCACGACGGCGCGCAGGAGGCGGTGCTCGAGGGTCACGAGGACGAGGCTCTGCCGGGGAAGGGTGCCGAGGGCGTGGCCCACGTAGCCGAGGAGGTCGTCCACCCCGCGGGCGGAGAGGGTGCCGGGGGCGAGGGTGGGGGTGGGGGTGGGGGTGCAAGGGTCCATGGCCCGATCCTGGGTCGGGCGCCCCCGCCGCCGGGGGTCAGTCGCTCGGATCGGTGGAGGGCGGACCGGGCCGGTCCTCCTGTGCAGGATCCGTCCGCGTCCAGGGGTGCACCGCCCCGTCCCGCTCCGCGAGGTAGGCCTCGACGGCGGAGGCGAGCGCGTCGCCGTCGGGCAGTCCCCCGTCGGTCTCCAGGAGGGAGCGCTCCTGGTCCTCGGCGTTCTGGTCGAAGTTCTTCTCGAGCCCCGTGATCATGGACCGGACCTCCTCCGAGCCCGCCACCTGCCGCTCGATCTCCGCCTCGATCTCCCGGGAGGCGTCCCGCAGCTCGTCCGTGGGGAGCATGAGGCCCAGCGCGGCGCCCGCGTACTCGAGTGCGGCCACCGCCGCCTGGGGGAAGGCCGCCTCGCCGAGGTAGTGCGGCACGTGCAGGGTGTACCCGGCCGTGGGGATGCCGGCCTCCTGCGCGCGGACCTCCAGCATCTGCAGCGCCCCGGAGACGATGTCCGCCTCAGGGCTCCACGTGGAGAGCCCGCCGACGGCGTCCTGGCGGGAGCCGTGGGTGGTCACCCCGAGACGGCGGGTGTGCGGGACCGGCATGGGGGCGGCGTCGAGGAAGGTGAGGGAGTCCACCTGCCACTCCTCGGCGAGCCCGAGCAGCGCGGCGGTGAAGCGCTCCCACTGGAAGTCCGGCTCGGGGCCGGCCACCAGCAGGAACGGGTGGCCGATCAGGTCCTCCACCACCTCGACCCGCAGCGAGGGCATGCGCAGGTCTCTGTATCGGTCCCGCTCGAACCGCAGCCGCGGGCGGCGGGCCCGGTAGTCGAACATCTGGTCCAGGTCGAAGTCGGCGACGAGCCGGTGCGTGAGGTGCTCGCGCAGCGCCGAGCGCACCTGGAGGGCAACCCGACCCGCGTCCATGTGGCCCGTGAGCACGACCAGCATGCCCAGCCCCGGGGGGACGGCCAGGTCTGCGGCGCCCTCAGGCCCGCCGTCGTGACGTGTGTACAGCTGCGTGGGATCCTGCACCGCGCGCCCTCCCGGTTCGTCCTGCTCGATCTCGTCCTGCTGATGGTCTGCGGCGGACGCCCGTGGTCCCGGGCCCCGCCTCCGCCAGGGTCAACCTCCCCGACGGCCTCCCCTATTCCACCGCGGCGGGGCCAGGGGGCCGCCGGGGCCGTGACTAGGATGGCCGATGAGGGCCGCGTCACACGGGTGTCGCCGGCCCACCCGTCCCGCAGTCCCCGCCGAGAAGAGAAAGAGGCACCACCGTGATCGCACAGGACCGTCCGTCCCTGACCGCCCGTACCCTCGAGGACGTGACCGCGTCCGCCCTGGTGGTGGGGGTGGGTTCCGGACCGGACGGGCCGCTGCTGCTCACGGATGCCCTGCCGGCCGAGGCGGCCACCGCGCTCGAGGCCTCGCTCGAGCTGTTGGGCGTGCGCGGCGGCGCGGACGAGGTCCACCGCCTCCCCGGCGTCGGCGGCTCCCCCGTGCCCCTGCTCGTGCTCGTGGGCGTGGGCCCGCTGGACGAGGAGGGCGGCGTGAGCTCCGAGGCGCTGCGCCGCGCGGCCGGCGCCGCCGTGCGCTCCCTGGCCGGCACCGACGCCGTGGCCCTCGCCCTGCCCTCCGACTCCGCGGAGCGCCTCGCCGCCGTCGCGGAGGGCGCCGCGATGGGCGCCTACGCGTTCACGGCCCTGAAGTCCGAGACCGTCCGCGAGGAGTCCCGCCGCTCCCGCCCGGTGCGGTCCCTCGAGGTCGTCACCGACCTGGGCGAGGACGTCGCCGGCCCCGCCCTGCGCCGCGCCGCCGTCGTGGGCGACGCCGTGTGCGCCGTGCGCGACCTCGTGAACACGGCCCCCTCACACCTCTACCCCTCCACCTTCGCGGACGCGGTGGAGCAGGACCTGGCCGGGACGTCCGTGGACGTCACCGTGTGGGACGAGGGGAGGCTGGCCGCCGAGGGCTTCGGCGGCATCCTGGCGATCGGCCAGGGCTCCTCCCGTCCGCCGCGCCTCGTGCGCCTCGAGCACGCCCCGGAGGGCGCCGCCGCCCACATCGCCCTCGTGGGCAAGGGCATCACCTTCGACACCGGCGGCATCTCCCTCAAGCCGGCCGCCTCCATGATGACCATGAAGTCGGACATGGCCGGCGCCGCCACCGTGTTCGCCGTCGTCCGCGCCGCGGCCGCCCTCCAGCTGCCCGTGAAGGTCACGGGCTGGCTGGCCCTCGCGGAGAACATGCCCTCGGACACCGCCATCCGCCCCTCCGACGTCGTGACCATGTACGGCGGCAAGACCGTGGAGATCATGAACACGGACGCCGAGGGACGCGTCGTGATGGCCGACGCGCTCGTCGCCGCCACAGACGAGCGCCCCGACGCCGTGCTGGACATCGCCACCCTGACCGGCGCCCAGCTCGTCGCCCTCGGCACGCGCTACACCGGCGTGATGGGGGACGAGGCCCTGTGCGCGGAGGTCGTGGCGGCGGCCGACCGCGTGGGCGAGCTGGCGTGGGCCATGCCCATCCCGGAGAACCAGCGCGCCTCGCTGGACTCGCGCGTGGCGGACCTCTCGAACATGGGCGACAAGTTCGGCGGGATGATGACCGCCGCCGCCTTCCTGCGCGAGTTCGTCGACGCCGGCCGCGACGCCGCCGAGCGCGCCGAGAGCCCGACCCCGTGGGCCCACCTCGACATCGCCGGACCCTCCTTCAACGACGCCGCTGCCCACGGCTACACCCCCCGCGACGCGACCGGCGTGATGGTGCGCACCCTGGTTGGTCTCATCGCAGGACGCGCCGGGTAAGGTTGGCTCCGACGTCCGTCCCCCGTCCCGGTCCCGGCTCTGTGCCGGGCCGGCGGGGAGGCGGTGACCAGCAGGGATCCCCTGCTCCACCCACTCCCAGCACAAGGAGCATGACAAGTGGCCGATTCGGCAACCGCTCAGGAATTCGACGTCCTCGTCCTCGGCGGTGGCTCCGCCGGGTACGCGGCAGCCCTCCGGGCCGTCCAGTACGGCATGACCGTCGGCCTGGTCGAGAAGGCCAAGCTCGGCGGCACCTGCCTCCACTGGGGCTGCATCCCCACGAAGGCCTACCTCCACGCCGCCGAGGTGGCCGACGAGACCCGCCACGCCGAGAAGTTCGGCGTCAACGCCACGCTCGAGTCCGTGGACATGGCGAAGGTGCGCGACTACAAGGACGGCATCGTCGCCGGCAAGCACAAGGGCCTCACCGGCCTCATGAAGATGCGCAAGGTCCAGGTCATCGAGGGTGAGGGCAAGCTCGTCTCCCAGGACGAGATCGAGGTCGACGGCACCCGCTACAAGGCCAAGAACATCGTGCTGGCCTCCGGGTCCGTCTCGAAGACGATGGGCCTGCCGATCTCCAAGAAGATCATGACCTCCACCGAGGCCCTGGAGCTGGACTACACCCCCAAGTCCGCCATCGTGCTCGGCGGCGGCGTCATCGGGTCCGAGTTCGCCTCCCTGTGGAACTCGTTCGGCGTGGAGGTCACCATCATCGAGGGTCTGAAGAACCTCGTGGCCAACGAGGACCCCGCGATCATCAAGATCGTGGAGCGCGAGTTCAAGAAGCGCGGCATCAAGAGCAGCCTCGGCACCTTCTTCGACAAGGTCGAGGAGACCGAGTCCGGCGTCAAGGTGACCCTGGCCGACGGCAAGGAGTTCGAGGCCGAGGTGTGCCTCGTCGCCGTGGGCCGCGGCCCGAACACCGAAGGCCTCGGCTTCGAGGAGCAGGGCATCACCCTGGACCGCGGCTTCGTCATCACGAACGAGCGCCTCCACACCGGCGTGGGCAACATCTACGCCGTCGGCGACATCGTGCCCGGCCTGCAGCTCGCGCATCGCGGCTACCAGCAGGGCATCTTCGTCGCCGAGGAGATCGCGGGCAACACCCCGATGGTCGTCGAGGACATCAACATCCCGAAGGTCACCTTCACCGATCCCGAGATCATGTCCGTAGGCTACTCCCAGCCCAAGGCCGAGGAGAAGTTCGGCAAGGACAACGTCGAGGTCGCGGAGTACAACCTGGCCGGCAACGGCAAGTCCTCCATCCTCGGCACCGGCGGCATCATCAAGCTGGTGCGCCAGAAGAACGGCCCCATCGTCGGCGTCCACGGCGTGGGCAAGCGCGTCAGCGAGC
This sequence comes from Micrococcus sp. EYE_212, assembly GCF_023147585.1. Taxonomy (GTDB): domain Bacteria; phylum Actinomycetota; class Actinomycetes; order Actinomycetales; family Micrococcaceae; genus Micrococcus. Next base: position 197,440 of record NZ_JAHXOZ010000003.1, read on the forward strand.
AGATCGGCGAGGCGCAGCTCATCGTGAACTGGGAGGCCTACCCGGAGGATGTCGCCCAGTTCGTGCACGCCCACCCGACGCAGAACGAGTCGCTCGGCGAGGCCGCGATGGCCCTGTTCGGCCACCCGCTGCACGGCTGACCGACCGAGCCAGACCCTTGACGGGGCCGTCCGACGGTCCCACCCACCCACCCCGGCGCGGCGGCGATCCGCAGCCGCCGCGCCACCCCCGTGAGGAGAGACGGTCCCATGTCCGAAACCGTGAACCTGCCCGCCCTCGGTGAGTCCGTCACCGAAGGAACCGTGACCCGCTGGCTGAAGGCCGTCGGCGACGAGGTCGCCGTCGACGAGCCCCTGGTGGAGATCTCCACCGACAAGGTCGACACCGAGATCCCGTCCCCCGTGGCCGGCGTGCTCGAGGAGATCCTGGCCGACGAGGACGAGACCGTCGAGGTCGGCGCCCCGCTGGCGACCATCGGCGACGGCTCCGGCTCCATGCAGTCCGACGACGCCCCGTCCGAGGAGCCCGCCGAGGCCGAGGAGCCGGCCGTCGAGGAGGCCCAGGAGGACGAGCAGCAGCAGGAGCCCGCCGGTGAGCCCGCTCCCGAGGAGCGCGCCAGCACCGAGGCGGACCAGCAGTCCTCCGGCGACCAGGCCGGCGAGGCCACCGAGGTGACCCTCCCCGCCCTGGGCGAGTCCGTCACCGAGGGCACCGTCACCCGCTGGCTCAAGGAGGTCGGCGACGACGTGGAGGTCGACGAGCCGCTGCTCGAGGTCTCCACGGACAAGGTCGACACCGAGATCCCGTCCCCCGTGGCCGGCACCCTGGTGGAGATCAAGGCCCAGGAGGACGAGACCGTCGAGGTCGGCGCCGTGCTGGCGCTCGTGGGCTCCGGCTCCGCCGGCGGCTCGCAGCCCTCGTCGGACGCCTCGTCGGACGCCTCCCCCGCCGGGGACGAGGCCACCCCGGAGGAGATCGAGGACGCCGCCACCGAGGCCGCGGTCCCGACCGAGACCGAGGAGGCCGCCGAGGACGCCGGCACCGAGCCCGCCGCCGAGGCCCCCGAGGAGTCCGCCTCCGAGAAGGCGATCGAGCAGGAGTCCTCGGCGAAGGAGTCCGGCGAGGCGAAGGCCGAGCCCTCCGCGACCGAGCCCGGCCAGGGCTACGTCACCCCGCTGGTCCGCCGCCTGGCGCACCAGAACGACGTCGACCTCTCCACGGTGCGCGGCACCGGCGTGGGCGGCCGCATCCGCAAGCAGGACGTCCTGGCGGCCTCGCTCGCCAAGAAGTCCTCCGGTGACGAGGCCACTGCCCCCGCCGAGTCCGCCACCCCGGCCGCCTCTTCGGCCCCGCAGGCCGCCGCGTCCTCCGTGGACCCCTCGGTCCGCGGCGAGACCGAGAAGGCCCCGCGCATCCGCCAGGTCATCGCCCAGCGCATGCGCGAGTCCCTGGACCTCTCGACGCAGCTGACCCAGGTGCACGAGGTGGACATGACCCGCATCGTGCAGCTGCGCGCCAAGGCGAAGTCCTCCTTCCAGCAGCAGTCGGGCGTCAAGCTCACCTACCTGCCGTTCATCACGAAGGCCGTGGCCGAGGCGCTCAAGCAGCACCCCAAGCTGAACGCGTCCTTCTCCGAGGACAACAAGGAGATCACCTACCACTCCTCGGAGGACATCGCGATCGCGGTGGACACCGAGAAGGGCCTCCTGGTGCCCGTCATCAAGGACACCGGCTCGCTGAACCTGACGGGCATCGCGCAGAAGATCGCGGACGTGGCCGAGCGCACCCGGACCAACAAGATCTCCGCGGACGAGCTCTCGGGCGGCACCTTCTCCATCACCAACATCGGCTCCGTGGGCGCCCTGTTCGACACGCCGATCATCAACCAGCCGCAGGTGGGCATCCTGGGCACCGGTGCGATCGTGAAGCGCCCGATGGTGGTGGCCGACGCCGACGGCAACGACACCATCGCCATCCGCCACATGATGTACCTGTCCCTGACCTACGATCACCGCCTCGTGGACGGCGCGGACGCCGGACGCTTCCTCCAGACGCTCAAGCAGCGCCTCGAGGCCGGCGAGTTCGCTCCCGAGCTCGGCCTCTGAGGGGACCGTCATGGACGTCCTGACCACCATCCTGGTGACGATCCACGTGGTCTCGGCCGCGGCGATCGTGGGCGGCTGGTTCGCCCACTTCCGCAACCCCACCGTGACCGCCTCGCAGTGGATCGGCTCGATCGGCATGATCCTCACGGGCATCGCGCTCTTCGGCGTGGCCATGGCCACGTGGGAGGACCCGAACCACATGAAGCTGGGGATCAAGTTCCTGATCGGCGTCATCGTGTTCGTGGCCGCCCTGCTGGGTCGGCGCCGCCTCAACCGCGGCGAGGCCGTGCCCACCGGCCTGGCCCACGCCGTGGGCGGCCTGGGCCTGGTCAACATGCTGATCGCGCTGCTCTGGCACTGATCCGCCTCTGCGGCTGAGCCGCGTTCACGCCGTGTGCCCCGAGGAGAGATCCTCGGGGCACACGGCGTTCCCCGTCCCCGGACGGCTCAGCGAGGGTCCACCCGTTCCACGCGCCACCGCGTCCCGTCCGCGCGCAGGGTCAGCTCCACGGCCTCGTCTCGCTCCTCCACGTCCCCGACGACGGCGCCGGCGCCGTCCTGCACCGCGTGCGCACTCGTGACGATCCGGGCCGGCACCCGCAGCGCATCCCCCTCGACCTCGGCGGCCCCGTCCGGCTCCACGGACACCGTGAGCCCGGCGAACGCGTAGCCGCCGCCGGCTAAGTCCCGCTGCACCGCGGCGTCCCTGCGCCACGCGGGACTGCCCGGCACGGCGTAGGCCTCCAGCCGCTCCGCCCGCGGGTCCTCGAGCGCGGCCGTCCGCGAGCGGCCCACCCCCGCCAGGACCTCCTCGAGCGCGACGGCGTCCTCCGACAGCTCCTCCGGGCGGGCCGAGGCCTCGGTGCCGGTGGACGGGTCCCCGGGCGCCTCCCCGGAGGCCTCCCCCGACACCCCGTGCCGGGTGGACGACGCCGCAGCGTCCGGCGGCCGGCCGGGCGTACTCGACGAGGGCGGGGTGCCCGACGCGGGGGCGGCACTCGCCGGCGCCGACGGCGCCGTCGGCGCCGCCGGTCCCTGTCCCTCCCCGGCCGCGGGGCCGTCCGCGGGGCCGTCCGCGGTCCGGTGCAGCACGGCGCCCGCCACGGCCAGCCCCGCCAGGAGCGCGACGGCCCCCGCCGCGAGTCCCACGGCCGGTCCAGGCGCCCGTCGGCCTCGCCGGCCCACCGCACCTCGGCCCCCGGTCCGCCTCCGCCGTCCGCGCCTCGTGCCCGGCCCTCCGCCGCCGGGCAGGAGCGTGGGCAGCAGGTGGGCCACCTCGATCGGAGCCGCCTCGTGAAGGGGAACGGGCTCCGGAGCGGCGGCCGCGTAGGCGGCGGAGGCGCCCTCCAGGGCGCTCGGCCTGCCCGCGGGGTCGGGGTCGAGCGCCGCGTCCAGCAGGATCGCGAGCTCCGGGGGGACCTCCGGCACGAGCACGGGCAGCGGCGCCCGGCTGCCGTGGGGCCCGGGCGCCCGGCCGGTCAGCGCGAACCACCCGAGGGCCGCCCACGAGAACACGTCCGACGCGGCGGTGAGCGGGTCCGGCGCAGCGGCCCGCTCCCCGCCCGCCGGCGCCTCCGCCTCCTGCAGCGCCCGCAGCACCTCGGGCGCCGCGAACCCGGGCGTGCCGCCGACACCCTGGGCTCCCCCGACGACGCGCGCCACCCCGAGGTCCGCGAGGGCCGGGCTGCCGTCCACGCCGAAGAGCACGTTGCCCGGGGAGACGTCCCCGTGGACGATCCCGTGCTCGTGCAGCCGGGCCAGGGCCTGGGCCATGGGCACGAGGACGGTCACCGCCTGGCCCGGGGTGAGCGGCCCGGCCTCGCGCACGAGGTCCGCGAGCGAGCCCGCAGGCCGATGCTCGCTCAGCATGCCCGTGCCCTGGTCCGTCGGCACGGTTCCCAGCACGGCGACGAGGTGCGGATGCCGCACGTGCGCGAGGGCAGCCGCCTCCGCCGAGAGCGAATCCCCCGCGGCCGGGGAGCGGGGCACCTTGAGGGCGGCCTCGCCCCCGGCGGCGTCCCGGACCAGCCACACGCGAGCCTGGGACCCCTCGCCCAGCAGCCGCACGGCCTCCCAGCCGGGGACCCGGGGAGCGCCGCCCTCGGCCGCGTCCTCCGGCGCCGTCCCCGGCTCCGCTCCCGCGGGATCCAGGCGCCCGTGCCGAGCCTCGGGCCCCTCGCCCCCTCCGTGCGCCCCCATCGCGCGCTCCCCTCCCGATCCCTCCGACCGCCTCCGACAGGCGCCCGGGAGGGCCTCCTCCGGCCCCCGCCACCATCGTGCCTCCTCCAGGACCCGCGATCCGGGTTGTCCACAGGCCGAGGCGGACCCGTTCCTCCGCGTCCGGCTCCCGGGGCCCGAGGGATACAGTGGACGGCATGTCCGACCCCCTCCTCCCTCCCCTGCGCGTGCTCGGCCTGGCCCCTGGCCTCGTCGACTACCACGCGGCATGGGACCGCCAGAAGTCGCTCCACGACGACGTCGTCGCCGGCCGCTCGGAGGGCGAGTTCCTGCTCCTCGAGCACGCCCCGGTGTACACCGCGGGCCGCCGCACCGAGGACCACGAGCGTCCCGCCGACGGCGCCCCCGTGGTGGACGTGGACCGCGGCGGGAAGATCACGTGGCACGGCCCCGGCCAGCTGGTCGGCTACCCCGTGGTGCGCCTGAAGGACAGCGCGCACGTGAAGGACTACGTGTGGTTCCTGGAGGAGCTGCTGATCCGCACGGCCGCCGAGTACGGCGTCACCGCCGTCCGCGTGGACGGCCGGGCCGGCATCTGGGTCCTCAGCGACACGGACGCCGACGGCGCGGCGCGCCCGGACCGCAAGCTCGGCGCCATCGGCCTGGCCATCCACGACGGCGTGTCCACCCACGGCTTCTCCCTGAACTGCTCCAACTCCCTCGCCCCCTACGCGGGCATCATCGCGTGCGGCATCGCCGACGCCGCCACCACCACGCTCACCGAGGAGACGGGCCGGACCATCACGCCGGCCGACGTCGTCCCCGTGCTCACCCGCCACCTGGAGGAGCTCGGTCCCCGGTACATCGCCGTCACCCCCACGGAAGGACCCACCGCATGAGCACCGCACCCGAAGGACGCCGCCTGCTGCGCGTCGAGGCCCGCAACGCCGAGGTCCCCGTGGAGCGCAAGCCCGAGTGGACCAAGGCCAAGGTGCACATGGGCCCGGAGTACATCTCCCTGAAGAACAAGGTGAAGGGCTCCGGCCTGCACACCGTGTGCGAGGAGGCCGGCTGCCCCAACATCTTCGAGTGCTGGGAGGACCGCGAGGCCACGTTCCTCATCGGCGGCGACATCTGCACCCGGCGCTGCGACTTCTGCGACATCGCCTCGGGCCGTCCTCTCCCCCTGGACATGGACGAGCCGCTCAAGGTCGCCGAGAACATCCGGGAGATGGACCTGCGCTATGCCACCGTCACGGGCGTGGCTCGCGACGACCAGAAGGACGGCGCCGCGTGGCTCTACGCGGAGACCATCCGGCGCATCCACGAGCTGAACCCCGGGACCGGCGTCGAGATCCTGCCCCCGGACTTCGGGGCGGTCCCCGCGCTCGTGCAGCAGGTCTTCGACGCCCGCCCGGAGGTCTTCGCCCACAACCTGGAGACCGTGCCGCGCATCTTCAAGCGCATCCGTCCCGCCTTCACGTACGAGAAGTCCCTCCGCGTCCTGACGATGGCCAAGGCGGACGAGCTGGTGACGAAGTCCAACCTCATCCTGGGCATGGGCGAGACGGACGAGGAGATCGACCAGGCGCTCGTGGACCTCCACGAGGCCGGCTGCGACATCATCACGATCACGCAGTACGTGCGCCCGTCCAAGCTCCACCACCCGATCGACCGCTGGGTGAAGCCCACCGAGTTCGTGCAGTGGTCGGAGCGCGCCGAGCAGATCGGCTTCACGGGCGTCATGGCCGGCCCCCTCGTGCGCTCCTCCTACCGCGCCGGGAAGCTCTACGCGCAGGCCATGGAGCGCCTCGGCCGCACGCTGCCCGCGAACCTCACCCACCTCGCCGGCGAGCGGACCGCGCGCCAGGAGGCCTCGGCCGTCGTCGCGCGGATGTCCTGATCCGGCCCCGGTAGACTGGACCCCGCTATGGCCAAGAACACGCAGACCCCCTCGCCCTCCGCCGGATCCACCTCCCTCAAGGAGGTCAAGGCCATGCAGCGCGAGCGGCGCCGCCAGATGAAGGTGGACGCGAAGGCGGACCGCCGGCGCAAGCGCTCCTCCGGCGGCCCCGGCATCCTCACGCAGCTCAAGCAGGTCTTCGCCATGACCCGCCAGCACAACCCGAAGGTCGTGCTGTGGATGGCGCTGGCCTTCTCGGCCGCGCTGGTGGTGGGCCTGGTCATCGGCCTGCTGCTGCACAACTGGATCACGTGGCTGCTGATCGCCATCCCCTTCGGCGTGCTCGCCGCGGTGATCGTGATGAACCGCCTCGCGGAGCGGGCCATGTTCGCCCAGCTCGAGGGACGTCCCGGATCCGTCGGCGCCGCCCTGTCCACGCTGCGCCGCGGCTGGATCGTGCCCGAGCAGCCCGTGGCCGTGAACCCGAAGACCCAGGACGTCGTGTACCGCGCGATCGGCCGCCCCGGCGTCGTGCTCGTCACCGAGGGCCCCGCCCCGCGCCTGGCGAAGCTGCTGGCCAAGGAGGAGCGCAGCCTCGAGCGCTTCCTGCCCAACGTGCCCGTGCACGTGGTGCAGGCCGGCAACGGGGAGGGCCAGACGCCCCTGCACCTCGTGCCCAAGACGCTGAAGTCCATGAAGAAGACGCTCACCGACCAGGAGGTCAGCGCGATCGACAAGCGCCTGTCCGCCCTGAACACCTCCCGCCCTCCGATCCCCAAGGGGATCGACCCGATGCGCGCCCGCGCCGACCGCCGAGGCATGCGCGGCCGCTGAGGCCCGCTCGGTGCCACGTCCGGACCGGACGCGACAGGGGCGGCCCACCAGCACGGTGGGCCGCCCCTGTCGCGTCTCGGCGCGCTCACATGCGGATCTCGACGGTGCCCGCCACGCGGTCATGCATGCCGCGCCCATCGGGGTCCACCACGACGGCGGGCAGCACGAGGCACAGCAGGACCGTCCGGACGAGGACGCGGTGGACGGGCGCGGTGCGGCCGCCCACGCGCACCACCTGGGTGCGCAGCAGGGCCTTGCCCACGGTGGTGGCCAGCAGGGAGATCCCGACGACGTGCATCACCGCGAAGACGAGCAGCGTGGCGATCGCCTCACCGCCGAACACGAGGTTCGAGACGACGAGGGCGAGCGCCCAGTCGATGCACAGCGCCCCGAATCGGCGGGCGGCCGTCGCCATGGAGGCCGGACCGCGCTGGGGGAGGCCGAGGAGGTCGCCGGGCCACCGCCCCGCCGCGCGGCCACCGCCCGGACCGTCCACCCACCCCGCGAGGTCCGCACGCGTGATGAGCGGCTCGGCGCGGTCTCCGGCGCCGCGCCGGGACTCGTCGGGCCGGTCAGGGGGGTCGGTCGCTCGGTGTGCCACCCCTCCAGCGTAGTCGTCGCCCGGCGCGTCACAGCAGTCACGAAGAGTCTCTGGCTACGCTGGAACGTCGCCCCCTGAGTAGTCTGGAGGGCGTCGGCCGGCGGGCCCGGGTGTCTGCCGGCGCCCCCGTTCCGTCCCAGGAAGGCCAGGAGAGAACCGTGTTCACCTCCCCCGCAGAAGTCCTCGCGTACATCGAGCAGGAGGGTGTCGAGTTCGTCGACATCCGCTTCACCGATCTGCCGGGCATGCAGCACCACTTCAACGTCCCCGCCTCCTCCGTGGACGAGGACTTCTTCGTCACGGGCCAGCTGTTCGACGGCTCCTCCATCCGCGGCTTCGCCGGCCTGGCCGAGTCCGACATGCAGCTCATCCCGGATGTGGAGACCGCCTACCTGGACCCGTTCCGCGTGCGCAAGACGCTCGCCATGAACTTCTCCATCGTGAACCCCCGCACCGGCGAGCCCTACCGCCGCGACCCCCGCGGCGTGGCCCAGCGCGCCGAGGCCTACCTCACCTCCACGGGCATCGCGGACACCGCGTTCTTCGCCCCCGAGGCCGAGTTCCACGTGTTCGACGACGTGCGCTGGGAGTCCTCCGCGCGCGGCGCCTCCTACGCCGTGGACTCCGAGGAGGCCTACTGGAACACCAACCGCGTGGAGGAGGGCGGCAACCTCGGCTACAAGACGCCCAAGCAGGGCGGCTACTTCCCCGTCTCCCCCACGGACAAGCAGGCCGACCTGCGGGACGAGATCTGCACGATGCTCGCCGAGGTGGGCCTGACGGTGGAGCGCTCCCACCACGAGGTGGGCTCGGCCGGCCAGGCGGAGATCAACTACCGGTTCAACACCCTCACCCACTCCGCGGACGACCTGCTGAAGTTCAAGTACGTCGTGAAGAACGTCGCCGACATGTTCGGCAAGTCCGCCACCTTCATGCCGAAGCCGGTCTTCGGCGAGGCCGGCTCGGGCATGCACTGCCACCAGTCGCTGTGGATGGGCGGCGAGCCGCTGTTCTACGACGAGAAGGGCTACGCCAACCTCTCGGACACCGCGCGCTGGTACATCGGCGGCCTGCTGCACCACGCCTCCGCCGTGCTGGCGTTCACCAACCCGACGGTGAACTCCTACCGCCGCCTCGTGCCCGGCTACGAGGCCCCGGTCTCGATGGTCTACTCGCAGGGCAACCGCTCCGCGGGCATCCGCATCCCGATCACCGGCTCCAACCCGAAGGCCAAGCGCCTCGAGTTCCGCGCCCCGGACGCCTCGGGCAACCCCTACCTCGCGTTCGCCGCGCAGCTGATGGCCGGCCTGGACGGCATCCGCAACCGCATCGAGCCGGCCGAGCCGATCGACAAGGACCTCTACGAGCTGCCCCCGGAGGAGGCCGCGGACATCCAGAAGGCGCCCACGAGCCTCGAGGAGGCGCTCGCCGCGCTCGAGGAGGACCACGAGTTCCTCCTCGCCGGTGACGTGTTCACCGAGGAGATCATCCGCACCTGGATCGACTACAAGCGGGAGAAGGAGCTCACTCCGCTCTCGCTGCGGCCGAACCCCTACGAGTTCGAGCTGTACTACTCCTGCTGACCCGCGCCTCCGCGCGGTCCACGACGCCGGCCGGTCGTCTCCCCCAGGGAGGCGGCCGGCCGGCGTCGTGCCCGGGGAGGGCGGCACCGGGCGTGCAGCACGCGGCCTGAGACGTGGAGCACGGGGCGGGGCACCGCTGGAATAGCCGGGCCCCCGCGGACGCTTCACGAGGGGAGAGCACTGCCCGCCTGCCGACCGAGGAGCACCATGACCGAGACGCCTGACCCCACACCCCTCCCGCTGTCCCTCCTGGACCTCGCCGTGGCCCGCCCCGGCGAGGGGGCCGGCGAGGCCATCGCGCAGTCGGTGCGCCTGGCGAGCGTGGCCGAGGAGGAGGGCTTCCGCCGTGTCTGGTACGCAGAGCACCACAACATGCCCGCGATCGCCTCGTCGGCGACGTCCGTGCTGATCGCCCACGTGGCCGCCCGGACGAGCACCATCCGCCTGGGCAGCGGCGGCGTCATGCTGCCCAACCACTCCCCGCTGGTGATCGCGGAGCAGTTCGGCACGCTGGCCGAGCTCCACCCGGGCCGCATCGACCTCGGCCTCGGCCGCGCCCCCGGCACCGACCAGCGCACGCTCCAGGCCCTGCGGCGCTCGCCCGATGCCGCCGAGCACTTCCCGCAGGACGTCCTGGAGCTGCAGGGCTACCTGAAGGGCGAGAGCCGGATCCCCGGGATCGACGCGTACCCGGGCAAGGGCACCGACGTGCCGCTGTACATCCTGGGCTCCTCTGCGTTCGGCGCCCAGCTGGCCGCCCGCCTCGGCCTGGGGTACGCGTTCGCGAGCCACTTCGCCCCGCAGATGCTCGAGCACGCCGCTCGGGTCTACCGCGAGCACTTCCAGCCCTCGGCCGACCTGGCCGAGCCCCACTTCATCGCCGCCGCGAACGTGATCGCGGCAGACACCGAGGAGGAGGCGCAGGCACAGTGGGAGCGGGCCAAGCGCGACCGCATCCGCATGATGCTCGGCCGCGGCCGCACCCTCGGCGACGACGAGGTCGAGATGCTGCTCGACTCCCCCGCCGGCGAGCAGGTGCTCGGCATGCTCGCGCGCACCGCCGTGGGCACGGGCGAGACCGTGGCCGCCTGGCTGCGGGACTTCGCCGCCGGTGTGCAGGCCGACGAGGTGATCGTCACGACGGCGGCCCCGGACCCAGCCGTGCGCGAGCGCACGCTGCGGATCCTGGGCGAGCACGTGGTCCGCGGCTGAGCCCGGGCGCTCCGGTCAGAGCCCGTAGAACCGCGTCTCGAACACGGAGCGGGCCTGCCGGGTGACCCGCAGGTAGCGCTCCTCGAACGCCGTGGGGCCCACGTTGCCGTCCGCCCCGCTGAGGCGGGCGATCGCGGCCAGGTCGCGCGCGTTCGTGGGCAGCACGTCCCCGGGCTTGCCGCTCCACAGCACCGTGGCGGCGCGGATGCGGCTGGCCAGGAGCCAGGCCTCCTCGAGCACGCCGGCCTCGGCGTCGGGGAGCAGGCCGTGCCGGGCGAGGGCCCGCAGGGCGGGCAGGGTCGAGGTCACACGCAGGTCCTCGACCTCGGGCGCGTGGCGCAGCTGCAGGGACTGCACGAGCCACTCCACGTCGGAGAGCCCTCCGCGGCCGAGCTTGACGTGCCGGGCCGGGTCGGCGCCGCGGGGCAGGCGCTCGGCCTCCACGCGCGCCTTGATGCGGCGGATCTCGCGGGCGTCGGCGTCGGTGAGACCCTGGGCGTGGCGCACGGAGTCCGCCCAGCGGCGGTACTCGTCGGCCAGCCCGTCGTCCCCGGCCACGGGCCGGGCGCGCAGCAGCGCCTGCCGCTCCCACACCTCCGCCCAGCGGCGGTAGTACTCCCGGTACGAGTCCAGGGTGCGCACGAGCGGGCCCTGCCGCCCCTCGGGGCGCAGGTCCGCGTCCACCTCGAGCGGCCTCTCCCCCGGCAGGGGCGGCGCCGCCGGCTGCTTCAGCAGGGAGACCACGTGGCGGGCCACCGCCTCCGCCTGGGCACCGGCGGCCTCGTCGTCCGCTCCCGGCCGCGGGCGGTGCACGAACATCGCGTCGAGGTCGGAGCCGTACATGATCTCGCGTCCGCCCTGGCGGCCCATGGCCACCACCACGACGTCGGTGAGGGGCTCCTGCCCCTGCGTGGCGGCGTGCACGGCCACGCGCAGCGCCCCGGCGACGGCCACCTGGTCGATGTCGGCGAGTGCCGCCCCGATCGTCTCGAGGCCGAGCTGCCCGGACATGTCCGCGAGCGCCACCCGCAGGATCTCGCGCTGGCGGATCTGCCGGACGTGGCGGATCGACTGGGCGGGGGACCCGTCGTCGCCGTGCCGGTCCAGGCGCGCGGCGACCTGCCGCCACAGCGTCGCGGAGCCGCGGGGCTCCAGCTCACGGTCCTCCCCGACCCACGCCACCGACTCGGGGGCGTGCTCGAGGAGGTCGCCGACGAACCGCGAGCCGGCCAGCACGAGGCACACGCGCCGGGCAGCCTCCCCCGAGTCCCGCAGCATGCGCAGGAACCACGGCGAGGTGCCGAGGGCCTCGGAGAGGCGCCGGAAGGCGAGCAGCCCCGCGTCGGGGTCGGGCCCGTCGGCGAACCAGCCCAGCATGGCCGGCAGCAGCTGGCGCTGGATGGCCGCGCGTCGGGAGACGCCCTGCGTGAGCGCCTCGATGTGGCGCAGGGCGCCCTTCGGGTCGCGGTAGCCGAGGGCGGCGAGACGTTCGCGCACCGCGTCCGCGGAGAGGCGCACCTCGTCGTCGGAGAGCGCCGCCGTGGTGGAGAGCAGGGGACGGTAGAACACCGTCTCGTGGAGCGAGCGCACGTGGCGGCGGACGGCTCCGAAGCGCTCCCTCAGGCCCTCGGCCGCGGCGGGCTCCGTGCGCCCCGCGCCGCGCAGCGAGCGGGCGATCACGCGCAGGGCGTCGTCCTTGGCCGGCAGGAGGTGGGTGCGGCGCAGGTGCACGAGCTGGATGCGGTGCTCGAGGGCACGCAGCCAGCGGTAGTGCTCCTCGAACGCGGCGGCGTCCGCGGTGCTCATGTAGGAGGCAGCGTGGAGGGCTGCCACGGCGTCGAGGGTGCCCCGCACCCGCACGGACTCGTCCGCGCGGCCGTGCACCAGCTGCAGCAGCTGGGCGGTGAACTCGACGTCGCGCAGCCCGCCGGCGCCGAGCTTGATCTCCCGGTCCCGCTCGGCGGGCGCGATCGTGTCCAGCACGCGCCGGCGCATCGCGCGGACGGCGTCCACGAACCCCTCCCGCGCGGAGGACTCCCACACGCGCGGCCACACGGCCTCCACGTAGCGCTCGCCGAGGGCGCGGGAGCCGGCGATCGGGCGGGCCTTGAGCAGGGCCTGGAACTCCCAGCCGTGCGCCCAGCGGCGGTAGTACTCCACGTGGGAGTCCACGGTGCGGCTGAGCGCGCCGTCCTTGCCCTCGGGGCGGAGGTTCGCGTCCACCTCCCACAGGCCCGGCTCGGGGGCGGCGCCGGTGATGACGCGCGAGATCCCTGCGGCCAGCTCGGCCGCCACGGAGGCGGCGCCGCCGACGGGCGCGGCGTCCTCGGCCACGTCGTGCACGAACACCACGTCGACGTCGGACACGTAGTTCAGCTCGCGCGCCCCGCACTTGCCCATCCCGATGACGGCGAGCTCGACTCCGCGGGCGGCATCCCCGTCGCGAGCGACCAGCTCGGCGCGGGAGACGGCGAGGGCGGCGTCGATCGCCGCACCGGCCAGGTCGGCCAGCCACGCGCCGACGGCCGGCATCACGGCGGACGGGTCGGGCGCGGCGAGGTCCGCGAGCGCGATCGCGGTGAGCTGGCGGCGGTACGCCCGGCGCAGCGCGACGGCGGCGTCCGCCCCCGTGAGCCCGGCGCAGGGCCGCTCGGCGTCCGGGTCCGCCTCGACGGCCGCGAGCAGCAGGCGGCGCAGGTCCTCGCCCGGGGCGGTGTCCGGCCCGTCCCCGTGCTCGAGGCCGGTGAGGGCGGGGGCCGTGGCAGCCGCGGCCTCCGGGTCCAGCACGAGGTCGAGGTGCTCGGGGCACCGGATGAGGAACTCGCCCAGGGCGTCGGAGGCGCCGAGCAGGCGGACGAGGCGCGTCGCGTGGTCCGGGTCGGCCAGCGCGGTGTGGACGCGGGGCTCGCGATCGGCCAGGCGCACCCAGAGCAGCAGGGCCCGGTCCGGGTCCGCGGCGTGGCAGAGCACGTCCACGAGCGGTCCCACGTCCACCCCCTGGAGCTCGGGGGACTCGAGGAGGCCGACGGCGCGGGGCACGGCCTGCACACCCGCGCGCGTCAGGGCGCGGCGGTGGGGGCTGCCGGACGGGGGCAGGGTCGGCATCGTCGGCCTCAGAGGGCGCTGAGGTAGCGGCGCAGCTCGTAGGGGGTGACCTCGACGCGGTAGTCGTCCCACTCCTGGCGCTTGTGGCGCAGGAACGCGTCGAACACGTGCTCGCCGAGCACGGAGGCCACGAACTCGGAGTCCTCGGCCAGCCGCAGGGCGTCGTGGAGCGTGCCGGGCAGCGGGGTGTGGCCCAGCACGCGGCGCTCGTGGGGGCTCAGGGCGCTCACGTCGTCCGAGGCCGGCTCCGGCAGCTCGTAGCCCTCCTCGATGCCCTTCAGCCCGGCCGCGAGCAGCAGCGCGTAGGTGAGGTAGGGGTTGGCGGAGGCGTCGATCCCGCGGTACTCGATGCGGGCCGAACCGGCCTTGTCCGGCTTGTAGAGGGGCACGCGGACGAGCGCCGAGCGGTTGTTGTGGCCCCAGGACACGTACGAGGGGGCCTCGCCCCCGCCCCACAGGCGCTTGTACGAGTTCACGAACTGGTGGGTGACGGCGCTGATCTCCTCGGAGTGCCGCAGCAGGCCCGCGATGAAGCTGCGGCCCGTCCTGGAGAGCCGGAACTCGTCCGCCGGGTCGTAGAACGCGTTGGCGTCCCCCTCGAACAGGGAGAAGTGGGTGTGCATGCCCGAGCCCGGGTGCAGCGCGAACGGCTTCGGCATGAACGTGGCGTAGCTGCCCTGCTGCGCGGCCACCTCCTTGACCACGGTGCGGAAGGTCATGATGTTGTCCGCGGTGGTCAGGGCGTCCGCGGCGCGCAGGTCGATCTCGTTCTGGCCCGGCCCGTTCTCGTGGTGGCTGAACTCCACCGAGATGCCCATCTCCTCGAGCATGGTGACGGCGTCGCGCCGGAAGTCCTGCGCCTCTCCCCCGGGCACGTGGTCGAAGTACCCGGCGGTGTCCACCGGCTGGGGCTGGCCGTCCGGGCCGAGCTCCGAGCTCTTGAGCAGGTAGAACTCGATCTCCGGGTGCGTGTAGCAGCTGAAGCCCATGTCCGAGGCCTTCTCCAGCACGCGCCGCAGGGCGTGGCGGGGGTCGGCCGGGGCGGGGGCGCCGTCCGGGGTGAGGAGGTCGCAGAACATGCGGGAGGTCTGCCCCTGCTCCCCCCGCCACGGGAGGATGGTGAAGGTGGCCGGGTCCGGCTGCAGGAGCATGTCCGACTCGGAGATGCGGGTGTAGCCGTCGATCGAGGAGCCGTCGAAGCCGAGGCCCTCCGTGAACGCGGACTCCACCTCGGCGGGGGCGAGGGCGACGGACTTGAGGGTGCCCACCACGTCGGTGAACCAGAGGCGCACGAAGCGCACGTCCCGGTCCTCGATGGTGCGGAGCACGACATCCTGCTGACGATCCATGCCGCCCACTCTATCCACGCCCGCCGTAGACTCCGGGGCATGTCCGCCACCCCCTCCGCCACGCCCGCCCCCGAGTCCCCGGCCCCCTACGGCGGCGCCGCGCCCGCGTCAGCCGGCCCGCCCGCGCGCTGGCGCACGGTGCACCTGCAGCGCGCGAAGGACGAGGGCCGGCGCTTCGCGATGCTCACGGCCTACGACGCGATGACGGCCGCGCTCTTCGACGAGGCCGGCGTCGAGGTGCTCCTGGTGGGCGACTCGGTGGGCAACACGGTCCTCGGCCATCCCTCCACCCTGCCCGTGACCCTCGACGAGATGGTGCTCTTCTCCGCGGCCGTGGTGCGCGGAGCGACGCGCGCGCTCGTGGTCGCCGACCTGCCGTTCGGCTCCTACGAGGCCTCCCCGCAGCAGGCGGTGGCCGCGGGCGTGCGCCTCATGAAGGAGGCGGGTGTGGCGGCCGTCAAGATGGAGGGCGACGAACGCTTCGCCGAGCACGTCGCCGCGCTGACCGCGGCCGGCGTCCCCGTGATGGCGCACATCGGCTTCACCCCGCAGTCCGAGCACGTCCTCGGGGGCTACCGCGTGCAGGGCCGCGGCGAGGGGGCCGTCGAGCGCATGACCGCGTCAGCACGGGCACTCGAGGAGGCGGGCGCCTTCGCCGTGCTCATGGAGATGGTGCCCTCGGACGTGGCCGCCGCCGTCGACGCCGCGGTGCGCGTGCCCACCGTGGGCATCGGGGCGGGGCCGGGGACCACGGGCCAGGTGCTCGTGTCGCAGGACATGCTCGGCCTGCGTGAGGGGCGCATGCCCCGGTTCGTGAAGCAGTACGCGCAGCTGCACGCGGTCATGGGCGAGGCGGTGCGCGCCTTCCGCGCGGACGTGCTCGAGGGCTCGTTCCCGGCGCCGGAGCACGGGTTCGAGGGCTGAGACGCCCGTCGCGGGCCCCCCCGGCCCGGGGGGGGGCGCCGGGCCGGGTGCCGGGTCCGGGGAGCGCGCGGCGGCGCGCGGG
>NZ_JAHXOZ010000003.1:213325-215832 GCF_023147585.1 Micrococcus sp. EYE_212
GGGGCGCGGCCCGGGCCCGGGTGCCGGGGTGGGGGGGCTGACCCCCCCGGGGGGGCCCCCCGGGGGGGGGGGGCCCGCGACGGGCCGGGTGCCGGGACGGCTCAGCTCGCGTCGTCGAGCGGGTTGGCATTCCACTTCTCGTCGTGGTCCTCGGCCTCGTCGAAGGCCTCGTTGCGGGCCTGGACGCGGGCCAGCGCGGACTCCGCCTCGGCACGCGAGGCGTACGGGCCGAGGAGCTCCTTCCAGTTGGACTGGGCCCCCTCCTCCACCTCGTGGGTGCGGACGTTGAAGTAGTACTCCCGAGCGGTGCTCACGTCATCGTTCATGCGGGCCACCCTAACGGGGCCGATACGCTGGAGGACATGTCCGATCGCCAGAGCCCCTCCGCCCCGTCCAGCCACAACGGCCCCCGCCCCGCGGGGCCCCCGGCGCCGGAGCCGGGCTCGAGGGCCCCGGTGGGCACGCTCGCGCCGGGCGTCCTCTCCCCCGCCCCTCCCGTGCCCGCCGCGATCCCGCGCCCCGAGTACGTGGGGAAGGCCACGCCGGACGAGGGCCACGCCTCGGACGTGTACGACGCCGCCGGGATCGAGCGCATCCGCACGGCCGGCCGGCTCGCCGCGCAGGCCATGGAGGCCGCCGCCGCGCACATCGCCCCGGGCGTCACCACCGACGAGCTCGACCGCGTGGCCCACGACTTCCTCGTCGCCCACGGCGCCTACCCCTCGTGCCTGGGCTACCGCGGCTTCCCCCGCTCCATCTGCACCTCGCTGAACGAGGTCATCTGCCACGGCATCCCGGACGGCACCGTCCTGGAGGACGGGGACATCGTCAACCTGGACATCACCGCCTACGTGGACGGCGTGCACGGCGACCACAACCGCACCTACCTCGTGGGCGAGGTGGACGAGGAGTCCCGCCTGCTCGTGGAGCGCACCGAGGAGGCCCTGCGGCGCGGCATCAAGGCCGTGAAGCCGGGCCGGCAGGTCAACGTGATCGGCCGCGCCATCGAGTCCTACGCCAAGCGCTTCGGCTACGGCGTGGTGCGCGACTTCATCGGCCACGGCGTGGGCACGGACTTCCACTCCGGCCTGGTCATCCCGCACTACGACGCCGCGCCCCTGCACGACACCGTCATGGTCCCGGGCATGGTGTTCACGATCGAGCCGATGATCACCCTCGGCACCATCGAGTGGGACCAGTGGGACGACGGCTGGACCGTGGTCACGCGGGACCGCCGGCGCACCGCGCAGTTCGAGCACACGCTCGTGGTCACCGACGACGGCGCGGAGATCCTCACCCTCCCGTGAGGGGTGTCCGTACACTGGCGCACGTGAGCAACCTCGAAGCCTCCCCCCCTGACCAGCCCGGCACCGAGCAGTCCGTGAAGGACCCCGGGGCGTCGAAGTACCCGACCGTGCTCGGCGTCGACATCGGCGGCACCGGCATGAAGGGCGGCCTCGTGCGCCTCGGCACGGGCCCCAAAGCCGGGACGCTGCGCGGGGACCGCTTCCGCATCGCCACGCCGCAGCCGGCCATGCCGCTGCCCGTGGCGGAGACCCTCGCGGCCATCGCGGCCGAGCTGGACCGGCGGGAGAAGGCCCCCGCGCCGGACTCCCCGATCGGCGTGTGCTTCCCCTCGATCGTGCGCGGCGGCGTGTGCCGCTCGGCCAACAACATCGACCCCTCCTGGATCGGCACGGACCTGCGGTCGATGTTCGAGGAGCGGCTGGGCCGCCCCGTCACCGTGGTCAACGACGCCGACGCCGCGGGCCTGGCCGAGGCCCGCTACGGCGCGGGACGCGGCCACGAGGGGCTCGTCCTCGTCATCACCCTCGGCACCGGCATCGGCGGGGCGATGATCAACGACGGGGTGCTCGTGCCCAACTTCGAGGTCGGCTCCATGGAGCTCGACGGCGTCATGGCCGAGACCCGGGCGTCCGCGAAGGCCCGCGAGCGCGACGGCTTGAGCTGGGCCGAGTACGCGGTGCGCCTGCAGCGCTTCTTCTCCCACCTGGAGCGGATCTTCTCCCCCGACCTGTTCATCGTGGGCGGCGGCATCTCCAAGCGCCCCGACGACTACCTGCCCCTGCTGCGGCTGGACACCCCGATCATCCCGGCGCAGCTGCAGAACAACGCGGGCATCGTGGGCGCCGCGCTCGCGGCCCACGGCTCGGCGGCCGACCACACCTGAGCCCCGGCCGGTGGAGACACCGAGGGCGGTTCCGGCTTCCCCTCCGGAACCGCCCTCGGCAGTCTGTGCGTCGCCCGCTGGGGGCCTCGCCACCCCCACTGTAGCCCCTCGGCGGGCTCCCCTGTCCAGCCCCTAGCTGTACCCGGTCATGAGGTTGGTGGCACCCGGTTCATGGGCGGGTGTCCTCCAAGCGCGGCGTGACCCCGCTCAGTGTTGTAGTACTCCAACCACGGGGCAAGCGCGTCCTGTCGGTGAGCACTGGAGGTGAACACCTGCCGGTAGGCCCACTCGATCGCCAGCGTCCGGTTGAACCGCT
>NZ_JAHXOZ010000030.1 GCF_023147585.1 Micrococcus sp. EYE_212
TCAAAAGATGTCCGGCGGCGACCTACTCTCCCACAACCTCCCGGTTGCAGTACCATCGGCGCTGTGGGCCTTAGCTTCCGGGTTCGGAATGGAACCGGGCGTTTCCCCCACGCTATGACCGCCGTAACCCTAACCCCACCTACACACCCAAACAGGCGCAGCGGGAAACCATCGGGTCACACAACAGTGACACACTCTTCAATTCTCAACCCCACCCCCACAAGGGACAGGACCGGCTGCAATCAGACAACCGCACAGTGGACGCAAGCACCATCACCCCTCCCGCTTGAAGCAGCAGAAGGAACATGTGTGTAAAAATCATCGGCCTATTAGTACTGGTCAGCTCCACGAGTCTTCAGTCCTCGCTTCCACATCCAGCCTATCAACCCAGTGTTCTCGCTGGGGGCCTCACACCCTCAAGGGGCAAGGAAATCTCATCTCGAAGCCGGCTTCCCGCTTAGATGCTTTCAGCGGTTATCCATCCCGAACGTAGCTAATCAGCCATGCACCTGGCGGTACAACTGACATACCAGAGGTTCGTCCGTCCCGGTCCTCTCGTACTAAGGACAGACCTTCTCAAATTTCCAACGCGCGCAGAGGATAGGGACCGAACTGTCTCACGACGTTCTGAACCCAGCTCGCGTACCGCTTTAATGGGCGAACAGCCCAACCCTTGGGACCTACTCCAGCCCCAGGATGCGACGAGCCGACATCGAGGTGCCAAACCATGCCGTCGATATGGACTCTTGGGCAAGATCAGCCTGTTATCCCCGAGGTACCTTTTATCCGTTGAGCGACGGCCGTTCCACAACGAGCCGCCGGATCACTAGTCCCGACTTTCGTCCCTGCTCGAGCTGCCACTCTCACAGTCAAGCTCCCTTGTGCACTTGCACTCGACACCTGATTGCCAACCAGGCTGAGGGAACCTTTGGGCGCCTCCGTTACATTTTGGGAGGCAACCGCCCCAGTTAAACTACCCATCAGGCACTGTCCCTGACCCGGATCACGGGCCGAAGTTAGATATCCAGAGTGACCAGAGTGGTATTTCAACGATGACTCCACGAACACTGGCGTGCCCGCTTCAAAGTCTCCCACCTATCCTACACAAGCCACACCGAACACCAATACCAAACTATAGTAAAGGTCACGGGGTCTTTCCGTCCTTCTGCGCGTAACGAGCATCTTTACTCGTAATGCAATTTCGCCGAGTTCACGGTTGAGACAGCGGGGAAGTCGTTACTCCATTCGTGCAGGTCGGAACTTACCCGACAAGGAATTTCGCTACCTTAGGATGGTTATAGTTACCACCGCCGTTTACTGGGGCTTAAATTCTCCGCTTCGCCGAAGCTAACGGGTCCTCTTAACCTTCCAGCACCGGGCAGGAGTCAGTCCGTATACATCGTCTTACGACTTCGCACGGACCTGTGTTTTTGATAAACAGTCGCTTCCCCCTGGTCTCTGCGGCCCCGATCCCCTCACACCAGCAAGTGATGCTCAAGGTTGGGGCCCCCCTTCTCCCGAAGTTACGGGGGCATTTTGCCGAGTTCCTTAACCATGATTCTCTCGATCGCCTTAGTATTCTCTACCTGACTACCTGTGTCGGTTTAGGGTACGGGCAGTTTGAACCTCGCGCCGATGCTTTTCTAGGCAGCATAGGATCACCGGATCACCCACCAAGTGGGCGCCCATCAGGTCTCAAGCACAAAGCTGGCGGATTTACCTACCAGCAGCCCTACACCCTTAGACCAGGTCGATTCCATTGCCTGGCCCGGCTACCTTCCTGCGTCACACCTGTTAATACGCTTGCCTCCCCGGTTCAGGTCCCGCGCTCCCCACCACCATCCTGATCAAAGACCAGGTTTGGGATGGTTCGGGCGGTTAGTATCACCGGCTCAGCAGGGACGGTTCTTCACTGGTACGGGAATATCAACCCGTTGTCCATCGACTACGCCTGTCGGCCTCGCCTTAGGTCCCGACTTACCCAGGGCAGATTAGCTTGACCCTGGAACCCTTAGTCATCCGGCGGACGGGTTTCTCACCCGTCTTTCGCTACTCATGCCTGCATTCTCACTCGTCCACAATCCACCAGAAATCACTCGCTGGCTTCACCTCGTGAACGACGCTCCCCTACCCATCCAACAAAAGCTGAATGCCACGGTTTCGGCGGTGTACTTGAGCCCCGCTACATTGTCGGCGCGGAATCACTTGACCAGTGAGCTATTACGCACTCTTTCAAGGGTGGCTGCTTCTAAGCCAACCTCCTGGTTGTCTCAGCAACTCCACATCCTTTCCCACTTAGCACACGCTTAGGGGCCTTAACCGGTGGTCTGGGCTGTTTCCCTCTCGACTATGAAGCTTATCCCCCACAGTCTCACTGCCACGCTCTCACTTCCCGGCATTCGGAGTTTGGCTGAAGTCAGTAACCTTGTAGGGCCCATCGTCCATCCAGTAGCTCTACCTCCGGGAAGAAACACGTGACGCTGCACCTAAATGCATTTCGGGGAGAACCAGCTATCACGGAGTTTGATTGGCCTTTCACCCCTACCCACAGCTCATCCCCTCCATTTTCAACTGAAGTGGGTTCGGTCCTCCACGCGCTCTTACACGCGCTTCAACCTGGCCATGGGTAGATCACTCCGCTTCGGGTCTAGGACACGCGACTCAATCGCCCTATTCAGACTCGCTTTCGCTACGGCTTCCCCACACGGGTTAACCTCGCCACGTATCACTAACTCGCAGGCTCATTCTTCAAAAGGCACGCCGTCACCCCTACAAGGAGGCTCCGACGGTTTGTAGGCACATGGTTTCAGGTACTATTTCACTCCCCTCCCGGGGTACTTTTCACCATTCCCTCACGGTACTTATCCGCTATCGGTCAACAGGTAGTATTCAGGCTTACCAGGTGGTCCTGGCAGATTCACACGGGATTTCTCGGGCCCCGTGCTACTCGGGCAACCCTCCAACGGCGGCGGAATGCATTTCGACTACGGGACTCTCACCCTCTACGGTCCGCCATCCAAAGCGGTTCGTCTATACACCCGCACCTCACCGCGCCATGCCGGCAGACATGACAAGGAGGGGCCCACAACACCGCACATGCAACCCCTGCCGGGTATCACACACATACGGTTTAGCCCCATCCGCGTTCGCTCGCCACTACTAACGGAATCACTTTTGTTTTCTCTTCCTGTGGGTACTGAGATGTTTCACTTCCCCACGTTCCCTCCAACCCGTCTATGTGTTCAACGGGCGGTCACACGACACGTCGTGCGGGGTTTCCCCATTCGGAAATCCTGGTCTCAACGTCCGGTTATCGACTCCACCAGGCTTATCGCAGATTCCCACGTCCTTCTTCGGCTCCTGTTGCCAAGGCATCCACCATGCGCCCTTAGAAACTTTCACACACATGAAAGCCCTAAAATGAGCAAATATAACTAAGATGTCATTCTCGGCGTCACCACACCTCACACCACGTCCCCAGGGGGAAACACGGCGATCAACAGTGCAGCAACAAAAATAAGATGCTCGCGTCCACTATGCAGTTCTCAAACAACAACCCCCACACCCGCTCACCACACCACAACGATGCGACTCACCAAGCAAGGGAAACAGAAACAACACCACCCAACAACCCCAAAAGGCTGCCAGGCGCCTGCTGTCCCAGGACCCAACAGTGTGCCAACACCAGAAACCATCACCAGCCCCAACCATTCCAACCAGCTGCAAACAGCCGGCGTACTCAGCCAGAACCAGGACACTCCCCAGCACCATTCGTTGATGTTCCACCCATGAGCAACCCGCCATCACACACGCGGTGATGCAACGGGCACTAATGCTCCTTAGAAAGGAGGTGATCCAGCCGCACCTTCCGGTACGGCTACCTTGTTACGACTTAGTCCCAATCGCTGGTCCCACCTTCGACGGCTCCCTCCACAAGGGTTAGGCCACCGGCTTCGGGTGTTACCGACTTTCGTGACTTGACGGGCGGTGTGTACAAGGCCCGGGAACGTATTCACCGCAGCGTTGCTGATCTGCGATTACTAGCGACTCCGACTTCATGGGGTCGAGTTGCAGACCCCAATCCGAACTGAGACCGGCTTTTTGGGATTAGCTCCACCTCACAGTATCGCAACCCATTGTACCGGCCATTGTAGCATGCGTGAAGCCCAAGACATAAGGGGCATGATGATTTGACGTCGTCCCCACCTTCCTCCGAGTTGACCCCGGCAGTCTCCCATGAGTCCCCACCCGAAGTGCTGGCAACATGGAACGAGGGTTGCGCTCGTTGCGGGACTTAACCCAACATCTCACGACACGAGCTGACGACAACCATGCACCACCTGTGAACCCGCCCCAAAGGGGAAACCGTATCTCTACGGCGATCGAGAACATGTCAAGCCTTGGTAAGGTTCTTCGCGTTGCATCGAATTAATCCGCATGCTCCGCCGCTTGTGCGGGCCCCCGTCAATTCCTTTGAGTTTTAGCCTTGCGGCCGTACTCCCCAGGCGGGGCACTTAATGCGTTAGCTGCGGCGCGGAAAACGTGGAATGTTCCCCACACCTAGTGCCCAACGTTTACGGCATGGACTACCAGGGTATCTAATCCTGTTCGCTCCCCATGCTTTCGCTCCTCAGCGTCAGTTACAGCCCAGAGACCTGCCTTCGCCATCGGTGTTCCTCCTGATATCTGCGCATTCCACCGCTACACCAGGAATTCCAGTCTCCCCTACTGCACTCTAGTCTGCCCGTACCCACCGCAGATCCGGGGTTAAGCCCCGGACTTTCACGACAGACGCGACAAACCGCCTACGAGCTCTTTACGCCCAATAATTCCGGATAACGCTCGCACCCTACGTATTACCGCGGCTGCTGGCACGTAGTTAGCCGGTGCTTCTTCTGCAGGTACCGTCACTTTCGCTTCTTCCCTACTGAAAGAGGTTTACAACCCGAAGGCCGTCATCCCTCACGCGGCGTCGCTGCATCAGGCTTTCGCCCATTGTGCAATATTCCCCACTGCTGCCTCCCGTAGGAGTCTGGGCCGTGTCTCAGTCCCAGTGTGGCCGGTCACCCTCTCAGGCCGGCTACCCGTCGTCGCCTTGGTGAGCCATTACCTCACCAACAAGCTGATAGGCCGCGAGTCCATCCATGACCGAAATTCTTTCCAACACCCACCATGCGGTAGACGTTCCTATCCAGTATTAGACCCAGTTTCCCGGGCTTATCCTAGAGTCAAGGGCAGGTTACTCACGTGTTACTCACCCGTTCGCCACTAATCCACCCAGCAAGCTGGGCTTCATCGTTCGACTTGCATGTGTTAAGCACGCCGCCAGCGTTCATCCTGAGCCAGGATCAAACTCTCCGTAAAAAAATTACAGAACGACCTCACAACACCCGGAAATAAGTGTCATGACATCAATTCAATCGCTGGCAGACCACCACCACTCACACGGGGGTGCGGGGTGTATGGTCAACCAATGTGTTAAAACAATTGGCATCAACAAACTTGGCACACTATTGAGTTCTCAAACAACAGGCGCTTCCAGACTCACCATCCCGCCTCGCGGAACGTTTCACTCTGGAGCAACTTCTCCATCCTAGACCATCCGATCAGACCCTGTCAACCCCGTTTCCGAAGTCTTCAGCAGCTGTTCACGTGATCCGGTTTCGCAACCTTACCACACGATCAGTTCCCGTCAACTCCGTCATCCGACGTCGTCACCCAGTGAAAATCCATGCAGAAGGCTACGAAAGCTTACCACACGATCACCAGCAGTCAAACCAGATCATCTCTTCAGGAATACCAGCATCCCCTCACAGGAACACTGCACACTGTGTGAGCACATCCGCCCTGGACCTGCCATTCACGGCAAGAATCCGCGGATTCCATGTTCTTCACCCGGCCGTCCGATTCCTCGAACCGCGCCTCAGCACGAGATGGAACTCTACACACACCACGACCCCCACGC
>NZ_JAHXOZ010000031.1 GCF_023147585.1 Micrococcus sp. EYE_212
GTCATCGTGATGACTCCATTCGAGGGTGCTGTGAGAGGTTCACTCGAAGGATCACACGGTGGCCGCGTCCACGTCTGAGACGACGTGCCCGACCACCGGGCGCTACACCACTATGCGGGACTCAACTTGGTCGGAATCAAATAGCGCGAGTCTCCATCAGACCCAGGGCGCTTCATTCGGGGCACTCACCGCCGAGCTGTGACGAGCCGAGGCCAACCACCACGACGTCGACCGCCTGTTCCCGCGTCTGGTGGCCGTGCGCGGGTTCGCCGATGCCGACGACATCGCCTCCGTCCTGCACTACCGGGTGGCTCGCGCCACCGCACGCCCGGCGGGCTCGGGTCGCACCCGCAAGGCGGCACGGCTGATCGCCGGACTGATCCCGTCCGCGGACGGCCCGCTGGCCGGCGATATGAGGCAGGCCCTCAATGAACGGCGCGAGCTGATCGAGACCCGCGCCGACGCCGTGCTCGACACCGCCCGCGACGCCGGAGAAGCCTGGACGCGCCCACTCGGTGAGCCACCCCGCAACCCGCGAAAGGCGGCGGCGTGGAGACGGTCCGCCTGCACGATCGCCGCCTACCGCGACAGATACGGCGTCACGGATGACCGACCGCTGGGGCCGCCGCCGCAGTCCACGGCGCAGAGCATCGACGCCGCCCGCGCACGAGCTGCTCTCGATCGAGTACGTGGCTTCATCAACCAAGCGAGCGATGTACCGCAGCATTCACCGGGACGCGAGAACGTCGAGCGCTCGTTGTAAGTGTGGCGCGATTCGGCACTTCCGAAGCTTGCAGTCGACTTGATCCGACTGTGAGAGTCAGCTGTTGCTGGACGGCGTCCCTGATGATTCTCCATCGCCACGTACTTCGCCGGTCGGCCAAGGATACGTATTCCAAGCGCTCGACAAGATCGGATTCTCGGTATCAGCCTTCTTACCGATGTCACGCAGGCTGACGACACCTCCTGCACTCTTCGCGATCTCTGCGAGGAGCAGCGGCTCGACATCTTTACCGTGCGTCACGAGCCACTCGACTTCACGCGCGCTCGCCGCGGCTACAGGAACATCTGGGAGCCTCCCGCCAGCGATGACCGCAACGTCATGGTCGAGAAGGTACGCGGCCCCGGTATAGAACGGCTCCGCCGTGACGATCAACCCCAACATAGGGCGGTCGGTTGGGATGTTCGTGAACGCCGGGTGATTGTCAGCAAGATGGCTGACGGTACGGGTCAACTGCCTCCGTGCGCTACCTAGGGTCTCGCTGAGCGAGTTCATCAGCGTTGCATCGCCGGCCCGTGCTGCCGGGCCGAGGCGGCGAGACTTGACCTCAACCAAGATGACCAGATTGGGCAGGATCACAAACCAGTCAACGCTCTTGTGACCGCCACCCTTGCCGAAGACAATCTCGGGTTCGACCTCCGCGTCCTCGATCAGTCTGAGTTGTCGACCAATGTAGTGCTCGAACAGGCCTCCGAGGTCATCCGCGAAAGCCTTGCCGTGCTTAGTCATTCCGGCGTAGTACAAGCCTCCCGGCGTGACCGTCCGCATGATCAGACGCGTCGCTGGAGCAACCGGCTCCCCGTCGCCCATGTCCACGAACGGTGTCGCCAACAACGGGTTGTAATCGAATCGGGTCGCTGTGGCTGATCCGACCGAGTGGTCGCTGAAATCAGTCCGAAACGCTGCGGGTGTCGTGGTAAGTCGAGAGGCGATCTTCTCTACGTTCGTCCGCGGATAGAGCTTCAGCACTTCAGTGAAGTTTGGCTGATCCAGCCAGCCAGGCTTGTATGCTCCACCATTCTGGAAGGCACCCACTTGAAGGAAGAACGTCGCACCGATCGCCTCGCGGAACGGGACTCCGTCGAGCATGGCCGCCAGCGAGTCCTCCGTGATCACTCGGGTCTCGACGTCGGGCAGGCCCTCGACCATCCAGGCGTGGGAGCGAGCAAGCTCCTCGAACATCGACTCCTGGTAAGGGAACTGCTCGTACGTGACCTGAGTCATCAGTCTGACGAGGAAGTCCACGGACCCGACATCGGCATCGTCGATGTCCATCGCGATCTGGAACTTGTGCATCAGCTTCTGCAGCGCCGTCTCATCGACGGGCTTCGAGCGATACTTATTGCCGTAGAGAAGCGAATCTCGCGCGGCCGCAGCCAATCCCCACGGCGGCATTCGATGTTTCACCGCATCTGAATACGGCGGTTCGCCAAGCGCTGCCGAGGCCCGCGCGATCGCCGGGATCAGCTCGCTGGGTTTGAAGGCGCGGCACGCTTGAGTGAATGCCGAGTAGGGCAAGCCCGGGTCGCGCGAGAAGCTCATAGACGCACGTGCCCTTCGGAACGCCGTTGTCTAAACCTCGAGCGAATCCTCCACGTGAGAGTGACGCTCAACATGGTGTTAGGGACTGATGCACCCATAGGTGACAGTCTTCGTCACGCCGCGTCTGCGGGCGTGTGGTCCATGATCAACTCGTACTCGACCGGCGTCAATCGGCCCAGGCGCACCTGCCGGCGGCGGCGGTGGTAG
>NZ_JAHXOZ010000032.1 GCF_023147585.1 Micrococcus sp. EYE_212
GGGGTACTCCATGGCCGGGCGCATGCAGGCATCCCTGGCCGTGAACGCCCTCGAGCAGGCCGTGGCCCGCCGCGGAGGCACCGACGTGGTGGCCGGGTGCATCGTCCACTCGGACCGCGGCTCGCAGTTCCGCTCGACCCTATTCCAGGACGCCCTCACCGCCCACGGGCTGATCGGGTCCATGGGTCAGGTCGGTGCTGCAGGGGACAACGCGGCCATGGAGTCCTTCTTCGCGTTGCTGCAGAAGAACGTGCTGGACCGACGCGACTGGGACACCCGGGACGAGCTGCGGGCAGGGATCATCACCTGGATCGAGCGGACCTACCACCGCCGCCGCCGGCAGGTGCGCCTGGGCCGATTGACGCCGGTCGAGTACGAGTTGATCATGGACCACACGCCCGCAGACGCGGCGTGACGAAGACTGTCACCTATGGGTGCATCAGTCCCCTTCGTTCGCTTGGTGGCGGGGTTTTTGCAGCGCTCCGTGGCGGTCTTGTTGCCGCGATCACGCAGGACTGGCTGCAGGTAGGTGTCGCGGTCTGAACCGAGAGGGGTGCGCCCGGTCGGGGCCGTTTGGATCGCTGCCGCTACGTCAGAGTCCGAAGGCTCCGCCGCTGACGAGGATCACGATGCCGAGGCCGATGAGAACGATGGGGAAGAGGATGTGCTCCCAGCGTTCGAGCACTTCGGCGATCGGGGGGCGGGTGGCGACGAACTTTGCCAGGGCCACCAGGACCGCGACGAGCGCGAGGAAGACGATGCAGTAGGCGACTACTGCGAGAGGTTCCACGCTGAGGAAGACAGGGGTGTAGACGCCGATGTTGTCGCCGCCGTTGGCAAGGGTGACGCCTGCGACTGTCCACACGCCGACCTTCTTGCCGGCAACCTTGGCCTCGTCGTCATCGTCGTCATCGTCTCCGCGCCAGGCCTGCCATGCGGCCCAGAGGCCGAGGCCCAGAGGGATGAGACCGAAGTACGGGATGGCTGCCGAGGGCAGGAATGCTCCGGCGCCGATGGTCACCAGGACCGCGGCACCGAGGATGCCGGCGAATCCGAGGTACTGGCCGGCCAGAATGCGGGCGGTAGTGCCGCGCTGGCCTGCCCCTCGCGCGAAGAAGAGGGAGAGCACGATGATGTCGTCGATGTTGGTCGCTGCGAACAGGCCCATCGCCTGCAAGACCGAGGTGAGGATCATGCGCCCTCCCCAGCTGCGTCGCATCCGGGAAGCGAGCAGGCGGGATCGATGCACGGGGCGTCTTCGTCCACTGCCAGGGTGGCATCGACCAGTGCCGTCAGCGCCTGCGCCAGGTGCGAATCGGCGATCTCATATCGTGTCCGACGACCCTCGGGCTCGGAGACGACGATCCCGCAATCGCGCAGGCATGCCAGGTGGTTGGACACGTTCGGGCGTGTCAGGTCCAGATCTCGGGCCAGTTCCGCCGGGTAAGCGGGATGGTCGAGCAGGGTCAAGATGATCCGGGATCGAGTGGGGTCGGCCAGTGCACGACCCAGGCGGTTCATCACGTCGAGACGCGAAGCAATAGTCATCATGGATTGAACTATACAGCGCGAACTGAACACTCGGTCACAGGCGTCAGCCCAGATCGCATGCCCGTAAGGGGATCCTTCACCGTACGTCGAGCGAGCTCAGTCCTTGTCATTTTCAGAAGTCGACTGCGCTCTCGGGCCCGTCCTCTCGGGGGTGGTGGGTCAAGCCCCTTGTGGTGGTGTAGCGGTTGGATCCTTCGTTGGGGTTGTCAGGTGCTGAGCTCGAGGGCAGTGTCGGTGTCGGTGCCCACCTCGCTTCCGGTGTCCTCGACGGGGGTGAGGCGGCA
>NZ_JAHXOZ010000033.1 GCF_023147585.1 Micrococcus sp. EYE_212
ATGATGGTGCTGGCGGGGCGGTCGGATCTTGATACAGGGTGCCATCGCGGAGCATCGCGTAAAGCACGTCGGTGCGGCGCCGGGCCAGCGCAATCAGCGCCTGGTTGTGGCGTTTGCCCTGGGCTCGTTTGCGGTCGTAGTACGCCCTGGAAGGCGGGTGCGACAGCGAAGCGAACGCTGAGAGGAACAGGGCCCGCTTCAGGCGCTTGTTTCCTCCCCGGGCTACGTGCTCTCCGCGGATCGAGGTCCCTGAGCGTCGGGTGACCGGGGCGATCCCGGCGTATGAGGCCAGATGCCCGGCATCGACGAAGTCCTTGCCCACAACTTCAGTGAGGATGCGTGCGGCGGTCCTGATCCCTACTCCGGGCATCGAGATCAGGACCGGGTGAAGAGGGTGGGCCTCCACCACAGCCTCCACCTGGGAGGCCAGTCCGGCCCGCTGACGGGTCAGTCCGGCGAGTTGTTCGGCCAGGATGGGCACCACGGTGGCCGCGGCCTGCGTGCCGGCCACGACCACGGACTGCTCGTCCAGGGCTTGGAAGATCTGCTCCGTGAGCGAGCCCGCCAGTCGTGGGGCGTGCTTGCGCAGCCGGGCACGCACATGCCCCGCCCCGGCGGTCTTCAGCTGCGCCGGGGTGGGGTACCGGCCGAGAAGGTCTGCCACGGCGGGGTGGGTGATCCTGGGCCCGAGCACGCGCTCGAGCGCCGGGTGGATCTGGGTGAGGAGTCCGCGCAGCCGGTTCGAGGTCGCAGTGATCTGCGCGGCGAGGTCGTCATCGAAACCGGCGAGCATGGCCAGCTCTGCGATCTGTTCCTCATCGACTCGGATGGAGCGCAGCGTATGGGGCATCGTGCGGGCTGCTTCAGCGATGATCGCCGCGTCCTTGGCGTCGGTCTTGGCCGAGCCGGGGTGCAGGTCAGCGATCCGTCGCATCGCCAGCCCGGGCAAGTACGCCACCTCAACGCCCTCGCAGGCCTGGGCCACGGCCACGGGCAGGGCCCCAATCGTGGCCGGCTGGTCCACCACGAGCAGCACCGGCCCGTAGGTGGTGGTGAGCTCGGCGAGGATGCCGCGTAGGCGGGTCTCGTCGTTGGGCAGGGCCTTGTCGTAGACCTTCTTCCCGGCCGCGGTGAGGGCCACGGCGTGGTGCTCGGACTTGCCGACGTCAAGGCCGATGAACACGGCTGGGGGCTGGACTGTCATCGCGGTCGTCCTCCTGGGCTTGCGGGGGCCATGAGTGTGCTGGCCAGCTCCAGTGGTGATCACGCTCGGCATCCACGTTACGAAGGGCCCCGGTGAGGGGCTCGCGCCTCTATTAGCGATCCGTGGTCACCAGACCGGTCCTCGGTGACAACACCCCCCGGATCATGCAGTCGACTGGGGGCAACGATCATGCCGAGGACCGGCTGGCC
>NZ_JAHXOZ010000034.1 GCF_023147585.1 Micrococcus sp. EYE_212
GGCGCTTGACCCCTGATCTTGGACACGCTGATTCCAGCACGATGATGGGGAAGCGAGAATCCAAGGGATGGCTAGGAAGAACTACACGGACGGGTTCCGGCAGCGGGCGGTGGACTTGTACGAGTCGACGCCCGGTGCGACGTTGAATGGCATCGCGGCGGACCTCGGGATCTCCCGCGGTGCGCTGCGGGAGTGGGTCGAGAAGCACGGCTCGGGCACGACGACCGCCGGCACCATGTCGCCGCCCACGTCGGGGCGGTCGGAGTCGCAGGCGGCGAGGATCGTGCGGCTGGAGGCGGAACTGGCGGCGTCGAAGGCGGAGAAGCTGAAGCTCGAGACGGAGCGGGACATCCTCCGTCAGGCGGCGAAGTATTTCGCCGGGGAGACGAACTGGTGAACCGCTTCCAGTTCGTCGAGGACCACAAGGACGCCTACGGCGTGAAGCGGTTGTGCGAGATCGTCGAGATCGCGAGGTCGTCGTTCTACGCCTGGCTCGCGGCGGCTCCGGGACGGGCGGCGAGAGCGGCCGAAGATACAGCCCTCGCCGCACGGATCAGGGTGCTGCAGGACCCCGCCCAGGGCGGCGACCGCGCCTACGGGGCACCCCGGATCACCGCCGACCTCAACGACGGCGTCACCACCGCCGCCGAGCGGGTGAATCACAAGCGCGTCGCCCGCGTGATGCGTGAGCACCAGCTGGTGGGGATCCGGCTGCGACGCCGGGTGAAGACCACGATCCCGGACCAGTCCGGGAGGAAGTTCCCCGACCTGATCGGCCGGGACTTCTCGATCGGGGAGCCGAACCGCCGGTACGTCGGCGATATCACCTACCTCCCGATCGCAGACGGGTCGAACCTGTATCTCGCGACGTGCATCGACCTCGGCTCCCGCAAGCTCGCGGGCTGGCAGGTCGCCGACCACATGCGCACCGAACTCGTCGAGGACGCACTCCGCGCCGCGGCCCGCGACCGCGGCAGTCTCGCCGGCGCCGTGTTTCACAGCGACCACGGCAGCGTCTACGCCTCGAAGGCCTACGCGGCCCTCTGCGAGCAGCTCACCGTCGTCCAGTCCATGGGTGCGGTGGGCACGAGTGCCGACAACTCACTCGCGGAGAGTTTCAACGCCGCGCTCAAGCGGGAGCTTCTCGAGGGCCGGGCCGCATTTCCAGATCAGGCCACGGCCTACCGGGCCGTGTTCCGATGGGCGAACCGCTACAACACCCGCCGACGCCACTCCACGATCGGCCAGGTGAGCCCAAATAGCTACGAGAACGCCTACGACGCCGCGAGGTCAGCTACCCTCACGGAAGCGGCATAACCGAACCGACACCGTGTCCACGATCAAGGGGCAAGGCCC
>NZ_JAHXOZ010000035.1 GCF_023147585.1 Micrococcus sp. EYE_212
TGAAGCGCCCTGGGTTTGTTGGAGACTCCTGACCTTGGAAACGAGGATGGAGTTATGCCGAAAGAGCAGACAGCGGGGAAGCCGACGACGCGTCGGTATTCGCCGGAGGAGAAGGCCGCGGCGGTCCGGATGGTGCGGACGCTGCGTGCCGAGCTGGGGACCGAGCATGGGACTGTGCAGCGGGTCGCGACGCAGCTCGGATACGGGGTCGAGTCCGTGCGGATGTGGGTCAAGCAAGCCGACATCGACGACGGCGTCACCTCTGGCGTGAGCAGCGCTGAGGCGCAGCGGGTGCGTGAACTGGAGCAGGAGGTCCGGGAGTTGCGGCGGGCCAACGAGGTCCTCAAGCGTGCTGCGTCTTTCTTCGGGGCGGAGCTCGACCGCCACTACCGGAAGTAGTCGCGTTCATCGACGCGAACAAGGATGACCTGGTCGACGGTCGCCGGCTCGGAGTCGAGCTCATCTGCAGGCTGCTGCAGGTGGCTCCGAGCAGCTACTACGCCGCCAAGACCCGCGCCCCCTCGGCTCGCGCGGTGCGGGACGAGGAGCTGATCCCGCAGCTGGTCGAGCTCTGGGAGACGAACTACCGCGTCTATGGAATCCGCAAGCTCTGGAAAGCCGCCGGCCGGGCGGGGATCATGATCGGCCGAGACCAGACCGCCCGGCTGATGCGCGCAGCAGGCATCGAGGGTGCGCGGCGGTCGAAGAGGGTCAAGACCACCCGGCCGGACCCGGCGTCGGCGCGGCACCCGGACCTCGTGAAGCGGGAGTTCACCGCGCCTGCCCCGAACCGGCTTTGGGTCACCGACCTGACGTTCGTGCCGACGTGGGCCGGCGTCGCGTACGTCTGCTTCATCGTCGACGCGTTCAGCAGGATGATCGTAGGGTGGCGGTGCGCGTCACACATGCGCACCGAGATGGTCCTCGACGCGATCGAGATGGCCCGCTGGTCCCGCGGCGCTCGCCACGAGGACCTGCGCTGTCACAGCGACGCGGGGTCTCAATTCACCTCCATTCGCTACGGCGAACGCCTCGCCGAGATCGGAGCGACACCGTCGATCGGGACCGTCGGGGACAGCTATGACAACGCCCTGGCCGAGACCGTGAACGGCTATTACAAGGCCGAGCTCGTCCGCGGACCCGCACGGCCAGGTCCCTGGCGAACGGTCGAGGACCTCGAGCTCGCGACCCTCGGGTGGGTGTCCTGGCACAACACGCAACGCCTCCACGGCTACCTCGGCGACGTCCCACCCGCCGAGTTCGAGGACACGTTCTATGCTGTCGAAGCCGGCCGCGAACAGCTGGTCGGA
>NZ_JAHXOZ010000036.1 GCF_023147585.1 Micrococcus sp. EYE_212
AGCGCGGCGTGACCCCGCTCAGTGTTGTAGTACTCCAACCACGGGGCAAGCGCGTCCTGTCGGTGAGCACTGGAGGTGAACACCTGCCGGTAGGCCCACTCGATCGCCAGCGTCCGGTTGAACCGCTCGACCTTGCCGTTCTGCCACGGGCAGTGCGGGCGGATGAACTTCTGCCTGGCCCCGAGCCCGGCCACCGCGGCCCGGAACGCTGCACTATGGCGATACGCGAACGCGTTGTCCGTGATGACACGCTCGATCCTCGTGATCCCCCGAGAGGCGAAGTACGCCGCGGCCCGCTGCAGGAATCCCGCGCACGTCTGCCCGGTCTCGTCGGCCAGGACCTCGGCGTAGGCCAGGCGGGAATGGTCATCGACCATCGCGTGCACGTAGTCGTATCCGATCTTGGGGCGCCGGCCTTTCTCAGCCTCGGTCGCCGCGCGTCCTCGTGCTCTCCAGCCCCCGCCCTCGGGGATCTTGCCCAGCTTCTTCACGTCCACGTGGACCAGTTCCCCGGGCCGGTCTCGTTCGTACCGGCGCGTGGTCGTCTTCGAAGAACGGATCACCTCCCCGGTGATCGGGTCGCATGCGGCCAGGCGGGGCACGTGATGACGACGCAGGATCCTGCCGATCGTGCGTGCTGGAACCCCGGTGAGCGGGGCAAGACGGTCCTGCCCGTACCGGTGCTCGGCGCGAGCGGCGAGCACCGCCTGCTCCGTGGCTGCAGAAGATCTCGTGGGGCTGGTGTGGGGGCGGGAGGAACGCGTGGCCAGGCCTGCATCGCCCTCGCACGCGTACCGGTCGATCCAGGTTTTCACGCATTTTCGTGAGACCCCCATCGCGGCGGCGATGTGGGCTTGAGCCCATCCGGCTTGGTGGCGTTGGACGATGAGTCGACGACCGTGAACGGTCAGGCGGGCGCTACCGTGGGACATGAGAACCTCTGGGTTTGTGATGTGGGCCTTAGACAAGCCACATCCCACCCGGAGGTTCTCCTTTGTTCAAGCTCCCTCGTGCCACCAACGTCCTGACCGGGTACACCTAG
>NZ_JAHXOZ010000037.1 GCF_023147585.1 Micrococcus sp. EYE_212
CCCGTTCTTCACCGGCGGCTGCTCACCCCATCCCTCCAGGCGGGGCAAGTGGACCAGGATCGTGGCCCGGCTCTTGCGCTCGGCCAGAGTCCCGATCGCTGAACGCTCGGTCCCGATGATCAGGTCCCCTTCCCAGTGCCCGGGCACAGCACGATCAGCGGCCTCGGGTGGGCGCTTGCTGAACACCACGTCCTCGGTGACGTGGCCCTGGGGCTTGTTCCGGGTACGTGCCCGCGGCTCGCGCAGGGCCCGCCCGGTACGTAGGCACCCGACGAGTTCGCGTTTGAGTGCGCCCCGTCCCTCGACGAACAGGGACTGATAGATCGCTTCGTGAGAGATCCGCATGGACTCATCATCCGGGAACTCCAGGCGCAGCCGGTGGCTGATCTGCTCAGGGCTCCACGCCGTGGACCACCGCCGGTCCGCCCGGCGCGGTTTCATCTTCCGCCCCTTGAAACCGGGCCCGACTGGTCCCGGCACGGCCACGCCATCGGGGCCCAGGACCATCCCGTTCAGGCGCGCCTGGACGTAGTCATGCAGCCGCTGGTTCGTGGCCAGCTTCGCCGGCTTGGGCCGCCTGGCCGCCTCCTGAGCCTTCCACTGCGCCACCGTGGCCCGGTACTCCTTGCTCCCGGAGCGGGTGGCGCAGTTACGGCGCAGCTCGCGACTGATCGTGCCGGGATCACGTCCCAGCGTGCGTGCGATCTGACGGACCCCCTGGCCCTGGGCATGGAGGATTGCGATCTCTTCACGCTCAGCGAAGGACAGGTACCGGCCGGTGGGCTCGGCCAGGGACAGTGGGGCCATGCCGCCAGCGTGACGGAACCAGCGCGCCCCGACGGGCCACGACACGCCCACAGTCAGGGATGCCTCGACCGTGGTGACACCGGTGGCGATCACACGCCAGAACTGGCGTTGGACCTCTCGTGAGGGCTGCGGCCTGCCAGGAGAGCGCATCGGGGCCCGCAGAGCCCGATCCGCTCTCCACTGTCGACGTGTCCCCTCGGGCGCGTCACTGATCTTCCT
>NZ_JAHXOZ010000038.1 GCF_023147585.1 Micrococcus sp. EYE_212
GCGACGGCGACGGCCTGAGTGCGGTCCGACTTCCGCCAGCTCCCGCCGTGAGGTCGCACCCGCCCGGGCCGATCCTTGCCGATCCGAACGGCGAGTTTGCCGGCCATTCCCACCCCCAGGGGGGCCAGCGGCTCCACGAGGAATGAGGCACCGTCCAGGGCGGAGAGTTTCGCCTGAGCACCGATAGCGAATCGCCCCCGGCCCTCCGTGGACTTGGTGACGTGATCCACCATGACCACGGCCGCACCCGTGGTGCGCGCGATCCGTCGTGGCAGGCGACGAATCCACCCGGTGACCTCATCATTGTCAATCGAGGGCACACCGGACACGCTCAGCGCCTCCGTCACCCCGTCCAGGACGGCCAGGGCGTAGCGGCGCTCCAGCAGCGCCAGGAACGCGGACACGTCCGCCCATCCCCCGTTCTCGGGGTCGGCCTCGGGCTGCACATAGTCCAGCCGTTCGGCCACCGCGTCCACAGGCGCGCCCAGCTTCACGAGACGGTCAAGCACGGTCGCCGGGTCCGATTCGTAGTCCATGAACAGCACCCGCCCGCCGTCCGTGAGCACCTGAGCGGCGACGGCGAGCATGAGCATGGACTTCCCCGACTCGGACTCTCCTGCCACCGAATGCACATGCCCCGGGTACAGCAGCTTCACGCCGTCCGTCCGTGCCATGAGGGTCGGCTCAACAGCGGTCGCCGTCCCGTTCAGATAGGCCGACAGGTCTACCGGGGACCACGAGGGCCGGGACGGCGGCTCGGCCTCCGTGAGGGCCTCCGGTGCCTCCGTGACGGTCTCGCAGACCGTGGGGGCAGCCGGGCCTATCGGGCGGTCCGTGAAGCCCTCAGCGGCCAGCGCACGGGCGGCGGCGGAATGGTCCCCGCCATGCTCCAGCACCGCATACGCCCCGAACTTG
>NZ_JAHXOZ010000039.1 GCF_023147585.1 Micrococcus sp. EYE_212
TGCCGCCTCACCCCCGTCGAGGACACCGGAAGCGAGGTGGGCACCGACACCGACACTGCCCTCGAGCTCAGCACCTGACAACCCCAACGAAGGATCCAACCGCTACACCACCACAAGGGGCTTGACCTGGGCAGAAGTCAAGCACGCCCCGTCAAGAGCCTCACTAGATGTTGTGGGTCATGAGGTTCTTGGCACGAGGGCCGGGCTGAGATGAGCCGAGTGGGCCTCTCCCGCAGGATGGAAGTTCCTACACCACCCATCCGCGCAAAGAGACCCACTCATGACTCACGCTAATGCACCCCTGACTCCCACCGGCCGTCTCAGGATGGTCCAACGCCACCTGAACGACGGTATCCCCCAAGCGCACGTGGCAGCCGAGTTCCGCGTCAGCCGCCCCACGGTGGCCACCTGGGTAGCCCGCTACCGCGCCGAGGGCGAGGCCGGGCTGCTCGACCGGCCCAGCCGTCCGCGCCGTTCACCTGCCCAGCTCGACCCCGAGGTGGTGGCTCAGATCCAGACCCTGCGTCGCAGGGAGAAGTGGTCGGCCCGCCGGATCCATCACCACCTCGTCTCCGAGGGCCAACGGGTGTGGGACTGATGCGCGTGTAGGTGACATACGATCTGTGGTGTTACCACACCGCAGGGAAGGATGTGCACCATGCCCGCCCCCTACCCCCAAGAGTTCCGCGACGACGTCGTCCGCGTCGCCCAGAACCG
>NZ_JAHXOZ010000004.1:0-140268 GCF_023147585.1 Micrococcus sp. EYE_212
GGACCTGATCATCGGGACCGAGCGTTCAGCGATCGGGACTCTGGCCGAGCGCAAGAGCCGGGCCACGATCCTGGTCCACTTGCCCCGCCTGGAGGGATGGGGTGAGCAGCCGCCGGTGAAGAACGGGCCGTCGCTGGGTGGGTACGGGGCCGAGGCGATGACCGCGGCCCTGATCAAGGCGATGGCGACGGTGCCGGAGCAGCTGCGTCAGAGCTTGACGTGGGATCGGGGCAAGGAGCTGGCCGGGCATGTCCAGTTCACGATGGCCACGGGCACGAAGGTGTTCTTCGCTGACCCCCACTCGCCGTGGCAGCGGCCGACGAACGAGAACACGAACGGGGTGCTGCGGCAGTACTTCCCCAAGGGCACGGACCTGTCGAGATGGTCGGCCGAGGACCTCGCAGCAGTCGCGTACACGCTGAACAACAGGCCCAGGAAGGTCCTGGACTGGAAGACTCCCGCGGAGGTCTTCGCCGAGCAGCTACGCTCGCTCTCAACGCACGGTGTTGCAACGACCGGTTGAACCCGCCCAGTACGTCAGCTTGGCGTACTCGGACGCGCTCATCACCGCCGGGGTGACGGCTTCGGTAGGCACCGTGGGCGACTCCTACGACAACGCCCTGGCCGAGACCGTGAACGGGCTCTACAAGGCCGAGCTCATCCACTCCAAGCGGGTGTGGGAGTCCGTCGAGGCGGTCGAACTGGCCACCATGGGGTGGGTGCACTGGTGGAACACCGCCCGCCTGCATGAGACCCTCGGCTACCGCACTCCCGCAGAGGTCGAGGCCGCCTACACTCACGATCAGGATTCAGCGCCCGTTGCGTCCTGACCTCGGAACGAAACCCAGGGCGCTTCAGGTCTCCTCGCCGTCGACCTTCGTCCCCTCGACCTTCCGGTCGGCCAGCACCACGGGTGAGGACTCCAGCCCGGCGAGGTTGCCGTTGCGCACGTACCCCTCGGCCGGCACCTTGTGGAACTCGCCGTCGCGATACACCACTGGCCCGTTCTCGCAGCCCAGCACGACGACGTCGCCCGCCTCCGTCGGCTGTGCGGCGGCCTCTCCGTGGACCCCGGGACAGTCGTCGGTCTCGGCCATGACCTCACCGGACGCGCGGTCGATCACCTGCACGGTGTCCCGGGAGTCCGCGGTGCCCTGCGTCGTCAGCAGCGACCCGTCGGCCAGCTCGAGCGCCACGCCGTGGTGCGGGGCCGTCGTCGTGGTCTCTTCCATCACGGGCATGAGGTCCCACGTGGCCTTGTCCAGGTGGGCGGACTCGAAGGTCTGGATCCTGCCGGTGCCGTCCGCGAAGAGCGTGGTCTGGCCGTTGTGCGTGACCACGTGCCCGGCGTGGTCGCCGGGGAACGTCACGCCGGTCATGCCCGGCTCGGACTCGTAGTTGTGGACGTGGTCGCCGTGGGCCTTCGCCTGGATGCCGGCGTTGAACACCTCCCAGCCGTGGCCGGTGACGACCATGACGTCCTTGCCGTTGCCGGCGTTGGCCAGGCGCTTGAACCCGGGGACGGCCTGCTCCGTCACCACCTCGCCGGACTCGGCGTCCAGCAGGGTGAGGCCGTCCTGGTGGGAGAGCAGGATGCGCGGGGTCACGGTGGTCACCTCGGTGGACTCGGTCGGGTCCACCCAGTCGGACTCGGGCACGGACGAGGCGGCGTCGGATCCGGAGGTGGATCCGGAGGCGAGGGCAGGGGCGGGGGACGGCGTCGGGCCGGCGGACCCGGTGCCGTCCGAGCACGCGGTGAGTGCGACGGCGGCGGCCGCGAGGGTGGCGGTGAACGTGGAGGCGGCGCGGCGGGAACGGCGCTGCGGGTGCGGGGTCATGGGGTCTCCAGTCGGTGCGGCTCAGGCTTGTTGCGACCCGTTCACACTAAACACTGTTGCGATCCATTCTCAACACGTGCCCCTGCGACATCCCCTGGGAGGATGGGCGCATGTCCGCCGCCCACCCCGCCTCCGCCGTCGCCCCCGTGCTGGGCTGGACACCGCCCCAGGGGTGGCCCGCCGCGCTGACGGAGCACCTGGGGATGGAGCTGTGGCGGGTCCCGGTGGTGGTGCTCAGCGCACTCGGGATCTACCTCACGGCACTCCTGCTGCTCCGGGTGTTCGGCGCGCGGCTGATCACGGGGCTCTCGGTGTTCGACACGGTGGTGGCCCTGATGTTCGGCGCTGTGGCAGGCCGCGTCATCCTGGGACACCCGCCCACGCTGGCCGCGGGCGTCGTGGGGCTGACCACGCTCGCCGTGCTCGAGGCGGTCTTCGGCACCCTCACCGGCACCGTGCGCGGCGCCCGTACGATGGGCGGCCGCGCCCGCGTGATCGTGGCCCGCGGCCGAGTCCTCGCCGACCAGGCGCGCCGCGGGCGCGTCACCCGCGGCCACCTCAACACGGCCCTCCGCGCAGCCGGGGTGCGCCACCTCGGCGAGGTCCAGGCGGTCATCCTCGAGGCCAGCGGCCGCCTCAGCGTGATCCGCGCCGGGGAGCCGATCGACCTCGACCTCCTGGGGGATGCCATCGGCTCGGAGCACCTCCACGACGACGCGGACTGAGCCGCGGCCTTCACGCCCGGCCGGGGCCGCCGTCGTCGTCGTGGCCGTCCTCGAACTCCCCCCGCCGGTGCAGCCGGCCCCCGGGCGAGCGCGCCCGCAGCCACGTCATCACCGTCAGCAGGATCAGCACCACCACCGACATGATCAGCCCGTTGAGGACCAGGACCCCGGCCGGCGCGGGATCCACCGCCCGCAGGAGCGTGGGCTGGGCGGCGGCGCCGGCCAGGGCGGACAGCACCAGCGGCCAGCGGGCGTCCAGCCGGTCCGCGACGCCGGCCCCGGCACCGCGGCGAGCCACAGGAGGGACCGCCGGGGCAGCGTCGGCCCGGACGGACGCGCCCGCTCCGCCGACTCGACCACCAGGAGCACCGCCAGCAGCGCGAGGAGCCCGGCCGCCGTCGTCGCCCCGGGCACCGCGGTCAGGAGCCCGCCGCCGGCGCCGCTGGTCACGTGCAGCGCGGCGAGCGCCAGGCCGCTGACGACGGCGGGGGCCGGTTCGTCGAGCCAGCGCCAGTCGCGCTCGTGGGCGGCGGGGGCCTGCTCGACGCGGATCATGGGCTCCATTGTGGGGCAGGGCGGCGAAACATCCACCCACCGGGAATCCACTGCAGTTCTGACCCTTCTGAGCTCCAATCAGGGCTCCAGAAGGGTCAGAACCGCAGTGGATTCGTGAGGAGGGGTCAGTGGTCGTCGGCGCCGTCGTCGTCGTGGTCCTCGTCCGGCACCCACTCCAGCAGGTCGCCGGGCTGGCACTCCAGGACCCGGCACATCGCGTCGAGCGTGGCCAGCCGCACGGCCTTGGCGCGCCCGTTCTTCAGCACGGCCACGTTGGCCGGGGTGATGCCCACCCGCTCCGCGAACTCGGCGACCCCCATCTTGCGGCGGGCCAGCTCGACGTCGATCCTCACCACGATCGGCACGCTCAGACCACCTCGTCCATCTCGACGCGCAGCGCGGTCGCGTCCGCGAGCAGGCCGCGCATGACCACGAGCAGCAGGATCACCGCGCCGCCGACGAGCGGGGCGAGCAGCTCCAGGAGAAGAAGGCCCGGGTTGGACGCGCCGGCGGCGGTCTGCCAGACCGTCGTGACGGCCACGATCCCCCACGCCGCGGCGAGCGCGCCGATCATCACGGCCGTCCACCGCAGCCCCGCCCCGCGGAAGATCTCGTGGGCCCGGACCAGGCCGAGGAGGCGCACGACGGCGGCCAGGGCCACCTGGATCGCCACGAGGGCGGCGATCAGCGCCACGGTCAGCGGCCACTGCGCGAAGGCGAACTCGGGGTACTCCGCGGCCATCGAGGCGGCGACGGCGGGGATCGCCCACACCTGGAGGGCCAGGATCCCGAGGATCCCGACGACGGACAGGACTTGGAGGGCCAGGGCAAGAGTGCGGTTCATGGCTTGAGTCTCGATGATCATCTATCGAGAGTCAACAGATTTCCATCGCAGGGCGACCATAGACGAGACCCAAAGAGAATCCACTGCAGTTGTGACCCTTCTGACCGCAGATTCGGCTCCCAGAAGGGTCAGAACCGCAGCGGATTCGCGATGGGTCCGCACCGCCCGCGGCCGGGAGCGCCGTTTCCCGAACGAAAGCGTCCCGGCACGTGCCGTTTCCCGAACGAAAGCGTCTCGTCGGCGGGGGTCAGTCGTCCGCGCCGAGCAGCTCCCGGATGTCGTCGGCCGTCAACGAGTCCGTGAACGCGCCCGCGCCGGAGTCGTCGGACTCGTCCACGAGCGCCCCGAACAGCTCGGCCTTGCGTCGCTGCAGCTCGAGGACCTTCTCTTCGATCGTCCCCTCGGAGACCATGCG
Source organism: Micrococcus sp. EYE_212 (assembly GCF_023147585.1). GTDB lineage: Bacteria > Actinomycetota > Actinomycetes > Actinomycetales > Micrococcaceae > Micrococcus. Next base: position 4,378 of record NZ_JAHXOZ010000004.1, read on the forward strand.
GTAGACCACCACGGTGCGCTCCTGGCCGATGCGGTGTGCGCGGTCCACCGCCTGTGCCTCGGCGGCGGGGTTCCACCACGGGTCCATGAGGAACACGTAGTCGGCCTCGGTCAGGGTCAGGCCGAAGCCGCCGGCCTTGAGGGAGATGAGGAACACCGGCGCCTCGCCCTCCCGGAAGCCGCGGATCACCTCGGCGCGGCCGCGCGTGCCGCCGTCGAGGTAGGCGTGCTCCACCTCCATGGCGTCCAGCTCCTCGGCGATCACCTTGAGGAAGCTCGTGAACTGGCTGAACACGATCACGCGGTGGCCCTCGGCGAGGATCTCCGTGAGGTCGTCCAGGAACCGCTCCAGCTTCGAGGAGGGGATGGAGGCGTACTCCCCCTCCACGATCTGCGGCGCGAGCGCGAGCATGCGCAGCAGCGTGAGCGACTTGAAGATGGTGAAGCGGTTGCCGTCCACGTCGCTCAGCAGCCCCAGCACCTTGCGGCGCTCGCGCTGCAGCACGCGGTCGTACACCTTGCGATGGCTCGGCTCGAGCTCCACGCGCAGCACCTGCTCCTGCTTGGGCGGCAGGTCCTTGGCCACGAGCTCCTTGGAGCGGCGCAGCATGAACGGGCGCACGCGGCGGCGCAGGGCCGCCATCCGCTCCGGGTGCTCCCCGGACTCGATGGGCGTCACGTACGCCTCGCGGAACCGGCGGTGGCTCGGGAACAGCCCCGGCACGACGACGGCGAGCAGCGCCCAGAGGTCGCTGAGCGAGTTCTCCATGGGCGTGCCCGTGATGGCCAGACGGAACGGGGCGGGCAGGTCCCGGGCCACGGCGTGCACCTTGGAGGCGCGGTTCTTGAGGAACTGCGCCTCGTCGTAGACCACGCCGCCCCACGTCACCCTCCCGTACTGGGCGGCGTCGATCCGCAGCAGGGTGTAGCTCGTCACCACGACGTCGGCGCCGGCCACCGCCGTCTCCACGTCCGCTCCCCGCTTGCGCGTGGTGGTGTCCAGCACGCGCACGTCCAGGCCGGGGGTGAACTTGGCCGCCTCCGCGGCCCACACGGACACCACCGAGCTCGGCGCCACCACCAGGAACGGCGCGCGGCCGGGGTGCGCGGCGCGGGCGTGCGCCATGAGCGCGAGAGTCTGCACGGTCTTGCCGAGGCCCATGTCGTCGGCCAGGATCCCCCCGAGGTCCTGCTCGTACAGGAAGTGCAGCCAGCGCAGCCCCTCCTGCTGGTACGGGCGCAGGTCCGCCTGCAGCCCGGCGGGCTCAGGCGCCTCGGGCAGGCGCTCCATGGCGGCGAGGCGGCCGACGGCGGCGGTCCACGCGGGATCCTCCGTCGTCTCGTCGGCGAGCTCCTTGAGCTCCTCCCAGAACCCCACCTGATGCCGGGACACGGAGGGGTTCTCCGGGGTCCACTCCTGCAGCGTGGCGGCCTCGGAGAGCAGCGCGCGCAGCCGCTCGAACGCCGGATGGTCGAGGGAGAGGTAGGAGCCGTCGAAGAGGATCAGCGAGCTCTGCCCCTGCACGAGGGCGGTGAACAGCTGCGCGAACGGCAGCACGTGCCCGTCCACGGAGACCTGCACGCCCAGGTCGAACCAGTCGTTGCGGGCGGCGGTGGTGCTCGCCTCGATCCGCGGCGCCGCCGTCAGCTCGCGGTACTCGGGGCGCTCGCCGCGCACGTCCACGCGCACGTGGTCCAGCCGCTGCAGCTGCGGCAGCACGGTCTCGGAGAAGCGCGCCGCGGCCACGCCCTCGAGCACCTGCTCCTCGGCCCGGCCCGCCCGGGGCCAGGCCTCGGCGGCGGCGCGCAGGACCGCGTCCTCATGGCGGACGTCCCGCAGGGTGTCCCCCGCCGGGTTCATCCCGAGCTCGCGGGGCGGGTCGAAGTACAGCCAGGACCAGCGCAGCACGAGGCGGTGGTCCTTCTGGAAGTCGGCGCGCAGGCGCAGCACGGGGGGCTCGAACTCGGGCAGCTCCACGGACGCGTCGGGGCTGGCCACCTCGAGGGCGGCACGCAGCCGCGGGTACACGCGGTTGAGGAACTCGTCCTGGTCGGCGGCGGGCACGCGCACGGGCTCGCCCGCGAGCACGAGCTGCTGCACGGCCTCCGGGACCGGGGCGACGGCGGGGATGAGGTGCAGGGTGAACCCGCCGTCGTCGTCGGTGACGCGGTAGAAGCCCACGCTGCCCACCACCTGCACCCCGGCCATGCCGCCGGGCATGGTGCTCAGCGAGGGGGCGACCTCGAGGCCGCCGCCCGGGGCGCGCGTCACGTCGAGGCCCACGGCGGCGGGATCGTCGAGGACGACCCCGGAGAGCAGGCCCAGCGGCACCAGCTCGACGCCCGCGGACTGCGCCTCGGCGAGGAGTTGCCAGATGCGCGGGGAGTCGAAGCCGTGCAGGCCGAACCAGGCGTCCGTGGGGTAGGAGTCCTCGGCCATGAGCTGGCGCCAGATGAGGCGCAGCGCCCGCTCCTGGGCCGGGGCGAACTCGGCGCGCGGGAACTGGAAGGCGCGCCACGTGAGCCCGCCCTTGATCCAGGTGCCCTTCGCGCCGCGCCTGAGGGGGCGGACGATCACGTACAGCGGGCGGCCCTCCCGCAGGTGCTCCTCGCCCGCGGGCGCGGGGCCCCATTGGGCGTAGACGTTGCGGGAGGACTCGGCCACGAGCTCCACGCCGATCCCCAGCGGCGGGGCCGCCCCGAGCCGGCGCGGGGCGTCGAGCCCGGCCAGGGGCTCCATGACGCGGCGCCAGTCGAGGCCCGTGCCGCGGGCGGCCGAGCGCTCCCGGGCCGCGGCAGCCACGGCGTCGGGGTCCGAGGAGGGCGGCACGGGCAGGGCGTCGGCCGTGGTGACCATGTCCGCGAGCTTGCGGCGCGCGTCGTCGAGGGCCCGGCCGGCGTCGAGGCGGACCACCTGGTAGAGGACGGCGGCCACGTGCTTGCAGTCCGTCCCCACCGGGCACGTGCACTGCCCGCCGACGGGCTCCGCCTGGGCCGGGGCGTCCTCGCCGGGGGCGAACGCCTCCTGCACGTGCACCCGCACGCGGTAGGGGCTGGGCGCCGAGCCCTGGACGGACGCGGTGAGGAGCCCCTGGCCGGCGTCGTAGCGCAGGCGGCCGACGGCGCCGCGCGCCGCGATCTCGAACCCGCGGTCGGCCATCGTGGAGCCGACGACGGCCCGGATGGCCTCGGTGCGCAGGTGCGGCAGGACGTCTCCGGAGTCTGCGATGGCCATAGCGAACAGTTTCCCACGGCGGACTCCCCCGTCGCGAACGCCTGTGGGCCACACCGCGCCCGTGGGCTCTCGTCTCGGGTCCGGGGGGCTCTCTAGGGTGATCCCATGACCTCCTCCGCCGACCGCCCCGACTCCCTCCTCGGCCTCGCCCTCCCCGAGGGGGCCGGCCGCCGCGTGCTCGTCACCGGTGCCACCGGCTACGTGGGCGGCCGCCTCATCCCCGAGCTCGTCGCCGCGGGCTTCACGGTGCGCGCCGCCGCCCGCCGTCCGGATGACCTCCAGGGGCGTCCGTGGTCGGACGCGGTGGAGGTCGTCCAGGCGGACCTCTCGGAGCCCGAGCAGGTCCGTGCCGCCATGGAGGACGTGCACACCGCGCTCTATCTCGTGCACTCGATGGGCGGCAAGGGCGACTTCGTGGCCCGCGAGCAGAGGATCGCCGACGTCGTCGCCACCGCGGCGGACGAGGCCGGCGTCGCCCAGCTCGTCTACCTCTCCGGCCTGCACCCGGATGAGAAGCCGGTGGAGGAGCTCTCGGACCACATGCGCTCGCGCGAGCTCGTGGCCCGCCGCCTGGATGAGGCAGCGACCCCCGCGCTCGTGTTCGAGGCCGGCGTGATCATCGGCTCCGGCTCCACGTCCTACGAGATGATCCGCCACCTCTCGGACCGCCTCCCCGTGATGCCCGGCCCCACGTGGCTGACGAACATGGTGGAGCCCATCGCCATCCGCGACGTCCTCTACTACCTCGCCCAGGCGTGCGCCCTGCCCGAGCCCGTGCAGGCCCGCGCCCAGATCGGAGACGGCACCCCCCAGGCGTTCGCCTCGCTGCTGACCGAGTACGCCGAAGTGGCGGGCCTGTCCAAGCGCACCGTGATCCCCCTGCCCATCCCCGCCGCGCACCTCTCCGGCGTGTGGATCGGCCTGGTCACCCCGATCCCCGTGGGCGTGGCGATGCCGCTGGCGGCCTCCCTGCAGGAGGACGCCGTCACCTCGGACCACCGGGTGGCGGAGATCATCCCGGACCCGCCGGGCGGCCTGACGGACTACCGGGAGGCGGTGCGCCGCGCGCTGGCCCGGGAGAAGTCCGGCCCGCTGGACGTCATCTGGGACGCGGACGAGTTCTCGGTGGCCGACCCGGCCGCGCCGCTGCCCTCCGACCCCGAGTGGACCGGCCACACGGTCTACACGGACGACCGCGAGCGCGAGTCCGACCTGGCCGCCGAGGACGTCTGGCCCGTCATCGAGTCCGTGGGCGGGGCCAACGGCTGGTATTCCACGCCCTACCTGTGGCGGATCCGCGGCGTCATGGACAAGGCCCTGGGCGGCCCCGGCCTGGCCCGCGGACGCCGCGACGCAGACCACCTGCGTCGCGGGGACGTCGTGGACTGGTGGCGCGTGGAGGACATCGAGCCCGGCCGCCGCCTCACCCTGCGCGCGGAGATGCGCGCGGGCGGGCGGGCCTGGCTGCAGCTGTCCACGCAGCCCCGCGAGGGCGGCGGCTGCGTGTACCGGCAGCGGGCCGTCTTCATGCCGGACGGCCTGCTGGGCCGCGCCTACTGGACGGCCATCCTCCCGTTCCACGCCGTGGTCTTCCCGGAGATGGCGGCCAACATCCTGGCCGAGGCGCAGCGGCGCAAGACCGGGGGCGAGCGGACCCGCACGCGCAGCTTCGTGCGCGTGCTCGCCGACCGGCTGCCGATCAGGAAGAACCCGCTGGACCGCTCCACCCGCGAGGAGAACGAGGAGAGCGAGGGCGATCGGGGCTGAGCCGCCGCACCCACCGCAGACCGGGCGGGAGTATCGCCCAGTTGACGCGCAGGGTGGCGGCGGCCATGCGGCCCTGCCGCACCCGCTCGCCGAGGGAGTGGAAGATCCGCCCCGCCGCGCCCACGCGCAGCTGCGGGTCGAACCGCACCGTGCGGCCGGCGAGGGCGAGGTGGAAGGAGAGGTCGAGGTCGTCGTGCACGTCCGGGCGGCGCCGGTGGACGCGGCCGCTCACCTCCCGCCACGCCTCCGCCCGCAGCGCGAGGTTCGACCCCCACACCGGGGTGCCCGCGAGCGCCGCGCCCGCCGCCCACCGGTACGCGGCCGCGTAGGCTCGCGATCGCACGCGCCCGCGCCGTCCCGGCTGGTCGTAGAACACGCCCGGCCCGGTCAGGGCGTCCAGCGCGGGCTCGGCGGCGAAGCGCGCCACGATCCGCTCGATCCAGTCCGCGGGGGCGCGGGTGTCTGCGTCGCAGCGCAGCAGCAGGCTCCCGACGGCGGCGTCCAGCCCGGCGGCCGACGCGGCCGGGATCCCGCGCTCGGGCTCGGCCACCACGCGCGCTCCGAAGGACCGGGCGACGGCCGCAGAGTCGTCGCGGCTTCCGTTGTCGACCACCACGACCTCGTCCGCCGGCCGCGTCTGCCGGGCGAGGTGGGCGAGGCACACGCGCAGGTGGGCCGCATCGTCGAGGACGGGGATGACCACGCTGACGGTGTGGCCGTCCGCGGCGGAGGAGGCGCTCACGGGCCGTCCGCCGAGCGCACGGGAGCTGCCGCCGGTGCCGGCGCCGCCGCCCGCACCACGAGGGCCGAGCCGGCCAGTGCGCCGACCAGGTCCGCGGTGAGGTCCCCCAGGGTGTCGTCGTAGCCCACGCCGATCTCCTCGCTGACCGCGTGGTGGCCCCACCACTCGGCGATCTCCCACAGCACGCCGAGCGCCACGGTCAGGGCGGTGAGCACGAGCAGGGCGAGCCCGAGGCCGACGTGCCGCGCGAGCTCCCCCGCGTCCACGCCGCGGCGCCGCAGCCACGAGCGCAGCGTGACCGCCACGAGGGCGGCGATCACGGCGGAGGCGGCCGCATGGGTGAGCACGTCCAGCCATCCCACGCGGTGGTACAGCCCGATCACGCTGAACCACCCCGCGGTCAGCAGCACGGCCTGGCCGGCCCAGTCCAGCAGGCTCCCGCCGGCGAGCCAGCGCAGCTGCCACTGCGCGCCGAACACCAGGAACATCACGGCCGCGGACGGCCAGCCGGCCTCGGCGCCCGCGAGCGGAATCAGGGCGAGGCCGAGGGCGCGCAGCAGGTCGGCCGGCAGCAGGGGGAGCACGTCAGCGGCCGTCCTCACGGTGCCGGTCATCCCGGTGCTCACTGCGCCGGCCCGTCAGCAGCAGCCAGACCGCGGGGAGCAGCAGGGCGGAGCCCAGCGGGTACGCGAAGTCCTCGATGGGGGCCAGCCCCACGTAGAGCCCGGAGAGCAGGTCGTGGCCGTAGTCGAACAGGCCGGAGGCGATCATCACGTTGTCGAACACCGCGGTGAGGATCCAGAGCACCACCACGCTCGCCGCCATGGCCGCGGCGTGCGCGCGGCGCAGGCGCCCCGTGAGCGCGGCCGCCGCGACGGCGGCCAGCGCCGCGCCCACGAACACCGCGTTGAGCTCCCAGAACGTCATGCGCCCCTCCCCCTGACGTGCTCGAGGATCCGCAGGGCCCCCGTGAACAGGACCATGGTGATGTAGCTCAGGAAGAGCAGGAAGAAGCACTCCTCCAGGGGCAGCTGGGGCACCACCATCACGCCCGTCATGTACGGGGACTCGCGGTGCAGGAACACGCCCTCGGCGATCCCCCACACGTCCCACGCCAGGAAGTAGGCCAGCCCCACGGCGAGCACCGCGGCGCCGGCCGCCGGGCGGTGCCACAGGAGGAGACGGAAGCGGCGGTCGAGCAGCGCCATGCACCCGATCACGCCCAGCAGGATCAGCAGGTAGATCATGCCGCCCCCTCCCGCGCGAACGCCCAGCCGATCAGCAGCATGGTCACACCGAACCCCACGCCGTAGTTGAGCGGCAGGAAGAGCCTCCAGCCGCGGTTGGCCTCACCGGACGTCGCATCGGTGACGCCCCGGAAGCGCAGCACGTTGAGCAGGTACGGCGCCGCCAGCAGCCCGGCGAGCGGGCCCGGCCACTCGGTGCCCAGCATCAGCAGCCCCGCGGCCGCATACAGCGCCGCCGAGAGCCAGACCGTGGGGCGGGCGCCGAGCACGGTGGCCACGGACGCCAGGCCGCCCTCGCGGTCCGGGACCACGTCCTGCACCGCGCCGAACATCTGCGAGGCCATCCCCCACAGGAAGAACGCGCCGAGCAGCGCCCCCAGGGCGGGGGTGAACGCGGCACCGGCCAGCACGAGCCCGTAGACGGCCGGGGAGACGAAGTGCGTCGCCGACGTCGCCGCGTCCAGGAACGGGTGCTCCTTGAACCGCAGGCCCTCCCACGAGTAGGCGACCACCGCGAACAGGCTCACCACGAGCACCCCGACGGCGGCCCACTCGCCCCGCGCGATCGACCAGCCCGCGAGCACGGCCGCGAACGGCACGGGCAGCAGCGTGGACCACGCGAGGACGGACCGGCGCACGGCGGGATCGGCGAGCACCGATCCCTCGACCCCGCCCTTGCGCGGGTTGCGCAGGTCCGAGGCGTAGTCGAAGACGTCGTTGATGCCGTACATCGCGAGATTGTACGGCACGAGGAAGAACACCGCGCCCAGCACCACGAGCCACGCCGGCAGCCCGCCGGTGAGGATCACGGCGGCCGCGAAGGGGAACGCCGTGTTGATCCAGCTGACGGGGCGCGAGGCCCAGAAGAGGGTGCGGATCACGCGCGGTCCTCCCGCGCGGACTCCCCCGGCAGTGGGACACCGGGCCGGGGCGCGGGGACGCCCAGGTGCTCCCCCACGGCCTCCCGCGCGATCTCCGCCGAGATGAGGCACATGGGCACCCCGATGCCCGGCCGCACGGAGGAGCCGACGTGGACGAGCCCGGCCACGCCCGCGTCCCGCACGGGCGGGCGGAACATGGCCGACTGCGCCAGCGTGTGCCCCGGACCCAGCAGGGAGCCGCGCCACGCATTCACGTTCGCTGCGAAGTCCCCGGGCCCGTAGGTGCGGCGCACCTCGATCCGCTCGGCGAGGTCCGGGATCTGCGCCCAGCGCGCGAGCTGGTTGAGGGCGCGGTCGGCCACGGCCTCCACCACGGGGTCGCCGGGCTCCTCCACGCGCCACCCCTCACCGTCGCGGACGCGGATGCCGCCGCGGCCCCAGCCCACCTCGGCGGGCGCGGGGACGAGCACGAAGAGGTTCTCGTCCCCCTCCGGCGCGACGCCGGGATCGGTGGCCGAGGTGCGGGAGACGTAGATCGAGGTGTCGTCCGCGAGCATGCGCCCGGACTCGATGCGCCCGAAGTTGTCGTCCCAGTCCGCGGTGAACAGCAGCGTGTGGTGCAGCAGCTGCGGCAGGGCGCCGCGCACGCCCACGCACACGAGCACCCCGGAGGGGCCGGGGTCGCGGCGGTCCCATGCGGACTCGGGCACCCGCTGAGCCGGCGGCAGCAGCGCGGTCTGCACATGGTGCAGGTCCGCGGCGGCCACCACGGCGTCGGCGTCCAGGCGGCGCTCGGTGCCCGCGGCGTCCCGGCAGACGACGCCGGTCGCCCGGCCCGTGCGCCGGCGTCGCCGTGGGGAGGCCAGGCGGGCGCGCACGCGCGCGGCGCGGGTGCGGGGCGCCGGGGCGTCCTCCACCTCGATGCGGGTGACCTCCGCCTCGGTGCGGATCTCGACGCCGGCCTGCCGTGCCAGGTCCGCCATGGCGTCGACAAGGGCGGCGAATCCGCCGATCGGGTACTGGACCCCGTCGACCAGGTCCAGGTGGCTCATGAGGTGGTACATGGCCGGGGCGCGGCGCGGGGAGGTGCCCAGGAAGACCGCGGGGTAGCCGAGGATCTGGCGCAGGCGCCGGTCCTGGAACCGGGCCGCGACGTGCTCGCGCAGCCCGCCGAGCAGCTGGGGGCCGAGCGTCGGCAGGGCGCGCAGGACCTCGGGGTGCGCGAGGGCGAGCGGCTGGCGGAAGTCGGTGTAGAGGAAGTGGCGCTTGGCGAGGGCGTAGACGCGCGCGGCGGAGTCGAGGTACTCCCCCAGCCGGGCCCCCGCGCCGGGCTCGATCCCCTCGAAGAGCGCGGCGGACTCGGCGCCCCCCGTGAGCACGTCCACGGGGGCGTCGTGCCCCTCGAAATACACGCGGTAGGCCGGGTCGAGGCGGCGCAGGTCCAGCTGCTCGGCGGCGGAGGAGCCCATGAGCCGGAACCAGCGGTCGATCACCTCGGGCATGAGGTACCACGAGGGTCCGGTGTCGAACGCGAAGCCCGCGGCGCTCCACCGCCCGGCGCGGCCGCCCAGCTCGGCGTTGCGCTCCAGCAGGGTGACGGCGTGCCCGTCGCGGGCCAACAGCCCCGCGGTGGCCAGGCCGGCGAAGCCGCCGCCGATCACGACGACGCGGCGCGGACGGGTGCTCATCGGGTTCCTCCTCGGACACGGGACAGGGCGCTCGCCCCCAGGACGCGCGCGGCGATGCGGGCCTTCACGGCGTCCGGCACGCGCACGCGGCGGGAGGCCAGCTCGGCGGCGGGGGCGGCGTCGATCCGGCGGGCCAGCTCCGCGAAGAGGCCGTGCGCGAGCAGCACCGCCCGGCCGGCCCGCGGGTCGAGGGCGCGGATGCCGGGCAGGGCGGCGTCGAGGTCGCCGCGCAGGTCCGCCACGAGCTCGGCCTTGCGCTCCTCCGTGAGGACCTCCGGGGCGGCGCCGGGCAGGTAGGTGCGGCCCAGGCCGTCGTGGTCCGCCGCCAGGTCCCGCAGGAAGTTGACCTTCTGGAACGCCGCTCCCAGCCGGCACGCCGCCGACGTCAGCAGCTCCCGCCCGGCCGGGGTGTCCGCGCGGGTGCCGGGCAGGGAGAAGAACACCCGCAGGCACATCAGGCCCACCACCTCGGCGGAGCCGTGGATGTACCGGGCCAGGGACTCCTCGCCGTGCTCGCTCGTGGACAGGTCCGCGCGCATCGAGGCGAAGAAGGGGGCCGTCAGCGCGGGGGTGATCCCGTGGCGGCGGGCCACGTCGGCGAACGCGTGCAGCACGAGGTCCGTGGAGAACCCGCTCGCCATGGCGCGCTCGCACGCGGCCTCGTAGCCGTCCAGGGCGGCCCGCACCTCGGCCGGGTCCGCGCCGGCGGCCGCGGCGGTGCCGTCCACGATCTCGTCCGCCACGCGCACCATCGCGTAGATCGCGGCGATGTCCCGGCGCTGGGCGGCCGGAAGGGTGCGGCAGGCCCAGGAGAAGGAGGTGGAGTAGCGGCCGATGACCCGCCCGGACGCCGCGAGGGCGGTGCGGGTGTAGCGGTCCAGGTCGGAGACGGGGGTGGAGACGGGGTCGGAGACGGGCGCGCCCACGCTCACGCCTCACGTTCCAGGACGGCGCGGCACGCGGCCTCGAGCTCCGACCGCTCCGCGGTGCCGAGCGGCAGCGCGGCCAGGCGGGCGCGCCCGCGCTCCACGAGCTCGGCGGCCACGGAGCGGGCGTGCTCGCGCGCGCCGGCGCCCTCGAGGCCGCGCCGGGCGGCGTCGACGGCGTCCGTGGAGGCCGCGGCGCGGTCCAGCAGGGCGCGCACGGCCGGGTCCCGCCGGCCGTGCGCGGTGACCACGGTGGCCTTGCCCTCGCGCAGGTCCCCCGCGGCCGACTTGCCGGTGGCCGCGGGGGAGCCGAAGACGCCGAGGACGTCGTCCACCACCTGGTAGGCCACGCCCAGGTCCGCGCCGACGTCAGCCAGGGCCGCGGCGAACTCCTCGGACGACCCTGCGAGGAGCGCGCCGGCGCGCAGGGGCGCCTCGAACGAGTAGCGCGCCGTCTTGAGGCGCTGCATCGCCAGGATGCGCGCGAGGTCCGGCTCGTCCCCGGTGTGGCGGGCCAGGCCCAGGAGCACGTCCTCGAGCTCGCCGGCGGCGGTCGCGGTGGCGGCGTCCATCACGACGACGGCCACCGGCACCGCGCGGACCGGGTCCGGGGTGCAGGTCACGGCCAGGCGCAGGGCCTCGGCGAGGAGCGCGTCCCCCGCGATCACGGCCACGGAGAGCCCCGCGTGGGCGTCCTCTCCCGCGGGCACGCCCGCCGCGGCGAGGCGCACACGGTGCTCCTCCGCCACCGTGGGGCGGCCGCGGCGGACGGTGTCGCGGTCGATCACGTCGTCGTGCACGATCAGCGCGGTGTGCAGCAGCTCGAACGCCGCGCCGAGACGGTCCACCGCGGCCCGGTCCGCGGGCGGGACCGGGCCGCCGGCTGCCGCGCGGTAGCCGAGGTCCACGAGCTGCGGTCGGACGAGCTTGCCCCCGGCGACCGGGGCGCGCAGCGTCTCGACCAGGCCCGCGAAGGCGGCGGAGTCAGGAGCCCGCGAGGCCGCGTGGGTGAGCGCCTCGTCCAGGATGCCGGACATGCGGGAGCAGGCGTCGGGATCCGGCATGGGGCCTCCTGGGCTGGCGGTGCGAGTGAGGATGGGGCCGGTGCGGGGAACGCGGCGTGCCGAAAATAGTTCGACGGTCGAATCTCCACGCCACGCTAGCGCGCCTCTGCTCCGCCGGTCCACTCCCGGACGCCGCGGTCCCGCGCACGGGAGTGGACCGGCGGAGCGAGCGTCAGGACGTGGCGGCGGGCGCCTCCTGCGCCGCCTTCTCCAGCGTGGTCGCCGGGTCTACGATCTGGCCCTTCCACTGGCCGGAGACCGCGTAGACCACGCAGTGGGTGCCCTCCGTGCCGAAGGAGCTGAGCTCCGCCGCGGAGAGCACCGTGCCCGCGCCGATCTCCTCACGCTCGGAGAGCCGCTCTCCTGCGGCCTGGCAGACCGCGGCGGACGTGGAGGAGGCCTCCTCGCCCTCGGCGACCGCGGGGACGGGCCACAGGTACTCCGCCGTGTGCTCCTCCGCGCAGTCGGTCTCCTCGAAGTTGGAGAGGTCGCGCGCACCCAGAGGGGCGGTGAAGCACGTGCCCGGCCCATGCTCCACCGGGGCGGCGGAGGAGGATCCGGCCTGCGAGGCCGAGGCGGACTCCGTCGGCGAGGCCGCGGCCGACGTCGGGGCGCCGGCCTCCGGGGACGAGGCCGAGGACTCGGCCGTGTCCTGGCCGCCGCACGCGGTGAGGGCGAGCAGGGCGGCGGCGGAGAGCGCGGTGAGGCGGGCGGGGCGCGGCAGGGCGAGGGTCATGGAGGTCCTCCTGGACGACGGTGGTGCGGCCCACGGAACGGGACGCTCGCGGGGGATTCTATCGCCACAGGTCAGACGCGTATCACAGGGCAGAGTGAGATGGCGCACACCGAAGGGGCGACCCCCGGGCGCGCCCTGTCACACTGGTGCGCATGGACACCGCCGGCCCGCATGCCTCCGACGCCACCGCCTCCGACGTGGAGCGGGTGGTGCTCCTGGACGCGGACGGCACTCCCGTCGGCGCCGAGCCGAAGGCGACCGTGCACCGGAACGTCGCGGAGGGCGGCACGCCGCTGCACCTGGCGTTCTCGTGCCACGTCTACAGCCCCGACGGCCGCTTCCTGCTGACGCGCCGGGCCCTGGGCAAGAAGGCCTTCGGGGGCGTGTGGACCAACGGGTTCTGCGGCCATCCCGCCGTCGGCGAGACCCCCGAGGAGGCCGTGAGCCGCCGGGCGCCCCAGGAGTTGGGGGTGGAGGTGGCGGACGTGGCTCCCCTGCTGCCGGGGTTCCGGTACCGCGCGGCCGACGCGGCCGGCGTGGAGGAGCACGAGGTCTGCCCGGTGTTCCGCGCGACACTGCACGGCGACCCCGCCCCTGAGGAGGACGAGGTCGCCGAGTGGTGCTGGGTGGGCGTCGCCGAGCTGACCGCCGCCCTGGCCGCCGTGCCGCGGGCGTTCAGCCCGTGGCTCGTGGCGCAGTGGGAGCAGGGCGCGTTCGACGCCGGGTGAGACGGGGGCGGAGCGTCAGCGGCCGTTGACCTCGTCGAGCTGCGCGGCAGCCGACTCCACGGCCTCCTCCGGGGCGGGCTCGGCGGCGTCGGACTCCTGCGCCATGCGCCGCACCTCGTCCACGTCCAGGCCCTTGACCTGCTCGAGGAGCTGATCGAGCGCCGAGCCGGGAAGGGCGCCGGCCTGGGAGAACACGAGCACGCCGCCGCGGAACGCCATCAGCGTGGGGATCGAGGTGATCCCGGCCATCGCGGCGAGCTGCTGCTCGGCCTCGGTGTCCACCTTGGCGAACACGACGTCCTCATGCTTCTCCGAGGCGGCCTCGAAGACGGGGGCGAACTGTCGGCACGGGCCACACCACGAGGCCCAGAAGTCCACCAGGACGGTGTCGTTCTCGGAGACGGTCGAGCCGAAGGCGTCAAGGGTGAGATCGGTGGTGGCCATGGGAGGTCCTTTCATCGGTGGCGACGTCGGCGCCCGAGCGGGGCGGCGTCGTCAGTGGTTCACGGGGTGGAACAGGCCGTGGAGCGCGGCTATTCCGCCCCCGCGCCTCTGTCCCCGCGCGCGGGACCCCCGGCACCGCGCCGGTTCCGGCGCGCTCAGTGCCCGAACGTCTCCGGGTGCTGCCGGGGGCCGGAGCCGTCGTCGAGCGCGTCGATCCCGGCCATCTCCGCGGGCGTGAGGGAGAAGGAGAGGAGGTCCAGGTTCTCGGCCTGGCGCGCCGGATCCGCCGACTTGGGGATGACGACGCGCCCGTGCTGCAGGTGCCAGCGCAACACCACCTGCTGCACGGTGCGCCCCGTCCGGGCGACGGCGGCCGTGATCGCCTCGCGGGTCTCGATGCCGAGCTCGGCGCGGCCGATGGGCGAGTAGGCCGTGACCACGGCGCCGTGCGCGTGGACGGCGGCCTGCCAGCCGGGGATCGCGGCCACGGGGTCCACCTGGATCTGGTCGACCGGGGCCCGCAGTCCGGCCTCCGCGAGGCGGTCCAGGTGCTCGGCCGTGAAGTTGGAGACGCCCCACGCGCGGATCAGGCCCGTCTCCACGAGGCCCGCGAGCGCGGCCGCCGTCTCCACGTACCGGTCCTGCTCGGGATTGGGCCAGTGGATGAGCACGAGGTCGGCATGGTCCACGCCCAGGCGGCGCAGGGAGGCCTCGACGGCGGGCCGCACCCGCTCCGGGCCGCCGTGGTGCTCCCTGTTGAACTTCGTGGTGAGGAACAGCTCGTCGCGGGTGAGCACGCCCTCGGCGAGGGCCCGGGCGACGGCGAGGCCCACCGCGTCCTCGTTGCCGTAGTTCTCCGCCGTGTCGACGTGGCGGTAGCCGGCCGCGAGGGCCGCGTGCACCGCGTCGGCGCCCTCCTCCCCGGCCAGGCGCCACGTGCCCAGCCCGATCCGGGGCATCTCGACGCCAGCCACGCCCGTGCCCGTCAGCGTGACGGTGGCGGGGACGTCGGCGCCGAGGTCGGGCGCGGTGAGGTCGGGGGCGGCGGCGTGGGGGCCGCGGGGCTCCGCGGCGTGCGGGTCAGTCGTCACTGGTCGTCCTTCTCTCTGGTGGGGCCGCCTCCAGGGAAGCAGGCAGACCGGGCCGCGCGCGAGTCGCGGACGGCGCCGGCGACGTACGCTCGCAGGGGACGACGCCGTCGCCGTCCGGCCCCGTCCGCCCGCCCCGCCCTTCCCTCCGACACCCCCAGGAGACGCCATGACCGACCAGAGCGCCCGCACCGTGTTCGTCCTCAACGGCCCGAACCTGAACCTGCTCGGCACGCGCGAGCCGGAGGTCTACGGGACGGCCACCCTCGACGACGTCCGCACCCTCACCGAGGCGCGCGCGGCGCAGCACGGCCTCGCCGTGGAGTTCCGCCAGTCCAACCACGAGGGCGTGCTGATCGACTGGATCCACGAGGCGCGGGAGGCCGCCGTCGGGATCGTGCTGAACCCGGGCGGCTTCACCCACACGTCCGTCGCGATCCGGGACGCGCTGTCCGCCGTCGAGATCCCGGCCGTGGAGGTGCACCTGAGCAACGTGCACGCCCGCGAGCCGTTCCGGCACCACTCCTACCTCTCCCCCGTGGTCGAGGCGGTCATCGCCGGTGCGGGCGTGCACGGCTACGCGTACGCCGTGGAGCAGATCGCGCACCTCGCGTCCGAGGGCTGAAGCACGACGCCGGCCGCCGTCGTCCGGCGCGCGGCGCCTCCGGCGCCCGAGCCTGGCCGAGCCCCGATGCAGGGGCCTAGCGTCGGCGTCACGCACTGACCGTGAGACCGAAGGAGAGCCGTCATGGCTGAGAAGGACCCCCGCACCCACCTGCTCGAGAGGCTGGCCGACGTCCGTCTCGCCATGCTCACCACCTCTGAGGCCGACGGCCACCTCGTGACCCGCCCCATGGGCCTGCAGGAGGCCGAGCAGGACGGCACCCTGTGGTTCATGACCCGCGCGAGCTCCGACGTCGCCGACGAGGCCGCCCAGCGTCCCGTGAACGTGGCGGTCCAGGAGAAGTCCTTCTGGGCGTCCGTCTCCGGCCACGGCCAGGTGGTCCGTGACGACGAGCGCAAGAGGACGTACTGGAGCGCCGTCAACGAGTCCTTCTTCGGTGAGGGCTCGACGCCCGAGGATCCGCAGATCGTGCTCGTGGGCGTGGACGCCGAGTCCGCGCAGTACTGGGAATCCGCGGGCGCGGTGGCCACCGCGGTCGAGGTCGTGAAGGCCAAGGTCACCGGCGGCACCGCCGAGCCGGGCGACTCGACGACCGTGGAGTTCTGATCCGCTGAGGGGCGGATTCGGCAAGGCCCCGAGCTGGAGACCGACGACGGCGCCCCGCACCTCTGGGAGAAGAGGTGCGGGGCGCCGTCGGGTGCGGGTGCCCCCGTTCCACGAGTGCGAGTGACCGGGAAACCCGGTTTCGTCAGGGAAAGCGCCGGGGTCAGTCCTCGTCCTCGGCCGCGAGCTGGCCGCACGCGCCGTCGATCTCCTTGCCGCGGGTGTCGCGCAGCGTAGTGGGGATGCCGGCCGCGTTGAGGCGGTCGACGAACTCGCGGGTGACGTCCCGCTCCGAGGCGGTCCAGATGGAGCCCGGCGTCGGGTTCAGCGGGATGGGGTTCACGTGCACCCAGCCCTTGCCGCGCGCGTTGAGCTTCTTGGCCAGCAGGTCGGCGCGCCATGCGTGGTCGTTCATGTCCTTGATCAGCGCGTACTCGATGGACACGCGCCGGCCGGTCTTCACGAAGTAGTCGTAGGCGGCGTCGATGGCCTCGTCCGCCTTCCACCGCGAGTTCACGGGGATGAGCTCGTCGCGCAGCTCGTCGTCGGGGGCGTGGAGGGAGAGCGCGAAGGTGAGCGGGATGCCCTCCTCCGTCAGCTTGCGGATGGCCGGCACCAGGCCGACCGTGGAGAGCGTGACGTGCCGCGCGGACATCCCCAGGCCCTCGGGGGCCGGGTCCACCATGCGGCGCACCGAGGCGATGACCCGCTTGTAGTTGGCCAGCGGCTCGCCCATACCCATGAACACCACATTGGTGACGCGGTCGGCGTCGTGCCCGCCGTCCTTGCGCTTGCCGCCGAGGCCGCCCGCGGCGATCACCTGGTTGGCGCGGACGATCTGCTCGACGATCTCCGCCGTCGACATGTTGCGGGTGAGCCCCGCCTGGCCGGTGGCGCAGAACGGGCAGTTCATGCCGCAGCCGGCCTGGCTGGACACGCACAGCGTCACACGCCCCGGGTACCGCATGAGCACGGACTCCACGAGCGCGCCGTCGAACAGGCGCCACAGGAACTTGATCGTGTCCCCCCGGTCGGTCTCCATGCGGCGGACCTCGGTGAGCAGCGGCGGGAAGAACGCCTCGGCGATCGCCTCGCGCTTGTCCTTGGGCAGGTCCGTCATCTGCTCCGGGTCCGTGGTGAAGTGCTCGAAGTAGTGCACGGAGAGCTGCTTCGCGCGGAACGCGGGCAGGCCGATCTCCTTCGCCTTCTCCTGGCGCTCGGCCAGGGTGAGGTCGGCGAGGTGCTGCGGCGGCTGGGAGACCCGCGGCTGCTTGAACTGCAGCTGCGGGCGTCCGTCCGGGCCCATGGGCTGGACCCAGCCCTCGGTCTTGGGCATCACCTGGGGGCGCTCGGCGGCCGCGGCCTCGCGGCGCTTCGGCGCGGAGAGCTGGTGGCCGACCCCAGCGCGGTGCATGCGCTCGCGGTCCTCGGCGAGCTGGCGGGCCTCGGACTCGTCGATCATGCCGCGCTCGGGCCGTTTGAACGCGGGCTTGCCGGTGCGGTCCGTGCGATGGGCGGGGGCGGGCTTCGAGCCGGGGCGGCGGGGCTGGTAGTCAGACATCCCGTCCATTCTCCCAGACGGGGCGGCGGTCCCGGCGGGTCGGTTCACGACGACGTCGGCAGCCCCCGCACGATCCGGCGCGCCACCGCGCCCCGCCGGCCAGGACAGGGGCACCATGGCTGCGTTCACCTTTCGTTTACCTTGCGCCCGAGGTCTCACCGACCAGGGACCCATCGCCCGGATCCGCACGATTCCGGCATCTTCTGGACCTTGGAGGGACCTTCCGAGGGTTCGACGGACGCTCCGGACCACCGGCGAAGACTTGCCAAATCCCGCCGCCCGAGTAGGCTGGTTAACAAGTTGTTCACCTTTCGTTCACTTTGGAAGGGTGGGACACATCGATCCATCCGGCGGGGCCCGCCCCGCATCAGCCGCCGAGTGTCACGCCCGGCTCAGAGAGGAGTCATCCCCATGACCACCCCGAACACCGACCACCACCTGCCCACCGCCCCCAGCCCCCTGATGCAGCGCCATGTGCTGGCCCGCGTCGAGAACAAGCTCGCCCAGCGCTTCGCGGACGAGGTCCCCGCCGACGCCGTGCGCGCCACCGTCCGCGCGGTCGTCGCCGACCTCAAGGCCGAGGCCCGCTTGACCACGTTCCTGCCGGCCCTCGCCGAGCACGAGGCCGGCCGCCGCCTGCGCGAGGCCGCGCATGTCGCGGCCCACGGGGTCGCCCAGGCCGCCTGAGCCGCCTCGGGGTCAGCGGAGCCCGAGCGCCCGCCGCATCGGCTGGAGCTTCACGCCGACCTCCACGACCTCCTCCTCGGGCACCGCCCCGGGCACCATGCCGCCGCCGGCGTGCAGCCGGATCCCGCCGGGCACCTGCTGGCCGCAGCGCAGCGCGAGCGCGATCACGCCGTCGCCGGTCTCGTCCATCCACCCCACGGGCCCGGCGTAGCGGCCGCGGTCCACGGGCTCGACCTCGGCGATCAGCCGCACGGCCGCCTCTCGCGGCGTGCCGCCGACCGCCGCCGTCGGGTGCAGGGCCGCCACGACGTCCAGGACGGTGCCGCCCCCGTCCCGAAGCCGCCCGCGCACGGCCGTGGCCAGGTGGTGCACGTTGGGCAGGGTCAGCACGGTGGGCGCCGGATCCGCGTCCTCCAGCTCCACCACCGGTGCGAGGGCGTCCACCACCGATCGAGCAGCCCAGCGGTGCTCATGGCCGAGGCGCTCGTCCGCGGCGAGGCGGGCCCGCAGCGCGGCGTCCTCGGCCGCCGTCGCACCCCGCGGCAGGGAGCCGGCCAGCACGCGCGAGGAGACCTCGCCCGCGTGGCGCGTCGCGAGGATCTCCGGGGTGGCCCCCACGAGCCCGCCGACGGCGAACACCCACGTCTGCGGGTAGTCCGCCCGCAGCGCCTCGACCGCGCGCCACAGGTCTGCGTCCTCGGCCGGCACCGTCAACGTGCGGCTGATGACGACCTTCTCGAGCGGCTCCCGCCCGGCCCCGTCCCCGTGGCGCGCCAGGCGTTCCAGGACCTCCCGCACCCCGGCGGCATAGCCGACGTCGTCCCACGCGTGCTCCGCGGTGTCCGCGGGCAGGGGGAATTCCTCGCCTGTCAGCAGGCGCGCGTCCGGATCGGCGGCGGCGGCCGCGGCGAGCGCCGCGCCGTCCGCGTGCTGCTCGATGCCGCGCACCCCGTCCGCATCCGCCCGGGCGAGCCGCTCGGGCACGCGGAGGACGGCGGGCTCGGCGGAGTCGTCGGCGAAGGTCGAGGAGATCCAGCCGCGCACGGGCGCCGCGGGGTCCGGCCGTCCCGCGACGGCGGCCTGCCACAGCGCGGAGAGCCGGCGCAGCCGATCCCGCCCCGTCAGGAGCACCGTCCACCCGCCGGTGCCGCGCCATGCGACGTCCCCCTGCGCCCAGACCACCGCGTCTGCGAACGGCGAGGCGGCGGCGTCGAGCACGCCGGCCACGACCGGGCCGACGTCCGGGAGGGCGGATCGGGCACACATGGCGTCCATTCTCTCCCACGGCCGGGCCGTCGCGAACGGCCCCGCCCGGCCGCACCGCCGCCTCCTCGCAGACGCGATGCACTAGCGTGGAGGGGTTCGTTCGCCCCGCGTTCACCTCGAACGCCCGCCCACCCGAGGTCCTTCCCATGTGCCCCATCCCCCCGGATCCCGACGCCGCTCCCCGCGCCCCCGAGGACGGCGACCCGCTCGACGCCGTCGCCGACCAGCCCTCGGAGGCGGCGCCGCACGGGATGCCCGCCCGCGTGCTGGAGCGCGAGGCCGTGCGCCTGCACGCGCGGTACCCGGAGGTGGGCGACGTGGCGACGGCGCGCACCGTGCTGGCCGAGTCCTACGCCACGCTGTCCGCCACGAGCCGTCACCCGGAGATGCTCGCGACCACCTCGGTGCGCCACGCGGCCGACCGGCTGCGCGCCATGGCGATCGCGCAGGGCAGCATCGAGTCGCGCCACCCCCGCGTGCTCTTCGTGTGCCACGGCAACGCCGGCCGCTCGCAGATGGCCGCGGCCCTGCTGGAGAACCGCTCCGCCGGCGCGGTGAAGGCCCGCTCCGCCGGCACCTCCCCCGCGGGCGAGATCATCCCCACCGCGCTGGACGCCATGACCGAGGCGGGCATCCCCCTGCACCACGCCTACCCCAAGGGGCTGGACGAGGACGTCCTGCGGACGACCGAGCTGGTCGTGCTCTTCGACGGTGCGGACCCGTTCGAGATCCCCGCGGGCGCGGAGGTCCGCCGCTGGTCCGTCCCCTCCATCCGCGGCCTCGGAATCGAGCAGGTGCGGAGCGTGCGGGACGCCCTCGACCTCCAGGTGCGCGAGCTGATCGCCGACCTGGAGGAGCGGGCCGCCGCCTGAGCGTCGCCCCTGCCCTCCCCCACGGCCGCCCGGCCGCTCGCCGGGCGGCCGTTGCCGTCGCACGAGCCGGCGCGGAGGCGCGACGGGGTCGCGCGGCCACGGCGGCGCCGCGCAAGGACACACCGCGCGCGGCGGGATCGGCCCATGGACGGCATACCCCCATGGGGTATATGGTCCAGGGGTGAACAGCGAATCCGCCGGCACCTCCGCGTGCCACGCCGTCGACCCGTGCGAGGGCCCCGAGCCGCCCCACGCCGTCCACCGTGACAGGGACGCGCACCTGAAGCGGCTGCGCCGCATCGAGGGGCAGGTCCGCGGCATCCACCGCATGGTGGAGGAGGACGTGTACTGCATCGACGTCCTCACGCAGGTCGCCGCCGTCACCAAGGCCCTGCAGGCCCTGAGCCTCAACCTCACCTCGGAGCACCTGCGCCACTGCGTGGCGGAGGCCGCCGTGCAGGCGGAGGCGCAGGGCCGCACCGACCTCATCGACGAGAAGGTCGCGGAGGCCACGGCCGCCATCGGGCGGCTGCTGCGCTGACGCGCACCCCCGTCCGCGCCCTCACCGCCCAGACCTCAGACACCACCGGAACCACCGGAACCACCCACCCGAAGGAGCACCCCATGACCACCACCGACCTGAAGATCACCGGCATGACCTGCGGCCACTGCGTCGCGTCCGTGACGGAGGAGCTCGGCGAGCTCCCCGGCGTGACCGCCGTGGACGTGGACCTCGTCAAGGGCGGCGCGTCCACCGCCACCGTGACCTCCGAGTCCGACCTCGACCCCGCCGCCGTGCGCGCCGCCGTCGAGGAGGCCGGCTACCAGATCGTGGAGGGCTGACCCGTGACGGAGAATCGCACCCGTACGCCCGCGCAGGCCGCCGCCGAGGTGCTCAGCACCGGCGGGCGCCGCGTGGACCTCGACGTCTCCGGCATGACATGCGCCTCGTGCGTCGGCCGGGTGGAGCGCAAGCTCGGGAAGATCGACGGCGTCGAGGCCTCGGTGAACCTGCCCCTCGAGCGGGCCACCGTCACCGCGCCCGAGGGCGTGAGCGACGCCGAGCTGATCGCCGCCGTCGAGAAGGCCGGATACACGGCGCGGGTGCGCGATGACCCGCACGCGCGGCCCGCCGTCACC
This sequence comes from Micrococcus sp. EYE_212, assembly GCF_023147585.1. GTDB lineage: Bacteria > Actinomycetota > Actinomycetes > Actinomycetales > Micrococcaceae > Micrococcus. The sequence continues at coordinate 25,677 of NZ_JAHXOZ010000004.1, forward strand.
ACGGCCCCCACCCCGGGCGCGGAGCCGACCGCGGACGCCGGCGCCATGGAGGACGCGGGGCACGCCGGAGGCCCCGCGGGTTCCAGCACCGGCCACCACGCAGCTCGCGGCGATCGCCCCGGCCACGCGGACCACGACCACGTGAACCACCTGGAGCACGGCCCGCGGGAGGACGTGCTGCGCCCACGGCTGATCGGGGCGGCCCTGCTGAGCCTGCCCGTCCTGCTGATCTCCATGGTCCCGGCGCTGCAGTTCCCGCACTGGGGCTGGGCGGCGCTCGCACTCTCCGCGCCGGTGGTGTTCTGGGCGGCCTGGCCGTTCCACTCCGCCGCCGTCCGCGCGGGCCGCCACGGCAGCTCCACCATGGACACCCTCGTGTCCGTGGGCGTGCTCGTCTCGTGGGGCTACTCCGCGATCGAGCTGCTGCTCGACCCGGGCATGACCGCCCACGTGGGCGGCGGCATGGCCGCGATGATGCACCACAGCCTCTACTTCGAGACCGCGGCGGTCATCACCACCTTCCTGCTGCTGGGCCGCTGGCTCGAGGCCCGCGCCAAGCGGGAGGCCGGCGCCGCCCTGCGCGCCCTCCTGGACCTCGGCGCGGCCCAGGCCACCCTGCTCCCCGGCTGGGACAGCGCCGACGACGGCGACGGCCCCTCCGGCGACCGCCTCGCCGAGCGCGTGGTCCCCGCAGAGCAGGTGAACCCCGGCGACGTCGTCGTGGTCCGCCCGGGCGAGAAGGTCCCCTCCGACGCGGTGGTGCTCGAGGGCGCCTCCGCCGTGGACGCCTCCCTGCTCACCGGCGAGTCCGTGCCCGTGGAGGTCGGCCCCGGGGACGAGGTCACGGGCGCCACCCTGAACACCTCCGGCCGCCTGATCGCACGCGTCACCCGCACCGGCGCGGACACGACGCTCGCCCAGATGGGCCGCCTCGTCTCGGACGCACAGACCGGCAAGGCCCGCGTCGCCCGCCTGGCGGACCGCATCTCGGCCGTGTTCGTGCCCGTCGTCCTGGCGCTGGCCGTGCTCACGTTCGCCGTGTGGCTGCTCGTCACCGGCGGCGACGTGGCCCCCGCCCTGCGTGCCGGCGTCGCCGTGCTGGTGATCGCGTGCCCGTGCGCGCTCGGCCTCGCCACCCCCGTGGGACTGCTGGCCGGCACCGGCCGCGCCTCCCAGCTGGGCATCCTCATCCGCGGCCCCGAAGTCCTCGAGGACACCCGCACGGTGGACACCCTCGTGCTGGACAAGACCGGCACCGTGACCGAGGGCCGCATGCGCCTGGCCGCCGTCCGCCCCGTCTCCGTGGACGAAGCGGGAGCCTCTCCAGACGCCTCCGTGCGCGGGACGGGAGCCCCCGGCGCCGCCGCGCACCCGGCCGAGGACCGCGTCCTCGCGCTCGCCGCGGCCGTGGAGACCGGCTCCGAGCACCCGATCGCCCGTGCGATCGTCGACGGCGCCCGCGAGCGCGGCCTCGATCTCGCCGCCGTGCAGGACTTCGCCTCCACCCCGGGCGGCGGCGTGACCGGCGTGGTCGAGGGCCGCCGCGTGGCCGTGGGACGTGGACCCGTGATCGACGACGCCCTCGGCGGCCCGATCCCCGCCGAGCACGCGGAGGCCTTCGCGGCCGCCGAGTCCGCCGGCGCCACCGCCGTGTGGGTGGCCGTGGACGGCCGGCTCGCCGGGATCGTCTCCGTGACGGACACCGTGAAGCCCTCCTCCGCGGCCGCGATCGCCCGGCTCAAGGACCTGGGCCTGCGCCCGCTGCTGGTGACCGGTGACAACGCCGCGGTGGCCGCCCAGGTGGGCGCCGCCGTCGGGATCGCACCCGAGGACGTGGTGGCCGGCGTCCGCCCCGAGGACAAGGTGGACGTGGTCCGCCGCCTGCAGGCCGAGGGCCGCGTGGTCGCCATGGTGGGCGACGGCGTCAACGACGCCCCCGCGCTCGCCGCCGCGGACATGGGGATCGCGATGGGCTCGGGGACGGACGTGGCCCGCGAGGCCGCGCAGATCACCGTGCTCGGCGACGACCTGGACCAGGTGGTGCAGGCGCTCGAGCTGAGCCGGAGGACTCTCGCCATCATCCGGATGAACCTGTTCTGGGCGTTCGCCTACAACGTGCTCGGCATCCCGATTGCGGCATTGGGCCTGCTGAACCCGATGATCGCCGGCGGCGCGATGGCGGCCTCGAGCGTGCTCGTGGTGCTGAACTCCCTGCGGCTCACGCGCTACGGGCGCTGAGCACCGGCTCAGTTCGGGACGGCGGCCGCGCGGGAGACCGCGAGCCACTCCTCGTGCTCGCCGGACTCCTCCCAGCGCTCGAACAGCTCGGAGGAGGCCGGCTCGCGCAGCACGACGCCGATCAGCTCGTGCAGGGTCAGGACGTCCTCGTCGGAGAACTGGGCCCGGAAGGTGGAGAGGTCCAGCTCGTCCGTGCCGGCGATCTCCTCGAGGGCGGCTGCCGCGGGGGCCTCGGAGTCGTCCGCCACCCGCAGGATCGCACCCATGGCGAGGAGCCGGGCGCCGGGGTCCGCGGGGATGAAGTCCTCATCCTCCTCCGAGCGGAAGGTGCCGCGGTACTCGTCGAGCCGGAAGGTCCCGTCCAGGACCTCGTCCACCAGCTCCTGCGCGGCGTCGTTCTCGAAGACGTGGATTCCCCAGGTGCTCATGGAGCAACACTAGGCCCGCCGCGCCGCCGGGGCCAGGACTCCGGCCGGTTCCCAGGGGTTCCTAGACTGGCCGCATGAGCACCGAGCCGACCCCCTCCGCGAGCCCCGAGACCCCCGCGACCTCCCCGTCCGAACAGAGCGAGCCGGGCGCATCGTCGTCGTCCGCCGCCCTGCCCCGTGCCGCGGCGCAGGCGGCGTGGCCCACGCGCGTCGAGGTCGGCGAGCGCCAGGTGGCCTACCGGCTCACCGTGGACGCCCCCGCCGAGGAGCTGTGGGCTGCGCTGGCCGACCCGCACCGGCACCACGAGGTGGACGGTTCGGGGACCGTGAAGCCGAAGGTCAGCGGGCCGCACCGGCTGGCCGTGGGCGACCGGTTCACCGTCGCCATGAAGAAGTACGGGGTGCCGTACCGGATGACGCTGACCACCACGGCCTCCGAGCCGGACCGCCTGATCGAGTGGGCGCACCCGGGCGGGCACCGCTGGCGCTGGGAGTTCCTGGACAACGGGGACGGCACCACGGAGGTCACCGAGATCTTCGACTACTCCTGGACGCGCCCCGCCGTGGGGAAGGCGCTCGAGACGCTGCGGCTCACCAAGGACAACGCCCGCGGCATCCAGGCCAGCCTCACGCGGCTGGCGGCCCGCCACCTCTGAGGGGCCCCCGTCGTCGTCGAAGGGGGGGGGTGGTCAGAAGGCGCCGTGCGCCGTCGTCCAGTGCGTGGCCGCCGGCGGCTCCGCCAGGTGCGGTGTGACGAGGGCACGCCAGGCCGGGAACGCGTCCGACTCGCGGAAGCCCACGGTGTGGTCCTCGAGGCGGCGCCACCCGATGATCAGCCGGTAGCACAGGGGGTCCTCCACCTGTCGGACCAGCTCGAAGGACGTGGCGTCCCTGTCCCGGAACAGCGCGGCGGCCTCGGCGACGGCGGTCTCGAATGCCTCCTCGGCACCCTCGGCCACGTGCAGCTCGACCATCTCGCGGACCGGCCCCGACGGCGTCGCGGCGCTCATGCGCGCGGCCTCGGGCTCGTGGAGTGGCCGGTGAACCAGGCGACGAGCTGGCCGTCCGCCTCGATGCGGACCTCGATCATGCGGTCCCGGCCGAACTCGACGGACTGTCGGGCGGTGGCGGTGAGCCGCGCGCCCAGGCGGGCCGGCGCCACGTAGGTGATCTCCGCGCGCCGGGTGACGGGAGCGGCGCCGAAGGTCGCCACGCAGTACGCCAGCGCCGAGTCCGCGAGGTGGAACAGGAAGCCGCCGTGGCAGATCTCGTGGGAGTTCACCATGTCCGCAGTGACGTCGCGGTGCAGCACCACGCGGCCCTCGGCCACCTCGCCGAGGGTGACGCCGTGCTCGCGCACCGCGGGGTCGTTCGCGTAGATCTCCTCGAGGCGGGCGAGGATCTCGTCCCGGCTCTGGCCGGGCGAGCTCTGGGGGGTCTCAGTCATGGGCCCATTGTGTCGCAGGCCGCTCCGCCCCGCACCTAGGGTGGCGGCGTGACGCAGACCACCTCCACCCTCGTGCGCCTCCGCGCCCGCGACGGCTTCGTGCTCGCGGCCCGCCACTTCGCCCCCACGACGACGGCGCCCCCGGCTTCGTCTGCCGGCACCGTGGTGATCGCCTCGGCGACCGGAGTGAAGGCCACGTACTACCGGCGCTACGCCGAGTTCCTCGCCGGCCACGGGTTCCACGCGGTCACGTTCGACTACCGGGGTGTCGGGGAGTCCCGTGAGCCGTTCGCCGTGGCCCGGCGGGCGCGCTGGGCGGACTGGGGCGCCCTCGACGCGGACGCCGTGCTCGGCTGGGCCCGGACGCACCTGCCCGGCCCCCTCCTGACGGTGGGTCACAGCTACGGCGGGTTCGGCGTCGGGCTGGCGGACGAGGCGCGGCATGTGGCCCGGCACGTGGCCGTGGGCGGGCAGCACGCCCACTGGCGGGACTACCGGGCGCGGCCGGGAAGGGCGCGGATGTGGGCGCGCTGGCACGCGGCGATGCCGGTGGTCACGCTTGCCCGCGGTCACTTCCCGGGGCAGCGGCTCGGCTGGCTCGAGGACCTGCCGCGCGGGGTCGCCCTGGACTGGGCGCGCAGCCGCCGCGACTTCACCGCGAGCGCCCGCACCGCCGCCGGCCGGGACGAGCTGCGCCGTCGTCTGGCCGCGTTCACGGCGGACGCGCTGATCGTGGCGCCCGTCGACGACGACTTCGGCACCGACGCCGCCCTCGATCGCGCGGGCGCCTACTCGCCGGGCCGGCGGACGGTGCGCTGGCGCGTGCGGCCGGAGGAGCTCGGTGTGGCGGAGATCGGGCACTTCGGGCTGTTCCACGCGCGGTTCGCGTCGACCTTCTGGCCGGCCACGCTGAAGTGGCTGCGCGACGGCGTCGCCCCGGCCGCGGCCCGCTGAGGCTCGGGCGTCGGGCGCGCTGCGGCCCGCCCCGTCCCCACGACGACGACGGCGGCCGCCCCGGCCCGGATCTCCGGGCGGGACGACCGCCGTCGCACTGGTGCGCGTGATGTATCGACACTACCCCGCGCCCAGCGGATGCCCAGGCGACACGTCAGTCCTGCATCGCGTAGTCGATGACGACGCGGCCCTCGATCTTGCCGTGGCGCATCTCCTCGAACACGTGCTCCGCCGCGAGCCAGACGTTTCTGCTGCAATCAGCGGCGGATCACGACCGAAACGTCTGGCTCACGGTGCGGGGGTGGGGAGGGGAGGAGGGGTGGGGCGGCGGGCAGCTCACGCGGCCGCGCCCGGCGTCCCCCCTCGTACACTCGGCGCATGCTCCCGGACCCCAGCCCCACCGTCACCGTGGACGGCCTCCTGCTGCGCCCGCTGCGCGCCGCGGACGAGATCGCGGCGCGCGAGGCGGACGCCGAGCTGCACCGGGAGGGGTTCGACTTCCTCCTCGGCGGGGCCACTCTCTCCTTCCCCGCGATCCGCCGCGCGTTCGCCGCCGAGGCGCGCGGCGACGTCGAACCCGGCCGGGTGCCCGCCTCCTTCTACGTGGGCGTGGACGAGGTGGGCGAGCTGGTGGGCCGGGTGTCCGTCCGATGGGAGCTGAACGAGGCGCTGCGCCACGTCAACGGACACGTGGGCTACGCGGTGCGCCCCGCGTTCCGGAGGCGGGGGCACGCCGCGCGCCTGCTGCGCGGCGCCCTGACGCTGCTGGCCGCGCGCGGGACGCCCACCGCCCTGCTCACCTGCGACGAGACGAACACCGCCTCCGTGGCCACGATCCGCGCGTGCGGGGGCGTGCTGCGGGACCGGGTCGAGACGGACCTCGACGGTGCGCCCTTCGACGTCCCGAAGCTGCGCTTCGACGTCCCCACGACGGCGGCCTGACCGGAGGGGCGGCGCGGACCGCGCCGCGCCGCCGGCCTCAGTACGCCTTGACGCGCTGCTCCACGATCAGGTGGATGAGCGCGAAGCGGCCCTCCTCCTGCACGGCTTTCAGGGCGGCCTCGACGGCCGCGGGCACGTCCGCGTCCCGCTCCACGCGCACGCCGAACCCGCCGAACGCCTGCGCCATCTGCGCGAAGTCCGGGTTCTTCAGCTGCGTGCCGGAGATGCGCTCGGGGTACTGCTTCTCCTGGTGGGTGCGGATGGTGCCGTACTCCTGGTTGTCCATGACGATCACGAGGGGCGTGGCGCCGTACTGCGCGGCGGTCGCCAGCTCCTGGCCGTTCATGAGGAACTCGCCGTCGCCGGCGATGGTCACCACGGTGCGGTCCGGGAAGTTCAGGGACGCGGCCACGGCGCCCGGCACCGAGTAGCCCATGGAGCCGTTGCGGGCCGAGATCATGGCGCGGTAGCCCTCGGTCGGGAAGTACCGGTGCGCCCAGTTGGTGTGCTCACCCGCGCCGAGGGAGACCATCGAGTCCTTCGGCAGCTTCGGCACCAGGTTGGCCATGAGCGTGGCCATCCTCGCCTGACCCTCGGACGGCTCGGCCGGGGGCAGGGCCGCGAACTTCTCCTGCTCGCCGCGCATGCGGGCGGTCCACTCCTCCCACTCCGGCTTGACCTCGAGCTCCATGCGGACGAGGTCGCGGACGAACACGTCCGGCTTCGCGACGATCTGGTGGGACACGGGACCGGAGCGGCCGCGCAGCGAGGGGTCGATGGTGACGAGGAAGTTCTTCTTGTCCCAGTTCTGGCGGATCGTGAAGCCGTTGGTCACGACGTCGCCGGGCACGGTGCCCACGAAGACGATGAGGTCGGTCTCCTCGAGCAGGTCGTAGGTGGGCTTGGGGCGGCCGTAGCCGATGGGCCCCACGTAGGAGGGCGAGGAGAACGGCACGGTGCCCTCGGTGCGCCACTCGGCGGCGGCCGGGATCTTGTGGTCCTCGAGCCACTGGGTGAGCTGCTGGGCGCCCTCGTCCGTGAAGTCGTTGCCGCCGGTGATGAACAGGGGCTTCTTCGACTCCTTCAGCGCCGCGTGCAGGGACTTCCAGTCCTCCACCGGCATGCCGCCCGGGGCCACGGGGATCTGCGGGTGCACGTGATCCTCGACCTCGACGCGGATGACGTCCTCCGGCAGGCCGACGACGACGGGCCCAGGGCGCCCGGAGGACGCGGCGAACATCGCCTCGGCCACGATCTCGGAGGCGCGCTCGGGGTGGTCCAGGACCATGACGCGCTTGGCGCCGCTGCCGAACCAGGCGTGCGGGTCGAACTCCTGGAAGGCCTCGCGGTCTCGGTGCTCGAACGGGATGAGGCCCACGAACAGCACCATGGCGGTGGAGTCCTGCCACGCGGTGTGCAGACCGACGTGGGCGTTCGCGGCGCCGGGACCGCGGGTCACCATGGCGACGCCGGGCACCTCGTTCATCTTGCCCTCGGCCTCGGCCATGTAGGTGGCCCCGCCCTCATGGCGGCACACCACGTTCTCGATCCCCGAGTCGTGCAGGCCGTCGAGGACGTCGAGGTAGGACTCACCGGGCACGGTGAACACGCGCTTCACGCCGTGCGACTCCAGGGTCTTCACGATCACGTGGCCGGCGCTCAGTCGCTCGGCGGCCTCGGGGTTCTGCGTCATGGGGGCTCCTGTCGGCGTGCTCCGGGAGCGCCCTCGCACCCCGGTCGGTCCGGCCCCGGCACTGGGATCGAGGGGCCTGCGGTCACAGTAGTTGACGACGCGCGGGCCGGGGAGGCGTGCCACGCGGTGTGACGTGGCACTCCCCCGTACAGTTGGCCCATGCTCTCCGCCCGCACCCTCACCCTGCTCTCCTCGATCGCCGCGTTCCTCAACACCGCGCCCGGCCCGCGAGGCGGTGCCGAGCAGCCCGAACGCCTGACCGCCGGCGCCCAGCTCGCCGACCTCGTCCCGGCCCTGCAGGAGGGCGACGCCCGCCTGCGCGTGGCCGCGGCCGCCGTCGTGCGCGCGAAGGACCTGCGCGAGCGCCTCACCTCCGCCTGGGCGCTGGCCGCCACGAACGAGGCCGCCGCCACCGAGGGCGTCAACGAGCTGCTGGCCACGGTCGGCCCCCTGCGCCTCGTGGCCGGGGAGGAGGCCGTGGACTTCGCGCCCGCGGACACCCCGTCCGACGCCGTCGAGCGCCTCACCGCGCTGGCCGCCCTCGCGATGGCCGAGGCCGCCGTCGACGGCGAGCTCTCCCGCCTGCGCGTGTGCGCGGGCGAGGACTGCGAGAACGCGCTCGTGGACGCCAGCCGCAACCGCTCCAAGCGCTTCTGCGACGCCGCCAACTGCGCCAACCGCACGCACGTGCGCAGCTACCGCGCGCGCCTGGCCGAGGAGACGGCGGAGACCCCGGCGCCCGAGGCGGGCGGGAAGGCGGAGCCCGTGAAGGAGGACGCCCCGGTCGAAGAGCCCGTGAAGGCCGAGGAGGGCAAGGCCGAGAAGAAGGCGGCCAAGGAGGCCGAGAAGAAGGCCCGCAAGAAGGCGGAGAAGAAGGCGGCCAAGGAGGCCGAGAAGGCCGCCAAGAAGGACAAGAAGGCGAAGAAGGACACGGAGAAGTCCGACGACTGACGCCCGTCTGAACTCCCGGTGACGGGGCGCGCGGCCCCTTCTGCGCGGCGCGGGTCGCCCCTACGCTGGCGCCCATGAGCGACCAGCGCGACCCGGCCCCCTCCCCCGCCCCGTCCCCGTGGGCGGTCAGCGACCCCGGCGTCCCCGCCCACCGCAAGGTCGGCGTGGTGGGAGCCGGCGGCGTCGGGACGGCGATCGCGTACGCCACCCTGATCCGCGGCGTGGCCCGCGAGGTCGCGCTCTACGACATCGACGAGCCCAAGGTGCGCGCCGAGGTCCTCGACCTCGCCCATGGCACGCCCTTCACCTCCGCGGACGCGATGACCGGCGGGGCGGACCCCGCGGTGCTGGCGGAGGCGGAGATCGTGGTGGTCACGGCCGGCGCGAAGCAGAAGCCGGGCCAGACCCGCCTGGACCTGGCCGAGCGCAACGTGGCGATCCTGCACGACCTGCTCCCCCGGGTGCAGGCCGCGGCGCCGGACGCGCTCATCGTGCTGGTGACCAACCCCGTGGACGTCCTCACCCTCGTGGCGCAGCGGATCACGGGGCTGCCCGCCGGACGGGTGATCGGCTCCGGCACCCTCCTGGACACCTCACGCCTGCGCTGGCTGCTGGCGGGTCGGGCGGGGGTGCACACGTCGTCGGTGCACGCGTCCATCCTGGGCGAGCACGGGGACACGGAGTTCCCGGCGTGGAGCTCCGCGCGGATCGGGCCGATGCCCATCCTCGAGTGGCCCGACGCCGCCGCGCCGCTCTTCTCGCTCGCGGACCTGGACGCCATCGCCCACACCGTCACGAACGCGGCCTACGAGGTGATCCAGGGCAAGGGCGCCACCACCTACGCGGTGGGCGTCGCGACGACGCGCCTGCTCGAGGCGGTCCTGCGGGACCAGCACGCCATCCTGCCGGTCTCCACGGTGCTCGACGGCCCCCACGGGCTGCACGACGTCGCGCTCTCGCTGCCGGCCGTCGTCGGGCGGGCGGGGGTGGAGCGGGTCATCCCGCTCGAACTGGACGCGGCCGAGACCGCGAAGCTGCAGGCCTCGGCCGCCGCGCTGCGGGCGACGGCGGCGCGGTTCGGCTTCTGAGGGGCGGTCCGGCTTGTGAGGCGCGGGCGGGGGTCCTCCAGCCGGCGAGCTCAGCCCTGCGGCCCACGCTCCTTGGCGGCGCGCTCGGCGGCCGCCTTGGCGCGGCGCTCGGCGGCCGCCTTGCGGAAGGTCTCCTCGGAGGAGAGGTTCACGCCGGAGCCATGGGAGAGGCGCGGCGGATTCTCGCGGGTGGAGAGCTGCAGCATGGCGACCACCACGAGCGAGGTCATGAAGAACACGCCGAAGGCGATGAGGCCGATGTCCACGCGCAGCGGGTTCGAAGTGCCCCCCGAGGCGGTGAGGGCGGCGATGACGCCGCCGACGAGGCCGAGCACGGCGGAGAAGATCAGCGGGCCCTTGACCGTGGTGCGCAGCCCGCCGCGTGCCGGACGGCCGGCACCGGTGCCGGCGCGGTCGTGGGACGGACGGGGGGACGGTGCGCTCACGGTGCGCCTCCTACGGGCTCGGGTGGCGTGCGCGCGGGCGCACGGGGGTGACGGCGACGTCGGCCCGGGCGGGATCCTCCCCGCGGGCACGACGACGGGCCGCCCTCAGTCTACGCCGGGTGGCCGAGCCGGCTCAGAGGCCGCGGGCGCTACCGCGATCCCGGCGCACCTCGTGGTGGAAGCCGAGTCCGGAGATGAGCAGGAGGACGCCGATGATGATGGCGCCGCCGCCCACGATGCCGAGCTGGCCGTGGGGGTTGAGCCCCTGAAGGGCGCCGACCGCGAGGCCCAGACCGGAGAGCAGGCCCACGGCGCCCGTCCAGAGCTGGTCCCGGGCGGGGATGAACTCCCGGCGGTGCCGGGCCCACGCCACGAGCTCGGCCGCGCCGCCGGCCACGAGTGCGACCGCGACGGTGACGCCGATGGCCGAGGGAGAGCCCAGGAAGAGCATGACGATGGTCCCCAGCATCCACGCCGCGGCGGCGAGGGAGAGCGGGGAGCGCATGGCCACGGGCACGGGTTCGCGGCGCAGATACTCCCACATCGCGGAGCCGGAGAACACCAGGTAGAGCGCGAAGGCCACCTTCATCCAGGTGACGCCGGGGTTCGGCACGAACACGGTGGACAGGCCGAACACGAGCGCGACGACGGCGCGGACGAGGATCGGCTTGAACACCACGGAGGAGATCTCGAGGGGGGTGGTCACGGCAGGCACCGCATCAGTCTAGGCGCGGTCGTCCCGGGGGCGCGGGGACGGGGCGTGAGGAGGGGGCGCGGGCGACCGTGCCGCTGTCGGGGCTCAGCCCGTCCCGAGCCTCATCCACGCGCCGCCCCGGGCGCGCAGGCCCAGGGTGAGCGCGCGCATGCCGAGGTACACGACGCCGAAGCCGACCCACAGCGCCACGACCCGCGTGCCGGCGTCGGGGGCGGAGAGCAGGGGTCCGGAGCGGGCCAGGAGCCACAGCACGGGGGCGTAGACGGCGAGGTTCACCAGCCCCGCGAGCGCGAGGTAGCGCGCGTCCCCGGCGCCGATGAGCACGCCGTCCAGGACGAACACGAACCCGGCGAGCGGCTGCGTGATCGCGAGGACCCAGAGGCCGGCGGTCGCGGCGGCCTGGACCGCGGGGTCGGCGGTGAAGAGGGAGGGCAGCCACGGCGCGACGGCGGCCAGCGCCACGCCGGTGAGCAGGCCGAAGCCCAGCGACCAGCGGACCATGACCGCGGTGAGGCGGCGGGCGGCGTCGGGACGGGAGGCGCCGAGCTCCGCGCCGATGAGGGACTGCGCCGCGATGGCCAGGGCGTCGAGGGCGAACGCGAGCGTGGAGAACAGCGTGAAGACGAGCTGGTGCGCGGCGAGCACGGTCTCCCCCGCGCCGGTGGCCGCGACCACGGTCAGCAGGATCGCGGCGCGCAGGCTGGCGGTGCGCAGCAGCAGCCACGAGCCGACCTGCGCCGTGGCCCGCATGCCGGCCGCCGTCGGGAGCCAGCCGGTGCCGGCTCGCCGGAAGCGGGGCGCGAGCACCACGAGGTAGGCGGCGAGCATGGCCCACTGGACGATCGAGGTGCCGAGCGCGGAGCCGGCGACGCCCATGCCCGCCCCGTAGACGAGGGCGAGGTTGAGGCCGATGTTCGCGGCGAACCCCACCCCGGCGACGACGAGCGGGGTCACCGTGTCCTGCAGTCCCCGCAGGACACCGGTGGCGGCCAGGACCGCCAGGAGCGCGGGCAGTCCGGGCATGGACCAGCGCAGGTAGGCGACGGCGTGGGCCTGCACCTCGCCTGTGGCGCCGAGCGCTCCGGTCAGGGCGGGGGCGGCGGCCCAGCCGAGCACCCCGAGGACCGCGCCGAGCAGGAGGCCGAGCCCGACGCCGTCGCGGCCGCGGGACATGGCCGAGGCGAGGTCCCCCGCCCCGACCAGGCGGGCGACGGCGGGTGTGGTGGCGTAGGCGAGGAAGATGAGCAGCCCGGCGGCGGTGTGCAGGACGGTGGTGCCGATGCCCGCGCCCGCGAGCTGCGCCGTGCCGAGGTGTCCGACGATCGCGGTGTCCGCGAGGAGGAACAGCGGCTCCGCGATGAGCGCGCCGAACGCGGGGACCGCCAGCGCGAGGATGCGGCGGGCGAGGGGGCGGGAATCCCTCATCCGACGAGCGCGGTGAGGAACGGCAGGAACGCGGTGGGCGCCACGGGCTGGGGGACCTCGGGCAGGAGGGGGGCCACGAGGTAGAGCATGGCGATCGCGATGCCGTTGTTGGTCATGTGCAGGAGCACCGCGTACCCGAACGACTTCCCCATGAGGATGTAGGACACCGTGATGGCGACCGCGAGGGTCACGTACGGGATGGTCTCCACGAGGTCGAAGTCCCCGCCCGTGCCGAGGAAGTGCAGCAGCGTGAACGCCAGGATGGACACCACGGCGCACACCCACACGTTCACGTAGCGCGACAGCTTGCCCACCAGCAGGTGGCGGAAGAGGTACTCCTCCACGAGCGGGGCGGCGACCACCGTCATCAGGACCATGAGCAGCGGCGGGGCCTGCGTGGTCATCTCCTCGAGGGCGGCCTGGTTGGCGCTGGTCTGGGCCTGGCCGAGCAGGCTAAGGACCAGCACGTTCACGACGATGCACGCGAACCAGGTGGCCGGCAGCAGCAGGATCTTCCACCACGTGCCCGTGCGGAACACGCGCAGCGAGGTGACGAGCGGGCGCCACGCGACGGCGACCACGAGCAGGACGAGAACGGCGTAGCTGAGCAGGTTCACCCGGAAGGCGTCCAGGACCTGGAAGTCCTCCTGGTTGGCCGGGACGAGGTCCAGCGCGATGGCCGCGAAGAGGCCGAGCCCCAGGATCATGAGCGCCCCGTAGGCGAGCACCACCGCGAGATCGCCCCAGTGGAAGCGGCCGGGGGTCCAGTCGGGGGTGGTCCGGGCCGCGGGGGCGGGGCGGCCGGGCCAGCCTGAGGGCGGCCAGCCGGCGGGCGGGGCGGGGGGAAGGCTCATGGCGGCCACGCTACCAACGGGGGCGGACGCGGGGACGGATACCCGAGCGGCCACCGGAGCGCACGCAGCCCCGGCCGACGGGGACCGGTGGGCGGCCGGTTGGCGGGGGGCGAGGCGGAGGGTCTACGGTGCACGTCATGGCCCTGTTCTCCCAGCCGGTGTTCATCAACCTCCCCACGACGGACGTGGAGCGCATCCGCGACTTCTGGACGTCCCTCGGCGCGACCGCGATGGACGACTACTCCGACGAGTACTCCGTGTGCATCGAGCTCACCGAGTCCACGTACGCGATGTACCTGAGCCCCGGCTACTACACGGACTTCATCGGCGACCGCGAGATCGCCGACTGCATGACCACCAACGCGGCCCTGATGGCGCTCACCGTGGGCGACGCCGCCGCCGTCGACGCCCTGGCCGACCGCGCGGTGGAGGCCGGCGCCGAAGAGGTCCCGCTCCCCGCGGACCTGCGCGACGAGATGGCCGGCTCCGGCATGCACTCCCGCGAGATCGTGGACCCGGACGGCCACCAGTGGGAGTTCATCACCGCCTGAGCGGGGCACGTTCACGACGACGACACGCACCGCTCGCCCGCACGTCACCCGGGACGCGGGACGCCGTCACCCACGGCTCCTAGCCTGACGCGGCCGACAGCCGTCGGCGCCGTCAGCCCGGCCCCGCCCTCCCCGGCGCGGCCACCGGATCCAGGAGCACCCCCATGCGCACTTCGCACCGCACGCTCGCCCTGCTCGCCGCCGTGAGCCTCGCCTCCGGCGCAGCCGCCCCCGCCCAGGCCGCCTCCGACCACGGCACCGGAACCGGAACCGGCAAGCCCGCCCACTCCGCCACCGCCACCGCCAAGCACGCCTTCGAATTCGGCGTCATCGGCGACGTCCCCTACGGCCAGGCCCAGGTCGACCGCTTTCCCGAGATGATCGACGAGCTCTCCGCCCAGAGCGACGAGCTCGAGTTCCTCGCCCACGTGGGCGACGTGAAGGCCGGCTCCGCCGTCTGCTCGGACGAGTACTTCCAGATGATCCGCGGCGAGTTCGACCGCCTGACCCTCCCGCTGGTCTTCACCCCCGGCGACAACGACTGGGTGGACTGCCACCGTGCCAACAACGGCGCCTACAACCCGCTCGAGCGCCTCGACTCCGTCCGGGACATCTTCTTCCCCGTCGCCGACCGCACCCTCGGCGTCCCCATGAAGGTGGACTCCCAGGACGAGCTGGGCCTGCCGGAGAACCTGCGCTTCCGCGAGCAGCGCGTGGAGTTCGTCGCCATCGACGTGCAGGGCTCCCACAACTCCACCGACCCGTGGGCCGGTCTCGGCCTGACCGTCCCCACCCCCGAGCAGCTCGCCGAGGTCGCCCACCGCGACGCCGCGAACATCGCCGAGGTCAGCGAGGCCTTCGACGACGCCCGCCGCACGAACGCCCGCGGCGTCGTGATCTTCACCCAGGCGGACATGTTCGAGCCCCGCCTCGCCGCCGCCGGCATCACCGAGACGGACGTGGCCGCGTTCCGCCCGATCGTCGGCGCCATCGCCGAGCAGGCCCGCGCCTTCGACGGCCCGGTCTACCTGATCAACGGCGACTCCCACCGCTACAACGCCGACGAGCCCCTCGCCGCCGGCTCCCCCTGGGTCGACGCCTACGGCGTGGGCGCCGTCGAGAACCTGCAGCGCGTGACCGTCGAGGGCGACGCCACCTCCAACGAGTGGACCCGCTTCACCGTCGCGCCGAACAGCGCCGGCAAGGGCAAGAACGCCGCGCAGGAGCTGCTCACCTGGGAGCGCGTGCCCTACACCTTCTGAGGTCTGAAGAACGTCTGAGGCCCCGCCGTCAGAACCACGACGGCGGGGCCTCGCCTCGTCCACGTCCGCACCGGCTGTTCTGGGCCATCTTCCCCTACAGCCCTCAGGATTCTGGGCGAACATCCCGCCCAGAATCGAGTTGTGGGCGTGTCCCACCCGCAGACACGCCCAAAAACCCGAGCGGGACCGAGCCAGCCCCCCGCTCACGCCCCGAGGCGGCCCGTCAGCCGGCCGTGCATGTCGGCGCTGGCCTGGTTCAGCCCCCGCACCTTCACCTGCACCCCGTGCCGCGCGTACTTGGTCTGCACCGCGTCGAGGGCCGCCACCGTGGATGCGTCCCACACGTGGGCCTCGCTCAGGTCCACCACCACCCGCGCGGGGTCGAGCGCGTACTGGAACTGCGAGTACAGGTCGTCCGAGGAGGCGAAGAACAGCGCACCTCGCACGCGGTAGACGGCGGTGGCGCCGTCGTCGTCGAGCTCCCGCTCCACCGTGACGAGGCGCGAGACGCGCTGCGCGAAGAGCACGAGCGCGGTGAGCACGCCCACGCCCACGCCGACCGCGAGGTTGTGGGTGGCCACGGTCGCGATGACGGTCACGAGCATGACCGCCGTCTCCGAGCGGGGCATGGCCCGCAGCGTGGAGGGGCGCACCGAATGCCAGTCGAAGGCGGAGGCGGCCACGAAGATCATCACGCCCACGAGCGCGGCCATGGGGATCTGCGCGACGACGTCGCCGAGCACCACCACGAGCAGCAGCAGGAAGACGCCCGCCAGGAACGTGGACAGGCGCGTGCGGGCGCCGTTGGCCTTCACGTTCATCATGGTCTGGCCCACCACGGCGCAGCCGCCCATGCCGCCGAACAGCCCCGAGACCACGTTGGCCACGCCCTGCCCCCAGGACTCGCGGGACTTGTCCGAGGGGGTGTCCGTGATGTCGTCCACGAGCTTGGCGGTGAGCAGGGACTCCAGCAGCCCCACGAACGCCACCCCGACGGCGAAGGGCAGGATCGCCTGCAGCGTCTCCCACGTGAGGGGCACGTGGGGAGGCGCGAACACCGGCGGGGCGTCGGGCAGGGCGCCGCGGTCGCCCACGCGGGGCACGTCCAGGGCGGCGGCCACGGCCAGCACCGTCACGACGACGATCGCCACGAGCGTGGACGGCACCGCGGTCGTGAGGCGGGGCAGGGCGAGCACCACCGCCAGCGAGAGCACCGCGAGCGGGTAGACGAGCCACGGCACGCCGATGAGCTCGGGCAGCTGGGACGTGAGCACCAGGATGGCCAGCGCGTTCACGAAGCCGACCATCACCGAGCGCGGCACGAACCGCATGAGCCGGGCCACCCCGAACACGCCCAGCAGGATCTGCAGGGCCCCGCCCAGGATGACGGCGGCGATCAGGTGGTCCACGTCGTGCGAGCGGGAGAGCGGGGCGACGACGAGCGCCACCGCGCCCGTGGCCGCCGAGACCATGGCCGGGCGCCCGCCCACGATCGCGATGGTCACCGCCATCGTGAACGAGGCGAACAGCCCCACGCGCGGGTCCACGCCCGCGATCACTGAGAACGCGATGGCCTCCGGGATGAGCGCCAGCGCCACCACGAGGCCCGCGAGGACCTCGGTGCGCAGCCAGCGCGGGGTGCGGAGCGTGCGCAGGACGGACTGGCGTTCCAGGGGCGTGGGCGCGCGGTCGGGCGCGGCCACGGAGGCGGAGGAGGGCATGCGTCGAGGGTAGCGGCGCGTGGGGTGGGCGCGCGTTGAGGCCACCCGACGGGCTCATGCGGTGCGCATCACACGGACGGGGTCCCGGAACGCGGCGAACGCGGCCGGGAGCAGGCTGGCCGCCACCGCGGTGAGCGCGGCGAGCACGGCCACCCCCGCCACGAAGTCCAGCCCCAGCGCCCCGCCCTGCCCCACGACGACGGCGTAGCCCGTCCCCGCGCCCACCACCGCCCCGAGCACCGCCGGCGCGGCGGTGCGGACCGCCACGAGCAGCACGAGGTCCGCGCGGCCGATGCCCAGGGTGCGGCGGCGCCCGAGGTCGCGGCGACGGATGAGCACGTCGGCGAGCACCACGATCGCCACGAAGAAGGCGCCCGCCCCGAGGATCAGCAGCAGCAGGGACCGGCCCAGTCCGGCCAGCTCCCCGGTGATCGTCGCGTTCCCGGCGGCCAGCGCCTGCGCGGTCTGCACCTGCGACGAGCGAGGGTCGGGGTCGATCACGGCCAGGGCGGAGTCCTGCATGGCGCGGGTGCCGGCGGTGTCCGGGGCCAGGACGCGGACCTGCTGGACCACGAGGGAGGCCGGGACGGCGGGCACGGCGAGCGCGTACCCGTCGAGGTCCTCGAACGGCGTGCGCGCCTCGAACGCGCCCACCACGGCCCACTGGCGTCCGTCCCCGGCCTCGAGCGCCCCGGAGGGCTGGGCCAGGCCCAGTTCGGCCAGCTTCGCCTCGGGCACCACCACCTCCCCGGGGCCCGGGAGGCGGCCGCGCGTAAGCTCGACGCCGCGATCCAGGGTGCCCACCACGTGGGTCACCGCCACGGGCGCCCCGCCCGCACCGACCGCGGCGTTCACCGCGTCCACGGGGATGTCGCGGGCCAGGGCGGCCTCGGCGGCGTCGAGACCGGCGAGGGTGGTGACGGTGGCACCGGTGAGGAAGCCGGTGCCGCCCGAGTCCGTCACGGTGAGCACGCGCGCCGCGGGCCCGGAGAGCTCCGCGGCGACGGCGGCCTCCGTGGCGGCCTGACGGCCCACCGTGGCCACGGCGGCGAAGCACATGGCGGCCACCACCAGCAGCACGAGGGCGGAGGGCACGGGCGAGGTGCGCGCGGCGGTGAGGGCCTCGCGCAGCAGGGTTCGCAGATTCATGGGCGGGCCTCGAGGGTCATAGCCGCACCACCTCGTCCGCCCGCGCGACGACGGCCGGGTCGTGCGTGGCCACCACCACGGTGCGCCCCTCGGCAGCCGTCTCGGCCAGCGCGTCGAGCACGAGGGAGGCGTTGTCCGGGTCGAGGTTGCCCGTGGGCTCGTCGGCCAGCACCACCGCAGGGGTGTTCACGAGTGCCCGGCAGACCGCCACGCGCTGGGCCTGCCCGCCTGAGACCTGGCCCGGCCGGTGCTCGGCCCGGTGTCCCAGGCCGAAGCGCTCCAGCAGCGCCCGGGCCCGCTCCTCCAGCACCCGACGCTCCAGCCCTGCGTACAGACCGGGCTCCACCACCGAGTCCAGGATGGGCCGGGACGGGTCCAGCTCGGCGTCCTGGAACACGAACCCCACGGACGTGGCCCGCAGCCGCGCCCGGCGCCGGTCCGGGAGGGCGGAGGCGTCGACGTCGCCCAGGCGCACCACGCCCGCCGAGGGCGTGAGCATAAGCCCCAGCACGTACAGCAGCGTGGACTTGCCGCGCCCGGACGGGCCGGTGAGCGCGGTGACGGCGCCAGGGGTGAAGCGGTGGGTCAGGCCGTCGAACAGCTCCTCCGCACCGCGCGTGTACGCGAAGCGCAGGTCCGCCACGGAGAGCTCACCCGTGCTCACGGCGCGCCGTCCAGCACGCGCACGGTCTCCCCGGCGTCCACGCCGTCCACCACGGCCAGGCCGTCGGCGGAGCCGCGGACCGTGACGGTGCGCGCCTCCTCGACGCCGTCCCGCACCACGGTGACCACGACGCCGCCGCCGGGCTGGGTGCGCAGCGCGGACACGGGGACCACGGGCCCGGTGACGGGCGGAACCACGTTGACCTTCGAGAGCAGGGAGGTGGAGGCCTCGGCGGGCAGGGAGTCGCAGTCCGCGCCGCACACCGCGCCGCCGTCGGGGGCGGTCAGGGGGATGCGGATCAGCCCTTGGTCGTCCGCGGTGGACTCGCCGGCCACGGCCTCCCACTCGTGCTCGCCGTGGGGCACGGTCACCGCGGTGCCGGCCGGGATCATGGCGGCCTGGTCCTGGTTGACCTCGATGGCGAACGTGGGCTCGTCGCCGGGGCGGGCGACGATGGTCTCGCCTCCCGCGAGCGCGCCGCCGACGGCCGTTGCCTTCGCGTCCACGCTGAGTGCGGCGGGGAGTGATTCCAGCACCACGAGCTGGCCCAGCTCCACGGTGCCCGCGGCCGGGTAGTCGCGCTCGGTGAGCCAGCCGTTCCAGGCGACAGCGGTGGCCTCGTCCCAGGTGCCGGTGACCTCCACCTTCGCCCCCGTGGCGGCGAGCATTCGCTGGAACGCGGCGACATCGCTGCCGGTGGCGCCCTCGTCGAGCGCCCGCCACTGGGGCAGCTCGCCCTGCACGGCGATCACGGGCTGCTGCGCGACGGCGTACAGCACGTCCCCGGCGGCCACCTCACCGGACTCCCCGGCCCGGGTGACGACGCCGGACAGCGCGTTCACGGCGGCCGGCGCCTGCTCGCGGGCCACGGACACGCCGAGGGTGATGACGCGGCCGAGCTCCTGCTCGGCGACGGTGACGACGGCGTCCTCGGACGGACGCTGATCGGCCTGGGCCGGAGGGGTGAGCGTGGCCCGGCCGGCCCAGAAGGCGAGGGCGGCGACGAGCACGAGCGTGAGGACGAGAGCGGCCCAGCGGGTGACCTTGCTCATTCGGAGTATCCGAAGAGCATCGAGTCCGGGGGCTGAACCGGACAGGCTTCCGAGACCTCGGCGGAGCGCGCGTCCGTGAGGCCCATGATGGAGTCTTGCACGGGCCACCAGCTGATCCGCTCCGGCGTGTTGAAGGCCGCCAGCCATGTTTCCTTCGAGGGCCGCTGGGATGTGTCCACGGTGATGCCATGGTCCTCAAGACACGGGATGGCGTACTGGTCCCAATAGTCGTAGAGCAGGCGCAACTGAGCGTCAGAGAACTCCTGGTCCAGGCTCGGATCGATGGGGAACAGGGCATCGCAGGTCCATGAGACCAGTTTCACGGCCGCCTCCTGCGAGGGCGGCGGAGTGTCATACGTCACCCCCACCATAACCTCGTTGTACGTGGCGGGAACCCCTCGCTCGGTCATGCACTGCGCGGACCATCTCGCCTGCTCTTGCCTGGAGGTGGCCCACCCGCGACGGGTGACGGCCGGGGGGTTGCTGATGCCCAAGAAGGCGGCGTTTCGTGCGAGCTGTGACTCATACCAGCGCTCCCGCTCGTCAGCCTCGGTCATCCGCCGCTCGATCTTCTCGGTGGGCGTCCAGGTCTCGGGATCCCACACCTTCTCTGTAGGGGAACCGGTCGCCGCGGCGCTCGTGGACGGAGCAGTGGTCGCACATCCAGACAGAGTCAGAACAGCGGTCACCGCCGCGGCGGTGACCGCTGCGAACTTCGTCTTCATCTTGGGCTCAACCTCAGTAGGGGTAATAGCAGTAGCCGTAGGTGCCCGACAGCAGAAGCGAGGTCGATGACCCCGTCCAGGTCTGCGTCATGCGGAGTCCGGAATCCCATCCATATTTGTATAGCCCAGGCTTCTTGGTGGTCTTTCCGCCGACGTTGTAATACATCGTGTCCGTATACCGCTGCTGCTCCACCTGCAGGCCGACATACCCGCCTCCGGCACTGCAGTCCTTCCTGCCAGTCTCTGACAACGCTTGCGCTGGCGCCGCTCCAGAGACCGCCAGCAATCCAGCGACAGCCACGCCAGCGCCTACCCTGCTGGCCCACTGCTTCACACCCATGATGTTCCTCCTCCGACCTAAAGCCCCTTGTGAGGTGTGTCACACGCTATGGCGTGGCCCGCTCAGCGTCAAGAGTTTTCTCAGATGCTTCACACACCCACGTTTGACCTTGCACCGGAATGCGCCCCGGCACGGCCGTTCCGCCGCGCGCTCGTAACTGAAGTGCCCTGGGTTTCGTTCCGAGGTCAAGACGCAACGGGCGCTGAGTCCTGGTCTTGAGTGTAGGCCGCCTCGACCTCCGCGGGGGTGAGGTAGTCCAGGGCCTCGTGGAGGCGGGTGGTGTTCCACCAGTGCACCCACCCCATGGTGGCCAGCTCGACCGCCTCGACGGACTCCCAGATCCGTTTGGAGTGGATGAGTTCGGCCTTGTAGAGCCCGTTCACGCTCTCGGCCAGGGCGTTGTCGTAAGAGTCGCCCACGGTGCCCACTGAGGCGCTCACCCCGGCGGTGATGAGCGCATCCGAGCAGGCCAAGCTGACTACCGCGATCCGAGTGGTGCACCAGGCCCTGGCGGCCACGGCTGGCGCCAGTGCTCAGCAGCGCGCGCTCCAAGGCCAGCAGCGGCAGCCCCACGGTGTGAAGGCTGCCCGAGACAGCCCATCCCACGATGCGCCGGGAGTAGACGTCGGTGATGAACGCGACGTAGCAGAACCCGCCCAGGATCCTGACGTAGGTGATGTCAGCGACCCACAGCTGGTTCGGCCGCTCGGCGGTGAAGCAACGTTCCACGAGATCAGGGCGGGCGTCTGTCTCTCCTGCAGGGCGGGTCGTGATCGGCTTGCGGCCACGGCGGATTCCCTGCAGGCCGGCGGTACGCATGAGACGGGCGACCTGGTCCCGGCCGATCTCCCACCCGGCGCGGGCCATCGCATGGTGCATCTTGCGGACGCCGTAGACGCTGTAGTTCTCCATGTGAATCCGGCGGAGTTCCTCGAGCAGCAGGACGTCTCGCAGGGCCCGCGCGGAGGCCGGTCGTGTCTTCGCGGCGCGGTAGCTCACGTCGAGGTGATGAACCCACATTCCGTCGCACGAAGGGTGCGGCAGATGGCCTCGACCCCGAACTGATCGCGGTGTTCGTCGATGAACGCGATCATCTCGTCGTGGGGCGGTCGAGCTCCGCTGCGAAAAAAGCCGAGGCGGCCTTGAGGATCTCGTTCGCGCGCCGCGCCTCGGCCAGCTCGCGTTTGAGCCTGCGGATCTCCTCCGCAGGGGTCTCTGAGACGGGTGCCTGAGCTATTTCGTGGCCGTGGCGTTGGCACCACATCCGCAAGGTCTCTTCGCTGACATCGAGCTGCGGGGCTACCGCCCGGATGGAATGCGAACGGGGCCCTCCTTGCGTGGCTTGGCGTTCCAGGACCATCCTGACCGCGCGCTCACGCAGCTCGGGGCTGAACTTCTTGGGCATGTTCCGATTCTCCTTCGTTGGGATCGGAACGAAACCCAGGGCGCTTCACTCTCCGCTGCACGCGAGGAGGATCCGTGATGCGGAGCGTCTGGGCCCGCCGTTCGAGAGCGGAGCGGTAGGCCGCTTCCTTCTCGGCCTCCGCCGTCAGGACCGGTTGAATCGCGACTGGCGGCGTCCACCGAGATGGACTCCATTCCTCCGGCGCTGTCGCGCCTGCGCAGTCAGCGACGTCCTGTCCTGCGGATCCGCCTTCATCCCCGCACGCGGCGAGATCGACAGTGAGCGCAAGCCCGACTGCCAGACCCCGGCCACGTCTCCCTGTGATGTCAGGCCCGCTCATGACCAGAAGCCCTCGGTCCCATGACGATCCTCCTCAGGATTCCAACCCGATATGAGCTACGTCACATAGTAGACGCTACCCCCCACAGCAAGGGATTCTCCTGGCCTCGTCAGGCCGTCCCGAGTCCCTTCACGCTCGCTGCAGTCATCACCGGGCGTCTTCTCCCGAGGCCGCACCGCCGCCGTCGTCCTCCCCGCCCTTGAACTGGCTCATGTAGAGCCGGTGGTAGGCGCCCCTGGCCGCGAGGAGCTCGGCGTGGTTGCCCTGCTCCACGATGTCGCCGTGCTCCATCACGAGGATCACGTCGGCGTCGCGGATGGTGCTGAGGCGGTGGGCGATCACGAAGCTCGTCCGGTCCGAGCGCAGCGCCGCCATTGCGCCCTGGACCAGCACCTCGGTGCGGGTGTCCACGGAGGAGGTCGCCTCGTCCAGGATCAGCAGCGAGGGCTGCGCCAGGAACGCGCGGGCGATGGTGATGAGCTGGCGCTCGCCCGCGGACACGTTGGAGGCGTCCTGCTCGATGACGGTGTCGTAGCCCTCGGGCAAGGTGTGCACGAAGCGGTCCACGAACGTGGCCCGCGCCGCGGCGACGACCTCCTCGTCCGTGGCGTCCTGCCGGCCGTAGCGGATGTTCTCCCGGATGGTCCCGCCGAAGAGCACGGCGTCCTGGAGCACCATTCCCGTGTGGGAGCGCAGCTCCTCCCGGCTCACGGTGCGGGTGTCGACACCGTCCACCAGGATGCGGCCGCCGTCGACCTCGTAGAAGCGCATGAGCAGGTTGACCAGGGTGGTCTTGCCGGCGCCGGTCGGGCCGACGATGGCGACCGTCTGGCCCGGCTCCGCCACCAGGTTGAGGTCCGTGATGAGGGGCTTGGCCTCCGAGTAGGAGAACCGCACGTGCTCGAACTCCACCCGCCCGCGCACCGGCTGCGGCAGGTGCGCGGGGGCCGCGTCGCGGTCCTCCTCGTCCTCGTCCAGCAGCTCGAAGATGCGCTCCGCCGAGGCGACGCCGGAGATGAGCATGTTGGACATGCCCGCCACCTGCCCCAGCGGCTGGTTGAACTCGCGCGAGTACTGGATGAACGCGGTCACGGCGCCCAGGGTCATCTGGCCGCTGGCCACGCGCAGGCCGCCGGCCACCGCGATGCCCACGTAGCCCAGCCAGTTCACCCACTCCATGATCGGCATGATCATCCCCGAGTAGAACTGCGCCTTGAACGCGGCCTCGTACAGCTCCTCGTTGCGCTCGTCGAAGCGCGCGGCCATGTCCCGCTGACGGCCGAACACGGTCACCAGCTCATGTCCCGTGAACGACTCCTCGATGTGCCCGTTGAGCCGGCCCGTCTCCCGCCACTGCGCGGAGAACAGCGCCTGGGACTTCTTGCCGATCACGCCCACCACCACGCCGGCCACCGGCAGCGCGATCAGGGCGATGAGCGCGAGCTGCCAGGACAGCCAGAACATCATGCCGACGACGCCGATCACGGTCAGCGCCGAGTACACGAGCGAGGCGAACGCCTCCTGGAGGGCCTGCTGGACGTTGTCCACGTCGTTGGTGGTGCGGGAGAGCAGATCTCCGCGCTGCCCACGGTCGAAGTAGCTCAGCGGCAGCCGGTTGATCTTGGCCTCGATGTCCTCGCGCAGGCGGAACACGAGGCGCATCACGAGGTCGTTGAGGACACGCCCCTGCAGCCACATGAAGGTCTGCGCCACCAGGTACATGGCCAGCACGATCAGGATCAGCCGGCCCAGCTCGGTGAAGTCGATCCCCTCGCCCGGCGTGAACGCCATGCCGGAGAGCATCTCCGCGGCCTGGTCCTCGCCCTGGGCGCGCAGCCCGTCGATGACCTGCTCGCGGCTCAGCCCGCCGGGCATCTGCGCGGAGACCACGCCGCCGAAGATCACGTCCATCGCCCGGCCGAGCACGCGCGGCGCCCACACGTTGAACACCACGGCCACCAGCACCATGACGGCGACGACGGCCAGCCCCAGCTTCTCCGTGCGGAACAGGCTCATGAGCCGCTTCGCGGACGGCAAGAACGCCTTGGCCTTGCGGGCCGGCCCGCCGCCCCAGTCGTCGGTGGCGCCCTGCTCCTGGATCTCGAGGATCTCCTCGTCGGTCAGGTGCTCGCTCATGCCACGTCCTCCGCGGTCAGCTGGGAGTCCACGATCTCCCGGTAGGTCTGGTTGTCCGCCAGCAGCTCGGCGTGGGTGCCGCGTCCGACGACGCGCCCCTCGTCCAGCACGATGATCTGGTCCGCGTCGGTGATGGTGGCCACGCGCTGGGCGACCACGATGCGGGTGGTGTCCGCGGCGGCGTCGTCCAGGGCGGCGCGCAGGCGCGCGTCCGTGGTGACGTCGAGCGCGGAGAAGGAGTCGTCGAAGACGAGGACGCGCGGCTCGGCCACGAGGGCACGCGCGATGGACAGGCGCTGGCGCTGGCCGCCGGAGACGTCCGTGCCGCCCTGGGAGATGCGCGAATCCAGGCCGGACACCTCGCCCTCCTCGGGGGCGGGCGCCGGGGTGGTGCGGGCCCGCACGAAGTCCGCGGCCTGCGCGGTCTCCAGCGCGGCCCAGATCTCCTCGTCCGTGGCGTCCGGGGCGCCGAAGCGCATGTTCTCCGCGACCGTGCCCGAGAACAGGTACGGCCGCTGCGGGACGAGCGCGACGGCGTCGGTCAGCTCGGCGCGAGCGAGGTCGGTGACGGGGACGCCGTCGACCAGGACCTGCCCGGACGTCGCGTCGTAGAGGCGCGGGACGAGGCTGATGAGCGTGGACTTGCCGGAGCCCGTGGGGCCGATGATCGCCGTCGTGGTGCCGGGGGCGACGGCGAAGCTCACGCCGTCGAGCACGGGGGCCTCGGCGCCGGGGTAGGCGAAGGTGACGTCGCGGAACTCGACCGCGCCGGCGCGGCGCGCCGGGGTCACGGGGTTCGCGGGCTCGACGACGGTCGGGACCGTGTCCAGGACCTCGCCGATGCGGCGGGCGGAGATCACGGCGCGCGGGAGCATCATCATCATGAAGGTGCCCATCATGACCGCCATGAGGATCTGCAGCAGGTACTGCATGAAGGCGGTGAGGGAGCCGATCTGCACGAGACCCTGGTCCACGCGGTGGCCGCCGAACCACAGCACGGCGGCGGTGGCCAGGTGCAGGATCATCGTGATCACGGGGCCGAGCAGCACGAACAGCCGGCCGATGCGCACGGAGGTGTCCGTGAGGACGGCGTTGGCGTCGCTGAACCGCTGCGCCTCGTGGCGCTCGCGCACGAAGGCACGGACCACGCGGATGCCCATGACCTGCTCGCGCATGACGCCGTTGACGTCGTCGATGTTGTCCTGCATGCGCTGGAAGAGTGGCATGAGGCGGCTGACGATCCACGCCACGATGACGAGCAGCACGGGCACGGAGACCCACACGAGCCAGGAGAGCCCGGCGTCCTCGCGGATGGCCATGACGATGCCGCCGATGGCCATGATCGGCACCGCGACCATGAAGTTCAGGGCCATGAGCGTGAGCATCTGGACCTGGTTGACGTCGTTGGTGCCGCGCGTGATCAGCGTGGCGGCGCCGAAGCGGCCCAGCTCCTCCGCGGAGAAGCCGTCCACGCGGGTGTAGATCGCGCGGCGCAGGTCCCGGCCCACGCCCATCGCGGCCTTCGCCCCGAACCAGACGGCGGAGATGGCCGCGACGACCTGCACGAGCGCGACGCCGAGCATGACGAGCCCGATGCCCCAGATGCGGCCGGTGTCGCCCTTCGCGATGCCCTCGTCGATGATGCGGGCGTTGAGGCTGGGCAGGTAGAGCATGGCCAGCGTGCTGACGAGCTGCAGCACGAGCACGGCGAGGATCGCCCCGAGGTACGGGCGGCCGTGGCGGCGCAGGAGGGTCCAGAGCATGGGGGTCCTAGGGGTGGCTGGTGCGGGGCGGATCGGGGCGGATCGGGTGGCGGCGGCGCGCCTGGTGAGGCCTTGACGAAGGCGCCGCGGGCGGCGGGACGGGGCGCGTCGTCGGGCCCCGTCGATCCCCATTCTGCACCCGGCGGCGGACGGGCCAGGACGGGCCGCCGTCGTCCGTGCACCACCCCGTTCCTCGCCTCGCGCAGGCTTCGGGACTCACCTCGTCCAGGCCTCGCCGCTCACCTGTGACGACCCGCACTTCCGGACCGCGACGCACGGTCCGAAGCGGCTGAAAGGCACGGGCGAAGCGCAGGTCGGGGGCCTGCATCCCGTCGGACCGACGCTTGTTCACGGAAACGCCCCCATAGGGCTCGGTCGAGTGAAGAGGAGTCGGTCGGTCGAGATCCCCCGGCCGGGCCCTGCGAGAATCTCGTCCATGACCGAGACCCCTCGCCACGAAGTGACCCTCCGCTTCCTCGCCGCCCCCACCGACCAGGGCCACTCCGGCACCGTCGACGCCGGCCGCGTGCTCGAGTGGGTGGACAAGGCCGCGTTCGCCGCCGCCACCGCCTGGGCGGGGACCTACTGCGTCACCGCGTACGTGGGCAACATCCACTTCCGCGAGCCCGTGACCGTCGGGCAGATGGTGGAGGTCACCGCGAGCGTCCTCTACACCGGGTCCAGCTCGATGCACATCAACACGACGGTGCGCTCCGGCGACCCGAAGACCGGTGAGCTGAGCGAGGCGACGCGGTGCCTCGTGGTGTTCGTCGCCGTCGAGGACGGCAAGCCCGTCAAGGTGCCCGAGTTCGTGCCCCGCAGCCTGGAGCAGGAGCTGGCGCGCGAGTACGCGATCTCCCGCATCGCCGTGCGGGACGAGATCACCGCCGCCATGAAGGAGCAGGTCTACTCCGACGCCGGCACGGCCGAGCGCGTGGTCCTGCGCTTCCTCGCCGCGCCGACGGACGTGAACTGGGGCGGCAAAGTGCACGGCGGCATCGTCATGGAGTGGATCGACACCGCCGCCTACCTCTGCGCGACGCGCTGGGCCGGGCGGGACACCGTGGCGGTGTTCTCCGGCGGCGTGCGCTTCTACCGCCCGCTGCACATCGGCGACCTGGTGGAGGTGGAGGCCCGGCTGATCTACACCGGCAACAAGGGCATGCATGTGGCAGCACGCCCGCGACCTGCTCGAGATCCGCGCGAAGGCCCCCGGCAACCGCCTGCCCGACCACCTGCTGGGCGCGGGCGGGGCCGGCGCAGGGGAGGCAGGCAGCGCGTGACCGGCACAGCTGGCGCGTGACCCATAGTTTCAAGCCGCGACAGGGGTGACGTTGCGGCTCGAAAGTCTGGGTCGGTGGAAGGTGAGGCTGTGCCCGGGCCGAGCTGGCCCGGGCACAGCTTCCGGTCGGCGTCAGCGCCGGAAGAGGCGCGCGAGGAAGCCGGGCTCCTGGCCGCCGGCGCGGGCGGCCGCACGCTCGGCGTCGGTGTGACGGCCTCCGCACCACTGGCCGGCGGGCACGGTGGCCTTCACGGAGTCGATGTGCTGGCCGCAGCCGGCCCAGGTGGTCTTGCCGCAGACGTCGCACTTCGCAGGACGGCACATGATGAGGTTCCTCTCGATCGGGGATGTCGGGGGTTCAGCAGTCGGCGAGCTGTATCCGGAGACCGCTATCCAGGCCGGATAACGGTCTCCAGGTACGACTCGGCCGGAAGGCAGGGGCCGGAGGTGGGGCCGCTCAGGCCAGGCTGAGGAAGAGCTTCTCGAGCTCCTCCACGGTCAGCTTCTCCTCGGACTCGGCGGCGCCCTCGGGATCGCTCACGCAGTACTTCATGGCGGAGGAGACGATCGCGAAGCCGGCCCGGTCCAGGGCGGTGGAGACGGCGGAGAGCTGGGTGACGACGTCGCGGCAGCTCCCCTCCCCCTCGACCTCGCGGATGACGGCGTCGAGCTGCCCGCGGGCGCGCTTGAGGCGGTTGAGGATCTTGCGCTGGGTCTCGGCGTCGGCGGCGCGCATGGCGGGTCCTTTCGGGGACGGTCAGAGAACAGGAGAACGGTGAGTCGGGGCTTGGCCAGGCCCACGCAGGTCGGCGCTCAGGATACCCCCGGGGGTGTCTCGGGCGACGCGTCAGGCCACGAGGCCGGCGATCTCCGCCGCCAGCACTCCGACGCCCATCAGGAGCACGAACCAGCCGAAGCCGATCCGCAGGGCCCGGTCCGGCACCCGCTTCCCGAGCGCCACACCGATCAGCGCGCCGAGGACCGCCATGCCCGTCAGGGCCAGCAGCAGCCCCCAGTCCAGGCTCACGCCGGGCAGCTTGCCGGCGAACCCGGCGAGGGTCTGCGCCGCGATCACCATGAGCGAGGTCCCGACGGCGGCGCTCATCGGCAGCCCCGCCAGCAGCACCAGCGCGGGCACGATGAGGAACCCGCCCCCGGCGCCCACGAGGCCGGTGATCAGCCCGACCCCCAGCCCCGTGGCCAGCAGCCGGCCCACCCGGACCTTCCTCTCACCCTCGGGCTCCCCGCCGTCGCGCCGGCCCCGGATCATGCCCCGCGCGGTCAGGAGCATCATCACCGCGAAGCCGATCATGAGGACCGGCCCCGGCAGGAGCGAGCCCAGCGCGCCGCCCAGCACCGCGCCGACCATGCCACCGGCCGCAAAGAGGCCGCCCGTGCGCCATCGCACGGTGCCCCGACGGGCGTGCAGGCCCACGGAGACGAGCGAGGCGATGCCCACCGCGAAGAGCGAGCTCGCGATCGCCGCGTGCGGCTCCAGCCCGGCCACATACGTCAGCAGCGGCACCATGAGGATGGATCCGCCCCCGCCGAGCATGCCCACGAGCATGCCCACGACGAGCGCCAGGGCGATCGCGAGCCCGGTCATCGGTCAGGCCCGCCCGGTGGCCGAGGGGACGGCGGTCCCCGGGGCGACGGCGACGGCACGGCCGGCACCGGAGGCGCCCGACGTCGTCGGGAGGCCGCCCAGGACGTCCGCGGCGGAGCGCTCGACGGCGGGCCGGTTCCACGGCATCTTCGACAGCACCGAGGCCATGGCGCACGTGTTGGACACCGCGGACCACGTGAGGCCCGCGCCGATGGCCGCGGGGATGAGGCCGAAGCGCCGCGAGCCGAGCTGGGACGCGACGGCGCCGGTGAGCGCGATGGTGCCGGCGGTCATGCGCACCTGGCGCTCCATGGCCCAGCCGGAGCCGCGGCGGACGACGTCGCCGCCGGCCTGGGCGTAGGCGCTGATGCCGCCGGAGAGCACGGCGGCCTCCCGGAAGCCGGCCGCGGCGAGGCGCTGCTGGGCGTCGGAGGCGCGGACGCCGGAGGCGCACACGAGCACAACATGCCCGTCGAGGCGCTCGGCGACGTCGCGGGCGCGCTCCTTCAGGGTGTCCAGGGGGACGTTGTAGGAGCCGGCGATGTGCTCGGCCTCGAACTCGCCGGGGGTGCGCACGTCGAGCACGAACACCTCGCCGGCGGCAATGCGCTCGCGCAGGGCCTCGGGGCTCACGGGGGTCAGGGTCGTGACGGTCATGGTGGTCTCCATTCTGGGGCGTGTCAGGTTCAGGCGGGGCAACGCGGGCGGCTCAGCCGCGGACGCGCTGCTGCCAGGCGTTGTACGAGCCCTCGAGCTCGACGACGCGGAAGCCGTCGCGGCGCAGCGCCTGGGCGGCGACGATGTTGCGCAGCCCCGACTGGCAGAACGTCACGAGCGTGGCGTCCTTCGGCAGCTCGTCCTCGTGGAAGGCGACCTTGCCGGCGGAGAGCTGGGCGGCCCCCGCGTCGTCACCGTCCGCGCCCGCGCTGACCGGGATGGTGCCGGCGGCGTGCTCGGAGCGGTTGCGGACGTCGAGCAGGGCGAGGCCGTCCTGGCCGGGCGCGGCACCGGGGGCCGCGGCGACGACGTCGCCGGCGGCGATCCTGCGCTCGAGCTCCTCCGCCGTAATGGTGGCCGGGGCCTCGAGGTCGAAGCCCTCCAGGCTGGTGACGAAGGCGTCCGCGGCGTCCACCCCGACGCGGATCAGGTGGTCGCGGATCCGGCCGGCGTCGTCGGCGTCGTCCGCCAGCAGGATGATGGCGACGCCGGCGTTCTGCTCGGCCTCGGGGTCGAAGGCCCAGCCGCTGTGGGTGGCGGCCTTGTCCTTGGCCGGGAGGGCGAGGGAGCCGGGCACGGTGCCGGCGTGGATCTGGTCGACCGGGCGCGTGTCGGCGAGGACGTCCCCGTCCGCGACGCGGGCCGCGGCCGCCTCGCCGCTGAGCTCCGTGAGCGGGGCGAGCTCGCCGAGGACGGCCGGGCCCTGCTTGTTCTGGCGCTTCATGCGGGCGAAGTAGGCGTGGGCGTCCGGCTGGCCGTCGAGCAGCTCGTCGACGAAGCCCTGCTCGTCGTCCTTCTCGACGTAGGGCGCCCACCAGGCGTAGGCGCGCTCGTAGCCGACCGTCGTCGAGGGCAGGGCACCGAGCGCCTTGCCGCACGCGGAGCCGGCACCGTGGCCGGGGAAGACCTGCACGTGGTCCGGCAGGCCCACGAACTTCTCCTTCAGCGAGGCGAAGAGCTGCTTCGCGCCGAGGAAGCGGGTGTCCTGGCCGCCGGCGGCCTCGTCCAGGAGGTCGGGGCGGCCGAGGTCGCCCGAGAAGACGAAGTCGCCGGTGAGGTAGTAGCCGGGGCCGTCCGCGAACGCGCCGTCCTGCACGAGGTAGCTCAGGTGCTCGGGGGTGTGCCCCGGTGTGTGCTGGGCGGTGACGGTGATGTTGCCCAGGCGGATCTCGTCGCCGTCGTGGAGGAGGTTCCCCTCGAAGCCGTAGGACCAGTCCTCGCCGCCCTCCCCGGACAGGTGGATCTGCGCGCCGGTGCGGGCGGCCAGCTCCCGGGTGCCGGAGAGGAAGTCGGCGTGGATGTGGGTCTCGGTCACGTGCGTGATGGTCATGCCGTGGTGCGCGGCGAAGTCCAGGTAGACCTGCACGTCGCGGCGGGGGTCCACCACCATGGCCTCCTTCTTCGCCTGGCAGCCGATCACGTAGCTGGCCTGGGCCAGGTCCTCGTCGTAGATGCGCTCGAGCAGCATGGGGTCCTCCTGGGATCGGGGCTGGGGCGACGACGGCGGGCGACGACGTCGTGATACCCCCTGGGGTATAGCGGAGATCAGCGTAAGACATACCCCTGGGGGTATGCAAGCAGGAGGGCGCCCCACAGCGCGAGGGACTCACAGCGGTCGAAACGGAGGGGTCGCGCAGGGGGGCGAGGGCGCCGGGGCTGGGGGGGGGAAGGACTGCGACGGAGAGCCGGCGGCCGACGCCCCGGGTCGGCGCCCCGGATGCTCGGCGCCTCAGTGCCTCAGTGCCTCAGACGTTCGGCGCCCCGGAGGCCCTGCCCCGTCAGAGCAGCGGGCGCAGCGGCACGAGCAGGGTCTCCACCACGCGGGCGATGCCGTGGCGGTCCTCCCAGCGCGGCGAGGTGACCACGTCGCAGTGGGCGGCGTCGGCGCGGAAGATCTCCTCCATGCGGGCGGCGAACTCGGCACCCACCACGGAGAGGTTCGTCTCGTAGTTGTAGCCCAGGGAGAGGCGGTCGATGTTGGCGGTGCCCACGGTGCCCCACTCACCGTCCACGGTGGCGGTCTTGGCGTGGATCATGCTCGCCCTGTAGAGCAGGACCGTGATGCCGGCCTCGAGCATCTCGGCGTAGAACCCGCGGGAGACCCAGTCGGCCACCACGTGGTTGGAGTCCTTGGGCAGCATGACCTGCACGTCCACCCCCCTGCGTGCGGCGTCCTTGAGCGCCTCGAGGATCTGCTGGTCCGGGATGAAGTACGGGGTGTTGATGTAGATGTGGTCCCGCGCCCGCTCGATCGCCTCGAGGTACACGCGGCGGACCGGGTAGACCAGCTGGATCGGCAGGTTGGAGGCCACGGTGACGGCCTGGTTCCAGGAGTCCGGCGTGTGCCACTCCATGCGCTCCTCGGGCGCGTGGCCCGCGTTCCACACGGTGGCGATCGAGTGGTCCAGCCCCCAGACCGCCGGCCCCACCTGGCGCACGTGCGTGTCCCGCCAGTGGTGGGCGTAGTCGTCGCCGAGGTTGTAGCCGCCCACGAACCCCACCTCGTGGTCCACCACGAGGATCTTGGAGTGGTTGAAGCCGGTGTGCCGCACGATCCCCCGCCAGTACGGGCGGGTGAAGGCCGGCATCCGGTACACCTGCACGGCGGGATGGAACTGCCGGTAGAACCGGGGGCTCACCACGAGGTTGGCGAAGCCGTCGTAGGAGATCCACACCCGCACGCCGCGCTCGGCCGCCCGGTTGACCGCGTCCATGAACCGCTGGCCGGTCTCGTCGCCCTTCCAGATGTACGTCTCGAGCTTGACGGACTCGCGGGCGTCGTCGATCGCGGCGATCATCGCCTCGAAGAGCTCCTCGCCGGAGGTGAAGATGCTCACGGAGGACTCCCCGGCCTCGACGTGGAACGTGCCCGGCCGCTGGGCGGGACGCTGCTTTCGTCCGCGGCGCTTGACGACGTCGATCCCGGTGAGCGCGACCGCGGTCACGGCGGGGAGGACGACGAGGGCGGCGGCTCCGGCGGTGAGGCCGCGGACCACGAGCCGGCGGAGGGCGGGGCGTCCGGGGACGGGGATCTCGTTCATCCGCGCATTCTACGGACGGGCGTACGTCCAGGCCGCCCCCATCTCGGAGCGCAGGCGCACGAGCTCGACCGCGGACTCCTCGAGCCGCCGGGCGGCCTCGCTCACGGGCACGTAGCGCCGCACGACGCCGGCGCGGCCCTCGTCCGAGACGTCCACCATCACCGAGATCGAGTGGGCCACGAGCCGGGGGCGCCGGCTCGTGCGACGCCCGGCGTACACGCGCAGAGCCACGTGCATGGAGCGGTCCGTGGTGTGCACCAGGAGGGCGTCCACCCGCACGAGGTCGCCGACCCGCACGTTGCGCACGAACCGCACGCCGCCGGCGAACACGGCCACCACGTTCTCGTGGCCCGTCCAGCGTGCCGCACACACGCCCGCGGCCTCGTCCACCCAGCGCATGACCGCGCCGGCGTTCACGGTGCCGCCCACGGTGGCCTCGGACGTGGGGGCGAGGAAGGAGAGGGTGGTCATCTCCTCGAGGTCCGCGGCGGAGGCGGGGAAGGGCAGCTCGGCCATCCCCCGCTCCACCTCGCGCCGGGCCACGGTGGAGCGCCGGGCCTGCTCGTCGCGCTCGACCTGGTTCGGGGTGGCGGGGACCCACTGGGGGACGGCGAGGCGGGTGCCGCCCTCCTCGGCCGAGTACACCGCGATGGAGGAGGTGCAGACCGTGGGGTCGCCGGCGGCGTCGGGGATCTCCGGCAGCATCAGGCGCGTCTGCACGTGCACGTCGGAGCCGTCCGTGTGCACGACGCGCGCCTGCACCGTGGCCTGCGTGTCCACGGGCACGGCGTGGCGGAACTGCATGTTCCCCATGTAGCGGGCGCGCACGAAGGAGCCGGACCAGCTCGCGGCGACGGCATAGCAGACCTTGTCGATCCAGGAGATCGCGGTGCCGGCGTCCACGATCCCGGAGGGATGGTCGAAGCTGTCCGCCCGGAAGTCGAGGGACAGGGCTCCGATGTGCTTCATGTCACCGAACGTATCACCGCCCCGGTCAGCGGGAGAATGGGCGCATGACCCCCCGCGAACCCCTGCCGCTGCCCGCGGAACCGCAGACTCCCCTCAACCGCCTCTCCCGCCGCGTGGCGCGCGCCGTGGAGGAGCGCGGCGAGGCCGCCGTCGTGGGTGTGGCCACGCGCCTGCTGGCCGGTTCCAGCACCCCGGAGGACGTCACCTCGGGGGCGGCCCAGGCCATCCTGGGCGACGACGACGCCCTCACCCCCGCCGCGGCCGGCGCCCTGGCGCTCACGCGCGCCTGGCACCGCCGGGCCCTGCCCGCCCTGGTGGCCGCCCTCGACGCCCCCGAGCCCGAGGTGCGCTCCGCGGTGCACCTCGTGCTGGCCGCACGGGCCGACGCCCTGCGCGCCGATGCCGCGGTGGACCACGCGCTCGTGGACCGCGTCGGCGCAGGGTGCTGCGACCCGGACCCTGAGGTCCGCGCGTCGGCGGCCTCTGCCCTGGGCGCCCTGGCCGGCCCGAACGACCTCGAGGCCGCCGTGCCCGTGCTCTCCGCCCTGGTGATGGACGTGGATGCGGACATCGCTGCCGCGGCGGAGCTCGCCCTGGACCACCTCGCCGAGCGCCTGGACCGCCCCGAGCTGCGCGCGAGCACGGACTTCTGAGCCGCGCCGTGGACTCGCCCGTCCTTCTCTGCCACCACTACGACGCCGGCCGCTGCCGCTCCTGCACCCTCCTGGGCGTGCCCTACGCCGTGCAGCTGGCGGACAAGGCCGCGGCGGTGCGCGAGCGCCTCGCGGACGTGTCGGACGCCGGGACCCGGTGGCTGGACCCCGCGCCCTCCCCCGCGGCCGGATTCCGCAACAAGGCCAAGCTCGTGGTGACCGGCACGGCCCAGGACCCGCGCCTGGGCATCCTGGACCCGAACCAGCACCCCAGGCACCACGACGGCACCGGCTGGGACCTGCGCGACTGCCCCCTGTACGAGCCCGGGATGGAACGGATCGCCGCCGCCGTGGCGGACACGGTGCGCGCCGCGGACCTGACCCCCTACGACGTGGCCGCGCGCACCGGCGAGCTGAAGAACGTGATCGTGACGCTCTCCCCGGACCGCGAGGCGATGGTGCGCTTCGTGCTGCGCTCCCGTGACCGACTCGACGCGCTGCGGGCCGCGGTCCCCGCGCTGCGGACGGCGCTCGAGGAGGCCGGCACGCCGGCGAGGGTGGTGACGGCGAACCTGCTGCCCGAGCACGTGGCCCTGCCCGAGGGCCGCGAGGAGGTCCACCTCGCCGGGGACGCCACCCTGCGCATGGAGCTCAACGGGATCGGGCTGCGCCTGCGTCCGCAGGGCTTCTTCCAGACCAACACCGCCGTGACCCGCGCCCTCTACGCGACGGCGGCGGCATGGCTCGCCGAGGCCCGCCCCGCGAGCGCGTGGGACCTGTACTGCGGCGTGGGCGGCTTCGCGTTCCACCTGGCCCGTCCCGTGGCCGACGGCGGCGCCGGCGTGGCCGAGGTCTGGGGGATGGAGACGAGCGAGGACGCGATCGCCGCGGCACGGCTCACCGCCGTGGAGCTGGGCCTGGCCGACCGCGTGCACCTCGACGCCGGCGACGCCACCCAGGCGCTGTCCTCGGCGGGACGGGGCGAGGGCCCGCACGCCGCCGCCGACCCCAGCCGGGTCGCCGGTGCGCCGGTGCCGGACGCCGTCGTCGTGAACCCGCCGCGCCGGGGCATCGGCCCCGAGCTGGCGGCGGGGCTGCAGACCTCGGGCGTGCCGCACGTCCTCTACTCCAGCTGCAACGCAGCCTCCCTCGCGAAGGACCTCGCGGCCCTGCCGGCCTACCGCGTGGAGCGCGCCCGGGTGTTCGACATGTTCCCGCAGACCGGGCACGCCGAGACCCTCGTGCACCTCGTGCGCCGCTGACGGCTCCGCCCCGTGAGCGGGTTCACCGGAAGTTCGCCCCGCGAGGGCGGGACGCGCGCCGACCGCTCCCCCTAGGCTGTCTCCCAGTGCCCGAGGCCTCCCGCAGCCTCTCCCCGACCAGCGCAAAGGCCCCTCCCGCTCATGACGCAGACCCTCACGCCCGCTGCCTCGCAGGACCTGAACGCCCGCCGCCACCGGCTGCGCCGCTACCGCGCGGTGATCTTCGACATGGACGGCGTCATCACCGACACGGCCGGCGTGCACGCCGCGGCGTGGAAGGAGCTCTTCGACGAGGCGCTGCCCGCCGTCGGCGCCCTGGAGGCCAACGAGGCCGCCGTCGCCGCGGACCCGGAGCGCCTGCGCCCCTTCGACGCCGCGGGCGACTACCTGCACCACGTGGACGGGCGCCCCCGCGAGGACGGCGTGCGGGCCTTCTTCGCCTCCCGCGGCCTGCGCGTGCCGGAGGCCGACGCCCCCGAGACCGAGTCCGCCCCGGAGCTGACCGTCCTCGGCCTGGCCGAGCGCAAGCAGGGCTACTTCGAGGCGGTCCTCGAGCGCGACGGCGTGCGCGTCTTCCCCGAGGCGCTCGACCTGCTGGAGAAGCTGCGCCGCCGCGGCGTTCCGGTGGCCCTCGTGACCAGCTCCAAGAACTCGCGCGCGGTGCTCGGTGCCGGCGGGGTGCTGGACTTCTTCCCCGTGATCGTGGACGGCAACACCGCCGTGGAGCGCGGCCTGCCCGGCAAGCCGGACCCGGCCATGTTCTGGGAGGCCGCGCGCGAGCTCGGCGTGGACGTGGCGGACGCGATGGTGCTGGAGGACGCCGTCTCCGGCGTCAAGGCCGCCGCGGACGGCCGCTTCGGCCTGGTGATCGGCGTGGACCGCGAGCCGGACCTCGGCCGCGGCCGCCTCAAGGACGCCGGCGCCCACCTGGTGGTGGAGGACTACGGCACGCTCGCGCTGGACGAGCGCACCGCCGCCCCCTTCGACGCCGCCTGGGTGCTGCGCTGGACCGACTTCGACGCCGCCGTCGAGGGCACGCGCGAGGTGCTCTGCACGATGGCCAACGGGTACTGGGGCACGCGCGGCGCCATCCCCGGCACCGTCATCACGGACGTGCACTACCCCGGCACCTACATGGCCGGCGTGTTCAACCGCCTGACCTCCATGGTCCAGGGCCGCGAGGTCGTCACCGAGCACATGGTGAACATCCAGGACTGGACGCCGCTGGTGGTCATCCCCCGCGGCGGCCGCCCCCTGCTGCCGAGCGACGAGAACCTCGTGGAGTTCATCCAGGAGATGGACCTGCGCCGCGGCGTCCTCTCCCGCACCATGACGTTCGAGGACGGGCAGGGCCGCCGCACCACCCTGCACACCCGCCAGTTCCAGTCGCTCGCCAACCGCCACATCGCGGCCATCGAGCTCACCGTGGTGGCCGAGAACTGGTCCGGCGACCTCACCGTGCGCTCGCTGATCGAGGGCCGCGTGGCCAACCTCAACGTCTCGGACGACCGCACGCTGGCCAACCACCACCTCGAGCCCTCCCAGGCCCGCGAGATCGACGGCGAGACCGTCCTGCTGGAGACCGTCACGAGCCAGTCCCGCATCCACGTGGCCGTGGCCGCCCGCACCCGGCAGGTGGCCCCCGTGGGCCACCACCAGCCGATCCGCCGCCCCGTGGACGACTCGCCCCTCGTCGCGGGCCAGGACATCCGCCTCCACGTGGAGGAGGGCGTGCCGCTCGTGCTGGAGAAGACCGCGGCCGTGGCCACCACGCACGACCACGCCAACGCCTCCGTGTGGGAGTCGGCGGTCAAGACCGTGCAGCGCGCGCAGAACTTCCGCAACCTGCTGACCCTGCACGAGCAGCGCTGGGGGATGAACTGGGACCGCTTCGCCGTGCGGATCGACCTCGCGGACGCGCACCGCAACCAGCGCCGCTCCACGGCGCAGCTCGCCGAGGGCGCCGAGTACGAGACCCCGGTGTTCGAGGCCGGCCGTTCCGCCTCCGTGGGCTCGGCCGTCACCGTGGGCAAGGACGGTGCATCCCTGCGCCAGCAGCTGGCCCTGAACCTGCACACCTTCCACGTGCTGCAGACGGCCTATGGCCGGCGTCGGGACCTGGACGCCTCCCTGGGCGCCCGCGGCCTGCACGGCGAGGGCTACCGCGGGCACATCTTCTGGGACGAGATCTACGTCTACCCGATGCTCACGCTGCGCCGCCCGGAGATCACCCGCGGCCTGCTGATGTACCGGTTCCGCCGCCTCGGCGAGGCCCGCGCCAACGCGCAGGCCGAGGGCTGGGCCGGCGCCATGTTCCCGTGGCAGTCCGGCGCGGACGGCGGCGAGGAGACCCCCACCGAGCTGTGGAACCCGCGCTCGCGCATGTGGATGCCGGACAACTCCCACAACCAGCGCCACGTCTCCCTGGACATCGCGTACTCGGTGCTGCGGTACATCGAGATCACCAAGGACGCCGCGTTCATCTCGGACTACGCCGCCGAGATGCTCGTGGAGATCTCCCGCTTCTTCGTGTCCATGACCCTGCACAACGCGGAGACGGACCGCTACGAGATCCACGGCGTCATGGGCCCGGACGAGTTCCACGACGGCTACCCGGAGACCCCCGGCTCGGGCCTGCGCAACAACGCGTACACCAACGTGCTGACCGCATGGGTCCTGGCCGAGACCGCACGCCTGGTCCGCTGGCTGGACACCCTCGACGACGGCCTCACCGAGGTCATGGAGGTCACCGAGGAGGAGATCGAGCGCTGGGAGGAGATCAGCGCGAGGCTCACGGTCCCGTTCTTCACCGAGGGCGAGGAGGCCGGCATCCTGGCGCAGTTCGAGGGCTACCAGGACCTGGAGGAGTTCGACTGGGACGCCTACCGCGCCACGTACGGCAACATCGGCCGCATGGACCTGATCCTGCAGGCGGAGGGCGACGCCACCAACCGGTACAAGCTCTCCAAGCAGGCCGACACCCTCATGCTCGGCTACCTGTTCTCCGCCGAGGAGCTGGACGAGATCCTGCGCCGCATGGGCTACGAGCTCCCGGAGGAGGCCTACCAGCGGATGGTGGCCTACTACGAGGCCCGCTCCACGCACGGCTCCACGCTCTCCCGTCTGGTGCACGCGTGGGTGGCGGCCCGCACGGACCCGGACCGCTCGTGGGACCTCTTCACGGAGGCGCTCGAGTCGGACCTCTCCGACACCCAGGGCGGCACCACGAAGGAGGGCATCCACCTCGGCCTCATGGCCGGCACCGTGGACACCGTCATCCGCTGCTACGCGGGCCTGGAGACGCGCGACGGCGTCGTGCGCCTCTCCCCGCGCCTGCCCTCCCAGCTGCCCGGCGCGCGCTTCACGATCCGGTGGCACCAGCAGCCGGTGGAGATCCACATGGCGCAGACGGAGGTGACCGTGCGGGCCGGCGACGGCATGTGGCATGAGGTCCCCATGGTCATCGCGGGCCAGGAGCACACGCTCTGCCCGGGCCAGGAGATCACGGTCCCGCTGGGCTGAGTCCTCCTCCCCCGGGCGCCAGGACTTTCGCTAGGGAAATCGTCGTCTCCATCCTGATCCGCTGGGAGGGAGACGACGATTTCCCTAGCGAAAACGCAGGGGCGCGGGAGCCGGGCGGGGCGGGGCGGGGCGGGGTGCAGGTCAGCGGGTCGGCAGGACGGCCCGCACGGTCCAGCCGTCGCCCATCGGGCCGGCGGTGAGCGCGCCGCCGAACACGGCCACGCGCTCGCGCATGCCCGCCAGGCCGAAGCCGGAGGGGATGGCCGAGACCACCCGGCTGGCCCGCGGCTCGCCCGTGGTGAGCGGGCTGGTCACCTCGAGGACGAGGTGGCCGTCGTCGTCGAACCGGGAGCACAGGTGCACCGTGCCGCGGCGCGGAGTGTGCTTGAGGATGTTGGTCACGGACTCCTGCACCACGCGCAGCACCGTGAGCTCCATGGAGCGGGGCAGGCGGTCGAGGTCCGCGAGGGTGCGCTCCACGGCGAAGCCGGCCGCGTGCAGGCGCGACTCGAACTCGTCGAAGCGGGCCGGCAGGTCCACGGCGATGTCGCCCTCGGCGGTCTGCGCGTTGCGGTCCGAGCCGCGCAGGGCCGTGAGCATGCGCCGCAGGTCCACGAGGGACTGGCGAGCGGCCTCCTCGATCGCCGTCTCCGAGGCGGCGCGCGCCGCGGGGTCGGTCTGGGTGGGCAGCATGGCCGCCTGCATGGTGATCACGGTGAGGCCGTGCGCGACGACGTCGTGCAGCTCCGCGGCGATCCGCTGGCGCTCCTGCTCCGCGGCGCGCAGGACCTGCTGCTCCCGGGCCTCGGCCTCCGCCTCACGCGCCCGGGCGCGGTGCCGGGTGCGGCGGACGAAGATCGCGGGGATCGTGGGCAGGGCTGCGAGGACGACCGTGAAGATCATCGTGCCGCGCAGGCCCTCTGCGTCGGCGGACGGGGGGTCGGCGAGCACCTCGCCGGCGACCGTGAGCACCGCGACCGCCGCGAGCGCGCCCCACGCGAATCCCGCCCGGGAGTAGCGGGCCACCAGCGGGGCGCCCAGGATGATCCCGCCCACGAAGGCCAAGGGGTTGAGGTGGGCCTGGTCTGGGCCCACCAGACCCAGGAGGCTCACGGCCGTCCCCGCGAGGACGAGCGCGGCCGCGAGGCTGGGCTGCCACGCGAACAGCAGGGTCAGCACCACGGAGATCGTGGCGAGCGCGAGGATCACGGCGGTGCTGGGCTGGTCCCCGGCGGACGTCGGCGCGCCGCCGTCCGCGTACAGCCATGTTTCCAGGAGGGGCCCGACGAGGGAGGACGTCACCTCCAGCACGACCAGCAGCCCGGCCAGCGCGTAGAGGATGAGCCGCGTGTGCCGGGAGACCGGCTCGGCCTGCAGCACACGGGGCATGCGGGAGTCCGCCGCCGACGCGAGCCCCGCGGGCTCCGGG
The DNA here is from genome assembly GCF_023147585.1 of Micrococcus sp. EYE_212. Taxonomy (GTDB): domain Bacteria; phylum Actinomycetota; class Actinomycetes; order Actinomycetales; family Micrococcaceae; genus Micrococcus. The sequence goes on from NZ_JAHXOZ010000004.1 coordinate 66,447, forward strand.
GCGGCGGTGCTCATCCGAGCTCCACGAGTCCGGCGCGGGCGGCACGGATGAGGACCTGCACGCGGTCGCGGACCTGCCACTTCTCCAGGACCTTGCCGATGTGGGACTTCACGGTGGCCTCCGCGAGGAACAGCGCCCGCGCGATCTCGGCGTTGGAGGAGCCCTTGGCGAGCTCCCTGACCACGTCGAGTTCGCGCTCGGTGAGCCGCTCGTGCGCGGCCAGCGGCTCGGCGGGGCCGACGGAGACCTCCTGGGGCGCGGCCGCCACGGCGGCCACCAGGTCCTGGGCCACACGCGCGGAGAAGACCGTGTCGCCCGCGTGGATGCGGCGGATCGCGTCCACGACGTCGGCGGGCGGGGCGTCCTTCACGAGGTAGCCCGCGGCACCGGCGCGCAGGGCGGGGACGAGGTACTGCTCGGACGAGAACGTGGTGATCGCCAGGACGCGGGTGTCCGGCAGCTCCGCGGTGATGTGCGCCGTGGCCTCCACCCCGTCCATGCGGGGCATCTGCATGTCCATCAGCACGACGTCGGGGGTCCGGGCGCGGGCCAGGGCCAGGGCCTGGAGGCCGTCCTCGGCGGAGCCGACCACCTCCATGTCGTCGGCCTGCGCCACGAAGTGCTCCAGGGCGGTGCGCATGAGGGTCTGGTCGTCGGCCACGACTACACGGATCATGCCGTTCAGCCTAGGCGCGCGAGCGGGGCGGGCGCCTCCGCCGAAGGGCGGGATGTGGGCCCGCCTGCCGCTCACCGCGGCAGCAGGAACCAGCCCATCACGGACATGAGAACGATGCCGGCCAGCATGGTGGGGAACAGCACCGCGAACAGGGCGCCGCGGCTCACGGCCCAGCCGGGCATCTCCGAGGTCTGGGAGCCGGCGGCCATGCCGTGGGCCACCTGGATGCGTGCCGGGCCCGGGATGATGCCCCAGCCTGCGGCGGCGTTGTGGAGGCCGTTGGTCCATACGGGCGGCACGCCCAACGCGGCCCCCGTGTCCATCTGGAGCGGGCCGAAGAGCGCCATCGCGCCCGTGTTGGACGCCGTGATGAACCCGCCCAGGGCCGCGATGACGGGGACGGCCAGCAGGTAGGACTCCCCCATGCCGCTGAGCGCGCCCGCCAGCGCGCCGGAGACCCCGCCCGCCGAGAGCGTCAGGCCGAACGCCACGTACAGCGCGTTGGGAATGGCGGTGCCCACCCACAGGCGCGCGGCCTCCCCGGGCACGGCGCGCCGCCCCGCGGCGTCCAGGTGCAGCAGGCGCACCCCCACGCCGACCGCCACGAACGCCCACAGCGCCGGGGTCCCGACGACGGACAGCGGCCCGCTCAGCGCGAGCGCAGACTCCGCCGTGGTGCCGATGACGGTGCCCACCATGAGCGTGAGGTACGGGACGACGTCGCGCCCCGGTCCGGGCGTGAGCCGGCCCCGACGGACCACGAGCAGCCAGGCCACGGTGAGCACGAACGTGCCGAGGGCGCCCGCCGGCGCCGTGCCGACCAGCAGGTTCGCCCCCAGGATGAGCGCCCACTGGGCCACGCCCGAGAGCAGGGCGACCCCGATCCACGGGGCGAGACGGGCCGGGCCGGCGTCGAACCGCGTGCCGCGTGACCCCCGGAGCAGCAGCACCGTGACCACGCCCGCGAGCAGCGAGGCGGGGAGGTTGAACACCGCCGTGGTGACGCCGAGCTGCTGGAAGTCCAGGTGCCCCAGCCGGGCGCCCAGCAGGGTTCCCGGCGCCATGGACCCCCACGGCCCGATGGTGAGGGCGAGCACGGCCATCACCGCGGACCGGAACGCCGTGTACCCCAGGCCGATCAGCAGCGGCACGCCGACGATCAGCGAGACCCCGAAGCCCGTGACCGTCTCCAGGAACGGGATCACGCCGTGCACCATGAGCAGGCCCGTGGCGATCGAGGGACCCGCCCCCGCGGAGAGCCACTGCCCGAGGCGCTGGTGCGCACCGGTGTGCTCCATGACGCGGGAGAGCGTGATGCCGCCGGCGATGATCGCGAGGATCTCCAGGACCGTGGGCACGCCGCCGGCGAGCGCGACGCCGAGCGCCCCCGGGTCCACGCCGAACACGGTGGGAGCCAGGACGGCGGCCAGCAGCGCGCCGGCGGCCGGGGCCACCCACGCGGGCAGCTTCGTCAGCAGCAGGGCGAGGGTGAGGAGGATGGGGGCCAGCGACCACAGGACCTGCACACGCACCCCCTCTCCCGGGCCTCGGACCCACCCACTGTAGGCCCCTCCTCCTAGGCTGGCGGCATGGCCATGACCCCCGTCTCCCCGCATGACGTCCTCTCCCCCGCGGTGCCCGTGTTCGCCGCCCCGATGGCCGGCGGGCCCTCGACGCCCGCGCTCGTCGCCGCCGTGCTGCGCGCAGGCGGGGGCGGCGTCCTGGCCGGCGGGATGCGAGCCCCGGAGGAGGTCCGCGCGCAGGTGGACGAGCTGCGGCATCTCCTGACCGCCGGATCCCGGGGGGAGGAGCACTGGGGCGTGAACCTCTTCGTCCCGGATGCGGTCAACACCGCCGTCCCGGCGGGTGCGCGCACCGCCGCCGCGCGCGCCCGCCGGCGCGACGACGTCGCCGCCTACCGCGAGCGCCTCGCGCCGGTGGCGGAGGAGCTCGGCGCGGCCCTGCCCACGATCGAGGACGCCACCCCGGACCCGGACGCCGAGCGGGACGCCTTCGAGGCGATGCTGGCCGCGGCCGAGGAGCAGGCCTGGCCGATGGTGACCTTCACGTTCGGACTGCCCGCCGCAGAGGTCTTCGGCCGGCTCGCCGCCGCGGACATCGTGGCCGGGGTCACCGTGACGAGCACGGCCGAGGCGCGCGCGGCCGTGCGGAACGGGGCGGCGTTCCTCGTGGTGCAGGGCCCGGAGGCGGGAGGCCACCGCGGCACGCTGGACCCGGCCGCGGACCCGGGGACCACGGGAGCCGTCGCCCTTGTGGCGGAGGTGTCCGCCGCCGTCGGGCCGGGCATGCCGCTCGTGGCGGCGGGCGGCGTCGCCTCCGCGGCGCCGGTCCGCACCCTCCTCGGCACGGGCGCCACCGCCGTGGCCGCGGGCACCGCGTTCCTGCTCACGCCCGAGGCGGGCACCTCGGCGGTGCACCGCGAGGGCCTGCGGCAGGCCGCGGCGGGCGGGGCCTTCACCGGCGACGACGGCGTGGCCGACACCGCCGTGACCCGCGCCTACACGGGGCGCTGGGCACGGTCCCTGCGGACCCCGTTCATGGCGGCGTTCCCGGACGCGCCGGCTGCGTACCCGGAGGTCAACGTGCTCACGACGGGGCTGCGCGCCGCGGCCGCCGAGCGCGGGGACCTGGGCCGCGTGCACCTGTGGGCCGGCACCGGCGCCGGCCGCGTGCGGGAGGCGGACGCCGCCGCCGTGCTGGCCTCCCTCGACCCCTGCTGAGCGCCCCCGGGGCCCGCTCCGAGACCCGTCGTGCCGGGGGCGTCATCCCCCGGTCTGACGCGCGGCGAGCGGCCACGCCCCTAGGCTGGCCCGCGTGAACCCCCTGCACCGGATCGACCAGTGGATGCGCGCCCACCCGGTGCGCACCGACGTGATCACCACGGTCCTGCTGCTCCTGGTGTTCGGCGCGGGGCCGTGGGTCATGCTGGGCACGCTCGCGGGCCCGGCTCCGGTCGAGGCCGCGATCGCCATCGTGCTCTCCGCAGGGATGGTCCTCCCGTGGGCGGCCCGCCGCACGCGGCCGGTCGCCTCGGCCGTCGTCGTCGTGGTGTTCGCCGTGCTCCACCTGCTGTTCGGCCCGGAGTTCAGCGCGGTGCTCGTGCTCGTGCCGATGACGGTCTACAACCTCGCGGCCAACGCCCCGCGGTGGGTCTCCTTCGCGGGCCTGCTGACCGCGCTCGCGGGCGGCCTGCTCAACGGCCTGCGCGTATGGCTGTTCCCCGCGGCGTTCACCGGCGCCGAGGGCGTGCAGTCCCCGCCCACGCTCGAGGCGTTCGTCATCATGACGATCGGCTGCGGCTCCGTGGTGCTGACGGCGTGGGCGTTCGGGGACACCGTGCGCCACCGGCGGCTGGCCCTGCGCGCTCTCGAGGACCGCGCCCGCCGGCTCGAGACGCAGGCGCGCCAGGAGCGCCAGCTGGCCGCCGCGGACGAGCGCAACCACATCGCCCGGGAGATGCACGACATCGTGGCCCACTCGCTGCAGGTGATCATCTCCCAGTCCGACGGCGCCCGGTACGCCGCGGCCGCCAGGCCCGAGATCGCCGTGCAGGCGCTCGGCACCATCGGGCAGACGGGCCGCGCGGCGCTGGCGGACATGCGCCAGCTGCTCGGCGTGCTCCGGGAGACCGGCCAGACCGTGGCCGGGGTGCCCGGCATCGCGGAGTCCGGGACGGGCGCGGGGACCGTGGAGCCCTCCGCGCCGTCGACGCCCCGCGCCCCCGGCCCCGCCGCCTCGCCCGGCGGCCTCGGCTCCCGTCCCGTGGAGCACCGCCCGCAGCCCCGACTGGCGGACGTGCCCTCGCTCGTCGACACCATGCGCCTCTCCGGCCTCGAGATCTCGCTCTTGGAGACGGGCACCCCACGCCGTGCGCTCCCGGCGGGCGGTGAGCTCACGGCGTACCGGATCGTGCAGGAGGCGCTCACCAACACGCTGCGCCACGGCGGCCCGCGGGCGCGCGCCTTCGTGACCCTCGCGTGGACCGCCCGCGGGCTGGACATCCAGGCCGACGACGACGGGCGGGGCGCCGGCGCCGACCCCGCCACGGCAGGCTCGGGCCAGGGGCTGCGCGGACTCGCTGAGCGCGTGACCCTGTTCGGGGGCACCGTGGAGACCGGCCCGCGCGTCGGGGCCGGCTTCCGCGTGAGCGCGCACCTGCCCTACTCCGCGGTCTAGAGCCCGCCGCCGAGAGGCCGCCGCCGAACTCCCGCCCGCGGACACCCGCCGTCGAACACCCGCCCGCGTCTCTGCCGGGCGCAGTATTGCCAAGCAACCACGGGGGTCACCTGGCAGTACTGCGCCCGGCGGCATGGAGAGCCGTCCGTCTGAGAGGATCCGAGCATGAGCACTGCCCCCGAGCGTACCGACCCGTCCGACGCCCCCATCCGCGTGGCCCTCGTGGACGATCAGGCCCTGATCCGCGGAGGGCTGGCCATGCTCGTGGACTCCCAGCCGGACCTCACGGTCGTGGCCGAGGCCGGCAGCGGGCGCGAGGCCGCTGGCTCGGTCGCCGTGGCGGGCGCCGACGTCGTGCTCATGGACGTGCGCATGCCGGAGATGGACGGCATCGAGGCCACCCGCGCGCTGCTGCGCCGGCCGGACGCCCCGCGCGTCGTCGTGCTGACCACCTTCGACCTGGACGAGTACGCGTTCGACGCGATCGAGGCGGGCGCCAGCGGCTTCCTGCTCAAGGACGCCCCGCCCGAGGAGCTGCTCTCCGCGATCCGCACGGTGCACCGGGGCGACGCCGTGATCGCCCCGTCCACGACGCGCCGGCTCCTGACGCACATGGCCCCGCGCCTGCGCTCGGACCAGGTCCGCAGCGCGGAGTGCCAGGAGCAGCAGGCGGCCGTGGCGTCGCTGACCCCGCGCGAGCGCGAGGTGCTGGTGCTCATGGCGCAGGGCGCCGCGAACCTGGAGATCGCCGCCGAGCTCGTGCTCTCCGAGGCCACCGTGAAGACGCACGTGGGCCGGGTGCTCGCCAAGCTCGGCGCCCGCGACCGCGTGCAGGCCGTGCTCATCGCCCACCGCGCAGGCCTGGTGCAGTACTGAGGCTGCCGCGTCGGACCGGCGCCGGCGCCCGGCCGAGCCGCCGCAGCGGACGGCCCTCACCGTTCATACCCGGGTATGACACCCGCCCGAGGGGAAGTCATCCGGACGGCGGTCCCGCCCGCGCGCCGCGCCCCGGATGATGGAGTCACAGCGCCCCGATGGGCCTGTCTCGTACCCGGGGAGTGACCGCCATGACCACGATGCACACCGAGCCCCAGCCGACGGCACCGCACGAGTCGGCACCGACCAGCGCCGCGGCACCCACCCGTCCCACCGGCCCCACCCGTCCCACCGGCCCCGCCGGCCGCGGGAGCACCTCCACGGTCAGGGACGAGCGCGACGGCGACTGCCTCGTGTTCTTCGTCTGCCTCGTCACCGGCGCGCTGGCCATGCTCGGCCTCGCCCTGCTCACCGACCTCGAGGGCCTGCCGCGCCTCCTGCTCACCGGGGCCATCACCACGCTGGCCGGGGTGAGCGTCTCCGTGCTCTGCCGCACGGAGGACTGAGCCGCGCTCAGCCCGCCGTGGGCCGCAGCCCGCGCAGGTACACGTCGAGCAGCCAGTGGTTCTGCTCGGGGAAGCGGTCCAGCACGTCCGAGGTGAGCGGCCTCGTGAGCGTGAGCAGCCCCATGAAGTAGTGCCGGGCCGTCAGGTCCTCCCCCACGAGGCCCGCCTCGGCCGCCATCGCCACCGCCCGGTCGGCGAGGTCGAGGATCTCCTCCTCGGCCTCGTCGAAGAGGTCGTGCTGCGGGAGGTCGCGGGCCGTGACCGAGTCCAGCGCGGCCAGCATGGACGTCAGGTTCACCTCGGCCAGCTCGCTCGCGAGCCGGCGCCACCGCTCCTCCGGGTCCCCCACGCCCGCGATGAAGCGGGTGAGGATGCGGCGGATGCGCACCACCACCTGCTCGAGGACGGCCGTGAGCAGGTCGCGCCGGGTGGGGAAGTGCCGGTACAGCGTCCCCACGCCGAGACCGGCCTCCTGCGCCACGGCGCGCAGGGACATCCCGGCGCCCTGCTCCTGGAGCAGGTGTGCGGCCGCGGCCAGCAGGTCCTGGCGGTTGGCGCGGGCGTCGGCTCTCATGCCCCCATCCTCCCATCCTCCTCAGGTCAGGTGCCGGTCCACCCCCGGTATGACCCGAGGCGCGCCGCAGTCCATCCCGTGCTCCGATCCCGTGCGGGCGCTGCCCGCGGGAGGGTGGGCCCATGAGCACCGCAGCCGCCTCGCCCCGCGACCACACCTCCCCCACCGCCGGCCACGCCGTCGCGTCCTCCCCGCTCGCCACCGGTGCGCCCGGACCCGCCGCCACCACGACGACGGCGCACGCCGTCTCGGCGCGCGCCCTCACCCGCTCCTACGGGAAGGGCGACGCGCAGGTGCACGCCCTGCGGGGCGTGGACGTGGACTTCGAGACCGGCCGCTTCACCGCGATCATGGGCCCGTCCGGCTCGGGCAAGTCCACGCTCATGCACTGCCTCGCGGGCCTCGACACCCCGACCTCCGGGTCCGTGATGCTGGGCGGCACCGAGATCACGGGCCTGGACGACACCGCGCTGACCCGCCTGCGCCGGGACCGGGTCGGCTTCGTGTTCCAGTCCTTCAACCTCGTCCCCACCCTCACCGCGGAGCAGAACATCGTGCTGCCGCTCGAGCTGGCGTCGAAGAAGCCGGACCGCGCGTGGCTCGAGGAGATCACCGCGACGCTCGGCCTCACGGACCGCCTGAAGCACCGCCCGCACGAGCTCTCGGGCGGCCAGCAGCAGCGCGTCGCCGTCGCCCGCGCCCTGCTCACCCGCCCGGACGTGGTGTTCGGCGACGAGCCCACCGGCAACCTGGACACCGCCGCCTCCGCGGAGGTCATGGGCCTGCTGCGCCGCTCCACGCGGGAGATGGGCCAGACCATCATCATGGTCACGCATGACCCCGTGGCGGCCTCCGCCGCGGACCGCGTGGTGCTGCTCGCCGACGGCGTGCTGGCCGGCGAGCTGATCGGCCCCACGGTGGAGTCCGTCACCGAGGCCATGACGGCGCTGTCCACGGGTGCGGCGCAGGGCGCCTCGGCCTCCGTGCGGGGCGGGGTGCGCTGAGCATGTGGACCGTCGCCCTCTCCCAGCTGCGGACGCAGCCGCGCCGCTACATCTCCGTCATCCTGGCCATCCTCATCGGCACGATGTTCCTGGCCGCCTCCTTCCTCGTCTCCTCGAGCGGCCAGGCCACCCTGCGCACCACGCTCGGCAACACGTACGCCGCCGGCGACCTCGTGGTCCTGCCGAAGGCCTCCGACTCCTCCGCCGAGGACCCCACGGCCGCCTTCCCCGGCCTGGCCGGCACGGCGGGGCAGCCCGGCCCGCTCGGGCGGATCGAGGGCGTCGAGGAGGCCTACTCCACGCAGCTGACGTGGGCGACCGCGACCACGGGGGACGCGGACTTCGGCGCGATCGTCCAGCCGGTGCCCCGCGACTCCTCCCTGATCGCCGTCTCCCTCACGGAGGGCTCATACCCCGCCCCCGCCGATCCGCGCGGCATCACCCTGGACACCTCCACCGCCGAGCGGGAGGGCGTGGCCGTCGGCGACGTCGTGACCCTCTCCGGCGATCCGGTGGGCGGCACCATCGAGGCCACCGTGACCGGCCTGACCACGCCCTCCCCCGATCCCACCCTCTCCTCGGGCGGGCAGATCTGGGCGGGAGGGCCCACGGTGGCGGCCGTGCAGGAGCCGCAGGTCGGCGATGCCGGCGCCGTGGACGCCTACAGCCCCCACGTGCTGCTGCGCCTGACCGACGGCGCGGACCGGGACGCTGTCGCCTCGGCCGTCACCGGCGTCCTCACGGAGCGCGGCGTGTCCGCCGAGGTCCGCACCCCGGACGACGCCGCACGCGCCACCCTGGCCGACGCCAGCGGCGGCACGGACGTCTTCGGCTGGATCCTCGGCGGCTTCGCCGCCCTGGCCCTGCTGGTCACGGCCCTCGTCATCGCCAACACCTTCCAGGTGCTCGTCGCCCAGCGCACGCGTGACCTCGCGCTGCTGCGCACCCTCGGCTCCACGGCGGGGCAGGTCCGCACCTCCGTGCTCGTGGAGGCGCTCGTGGTGGGCCTGATCGGCTCCGTGCTCGGCGTCGTCCTCGCCGTCGCCGCGACCGCGGGCCTCGTGGCCGCCGTCCGCGCGATGTTCGAGATGAACACCCTCACCTTCGCCGCCGATCCGGTGACCCTGCTGGTCACCGTCCTGGTCGGCGTCCTCGTGACGCTCGCCGCCGCGATCGCCCCGGCCCTCGCCGCCACCCGCGTCTCCCCGCTGCAGGCCCTGCGGCCCGCGGAGGAGGTCCGCGCGGCCTCCCGCGGCGGCGTGGTGCGCACCCTGATCGGCACCGTGCTGGCCGTGGGCGGCACCGCCCTCATGCTGTTCGGTGCGTTCGCCCCCGAGCCGCTGTCCGCGATCGGCGGCGGAGCGCTCTCCTTCCTCGGCGTGCTCCTGCTGGCCTCGCTGTTCGTGCCGGCCGCCGTGCGCGGCGCGTCCGTGCTGGCCCGCCCGGCCGGCGTGCCCGGCCGCCTCGCGGGCCTGAACGCCACGCGGCACCGCTCGCGCACCGCGGCCACGGCCGCCGCCCTCCTGGTGGGCACCACCCTCGTGGCACTCTTCCTGACGGGCGGGCGCACCGCGCAGGACACGACCAACCTGGCCCTGGACGCCGCCTACCCGGTGGACCTCGTCGTCTCGGTGCCCGCCGGCGCGGACGCCGCAGCCGCCGCCGAGCGCGTGCGCGGGGTGGACGACGTCGGCGCCGTGGCCCTGGCCGTGCCGGTCGGGACCACGGAGAACGGCTCCACCGTGCTCGCCGCGCCGAGCGCCGCCCTGCGTGGCGCCGTGGCCGACCTGCCCCCGGACGAGGAGGCGCGCCTCGGCCAGCCGGGCACCGTGTTCGTCCCCGAGTGGGTGGAGGGCGACGTCCCGGCCACCGTGGCCGGCGCCGAGCGGACCCTCGCCCCCGTGCGCGGCGGCTCGCTCGGCTCGGGCGTGTACGTCGCCGAGGAGACCGCGCGCGCCGCCGGGTGGGACGGAGCGCCCGTGGCCTTCGACGGCGGGGTCACCGTGCCCAGCCAGCTGCTCGTGGCCCTGTCGGGCAACGTGCCCGTGAACGAGCTGCAGGCCCTCGCCGACGACGTCACCGAGGCGGCCGGCTCCGGCGCCGTCATCATGGACGGCGGCGCCCCGACGCGCGCCGTGTACGCCCAGATCATCGACGCGATGCTGTGGATCGTGGTGGCGCTGCTGGCCGTGTCCGTGCTGATCGCGCTGGTCGGCGTGGCCAACACGCTGAGCCTCTCCGTGATCGAGCGGACGCGCGAGAACGCGCTGCTGCGGGCCCTGGGCCTGACGCGGCGCGGGCTGCGCGGGATGATCGCGATCGAGTCCGTGCTGATCGCCGGAGTGGCCGCCCTGCTGGGCTGCGCGCTCGGCGTGTTCTACGGATGGGCCGGCTCCCAGCTCATCCTGGGCGACCTGCTCGCGAACTCGGGCGGATCCTCCGTGGTGCGTCCCACCGTTCCGTGGCTCGAGCTGGCCCTCATCGTGCTGGTGGCCGCCCTCGCCGGACTGGCGGCGGCGCTGCTGCCCGCTCGTCGGGCGGCGAACCTGAGCCCCGTAGAGGGCCTGGCGGCCGTGTGATGCGGGCCCGGCCGCCGGGCACTCCGGGCCCGGCGGCCGGGTGGCCCGCGAGAGACGCCCGGGGCTCCCCGGCGGCGCGCCGCCGACCGCAGACAGGCTCGGCGCCGCCGTCTAGCGTGGGCCCCATGAGCGAGACCTCCGTCACGAACCTCTCCGCCACCCCCGATCAGCCCGCCGTCACCGTCGGCTCCCCCGTGTGGATCGACTACACCGCCGTCGACTTCCCCGCACAGCGCGCCTTCTACGAGGCGCTGTTCGGCTGGACCTTCGAGGACGAGGGCGAGGAGTACGGCCACTACATGATGATCCGCAAGGACGACGCCACCGTGGGCGGCGCGATGGACGCGGCCGACCTGCCGCCCGCACCCGAGGGCATGCCGCCGGCCGTGTGGACGGTGTACCTCAAGACCGAGGACATCGACCGGACGATGGAGCTCGTGGCCGAGCACGGCGGGACCGTGGTCAATGAGCCGATGGACGTGGGCCCGCTCGGCCGCATGGCGATCGTGGAGAGCGCCGGCGGCGAGGCACTGGGCTTCTGGGAGCCGGGCGAGTTCCCCGGCCACGACCTGCCGCTGACCCCCGGCACCTCCGTGTGGTTCGAGGTGATGTCCACGGACGTCGCCGCGGACGCCGCGTTCTACCGGAACGTGGCCGGCTGGGACGTGGTCCCGATGCGCGGGGACGCCCCGGACGACGACGGCGCGGCGGGCGACGTCGACCCCGGTGCCGCCGGCGAGGGCCCCGCGTACGCCACGAACTTCGCCGACGAGGACTCCACCGCTGGCCTGTGCGACGCGACCCCGTGGCTGCCCGAGGGCACCCCGAGCTACTGGCGCCCCTACTTCCAGGTCACGGACATGGAGGAGGCCGTGCGCGTCGTGGCGGAGCACGGCGGCCGCGTCGTGGACGGGCCGATGGACTCGCCGTTCGGCGTCGTCGCCTCGGTGCTGGACCCGGCCGGCGCGACGTTCCAGCTGAACCAGCCGCCGCGCGGATGAGGGCGGCGCTGCCCGCCGCTCCTCCACGACGCACCCACTCCAGCCCCTCGTGGTGACCCGCCGCGTCGGCGGCACGCGCGCGGCGCCGGATCTCCCCCGCGCGGGGGAGGTGCCCCCGCCGCACCCGTCGCTAGGGTGGGGCGCATGCCCGCCACCCCTGCCGTCGACGTCGTCCCGAGCCCCCCGGACGTGGCCGTCGGCGGCGCCACCGCCGGCGGCGGGCGCCCCCTCGTGCGCGCGCTGTCCCCCCGCTGGCGGCGCGCAGACGCGATCCTCGCCGCGGTGCTCGTGGTGGCCGGCGTCGAGCTGGCCTACCTCTCCGACTTCCTGGGCTCGATGCCGTGGAGGCAGGACGTCGGCTGGGTCGCCCTCGGCGCCGTCGCCCTGGCCCTCCCCCTCGCGTGGCGCCGGCGCTTCCCGGTGGCCGTCGCCGCGGTCGTCTCGCTGACATACTTCGCGGTCTCCACGTGGGTGGGCGTCGAGCTCTACGCCTCGCAGGTGGTGCTGTTCCTCGCCTTCTACACGGTGGGGGCGTGGTGCCCGGACCGGCGGCGCGCGTTCTGGACACGCACCGGGATCGCGGCGGTCATGGCCGTGTGGCTCGCGTGGGTCATGGTGGACGGCTTCAGCGACCCCGAGGTCGGCGAGCGCGGCGTCAACGCGTACTTCGCCATGGCCGGCATCCAGACCCTCGTCAACCTCGCCTACTTCGGCGCGGCGTGGCTCTTCGGGGACCGCGCGTGGCGCCAGGCGCTCGCCCGCCAGGACCTCGAGGCCGCCCATGCGGAGATCCGCGCCCAGCAGGAGCGGCTCGCCGAGCAGGCCGTGTCCCTCGAGCGGCTGCGGATCGCCCGCGAGCTGCACGACGTCGTCGCACACCACGTCACCGCCATGGGCGTGCAGGCCGGCGCGGCACGGCTCACCCTGGCCGCGGACCCCGACGCCGCCGCGCGCCACCTGCACGGCGTCGAGTCCTCCGCCCGCGAGGCGGTCGCCGAGCTCAAGACCATGGTCCACACCCTGCGCGACGACGCCGGCGCACACTCCGCCCTCCCCACCCTCGAGGACCTCGAGGGCCTCGTGGAGGAGGCACGGTCGGCGGGCCAGGACGTGCGCCTCACGCGGATCGGCTCCCCGCCCTCGCTCACCCCGCCCGCCGAGCTCGCCCTGTACCGGGTGGCGCAGGAGGGCCTCACCAACGCGCGCAAGCACGCGGGGCCGCGCGCCGCCGTCGAGGTGCGGCTGCGCACAGAGCCGGACCGCGTGGAGCTCGAGGTCAGCGACGACGGGCGGGGCGCCCGCTCGGCCGGCCTCGCCTCCGGTGCCGGGCTGGGCCTGGTGGGGATGCAGGAGCGCGTCGCGTCGGTGGGCGGCGCGGTGCAGGCCGGACCGAAGGACTCCGGCGGATGGCTCGTGCGGGCCGCGGTGCCCGCCGTGATCGAGGAGGAGACCCCATGACCCTGCGCGTCCTGCTGGTGGACGACCAGCCCCTGATCCGCGTGGGCTTCACCGCGATCCTGCGCTCCCAGCCCGACCTGGAGGTGGTGGGCGAGGCCGGGGACGGGGAGGACGCGCTCCGTCTGGCCGCCGAGACGGACCCCGACGTGATCTGCATGGACGTGCAGATGCCGCGGCTGGACGGCGTGGAGGCCACGCGTCGGCTGGTGGCGGGCGGCACGCGGGCGGCCGTGCCCATCCTCACGACCTTCGACACGGACGAGGCGCTCTTCGCCGCCCTGACGGCCGGGGCCGCGGGCTTCCTGCTGAAGTCGGCCGGGCCGGAGGAGCTGATCGAGGCCGTGCGCGTGCTCGGCCGCGGCGACGCCCTGCTGGACCCCCAGGTCACGCGCCGGGTGCTGCAGCGCATGACCGCCGGGGCCGGGGCGGCGCCGCCCCCGGCGGACGCGGCTCCCGCGGCCCCGGCACCCGCGGACCCCCTGCCCGCCGAGCCTGCGCGCGGCGTCGGGTCCGGAGCCGGGGCTGGGGACGGCGTCGGGCTGACGGCCCGGGAGGCCGAGGTGCTGCGCGCGATGGCCCGCGGGCTCTCCAACGGGGAGATCGCGCGCGAGCTGTTCGTGGGGGAGGCGACCGTGAAGACCCACGTGTCCAACGTGCTCCTGAAGACCGGCGCCCGGGACCGCGTGCACGCGGTGATCTGGGCGTTCGAGCACGGCGTGGCCGGCTGAGCCGGCGATCTCCCCCGGGAGGGGGAGCCGCCGATCTCCGCCGCACGTCGGAGGCGCCCCACCGGCGCGATTCCTAGGCTGAAGCCATGATCACAGTGAACGAGGTGAACAAGTCCTTCGGATCCGCCCCTGTGCTGCAGGACCTGAGCTTCAGCATCCGGCCGGGCCTCATGACGGGCTTCGTGGGCGGCAACGGCGCCGGCAAGACCACCACCATGCGCATCCTGCTCGGCGTCCTCGAGGCCGACTCGGGCCGCATCGAGGTCGACGGCGCCCCCATCACCCGGGACTACCGCGCGGGCATCGGCTACATGCCGGAGGAGCGCGGGCTCTACCCGAAGATGAGCGTCGTGGACCAGCTCGTCTACCTGGGGCGGCTGCACCACATGCGCGGGTCTGACGCCAAGGCGCGGGCCCTCGAGCTGCTCGAGCGCCTGAACCTCGCGGACCGGGCCGGCAGCCGCCTCGAGGAGCTCTCCCTCGGCAACCAGCAGCGCGCGCAGATCGCCGCCGCCCTCATCCACGACCCGGTGGCGCTCGTCCTCGATGAGCCCTTCTCCGGCCTGGACCCGAACGCGGTGGAGACCACGCTCCAGGTGCTTCGCGAGACCGCGGACACCGGCGTGCCCGTCCTGTTCTCCTCGCACCAGCTGGACCTCGTCGAGCGCCTGTGCGACGAGCTGATCATCCTCGCTGGCGGCCGTGTCCGCGCCGCCGGCACCCGCGAGGAGCTGATCGCCTCCCACGCCGAGCCCGAGTGGGAGCTGCACGCCGACGCCGACGCCGGCTGGGTGCGCAGCATTCCCGGCATCGAGGTCTACCACTTCGACGGCGGCCGGGCCCGCTTCCGCGCCGACACCCCGGGGGCCGCCCAGCGCGTCCTCGCCGAGGCCGCCGCCCGCGGCCCGGTGCACCGCTTCGGCCCCGTCACCCGTTCCCTGCACGAGATCTTCACGGAGGTCACCCGATGAGCACGGCACACCCCACAACCACGGACCGCCGCCCCGACGGCGGCCCCGACGGAGCGGGCCGCCCGCAGCCGCGCCGCACCCCGTTCTGGACAGCCGTCGGCACGGTGGCCGCCCGCGAGATGAAGGTGAAGGGCACCTCCAAGGCGTACATCATCACCACGATGATCCTCCTCGCCGTGGCCCTGCTCGCCACCCTCCTGGTGCCGCGCATGGGCGACATGTTCGCGGGGGACGCCACCGGCGTCGCCGTCGTCGACCAGACCGCGCCCGTCGTCGCCGCCCTGGGCGAGGACTACGAGGCGCGGACCCTCGACTCCGTCGCCGAGGCGAGGGCCGCCGTCGAGCGCGGGGACGTCGAGGCGGCCGTGGTGCCGAGCGCCGACGCCCCGGGCGGGCTCGAGGTGCTGGCCATGACGGACGTGCCCACCTCCCTCGTGCAGGCGCTCTCGACGAGCCCCGCCGTCGAGCTGCTGGACCCGTCCGCCCCGAACCCGCTACTGCGGTACTTCATCGCGTTCGGCTTCGGACTGGTGTTCTTCATGGCCGCGATCACGTTCGGTCAGCAGATCGCGGTGTCCGTGATCGAGGAGAAGCAGTCGCGGATCGTGGAGATCCTGCTGGCCGCGGTGCCCGCCCGCGCCATGATGGCCGGCAAGGTGCTCGGCAACGCCGCGATGGCGATCCTGCAGGTCGCGCTGGTCGCCGCCGCCCTGCTGCTGGGCCTGCAGATCAACGGGGAGGTCCTGCCCCTGGACGGCCTGGGCGTGCCGATCCTGTGGTTCGTGCTGCTGTTCAGCATCGGCTTCGTGATGATTGCCGCCCTGTATGCGGCCTCCGCCTCCATGGTGTCCCGGCAGGAGGACATCGGCTCCACGTCCATGCCCGTGATGATGCTGATCATGCTCCCGTACTTCGGGGTGATCTTCTTCAACGACAACCCCGAGGCCCTGCGGATCATGAGCTTCATCCCGTTCTCCGCGCCCGTGGCGGTGCCCCTGCGGATCTTCCTCGAGCAGGGGCAGATGTGGGAGCACGTGCTCGCGCTGGGCATCCTCGTGGTCTCGACCGCCCTGGCCATCTGGCTGGCCGCCGCGATCTACGAGCGCTCCATCCTGCGCACCGGCAGGGCGCTGACCTGGCGGCAGGCCCTGCAGCGCCAGGGCTGAGGGGCCGGGCGCCGTCGTGCCGGTCACCGGGCCGATCCATCGGTGGACCCCGCGCGCCGCCCGCTCGACCTCGCGGCTGCGCAGGCGGGAGGCGGGCACCCCCGCCGCCAGCGCCTGGGCCCGGGTGAAGGGCCGGGACCGCAGGGTCAGGGGGAAGTCGCCGGGCACGCGCATGGTCCTGATCCTGGCTCCCACGACGACGGCAGCCCCGGTTGTCCACAGGCCGGCCGTCGTCGCACCCGACCCGCCATCGTCGTCCCCGCCGCCGACCAGGGCGCGGACCCGGGCGTGTACGGGATCGAGAACGCGGCCCTGGATCGGGAGGGCGTCCTGTGGGCCGCCCTCCAGGACGCGGCGCCGTTGGCCGGGCGCACCCTGCTGCACGTGTGGGGGCCGCGCGGCTGAGGCCCGCCGGCGGCGCACGACGCGCGGCCTCACCCGCTGAGCCCGTACTCCTTCAGCATCTTCCGGGCCTCCTGGGTGCCGGCCCTCTGCAGCTCGAGCAGCTGCGCGTAGATCCCGCCGGACTCGGCCAGCTCGGCCGGGGTCCCGATCTCCTGCACCTGCCCGCCGCGCAGCGTGACGATCCGGTCGACGGACGCGATCGTGCTCAGCCGGTGCGCCACGATCAGGCTCGACCGCCCCACCATCAGGTCCTCGAGGGCCGCCTGCACGAGCCGTTCGGACTTCGTGTCCAGCGCGGAGGTGGCCTCGTCCAGCACCAGGATCGGCGCGTCCTTGAGCACCGCCCGCGCCACCGCGATGCGCTGCTTCTGCCCGCCGGAGAGCCGCAGGCCGCGCTCGCCGATGATCTGCTCGTAGCCGTGGTCGAAGCCCTCCACGAACGAGTCCGCGTACGCCGCCTTCGCCGCGGCGCGCACCCGCTCGTCGGTGGCGTCCGGGTCGGCGTAGGCGATGTTCTCCCGCACGGTCCCGGAGAACAGGAACGGCTCCTGGAACACGGTGGCGATCGAGCCGCGCACCGCGGCCAGGTCCAGCCCCGCGACGTCGTTCCCGAACACCTCGATCCGCCCGTCTCCCACGGGATAGAGCCCCATGAGCAGGTTCGTGATCGTGGACTTGCCGCCGCCGGACTCCCCCACGAATGCGATCTTCTCGCCCACGCCCGCCTCGAAGGTGACGCGGTCGAGCACGGGGCGGGCGGCGTCGTCGTCGTAGGCGAACGTCACGTCCGTGAAGCGGACGGCGGGGACGTCCGCGGGAAGCGGCACTGTCTCGCCCTCGACGACGTCGGCGCGCGCCTCCGCCGGCCCGTTCGGGACAGCACGCACCTCCCCCGCCTCGAGCGCCCGTCCGCCCGCCCGCTCCCGCTCCTCCTCGAGCACGGCGAAGTAGTCCTTCGACCCGGCCACGGCGCGCTGCGCGGAGTCCACGAGGTAGCTCATGGAGAAGATCGGCTGGCGGGCCATGTTCATCAGCTGCAGGAGGATCACCATGTCCCCCACCGAGAACAGCCCCTGCGCCGTCCGCACGAACACGATGAGGTACATCAGCCCGAAGACCACGTTCATGGCGAGCCGGCGCCACGCGTCCATGCCGTGCCAGAACCGGGACTGCGTGCGGGTGAGCCCCACGGTCTTGGTGAACCGCTCGCGGAACCCGGCGAGCTCGTGCTCCTGCCGGTTGTAGGCGCGCACCACGGCCATCTGGGAGACCACCTCGGCGAAGCGTCCCGAGGCGACGTCCACCTCGGTGTTCTTCTCCCCCTCCCACACCTGCCACTTCGTCGAGGTCTTGGCGGTGAGCCACATGTACACGGGGAACACGACGGCCAGCAGGACCGCGAGGGGCCACCAGTAGAACCCCGTGATCACCAGGACCGCGGCGGTGGTGATGAGCATGGTGAACGCGTTGTTCGCGAAGAACTGCAGGAACTGGGTGAGCTCCGTGATGGAGCGGTTCAGCCGGTTGGTGATGCGGCCGGTGAGCGCGGTGTCGAAGTACCGCTGCGGCAGGTGCAGCAGGTGCTCGAAGTACCGCGTGGAGAGGACGGTTCGCATGCGCGCGGCCATCACGTCTCCCCAGTAGCCGCCCACGCTCACCACCGCGGTGGTGGCCACCTCGACGCCGAGGAACGCCAGCGCCAGCCAGGTCACGGCGGTCACGGCCTCCTCCACGGAGGTCCGCCCGGCCACGGCGTCCACGATCCGGTCCGTGGCCGCGCCGATGAGGAACGGGGTGGCGAGGCTGAGCAGCGCGGCCAGCACGGAGCTGACGGCGATGCCGAGGTAGAGCGGGTTCAGCTGGGGCGCGAAGCGCAGGATGCGCAGCAGGGAGGTCACCGGTTCAGGGTAGTGGCGCCCCCGGACGGCACCGGGCGCGCGAGGCCCGACGCGCGGGGGCGTGGGGGCGCGGGCCAGGACGTCTGAACCCGAGACGCGGTCGGGGGCGTCAGAACATCGGGGTCGCGGCGACGGCGGCCAGCACCGGCAGCAGCAGCGGCGCCACCTCGTGCCCGGCGGGCGCGTCCGGCGCGGCGGGGTCCATCCAGTGCAGCTGGACGATCTCCTCCGTGGGCGCGGGCACCTCGTGGCGGGCAATCGGTCGCCACAGCGCGTACACCTCGGCGTGGAGGCGCGCGCCTGGCTCGTTGGCGGCGGCGGTGTCCCACGCGCCCACGTGCGCGAGCTCCCGGGCGTGCAGGCGCAGTCCGGTCTCCTCCGCCACCTCGCGCACGGCGGTGTCCACGGGATCCTCGCCGGGGAGGTGCTTGCCCCCGGGGAACATGAACATCGTGGTCCCGGCCTTGCGGACGGTCAGCACGCGCCGGTCCGGGCGCGCCATCACGACGGCGGCCACGCGGATGGCCTCCCCCGGTGCGTCGGCGGAGGGAGAGGCGGTCATGCCCCCCATTCTGCCCCGTCAGCACACGGCATGCCGTCCATGGGTCCCACTCCCGGAGCGCCTCGCCGCGGGGCGGAGCGGGCTCGAGGACGGGGCGGAGCGGGCTCGAGGACGGGGGGCAGCCTCAGACCGACGTCAGAGCAGGGTCAGCGCCACCTTCGCGGCGATGCCCAGCATGAGCGTGCCCACCACGGCGTCGACGATCCGCCACGTGCGCGGCGAGTTCATGGACGGGGCCAGCTTGGTGCCGCCCCAGCCGAGCACCACGAACCACACCGCGGAGGCCGCGAGCGCGCCGAGGGTGTAGAGCCACTTGTCCGCGCCGTAGGTCTGCGCGAAGGTGCCCATCATGACCACGGTGTCCAGGATCGCGTGCGGATTGAGCAGGGAGACGGACAGGGAGAGCAGGACGATCCGACCGAGGCGGCTCTGGGGCGCCTCGAGCATCACCCGGCGCGGCTCGACCCGCGTCTTGACCGCGACGGCGCCCGCGCCGGCGGGCTGCGGGGCCGGCATCGCGGCGGGGCTCTCGGGGCCGCGCCTCGAGGCGTGGCCCCCGGCGACCGTCCCGGTGCGCGGGTCGATGCGGGGCAGCTCGCCCGTGAGCGTGGCCAGCTCGACGGCGTCCGGCGCGAGCGACGCGTCCACCTCGGCCGCCGCCGCGACGAGCGTGCGCTGGCCCCGGAGGGCGGAGCGGAACGCGGAGACGGCGAACCAGAGCAGGTAGACGACGCCGGACACGGTCAGGGCCGTGACGATCCAGGGGTGGTGCTCGGCCACCACGCCGATGCCCGCGGTGCCCACGGCGAGCAGCGCCACGTCGCTGGCGAAGCACACGCCGAGGGCGACGCCCACGCGGTCCCGTCGCACGATCTGGCGCAGCAGGAAGAGGGTCTGGGCCCCGATCGCGACGATGAGGGCCAGGTAGGTCAGGAATCCGGTGGTGAAGATCGGCACGACCGCGAGGGTAGACCCCGCTCCGCCGTCCGCTCCATCGCAATCTCCTTCAGGATCTGCAGGAATCCTTCAACCGGACGGCCTAGGCTCGGACCCGTGAACTCCGACCATCTGCGAGCTCTGGCCGCCGCCGTCGACCACGGCACCTTCGACGCCGCCGCCGACGCCCTGCGCATCTCCGGCTCCGCGTTCTCCCAGCGCATCAAGACGCTCGAACGCGGGGTGGGCCAGGTGCTGCTGGCCCGCACGGTCCCGGTGCGTCCGACGGCGGCCGGGGAGCGGATGCTGCGGCTCGCGCGGCAGACCCTGGCCCTCGAGGACGAGGCCCTCGCCGCGCTCGGGCACGCGCCCGGCGGCCGCACGACGCTGGCGGTGGCGGTCAACGCGGACTCGCTCGACACGTGGTGGCGTCCGATCATCCGGGAGGCGGCCACCTGGGACGACGTGGTGCTCCACCTCTACAGCGAGGACCAGCAGCACACGGTGGAGCTGCTGCGGGACGGGACGGCCGTGGCGGCGGTGACGGACCGGCCGGAGCCGGTCTCGGGCTGCACGGTGACCCGGATCGGCGCGATGCGCTACCACGCGGTGGCGGCCTCGGTGCTGCTGGACCGGCATCGGGACGCGCGGGGTCGGGTGGACGTGGGGAGCCTGCCGCTCCTGGACTTCGGGCCGCGCGACGGACTGCAGCGCACGGTGCTGCACCGGGCCGTGCGGGGCGGCGGACCGACCCCCACGCCGCCGCACCAACTGCTGCCCTCGGTACAGGCCTACCTGGGCGCGGTGGAGAGCGGGCTGGGGTGGGGCATGCTGCCGGCGGCGCAGGTCCCGGCGAGCGTGCTGGCGGGGACGCACCCGGAGCTGGAGAGCATCCCCGAGCTGGGCACGGCCGAGGTGCCCCTCTACTGGCACAGATGGGCCGCCGGAACCGCGGCGCTCGACCGTCTCTCTGAGACGGTGTCGCGCGCGGCCCCGGCGGCCTAGTGTGCTCGAGGCCTAAGGCCTCGGAGCGTCAGCGGATCCGAGGATCAGCGGAGGTCGTCCGAACCGGGACGCTTGGTGTTCAGCGTGGTGTTGGCGTTGCCGGCGGTGTGACGCACGTCGTCGGTGTCGACGCGGTGGGTCTCGGTGTGGGCCGGACGCACCGTCTCGGTGTGCGCGGGGCGCACGGTCTCGGTGTGCTTCTTGTTGCGGCCGAGCAGACCGGCGAGGCCCAGGAGACCGGCGAGGCCCCAGAGGCCCATGTTGCCGTTGTCGTCCTTCTTCTCCTCCTGCTTGGCGGGAGCCGAGGAAGAGGCGGGGGCCGACGTGGAGGCCGAGGCGGGGGCGGTGCTGCTGGCCATGGCGGCCGGAGCGGCGGCACCGGTCAGGACGGCGGCGCTGAGGGTCAGGGCGGTGGCGGTCTTACGGAACTCCATGGTGAATCTCCTCTCACCGGAGGCGGTCGTTCGCCGCTCCAGCACGTGGGGTCCAGACCCGGGGTGGTCCCCCGGATGTGACCCCGTTTCGATCACTATGAACACACCATAAACAGGCGATCAGGGGGGTCCGTCAACTCCTCATCCCCTGCCGTCAAAGGCGATTCCCGTCACAGGGACCCCCGGAATCCCCCGTCGACACGCGGGGAAGGACCACGTCGAACCGGGTCCGGCCCTCCCCGGATCCGGCGGTCACATCCCCGCCGAGGCCACGGGCGGCGGCCCGCACGATGGGCAGGCCGAGGCCGCTGGAGTGCTCCCCGCCCGCGAGGGGGCCCCCGCCGCGCACGAAGCGGTCGAAGAGCCCCGGACGGATCTCCGGGGGGATGCCCCCGCCGTCATCCTCCACCCGGACGCGCATGGCGGGCGCGCCGCTCACGGGGAGGGCTGCGGGGGCCAGGGAGACCGCGACGGTGGTGCCCGCAGGGGTGTGCCGGCCGGCGTTGGAGAGGAGGTTCCCCACGATCCGGCTCAGTCGGTCCCGGTCGCCGGGCATCCCGCAGGGGGACCCGTCCAGGTCGGGCACCTCGACCTCCCACCGGTGGTCCGGCCACGCGGCGCGCGCATCCATCACGGCGTCCAGCACCACCTCGCAGACGTCCACGGCGCAGTCGTCGCCGTCGCCGTCGCCGTCGAAAGCATCCAGTCCGAGTGCACGGCCGCGGTGTGCGGCCTCCAGGCGCGCGAGCACGAGCATGCCGTCCACGAGGTCTGTCATGCGGTCGGCCTGGTCGAGCACGCGGGCCAGGGATCGCCGCCCGCCCTCCGA
Organism: Micrococcus sp. EYE_212; assembly: GCF_023147585.1. Lineage (GTDB taxonomy): Bacteria > Actinomycetota > Actinomycetes > Actinomycetales > Micrococcaceae > Micrococcus. The sequence continues at coordinate 88,252 of NZ_JAHXOZ010000004.1, forward strand.
GAGGTCCTCCGTGAGCGCGAGCATCTCCGCGTACCCGCGCACCGAGGCGAGCGGGGTGCGCAGCTCATGGGAGGCGTCCGCCACGAACCGGCGCAGCTCCTGCTCCTCGCGGAGCCGCCGCTCCAGGGCGGAGTCCACGGCGCCGACGAGCCGGTCCATCGCCCGGCCCACCACGGCCACCTCGTCCGCGCCCTCGAGGGCGCGGCGCGGGAGGCGGGCGCGCGCGAGGTCCACGCCGCCGCCGGCCAGGTCCATGCGGGCGACGTCGGCGGCCACCTGCGCCACCTCGCCCAGCGGGCGCAGGGTGCGCCGGATCCACCACGAGGCGAGCGCGCCGGTGGCCGCCACCATCAGGGCGACGCCTGCCAGCGTCAGCGCCACGCCGTCGCGCCGTCCCTCCACCAGCTCCTGGGTGGGCAGGCCCACCACCAGCACCTTGTCGCCTGCCAGCCAGGGGGCCGTAGGCTCCAGGCCGCCGGCCTGGAGCTCGTAGGCGACCCCTCCGACGTCCGCGGACACCTGCTCCCCCTGGGCGAGGCCCTGCACCGCGTGCACCACGTCGTGGCGCTCCTCGCTCGTGAGCGTGCGCGGGTGGCCCGAGGGCTCGAGCACGGCGGCCTCGAGAGCCGAGCCGGCGTGATCCGCCAGCTCCGCGCGGGAGACGGTGCCCACCAGGGTCCCCACCGGCTGGGCGAGGCTGCCCGGCCGGTGTCGCCCTGGGCCGTCGGCGCCGTTCGCCCCTGATGACGCCGGGGCGCCGACCACCGGCGGGACCGGCTCGGCGGCGTAGACCTGGGTGGCCGCGCGCTCCCACGCGGCGGAGAGGGAGGTGGCCAGCTGGCGGTCCACCATGCCCTGGGCGGCGAGCATGATGTACGCGGTCCAGATGCTCATGGTGACGAGCAGGATGGCCAGCAGCCCCAGGAGGAGGCGCGTCGCGACGGAGCGGCGGCGACCCCGGAGCATCGAGCGCCCACCCCTCGGGCCGCTCCCCTGGTCCGAGGGGACCGCCGCCTCAGGCGGCAGGGCGGATGACATACCCGGCGCCGCGGACGGTGTGGATCATGGGCTCGCGGCCGGCGTCGATCTTCTTGCGCAGGTAGGAGATGTACAGCTCCACGATGTTCGCGCGGCCGCCGAAGTCGTAGCCCCAGACCTCCTGGAGCAGCCGCTCCTTGGAGAGCACGGTGCGCACGTTGGACATCAGGTGCCGCAGCAGGTTGTACTGCGTGGCGGTCAGCTCGATGAGGTCGCCGCCGCGGGTCACCTCGTGGGTGCGGGTGTTCATCACCAGATCGCCCACCACGAGGACTTCGGCGCCGGCCTCCACGAGCCCTGCGCGCTGCACGAGGCGGTGGGCGCGGATCAGCACCTCCTCCATGGAGAAGGGCTTGGTCACGTAGTCGTCGCCGCCCGCGGCGAGGCCGGAGATCCTGTCCTCGGGGGCGTCCTTGGCGGTGAGGAACATGGCGGGCACCTCGGCCCAGTGCGCGCGCAGGCGGCGCAGCACCTCCAGGCCGTCCATGTCGGGGAGCATCACGTCGAGCATCACCAGGTCCGGCTGGTGGTGGACGCCCAGCTCGACGGCGGTCTCGCCGTCGTGGGCCGTCTTCACCTCCCAGCCGCACAGCCCGAAGCCCATGGCGAGGAGGTCCGCGATCATCGGCTCGTCGTCGACGACGAGGACGCGCACGGGGGCGCCGTCCGGGTGGGACAGCTGGGGGAGCACCTCACGCAGCGCGGCCATCGACATGGGTGCGGCGGGGTTCTGGGCGGAGCTCACGGGGCGGTCCTCACGGGTGATCAGGGAGGGGCGGACGGGTGGGTGGTCGAGCGGACGGCGACGGCGGCCGAAAGGTTTCTGTGTTAATCCTACGGCCGGGTCGCGGATCCAGACCGCCGGGCACACCGTGGCCCTTGGCACAGCCCGCCCCGGGGCGGGCGGCCGGGAGGGCCGAGGTGAGGCCCAGGACGAGGTCAGGCCGACGGCTTCATGGCCCAGTGGATGGCGAGCGTGCCGAACATGTGCAGCCGGTGGCCGATGTTCACGAATCCCGCCTCGGCGAACAGGTCCGCGAGCTGCTCGGGGGTCTTGAACGCGGCGGTGGAGCGGGAGAGGTACTGGTAGGCCTCCGGGGTCTTGGTGATCGCGCGCGCCACCAGGGGCATGACCCGGTGGATGTAGAGGGAGGAGAACGGCTTGACGATGTTCTCCGGCGCCGGTGAGGTCTCCAGGGCCGCCATCCAGCCGCCGGGCCGCAGCACACGGAACTGCTCGGCCAGGGTGGCGGGGATGTCCGCCACATTGCGCAGCAGGTAGCCGTGGGTGAGGGAGTCGAAGGAGTCGTCCTCGAAGGGGAGGTCCATCGCGTCGGCCTCGACCCACTCCACGCGGCCGCCGCCCGGGCGGGCCCGGCCGACCTCCATCATCTCGGGGGCGAAGTCCGCGCCCACCACGGTGGCGTCCGGATGCTGGCGCAGGACCTCCAGGGCGATGTCGCCCGTGCCCGTGGCCAGGTCCAGCACGCGTCCACCCTGGGGCACGTTGGCCCGGGCCACGGTGCGCCTCACGAGGCGGGGCTCCTGGCCCCACGTCATCACGGTGTTCATGAGGTCGTAGCGCCCGGCGATCGAGTCGAACATCGAGGAGACGCGCTCCCCGTGGTCCGGGGTGCGGCCGTCGGCAGGGCGCGGGACGGGGGTGGTGGGATCGCTCACCCCACCACGGTAGCGCGCGGGGCGGACACCGGGGCGCGGCGCCGGGCGGTGGCGCATGGCTGGGCGCGTGGGATGCGACGACGGCAGGGCATCCCGCACACCGCAGTCCGGCCGAGGGCTGAATCCTTGCCGGGCCCGCACCCGCCAGGCCTAGCGTGGGCTCCAGACCCATCCGATGCAGGAACGAAGGAAAACCTCATGTCGAACGTGCTCATCCTCGGCGGCCACGGCAAGGTGGCCCTGCTGGCCGCCCCGCTGCTCGCCGCCGCCGACCACACCGTCACCTCAGCCATCCGCGACGCCGCCCAGAGCGCCGACGTCAAGCAGGCCGGGGCCACCCCCCTCGTGCTGGACATCGAGCACGCGGGCGTGGACGAGCTCACCGAGGCCTTCCGGGGGCAGGACGCGATCGTCTTCTCCGCCGGCGCCGGCGGCGGCTCCCCCGAGCGCACCCGCGCCGTGGACCACGACGCCGCCGTCGCGAGCATGCGCGCCGCCAAGGCCGCGGGCGTGCGGCGCTACGTGATGGTCTCCTACCTCGGCGCCTCGCTGGAGCACGGCCTGCCCGAGGACGACGACTTCTTCCCCTACGCCCAGGCGAAGGCCGAGGCGGACGCCGCGCTGCAGGAGACCGATCTGGACTGGACCATCCTCGGCCCCGCCGCGCTCACCCTCGTGGAGCCCACCGGCCGCATCACGGTGGACCCGGACCTCGACGCCCCGGACGCCCCGAGGGGCGAGGTCTCCCGCGGGAACGTGGCCCGCGTGATCGCGGCCGTGCTCGAGGACCCGTCCACGGTGCGCACGCGGATCGAGTTCGTGGACGGCGACACCCCGATCACCGAGGCGGTCGAGGCGGCCTGAGGCCCTTGACGCGCCCCGCCCCGTGTGCCCGAATGGGCGCATGGGCCAGTACCTGATCACCGTGTGGCACGCGCCGGGCATCCACGCCACCGGCGCCGCGTACCAGTCCCCCGAGGAGATGCAGATCGCGCACGAGCGCGTCAGCGCCTACAACGCCATGCTCCAGAACGCCGGCGCCTTCGTGGGCGCGGGCGGCCTGATGCCCCCGGAGGAGGCGCTCGTGGTCGACGCCACCGCCGCGGAGGGGCCGGAGAAGACGAGCACCGCGGCCGAGGTGCGCGGCGGCACCCTCGCCCGGGGAGACCTGCAGATGGGCGGGTTCTGGATCGTCGAGGCCCCGGACGACGCCGGCGCCCGCACCTACGCCGCCGAGGCCTCCTTCGCGTGCGGGCAGCCCGTGGAGCTGCGCCGCCTCCAGGGCTGACGCGGGTGCGCCAGGGCGCTCCGGAGGGCGGGCCCTCGCTCTGCGAGGTCCCCGAGCTGGCCGATGGCGAGCTCGCCCTCCACGCCGCCGACGGCCGCCACGCGCGCGGCCTCGGCGCGCTCATGCGTGACGTCGAGGTGCAGGTGCTCACCGGCTCCGTCTCCTCCACGGCCGAGGCCGAGGCGCTGGCCCGCGGCGAGGCCGAGCCGGACCTGAGCCCCGCCCAGCTGAGGGCGGTCTACGACCGCTGGGCGGGGGCTGAGGACCGCGCGGTCTGGGCCATCGAGGTGGACGGCGCGGTGGTGGGCGAGGTCCTCCTGCTGGACCTGGACGCGGAGAACCGGGCGTGCGGGATGCGCCTGTGGCTCGCCCGGGAGCGGGACCGCGGGATCGGGACGCGGGCGCTGCGCCTCGTCCTGGACCACGCGTTCGGCACCGTGGGACTGCACCGGGTGGGCCTCGAGGTGTACGCCCACAACCCACGCGCGGTCCACGTCTACAGGAAGCTGGGCTTCGTGCTCGAGGGGACGCTCCGCGAGGCCCTGCTGCTGGACGGGCGCTGGGTGGACTGCCACGTCATGGGGCTCCTGCACCACGAGTGGGCGACGGCACGGACGGCGTGACGCACCGCTCAGGCCGGCGTGAGGCGCCGGTCGAGGTCGCCGAGCATCCCCATGAAGCCGGTGAAGCCGGTGAGGATCCCCACCAGCACGAGCCCGACGGTGCGGGAGCCGAGGCGCGGCACGTCCAGGAACGGATAGGGGTACCAGTCGATCCGCCGCCCGCGCGTCATGGTCATGGCGGCCCACAGCAGGGGGATCACGGAGGCGAGGCCGGCCCGGCGGTGCGTGATCTGCCCACGGGGGTCGAAGAGCGCCCACACGGCGGGGGCGAGCACGGGGTTCACCACGTGCTGCAGCGTGTCGTTGACGCGGTAGAGCGCGGTGTCCTCCTCGTGGCCGCGCAGCACGGCGTTGTACACGATGCCCGTGACCATCACGGAGCCCAGCCCCGCGGTGCGCAGGGCCCAGAACGCGTCCGACGTCGGCGCCGTGTCCCGCGCCGCGAGCGTCAGGGAGGTGCCGGCCACGAGCGCGTTGGACAGCCATGTGAAGTAGGCCGGCTGGTTCAGGGCGTGCGCCCACCCGGCGGAGAAGCCGCCCTGGTAGCCCACGCCCGGGATGACCATGGTCGCCTTCCTGGCCCCGATGGAGAACGAGGTGAGGCACCCGACGGCGGGCAGCACGCCGGCGCTCCACCACGCCAGACGCGCGACCGGGCGCGGCGCGACGGCCGCCGTGCGGCGATGACGACGCAGGCGGTGCAGGGAGGAGGGCAGGCTGACGCGGGGGGTGGGAAGGGGCATGGGGGACCTCGCATGAGAACGCGGTGGCGGGACGGAGGAATCCCCCAGTGTTGCATGAACGGAAGATGAACGGAAGTCGTCGAGAGGAAGAACGCACGCGCGGGGGCGACCGCCCCCGCGCGCACCCCGCCCTCAGACCTCGGCGAGGACCCCGTCCGGATCGTCGATCCGCACGCGGACGCCGTCGGCCTCGAGGCGGTGCACGCCCTCCGCCATGAGCCGCCGCCCCACCTCGGTCACCCGGTCCACCCGCTCGAGGTTCAGCACGACCTCCTCGATGGCCCCGTCCTCCTCGCCGGCCGCCACCGCGTCCTCCAGGGCGCCCCGGCCGACGGCGGTGCACGCCGCCACATCCGGGTGCTCATCCCCGTCCCAGGACCAGCCCCGCTGCCGGCGCTCGCCCGTGCCGAGGTCCGCGAGCGCCGAGACCACGGCGTCCGCGCCGCCGAAGCGGATGACGCCCTGCAGGTGCAGGCGCACGCTGGCGCCCTCGCGGCTGACGTGGCGCACCACGGTGCCGCCCAGGGCGTCGGCCTCCATGATGTGCAGGTTCAGGTCCTCGGACATGCGGCGGCACACCCGCACGCCGCGCAGCGAGCTGCCGTGGGCGTCCAGGCGGGGGGAGAACACGCCGATCCCCACCTGTCCGGGCAGGGCGCCGAGCACGCCCCCGGCCACGCCGGACTTCGCCGGGATCCCCACGTCCACGAGCCACTGCCCGGCGTCGTCGTACATCCCGGAGGAGCTCATGACGGAGAGGACCTGGCGGGCCACGCGCGCCGCGATGACCCGCTCGCCGGTGAGCGGGTGGAGGCCGCCCGCGGCGAGGCACGCGCCCATGAGGGCGAGGTCGCGGGCGGTCACGAGGACGGAGCACTGCGCGATGTACCCGGCGACCACGTCCTCGGCACGGTCCTGGATGATGCCGTGGCTGCGCATCATGTGGCCGAGGGAGAGGTTGCGGTCCGCGGTGGCCAGCTCGGCCTCGTAGGACTCCTGGTCCACCCGCAGTGGCCGGCCGGCGAGCGCGGAGAGCAGGGAGACGAGCCGGTCGATCCGCTCCTGCGGGCGCGCGTCCGGCCCCACGAGGAGCTGGTGCACGGCGATGGCGCCGGCGTTGATCATGGCGTTGTCCGGGCGGTGGGACTCCGCCTCGAGGGAGAGCTCGTTGAACGCCTCCCCGGAGGGGTTCAGGGCCACGCGGGCGTCCACCTCGGCGCGGCCGCGGTCCATGAGGGCGGCCGCGTACCCGAACGGCTTGGAGACGGACTGGATGGTGAACTCCGTCTCGTCGTCGCCGGCGGAGTAGAGGTGCCCCGTGACGGTGGCGAGGGCGATGCCCAGCCGGTCCGGGTCCGCGGTGGCCAGCGTGGGGATGTACTGCGCGAGCTCGCCCTCGTTGGAGTCCCGGAGGGAGTCGTGGAGGGAGCGCAGGTAGTCCTGGATCGGGTGACGCATCAGCGGGCCTCCCACCACATGCCGGTGAGGTCCTCGGTGCCGAACGCCCGCACGGGCTCGATCTCGGCGAACCCGAGGCGCGCGTAGAACGGCACGTTGGCCCGGGTGGAGGACTCGAGGTAGATCCCGGTGCCGTCCGCGCGCCGCTGCCGGTGGCGCACGAGGGCGCTCGCCGCGCCCCGGCCTCGGGCCGCGGGAAGGGTCCCGAGGTCCGCGAGGTACCAGTGCGGGACCGTCGGGCGGGCGCGCTCGCACGCGGCCACGGTGAGCGCCATGTCCAGCGCGTGGGCGCCGTGCACGCGCAGCAGGCCGGGCACGGAGGCGACGGCGGCCGGCACGGTGGTGCCGCGCGGCGCGTCCGGCGCCCCCCACAGGGCGGCGGCGAGGACCGTGCCGTCCGCGGGGTCCACGGCGACGTCGACCGCGCCGGGCACCCGCCCGTCGGGCCCGGGAGACAGGGCGTCCCGCACCGCACCGGAGAACTTGCGGGTCAGCCGCTCGACCCTCCGGTCCGCGGGGAGGAAGGAGACCGTGTAGGGGTCGGTGACGAAGGACTCGGCGAGGACGGACGCCACCCGGCGCACGGTGCTCCCGCGCAGCGCGTCCGGCCGCAGGGTCACCACCTGCACGCGGGCGCGGTCGAGGGCCGGGGAGGGGTCCGGGGAGGTCATGGCCGCCAGTCTAGGGACCGCGGCGCCGTCGCGGCCCGGCGTCACCGGCGCGCGGGGGCCGACGTGATCGGGGACACTGGGGGCCATGACGACGACCCCCGATGTGCTCGCCCTGCTCGAACGGGAGCTGCCCGGCCGCGTGGACACCGCGGCGGAGGCCCTCGAGGCCGCCCGCACCGACCGCTCCGGCCACCGCTCCCCCGCCGCCCCGCTCGCCGTGGTGCGCGCCGGCCGCGTGGGGGACGTGCAGGCCGCGTGCCGGATCGCCCACGCCACGCGGACCCCGCTCGTGACCCGCGGGGCAGGCACGGGGCTGGCCGGGGGCGCCGTCGCCGGGGCGGGCGAGATCGTGCTGGACGTCAGGGCGATGGACCGGATCCTCGAGGTCTCCCCCGCGGACCGCGTCGCCGTCGTCGAGCCCGGGATCCTCAACGGCGCGCTCAACGCGCGCCTGGCCGAGCACGGGCTGTGGTGGGCGCCCGACCCGGCCTCGAAGGACATCTCCACCGTGGGCGGCAACATCGCGATGAACGCGGGCGGGCTGCTGTGCGCCAAGTACGGCGTCACGCGTGAGGCGGTGCTGGGGCTGGACGTGGTGCTCGCCGACGGCACGCTCCTGCGCCTCGGCCACCGCACGGTCAAGGGCGTCACGGGCTACGACCTCACCGCCCTGCTGATCGGCTCGGAGGGCACCCTCGGCGTGATCGTGGGCGCCACGCTCGCGCTGCGCCCGCTCGTGCGGGGCGCCCAGGTGACCCTGGGCGGGTTCTTCTCCGACGTCGTCGCCGCCGCGGCCGCCGCCCAGTCCGTCACGGGCGCGGGCCACGTGCCGGCCCTGATGGAGCTCATTGACGAGGCCACGCTCGCGGCGGTGCGCGCGTACGTCGGCCCGGAGCTGGGCGCGGCGCTGCCCGAGCGCGGCGCGTTCCTGCTGGTGCAGGCCGACGGCGCGGGGGCGGCCGAGGACGGCGCCGCGATGGCGGCCCTGATGGAGGCGGCCGGCGGCGCGGTGACCGCCACCGCGGACCCCAGGGAGGCGGAGGCGCTCATGGCCCTGCGCCGCAGCGCGTTCCCCGCCCTCGAGGCGCTCGGCACCCCGCTCGTGGAGGACGTCGCGGTGCCGCGCAGCCGCATGGCGGAGATGTTCGCGCGGATCCGGGAGATCGAGGCGCGCACGGGCGTCGCCATCCCGACGTCGGCCCACGCCGGGGACGGAAACCTGCACCCGGTGCTGGTGTTCGGCTCGGCGGGCGAGGTGGGCGGCGAGGCCGGCACCGCGATCCCGGAGGCCGTGTGGGAGGCGGCGGGCGAGCTGTTCGCCGCCGGACTGGAGCTGGGCGGCACCCTGACCGGAGAGCACGGCGTGGGCCTGCTCAAGCGGGCGTTCCTGAAGGACGAGCTCGGGGAGGCCCAGCACGCGCTGCAGGAGCGGATCAAGGCCGTCTTCGACCCGCACGGGATCCTCAACCCGGGCAAGATGTTCACGCCGGACGCGGCCTGACGGGGCCCGGGCGGCGGCTGTGGAGATCCCAGGGCCCTCCAAGGCGACGGCTCTACGCTCGGGGGCATGCCCGAGGAGCAGCCCCGCACGCCTCCGCCGTCGCCGGAGCGCCCGCCGTCGCCGTCCGAGCGCGCGCCCTCAGCGGCGACGGCCCTGGAGACCCTGCGCAGCACCCCCGTCGCGCAGCTGACGCAGATGCCGCCGGCCATGACGCGGGCCCTCGGCGCCCTGCGGGAGGACTTCGAGCGGTTCGACCTCGAGTACCGCTCCGCCCTGGTGCAGGTGGAGACGCGCCTGGAGACCCTGCAGGACGAGTTCGCCCTGGCGCACGACCACAACCCGATCGAGCACATCGTCACCCGGGTCAAGTCGCCCGAGTCCATCCTGCGCAAGGCCGCCGACCGCGGGCTCTCCCTGGACCTGGACGCCATGCGCCGCACGGTCACGGACATCGCGGGGGCGCGCGTGATCCTCAGCTTCACTGAGGACGTCTACCGCGTGTTCCGCCACTTCACCTCGCAGCCGGACATCCGCCTCGTGGAGGTGGAGGACTACATCGCCTCCCCCAAGCCCAGCGGCTACCGCAGCCTGCACTGCCTCGTGGAGGTGCCGGTGCACTTCTCCACGGGCACGCGCCACGTCACCGTGGAGATGCAGTTCCGCACGATCGCCATGGACTTCTGGGCGTCGCTCGAGCACAAGATCAACTACAAGTTCCAGGGGGACGTGCCCGCCGACATCGCCACGGAGCTCGTGGCCGCCGCCCGCGTGGCGGCGGACCTGGACTGCCGGATGGAGCACCTGCACCGGCAGGTCGCCGAGGGCCCCGACGACGCGGGTCAGCCCGCCGGCGGCACCGCGTCCGGGGCGAGCGCGTAGATCCAGGCCCGCACCGTCCGGCCGTCCTCGAGGAGGACGTGCGCGTTCGAGCGGCCCGGCGCGAGGGTGCCGCAGACCGCGCGGCGGTGGTCCGAGGACGTCACCTCAGTCAAGGCCGAGCACCCCCCGGAGCTGCTCGAAGGCCTCCGGGACCACGGTGTAGTGCGCCCAGCGACCGCGCTGCTCGCGCGTGAGCAGCCCCGCGTCCACGAGGCGCTTCATGTGATGGCTCACCGTGGACTGCGCGATCCCGAGCTCCGCCGTGAGGTCGCACGCGCACACGTTCTCGCAGCCCTGCGCCGCCACGTGGGAGAGCAGGCGCAGGCGCATGGGGTCCGCGAGGGCCTTGAACACGACGGCGGTCCGTGACGCCTCATCGGCCGAGAGGGGCGCCGCGGTGAGGGAGCAGCAGTCGGCGGGCAGGGCGCCCGCGTCGGGCCCAGACCCCGGGGGTTCACGCGTGGACAGGGGGGTGCTCATGCGAGCATGCTACTCACATTGACGTCCATCGATCTGTGATCGTCACGTCCACATGCCCTGCGTCGACGCGACCCCTCGCGTCGCGTCACCGCTCCCCTCCCCCGCCGGACCGACCCGAACAGGCTGACATGACCCCTCCCGTCGTCGCCCCCGCCGCCCGCACCCCGTCCGCCGACCACCATCCCGTCCTCAAGGAGATGTCCTTCCTGGACCGCTGGCTCCCCCTGTGGATCCTGCTGGCCATGGGCCTGGGCCTGCTGCTGGGCAACCTCATCCCCGGCCTCGACCACGCCCTCGAGTCGGTCACGATCGCCAACGTCTCCGTGCCGATCGCCGTCGGCCTGCTCGTGATGATGTACCCCGTGCTGGCCAAGGTCCGCTACGACGAGACGCGGCGCATCACCGCGGACCGCCGGCTCATGGCCACCTCGCTGCTCCTCAACTGGATCGTGGGCCCCGCGCTCATGTTCGGCCTCGCATGGCTCTTCCTGGCGGACCTGCCCGAGTACCGCACGGGCCTGATCATCGTGGGCCTGGCCCGGTGCATCGCCATGGTGCTCATCTGGAACGACCTCGCGTGCGGCGACCGCGAGGCCGCCGCCGTCCTCGTGGCGATCAACTCGGTCTTCCAGGTGCTCGCCTTCGGCGTCCTCGGCTGGTTCTACCTCCAGGTCCTCCCCGCCTGGCTCGGGCTCCCGACGACGTCGGCCGAGTTCCCCGTCGGGGCGATCGTCCTCTCCGTGCTCGTCTTCCTCGGCATCCCGCTGCTCGCCGGCTTCCTGACCCGCACGGTGGGCGAGCGGGCCAAGGGGCGCGACTGGTACGAGAACCGGTTCCTGCCGAAGCTCGGCCCGTGGGCGCTCTACGGCCTGCTCTTCACGATCGTGCTGCTCTTCGCCCTCCAGGGCCAGGCCATCGTCGAGAGCCCCCTCGACGTCGCGCGGATCGCGCTGCCGCTGCTGGCCTACTTCGTGATCATGTTCCTGGGCTCCCTGCTGCTGGCCCGCGCCGTGGGCCTCGACTACGCCCGCGCCACCACGGTGGCCTTCACGGCCTCCGGCAACAACTTCGAGCTGGCCATCGCCGTGGCGATCGGCACGTTCGGCGTCACCTCCGGACAGGCCCTCGCCGGCGTCGTCGGGCCGCTGATCGAGGTGCCGGTGCTCGTGGCCCTCGTCTACGTCTCGATGTGGCTCGGCCGCCGCCTGTTCCCGAACGATCCCACTGTGCCCGGCCCCGTCGTGTCCGGCAGTGCCTCCGAGCCGACCGAGCGCGACGCCGCCGCCCGCCCCTGACGCCCACCTCCCTCCCACCCTCTCCAGGAGAACCCCGTGAACGATCAGCAGACCGCCGCCGCCCGCCCCTCCGTCCTGTTCGTCTGCAGGAAGAACGGCGGCAAGTCCCAGATGGCCGCCGCCCTCATGGAGCGCCTCGCCGGCGACGCCGTGGAGGTGCACTCCGCCGGCACCCACCCCGGTGAGGAGGTCAACGCCCTCGCCGCCGAGTCGGTGGCCGAGGTCGGCGCGGACATGTCCCACGGCACGCCCAAGCCCGTCGACCCCGCGCTCGTGGCCCGCGTGGACCGTGTGGTGGTGCTGGGCGACGAGGCGAGGGTCGAGCCGGCGGAGGGCATGGCCGGGAGCATCGAGACGTGGCGCACCGACGAGCCCTCCGAGCGAGGCGTCGAGGGCGCCGAGCGCATGCGCCTCGTGCGCGACGACATCGACGCGCGCGTGCACGCCCTGTTCGCGGAGCTGACCGGGCAGGCGACGCCGACGGATGACGACGAGGACGCCGAGGACCGTCCCTCCGTGCTCTTCGTGTGCGTGCACAACGCGGGCCGCTCGCAGATGGCTGCCGGCTGGCTCGAGCACCTGGCCGAGGGCCGGGTCGAGGTGCGCTCCGCGGGCTCCGCCCCGAAGGAGGAGGTCAACCCGGCCGCGGTCGCCGCCATGGCGGAGGTGGGGATCGACATCGCCGCGAACACCCCGAAGGTCCTCACCACGGACGCCGTGAAGGACTCCGACGTGGTGATCACCATGGGCTGCGGGGACACCTGCCCCGTCTTCCCCGGCAAGCGCTACGAGGACTGGGCGGTCGAGGACCCGGCCGGCCAGGGCGTCGAGGCCGTGCGCCCGATCCGCGACGAGATCCGCGCGCGCGTGGAGACGCTCGTCAGGGAGCTGCTCCCGCGCGTGTGACCTGCACCATCGCGGACGGGCGATCCCGCGGAACGGTGGCACAGCTGTGGCCAGATCGTGACCGAAAGACCGCAGGAGCGACGCGGTCTCGGGCTTAGCCTGGACCGGTGCTCTCGTCCCGCCCCGCCCGCCGTCTCCGTCCGCTCGCCGCCGCCGCGCTCGTCGCGGCGATGGCACTGACCGGCTGCTCGAGCGGGTCCCCGGACGGCCCGGCCGCGTCCTCCGCGCCGTCGTCCGGCGCATCGTCGGCACCGGCCTCCTCGCCCTCGGCGGCCGAGGACGGCGCGACCGCGACGGAGGGCTCCCCGGAGTGGCCCCGCACCCCCACCCTGGACCGCATGCCGTTCGCCGGCCTCGACGTGGGCACGATCTCGGACAACCACCGCGCCACCCACCTCGTGGTTCCGCAGCTCGCGGGTGCCGAGCCCCTGAACTCGCGCCTGCGCGATCAGGCGCAGCGGCGCGCCGAGCAGTTCTGGTCCGACTCGGAGGGCAGCGAGGTCTCCGTGGCGCCCCCCTCGCTCTCCGGCTCGTGGCAGGCGGTGGGCGTGTCCCGGGACATCGTGGGCGTGCTGACGTCGGTGACGGAGTTCGCGGGTGCGGGCCACTCCATCGAGGAGCGGACCACGTGGTTCGACGCCGCCGCCGACACGGTGGTCGAGCCCCTGGACCTGGTGTCCTCGGACAGCCGCGGCCTCCTGGAGCAGCGCGTGCGCGCGGCCGTGGACGCCCTCCCCGGCGCCGAGCGGGAGATGAGCCCCTCCAGCGCGGACACCGCGTGGGAGCAGCTCCGCGACGGGGACGTCCGCACGTGGTTCACGCCGGAGGGCGACCTTGCGATCGGCTTCTCGGAGCACACGATCCTGGCCGGCAGCGCGGGCACGCCCGCGATCACGCTTCCGGCGTCCGACGTCGAGCCGTGGCTCTCCGACGCCGGGCGGGCGGTCCGCACGGCCGTGACCCGGCCCGACGTGGAGGCGTGGAACGCGGCGCATGCCCCCGCCACGGCCGGGCCGACGTCGTCCGCCCCGGCTCTGACACCCCCCGTCACCCCCGCACCGACGTCCAGCTCCGAGGCCGCGCCCCGTGCGACGCCCACGGCACCCTCCGCCCCCAGCGCGACGAAGAAGCCCTCCTCCACCCCGTCCGCCGGCAGGGGCAGGACGGACTGCTCGGTCAAGCGCTGCATCGCCCTGACGTTCGACGACGGCCCCAAGCCCGCGACCGACGCCCGGCTGCTGGAGATCCTGGCCCGTCACGACGTCCGGGCGACCTTCTTCATGATCGGCTCCTCCGTCGATGCGTTCCCGGGCACCGCGAAGAAGATCAGCGCCGCGGGCCACGAGGTGGGCAACCACACGTACACGCACGCCCTCCTGAAGCCGCTGGGCCGGGCAGCCCTGGACGCCGAGCTCTCGAAGGCCAGCACGGCCATCGAGCACGCGACCGGGGTGCGGCCGGCGGTCATGCGTCCGCCCTACGGCGCCTACAACGCCACGGTCACCACGGCGATCGAGGCCCACGGCATGCGCAAGGCCATGTGGACGGTCGACACGCTCGACTGGAAGCACCGCGACCCCGCCAAGACGCTCGCGATCGTGAAGAAGGAGGCCGCCCCCGGCGGGATCATCCTGATGCACGACATCCACGCCACGACCATCGAGGCCGTGGACCCCGTGGTGACCTGGCTCCAGTCCCAGGGCTACACCCTCGTGACCGTCTCCGACCTGCAGGACGGCTGATGGCCCCGCAGGTCAGACGCGATACCCTGGCCGCGAACGCACCCTCTTCCCGCCCCCAGGACACGAGGAGGCCACCCCATGCGGATCGCTGATCCCGGCCCTGCCGCCCCCGACCCCGGACGCGGCGCCCCCACCGGCTCGGATGCCGTCGACCCGCTCACCGCGGGCCTCGGCGAGCTGCGCCGCCGCTATGCGGAGGCGCTCGGCGCCGAGACGGTGGAGCGCCACGTGCAGGACGCCCTGGCCGACCTGGCGCGTGCCGGCACCACGGGGCCGCACCTGGAGAAGATGGCCGTGCGCTTCGCGGCCTCCCGGCTGGACGCCCTGGCCGAGGCGGAGGGGCTCGTGGACCCACAGGCCCCGCGCGTGCTCTTCGTGTGCGTGCAGAACGCCGGCCGCTCCCAGCTGGCCGCCGCCCTGCTGGCCGAGCACGCCGGCGACGCCGTTCGGGTGCTCTCCGCGGGGTCCCGCCCCGCCGCGCACGTCCACGGCACCGTGGCCCCGCTGCTGGCCGAGCACGGCGCGGACCCGGAGGAGACGTTCCCCAAGCCCGTCACCGAGGAGATCCTCCGGACGGCCGACTACGTCATCACCATGGGCTGCGGCGACGAGTGCGAGGTCCACCCGCACACCGTGCACCGGGACTGGCCGGTGGGCGACCCCGCCGAGGCCGACTGGGACCGCCTCCAGGAGATCGTGGCGGACATCGAGCGGCGCGTGGCCGAGCTCTGGGCCGAGATCCAGGCGACCCTGCCGCGCTGAACCGCCGGCTCCCGCGTCCGCCGCGCGGCCTCAGGCCCGGCGGCCGAGGCGGGCGAGCAGGCGCTCCTGGCGCGGGGCGCCGTCGGCCACGGGGATCGCGGCCCCGAGGATCCCCGGGGTGTAGGCCCGCTCGCCGAAGCTCTCGAGGGCGGCCTCCACGTGGTCCATCTCCGCGTCCGTGAACTGCTCGTCCACGCCCTGCGAGCGGGCGAGGTCCCAGCGGTGCACGATCAGGTCGAACACGTGGAAGTGCAGCAGCGCCTCGCCCACGGTCATGGCGCCCACCGCGGTGTCCATGGCCCGCTGCGTGAACTCCGGATCGCCCGCGAGGGCGGACATGGCGGCCTCGTGCTTGATCCACTGGAGGTGCCTCGGGGAGCGCGAGCCGTCGAACACGGGGACCTCGCGCCCCTGACGGGCGGCGAAGTCGCGCTCCGCGGTGACGACGTGGTCCAGGAGGTCCGCGGCAGTCCAGCCGTCGCAGGGGGTGGGCGCGTCCCAGTCGGCCACGGCCTGCACGAGGGCGGTGAACGGGGCGGCGGCGGCGTCCCAGCGGGCTTCGGTCTCGGTGGTGGCCATGGGGTCTCCTGAGGGTCGGTGCGACGCGGACGGCGTGTCCGCGCCGGGAACATGATCCCCCATTCCGGCGCGCGCCGCGCAGCGCCGCCACCGTGGAGGGGGCGAGCGCCTGGGCTGAGGGGCCGCCCTCAGGGCAGCAGGGCCTCGATGACGGTCTCGATGCTCGTGAGCACCGTCTCGCGGTCCACCTCGTCCGGGCGGAGGTGGCGTTCCACCGCGACGGTGTGGACGAGCATCAGCAGGAGCGCGGCCATCCGCGTCAGCTCCGCGTGGTCCGCGCTCGCGAACCGCTCGTGGTTCTCGAGCAGCTCCACGAGGAAGGCGCGCCGGCGCTCGCTGAAGGCCGCGTACTCGGCGCCCACCACGTCGTCGCGCAGGGCCACGGCCTGGAACTCGTGGACCAGCACCGGCCACTGGCCCGAGGCGTTCAGGACCGTGGACCCCAGGGCCTCGGCGAGCCGGCGCGTCAGCTCCTCCCGGCCCACCCCCTCCTCGACCAGCGCCGCCGCCACGCCGCGCATCGCCTCCGTGGTGATCCGCTCGAACTCGGTGGCGCACACCTCCGCGAACAGCTGCGGCTTGCCGCCGAAGCCCGAGTACACCGCGCCCTTGGTGTAGCCGGCGTCGGCCGCGATCCGGGCGAGCGACGCCTTCACGTACCCCTCGTGCTCGAACGCCCGGGCGGCGTGGTGCAGGAGGTCGGCGCGCACGTCGGCGCTGCGGGGTCGAACGGCCATGTTGCCCTTTCGGTACCGATGGTATTGAATACTGCATGAATCCAGTACCGATGGTACTGATGCCCGCGCAGCACGGCAAAGCACCCTCGAAGGAGCCCGCCCTGATCCCCGCGACCCCCACCCCCCTCGACCCGCCGGCACGGCGGGTCGCCGCCCGCGCCGCCCAGCACCACCTCGTGGCCCGCGGCCTGACCCTGCGCACCCGGAACGGGACCGTCTTCGCGCCCGTGGACCTGGACCTCCCCGCCCACACGCCGCTCGCCGTCCTGGGCACCCAGGGCTCGGGCCGCTCGGCCCTGCTCCTCGCCCTCACGGGCCGGCTCCAGGGCGTGGACGGGGAGCTGACCCTGGGCCGCATCGACGGCGTCCGCCACGCGCACCGCCTGCGCGAGGCCACGGCCGTGGCCCACGTCAGCGACCTCGTCGAGCTCGAGTCCACCCTCACCGTCCGCGAGTCGCTCGAGGAGCGGATCCTCACGGACGGCATCCGCCGCCGGGACGGCCGCGCGCGGTTCGCCCGGCTCAGCGAGGCCGTCGGCTTCGAGGCCGACCCCGGCACCCCCGTCGGGCACCTCCCGGCACCGGAGCGCACGGTCCTCACCGCGCTGCTCGCGTGCCTGCGCCCCGCCCGGCTCGTGGCCTACGACGACGTCGACGCCACGCTCACGGACGCGCAGCTCGCCCGCGTCTACACCGCCCTCGAGACCCTCGGGGACTTCGGACACCCCTTCGCCGTCAGCGCCCTCACCTCCTCCGCGGTCCCCCGCGGCGCCGTGGTGCTCCCCCTGACCCCCTCCCTGGAGGACTGAATGCTGTTCCGCTATGAGCTGCGCCGGTTCCGCGCCGGGCTGCCCCTGCTCGCCCTGATCTTCGTGCTCCTGGTGCCCGCGATCTACGGTGCCCTCTACCTCTCCGCCAACTGGGACCCCTACGGCCGGATGGACCGCCTCCCCGTGGCGATCGTGAACGAGGACCAGCCCGTGGAGTACGACGGCCGCACCCTCACCACGGGCGCCGACGTCACCCGCGAGCTCGTGGAGGACCGCGCGTTCGACTGGCACGAGACCACGCGCGCAGAGGCCGAGGAAGGCCTGCGGGAGGGCCGCTACTACCTCGTGCTCGAGATCCCGGAGGACCTCAGCGCCGACCTCGTGAGCCCCAGCGACGACGTCGGATCGCCGGAGCAGGCGCAGATCACCCTGCGCCGGGACGACTCCAACGGCTTCGTGATCGGGTCCGTGACCGCCTCGAGCCAGTCCAAGATCGAGAACTCGGTGGACCAGGCCGCCGTCGAGGCCTACTTCAAGGCCGTCTTCTCCAACATCGCCACCCTGCGCGACGGGATGGTGCAGGCCGCCGACGGAGCCGCCCAGCTGGCGGACGGCGCCCAGCAGGCCCGCGACGGGGCCACGTCCATCGACGACGGGCTCGCCCAGGCCAAGGACGGCTCGGGCCGGCTCGTGGAGGGCGTCGCCCAGGCCAAGGAGGGCTCGGCCCAACTCGCCGACGGCGCCCGGAGCGCGAAGGACGGCGCCGACCGCGTCGCCAGCGGGGCCGCCTCCGCCGAGGAGGGCTCCGCGCGGCTCGCCGAGGGCGTGGCCCAGGCCAAGGACGGCTCGGCCGCCCTCGCCGACGGCGCCGGCCAGCTCAACGCCAACGTTCCCGCCCTGCGCGAGGGCGCCCAGAGCCTGGCCGGCGGGCTGGCGCAGCTCGACGACGGCTCGAGCCGGCTCGTGGACGGCCTCGCCTCCGCGCGCGAGGGCTCCGCGGCGCTCGCGGACGGCGCGGACCAGCTGAACGCCAACGTGCCCACCCTCCGGGAGGGCGCGCAGAGTCTGGCCGGCGGGCTCGACGAGCTGGGCGCCGGCTCGGCCGAGCTCACGGCCGGCGCGCGGCAGGTGGCCGGGGGCACCCAGGAGCTCTACGACACCGTGGCGCCCCGCCTCGACACCGTGATCGAGAACCAGGACGCGGTGGCGGCCGACGTGGCCGCCGTGAACCAGGACGTGCAAGGGCTGAACGAGATCGCCGGGGCCGCGGAGACCCGCGTCTCGGGCGCCGTCGGCACGGCCCAGGAGCAGCTGGCCGCCCTCGCCGAGGAGAACCCGGAGATCGCCGACCAGCCCGGCTACACCGCGCTGGCCGAGACCCTGGCCGCGGCCGCCGAGCGCTCCGCGCGCATCGAGGCCCGGTCCGCCGAGATCGCCGAGACGGCGGCGGCGGCGAACGATCGGGTGCAGTCCGCCGTGCAGGAGGACGTGGCCGGCGACGCGAAGGACAAGATCACCCGGCTCAACGACGGCGCCCACGCCGTCGCCGACGGTGCCGGCTCCCTGCAGGAGGGGATCGGGCAGGCCGGCGAGGGCGCGAACACCCTCGCCGACGGCGTCGGGAGGTTCTCCGACGGCTTCACCCAGCTCTCCGACGGCGCCACCGCCCTCGACGGCGGCATCGGACAGCTGCAGGACGGCGCGGGCACGCTCAGCGACGGACTCGGCACGGCCCATGATGGCGCGAACAGCCTCGCCGACGGCGTCGGGAAGTTCTCCGACGGGCTCACCCAGCTCTCCGACGGCGCCACCGCGCTCGACGACGGGCTCGGCCAGGCGCAGGACGGCGCCACCGCGCTGCACGACGGCCTGGCGCAGCTGAGCCCGGGTGCCGCGAGCCTCGCGGACGGCGTCGGCCAGCTGGCCGACGGGGCCGGCAGCCTCGACGACGGGCTGGGCCAGCTCGGAACCGGAGCCAGCGACCTGGACGCCGGCCTGGGCCAGCTCAAGGACGGCTCGAGCCAGCTGCGGGACGGCCTGGGATCCCTCGACGACGGCGCGCACACGCTCGCCACGGAGCTCCAGGACGGCGCCGACCGGGTCCCGGCGCTCTCCGAGGACGAGGGCGAGGACGCCGCCCTGGTCATGTCCCGCCCCGTGGACGTGACGATGGACGTGCAGAACCCGGCCGACGTCTACGGCCGCGGCATGGCGCCGATGTTCTTCTCGATCGCCCTCTGGGTCTTCGGCATCGCGGCCTTCAACATCATGCGCCCCATCAGCGGACGCATGCTCGCGGGCCGCCGCAATCCCCTCGCCCTCGCCCTCTCGGCCTGGCTGCCGGTGGGGCTGGTGGCCACCGCGGGCGGGATGATCATGCTGCTGGCGACTCTGCCGATGGGCATGGCCCCGGTGCATCCGTGGCGGCTGGTCCTGCTGGTCACGGTGGTGGCGGTGGTGTTCTCGCTGTTCGCCCACCTCGTGCAGACCGCCCTCGGCACGCCCGGTTCCGCGGTCCTGCTGGTCCTGCTGATCCTGCAGCTGGCCTCCACGGGCGGCACGTACCCGGCCCAGGTGCTGCCCGGGTTCTTCCGCTGGTTGCACCCGTTCATGCCGATGAGCTACTCGATCGAGGCGTTCCGGCACGCGATCTCCGGCGGCCTGGACTCCCACTACTGGGGCCCGATGGCCGTGCTCATTGCCCTCGGCGCGGTGCTGGTCGTGCTGGACGTGCTCGTGATCCGGAGACGCCAGCGGTTCCGCATGAAGGACCTGCACCCCGCGCTCGAGAAGTGAGAGGCGCGCGCCCGGGACCCCGGGCGCGCGTCCCGGCGCGGGCGACGGGGACGGGACGTCGTGGGTCGACGTCGGGGAGGCGGCGTCGGGAGCGGGTCAGAGCGCGATGAGCCGGGTGAAGTCCGTCTCGGCGTGGCCGGCCACGCGGAAGGTGCGCTCCCCCACGATCCGGAAGCCGATCCGTTCGTAGAACGCGTTGGCCCGGTGGTTGTGCACGTTCGTGCCGAGCCAGCCGTAGGCCAGGCCGCGGGCCCGCATCGCGTCCAGCCCGGCGGCCATGAGGGCGCCCGCCACGCCCGTGCCGCGCGCCTCCGCGAGCACGTACAGCTTGGAGAGGCAGCCGACGGGCGCGTCCCCGACGACGGCGGCCACGGCCGGCTCGGCGGCCGGGGCGAGCTCCGTCATCGCGTAGCCCACGACGCGGCCGGCCGTGTCCTCGGCCACGGCCACCGCGTGGTCGGCCGAGGCGATCCAGCCACCGATCACGTCCGCGTTCAGCTGCGCGGCGATGTGCTCGTCCATCGCCTCCCGCGTGGTGGTCGGCGGGCACGCGTCCGGGAACGTCGCGGCGGCCACGCGCGCGACGGCCGCGGCGTCGCCGGGGACGGCCGGGCGGACGGTCACGGGAGCGGAGGACGCGCGGACGGTCGGCTCGGGCGTCGGATCAGGGTCGGCGGTCATGCGGGGGACGGTACCCGAGGCGCTGGGCCGAGGCCCTGGCGAGACGCCGGGCTCATTCCTCGAGGCAGCGGTCCTCGGGGTCGATCGCGCCCATGATGCGACGCCCGATCACGGCGAGCTGACGCACCTGCGCACGGGTGAGCGGGTCCAGCACGGTGCGGCGGACCTCCGCCACGTGGCCGGGCGCCGCACCGACCACCACCTCGCGCCCCTCGGCGGTGAGGGTCGCCAACGTGACGCGCCCGTCCCGAGGGTCGGGGCTGCGGCGCACGAGGCCGCGCTTCTCGAGACGCGTCACCACCTGGGAGAGCCGTGGGAGGGAGCCGGCGGAGAGGTGCGCCAGCTCCCCCATGCGCCGTGTCCCCTCGGGCGCCTCGGAGAGGTGGGAGAGCACCGAGTACTCGAAGTGACTGAGGCCGGCGTCGCGGCGCAGCTGCGCGTCCAGCGTGGGGTCCAGGCGCAGCACCACGCTCATCAGGGCGAGGAACGCGCGCCGTTCCTCGTCGTCCAGCCAGGGTGTCGTGTCATCCGCCATGCAGCCCATCGTACCCGCGGCCGACGGACCAATCACTTGCACTATGAAGTGCCTGCGGCCTACAGTTCATTAACGGATGAAGCACCACGCCCCGTCGTCGTCCAGGAGGACACCATGACCGCCACCATCCAGGATCCCTGGGCCCAGCCCACCCCCGCCGGCGCCTACGACGACCTGCTCGCCCGCGCCCTGCCGATGACCCGCGCCCAGCGGCGCTGGGAGCCCAGCGACGGGCGCATGCCCACGCTGTTCGTCAGCCACGGTGCGCCGCCCACCCTCGACGAGCCGCAGTGGCTCGCGGACCTGTTCGACTGGGCACAGTCCATGCCCAAGCCGCGGGCCGTGGTGATCGTCTCCGCCCACTGGGAGGACGCACCCGTGGCGATCTCCTCGGCGACGGCAGGCACCCCGCTGGTCTACGACTTCGGCGGCTTCCACCCGCGCTACTACGAGCTGCGGTACGCCACCCCGGACGCCACGGACGTGGCCGCCCGCGTGGCCGGCGTGCTCGGCCAGGGCCGCCCCAGCTCCGTGCACCAGACCGGCCGCGGCCTGGACCACGGCGCGTACATCCCGCTCATGGCCATGTACCCGGCCGCGGACGTGCCCGTGGTGCAGGTGTCCATGCCCTCGCAGGACCCGAAGGCCCTGCTGGAGCTCGGAGAGAGGCTCAGGGGGCTGCGCGAGGAGGGCGTGCTCGTGATCGGCTCGGGCTTCATGACGCACTCGTTCGCCGCCATGCGCGACCCGCGCCTCTTCGGCCACGTGGACGCCTTCGACACGTGGGCCGCCGAGATGACCCACGCCGGCGACGTCGACGCGCTCATGGGCTACCTGGACAAGGCGCCCGGCGCCCGCATCGCCCACCCGACGGCGGACCACTACGTGCCGCTGCTGCTCACCATGGGCGCCGCGAACGACCCCTCGAGCGCCCGGACCGTGTTCGACCGGTTCGTGTTCAGCAACCACATCCGCTCGTTCCAGGTCGACTGACCCGGAGCGCTCCACCCCCCCGAAAGGAAGAGGTACCCCCTCATGACCACCCTGAGCATCATCGGCGACGGCACCATGGGCACCGCGATCGCGGAGGTCGCCCGCCGCGGCGGTCACGACGTCACCCTCATCGGCCGCGACGGCACCGCCGCGGACATCACCGGCGAGATCGTCGTGCTGGCCCTGCCCTACCCGGCCCTCTCCGACGTCATCACGACGTACGCCCCCGCCCTCGAGGGCAAGGTCGTCGTGGACATCACCAACCCGCTGGACTTCGACACCTTCGACTCCCTGCAGGTGCCCGCGGACTCCTCCGCCGCCGCCGAGGTGGCCGACGCCCTGCCGAACGCACGCGTCCTCAAGGCCTTCAACACCACCTTCGCCGCCGCCCTCTCCTCCGGGAGAATCGGCGACCAGACCACCACCGTGCTGATCGCCGGTGACGACGCGGACGCCAAGTCCGCGCTGGCCGACGTCGTGACCTCGGGCGGCCTGAACGCGATCGACGCGGGCGCCCTGAAGCGCGCCCGCGAGCTCGAGGCCGTCGGCTTCCTGCAGCTCACGCTCGCCGCCGCCGAGAGGATCGGCTGGACCGGCGGCTTCGCCACCGTGCGCTGACCCTGCAGGCCCCCGGGCCGAGGGGCTCATGCCACACTGACGGCGTGAGCCCCTCGTCCATGCGCCGGCCCTCCCCGGCGGCCGCTGCACTGGCCGCCCTCGGCGCCATGCTCGCGCTCGTGGTCCTGGTCAGCGCGCTCCTCGCGTTCGGCCCCGGCGGCGCCGCCGCCCCCGGGGAGGGCCCGACGTCGGCCGCACCGTCGTCGACCGCTTCGCCCTGACGCGCGGAGCAGGCCCTGGAACGAGCCGGAGGTGGGAGCGGCGGCGACCGTCGGCGCCGCCGATCAGATCCCTGACAGGCCCCGCACCAGAGCCACCGTGCCCCCGACGCCGGCCAGGCAGACGGCCAGGGTCCGCGCCTTCGAGGCGTCCACGCTCCGCGCGACGCGGGAGCCGAGGAGGATCCCCACGGGACCGGCGACGACGGCGACCGCCCAGACGAGTCCGGGCACGTCGACGTCGGGGGGCACCGCCGTGCCGAACAGCGACTTCGTGGCGAGGGAGGTGAGGTTGGCCAGCAGGAAGATCGGCTGCAGGGTGGCCGCCCAGGACTTCTGATCCCACTTGGCCGCCACCGCGTAGACCGCGAGCGCGGGACCGGCGACGCCCGCCGTCGTGTTCATGAAGCCGGCCACCGCCCCCGACGCGAAGACCGCGCCGTTGCCGGTGAGGGTGAAACGCTTCTGGAGGCCGAGGGCGGCGGCGATCGCGACCAGCACGGACGCGCCGAGCAGGATCTCCAGGGCGTGCGGCTCGAGGGAGCGCACCGCCCAGGCACCGAGGAACGAGCCGCAGACCAGCAGGGGGGCCAGGCGGACGAAGCGCGCCCAGTCCACGTGCCTGTGGAGGAGTGCGAAGAGGATGGCCGCGGACATCACGGCCGCCACGTTGGAGATCGTCACGCCGGCCACGGGGCCGAGCAGGATCGAGAGGGTCGGCGCGGCGATCATGCCCACGCCCATGCCGCTGATCCGCTGCAGCGCGCCGCCGACCGTGATGGCCAGCAGCACGACGAGGGCCATGGTGAGCGTGCCGGCGTCGAGTCCCATGGGCAGAAGTCTCCTCCGGATTCTGGGCGAGTCTCGACGAGCGACTCGCCCACCACCGTGTGACCGGTGAGCGCGTCGCCCAGGACCCGAGAGCGAACGGGGCCCTGGCGGCGTGCACGGCCGCTTCCCCGGGCGTCTGGCGGGCCTCGAGGCGTTCCTCACCCGCTGACCCCCGCCCCCGCCCCGCCCAGCCCAGCCCAGCCCAGCCCAGCCCAGCCCAGCCCTCAGGGTGGTCACGACACGCCGCATCCCGTTCCCGCAGATGGCGTGTCGTGACCACTCGGGACGCGTCGACGCGCCCGCCACGACCGACTCCTCGCTGGCGGCGCCCGCCGATCGCATCTCGTTCAGCGTCCTCCCCGACACGCAGTTCTACTCGCGCTATGCCACCGCCGGGACCGGAGACCCGTACATGACCCACTACGGCTCGGAGCCCTTCCTGGCCCGGACGCAGTGGATCGCGGACAACGACCAGGCCTACGACGTCGCCTTCACGATGCACCTCGGTGACGTGGTGGACCGCGCGAACCCGCCCGAGGAGTGGGCGGTGGCGGACGAGGCCATGTCCGTGCTGGAGCAGGCCGGCGCCCCGTACTCGGTGCTGGCCGGCAATCACGACGTCGGCGCCGGCGCCTCGGACACTGACGCCGTCTCCTACGAGACCTACGTCTCGCACTTCTCCGCCGAGCCCGCGGCGCAGCAGTCCACCTTCCTGGAGCGCGACCCCTCAGGCGCCTCGGAGGCTCACCTGGTGGCGCAGGACGGGACGACCTTCCTGGTGCTGGCCATCTCGTGGCAGTCCCAGCAGGAGACTCTGGACTGGGCGAACCGCGTGATCGCCGCCCACCCGGGCGTCCCCACGATCCTGACGAGCCACCAGATCCTCAACGTGGACGAGGCCACCGGCGAGCAGCTGTCCTCGGCGTACGGCGAGCGCCTGTGGAACGACGTCATCGCGCCCAACGACCAGGTGTTCCTGACCCTCAACGGCCATCACCACGGTGCCACCGAGCAGGTGTGCTTCGACGACGCCGGCCGCACCGGCAACACGGCCAGCTACTTCACCACCGCCGACGGCGCGGACGTGAACGACGAGACCTTCCCGAACGGCTTCACCCTCGAGGCGTTCATCAAGATCGACCCGGACTTCACGCCCGAGGAGAACGCCTGGATGCGGTGGCTGACGCGCGACGGGCAGCGGGAGAACCTCCCCGGCTATGTGGAAACCGAGGGCGATGAGCCCCCCTTCGCCTGGGCCTTCTCGAACCTCCGCGATGTCCAGCTCTCCGTGGTGGACTCCCAGGCCCCGGTCGCCACGGAGACCGTGGGCATCGCCCACGACGAGGCGCAGCGCTGGGTGTTCGGCGCCGGCTCCTACGACGGCCAGCGTCAGTCCGGCTTCCTCGGCTGCCTCGGTGAGACCCGCATGGTGGACCGCCCGCTCGCCCAGAACCAGGGGCTCACCTCCCGCGCGGAGACCACGACGCCCGTGGATCCGGCCCCCGTCGAGCCGACCCCCGTGGCGCACCCGGAGCGCATGCTGACCCGTGGCGACGCCGTCGCCCTCGTCCGAGACCGCACCGGCGTGGACCTGACCGGCATCCTCGCCGACCAGCGGGGAGGCCGCCGAGGCGCTCGCACACCTGCGTTGACCGTGACCCCGCCGGGGCGACCCGCGGAGGGTCCCCGGATCCTGGGCGAGTCTCGACGAGCGACCTGACCTGGTAGGAGGTCGACGGGAGACAGCGGCTCGAGGTCGGCTCTCACGTGCGGGCCGACCTCCAGGGGCGCGGCTGCGCGGCCGAGGCCGCGGCAGCCTGCCGAGACCCCACGTGGGACGCGCTGGGCAGGGCCGAGCTCGTCGCGGACATCCACCCGGAGAACACGGCGTCCCGGCGGGTGACGGAGAAGATCGGCGGGGACGGCCCTCGGAAGGACATGGGTGAGCCCCCACCTCAACGGCGGGGGCTCACCCATGGAGTCAGCTCACTTGGCGTGGCGCTGGAGCAGCTCCTTGGCCTTCTCCAGGCCGGCGGCCTCGATGTCATAGGAGCCGGTCGCCTTGTAGTGGTCCTCGACCGCGTCCGTGACGCTGTACTCCTCCGGGTTGCCGGGGGGCGTGGACGTCTCCAGGACGTGGAGCAGGTAGGTCTCTCCGGCGGCCAGGGCCTCGGGGGTCTCATGTGCCATGCGAGTCTCTCCTTGCAGTTTTGGCGGTGGAGGAAGAGAGCGTATGACACCGCGGCGTCAGGACGCCAGCATCCGCACCGTCGCCAGGTTCCGGGCCGTGCCCACGACGCCGAGGGTCCGCTCGATCCGAGTCAGCGTGAGCGGCGAGTCTCGCACGGTCGTGGCGTGGCGGATCCAGAGGAACCGGCCCACGAGCACCGCGCGGTCCTCCCCCGGGTCCAAGGCCGCGAAGGCCACCGCCCGGCTCGGGTCCGGGACCGCGTCCAGCAGGGTGAGCTGCACCGCCTTCGGCTCCTGCTCCGGCCAGTCCTGCGCCTCGAGCACGGCGAGGGCCTCCCGGAGCTCAGCCGGCGACGTCGCCATCACCGGCACGTCGATGTCCCGCTCAGCCCGCGCCGCGGCGGACACGGAGGCGGCGACGGCGGCCGGGTCCGCGCCGGCGGGCAGCGTCAGGATCACGTTGCCGCTGGCCTGGACCGTGCGGACGTCCGTGCCGCCGGCCTGCTCGGTCCAGCGGATGAGGTCCACCTTGGGGATGCGGCGGTGGGCGCCCACGTTGATGCCCCGCCAGAGGAGCACGTGGACGTCGCCCAGCGTCGTCGGGGCAGCCATGGTCAGCGCGCCTCGACCAGGTGGGCATAGACCACGCGGTTGTCCTCGAACGTCCGTGTCCACGGGTTGTAGCCGTCGCACGTGATCATGCGCAGCTCCGGGCGCTCGGTGTTCCCGTAGACCTCGTCCGTGGGGAAGTCATCCTTGCCGTACTCCTCGACGCGGTCCACCTCGAAGACGGCAGTGGTGCCGTCCTCGCGCTCCACCGAGACGACGCCCCCCGGCTCGAGCTCCGAGAGGCGGCGGAACACGCCGTCGCTGTTGCCGTACGCGCTCACGTGGCCGAGCAGCACGGCGGGACCGCGCTCTCCGGGCGTGGGCGAATGGATGTACCACGCGGCGGGCGTCCCCGGGTCGCCGGAGGGGACCTCGAGGGCGCCGTCGTCGCGCAGGCCGAGATGCAGCAGCTCCGAGTCCAGGCCGATCTCGGGGGCGGAGACGGAGACGGGCTCGGACGCGGGCAGCGCGTCGGGTGCGCCCTCCTCCGCGGCGGCCGTCGACGGCGGCGCGTCGCCGGAGGACGAGAGGGAACGGCGATACGCGCTCTCACGGACGTCGGCGAAGTGCGGGGAGGACGACGAGGTGGACGGGCTGGGTGCGCTCGTCGCCGGCACGGGCTGGGTCGGCGAGGCCGACGGGGTCGAGCAGCCCGTGACGAGGAGAGACACGGCCGCCGCGGACGCCCACAGGCGCCCGCGGCGGCCGTCAGGGGATCCGGTCATGCGCGAAGCGTAGGGGATCCGCAGGGAGGGGTGCCGGTGTCAGGCCTGCGCACGACGGCGGGTCGCCACACCGGCGCCGACGACGGCGGCCAGGCCCAGCGCGCCCACGGCCAGGGCGGCGGCGGGATCGGACTCCGGGGCGATGCCGGTGTCCGCGGCGCCGACGGGCACCTTGGTGACCTGCTTCTCCTCGGCCTCCTCGGTGGGCTCGGCCTCCTTGGCGGCGGACGCCTTGATCGCGGCGATCTCCTCGGCGGCGGCCCTCTCTCGGCCCTCGACCTTGATGCCGGTCGCCACGTCGATCTCGCAGCCGATGCCGTCCTGATCGGAGTCCAGGTCGTCGTGGTAGAGGTCCGAGGACTCCTTGATGTTGCCCTTGCCGGCGGCCCACGCGTCCTCGCAGTCGGCGTGGGTGTACGCGGCGTCCGGCTTCGCCTGGTCGCGCGGGTCGTGCGAGGCGGTGGGGGCAGGAGCGGGCTTGGCGGACGGCTTCGTCGCAGGGGTCCACTTGTGGGTGCTGGATCCCTTGGGAGGGTTCACGCACGCGACCTTGTCCCCGTCGCCGTCAAGGCCCTTGCGGAAGCCGGGGGTGTCCGGAGTGATGTGGGAGAGGTTCGCGGCGTAGACCTCCTGGCAGTTCGCATAGGACGGCGCAGCCGTGGCCGGGGCGGCGGCGAACAGGGACACACCGAGGGCGGCGGTCAGCGTGACGCCGGTGGCGAGCTTCTTCATCGGGATTCCTCCGAGATCGTGGCGGGTGCCGTCCCTCATGCCGTCGTGTGGCGGGGGCGACATCTCGCATTCAAGCCGATCCCTCCAGGGATATCCATTCGACAGCCGGGGTGCCGCACAGGCTCCGATCAGCTGCCTCGCGCACACCGCCGCTTCCTGTGCTCGTCATCACATCCACCGTCTGACCTGGGAAGCTCCCGGCCGCGTCAGGGCCTTAACGTGTCCGGCCCGTCAGTAGCCTGCCTGGATGGACATGGACACGCGCGACCCCCACGCCCCGGCGGACCGGGAGCTGCTGCAGCGCGCCGCGGACGAGTGGCGTGACGCGCTGATCGACGTCGGCGGCACCAACCGCCTGCTGCACTTCCGCAGCACGGCCGCCACGGTGGACCTGGCCCAGGCCGCGCCGGACGCCTACACGGCCCTGCTCGCGGGCGGCGCCGTCCGCCTCTCCCAGCTCTTCCCGGGAGCGGACGCCCACGCCGCCGCGCACCGCGCCTGCACCCAGCTGCACCGCCGGCAGCGCGAGGCCGTGGAGGAGTACGGCGTCCCGGTCACGCACCTCGCGGTCGGCTTCGCCACCTGGCTCGGCGAGTCCGACACCGCCCCCCGGCCCCACGCGCCCGTGCTGCTGCGCCCGCTGCAGATCGAGCGCACTCGCGGCGCCGGGGAGGGCTGGACGCTCACCCTCACGGACGACGTGCAGGTCAACACCGTGCTGCTGCACGTGCTCGCGCACGCGGGCGCCGAGATCGCCGAGGAGGACCTCCTCGCCCCGCTCGAGGACCTCGGCCCCGAGCAGGGGATGCGCGTGAGCCTCGCCCGGCTGGACGCGCTGGCCGCGGACGTCGAGGGCTTCGCCGTGATGCAGGAGGCCGTCCTCGCCGCCTTCTCGTACCAGAAGCAGCCCATGGTCGCGGACGTCACGGACCTGGACGCCCTGGCCGGCTCCGAGCTGGTCCGGGCCCTCGCCGGCGAGCCGGATGCCATGCGCGGCGCTCGCACGGCCGCCACGGGCGTGCCCGTGGAGCCCTCGTCCCCGGACTACGCGCCCGTGGACTCCGAGTACCTCGTGCTGGACGCGGACGCCAGCCAGTCGTACGTGGTCAACGCGGCACTCGCCGGGCGGAACCTGGTGGTGCAGGGCCCTCCCGGCACGGGCAAGAGCCAGACGATCGCCAACCTGATCGCCGCCCTGATCGCCTCGGGGAAGCGCGTGCTGTTCGTGGCGCAGAAGCGCGCCGCCATCACCGCCGTCCTGGACCGCCTGGACCACGTGGGGCTCTCCCACCTGCTGCTGGACCTGTTCGCCGCGGACGGCTCGCGGCGTCTGGTGGCCGAGCAGCTGAAGGCCGCCCTCGAGCGGCCGGAGGAGGACACGGGCCCGGAGGACGTCGCCCTCCACAGTCGGCTCGCCGCCGCCCGTGACCGCCTCGTGGCGCACAAGGACGCCCTCACCGAGCCGCGCCACGGCTGGGGGATCAGCGTGAGCGCCCTGCGCACCGGCACCGCCGGCATCCCGACGGCGGCCCGCACCTCCTTCCGCCTCCCCGCCTCCGCGTTCGGCGACTGGGCGCCCGGCGACCTCGACCGCCACGCCGCGGCACTGGACGAGCTGCATGAGCTCGGCGCCCTGAGCCCGGCCTGGCGCACCGCCCCCGGCTGGCGCCCGGACGCCCTGCGGACGCGCGAGGACGCCCAGCGGCTGCGCGGCCGCGTGCTCGAGCTGCAGCAGCGCCTCGTCGGCCTGACGGACCTGATGCCGCCGCTGGCCCGCGCCGCCGGCTATCCGGCCCCGGCCACGCTCGAGCAGGCCGCGTGGGTCGTCGGGCTGCACGCGGGTGCCGCGCGGCTCGAGCGGCGGGTGCCGGGTCTCGTGCACGCCCCGGACGTGGAGGAGCTCGCCGCCGCCGTCGGGGGTGGCGAGGACGTCGGGTTCTGGCGGCGCCGCGGCCTCAAGCGCCGCGCGCGCGACGTCCTCGAGGGCGTGCCCCGAGAGGAGCACGCCGCCCTCCTGGCCGAGGCGGGGCACCTGCGTTCCCAGTGGCGCGGCAGCGGAGCCCCCTCGGCCGCGCCCGCCACCGCCGAGGCCGAGGCCGCCCTCGCCGAGGTGCGCGCGCTGCTCGGCGAGCTCGCCCCCGCGGTGCAGGGCATGGACCTGGAGGGCCTGGGCCTGGAGGAGCTCCAGAGGCGCCTCGCCCGGCTCACCGACGGCGGCCGGGCCAGCGCGCTCGTCCGCTCGGCTGACGCGCGGGCCGCCCTGGCCGCGGCCGGCCTGGACCCGTTCGTGCGGATGCTCGTGACCCGGCTGTCCTCGGGCGAGCCGCTCGACGCCGAGCCCGGGCTCCTGCTGCGCTGGGCCGTGCTGCGCTCCCTCCTCGAGGAGGCCGAGCTGAGCAGCCCGGGCCTCGCGGGCCTGCGGGGCGCGGACCTGGACCGCGCGGCGCGCGCGTACCGCACGGCCGACGTCGCGCACCTGGCCGCCAATGCCACGCGCGTGCGCCGGCGCGCGGCCGAGCACCTCGAGAGGGAGATCGACGCCCACGGGGAGGAGTACGCCCGCCTGGTCACGGAGATCACCCGCAAGCGCACCGTGCGGCCGGTGCGCCAGCTCTTCGAGGACTCCCCCCACGTGATGCGGGCCGCCACGCCCGTGTGGGCCATGAGCCCCCTCCAGGTCTCCCGGCTGCTGCCCGCCGAGCGGTGCTTCGACGTGGTGGTCTTCGACGAGGCGAGCCAGATCAGGCCCGCCGACGCCGTCCCGGCCCTCCTGCGCGCCGGCCAGGCGGTCGTCGCGGGCGACAGCCGCCAGCTGCCGCCCACCGAGTTCTTCACCAAGGTCATGGAGGACGCGTCCGAGGACGAGGACGAGGACGTCGCCCTGGACGGGCGCGGCAGCGAGGGCCGTCGGGACGCGCGGCCCCGCGCCGGGAGCCTGACGAAGGACGCCGAGTCCATCCTGGCGGCCATGGACCGGCTGCTGGCCGGCCAGAGCCGCGGCCTCCAGTGGCACTACCGCTCGCGGGACGAGCGGCTCATCGCCGTCTCCAACGAGCACGTCTACCACCGCAGCCTCACCACCTTCCCGGCCGCGGACGCCCAGGACGCCGTGCGGCACGTGGAGGTGCCCGCGAGCCCCGGGATCAACGGCTCCGCCAACAGCCCCGAGGCGGAGGTGGCCGCCGTCGTCGAGCTGGTGCGCGAGCACGTGCGCCGCCATCCCGGGGAGAGCCTGGGCATCATCGCGTTCGGCGCGAAGCACGAGGCGCGGATCGAGGCGGCGCTGTTCCAGGCCATGGCCGAGGACCCGGCGTTCGAGCGCGCCCTGAACGCGCGCACGGACGAGCCGTGGTTCGTGAAGGCCATCGAGCGCGTGCAGGGCGATGAGAGGGACGCGGTCATCCTCAGCGTGGGCTACGGCAAGGGCGCGGACGGGCGGCTGCGCTACTTCTGGGGCCCGCTCCTGCGGGAGGGCGGCGAACGGCGCCTCAACGTGGCCATCAGCCGCGCCAAGCGCCGCATGACCCTGGTGACGAGCTTCAGCCCGGACGACGTCCCCGCGGACGGGCACTCCTCCGCGGGCTTCCAGCTGATGCACCGGTTCCTGCACTTCATGGCCTCGGGGGGCACGCGGCTGACCGGCGGGCCGAGCGGCGGGATCGCGCTGAACCCGTTCGAACTGGACGTGCAGCGCCGGCTCGAGGAGGCCGGCCTGAGCCTGGACGCGCAGGTGGGCGTGGGCGGCTACCGGATCGACTTCGCCGCGCGGCATCCGGAGAAGCCGGGGCGGCACGTGCTGGCCATCGAGGCCGACGGTGCCTCGTACCACTCCGGCCACACCGCCCGGGAGCGCGACCGCCTGCGGCAGTCCATGCTCGAGGCCCGCGGCTGGCGCTTCCACCGCATCTGGAGCACGGACTGGTTCGCGGACGCGGATGCGGAGGTGGCCAAGACGGTGGCGGCGTTCGAGGCGGCGGTGGCGGCCGACGACGCGGGGTGACGGCGCGTGTCCCCGCAGGCTCAGATGCCGTCGGCCCCGGCCGGGGCTCCGGCTCAGCGGTTCCCGGGGAAGCGCGGGTCGACCGCCTCGCCGCCGGGCGCGTGCACCGTGGCGGGGGCGCCCGTCTCATCGGCGCCGCGCGCGCAGCACGAGCTCGAGGTCGAACCGGGCGTCCGGGTCGTCCAGCGCGTCCCCGAAGAGCTCCCGCAGGCGTCCCACCCGGTAGCCCACTGTCTGCGGATGCACGCCCAGCTCCGCGGCGATCGGCGCGCGCTGACCCCAATGCGTGAGCCAGGAGAGCAGGGTGGCCTCGAGGATCTCGCGCTTGGCCGCGGTCACGCCCTCGAGCGGCGCCAGCACCCGGCCGGCCAGCTGCGCCACCACGCGGGGCTCGGCTCCCAGCACGACGCGGGCGAGGTGGTGCTCGGCCAGCACGGGATCCCCCGTGCCGCCGCGGCCCTGCACCGCGAGCGTGCGCGCCACCCGGTACGAGTGCGGCGCCAGGCCCCACTCCACCGCCGGACCGACGACGGCCGCCGTGCCCGCGAGGAGACGCAGCATCTGCTCGCGCCGGACGCGGGGCGGCAGGGCGTCCACCACCGCGACCACCTCGGACTCCCGCTCGACCACCAGGCCGGTGCGGCCGAGGCGGTGGCGGACGTCCGCGCCGGCCGCGGCCGGGAGGACCACGACGGCCAGACGGCGCGGCAGGCGCCAGTCGGCGAGCGCGGCGAGGCGCTGCACCTCCTTCTCCTCCGCGCCGCCGCGGATGAGCGCGGAGGCGAGGTCGGAGCGGTAGAGCTCGAGCAGACCCGCCTGGGCCGACTGGGCTTGGGCATAGGCCTGCGCACTCACGGAGGAGAGCTCGTCGATGTACGCCCAGATGGACTCGCCGAGGTCGATCACCACGGACATGTCCATCCCCTGCCGCGCGCACTCGGCCGAGAGGTCACGGAACACGATCCGCGCAGACGTGCGGTACGCCCCGAGGAGGGCGTCCATGCTGCGGCCCTCCCGGAACTCCCCCGCGCCGAGGGTGGCCATGAGGGCGCGGGAGTCGTCGTTGAGGGCGGGCAGGTCCGTGCCGGGCAGGCGCATGAGCTGCTCGAATGCGGTCCGCACCCCGTGGGAGAGGTTGCGGCCGTACTTGCCGTCCCGGGCTTCGGCGTAGGCCGGGATCTGATCCGGGACGTCCTGGATCATGCGCGCCATGACGGCCGGCAGGGCCGGCGCGAGCTTCTCGGGCAGGTCGGCGGGCAGCGACTGCCACGGGGGGCTCCACTCGCCGTCGTCGCTGGTCAGGCCAGGGTGGACGACGGCGGGGGACGAATCGGGGAAGGGGGCGGGGGGCTGGCTCATCATTGTCTCCTCATGATGAAGAACGTCCCTCGATCGTACGTCCAGCGAGAAGAAACACAGCGTGTCCCGCCATACGCTTGGGCCATGGCCGGACCGACCCTGCTGACCCGCATCGCCTCGGTGCTGCTGCATCCCCTGACCCCCGAGGACGTGCTCGGACTGCTGGACCCCGTGCGCTCGTCGCGCCAGCTGCGCGGCGTGGTCACGGCCGTCACGCGCAAGACCGCCGGCACCGCCACGATCGCCTTCCGCCCCGGACCGGGCTGGACGGCGCACGACGCCGGCCAGTGGGCCCGCATCGGCGTGGACGTGGACGGCGTGCGCCAGTGGCGCTCCTACTCGCTCTCCGCCCCTGCCGGCGCCGACCCGGAGATCACGGTCTCGGACATCGGGGTGGTCTCGGGCACCCTGGTGCGCGGCACCAAGCCCGGGGACGTCCTCTTCCTGGACCTGCCCGAGGGCGACTTCACGCTTCCAGAGGAGCCGCGCCCCCTGCTCATGCTCACGGCCGGCTCGGGCCTCACGCCCGTGATGTCCATGATCCGCACGCTCGTGCCACGCCGGGCCGACGCCGACGTCGTGCTGATCCACTCCTCCCGCACCCCGGAGGACGCGCTCTTCCGCGAGGAGCTGGCCGAGCTCGCAGACCAGTTCCCCGGCCTGACGGTGCACCACCGCTACACCGCCACGGACGGGCGCCTGGACCTCACCACCCCCGCCGATCTCGAGGCCCTGTGCCCGGACTGGCGCGAGCGGGCCGCGTACGCGTGCGGCCCGGCCGGCCTCCTGGACGCCGCGGAGGCACTGTGGTGCGCGCACGCCGGCGAGGACCTGCGCATCGAGCGCTTCCGCGCGGACCTGACCGCCGGCGTCGCCGGGGCGGGCGGGCGCGTGACCTTCGAGCACTCGGACGTGGAGGCGGACGCCCCGGGCGACGTGCCCCTGCTCGAGGTGGCGGAGGACGCCGGCGTGGCCGCGCCCAGCGGCTGCCGCATGGGCATCTGCCACGCCTGCCTCACTCCGCTGCGCTCCGGCCAGGTCACGGACCTGCGCACGGGCGAGGTCCACGGCGACCCCGGCGAGCTCATCCAGACCTGCGTGAGCGCGGCCGCCGGGCCCGTGAGCCTGGCCGTGTGAGCCCGGCCGGCCCCCTCCCGGCCCCTTCGACATCCATCCATCGCCTCCCGAACCGTCAGGAGACCACCGTGACCCAGACACTCCCCCGCCCCGCCGGCGCCACCGCCCCCGCAGACCCCGCCCTCGCGATCCCGGGCACCACCGTCCGCGGGCGGCAGGCCCGCGTCCTCCCCGACGACCGCCCGGACACCACGAGCTGGGCCCCGCGCGGCGACGAGGCCGACGCCGCGAAGAGGGCCGCGCCGAAGGCCCGCCCCGGGATGCTGGCCACCGAGGGCGGCCCCACCGTGCGCCCGCCGGCCGCCGCGCACCTGAGCGACGAGCAGGTGGCCGAGCTGGGCCGCGAGCTCGACGCGATCCGCGACGACGTGCTCGCCCGCCGCGGCGCGAAGGACGCGGCCTACATCCGCCGCGTCATCCGCCTGCAGCGCTGGCTCGAGGTGGGCGGACGCACGCTGCTGCTGAACGCGAAGAACCGCGCCGCGTTCGTCGCCGGCATCGCCATGCTGACCACCGGCAAGATCATCGAGAACATGGAGATCGGCCACAACGTCCTCCACGGCCAGTGGGACTGGATGCGCGATCCGGACATCCACTCCACCACGTGGGAGTGGGACTTCGTCACGCCGTCGTCGGCCTGGCAGAACACCCACAACGACGCGCACCACCGCTGGACCAACGTCATCGGCAAGGACACGGACGTGGGCTACAACCTGCTCCGGATGGACGAGTCCGAGCCGTGGCAGCCCCGCCACCTCCTCAACCCCGTCCTCAACGCGGCCCTCGCCCCGATCTTCGAGTGGGGCATCGCCCTGTACGACCTGGAGCTGTCCAAGTTCCAGGCCGGAGAGAAGTCCTGGGCGGAGATGCGCCGGGACCTGGCGTCGGTGGCCGTGAAGGCCTCGCGCCAGGCCGCGAAGGACTACCTGGCCACGCCGATCGTGGCCGAGGCCCTCACCGGCTCCGGCAGGGCCGCGGTCAAGGCCACCCTCATCTCCGGCGTGCTGCGCAACATCTGGGCGCACTCGGTGATCTTCTGCGGACACTTCCCCGACGGCGTGGAGACCTTCACGGAGGAGATGGTGGAGGGCGAGACGCGCGGCGACTGGTACGTGCGCCAGATGATCGGCTCCGCCAACATCTCCGGCTCGAAGCTCATGCACTTCATGACCGGCAACCTCTCCCTGCAGGTGGAGCACCACCTGTTCCCGGACCTGCCCTCGAACCGGTACGCCGAGGTGGCACCCAAGGTCCAGGACATCTGCCGGCGCTACGGCCTGCCCTACACCACGGGGCCGTTGCACAAGCAGGTCGGCTCGGCGTGGAAGAAGGTGTTCCGGCTCGCCCTGCCGTGATCGGCTGACTCCCCCGACGGCCGGGCGGGCGGGGACCTCCCCGCCCGGTCGGAACACGGGGACCGGATCTGCGTCCTGGACGCAGATCCGGTCCCTCTCGTGCGATCCGGCCCCGCTCAGCCCTGACGCTCGGCGAGCTCCGCGAGGCGGTCGATCGAGGTGCCGAGCTGCTCCGGGCCGGTGCGCAGCGCGCGCGGGATGCGCTTCGGGTCGGTGAGGCGGTCCCACTCGTAGGTGTGGGTGACGCGGCAGCGCTGCTGATCCCCGATCCCCTCGACCTCCCAGCGCCACAGCTGGCCGAACGGCTCCTCGCGGGGCATCCCGGGCATCCACGCGATGAGGCGGCCCTCCTCGAACTCCACGACGCGGTTCTCGCGGTCCTCACCCTTGGTCAGGGTCATCACGAAGACGTCGCCCGCCGCGGTGACGCGCTGGTCCGGGCGGGCCACAGAGAGGTTGTCGTTGCCGTCCCACTCGGGCTGGCGCGCGGGATCGGCGATCAGCTCGAAGACGACGCCGGCCGGGGCGGCGACCTCCCGGCTCGCCGACGCGCGGCGCTCTGAGGGGGCGGGCAGGGCGGTCTCGTCGATGTGCTCCATGGCGTCAGGGTAGGGGTGCACCGCCGCCGTGGGCCATGCCCTCCGCACGCGGGCGAGGAGCGCTCGCACGACCCCGGCTCCTCACCCCCTACCCTCGTGAGCATGACGTCCCGGCTGCGCCTCCTCCTGACCACCGCGATCGTCCCGGTGTTCTGGGGCTCCACCTACGTGGTGACGCGGCAGTGGCTGCCCGCGGACCTGCCCCTCACCGGCGCTGCGATCCGGGCCCTGCCGGCCGGGCTGATCCTGCTCGCCCTGACCCGGCGCCTCCCCCGCGGGGCGTGGTGGTGGAAGTCCGCACTGATCTCCTTCCTGACCATGGGCGGGTTCTTCGTGCTCGTGTACGTCTCCGGCTCCCGCCTGCCCAGCGGCGTGGCCGCCACGCTCATGGCCTCCGGGCCGCTGGTGATGGTGGTGCTGGGCCGCCTGCTGCTCCGCGAGCGAGCGCCGCTGATGGCGTACGTCGGCGCCGTCGTCGGGATCCTCGGTGTGGCCCTGCTGGCCGGCAGCGCGATCGCCACCCTGGATCCCATGGGCGTGGCGGCCGCGCTGACCGGCGTGCTGACGTCGTCGCTGGGGTACGTGCTGACGAAGCGGTGGAGGCCGCCCGTGGACTCGCTGACGTTCAGTGCGTGGCAGCTGACCCTGGCCGGCGTGATGCTGGCACCGGTGGCGCTGGCCGTGGAGGGCCCGCCACCGCCCCTGGGCCTGTCCGCCGTCCTGGGGTTCGCGTACATGGGCCTGATCGCGACCGGGCTGGCCTACGTGCTGTGGTTCCGGGGCCTCGCGGCGCTGCCCGCCCGGACGGTCGGGATCCTGGGGCTGCTCAACCCCCTGACGGGCGTCCTGCTCGGCGCCGCCGTGGCCGGGGAGATGCTCAGCCCCCTGCAGGCACTCGGGGCGGCGGTCATCCTGCTCGGCGTGGGTCTCGGGCTCATGACGACGCCGCGGGTGCTGCGACGGCGGCCTGCCTGACCGGGCCCGCCGCCGTAGACTCGAGACATCCGCCGTCATCGGCGCGGCCCGCCGGTGACCTGGTCCTTCCGAGGGAGCCCGCGCCGTGACCGACCACCCAGGCACGCCGACCGCCACCGCCCATCCCGTCCCGTGGACGCGGACCACCGCAGCCGAGGCCCTCGCGCACTTCGGCGTGGACGGCCAGGTGGGGCTGAGCTCCGCCGAGGTCCTCCGCCGCCGCGCGGAGCACGGCGCCAACGAGCTCGAGGCCTCGGCCGCCGAGTCGTCCTGGCGCCGATTCCTGAGGCAGTTCGCCGATCCGCTGATCCACCTGCTGGCCGCCGCCGTCGTGATCTCCGTGGTGGCCTGGTTCTTCGAGGGCGCGCACGGCGCCCCCGTGGACGCGATCGTGATCGCCGTGATCATCGTGTTCAACGCGGTCCTGGGCTACGTGCAGGAGGCGCGCGCCGCGGACGCGGTGGCCGCGCTGCAGGGGATGGCGGCGGTGATGGCCACGGTGGTCCGTGACGGCCGCACCGTGCAGGTGCCGGCCGCCGACGTCGTCCCCGGGGACGTGCTCGCGCTCGCCGAGGGCGACTCCGTGGCCGCCGACGCCCGCCTGATCGCCTCCTCCTCCCTGCACATCGCCGAGGCCGCGCTGACGGGCGAGTCCGCCCCGGTCGGCAAGGGCCCGGCCCCGATCCCGGGCGAGGTCAGCCTCGGCGACCGGGCGAACATGGTCCACAAGGGCACGGCTGTGACGCAGGGCGTGGGCACCGCGGTGGTCACCGCCACGGGCATGGAGACCGAGATGGGGCACATCGCGCGGCTGCTCAGCTCCACCGAGAAGAAGGCCACTCCGCTCACGCGGGAGATCGACGCCCTCGGCCGCACGCTGGGGATCGCCGTCATCGGGATCGCGGTGGTGGTGATGGCGGCGATCGCGATGACGAGCGGCATCCACTCCGTGCGCGAGGCGGTGGACGTGCTGATCGTGGGCGTCTCGCTCGCCGTCGCCGCGGTCCCGGAGGGGCTGCCCGCCATCCTCTCCGTGGTCCTCTCCCTCGGCGTGACGGCCATGAGCCGGCGCAACGCGATCGTGAAGAACCTCTCCTCCGTGGAGACGCTGGGCTCCGCCTCCGTGATCTGCTCCGACAAGACCGGCACCCTCACCCGCAACGAGATGACCCTGCAGGCCGTCCGCGCCCCCTCCGGGCAGGCCCGCCTCAGCGGCGTGGGCTACGCGCCGGAGGGCCGCGTGCTCCTGGACGACGGCGTCGACCTGCTCGCCGCCGACGCCGCGCACCCCCTGCGCGAGGAGGGCGTCGCGCTGCTGTGCGGCGGCTCGCTCGCCTCCAATGCCGAGGTGCGCCGGGACGACGACGGCGCCTGGTCCGTGCTGGGCGACCCCACGGAGGCCGCGTTCGTGGTGGCCGAGCGCAAGGCCGGCCTCGAGGAGGCCCGCGCCGCGCGCTTCACCCGGGTGGCCGAGGCGCCGTTCACGTCCGAGCGCAAGATGATGTCGGTCGTCGTGACGGACGGAGAGCGGGACGGCGCCCCCCTGCTCGTCGCGAAGGGCGCGCCGGACGTGCTGCTCCAGCACTGCACCCGCGTGCGCAGGGGTGACGAGGTGCTCGCGCTCGGGGAGCCCGACCGCGCCTCGGCGGCGCGCGACGTGCAGGAGCTCTCCGACCAGGCGCTGCGCACCCTCGCGGTGGCGTACCGCCGGCTCGAGCCCGCCGAGCTCGAGGCTGCCCGGGCGGCGGACGGGACCCTCGACGGCGAGGCCCTGCGCGGCCTTGAGGAGGAGCTCGTGTTCGTGGGCACCGCCGGGATCATCGACCCGGCCCGCGCCGAGGCCGCCGACGCCGTCGCCACCGCCCGCGGCGCCGGGATCCGGGTGGTCATGATCACGGGCGACCACCCGGCCACCGCGCTGCGGATCGCCCAGGAGCTGGGCATCGCCGAGCCCGGCGACCGCGCCCTCTCCGGGCCGGAGCTCGAGGCGATGGACGCCGAGCAGCTGCGCGCCGCCGTGCGGGACGTGGCCGTCTACGCGCGCGTCTCCCCCGAGCACAAGCTGCGGATCATCGGGGCGCTGCAGGCCGACGGGGCCATCGTCTCCATGACCGGCGACGGCGTGAACGACGCGCCGGCCCTCAAGAAGGCGGACATCGGCGTGGCCATGGGCATCACGGGCACCGAGGTGTCCAAGGAGGCCGCGGACATGATCCTGGCCGACGACGACTTCGCCACGATCGTTGCCGCCGTGCGGCAGGGCCGGGTGATCTTCGAGAACATCAAGAAGTTCCTGCGCTACCTGCTCTCGTCCAACACGGGCGAGGTGCTCACCATGTTCTTCGGCGTGATGCTCGCGGGGTTCCTCGGCCTGACCGGGCATGGGACCGGCGTGGTGGTGCCGCTGCTGGCCACGCAGATCCTGTGGGTCAACCTCGTGACGGACTCGGCGCCCGCCCTCGCCATGGGGATCGACGCGGAGGGCGACGACGTGATGGCCCGACCGCCGCGCCGGGCGACCGACCGCGTGATCGACCGCCGCATGTGGGGCGGGATCCTCACGATCGGCGCCGTGATGGCCGCGGTCACCCTCCTGGCCCTGGATAGCCAGCTCCCGGGCGGCCTGCTGGCCGGCTCCGGCACCGTGGTGGACGCCCAGACCTGCGCGTTCACCACGCTCGTGCTCGCGCAGCTCTTCAACGCCCTGAACTCCCGCTCCGAGACCGCCTCCGCCTTCCACCGCATGTTCCACAACCGCTGGCTGTGGGCGGCGATCGCCTTCGGCGTGGTCTCCCAGGTGCTCGTGGTGCACGTGCCGTTCCTGCAGACCGCGTTCGGCACCACGGCGCTGGATGCCGGCCAGTGGCTGATGTGCCTCGGCCTGGCCTCCGTGGTGCTGTGGTTCGACGAGCTGCGGAAGCTGGTGCTGCGGGCCCGCGGGGCGTGAGGACGGGGCGGCCCCGGCGGGCCGCTGAGGCCGGGCGCAGGCGGCGGCCGTCACATCGTGGGCGGGTCGTCCTCTGCGCACAGCCGCTCCAGCCCCAGGCCGGGCCCGCCCGTGAGGCGCAGCGTGCCGTCGTCGGTGAAGCCGCCGGCCGGCAGCTGCGAGGCGAACCACGCGGGCGGATCCAGGTCCACCATGGCGATCGCCGGGTGGGCGAACGCGAGGTGCGCCCCGGCGGCGATCCCGATGCGCGGCTCCATCATTGCGCCGACCATGCAGGTCAGCCCGGCCTCGGCGGCCAGGTCCGCCACGGCCAGGGCCTCCCCCAGCCCGCCGGTCTTGGCGAGCTTGATGTTGAGCATGTCTGCAGCGCCGGCGTCGATGATCCGGCGCGCGTCGTCGGGGCCCCAGACGGCCTCGTCCGCCATGACCGGGAACGGGCTCTCGGCCCGCACGCGGGCCAGGCCGGCGAGGTCGTCGCGCGCCACGGGCTGCTCGACGAGGTCGATCGGCAGGCCGTCCGCGGCGAACCGGGCGAGCACGCGCACAGCCTCGTCCGGGGTCCAGCCCTGGTTGGCGTCGATCCGCAGGCGCGCGCCGGGCGCGGCCTCGACGACGGCAGCCAGACGCTCCCGGTCCTGCTCGGCGTCCCGGCCGAGCTTGATCTTGAGGATCCCATAGCCGTCCGCCGCCGCCTCGCGGGCGTGGCCCGCCATGACCGCGGGCTCCTCGAGAGAGACGGTCATGTCCGAGGCGATTCCGGCGGCCGGGTCCAGGCGCACGCCGCACGGCGCCCCCAGCAGCTCCACGAGCGGGACGCCGAGGGCGCGCGCAAGGGCGTCGTGCACCGCGACGTCGACGGCGGCCCGCGCGCTCGAGGCGCCCGGGACGACCCCGCGCGCCAGGGCGGCGAGCTCGTCCGGGGTGCCGGACACCCCCTCGAGGGCGGCCCGGATCGGCCCGTTGACGGCCGCGAGGATGGTCTCGGCGCTCTCGCCCGTGACCGCCACGGTCTCGGCCGCGGAGCCCTGCCCGACGACGCCGGCCACCTCCCCCGGACCGCCCGCGAGGGTCACGTCCACGGCCACGTAGGCCACGGCCTCCGTGCGGCGCTGCGCCGTCACGAACGGGCGCAGCAGACGGCTGGCGTGGAGGTGCGCCCGCACCGAGGCGACGGTGACGGGAGAGGTGCGCGCGGCGTCGTCGTGCGCCATCAGAGGCCCTGCATGATCTGAGCGCCGAGCAGGCCGACCCAGGTGCCCATGAGCGTGCCGATCAGGGCGAACAGGATGCCGACGGGAACGAGCTGGCGGCTGAAGGTGCCGGCCACAACGGGAGCGGAGGCAATGCCGCCCACGTTGGCCACGGAGGCCACCACGATGGAGAAAAGCTCGGTGCGGGTGAGCTTCGCGTAGACCACCATGATGATCGCGTGGATCAGCAGCGTCACCACGCCGACCCCGAGGTACACCGGGGCCTGCGAGATGCCCGCGAAGTCGGAGCCGGTGGCGATCTGGCCTATCACGATGAACAGCATCAGGGTGCCGAGCTCCGCGGAGCCGGCCGCGCGCGCGAGCGGGGTCTGCGCGAAGATCAGACCGAGCACCGAGACGATGATGATGGTCCACGCGGTGGAGTTGATGAACGTGCCGACGGCGGGCAGGAGGCCGCCGATCCAGATGGCGAGGGTGGCGATGAGGATCGAGCCGAAGCCGAGGCCGGCCAGCGAGGTCACGGAGATCGGGCGCTTCTCCTCCTCGACCGCGGCGATGTGGCCGTCCAGGTAGCTCGTGTCCGCCTTGGTGAAGCGGTTGAACCGGTCCGAGAGCAGGACGGCGGAGAACATCAGCATGAGCCACACGGAGTAGACGACCGTGTCCGTGATGAGTGCGTAGCCGAAGATGTTCTCCGGCGCCTTCACGATGTCCTGCACGGCCACCATGTTGGCGCTGCCGCCCGTCCAGGAGCCCAAGAGCGCGCCGAGTGCCTTGCCCGACTCGGGGTCGAGGGCGCCGCGGAAGAGCAGGAACGCCAGGATCATGCCGACCATGATGGACGCGGCGGTCACGAAGAAGGTCAGCAGCAGCTTGGGGCCGAGCGCCATGATCCGGCGCAGGTCGCAGCCGAGCAGCAGCAGGAAGATCATGGCGGGCAGCGCCACGTCCTTGAGCGCCTTGAGGGGCGCGCGGACGTCCTTGGCGTCGCCGAACACCCCGAGCGTGTTGAGCCCGGCGCAGATCAGGTACATGAGCACCATGGCGGGGACGTACTTGAAGAACTTCCAGCCGGTCGTCTTCTCCAGCACGATCAGCAGGCCGGCGAGTCCGAGGACCACGCCGATCATGAGCAGGCCGTCGGTGATCACGGGCCCTCCTTGGGTGGGTGCGAGCGCACAGCGGCGCGGGGGGCAGTCGAGTGTGAGCCACGCGATGACGAGCATGGCTCAGGTCACAGTACCGGAGCCGGGCCCCGCGTCGGCGCGGCGGCGCGGCCCGCATACTGGGGGCCATGCCCGTTCAGCGTCCTGCCGGCTCCCCCGCGCCGCGCACCGTCCACCTCGGCACGTCCGCGGAGCTCGCCCGGATCCTGCCCGACGAGCACGACGACGGCTGGGTCCTCGAGATCGGCGGGGCCG
The DNA here is from genome assembly GCF_023147585.1 of Micrococcus sp. EYE_212. Taxonomy (GTDB): domain Bacteria; phylum Actinomycetota; class Actinomycetes; order Actinomycetales; family Micrococcaceae; genus Micrococcus. The sequence continues at coordinate 131,336 of NZ_JAHXOZ010000004.1, forward strand.
TGCAGTCCCACGTGGACCTCGAGCACCCGGGGCGCATCCGGTACGAGTACCTGCGCCGGATGGCGAACGTGCTCGACGCCGCCTTCCCGGCGGGCGAGCCGGTCCGTGTGCTGCACCTGGGCGCCGGCGCGTTGACGCTGCCCCGGTACGTGCAGGCCACCCGGTCCGGCTCGGAGCAGACCGCGGTGGACCTGGACCGTGAGCTCGTCGCCTTCGTGCTCGCCGAGCTGCCGATGCCGGACGGCACGCGGCTGGAGTCGGTCGTGGCGGACGCGCGCCTGGCCGCCGTCGACCTGCTGATGGACGGCGCGCGCTTCGACGCCGTCGTGCTGGACATCGGCACGGACGCGGACGGCACCGCCCACCTGAGCGGCGCGGAGTTCTACGGCGAGCTGCTGGGGCTGCTCGACGACGGCGGCGTCCTGCTCGTGAACGTCGGCAACGACGACGGCCTGCTCCTCCTCGGCTCGCAGATCGACGCCCTCGAGGAGGCGGCCGCCGAGGCCGGAGCGCCCGGACCGTGGACCCTCGCGGACGCCGGGATGCTCGAACGGCGCGCGCTCGGCAACGCGGTGCTGGCCGCCGGCCCGGCGCTCGTCGTCGACGGGCTGCGGGACCGCCTCGCCGCCGCAGGGCCGCACCCGGCGGCGGTGCTGGACGGGGCGGAGTCCGCCTCCCTCGCGGAGCGGCTCACGCGGGGCTGAGCGGACTCCGGCGCGCGGCGGCGGCCATCCCTGGCCTCAGTCCTGCGGCCGGGGCCAGGGATGGCCGCGCCACGTCTCGGCGCCCTCGTTGAAGCGCCGCAGCAGCCGGGTGAAGTCGGCGACGTCCTCCTCCGGCCAGTCGGCGACGACGTGCTCGACGGCGCCCCGCCGGGTGGCGAGCTCCTCGGCGAGCCGGGCCCGGCCGTCGTCGGTGGGCCGGTGGCGCCGGGCCGGGCCCCCGCCCGGGTCGGCGATGCGCTCGACCAGCCCGGCCTTCATGGCGGCGGCCACCTGCCGGTGCACCGTGGAGACGTCCAGGTCGAAGGACTCGGCGAGCTCGGCGATGGTCATAGGGCCGCCCGCCTCGAGGCGGGCGAGGAGGACGGTGGCGCTGCGCTCGAGCACGCTCGTGCGGCCATGGGGCGCCACGCCCTGGGCCGCCACCCGCTGCAGGAGCATGTGCTCATAGACGATCCCGCGCACCGGATCGGCCCACGCCGCCTCGGGTTCTTGCATCATGCAAAAGATGCTACCTTTTGCATCATGCAAACTGCCGAGCGGGAGCGCATCGCCTCCCCCACCTTCGTGCTCGCGTGGGTGGTCTCCTTCCTCCAGTTCGTCGTGTTCTACGCGCTCGTCACCACCATGGCCCTCTACGCCGTGCGCCAGTTCGCGGCGTCCGAGGCCGGTGCGGGGCTCGCGTCGAGCTCCTTCGTCATCGGAGCCACGCTCGCCCGGATCGTCACCGGCCACGTGGTGGACCGGTTCGGCCGCCGTCGGGTCCTGCTGGTCGCGCTCGCCGTCGTCGTGGTCTCGTGCGCGCTGTACCTGCCGGCCTCGTCCCTGCCGGCACTCATCGTCGTGCGCATGCTGCACGGTGCGGCCTACGCGTTCGCCAGCACGGCCGTGATGGCCGCGGCGCAGTCCGCCATCCCGGCCTCCCGACGCGCGGAGGGCACGGGCATCCTGGCCCTGGGCACCACGCTCGCCACCGCGATCGGCCCCGCCCTGGGCCTCTTCCTCGTCGGCTCGGCCGGCTACGGATGGCTGTTCTGGACCACGCTCGGTGTGACCGTGGTCAGCCTGCTCCTCGCCCTCGCCCTGGGCGAGCACCCCGCGGCCGCCCCGGCACCGGCACCGGCCCCGGCCGGCGTGGACCACGGCGAGGCCCTCACCCCGGGCGAGGAGGGCGCGAGCGAGGTGCCCGTCGAGCACCCGGCGCCCGCGGTCGGCTTCCGCCTGCGCTCCGTGCTGCACCCGGCGGTGGTGCCGATCGCCGGGTTCATGCTCATCGTGGGCCTGGCCTACTCCGGGGTCATCACCTACCTCGACGCCTACTCCGTGGACCGCGGGCTCACGGCCGGAGCGGGGTTCTTCTTCCTCGCCTACGCGGCCGCCATGCTGCTGATGCGCCTGACCCTCGGCACGGTGCAGGACCGCCGCGGCGACGACGTCGTGGTGTACCCCGCGCTGGTCTGCTTCCTCGCCGCGCTGCTGCTGCTGGCGACTGCCACGCAGGACTGGCAGGTGGTGGTGGCCGGCGCTCTGAGCGGCCTGGGCTACGGCACGCTCATGCCGGCGGCGCAGGCGATCGCCGTCAACGCCGTGCCGGCCCACCAGCTCGGCGCCGGCATCTCCACGCTCATGCTGTTCGCCGACGTCGGGCTGGGCCTGGGGCCGGTCGCCCTCGGCGGGCTCGTGGCCGCGGCCGGCTACGGGGCGATGTACGCCGTGCTCGCGGCGGCACTCGTGGTCGGATGCGTGTACTACTTCGCGGTGCACGGCCGGAAGCACGGCCGGAACGGGACCGCCGCCGCCCGCTGAGGCGGCTCGACGGCCCGGGCGCCAGGACGGCTCAGTGCTCGTGGTCGGGGCGCAGCGCGGTGCAGACGCACGCCCGATTGCCGTCGGCGTCCTCGATCACCCAGAACGAGGGCGCGGAGGCGTCGCTGAGCAGAGTGGCCCCGGCGTCGAGGGCGGCCTGCAGGCGGGCCTCCGCCTCCTCCGGGGCCACCCACACGTCCAGGTGCCAGCGCTGCTCCACCTCGGGGGCGGGCAGGGCGTGCTCCCCGATGGAAGCCTCGCCCTCCGGGCCCTGCCACCACATCGACGGCGTCTGCCCGCTCGGGTCGGCGAGGTCGCCGTCCCCCGTGACATCGGCGCCGAACAGCGCCGCGTAGATCCGCGCCTGGGCCGCCCCGCGCGCGGTGTCGAGGGCGAGCTCCAGCTGGGTCAGGCCGACGACGTCGGCGCGCACGCCCAGCTCCCGGGCGATCCCGCTGATGCGCCGGGCCATGCGCAGGTCGCGGGAGGTGACCCCGCCGACGTCGTGGCTGGCGAGCGTGAGCACCACGTCCGTATAGGTGAGCGTGAGCTCGGGGTGGTGGTCGGCGTCCTGCGCCGCGGCGCCGATCCGGGCGGCGAGCTCGAGGCCGGTGGCGTAGTCCGCCGGGGTGAAGCGCGCCTTGAGGCGGCCGGCGAGCAGGCGCCAGTCCTCCAGGCCGGCGTCGGCCACCTCGGCGGTGCGCAGGAGGCGGCGGGGGTCCGTGACGGGGGTCTCACTCATGACGTCATCGTGCCACCGGGAGGTGGCCCCGGAGGAGACTGGGGGCACCATGGATCGCGTGAGCACCCTTCCCCCGACCTCCGCACGACGTCGGGCCGCCCTGGCGTGCGCCGCGGCCCTCGTGCTGGTGCTGGGACTCGGCGTCCGCCTCCTGCTCCACGGCGCGTGGACCGGGCCCGCCGGCGACGCCCTCTATGCGGTGCTCGTGTACCTCGTGGTGGCGTTCGTGCTGCCGCGGCAGAGATCCCTCGCGGTGGGCGGCGTCGCGTTGGCGGTCTGCGCGGCGATCGAGCTGTTCCAGCTCACGGGCCTGCCCGTGGCGTGGGCGCAGGCCTTCCCACCGGTGCGGCTGGTGCTGGGGACGACGTTCGTGGCGGGCGACCTGCTGCTCTACGCGCTCGGCTGCGCGGCGGCCGCCCTGGCTGACGCGGGGGTGCGGGCGCGTCGGCGGTGAGGCGGGGGTGCGGGCGCGTCGGCGGTGAGGCGGGGGGCGCAGGCGCCTCGCCTGTGCACCCGAGGGTCGGCGCGAGGCCGGGGTGAGACGACCCGGGCCGTTCCCCGGGGGGAGGGTGCTCCCTCGAGAATTGCCATGGGCTATCCGATCTAGCCCATGGCATTTCTCAACCGACTCCCCCACCCCGGCCCACAGGGTCGCCCACCAGGCGGAGCGTCGCCGCGTAGGCGAGGTGGTCGGACGCACCGACCCGCAGCGTCGCGCAGTCGACCACCTCGACGTCGGGGGTGACGAGCACGTGGTCGATCGGGGTGCGGAGCCAGGCGGGCCGCTCGGTCGGCCACGTCCCCTCCGGGCTCCCGGGGCACTGCGCCGCCGTGTCCACCAGTCGCGTCCGGGCCGCCAGCGGCCCGTGCCGGAGAGTGGCGTTGAGGTCGCCGGCGAGGATCAGTGGCCCGCCGTCCGCCACGGCATCGGCGTCCGCGACGGCCAGCCTCTCCAGGTCGGCGCGCCACGCGTCCATCAACCGGGGCACGGGCGGGGCGGTGTGCACCCCGAGGATCGCGGGGAGGACGCCGTGGGGGCCGGGGTCCTCAGACGCCGGGCTGGCAGGGTCGAGGCGGACCGCGCCGAACGTCGTCGGGACCGGGTCCCCGGGGGCGACGGCCCCGAGGCGTGCGTGGACGGCGATCGTCGTCGGCGCGACCCCTGCGGGCCGGCCGGCACTGAATCCGGCCTCGGTCGCCGAGTGGACACCCCCGGCGAAGCCCGTCCCTGCCACGGCCCGGCGGACGCGGTCCGGTGAGGCCTCCGGCAGCACGAGGACGTCCGGGTCGAGGTGGGTCACGAGCCGGTCGACGTCCGCCGCGGTCAGGGTGTCGAGGCTGTTGAACACGGTGACCCGCAGCATCGGACCCGTGTTCCCGACGGCGCCGGCCGGGCCCACGGACCAGGGCGGCCCCACCGGGAACGCGGTCAGCAGGACGCCCAGCAGCATCAGCGTCACGGCCGGTCCGGCGACGACGGCGCTGACCCGCGGGCTCACGCGCCGCGCCCGGGCCGCGGAGAGGAGGAGCGCCGCCAGGCCCAGGACGACGGCGGACGCGCCGAACACCCCCGGGAACGCGAGCGCCTGTGCCACGGGGATCCGCGTGCCCAGCCACTGCCCCGGCGCGCTGCCCGGGGCGAGGACGACGACGCTGGCCGCGAGGAGGACGGCCCAGAGGGCGGCGACGGCGATCCGGCCCAGGAGCGTCATGGGTCAGATCAAGCCGAGCCCGGTCAGCTTCGCGGCGGTGGTGTCCATGGGCCCAGGGTAGGCCGCGCCCCGCCGGTGCGTGCTCGACGCCGCGGACGCTGGGGCCGCGACGGCACGGGCGCACGCCGTGACGGACCCCTCATCTCGCGCTCAGCGGAGCGCGGCGGCCTGGACCGCGGCGCGACCCCCGCCGACCGCCCCGCGCGGACACGCCAGGTGGTGCTGGCCGCACGCCCGCACGGCGCCCCCACGCCCGAGGACTTCCGCCTCGAGACCGTGGACCTCCCCCCGCTCGAGGAGGGTCAGGTGCTCGTGGCCAACGCCGTGATGTCCGTGGACCCGTACATGCGCGGCCGCATGAACGACGTGAAGTCCTACGTGCCCCCGTTCCAGATCGACGCCCCGCTCGAGGCGGCGCCGTCGGCACGGTGATCGATTCCCGGAACGCGGACCTGCCCGTGGGCGCCCCCGTCCTCCACCAGCTCGGCTGGCGCGAGTACAGCGTGCTGGCCGGCCAGGACGCCACCGTCGTGGACACCGACGCCGCCCCCGACTCCGCCTACCTCGGCGTGCTGGGCATGACCGGCCTCACCGCGTACGCGGGCCTCACCGCCGTGGCGCAGATGAAGGAGGGCGACGTCGTCTTCGTCTCCGGGGCGGCCGGCGCCGTCGGCTCCACCGTGGGCCAGCTTGCGAAGGCGCTGGGCGCGTCGCGGGTGATCGGCTCCGCCGGCTCCGCCGAGAAGGTGCGCCGCCTCGAGGAGCTCGGCTTCGACGCCGCGTTCAACTACAGGGACGGCGCCGTGGCCGACCTGCTGGCCGAGGCCGCCCCCGACGGCATCGACGTCTACTTCGACAACGTGGGCGGGGAGCATCTCGAGGCCGCGATCGGCGCCATGAACCGCGGCGGCCGCGCGGCCCTGTGCGGGGCGATCTCGCAGGACAACAGCACGGAGACGCCGCCGGCCCAGCGGGGCCTGCTCAGATCGTCGCCGAGCGGCGGGCGGCGGCGGTCATCGCCGCGAGGCGCTCGCCCACGCGGGCGTCGGCCGGGTCCAGTGCAGGCTTGAGCGCGGCGGCCACCTCCCGCGCCACCTCCCCCAGCGATGCGGCATCCTGCGTCACCCAGGCGCGCAGGCTCAGGTGGGCGCGCATCCACGCGGTGAGCTCGTCCTCGGACTCGGGGGTGAGCGCGAAGCCCTCCCCGGCGGCGCCCGGGCTGGTGGGCTCCACGTCCAGGTCGAGGGTGTCCGCGAGCAGGGCCGCGAGCGCCTGGCGGACGGGTGAGGCGGCGGTGCGGCCGGACTGGAAGGCGACGCGCGCCCGTCGGCACTGCAGGCTCTCGTCGGCGGCGTCCACGGCGAGGACGTCGGTGGCGACGCCCAGGGCAGCGCGGGCCTCGTCGTCCGCCACGACGGCGACGATGCCCGGCACGGCGGGGGCGGCGGTGAGGAACTCGGCGTACCGCATGCCCGGCACGGCGGCGAGCACGGCGAGGGCGTCGGCGGTCTGGGTCGTCTCGGGTGCGGTGGTCGTCATGGAGACAGAGTGAATCGCCGTTCACCGAGCGGGCGATCCCCATCCACGATGTGAGACGTTGTTTCGCATGGTGGTCATGTGTCGGCGTCATGGACGGGGGGCATGACCCTGCGCCTTCCCGGGGGCGTACCCTCACTGTCATGCAGACGCGCGCGCAGTGGTGGACCGCCTGAGGGCGGTCCCTGTCACGCGCACCTGACACACGAGCCGCCCGCCTGCCGGGCGGCTCTTCGCATGAGCGGCTCCGGCGGGCACCACCCACCAGGAGGACCCCATGACGCACCGCAATCCCGAGGACAACGCCCTGAGAACCGCCGCGGACATCGCCGGCGCCGACACCACCGCCGGTGTGCCGGACGCCGCCGAGCCCCGCACCCTCGCCGAGGCCACGGACCTCGCGCACACCCCGGACCTCGCGCCCTCCGAGGACGGCATGTTCGGCACCTACGGCGGCGCGATCCTGCCGCCCCCGCTGGCCGGCCCCATGCGCGAGGTCGCCGAGGCCTACGCGGAGGCACGCCATGACCCCGCGTTCTACGGCGAGTACGCCCGCCTGCTGCGCGACGTCGTCGGGCGCCCCTCCCCGCTGACCCCGCTCGAGCGCCTCTCCGACGAGCTCGGCGGAGCGCGGATCGTCCTCAAGCGCGAGGATCTGAACCACACCGGCGCGCACAAGATCAACCACACCCTCGGCGAGGTCCTGCTGGCCAAGCGCATGGGCAAGCACAACGTCATCGCGGAGACCGGCGCGGGCCAGCACGGCGTGGCCCTGGCGACGGCGGCCGCGCTCGTCGGCCTGGACTGCGAGATCCACATGGGCGCGATCGACGTGGCCAAGCAGCACCCGAACGTGGTGCGCATGCGCCTGCTCGGCGCCAAGGTCGTCTCCGTGGAGAAGGAGGGCCGCTCCCTCAAGGAGGCCGTGGACTCCGCGTTCGACGTCTACGCGCAGAACCCGGACAGGTACCTCTTCGCGATCGGCTCCGTGGTGGGCCCGCACCCCTTCCCCACGATGATCCGTGACTTCCAGGCCGTCGTCGGGCGTGAGGCCCGCGCGCAGTTCCAGGCGCGCTTCGGCGCGCTGCCGGACGCCGTCGTCGCGTGCGTGGGCGGCGGGTCCAACGCGATGGGCGCGTTCACCGCGTTCCTCGACGACGCCGACGTGCGGCTGGTGGGCGTGGAGCCCGGAGGCCGCTCCGGGGCCAAGGGCGAGCACGCGATGACGATGGGCAGGGGCGTGGACGGCGTCATCCACGGCATGGCCACGAAGGTGCTCCAGGACGAGGCCGGCGTGCCGGACCCCGTGCACTCGATCGCCTCGGGGCTGGACTACCCGGGCGTGGGCCCGCAGCACGCCCGCTTCGCGCAGCTCGGCCGCGTGGAGTACGTGGCGGAGGACGACGCCGCGGTGCTGGACGCGTTCCAGCGGCTCGCGAAGCTCGAGGGCATCATCCCGGCGCTCGAGTCCTCCCACGCGGTGGCGCGGGCGATCCGCATGGCCGCGGAGATGGGCACCGACCAGCGCATCCTGGTGAACCTCTCCGGCCGCGGGGACAAGGACGTCGACTACGTCGCCGAGAAGCTGGGCATCACGGGCGAGGCGGACGAGACGGTGCGCTGAGCCGACCGTCGTGCCCGCCGCGCCCCGGAAGCTCGGAGACGGCGGCGGGCGCCGTGGGGGCGCCGGCGTCCGGCAGGGAGATCCTCTCGAGCCCCGGCACCTGGCCCGCAAGCCAGTCGAACCAGTGCGCGTGGACGTCCGAGTCGAAGCCGTGCACCAGGACGACGCGGTCGAAGACGCCGCCGCGCGGGAGGACGAAGGGGAGGAGACGTCGGAGCCCATGCACCGGACGCTGGGGCAGCTCCCGCAGGCCAGGTCACCCGGGGTCATCCGGCACGCCGCGGGGCCTGTCGCCGCACGGGTGTCCTGTGGTCCGATGGCCCCATGAGCCTCCGCCTCTCGCACACCACCTGGGACGCCCTGGACCCCTATGCGATCGCCGAGTTCTGGCGCGAGCTGATGGGCTGGGAGATCACCGAGCCCGATGCCTACGAACCGGGATCGGACGAGTGCTACCTCGTCACGCCGCACGGGTACACGGTCCTCTTCTACCGCGTCCCGGACGCCAAGACGGTCAAGAACCGCGCCCACATGGACCTCGCCGTCGAGGGCGGCTCGACCCGCGACGCCGAGGTCGAGCGCGCCCGGGGCATGGGCGCCGCTATGGTCGACGACCGTCGCGCCGACCTCGGATGGGCCGTCATGGCCGACCCGGAGGGCAACGAGTTCTGCATCCTCGACATCGGCGACTGACCGTCCGCACCGACGGCCCGAACGTGAACGAGTCGTGGCGGTGGGTTTGTTTGCACGCGGGGGAACAACAGAAAGTGGCGACGAGTTTCGGGGGGGGG
>NZ_JAHXOZ010000004.1:140278-161231 GCF_023147585.1 Micrococcus sp. EYE_212
CCCCCCCCGGGCGCCACCTCCGCCCCCACCCCCCCCCCCCCCCCCCCCCCCCCCCCCCCCCCCCCCCCCCCGCCACGACTCGTTCCGTGGGGGTGGTTCAGCCGATCACGGCGTGGGCATGCCGCCGGTGACCGCGATGGTCGCGCCCACCACGTAGGAGGACTCGGGCGAGGCCAGGAACACGTAGGCCGGGGCGAGCTCGGTCGGCTGGCCGGCGCGGCCCAGCGGCGTGGACTGGCCGAACTCCGGCAGGTCCTCGGGCTGCTGGCCGCCCGAGGGCTGCAGCGGCGTCCAGATGGGGCCGGGCGCCACGGCGTTCACGCGGATGCCCTTCGGGGCGAGCTGCTGGGCGAGGCCCTTGGTGAAGGTGTTGATCGCGGCCTTCGTGGCCGCGTAGTCCACGAGCTTCTCCGGCGGCATGTAGGAGACCACGGAGGTCGTGTTGATGATCGTGGCGCCCGGCTTCAGGTGCGGCAGGGCGGCCTTGACCAGGCGGAACTGCGCCAGGATGTTGACGTCGAAGGTGGCCTCGAGCTGCTCGTCGGTGATGTCCTCGATCGACTCCTGGGCCACCTGCTTGCCGCCGTTGTTGACCAGGATGTCGAGGCCGTCGAGCTCCTCCACGGCCTTCGCCACGAGGTCCTTCGCGAACTGCTTGTCGCGCAGATCGCCCGGGATCGTCACGGCCTTGCGCCCGTCGGCCTCGATGACCTCCTTGACGTGCTGCGCGTCCTTCTCCTCCTCGGGGAGGTAGGAGATGACGACGTCGGCGCCCTCACGCGCGAAGGCGATCGCGGTGGCCGCGCCGATCCCGGAGTCGCCGCCCGTGATGAGCGCCTTGCGGCCCGTCAGGCGGCCGGTGCCGCGGTAGGACTCCTCGCCGAGGTCGGCCTTGGGCGTCATCTCGGCGTCCAGGCCGGTGCCGGGCAGGGACTGCTCGGGCGGGGTGATGGCCGGGTAGCGCTTGACCGGATCCTGCAGCGTCAGCTGGTCGGTGGTGGTGGTGTTCGCGTCGTCGTTCGCCACGATCTGCTCCGTTGTCTCGGGGGACGCGCAGTCCGCACGCCTCGTCCTCCCGACCCTACGGACGGGCGCGGGGGCTGGGCCACGCCTGCGATCCTGGGAGCACTCTGCGAGGCTGCGACGCCCTCAGCCCCGCCGCGAGAGCCGTGATCGCCAGGAGCAGGACGGTGGTGATCGCCATCCCCTCGGCCCGCAGGTCCACGGCGAACTGCCCCACGGTCTCCAGCAGCCACGTGCCGCCGAGGGCCCAGTACAGGCTCGGGGCGGCGTGGAGGAGGCCGGCCACCATCGCGAGCGTGAAGAAGCCCCTCCCCCGGGTCCGCCGCACGGCGCTCCCCGCGGTCAGCGGTCCCGCAGCGCCGGCGTGCCGTGGACCGGCACCGCCAGCCCGGTCACGAGAGTGGCGGGGTCGACGCCAGGGCCCGGCTCCGTGTCATAGGCCTCCCAGAAGACGTCACCGGGCTCGCCGCCGAGCTCCTGCACCTGCGTGATGAACGCGGGCCACGCCTGCGGCAGGCCCTCGTACGGGCCGGCGTGCTTGGCGGTGGCCAGGCGGCAGGCCGGTAGCGACGACGGCTCCACGCGCACCCCATCCATCTCCACGGGACCGGACAGCGGCGCGGCCAGGGGGAAGCCGACCTCGAGGTCCACGGTGTCCCCGAGCCCATGGCGGACGTCGGCGTCGTACCTGGAGAAGGCCGGTCCCACGGGCGTGACCTCGCCCCGCGCGATGGCCCCGCCGAGGGCGGTGAAGGCGGAGTCCATGAACGTGTGCATGTCGGCGGTGGGCTGGTCCACGCCGCGCACCACGGCGGTGGGGAAGCCGGGGACGTCGATGACCTGGACGTCGGAGAGGGTGCTCATGGGCTCAGTCTGCCCCGGGACGGACGATCCGGCATGTGCCGAGCCGAGGGAGGGTACGCGATCCAGAAATGCCATGGGTCAACCGGCTTAGCCCATGGCATTTCCGGACCGACACCTCCCCGCGCCGCCCACAGCTTGCCGTCACCGGCCACCCCGCCCCCGGCTCACGGTTGGCTGCCCACGGATCACGGCTCAGGGCTCACGGCTCACGGCTCACGGCTCACGGCTCCGCACGATCCTGTGGACAACGTCGCCTCCGCGCCTCGCGCAGGGTTCCATGGATCGCATGCGTCTCTCGCCCGTCGCGCGCACCGGTGCCTTCCTCGCGGCCGAACTCGCGACGATCGAGCGCCACGGCAGCGGCGGCGCCGCGTACGCCGAGGCGTTGATGCGGCACGGTCTCCTCCCGGGCACCCTCGACCCCGACGACGCCCTGACGTTCCCGCAGACCGTGCAGCTCGCCGGCTGGGCCCGGGCCCTGCGCCCGGTCTTCGGCACCACGAGCGCAACCGCCGCGCCGGACCGCGGCGCCGCCGTCGACGCCCTGCTCGAGCGCGCGGGGGTGCGACTGCGCCTCGCATCCGGCCCCGACCCGCGGTGGCGATTCACGGTCGAGGGCGATGCGCCCCTGGCTGCCGTGCAGGCGTGCACGGCGGGCGGGCTGGCCCTGTTCGTCCTCGAGGCGGGCGCGGACCGGCTCGGCGAGTGCGCGTCACCGCGCTGCCACGAGCTGTTCGTGGACCTCACGCGCAACGGCAGCCGGCGGCACTGCACGCCCAGCTGCGGCAATCACCAGGCGGTGCGCCGCCGCCGGGACCGGCTGGCGATCGAGGCCCTCTACAGCCCGCCGTGCACGAACTCCCCGCCCACGGCCGTGGCCACCACCTCGATGTCCGCGATCTCCTCGCTCGGCACCTCCCGCGGATCCTCGGAGAGCACCGCGAAGTCCGCGAGCTGACCGGCCACGAGCCGGCCCTTGCGGCCGCCCCAGCCGGTGGCCTCGGCCGAGCCCACCGTGTAGGCGTGCAGGGCCTGCTCCACCGTGATCCTGTCCTCCCGGCCGTACACGCGCCCGGTCTCGGTGCGCCGCAGCACGAAGTCCTGGACCACGTTCAACGGCCGGCCCCCGGCCACGGGACGGTCCGAGCTGCCCGGCAGCACCAGGCCCGCGCGCAGCAGCCGCCCGGCCGGGTAGGACAGTGGCACCCGCGCGGCGCCGATCCGCTCCTCCACCGAGTCGCCGAACGCGCTGATGAAGTTCGGCTGCGTGGCCATCACCACGCCCAGCGCCGCCATCCGCTCGATCTGGTCGTCGCGCACCACTCCGCCGTGCTCCACGCGGTGGGGCATGGCCGGCCGGCCGAAGCGCTCCCGGGCCTCCTCGATCACGTCGAGGGAGAAGTCGAGTGCCGCGTCCCCGATCGCGTGCATGGCCAGGCTCCAGCCCGCCCCCGCCGCGGCCAGGGAGGCCCGCCGCATCTCGCCCGGGTCGCCCTGGAGGTAGCCGCTGCCGTGGGGTCCGTGGCAGTAGTCCTGCGTCATCGCGGCGGTCGCGCCCAGCATGGCGCCGTCGGTGAACACCTTCGTGGGGCCGATCTGCAGCCACTCGTCGCCGACGCCGGTGCGCACGCCGGCGTCGAGCGTCACCTGGGCGCCGTCGTCGGTGTGGCCCTCCACGGGGTGCAGGGCGTCCAGGGTGACCATCGTCTGGAAGCGGGTCTTGAGCAGGCCCTGCGCACGCGCCCGCTGGTAGGCGCCGAACTCGAGGGTGCTGTGGCCGATCCAGCCGCCCGCGATCCCGGCGTCCGTCACGGAGGTGATCCCCTCGGCCGCGTACTCCGCGGACGCCCGCTGAAGGCACTCGCCGATGTGCTCGTGCGACTCCGGGTGCAGCAGCGGCTGCACGAGCGACATCGCGGTCTCCTCGAGGAGACCGGTGGGGCGGTCATGCTCGTCCACGTGGATGTGCCCGCCCTCGGGCTGCTGCATGACCTGCTCGGAGATCCCGGCCATGTACAGCACCGCGCCGGACACCGTGAACGCGTGCCCGGTGTTGTGGCGGATCAGCACGGGGCGCCCGTTCGCGGCCGCATCGAGGCCGTCGCGGTCCGGCTCGGGCCCGGTGAGGTGGCCCGGGTCGTAGCCCGTGCACGTGACCCACGCGCCGGGGATCAGCTCGTCGGCGCGGGCCCGCACGAGCCGGTAGACCTCCTCGGTGCTCGTCGCGTGCTCGAGGTCCACGTCGAGCATGCTCTGCCCGAACCACACGCTGTGCGCGTGGGCGTCGTTGAAGCCGGCCACGACCGTCCGCCCCCGCGCGTCGAGCCGCTCCCGGGCGGTGAGCCCGTCGAGCTCCTCGTCCACCCCGACGACGAGCCCGCGCCACACGCCCACGCGCCGGGCGTGCGGTCGGGCGGGGTCGCCGGTGCGGATGCGGGCGTTGTCCACGATGAGGTCGAGCTGCATGGGTCCGGGTCTCCTGGGCGGTGGGCGGATCGGGCGGTGGGCGGATCGGGCGGCGGGCGGCGGGCGGATCAGGACGCGACGTTCCGGGCCACCAGCGCCGCCCATGCCCGGACGAGGGCGTGCACGGCCTCCGGCTGGTCCAGGTGCAGGTTGTGCCCGGCCGCGTCGAGGGCCGTGTACGTGGCGCGCGGATAGTGCGCCAGCAGCCCGAACTGGTCGCGGAATCCCACCAGGTGGTCCTCCCGGCCCGTGAGGATCAGCGCGGGCGCCTCGAAGGTCTCGGCGCTCTCCTCCGGCACCTCGGGGAGGACGTATCGTGCGGAGAGGCGCTCCACGGCGTCCTCGTCCACGAGGCGGATGCCGGGCAGCGCGTTCGCACGGAACCGCTCCCACGTGTCCGGGGTCAGGCGCGGGGACATCTCGAGGAACGGCGCCGCGTCGTCGGGATCGAGGCCGTCCAGGAACGCGGCGTCGCGCTCGCGCACCACGAGCTCCTCGCGGTCACGCTCGTCCTCGTCCGGATCGACGACGGGCGCCAGCAGCGCCAGCCCCACCACCTGCGCCGCGAACACGGCCGCCGCGTGGCGGGCGAGGAGCCCGCCGAGGGAGTTGCCCAGGAGGGCGAACGGGCGCTCCCCGACCTCCTCGCGCAGCCAGGCGAGGAGCCAGTCGGCCAGCTCCGGGAGGCCGCCGTCGCCGTCGAGGGCGGCGGTGCGGCCGAAGCCGGGCAGGTCGACGTAGATCCGCTCGAACGCGTCGGCCTCGGCCAGGGCGTCGTCGAGGGGCAGCAGGAGGCGGTGGTCCACGCCGTTGCCGTGGACGAGCACCAACGGGGTGCCCGTGCCGCGGCGGACGACGTGCGGATGCTCGGGAGTGCGGGTGGGCGCGGTGCGATCGGTCATGGGGTGAGCGTACGAGGCCGTCGCTGGCGTCCGGTGCGTCCGCGGCCCCAGGATGGGCGCATGATCGACCCCACCCCCACTGCCGTCACGGCGACGGCCCGGCTCGCCTTCGCCGTCGCCGCCGTGCTGTCTCTCGGCGGGAACCTGCTCTCGTTCTGGATCGGCTGGCACAAGGACTCGGACCTGGACGCGGGGGCGGGCTACTCGCACGTGTTCGCGCACGGGTGGGAGAACCTGCTGAACCAGCCGACGTACTTCACGTTCCTCTCCAACTTCCTCGTCGGGATCACGTCTCTGCTGCTGGCGCTGCGCCTGCACCGGCCCTCCACCCTCGTCCGGGTGCTGCGGCTGACGGGCGTGGCGTGCATCGTGATCACGGGCGTGGTGTTCAACCTGCTGCTGCGCGACGGCCCCTCGGCCACCCCGCTCGAGGGGTTCAACGACACGGTGCAACACATCGTCACCCCGATCCTGACGCCGCTCCTGTGGGCCGTCGTCGGCCCGCGGCGGCAGGTGACGTGGCGCGTGGTGGGGCTCTCCACGGTCGTTCCGCTCGCGTGGCTGGCGTTCACCCTGGTCCGCGGCCCGTGGCTGGACTGGTATCCCTACACGATCCTCGACGTCCCCCGGCTCGGCTACGGCGGGGTGCTGGTCTACGTGGTGGCGATCCTCGGGTTCTTCGTGGCCGTGGCCGCGCTGCTGCGCGGCGCCGACGCGGCCCTGGCGCGCGCCGGCGTCGGCCGGTCAGCGCCCCCTCGGGGGGACGATCGCGATGGAGCGGGTGTCCGGGGCGGTGTCCGCCACGTGGTCCATGGCCGCCTGCACGTCGCCGGTGCGCTGGTACTCGGCGTGCACCTGGCGCCACAGGTGGGCGTTGCGGGCGCCGATCGTGTCCGGGTCCAGGATCGGGTCCTGGCCGGCGCGGCGCTGGCGGTCGTAGTCCTTCATGAGGCGGATCGCCATGGGGCTGAGCAGCACGAGCGCGAGGATGTTCACCCACGTGTACAGACCGACGCCGAAGTCCGCGAGGGACCACACGAACGCGGAGGTCTGCACGGAGCCGAACACCATCGAGGCGGCCAGCAGCACGCGTGCGACGGCGATGCACGCCTTCTGCACGCCCTTGTCCGGGATCAGGTAGGCGAGGTTGGTCTCCGCGTAGAACGAGAAGGAGAGCAGCGTGGTGAAGGAGAAGAGGAAGACGGCGACCGCCACGAAGGCCGGCCCGAACGCCGGGAGGACCGTGTCCACGCCGGCCTGCACCCACGCCGGTCCCGCGTCGACGCCGGGCAGGTTCTGCGTCAATGTCGACTCCCCGTCCGGGCCCAGGACGTCGAAGCTGTTGGTGGCCAGGATGACCAGGCCGGTGACGGTGCAGACGAACAGGGTGTCCACGTAGGCGGAGAACGCCTGGGCCAGGCCCTGCTTCACCGGGTGGGACACGTGCGCGGCCGCGGAGGCCTGGGCGCCGGAGCCGGTGCCGATCTCCGTGGAGTACACGGCGCGGCGCACGCCCCACGAGACGGCCGCACCGAGGATGCCGCCGTAGATCGAGTGGGCGCCGAAGGCGCTCTCGACGATCATGGCGAACATCGCGGGGATCTGCTGCCACATCATGGCCACCACGAACAGGCCCACGAGGATGTACGCCGCCGCCATGAAGGGGACGACGAGGCCGACCGTGCGGCCCAGCCGGTGCATGCCGCCGAACACGATGGCGCAGAAGAGGGCCGCCATGGCCACGCCGACCCACAGCGGGTCCCAGCCCCACGCCGCCGTGGTGGCGGCCGTGACGGCGTTGGCCTGGATCTGCGGGCCGGTGACGACGGTGGCGAACACGGTGGCCGCCGCATACGCGAAGGCCAGCCAGCGCCACTGCCGGCCCAGCCCCTCGAGGATGTAGTAGGCCGGGCCGCCGCGGTACTCGCCGCGGATCTTGTGCTTGTAGAGCTGCGCCAGGGAGCTCTCCGCGAGCGCCACCGGGGCGCCGACGATCGCCGTCACCCACATCCAGAAGAGGGCGCCCGGGCCGCCGAGGTGGATGGCCGCCGCGACGCCGGCGATGTTGCCCACGCCGATGCGTCCGCCGAGCGCCATGGCGAACGCCTGGAAGGAGCTCACACCCGCCGACGAGGATCCGCCGTGGACCAGCTGGCCCACCATGTCCTTGACCAGCCGCACCTGCGGCACCGCCATGCGGATCGTGAAGTACAGGCCCAGGGCGAGGAGCCCGACGACCATGGTGAGGCTCCACATGAGCTCGTTGGCGGACGTGATGAAGTTCTCCATGGGATCCCCCAGGTCGACGACGAGTCCGTGTGACTATACCCACACCCGAGCCGGTGACCTGGCCCGAGCCGTCAGGAGAGGGCGGCCGCGGCCCCCGGAGGGCCTGCGCCTCAGACCAGCCCCTTCTCCTTCAGCCAGGCCGCGGCCACCTCGGAGGGCTGCTTCTTCTCCGCGCCCGAGTTCTGCGCGTTCATGGCCATCAGGTCCTCGGTGGTCAGCTCCGCCTGCACGGCGTTGACGGCCTCCTTCACCGGGTCCGTGGCCTTGTCCTGCGCCATGATCGGCACCACGTTCTGCGGGGTGATCATGCCCGAGGGGTCCTCGAGGGTCACGAAGCCGTTGTCCTTGATGGCCGGGGTGGTGGAGAAGATGTTGGCCAGGTCCACGTCGCCGTCGGCGAGGGCGCGCACCGTGAGGGGGCCGCCGCCGTCGCTGATGGCGGTGAACTCCATCGCGTCCTCCGGGACGCCGTAGACCTCGGTCAGCGCGCTCAGGCCGGCGCCGTAGTCGCGCTGGGCGAGCTCGGGCAGGCCGCCGATGCGCAGGGTGCCGTCGTAGTCCTTGAGCTGGTCGAGCGAGGTGAGGCCGTGCTCCTGCGAGAACTCGGCCGTCACGTTGTAGGAGTCCTTGTCCTGGGCCTCGGCGGGCTCGAGCATCACGAGGCCCTGCGGCAGGGCCGCGCGGAGGGCGTCGGCCACCTCCTGCGGGCTCGTGGCGGTGGCCTCCTTGTCGTAGAACCCCAGCAGGTTGCCGGTGTACTCGCCGATGAGGTCGATGGACCCGTCCTCGAGGGCGCTGAGGTACACCTCGCGCGCGCCGATCTGCATCTTGCGCTCCACGGTGATGCCCTTGGCCTCGAGGACCTGGGCGTAGAGCTCGCCGATGATCTCGGACTCCGCGAAGTTCGCCGAGCCCACGGTCACGGAGCCCGAGCCGCCCGCCGACGACGACGACGCACCGGACGCGGCGGCCGTCGTCGGGGTGGAGGAGGCGAGGGGGTCGGAGCCGCCGCCGCACGCGGCGAGCAGCGGGGTGGCGGCCAGCAGGCCGAGGACGGCGCGGCGGCGGGGGTTCGGGACGGAGGCCTGGGAGAAGGCGGCGGCCATGGTGGGGTCCTTTCGAATCGGGGAATGCGGCTCAGGCAGGTGCGCTTCCGGGGCCTGCGCCGCGGTGCGGGCGCAGTCCCCGAGGGGTCACGAGGCGTTGGGCGGTCAGCAGCACCGCGTCGGAGACGAGGGCCAGGAGGGCGATCAGCACGGCGCCGGCGAGCATGGCGGGGTAGTCCTGCACCGCGAGCGCGTCGAACAGGTAGCGGCCCAGCCCGCCGAGTCCGAGGTACGCGGCCACGGACGTGGTGGCCAGCACCTGCAGGACGGCGGAGCGCAGCCCGCCGACGATCATGGGCAGGGCCAGCGGCAGCTCGACGGCGCCGATCAGCTGGGCGGTGGAGTGGCCGTGGGCGCGCGCGGCGTGGACCACCTCGCGGGGCACGGCCTGGAGTCCGGCGTACGTGCCGGCCAGCAGCGGGGGCACGGCGAGCACCACGAGCACGATCACGGTGGGGATGAGCGCCTGGCGCAGGCCGATCTGCAGCACGATCGCCAGGAACGTGAGCAGGCCGAGCGTGGGGAGGGCGCGGAGGGCGCTGGAGAGGGCGACGACGGCGCGCCGCCCCTTGCCCGTGTGCCCGATCCACACGCCCACCGGCAGCGCGATCGCGGCGGCGAGGAGCAGCGCCAGGGCGGAGTAGCCGAGGTGCTCGAGCACGCGGGCGGGCACGCCGTTCTCCCCGCTCCAGTGGGCAGGGTCGGCGAACCACGCGAACAGGTCCGCGATCATCGGGCGCCTCCCGTCGTCGCGGAGGCGTCGGCCGGCGCGGTGGCGGGGTCCCCGCTGAGGGCCAGGGCGGCCGCGGGCCCGGAGCGGGCGTGGTCCTCCGCGGGCGCCCGCCGGGCGCGCCGGGTCCACGGCATGAGCAGGGCGGCCAGGCCCACCAGGAGCGCGTCGACGGCGACGGCGAGGATCACCGTGCCCACGATCCCCGCCCCGATCTCGGCGAGGAAGGCGCGCGCGTACCCCTCCGTGAACAGGGAGCCGAGGGACTGCACGCCGATCAGCGCGCCCACGGAGACGAGCGAGAGGGTGGAGGCGCTGACCACGCGCAGACCGGCCAGGATCGACTCGCCGGCCTGCGGCAGCTCGACGCGCCAGAACAGCTGCCACGGGCTGTGGCCCTGGGCGCGGGCGGCGGTGAGCAGGTCGCCGTCGACGGCGTCGAATGCCTCGGAGGCGCTGCGCACCAGTAGGGCGGCGCCGTAGAGCGTCAGGGCGATCACCACGTTGAGCGGATCGAGGATCCGGGTCCCGATGAGGCCGGGGAGGATCACGAACACGGCGAGCGAGGGGATCGCGTAGACCACCCCGGAGCCGCCGAGCAGGAGGCGCCGGCCGATGCGGGAGGCGTTGGCCAGGCGGGCCACGGGGACGGCGATCAGCAGGCTCAGGAGGATGGCCGGGGCCGCGATGAGCACGTGGCGCAGCGCCAGCTCGCCGATGAGGTCGAGATTGCTCCAGATCCAGCTCACGGGGCCACCAGGGTCCCGGCCACGCGGCCGGCGGCGTCGACGACGGTGGGCGTGCCCGCGCGCTCCTCCACGTGCAGGCGGCGCCGGTCCCCGCCCACGAAGCGGGCCACGAAGTCCGTGGCCGGGCGGAGCAGGACGTGCTCCCCCGTGCCGCGCTGCTCCACGCGGGCACCCTCGCGGAGCACGAGCACCTCGTCGCCGAGGAGGACGGCCTCGTCGACGTCGTGGGTGACGAAGAGGATGGTCTTGGCGAGCTCGCGCTGGATGCGCAGCAGCTCCGCCTGCAGGTCTGCACGGACCACGGGGTCCACGGCGCTGAAGGGCTCGTCCATGAGCAGGATGTCCGGGTCGGCCGCGAGCGCCCGGGCCACGCCCACGCGCTGGCGCTGGCCGCCGGAGAGCTGGGCCGGGTAGCGCTGCGCGAGCGCCGGGGTGAGGCCGACCATCTCCAGCAGCTCGTGGGCGCGGGCCTTCTCCGCGGCGCCGGCCCGGCCCGCCAGGCGCGGCACGGTGAGGACGTTGTCCAGCACGGTGCGGTGGGGCAGCAGGCCGGCGTTCTGCATGACGTAGCCGATGCGGCGGCGCAGGGTCACGGGGTTCAGGGAGGCGACGTCCTCGCCGTCCACGAGCACGCGGCCGGCGGTGGGGTCCACCATGCGGTTGACCATCTGCAGGAGGGTGGTCTTGCCGCAGCCGGAGGAGCCGAGAAGCACGACCGTGGCGTGGCGCGGGATCTCCAGGCTGAAGTCCTCCACGGCGCGGGTGCCGTCCGGGAAGGTCATCCCCACGTGCTCGAACCGGATCATGCGGGGCCTCCAGGATCGTGACGCGGCGGTGCTGCCGGGCGCGCTCGGGACTCCACCCTAGGACGCGCCCGCGGCGCGGGTACAGGGGCGGGGGGCGGAGGTGGAACGTCAGGGGGTCGCGCTCGACGCGTCAGCAGTCCCGGCGCATCACCAGCCGGGGCCGGCCCGAGCCCTTGGCCTTCGTCTCCCCCACCACCGCGAAGCCGGCCTTGTCAAACATGGACCACGTGCCGGCGAAGGCCATGGTGAGGTCGATCCGGTCCGGTGCAGCGCCGGCGTCGGCCGCGCGATTGGCGATGGGGTGGGCCCCGACGGCCGGGGCGCCGAGGCGCGGGATCTCCGTGCGCGGACTGATGCTGCACCAGGCCACGGGCTCGCCGTCGGCGTACCCGACGTCGCCGGGCGCGACGTCCCGGGCCGCGAGCGCGCGCATGGCGTCCTCGCGGGTCTCGCCGAGCTCGCGCATCTGCGGGGCGGGCGGGCCGTGGGTGGTGCGATCCGGAAATGCCATGGGCTGACGCGGATAGCCCATGACAATTCCAGGTCGAGGTCGGCGCCCGGGGCATCAGACCTGCGGGTTCACCCCTCGAGCTCCCGCACCGTCGCGGCCAGCTCGATGCGACCCTCCATCGGGTCGGCCATGATCTGGCGCAGCTCGGCGTCGGCGAACGCGTCGTCGTCGAACGCCTCCATCAGAGCGATCATCGAGGGGTGCGGGAGCGCACCGCCGGGGGCGTCCTCGAGGAGGTCCACGTCCTGCTCGCCCGCGGTGAACGCCGCGTAGCGCTCCATGCGGCGCGGCAGCACGCCGGTGACGGTCTCGAAGCCCTCCGCCGCGAACGAGGGCGGTACCTCACCCGCCACCGGCAGCGCGAGGACCATCTCGACCGTGGTCGCGCTCCGCGCGCCCGGACGCATCGCCGTCCACATCGGGCCCGCCGGCTGGAGGCCCGCGGCGACGGCGGCCTCGCCGAGCGCCCCGAACTGGTCGTTGGCCCCGGCGTTCGCCGCGTCGGCGTCGAGGGCGTCCAGGTGCAGCTCCATGACGACGCCGACCCACGCGACGGCCTCGGCGGTGCGCTCCCGCACGACCGGCGCGCCGTCGTCGGGACCCTCGGCGTGCGCGCGGGCCAGGGTGAGGGCGCGGTCCTCCAGGTCGCGACGGCGCCGCAGCGCCTCTGCGTGCTCCTCCAGCAGGGCAGGCATCCGGTCGGGCTCCTCGAGGACCGCCTTGACGTCCTCCACCGCGAGCCCGGCGGCGCGCAGGACACGGATCTGCACGGCGGCCCGGACCTGACTCGGGGCGTAGCGGCGGTAGCCGGAGTGCGGGTCGACGTCGACGGGCGCGAGCAGGGCGCGATCGTCGTAGAACCGAAGGGCCTTCACGGACAGGCCTGTGGCGAGTGCGAACTCGCCGATGCTCATCAGGGCGGTCATGGGGTGATCCTCTCTCGGGGGTGCTCCCAGCGTGGGCGCTCCTCCAAGGGGAGGGTCAAGGCGGATCCGGGCGGTCTTGGCGTGGAACGCCTCGGCTCGAGACGCCCGGCACGATTGCGGGCGCGGGGCACGGGCGGCGAGACGAGTCGGCCCGCCGACACCTCAGACCTCCAGCAGCACCTTGATCTCGCGGCGCTCGTCCATGGCCTTGTAGGCCTCGGCGGCCTCGTCGATCGGCAGGCGCTTCGTGAAGACCTTGCCGGGCTGGATCTCGCCGGACTGGATACGCTCGATCAGCTCCGGCAGGAAGCGGCGCACGGGGGCCGGCCCACCCTCGAGGTGGATCTCGCGGCCGAAGAGGGCAGAGCCGTCGATCGTCTGGTCGTGGGAGACGCCCACGAACCCGACGTACCCGCCGGGCCGCACGGAGGCGAGCGCCTGGTCCATCGACTCCTGCGTGCCCACGGCCTCGCACACGCCGTGTGCGCCGTAGCCGTTCGTGAGCTCCTTGACCTTCGCGGCGCCCTCCTCGCCGCGCTCGGCGATGACGACGTCGGCCCCGAACTCCCGCGCCAGGGCGGCGCGGTCCTCGTGGCGGGAGAACACGATGACCTGCTCCGCGCCCAAAGTCTTGGCGGCCAGCACCGCGCTCAGGCCGACGGCGCCGTCGCCCACCACCGCGATGGTCGTGCCGGGGCCCGCCTGCGCGGCCACGGCCGCGTACCAGCCGGTGCCGAGCACGTCCGAAGCGGCCAGGTAGTCGGCCAGGCGGTCCGGGTCGGAGGGCTCGCCCCCGGGGACCTTCACGAGCGAGCCGTCGGCCAGCTCCACGCGCATGTACTGCGCCTGGCTGCCCGTGTACTCGCCGGCGTTGACGCAGCGGGACTGGTAGCCGGCCTCGCAGATCTCGCACGTGTTGTCCGAGAGCATGAACGATCCGATCACGAAGTCGCCGAGCTGGAGGGTGGCGACCTCCGCGCCCTTCTCCACGATCGTGCCCACGTACTCGTGGCCCATGCGGCGGTGGTCCACCTCGTTGTGCCCGCGGTAGGGCCACAGGTCCGAGCCGCACACGCACGCGGCGGCCAGCTTCAGGACCACGTCGCCGGGCTTCTGCACGCGCGGGGTGTCCACCTCCTCAACGACGACGTCGCCCGGGGCGCGCATGACGACGGCCTTCATCGTCTCGGGGATGGCAGGGGTGGCGGGGGGCTGTGCGGTCATGGTCTGTCCTCTCGTCTGGCCCGGCGGTCCGGGCGGCGGTGTGCTGGGACCAGTCTTCCTTCCCTGGACGGTGGGGACGACGGATCGGCGACGCAGGCGGGGCCGGTGGATGGCCGCGTGCCAGCGGTTCGGCAGACCCCTCGAGGCCCCGCTCCATGACGATGCCGCCGAGCCTGGGTGCGTAAATACAGGCACTTCGTCCTGAAACCCGACCCGAGGTGCTTGAGGAAGGTGCTCCAGCCGTCCCGCGGCGCAGGCCCCACCCCGCACAGGGACGGGGCCCGCGGCCGCTCCAGCGGTGCCACCCAGGCCGCCGCGTGAGGCGACCCGGTCAGGAGGTGGCCAGCGCGTAGGCTGCGCAGCCCTGGATCTCCATGGAGACCGTCAGACGCTCGAGGGAGATGTTGCGGGCCACCGTGTCGTCCGAGGAATGGTATTCGGGCTCGAGGAAGAACCCGTCCCGGTGGAGCCAACCGAAGTTGCCGCTGTCCACGCCGACCTCGGAGAACGAGGCGTGGTCGGATCGGCCCATCGGGAAGATCTCGCCCATCTTCGTCCGGTACCCCAGTCGGTCGCCGGCCGCCAGCACAGCCTGGTTCACCGGGTTGGAACGCCCGTTGAGCTCCAGGAGCCAGTACTTCTCGGCCGGCTCCCAGCTGGTGGCGATCATGTCGTTGTTGAAGACCCCGCGCAGCCGGGCACGCTCCGCGTCGGCCAGGTTCCGCGCATGATGCCGCGAGCCGACGAGGCCGACCTCCTCCGAGCCCCAGAAGCCGAAGGAGAGATCGGCCACCGTCGGCGATGTCGCCATGACCCGCGCCAGCTCGAGGCACAGCGCGGTGCCGGAGCCGTTGTCGTTGGCCCCGCGTGAGCCGATGACGCTGTCGTAGTGGGCTCCGACCATCACGCGGTCCCGCGTCCTGCCGGCGGCCCCCTTGCGGCCGGGCCGAGTGCCGATCACGTTGGAGCTGCGGGTGTCGCGGTACTCCATGGTGGTCACGGTCAGCCGGGCTTCACCCGCACGGAGCAGCCCCAGCAGCTGCTCCTTCTGGACCTGGCTGACACCGACGACGGGGATGTCCACGCGCGGGACGGTCAGCCGGGGGACGAAGGCGGGCGCCTGGGACGGGGCCGTGGCGTCGCGGCGGGTGGCGATGACGGCGACGGCTCCCCGCTCGGCGGCGGCGACCGCCAGCGGGGTCACGTCCTCGGTCTGCGTGACCACCCGCATGATCACCACGCCCGTCAGGTCCGCAGGGAGATCGGCCGGGGACGAGGACGGGGCGAGGCGCAGCGATCCGCTGACCGTGACGTCCTGGACCGCCTCGGCGGCGGACCCGACGCCCCATCCGAACCGCGCGTCGAGGCCGGCCCCGGACAGGGTTCCGATCCGCCGGTCCGGCACCGCGAAGCGTTCCACCTCCACGGTGTATCCGGCCTGATCCAGCTGCGCGGCGATGTAGTCCGCAGCGCGGTCCTCACCGGGCGTGCCGGTGTAGCGCTGGCCGATCACCTCGGTGAGGTACGTCAGATCGTCCACGGCTCGGGCGGGCCTGATTCGGTTGATGATCTGACGATCCTGACCCGTCAGGCGAGGCGGCCGGACGGCCCCCGGCCGCGTTGCGTCGACAGCCCATGCCGGCATGGCAAAGGTGGTGGTGGCCGCGCCGACCGCCCCGGCACCGCTGAGGGCCAGGAACGATCGACGGGAGAGGCGGGAGGCGGAGATGGGCATGCGGGCTCCTCAAGAGGCGGGGTGGAAGTGACACCCATCACACCCCATGTCTGGCCCGGCGACAAGATGGCGTGAGGCCGGCCGACACACCCCGCTCGGCTCACAGCGAACGAGCGACGCCGGGCGTTACGCTGTGGTTCCCATCACATCCGACTCCCCTCGGAGGCCCGTCGTGACCCTCACCCTGCCCGCCCGTCTCGAGCGCACCGCCGCCGAGCACCCCGACTCCCCCGCCCTGATCCTCGGCGAGAACCGCATGACGTACGCGGAGCTGCAGGACCAGTCCCAGCGTCTGGCCGGGCTCATGCGGCAGGAGGGCATCGGCCCCGGGGACCGCGTGGCGCTCATGGTGCCGAACATCCCCGCGTTCCCGGTGGTGTTCTTCGCGGCCCTGCAGCTGGGCGCCGTCGTCGTCCCGATGAACCCGCTGTTCAAGCGCCGCGAGATCGAGTACTACCTGGAGGACTCGGACGCGTCGATGCTGTGGGCCGTGCCGTCCGAGGACGCCGTGGAGGGCGCCCGCGAGCGCGGTGTGCCGCTGCGCACCTTCGGCGAGGACGGCCTCGCCCCGCACCTCGCGGAGAGCCCCGGCCCGGTGACCGAGACCGTCGAGCGGGACCTCGAGGACGACGCCGTCATCCTCTACACCTCCGGCACCACCGGCCGCCCCAAGGGGGCCCAGCTGACCCACCGGAACATGGGCACCAACGCGGACACCGCGGCGGAGACGCTGATCCAGCTCCAGCACGGGGAGACCGTGCTCGGCTGCCTGCCGCTGTTCCACGTCTTCGGCCTCACGTGCGCGCTCATGGCGCCCGTGACGATGGGCGCCAGCCTGGCGTTGATCCCCCGCTTCGATCCCGCCGTGGCCGCGCAGACCGTCCGGGAGTGCGCGGTGGACGTGTTCATCGGCGTGCCCACCATGTACGGGGCCGTGCTGGCCGCGGCCAAGGACCGTCCGGAGGACCTGGCCAGCCTGCGCCTGGGCGTCTCCGGCGGGTCGGCCCTGCCCGTGGAGCTGCTGCGCCGCTTCGAGGCCACCTTCGACTGCGAGATCCTCGAGGGCTACGGCCTGTCCGAGACCTCCCCGGTGGCGTGCTTCAACCATCCGGGTGAGGAGCATCAGCCGGGCTCGATCGGACGCGCCGTCCGAGGGTGCGAACTGCAGCTGGTGACGCCGGACGGGGCCGTCGTGCCCGAGGGCGACGAGGAGACCCTGGGCGAGGTGTGGATCCGCGGGGAGAACGTGATGAAGGGCTACTGGGGCAAGCCGGAGGCCACCGCCCAGGCCATCACCGAGGACGGCTGGTTCCGCTCCGGCGACCTCGCCCGGCGCGATGCCGCGGGCAACTACTACATCGTGGACCGCACGAAGGACATGATCCTGCGCGGCGGGCTCAACGTGTACCCGCGCGAGATCGAGGAGGTGCTCTACGAGCACCCGGCCGTCGCGGAGGCCGCCGTGGTGGGGGTGCCCCACCCGGAGCTCGGCCAGGAGGTCGCCGCGCACGTGGTGCTCGCCCCCGGCGCGCACGCCACGGAGGCGGAGCTGATCGAGCACGTGAAGTCCCAGGTGGCCCCCTACAAGTACCCGCGCACCGTGACCGTGCGGGACGGACTGCCCAAGACCGCCACCGGCAAGATCCTCAAGCGGGAACTTGCGCCGGCGGAGTGAGCTCGGGATGACCGCCCGGGCCGGACACACGGTGAGCCTCCCATGACGACCCTGCCGCGCCTGCGGGCGGAGGTGGCCCGGCGGTACGCCGCCCTCGACCTGCCCGCCTGGCCTGCCCCGCACCCGGACAGCGCCCCGCCCTGGGAGGAGGAGTACTCCCGGGTGACCGACCCGCAGCGGTATCGGATCGCGGCCGCCCGGGCCCGCGTGTGGGCCGAGGTGCTCGCGGAGGCGGGCGCCGCCGTCGCGCCGGACCCGGTGCCTGGCATCCCGCTCGACGAGGCCGGGCGCGCCGACCTGACGGTCCCCGTGGACCGGGCGCTGCGGGTGGCGCCGCCGGCCGGCGTCGACGGCGCCTCCCCCTGGTGGCTGCTGGAGACGGACGTGCCCCAGGCCGACGACGGCGGCGTCCTGCCGGTGATCCGGGTGGCGGTCGGCGCCCCGGGGCAGGTGCACGCGCTGCTCCCGGACTGCGGATGCGACGCCTGCGACCCCGGGTCGGACGAGCTGCTCGAGGCCGTGGACCAGGCGGTCGCGCGCGCGGTCGGGACGGGGGTGAGCCTGCGGGGCCGTCACGGGCAGCGGCGCCGGGACTGGCACGTGCACTGGCACGCGGACGGCACGGCCGAGGGGATGGGCCGGGTCCCGGGATGGCCGTTTGCGGCACTCACGGACGCCTGCCGAGACCTGGCCGCCGGCGGCCGCCCGAGGCTGCCACGCGGGACCGAGGCGACCGTGCGGGCAGGGTGGTTCCCGGAGACGTGAGGGGGCGGAGTCGCCGGGCGCCGCCGCTCAGAACAGGGCCGCCACCCCCCGGGCGGCGGACGGGATGAGCCGCACGGCCCGCACCACGGCGAACACGGTGACCACCGAGACGAGCACCCACTCCCGCCAGGACCCGGTCCGGCCGAGCAGGGGGAGCCGGAACCGTCCGGAGGACTGCCAGCACCACAGGCGTGCGGGAGGCTCCGGACTGAGCGGCCAGAGCAGGGCCACCCCGTTGTTGGTGAGGGCGTCGCCGAGGATGTGCACGCTCACGCCGACGGCCACGGAGACGGGGATCCACCACAGCCCGTCGCTGAGGACGGTCGCCGACACCGCGCCCAGAATGCCGAGCACCCACGCGGCCCTCCATCCCCGGTTCGGGAGCAGCCGGAGGGCCTTGGCGGCCACGGCCGCCAGGAACGCGGCGATGACCCCCTGCCCCGGCGTGTAGACGTGCCCCGCGATCGGCACCTGGATGGAGGCGGCCGCCGTCGCGATGGCGGTGAACGCCGCGACCCCCACCAACGAGTGTGTGCCGCGCCGATGCCCGCCGGCCACGTGCCGGATGCCGCGACTCAGCCACTCGGTCAGGGGCGGCAGGGCGTGGACGACGGTGGCCCGGGGGTGGTCCCAGTCGCTGATCATGGCCGCGCCGGCGGTGGTCACGGCGCCGAGCAGCTGGAGTTCGGCGGGCAGGTGCAGCACGGCGATCGGCGACTGCCAATGCGTGAGCGCCAGCCAGGCCGCGGCGCCGGTGGCCGCGTGGGACGGGCCCATCATGGGTGGGGTCCTCTCGTTCGCAGGACCGGGCCGCGTCACCGCGCCTGCGAGGGCCGGCCGGCGCCCGCGGGGAAGGAAGAGGACCAGGGTGGCAGGCGGGGCGGACACGGTAAGGAGGCCGCCGCGGCCGGAGCGGGTCGAGGCGGCCGCCCGACCTCTGCCGGGGCGGCCACCCGGCCCCTCACCCCGTCATCGCCAGCACCAGCGGGGCCAGCAGGGCGGTGAGCACGCCGGAGCAGGCCATGGCGAGGGCGGAGAACGCGCCGGTCTTCGGCCCCTCGGCGAGGGCGCGGGCGGTGCCGATGCCGTGGGAGCTCACGCCGATGGCCAGGCCGCGCACGCGGGGGTCGCGCACGCGCAGCCGGTCGAGCACCCAGGGGGCGAACACGGCGCCGAGCACGCCGGTGAGCACGGGAAGCACGGCGGCGAGGGAGACGATCCCGCCGCCAGCGTCGGCCACCGCCATGGCGATCGGCGTCGTCGCGGACTTGGGGGCGAACGTGGCGGCCAGCGCGGCGTCCCCGCCCATCAGCCGCACGATCAGCACGGCGCTCACCATGGCGGTCACCGAGCCGACGGTGACCCCGACGGCGACCGGCAGCAGCAGCTTCCGGATGTCAGGGCCGGCCCGGTACAGGGGGACGGCGAGGGCGACGGTGGCGGGGCCGAGCAGGAAGGTGAGGTAGCTGCCGCCGATCATGTAGGTCTCGTAGTCGATGCCGGTCAGGGCCAGGAACGCGGCCACCAGCACGATCGCCACGAGCACGGGCGTGAGCAGGGCGGTCTGCCGGGCGGCGAGCCACAGACGGCGGGCGAGCACGGCGACGGCGAGGGTCAGCGCGATGCCGAACAGCGGTGTGTGCAGGAGCGCGTCCCAGGCCTCGGCGAGGGAATCGGTGAGTTCGGCGGCGTTCACTGTGCGTCCTCCTTGTCCGTGAGGCGGCGGGCGAGCGGGGCGGCGACGCCGGCGGTGACCACCAGCCCCAGCACCCAGGGCACCACGAAGCCGACCAGCATCAGCGCCCGGTGTTCCCCGATGAGGCCCAGCACCGCGACGACGCCGACGCCCGCCGGGACGAACAGCAGCGGCAGGTGCTGGAGCAGGTGATGGCTCGCCGTCATCACGGGCGCGTCCTCGGCCGGCCGGCGCCACGCGAGCAAGCCGAGCAGCAGGAGCATGCCCAGCACGGCCCCAGGGATCGGCAGGTGCAGCGTGTCGGCCACGAGCGTGCCCGCCAGCTGGCAGAGCAGCAGGATCAGCAGGCCCTCGATCATCGGGGCTCACCCGCCTCGGACGGGCCCACGGGCGGCAGGCCGGGGACGACGCCGGTCCCCGCGGCGTCGAGGTGTGCCTGCAGGGCGCGCTGGGCGTCTGCGGCGCGCCCGGCGGCCAGCTGAGCGCAGATCTCGGCGTGCCCATCGAGGAGGCGGCGGGCGGCGTCGACGGATCCGCCGGTGGCGGCGTGGATGAGGCGGGCCAGGCGGGGGGCGAAGGTGCGCACGACCTCGTCGAAGGCGGCGTTGCCGCACGTGGCGATCACGTCGCGGTGGAAGCGCACGTCCAGCGCGGAGAACGCCGCGAGGTCGCCGGCGTCCAGGGCGGCGCGTTGCTGATCCAGGTTGGCGGTGAGCGTGGCGACGAGGGGCCCGACGGCGTCGGGCCGCGCGGCGACCGTGGCGAGGGCGGTGGACTCGAGGAGGCCGCGCAGGGCCGTGAGGTCGGCCACGGTCTGCGGCGTGAGGGCCTGCACGGACGCGCCCTTCTTGGGGAGGAGCCGCACCAGGCCCCAACGCTCGAGCTGGAGGAGGGCCTCCCGGGCCGGCGTCCGGGAGATGCCGGCCTCCGTGGAGAGCTGCATCTCGGTGAGCACCTCCCCCGCGTGGATCTCACCGCGGACGATGCGCCAGGACACGTCGTGGGCCAGGCGGCCGGCAGCCGTGGCACGACTGCCCCATAAGGGGTCGGAGAGTGAAGTCATGCGGGCCAGAATAATCGGATGCATGCATGGATGTATGCATTGTGTCGGACTCGGAAGGCGCCCGGGTGGGGAGGGGCACAGAATGCCGGCGCCTGTCGAAGCGGGCATGCGGGACGGCTGTCAGCCGAGTCCTGTGCCGGTCAGGGGTGCGCGGGGATGGCGCGGTTGCGGGCGGCCCCGCCCCTGACTGGCCGTTGCGCACCGCGCGCCTGACGCTGCGCCCACACCGGGAGGACGACCTTAGCTGGCCCTGCCGGATCGGTGTCTCTGGTGGTGGGGAACGTGGGCATGCCCGTGGGGACGTGATCCTGTGGCTGACGGACCGCGAGTCATCCCGCGGGCCTCACCTCGTGTGTTCGCCTGACCATAGCCGGGGCACTACATACGGCACTGAGGCTGGTCAACCCTGTAGACCGCCCCCGT
>NZ_JAHXOZ010000040.1 GCF_023147585.1 Micrococcus sp. EYE_212
GGCCGCCATCGCGCACGCCCAGTTCGAGACCATCCACCCGTTCGCGGACGGCAACGGCCGCACCGGGCGCGTCCTCGTGCACGCCGTGTTGCACCGGGCCGGCGCGATCACCCGTATGGGGGTGCCCCTCTCCGCGGGACTCCTCACGGACACGGCCGGATACTTCGACGCCCTCACCGCCTACCGCGACGGCGACCCCGCGCCCATCGTGCGCCGCTTCGCGCAGGCCGCCCTGGCCGCCGTCGACAACGGCCGAGAGCTCGTCGCGGACCTGGACGAGGCCCTGACCGGCTGGCGCGAGCGGCTCACTGCCCGGCGGGACGCGGCGGTCTGGCGGGCGCTCGCGGTGATCATCGCGCAGCCTGCCGTGACCGTGGACCATCTGGCCCAGGCGCTGGGTGTCTCGCGCCCGGCCGCCCAGCGGGCCGTGGACCAGCTTGTCGAGGCCGGTGCGCTGCAGCCGGTCTCCAGCCAGCGTCGGAACCGGGTGTGGCTGGCCACCGAGGTGCTCGCCTGTCTGGACGAGTTCGCCGCGCGTGCGGGCCGGCGTGGTTGACGGGGGCGGTCTACAGGGTTGACCAGCCTCAGTGCCGTATGTAGTGCCCCGGCTATGGTCAGGCGAACACACGAGGTGAGGCCCGCGGGATGACTCGCGGTCCGTCAGCCACAGGATCACGTCCCC
>NZ_JAHXOZ010000005.1 GCF_023147585.1 Micrococcus sp. EYE_212
CGAGCCCAGGGCAAACGCCACAACCAGGCGCTGATTGCGCTGGCCCGGCGCCGCACCGACGTGCTTTACGCGATGCTCCGCGATGGCACCCTGTATCAAGATCCGACCGCCCCGCCAGCACCATCATTAGTCGCTCTCGCGGCTTGACGAAAACCATAGAGGCACCCCCCTGGCGCAGGACCTCATCACGCGGCGGTCCGTCACGGCGCCGGGTCCGACGTCCCGGACCGCCATCGATCCCGTTGCGTCAAGGACGCGGCCGCGGAGCGCCCCGGTGCACCAACGGAAGCGGGCACAGGTGCGGAGGCGCGAAACGGCCCGTCATCTGCGCGCGCAGATGACGGGCCGTCGTCGTGAGGGAGCCGGCCCTGCCGGCGACGTCACTCAGCTCAGTGCTGGTGGCCGTGCTCGTCCTCGTCCTCGGGCTTGTCCGCCACGAGGGTCTCGGTGGTGAGCACGAGCGCCGCGATGGACGCCGCGTTGGCCAGCGCGGAGCGGGTGACCTTCACGGGGTCGATCACGCCGTCGGCGAGGAGGTCGCCGTACACGCCCGTCTTCGCGTTGTAGCCGTGGTTCGGCTCCAGCTCGGCGACCTTGGAGACGACGACGTAGCCGTCCTCGCCCGCGTTCTGGGCGATCCAGCGCAGCGGCTGCTTGAGCGCCTTGCGCACGATCTCCACGCCCGCGGCGGCGTCCCCGGTGAGGGCCTGCACGTCGGCGTCCTCGTCCAGGACGGAGAGGGCGTTGATGAGGGCGGTGCCGCCGCCGGCGACGATGCCCTCCTCGAGCGCGGCACGCGTGGAGGACACGGCGTCCTCGATGCGGTGCTTGCGCTCCTTGAGCTCCACCTCGGTGGCGGCGCCCACGCGGATCACGCCGATGCCGCCGGCGAGCTTGGCGAGGCGCTCCTGCAGCTTCTCGCGGTCCCAGTCGGAGTCGGTCGCGGCGACCTCGGCCTTGATCTGGGAGACGCGGGCGTCCACGTCGGCCTTCTCACCGCCGCCGTCCACGATCGTGGTGTTGTCCTTGGACACGGTGATGCGGCGGGCGGTGCCGAGCACGTCGAGGTCGGCCTGCTCGAGCTTCATGCCGAGGTCCGGGGAGACCACCTGGGCGCCGGTGAGGATCGCGATGTCCTGCATCATGGCCTTGCGGCGGTCGCCGAAGCCCGGGGCCTTCACGGCCACGACGTTCAGGGTGCCGCGGATCTTGTTGACCACGAGGGTGGACAGGGCCTCGCCCTCGACGTCCTCCGCGATCACGAACAGCGGGCGGTTGGACTGCAGGACCTTCTCCAGCAGGGGCAGCAGCTCCTGCACGTTGGAGATCTTGCCGGAGTTGATGAGGATGTACGGGTCCTCGAGCACGGCCTCCTGACGCTCGGCGTCGGTGACCATGTACGGGGACAGGTAGCCCTTGTCGAACTGCATGCCCTCGGTGACGTCCAGCTCCGTCGAGGTGGTGGAGGACTCCTCGATGGTGATGACGCCGTCGGTGCCCACGGTGTCGAAGGCGCGGGCCAGCAGCTCGCCGACCTCGTCCGACTGCGCGGAGATGGCGGCCACGTGGGCCACGTTCTTGCCCTCGACCGGGCGGGCGTTCTCCAGCAGGCGCTTCTCGACGGCGGACACGGCCGCCTCGATGCCCTTCTTGACGTCGTTCGGCGCGGCGCCGGCGGCGACCTGGCGCATGCCCTCGTTCACGAGGGCCTGGGCCAGCACGGTGGCGGTGGTGGTGCCGTCGCCCGCGATGTCGTTGGTCTTGGTGGCGACCTCCTTGGCGAGCTGGGCGCCCATGTTCTCGTAGGGGTCGTCCAGCTCGATCTCACGGGCGATCGTGACGCCGTCGTTGGTGATGGTGGGGGCACCCCACGCCTTGTCGAGCACCACATTGCGGCCCTTGGGGCCCAGGGTCACCTTGACGGTGTCGGCGAGCTTGTCGATGCCGGCCTGGAGGGCGCGGCGTGCGTCGTCGTTGAATGCCAGCTGCTTGGCCATGACGGACGCTCCTTTCGGTTCAGGAAGTCTTCGGGGAGTGCGGGACGCGTCGGGCCCGGGGCGGCGCACCGGTGGGGTGCGCTCCGCTCACCGGGCCCGACGCGCGGGGGTCACTTGGTGACGATGGCCAGCACGTCGCGGGCGGAGAGCACGAGGTACTCCTCGCCGCCGACCTTGACCTCGGTGCCGCCGTACTTGGAGTACAGGACGACGTCGCCCTCGGCGACGTCCACCGGCACGCGGCTGCCGTTCTCGGCGACGCGGCCCGGGCCCACGGCCACGACCTGGCCCTCCTGGGGCTTCTCCTTGGCGGTGTCCGGGATGACGAGGCCGGAGGCGGTGGTCTGCTCGGCCTCCAGCGGGCGGACGACGATGCGGTCCTCGAGGGGCTTGATGGCAACGGACATGCTGCACACTCCTTCTTGTTCGACGTGCGGGCCGGCGACAGGGCCGCCGAGTCTGCGTTGACGTGGTCTCAGGGGGTGCCACGGGCGTGGAGACCCTCCGTCGTCGCGGTGCCGCAGGGTCCATCCTCGGGCGTTGGCACCCGGTACCCCCGAGTGCCAGTGTCGACTCTACTCCGGGCCTTGGCACTCCTTCAACACGAGTGCCAGCCGCGTCCGGGGGCGGGGTCCGCTCGCCGGCTCGCCGCGCGGCTCGAGTCGTCAGCGCCCACTCCTGCCCCTTGCCGTATGGACCCGGTTCCAGGGCGGTCACAACACGCCGTCTGCAAGAAGTTCAGGCGGCGTGTTGCGACCACCCGGCGGGGGGCTGGGGCGGGGCGGCGGGGCCGGGCGGCGGGGGGCGAGGCGGGGGCGGGGCCGGGGACAGGGCGGGAGAGCCATAGGGGTCGTCGGGAGGGAGGCGGGACCACCCTCCCCCGGAGCGGACACGCAACGCCCCCTGCACAGCGGCCGACGGCGGGCTGCCCCATCCCCAGATGTGCTCACCGCGAGCGTCGCACGGTCCCGCTGCGCCGAGGCTTCGGCCATGTCGCCGACGACGCCCTCGGGCCTTCCTCCCCTGCCTCCTGCGTTCACCACAGCTGAAGCGCGGACAGCGGGGGTGCCCCCTCAACGGCTGCGACGCGCTGACCTCTCCACTCCCCTGCACGGCGTGCGGGTCCGCGCGGAGTCTCCCGGCCCGTCATGGGCGGACGTCGGCCTGGCCGAACCGGGCCACGGATGGAGCGGGGCTGTCCTCGCCGCCCTGCTGCGCCGACGCGGTGCGGCGGTGCTCTCCCACGACACCGCGGCTCATCTGCACGGCATGCCGACCCCGCACGCCGCGGCCCCCTCCAGCCTCGTCCACGTCACGCTCCCGCCGGGGCAGCGGCTGCGGCGCGAGGGCGTCGCCCCGCACCGTCGGGATCTTCCAGCGCACCACGTGGGTGCCGTCCACGGGCTGCGGGCCACCACGCCGGAGCGGACGTGGGCGGACCTGTGCACGCGCGGCGCTCCGTGGACGCCGGAGGACCTCATCGCCGCCGGCGACCACCTGCTCGCCCGGCCCTGGTCGCGGCGAGGACGACGCGAGCCGGCGTCGACTCCGGAAGGGCTGGCCGCCGTCGTGGAGGCGCTGGGTGGTGTACCGGGCATCGATGCGGCGCGACGGGCGCTGGCGCAGGTGCGCGTGGGGTCGGACTCTCCCCTGGAGACGCGTGTGCGGCTCGATCTGATCGCTGCGGGGCTGGGCGAACCCATCCTGCAGTTCCGCCTGGACGCCGCCGATCCCCAGTGTCCCGAGGTGGACCTGTACTACGCCGACGGCGCCGTCGCCCTCGAGTACGACGGCGCGCATCACCTCGCGCGGGAGCAGCAGGCCCGGGACGCCCGGCGGGACCGCTGGCTCCTCGCGCGGGGGGTCGCTCCCCTGCGGGTGACGGCCGAGGATCACCGTGAGGCCTGCCGACGGCTGGTCGAGGTCATTCTCGAACGGCGGGCGGCGGGGCATCGCATCGACCCGCGCCCGGAGTCCACCTCGCAGAGTGGTCACGACGCGCCGCCTGCAGAGAGTTGAGACGGCGTGTTGTGACCACTCTGGGAGGGTGTGGGCGTCTCTGGGAGGGTGTGGGCGTCTCTGGGAGGGTGTGGGCGTCTCTGGGAGGGTGTGGGCGTCGGATGGAGGGACCGGAGACCACACGGGCGGCCGACGGCAGCCCAGCCCAGCCCCGCTCAGCCCCGCCCCGCCCCGCCCAGCTCCAGCCCCGCCCAGCCCCGCTCAGTAGTAGACGGCGAGCGGGCCGGCCGGCCCCTCCACCACGTGGCACGGCGTCTTGAAGATCCGCTCGAGGACCTCGGGGCGCATGATCTCGTGGGGCGAGCCCGTCTCCACCACCTGGCCGTCGCCCATGGCCACGATGTGGTCGGCGTAGTGCGCGGCGAAGTTGATGTCGTGCAGCACGATCACCACGGTGCGGCCCAGCTCGTCGGCGGCGCGGCGCAGCTGCTGCATCATCTGCACCGAGTGCTGCATGTCCAGGTTGTTCAGCGGCTCGTCGAGCAGCACGTACTCGGTGTTCTGCGCGAGCACCATGGCCACGTAGGCACGCTGACGCTGGCCGCCGGAGAGCTGGTCGAGGTAGCGGTTCTCGAACGGCCCCAAGCCCAGGAAGTCCACGGCCTCGGAGATGTGGCGCTCGTCGTCGAGGGTCAGCCGCCCGCGGGAGTACGGGTACCGTCCGAAGCCCACGAGCTGCCGCACCGTCAGGCGCGTGATGAAGTGGTTCTCCTGGCGCAGGATGGACAGGGTCTGCGCGATCCGCCGCGAGGGGGTCGCGGTGATGTCCTGGCCGCCCACGGCGATCGTCCCGGCGTCCGCGTCCTGAAGCCGCCCGATCATCGTCAGCACGGTGGACTTGCCCGCGCCGTTGGGCCCCACGAGGGCGGTGATGCCCCCGGCGGGGATCTGCAGGTCCACCGGACCGATGCACACCTCGTCACTGTGGCGCTTGGTGACGCCCCGCAGTTCGATCACAGCCGACCCTTTCTCATCACGACGATCAAGAAGGTGATGCCGCCCACGAGCTCGATGACCACGGTGACCGCACCCCCCGCGTAGAAGACGTGCCGCAGCACGAAGTAGGCGCTCGCGAGCACGGCGTAGCCGGCCAGTGCGGCCACGGGCAGCACGAGACGGTGGTCGTACGTGTCCGTGATGGAGTACGCCAGTGTGGCCACGAGGAAGCCGAGGAACGTCATCGGCCCCACCAGGGCGGTGGTCATGGCCATGAGTACGGAGACGAGCAGCAGCGTCCCCATGAGCTCCCGGCGGTGGCTCAGCCCCAGGTTGGTGGACACGTCGGCGCCGAGGGCCACCACGTTCATTCGCCGCGAGCGCAGCCACAGCAGGAGGCACACCACGACGACGATCGGCGCGGCCACCGCCACGTACTCGGTGCGCGCGTTGGAGATGTTGCCGAACAGGCGGGCCGAGAGCACGTCGAACGAGTTGGGGTCCAGCAGGCGCTGCATGAAGGTGCTCAGCGCCGCCAGTCCCCCGCCCAGGACCACGCCCACGAGCAGCATCAGGTGCATGCTCCCGTACGGCCGGGAGAGCAGCCACGAGTACAGGGCGGTGGCCAGCACCACCATGAGCGCAGCCTGGGCCAGGAAGGGCCCGGTCCCGCTCACCACGGCGACGCCGGCAGCCCCCAGCGCGTATACGGCGGCGGTCTGCACCGCCACGTAGAGGGCCTCGAAGCCCATGATCGAGGGAGTGATGATCCGGTTGCCGGTGGCGGTGTGGAAGCTGACCGTGGCGAACGCGTGGCACAGGGCCACGAGGGCGATCACCCCGATCGCGTCCACGCGCATCCCGGCGATGAGCCAGAACGCGCGGGAGCCCGGCGTCGCCTCATTGCCCCACAGCAGGATGCCGGCCGTCGCGGCCAGCCCGACGACGGCGAGCACCGCCACGGTCACGAGGTACCGGGTGCGCTCGGCGCGGGTGACGAACGGGCCGGACGCGCGAGCGCGGTCTGCGAGGGGACCGGCGGCGGTGGAGCCGCTGCGCAGCCCCGGGACGGTGCGGGCCTCAGCCATGCTTGGCCTGCCTCAGGAGCAGGGCGAGGAACACCACGGCCCCCACGACGCCGAGGATCAGGGAGATCGGCACCTCGAAGGGCATGATCACGGTGCGCCCGATGACGTCGCACACGATGACCACCCAGATGCCCACCATGACCACCCACGGCAGGTTGGTGCGCAGGTTGTCCCCGCGCACCATGGAGACGATGTTCGGGACCACGAGCCCCAGGAAGGGCAGGGCCCCGATCACTACGGTGACCACGCCCGTGGCCACGGACACCATCGCGACGCCGGTGAAGACGACCGCCTCGTAGTTCAGCCCCACGTTCGTGGCGATGTCCTTGCCCAGCCCGGCCACGGTGAAGCGGTCAGCGATCACGAAGACCGCCACGCACACGGCCAGCACGATGAACAGCAGCTCGTAGCGGCCGCGCACCACGGAGGTGAAGGAGCCGGCGAACCACGCGCCCATCTGCTGGAGCATGTCGGTCTGCAGCGCGAGGAACGTCGAGGCCGAGCCCACGACGGCGCCCATCATGATGCCCACGATCGGCACGATCAGGGAGGAGGAGAGCCGCACGCGGCGCAGGAACAGGAAGAAGACCATGGTGCCCACGAAGGCGAACAGCACGGCGCCGACCATGCGGGTCATGATCCCGGCGCCCGGGATGAGGAGCATGGTGACCAGCAGGCCCAGCCCCGCCCACTCGGTGGTGCCGGTCGTGCTGGGCTCGACGAACCGGTTCTGCGTCATGAGCTGCATGATCAGCCCGCACATGGCCATGGCGGCGCCGGCCAGGATCAGCGCGATCGTGCGGGGCACGCGCGTGATGCCGAACATCTCCGCCCCGCCCTCCGCGCCGAGGTCGTAGACCCCCACGAAGAGGGAGAGGACGGTGAGCGCCACGGTGATCGCGGCGCCGGCGAGCAGGGGCCACGTGCGCTGCCAGCGCGAACGCTCGGGGCGCAGGACGGCGGGAGGGACCCAGCACACGCGTTCGCCCGGACCCGCCGCGAGGGGCTGGGTCCGGGCGTCGACGGTGCCGGTGGGCGACTGGGTCACCGGGCGCCCTCGAAGGCGTCCGCGAGATCCTCCATGATCGTCGTGTAGTTCTGGATGTCCTCGGCCACGTACAGGTCCGCGGGCAGGTGGACGATGTGGCCCTCCTTGACGGCCGGCACGTCCTTCAGCGCCTCGGACTGCTCGATGAGCTCCTTGGCGGTGGCGTTCTCCTCGCCGATCGCGGCGTCGCGGTCCATGACGATGATCCAGTCCGGGTTGGAGGAGGCGATGGCCTCCACGGAGATGTCGTCGCCCTGGTGGTTGTCGGAGCCGGACTGCTCGAGGGCGGGGGTCAAGCCCAGGATGTCGAAGAGGGGGCCGATCGAGCGGCCCGTCGACGGCGCGACGTAGGCGAGGTCGCCGCCGGTGGCGATCAGGCCCATGACCGTCTGCTCCGGGTCGTACGCCTCCTTGGCCCGCTCGACGGCGGCGTCGAAGTCGGCGTTGAGCTGCTTCGCCTCCTCCTGGTGGCCGGTGGTGTCGCCCAGGAGCGTGGTCAGCTCCTTGAGGCCCTCGTCCAGCGGGGTCTTCACGGGGTCGAAGTCGGTGTCCACGATCGCGGCGTCGCCGGTGAGCTCGTCGATCTCGGCCTTGCGGTCCCGGAAGCGCTGGCCGTTGAGGACCACGTCCGGCTCGGCGGTGACGAAGGCCTCCATGTCCGGCTCGCGGTGGTTGCCGATGTCCTTCACGTCCGCGTCGTCGAGGTACGACGGGCCGCCCTCGCCCTCGTACATGATCTGCTTCGGGGCGGCGCTCAGCTCCACTCCCCACTCGTCCAGCGTGCGGAAGGTCCGGTTGTCGGTCGCGATCACGGAGTCCACCTCCTGCGGGAGGGTGATCTGCGCACCGGACATGTCGGTCACGGTGGCGCCCGCGGCGACGCCCTGCGCGGAGCCGGCCGACGAGGAGACGCCGGCGCCGTCGGCGGCCGAGCTCGTCCCCGCGGAGCCGTTGGAGCCTCCCGCGGAGCAGCCGACGAGGGCGAGGGCGGCGACCGAGGTCAGGGCGATCGCCGACAGGCGAGGGGAGTGGGGGGCGCGCTGCATGGTTCTCCTCCCGGGCGCCGCTCGAGGCGGGCCGAGGTCTGGGGTGTCTCGTCAGGGTCGGCAGGGCCCACCCTCAGGTGAGGCTTGCCTCAGTGGATTAGAGTACATATGAGTACGCTAATCAACAAACCGGGGCCCCGACTCCGCGGATCCGATGTCGGACGGCGACGTCGAGACGCCTCAGCCCACCCCGTCCAGGGGCGTCACCTCGAGGGCCACGCGGCGTCCGCCGACGCGGGCGAGGACGAGGGTCCCGTGCGCGCCCGCCGCTGCCACGCCGCCGGCCCGGCGGCCCTTCTTCCCCGCGCCCTTCCCCGCCCCCGCGAGCAGGCGGGCCCGCAGCTCCTCCGGGCGCACGTCCACGCCGCGCTTCTTCACGTCCAGGCGGGTGATGCCGCGCTCGCGCACCCAGCGGCGCAGCGCCTTCACGTCGAGGGGGTGGACGGCCTCCACCCGGTATCCGCGCGCCAGCGGGGAGGGCACGGGGGCCTCGGTCACGAGGTAGGCCAGGTGCGGGTCGAGCAGCCGGGCCACCGCGCCGCCCTCCTCCCATACGGCGCCGAGGTCCGTGACGAGGCCCGCGCGGATCACGGCGCCGTCGGGCTCGTGGAGGACGCAGCCCGGCAGGGCGTCCAGTCCCGCCTCCCCCACGGACTCGAGGGCGGGCGAGCCGCCGGGACGATCGCGCAGCACGGCGACGGACGGCCGGGGTCTCCGCGTGTCGATGACGGCGGCCGCGCGGACCCCCGGCGCCGTCGTCAGCGCGTTGAACCACAGCACCACCTCGACGACGTCGCCGTCCACGGAGACCCATTCCGCCTCGGCCTCCGCGGGGACGTGCTCGTGCGGCAGCCCCGGGCCGAGCTTGGCGCCCACCGCGCGCCCCTCGGCGGCCAGCCCCAGGACGAAGGACAGCGGCGGGGAGAACGCCTCCGGGTCGAACACGCGCGCCGAGCCCGAGCTGGAGATCCGGCGTCGGGCCGGATCGAACCACAGGGCGTCCACATCGTCGGCGTGGGCGCCCGCCCACGCGAGCGCGTCCCCCTCCTCCACCCGCGCCCCGGGCGCCAGCGCGGCCATGTTGGCGGCGGCCACGGCGGCCACCACGGGATCCCGCTCCACGGCGACGACGGACAGCCCGGCGCGCGCGAGGCCGAGGGCATCGGCCCCGATCCCGCAGCCCAGGTCCGCCACCGAGCGCAACCCGGCCGCCGTGAACCGCTCAGCGCGGCGTTCGGCCACGACCCGGCGGGTGGCCTGCTCGAGCCCGTCGCGAGTGAAGAGCATCCGATCGGCGAGGTCGCCCAGCTTGGTGCGGGCCGCCCGGCGCAGCGCGGCCTGGGTGAGCACCGCGGCCACGAGCTCGGGGGCGTGGCCGGCGGCCCGCAGCCGCGTGGTGGAGGCCAGCGGGTCGGCGACGTCCGCGTCGGTCAGCGAGTCCAACAGCTCCCGGCCGGCCCCGGTCAGTGCGGGGGCCAGGTGCGTGGCGTCCGGGGAGGAGTCCTCGGCGGAGGGGCGGGGGTCGCGGTCGTCGGCCATGGATCCAGGCTAGGGCCCGGGTCGGGCAGCGCCGCCCCGCCGGGCTCGCCCGCGCCTCTAAGATGTCTGCATGAGCCTCCCGTTCCAGCAGTCGGCGCAGTCCACCCTCGGCATCGAGTGGGAGCTCGCACTCGTGGACGCCGTCACCGGCGACCTGCGTCCCGAGGCCCCGGAGGTCATCGCGGCCGCCCGCGACGTCGCCGGCCTCGGCCCGGAGGACGAACACCCGCACGTCACGGCGGAGATGCTGCAGAACACGGTGGAGCTGGTCACGGGCGTGCACCGGACCGCCGGTGCCGCGGCCGAGGAGCTGCGCGGGATCGCCGCCGGCATCCTCACGGCCGCCGAGGCGCGCAGCCTGCAGCTCTACTGCCAGGGCTCGCACCCCTTCGCGGAGCCCTGGCTGCAGCCGGTCACGGACAAGGACCGGTACAACCGCGTCGTGGAGATCGCCCAGTACTGGGGGCGGCAGATGCTGATCTTCGGCGTTCACGTGCACGTGGGCCTCGACGACGTCTCGAAGGCGATGCCCGTGGTCAACGGCCTCGTCAACCGCTTCCCCCACCTCCTCGCCCTCTCCACCTCCTCCCCCTACTGGGCCGGCCACGACACGGGCTACCAGTCGCAGCGCACCCAGGTTTTCCAGCAGCTGCCGACGGCGGGCCTGCCCCACCAGTTCGAGGACTACGCGGATTTCGAGCGCTGCGTGGAGCAGATGGTCCAGGCAGGCATGGTGGCCGACGCCACGGAGTGCCGCTGGGACGTGCGCGCCGTCCCGCGTCTCGGCACGGTCGAGATGCGGGTGTGCGACGGCATGGCCACCATCGAGGAGATCGCCGCCGTCACGGCCCTGACGCAGTGCCTCGTGCACGATCTCTCGTCCCGGCTCGAGTGCGGCGCGGACGCTCCCGCGATCCTGCCGCCGTGGTATGCGGCCGAGAACAAGTGGCGGGCCGCCCGCTACGGCCTCGAGGCGCGCGTGATCCTCGACGCCGAGGGCAACGACGCTCCCGTGGCCGAGCACCTCGGCGAGGAGCTGGAGCGTCTCGCCCCCGTGGCCCGCGAGCTCGGCTGCGAAGCGGAGCTGGACCACGTGCACGCCATGATGGCCGAGAGTGGCGCGGCGCGGCAGCGGCGGATCGAGCGGGAGGCCGCGAGCGTGCCCCCGGCAGAGGGGCAGGCGCCGGACGACGCCGTGGCCCCGCTGCGGGCCGTCGTGCTGGACGCGGCTGCGAGGACGAGGGAGTCGTTGCGGGGCGTCTGACTTCGGAAACAGGTTCCTGATCTCTCGGCAGGTCAGGCGCGCCTCGCGGCTGACAACGAGAGGGCGAACATCTACGGAAGCCGGCATGGGAGTCTTCATCCGTCTGGGGCATCGTCACGTCTCTTGGGTGCTCGACCTCACCACCCACAAGGCCTCCTTGGAGGCGGCCCCGGATATGTACGAGAAGTCCGAAAAGAAGCAGGCCGGCTGCATCGAGGTGGGGCTGAGCCTTTGCGGGCGGCGGCGCCAGTCCCCTCAGCAGGCGGGCGGCCAGACCCACGCCGGATTGCCGCTGCGGCCAGGCGGTAGCATGACGGGGAACTCAGTTCCTGCGGGCGCCGATTGGTCACAGGTCTTCGCGCCTCCCTCAGCTCTGCACCGCCTGCCTCCGCCCCCCACCTCTTGGAGAGACCCCACATGAACCCGCGGAAGTTCGTGATCCGTGCGTCGAAGCGTCGCCAGCTATCCGCACTTGACAACCGAAAGCGTCTGTACGCTGAGACCGAGACGGGCGAGCAGCAGCGGATCCGGCTCGAGAAGCTGAACCAGACTTGGGGGCGGGCACGGGAGGCTTCCCCCTTCTACCGACACTGGGCGAAGAAGTACGGCCTACCCGCCCGACTGGAGGCCCTGGAACAGATGCAGGACTTCCCGCTGCTGACGAAGGAGGTGCTGCGAGAGCACCAAGACCTTGTCTTCGGTGACGGCGGCGGCGAGGCCGCCTACGTCACGGGAGGCAGCACGGGCTCACCGATGCGGTACCCCAAGAGCGACGACGAGGTCCCGGACCGCTGGGTTAACGGCTTCCTCGGACGGTCCTGGATCGGTATCGAGCCGGGGGACCCTTACCTCCATCCTTGGGGCCACAGCCATCTCTTTGGCGGGGGCCCACAGGCAGGCGTCCGCAAGGTGGTGCGCGCCGCCAAAGATCTGGCGAGCGGAGGGCATCGAGTCAATGGTTATGACCGCTCACCCGAAGCCCTCGCCTCCGTCGCGGACGAGTTGGTCCGCCTCAAGCCCAAATACATCATCGGGTACGCCTCCTACATCACCCAGCTGGCCCATCACCTGATCTCTCACGGCCTCCCCGCCCCCAGCTCACTCGAATGGGTCATCCCGACGTCGGACACCTCCACCGCAGAGGACCTTGAGGTGATGGCGCGGGCCTTCGGGGCCAGA
The DNA here is from genome assembly GCF_023147585.1 of Micrococcus sp. EYE_212. Lineage (GTDB taxonomy): Bacteria > Actinomycetota > Actinomycetes > Actinomycetales > Micrococcaceae > Micrococcus. Next base: position 12,117 of record NZ_JAHXOZ010000005.1, read on the forward strand.
GTCGCCGGCGAGTACGGATCCGTCGAGACCGGGCTGCTGGCCCACTACGATGCGACCGCCGGCGCCCTGCGCGTCCCCTGGGCGAGCATCTACGGCGCCCTGCCCGACCCCGAGACAGGCATCCAGGTGACGACGCTCGACCCACGCCGCTTCCCGTTATTCAACTACGCCATCGGCGACGCCGTTGAGGGAGTTGACGGAGTGGATGACATCCGGTTCCTGTCGACGGTTCGGGGTCGGGTGAACCAGCAGGTGGCGGTGCGTCGTCTGGATGGCACGTTCGCGAACGTCCTCCCCAATCAGTACGAACACATGCTGCGAGCCTTCCCCACCATCACCCAGGTTCAGTTCGCCCCGACGTCGGCCGGGGAGCTCACGATCTTGGCGACCGCCCCCGCGCCCACGTGGACGGACGCGGAGATCACCGCGCGAGTACACGAGGATGTCCGGAAGACGGATCAGGGGATCGACCTCACCGCGATCACGGTGAAAATGGTGCGCGAGCCCACCCTCAGTGTCGCGGGCAAGGTCCCCAAAACCCTGCCGGTGGACGCCTGGGACGGCGACCGCTGACGCGCGTCCCCATTCGGTCGCGACTTCGCAGACACCTCCAAGCGGATACCATCGATCCCATGTCCATGTGGCTCCCCAACCTCCTCTCTGCCATCACGCCCCACACCCGGGGATTCGCTTTGCGTCAGCGCGTGTACTCGGTCGCCGGGGCCCGCGTGGACCGCACCGCGAAGATCAACGGGACGGCGGTGCTGTCGAACAAGTGGGTCGAGGTCGGGTCCCAGGCCTGGATCGGCGCGGGATGTCAGCTCATCGGTGGCCCCGGTGCCATGGTGCGGATCGAGGACCGCTGCGACCTCGGCCCCGGTGTCATGTTGGTCGTCGGCAGTCACCACCTCGGCGACACCACGCGGCGCGCGGGCCAGGGCTACAGCGCCGGCATCACGGTGGGCGCCGGGACCTGGGTGGGGGCTCGGGCCACGTTCCTCGCGGGCTCGTCCGTGGGCCGCGGGTGCATGGTAGCGGCCGGTGCCGTCGTGCGCGGCGAGTTCCCAGACAACGTGATGATCGGCGGGGTCCCGGCGCGCGTTCTTAAACACTTCGACGCGTGATCCACCGGCAGAGGCTCGCTCAGGATCAGCCAGCGGCATGAACCGCGTAAATCTCTTATCCATCGCCATCCGCATCGGCGGATTCCTCTGCTCCGCGGGCCAGACCGTCCTGCTCGCCCGCATGCTCGGCGCGCACGACCTCGGTGTCTACTCCGCCATCCTGGCCTTCGCCACCGTCGTCTACCTCGCGGCCCCGACCGGCATGGGAGTCTTCCTCTTCCGCGAGTCCTCACGCGCCATTGCCCGCGGAAACATGGACAGGGTGAGGGGCCTCCGCTCCGCCACGTTCCGTCTCGGCCTGGCGGCGTCCTCGCTGGCCTCTCTTCTCTTGGGGGTCTTGATGCTCACGGGGGTGACGCCGAGCATTGACGGCTGGACCATCGTCCTCGTGATGCTCCTCGCCTTCACCCTCGGGCTTGACCCGCTGCGGTCGGGAATCATGCGTGGAATGGGATCCGCTCTGCAGGCCCAGCTCCCCGAGATTCTGATCCGGCCGGGTATCTTTACCGTGGTCTTGCTGGGGGTGTATCTCCTAACGCCGGGGTCCCTGGATGTGAATGTTGCGCTTCTTGCGTACAACGTGGCCGGGCTGATCGCCCTCGCCTACGGCAACCTCGTCATCAACCGCTGGGTCCCCCGGGGCATGAGAGAGCGCATCACCCCGCGGGAGGTCATCGGCGCCTCAGTGGATCAGACGATCTTCAGCAGCTCACAGACCCTGATGACGAACCTCGAGGTTCTCGTCCTCTCCGCCCTCAGCCTGACCGTCGCGGCCGGACAGCTGAGGGTTGCGCTGCTGGGCGTCGTGGCGCTGCTGTTCATCTACAACGCCATCGCCTTCGTCTCGGTCCGCGACATCGGCGTCAGCCTCGCCAAGAATGACGATCTCCCAGGGGTGCTCCGCGCCTCGGATCGGCTTGTCGGACTGGGCCTCGTCTCCACGGCGGCCATCACCGCCACCATCCTCCTCATCGGTGAACCGGTGATCGCGGTGATCTTCGGCGAGGAGTACCGCCCCGCGTCGGGCGCCCTCAGCATTCTGGCCATCGGGCATGTGCTGGCCATCGCCTGCGGTCCCTCCTTCGAGATCGTCCGGCTGCTCGACAGCAGATGGTTCTCCATCGGCGTGAACCTCGCCACCTGCGTGGTCCTCCCCGTACTCACCGTCGCGTTGCTGCCCGTAATGGACCCGCTCTTCGCGGTGGCGATCGCCTCCGCCATGGCCAACGTCTTACGCAGGCTGACGATCGCCTGGCACGTCGGACGCCAGCTAGGCGCGGATACCACCGCGCTGGGCGCCGTCCGGCGGCGTCTTCGCGCGGTGTGAGACGGGGCGTCCGTCCCTGGCCACTGGGCACACCCGGGGCGTCCCCCTCGGCTCACCTCACCACCATGGCAGGGGCGGCGGCTCCACTCCAGGCAGCCCCTCACGCCAGTGCTCGATGACGCGCTCGAGGTACGCGGCGCCCGCATCAGCGGAGATCGAGGACTCCGCCCAACCCCGCAGCCGATCCCGACCGTCGGCGCTGGGACACTCCTGCGCCCCCGCCCACGCGACCGCCGCCCGTATGCCATTCTCGGTCGGTTCAAACCGGTATCCCTGCAGGTCTGACCGAACTACCTGGGCCGCGCCGGCAGCGCTGGAGACCAACACCCTCGTCCCGGACAAGAGGGCCTCGGAGACGACCGCTCCCCATCCGTCATACCGCGAAGGCAGGACCAGGAAGTCCGCGGTCGCCATGAGCTGACGCACCACGGGATTCGGCAGCGCTCCGCTGACGGTGAGGTGCTGCGGGTGTTGCGCCGCGAGCTCGTGTATCTCCTCCCCGGCCGGCCCCGAGCCGACGATCCGCATCCGCAGGCCGGCACGGACGGCGGCCCGCGCGAACGGGACGATGTTCTTGTTGCCGTCGAGGCGGCCCACGTAGAGGATCTGCCCTGCGGCTGTCTCCTCGGATGTCCCCCCGGAAGCCTCTGCGTGGGGCGAGAGCCAGTACGCGAAGGGGGCGACCTTCGCGGCAGGCACCCCCGCTCGCCGGAGCTGGCCCACGCCGCCCTGGCCCGTCGTCAGGAAGTGCCCCCCTCCCCGGGAGAACCGGCGAACCCACCGGCGGGTCCGCATCCACCAGTTCGCTCGGCGGGGCAGGGTGTTCAACTGCCACGGCTCCACGTATCCAATGTGGAATGCGCCCGATTGGACCGCTGTCTCACGGGCCCGCACCTCGAATGGTGTGCGGCCGATGCCGGAGATCACGTGGATGGTCTCCTGCGTCCAGGACTCGGCGACTTTTGGAGGCACCGGGACGTCTTCCGGCGCGATGACGACACGGGCGTCGCCGTGATCCAGGGCCTGCTCCCAGCCCTGCGCGAGCCGGCGTGTCGCCACTGGCTTTCGCGCGACCACATCGACAGTGTGGCCCCGCCCGGCCAGAGCCGAGAGGAACGCCGCCTGATGGAGTGAGGGGACGGGTTGCCAGAAGACGAACTTCATGAGCTCCTCGCTTCGATTCTCAATCCCCAGGCGATGTCCTGCTCCGACCAGGCCCTGGAGTTTCTTCCTGCACGCCGCATGTGCGGCGCCGGGGGTTTCTCCGTCAACAGAGCGGAGAACACGAGGAAGGTCATCACGGTGAACGAGTTGCCGAAGGTGAAGAGCCAGCCCTCGAATTGCACGTTCGCCAGGATCGCCACGAACGCCGCCGCTCCGAAGCGGGTCCCCCGCGTTCTGGCGAGGATCGCCAGCAGGATCCCCGCCATGAGCGCGAGCCCCCACCAGCCGAATTCGTACGCGGCCTTGAGGAAGACGTTGACTCCTGCCTCACTCTGGACCGAGGCGGATCCGCCGCCGAACCCGAACGGCATGCCGCGGCGGATGTCCGCCAGCGCCAGCGTCCAGTAGTGGGACCGGGAGTCGTTGGTCCTGGTCAGGCCGGTGTCGCCGTCCGAGGTCGTGAACTCCTCGGGCGAGGTCGCCAACTGCACGACACTGAACACCAGCACACCGAGCATGAGGGCGCGGATCCGCCAGTCGGAGAAGATCCTCCAGGCCGCGAGCACAAGAAACAGCGCCGTCGCGAGGGCGCCGGCCCGGGACGCTGTCCACACGAGGGTGAGCATGACCAGCACCCAGTAGACGACCATGACCCAGCGCCGACGGATCACCACGCTCGCGAGCGCCGTCACGAGGGCCATGATCGCGAGGGCGTTGGCGTTCAGGAACAGGCCGCGCAACCGGCCGGCCTCGATCGAGCTGCCAATCCCCGCGATCCCCATCAGCAGCGAGGAGATGACGAGCAGACCGGAGGCGACGAACACGCACCAGAGCAGATCGCGTGGGGTGAAGATCGTCCTGGCCGCCCACAGGAGGGCGAAGGCGATCGCCGTGCTGGTGAAGGTGGCCGCCGTCTGAGGGACGTTCACCGTCCATCCGAGGGAGACGACCGTAGTGATCAGCAGCGCGGCGAGGGACACCAGCAGGACACCGTTTCTCTGGTGAAGCATCCGTCGGCGCGTGCCCACCCAACGGACGAGCAGCCCTAGCATGATCACGACCATGCCGGGACGGGTATCCACACCCGGTCCAACCTGGAGCATGGGAACGGTGTACAGCAGCAGGCCGATGACGAGGGAGACGCGCGGGGCCCACGCCGAGAACAACACCGTGAAGCTGACCGCCAGCAAGCCGCCCACCACCAGGACCAGCGTGTCGATCAGCATGGGCATGCTCTCATCACCTCGCGTTCGGCGATGCCCTCGTCGGCCAAGGGTGGAACGCTCATCCGGTCACCGCCGGATCCCGTGACGCTGGTGGTGCGTCGCCGCCTGGGAGCGGATGTAGTTCAGCACACGCCGCGAGGAGTCCTCGATGGTGTAGTCCGTCGGCAGGGAGGCGGGGCCATCCGCCTGGAAGTCTGCGATGACCATGCGGACCGCGTCCACCACGTCCGCAGGCTCCAGCCCTGTCGCGATGATCGCCCCGGTGTCGATCGCCTCGGGGCGTTCGATCGCGTCGCGGAGCGTCACCGCCGGGAACCCCAGCATGGAGGACTCCTCGGAGATGGTCCCCGAATCGGAGATCACGCAACGCGCATGGAGCTGCAGCTTGTTGTAGTCGTGGAACCCCAGGGGTTCGTGCAGTCGAATCGCACTGGAAGCGGAGAGGTCGAACTGCTCGAGACGCTTGCGCGTGCGCGGGTGCGTGGAGACCAGAAGCGGCACCCCCTGGTCCTCTGCCACCGCCTGCAGGGACTCCAGCACCTTCTCCAGCCGGTCCTGGCGGTCCACGTTCTCCTCACGATGCACGCTGGCCAGCAGGTACTCCCCCGCGTCCAGCTCGAGCCGCGCGAGCACGTCCGAGGCGTCGATCTGATCTCGGTACGCGGTGAGCACCTCGTTCATTGGAGAACCCATCACCATGACGTCTCGCGGGTGCAGGCCCTCGGCCAAGAGGTTCCGGCGGGAGTGCTCGGTGTACACGAGGTTGTAGTCGCTGACATGGTCCACAAGGTGACGGTTGATCTCCTCGGGGACGTTCGGATCGAAGGAGCGGTTGCCCGCCTCCAGATGGAACACGGGCACCTTCATCCGCCTGCCCATGAGGGCGGACACACAGCTGTTGGTGTCACCGAGCACGACCATGGCATCCGGCTTCTCCTCCAGCAGCACCCGCTCGGTGCCCTTGAGCACGTCGCCGAGGACGGCTCCCAGGGAGCTGGTGTCCGCTTCGAGGAAGTGGTCCGGCCGGCGAAGGCCGAGGTCTTCGAAGAACACCTCATTGAGGTTGTAGTCGTAGTTCTGCCCGGTGTGGACCAGCACATGGTCCACATGCTTCTCCAACCGGCGGATCACGCACGCCAGGCGGATGATCTCGGGGCGGGTGCCCACGACGGTCATGACTTTCAGGCGACCGCTCATGGTCACACCACCTCAGGGATCGTGTCGGGGTTCGTGGGATCGAAGATGTCGTTGGTCCAGAACGCGGTGTACAGAGTGGACGCACCCACGTTGGTGATCTTGTGTGACACGAGCGTGGGCATGTCCACCGAGACAGGCTGCTCGCCGTTCACCCGGAACACGTGGACCTCGTCGGTGCCCATCTTCCGCAGAGAGATCTCCGCCTCCCCCGCCAGCACCGTGAAGCGCTCCACCTTGCGACGGTGGTAGTGGTCGCCTCGAGTGACGCCCGGAGCGGTCGTGGAGAACGACGTCTGCCCGGTGCCGCCCCGGGAACGCACGATCTCGAAGAAGGAACCTCGTACATCCCCATGACGCGTGATGGGCAGGGGCAGCCCATGGGGATAGAGGTAGGACCGGTACGTGTTGAACAGGTCCCGGTCGAAGTCAGTGGCCAGATCCGGGAACTCGGTGCGCTTATACGTGCGGGCCATGTCTCCCAGGCGGGCGGCGAGCCCGCTCACCGTCTTGTGAACCGCGAGGGTGTCCATGGCTGCGACGGGCACGGCGCCGACGAGCACGTCCGCCGCATGCTGGGCATGCAACAGGGTCAGCTCCTTGTCCTGCTGCACCTCCGGTGTCTCCCCGGCGGCGATCAGGTGGCAGAACGTGGCTGTCACCGCGTTGTAGAACGGACGCCCGAACTCCCCGAACAGATTCGGCAGGCGGATGTCCTCGTACTCAGCGCCCCGGTTCCGCGCCTGAGTGCCCAGCACGTCCGCTGCTCCCGTCTTCGCCTCGCCATAGACCGATCCGTTGGCGGCCTGGGTGCTGTTGGCGAAGACCACGCGAGAGGGAACGGAGTCGACCTGCCCGAGAACCTCGGCCACCTGCCGCGCGAACCGGTTGTTGCCCTCGGCGACCTCCTGGTCCGTGCCTCGGTTCACGCCGGCAAGGTGCAGCAGCTGGTCCGCGCCGTCCAGGGCCGCACGTGCCGCCTCCGGGTCGAAGGAGTCCCCCACGGGCAGGAGGGCGACCTCGTGGCCGTGCTCCTGGAGCGCGGCCCGCGTGTGGAGCCCGAGGAAACCACGACCTCCCGTCAACACATAGCGCGCCATGGTCAGCCTTCCTTGGTCGGAATGCCCGCGAGTGCCAGCTCGCGGCGGACGTCCGGAAGAGTCAGCAGCAGTCGCTCGACGTCCTCCACGGACATGAGCGGAACGGTGTGGGAGTCGTAGTCATCGTACTGCGTGTGTGCCTTGTCTCCTTCTTCCACATAGACCTTGTAGTTCAGGTCGCGGGCATCGGCCTGGATGCGGAAGTAGTCCCCCATGTCCTCAGCGCGGGAGAGCTCCTCGCGGCTGGCCAGCGCCTCGGAGACCTTCTCCGCATGGCGGGTGCCGATGATGTCCACGCGGGCATCGGAGTGGAAGAGGTTGATCACTGCCTGTGCCAGGGCGCCGATCGTGCAGGAAGGAGCCTTGCGGATGAACAGGTCACCCTGCTCGGCGTGCTCCCAGGCGAACTCCACGAGGGACACGGACTCGGAGAGGGACATCATGAAGCGGGTCATCTCCGGGTTGGTCACCGTGAGGTTCTTCCCAGCCTTGAGCTGGCGGATGAAGAGGGGGATCACGGAGCCCCGGGAATACATGACGTTGCCGTAGCGCACGCAGGAGACGGTGGTGGCGGCCGTGGGGTTGTTCAGGCCGTGGGACAGAGCCACCTTCTCCATGAGCGCCTTGGACATGCCCATCGCGTTGACGGGGTACACCGCTTTGTCCGTGGAGAGGCACACGAGCGACCGCACCCCGGCCTCATCCGAGGCGCGCACCACGTTGGCGGAGCCGTTCACATTGGTGCGCACCGCCTCCATGGGGAAGAACTCACACGAGGGGACCTGCTTGAGGGCAGCCGCGTGGAACACGTAGTCCACGTCGCGGACCGCCCGCTCCATGCTCGTGTAGTCGCGGATGTCGCCCAGGTAGAACCGCAGGCGCTCGTCGCCGATGTCGTGGCGCATCTGGTCCTGCTTCGCCTCGTCCCGGCTGAGGACGCGGATCTCCGCGATGTCGCCCCTGTCGAGGAGCTTCTTGGTGACGGTGTGGCCGAAGGAACCGGTGCCACCGGTGATCAGGATCTTGAGGTCGGTCTCAGTCATCGAGGACTCCCGGGTTGGTGAGGACGTCATGAAAGGAAGCTGGGCGGGTCAGTCGCGGACCACAGTGCGCAGAGTGTCGGCGAGGATGCGCAGGTCGCCCGTGAAGGAACGCGTCCGGACGTAGCCGACATACGCGGCTGCCTTCCGAGGCAGAATGCTGCTGACGTAGTGGGCCTCCGGGTCCTCCACCGCAGCCAACTCGTCGGCCTCGTTGCGGAACTCGATGGAGGCGGGGTCCGTGATCCCCGGGCGGACTGAGAGGATGGTGGGCCGCAGGTCCGCCGGCCACTGTGCCACGTACTGGGGAACCTCCGGCCTCGGCCCCACGCAGGACATCGCCCCGCGCAGCACGTCGTAGAGCTGGGGCAGCTCGTCGAGCTTGGTCCGGCGCAGCACGCGTCCCACCGGGGTGACCCGCGGGTCGCCAGCGTGGGACACGGCGGTGCCGTCGTGGTCCACCCGCATCGTGCGGAACTTGTGGATGGTGAACGGGCGTCCGCCCAGGCCGACTCGCTCCTGACGGAACAACGCCGGCCCGGGCGAGGTGGTCTTCACGGCCACCGCGACACCGGCGAGCACTGGGGCGCTCAGCGCCAGGGCCGCGCCGCTGGCGACGATGTCGAAGGCACGCTTCAGCATCAGCCGACCACGCGCCGCACGGCATCGATCACGGTGTCCACCTGGTCCTGGGTCATCGACGAGAAGATGGGCAGGCTCACCGTGCGCTCGAACTCTGCACTGGCCACCGGGAGGTCGGCCTCGGTGACTGCACAGTTATCGCGCCAGTACGGGTGCAGGTGGAGCGGGATGAAGTGGACGGAGGTGCCCACCCCTTCCTCGCTCATACGCTCGATGAAGCGATTGCGGTGGAGCCCCGCACGGTCCTCGTCCACGCGGACGATGTACAGATGCCACGCATGCGCATCAGGGTCGGTCTCGACCACCGGGCAGGTGATGGGCAAGTCCGCGAAGGCCTTCGTGTACTGCTCCGCAATGGCTCGGCGGGCATCGCGCATCTGGTGGGCTCGCCGCAGCTGGACCCGGCCCATCGCGGCAGCGGTGTCCGGCAGGTTGTACTTGTACCCCGGTGCCACCACCTCGTACTGCCACGACGGCGTGGTGGACTGGTAGCGGTTGAAGACGTCACGGCTGATTCCGTGCAGCCGCATCGTGCGCATGCGGGTGGCCAGCTCGGGGTCTTTGACCACCACCATGCCGCCCTCGCCGGTGGTCATGGTCTTCGTGGCATAGAAGCTGTAGACCACGGCGTCGGAGTCGGAATCGCCCACCCATCGGCCCGCGGACCGCACCGGAAAGGCATGCGCCGCATCCTCGATGACCTTGAGGCCGAACTCGTCGGCGAGGGCCCGCAGGGGGCCGGCCTCCACCGGCATGCCCGCCATGTGCACGGGCATGATCGCCACCGTCTGTGCGGTGATCTTCCGACGGGCGTCGGCGAGGTCGATGTTCAGTGTCACCGGATCGGCATCCACCAGGACGGGGTTAGCCCCCATGTAGCGGACCACCTCCGCGGTCGACGTGAAGGTCCAGGTGGGCACGAGGACGTCATCGCCGGGACCCACTCCGAGGGCCTCCACCGCGAGGTGAAGACCGGCAGTCGCGGAGTTCACCGCGATGCATTGGGCGTCCTCTGCGCCCAGGAACTGGCCCATCTCCTTCTCGAAGGCGGCCGCGTTGGGCCCGGTGGTCAGCCAGCCGGAACGGACGGTGTCCGCCACGGCCTGCACTTCCTCCTCCGTGATGTCCGGAAGGGCGAAGGGAAGGAACGATCGCGTCGTGGGGGTGTGCGTCACGATGTGACTCCTGCCTCGGTCGGGCGGGAGACCGCCAGATCTGTGATGTATCGGTTCATGGGGCGCCCCTCGGGCGTGGTGTAGGTGGTGTCGAGGCTCCAGCCGGCGCGTTGGTAGAACGCGTTCACGGCGTCGTTGCCCGAGGCGTCAGTCGTCAGGAAGGCACGATCGGCGCCGAGCCCACTCGCTCGGCGAGTCCAGCCCTCCAGAACCAGACGTCCTACTCCGGCGCCCTGACGGCCCGGTGCGACGAAGACAGAACTGAGCAGCGCACCATCCGGATCATCGACCCCCGGCGCCCCGCCACGGTAGCCGACGGCGCGGAGAAGCCGCGGCGCGCGGCGCGGAGCCCGTAGCGCCGCCTTCGCGCTCTGGTAGGCGAACCCCGCCCAACGGCGCCGCAGAAGTCGCCGGAAGAATCCCGCCGGAGACGTGCTCCCCACGGCCGCTGCGACCACATGACCTGCGCCATCCTCGACGACGGCTGTGACGGCATCGGGGTCCTCGAGGAATCCGGCGTAGAACTCCCTCAAGAACCCCTCTCCCAGTTGGGAGAGGAAGAAGTCAGGGAATGCGGCCCGATGGAGGGCCGCGACCTGGGGGATATGGCGCCGGCGCAACCGGTGCGCCGTGAATTCCTCATTCTCACCGCGACGGGCTGGGCGGCCCGCGACCTCCTCAAGCAGCTGCTCCACGGCATCCGTGGTGGTGCGCACGCTGAACTGGTCCTCGTACGCCCGCCCGGCGTTGGTTCCCCACTGCGCCAGGCTGACCCGCCCCATTGCGGCCAGACGATCGATGGCCTCGCGGATTGCGCGAGGGCTCGATTGGTCTACCCCGAGCCCCGCCTCGGACCCCTCCACGACCGCAACGACATCACCCGTGGCCGCGACGAGGGCGGGAAGTCCGCTGGCCATGGTTGCCTGTGTCTTGCTTGGCAGCGTGAGTGGTGTCAGGGGGTCCGCGACCAGGCTGATGTACGCCACATCCGCCGTCGCCATGAGATCCGGCATCCGCTCAGGAGCCACGCGCCCGATGAACCGGGCAGCCGGCACCTGACGGGCACGCCGCCGCAGGTCCGCCTCCATGGTCCCACCACCAGCGAGCAGGCAGACCAGCTGCGAGGGGTCCACCCCTTCCAGTGCCTCGATGAGCGTCTCCAGGCCTTGGGCTGCACCCATGGACCCTGCGTACAGCAGGACGACGGTGTCCGCGCTGATCTCGAGGCCGGCCCGCAGATCGGAACCGGGTTGCCGGAAGACCTGTTCGTTGCCGGGCTTGGGAATGTAGACGAGCTTGTCCGCAGCCACACCCCGGCTGCGGAGGACGTCTGCCACGGACGGCGCGATGTGCACCACCGCGTCGGATGCGCGGTACATGGCATCAACCCAGCGGTGCAGGAGGGCGCTCGCCAGCTGACTCCGCATGCCCGCGGCACCGAATCCGGAGACGAGAAGAGTGTCCGGCCACAGGTCCGCGACCTCCGTGACGAGCGGGACGCGGTGCAGGAGGCGACTGGCCAGCATGGGCAGGGCTACGGTGATGGGCGAGTAGTTCACCCAGACGACATCCGAGCCACGGAGGTGCCGCACCCCCCAGAGTGTGGAGGAGACCGCGAAGGAGCCGTAGTTCAGGATGCGTCCGACGAGGCCGGTTCCATGGTTGGGATACAACGGCGTTCTCACCACGCGGACGCCGTCCCGATGCTCCACTGCACACCTCTGCTGGTGATAGCCGGGGGCGATCGTACCCGTCGGGTAGTTGGGGAAGCCCGTCACCACCGTGACGTCATGCCCTCGACGTGCCAGCTCGCGTGCCAGCACACCGGGAAGGGCGGCGGGGCCCGGCTCGGGGTCATACCACTGGGTGATCATGCCGACCCTCATGCCGCGTTCCCCGTCGATGCGCCGTCGTGCACGGGCTGTGTGCCCTGGGCACGCTGCAACCATTCCGCGTAATCGAGTGCGTCGGGGCCGAGGGTACTCACGTCGGCGTGGGAGATCTTGGGGTGGAAGGGTCGGTTGTCTGTCTCCCCCTCTCCGATCAGCTCCTCGTGGAGCTTCTCGCCGTGGCGGAGTCCCGTGAACACGAGGGGGACGTCCTTGCCGGACATCTCGATCATCCGCTGGGCGATGCCCAGGATGTTCACCGGTTCTCCCATGTCCAGGATCATCACCTCACCCGGCCGGCCGATGGCTCCGGCCTGGATCACGAGGTGGCTGGCCTCGGGAATGGTCATGAAGTACCGGGTAACGTCCGGGTGCGTGACCGTGACCGGGCCCCCCTGCTCGATGAGCCTGCGGAACGTGGGGAGCATGGAGCCCCGACTGCCGATCACATTGCCGAACCGCACCGAGAGATAGGGCTTCTGAGTCTGCCCGGCCATCCAGGCGGTCAGCTTCTCCGCCACGCGCTTGGAATGACCCAGCATGGACGTGGGGTTGGCTGCCTTGTCCGTGGAGATGTTGATGAAGACGTCCACGTCCGCGGCGCGGGCGGCCTCCAGGACGTTGAGCGTGCCGAGGACGTTGGACTTCCACGCCTCCTCCGGATACTGCTCCAGCATCGGCAAGTGCTTGAGTGCCGCCGCATGATAGACCACGTGGGGCCGGCGTTCCGCAAAGACTTGCTTGAGTGCTTCGGCGTCCCGAATGTCCGCCAGGACGACGTCCTTGGTGTCCAGCAAGCCGTGGCCCACGGTGCCCAGCTGGGCGTCCTGCAGGGCGGTCTCGTCGCGGTCCAGCATGATCAGCTCGGCTGGCGAGTATTTGATGATCTGCTGGCAGAGCTCAGAACCGATGGAGCCTCCCGCGCCGGTGACCAGCACCCGCTTGCCGGAGAGATACTCGGCCGCCGTGTCCACCGCCGTGTCCACGGGCTCCCGCCCGATCAGGTCCTCGATGGAGAGGCTGCGCAGATCTTGGAGGCCGACAGCATCCGTGAGCTGGCGATCCAGCACGGGAAGCACCCGGACGTTGACGCCGGTGGGGGCCGCCACGTCTGCCACATCTCGGATGAGATGGTTGTCTGCGTCGGAGATGGCCACGATCAGCTCGGTGGCACCCGTCCGCTCCACCGCCTTCGGGAGATCCCGCAGGGTGCCGGCCACCGGTACGCCGCGGACGAGACGGCGCTGCAGGCTGCGGTCGTCATCGAGGAAGCCCACGGGTCGATACGACGAGTGCGAGTCGATCTGCATACGTCGCGCCAGGCTCTCTCCCAGCATGCCGGCCCCGTAGATCAGCGTGGGCGCGGCATTGTCTCCCGGCCCGAAGCGCGACTCGCGGCGGAGACGGTGCACGTAGCGCAGGCCGAGCATCGTCACCAGGGCGACGGGCCCGGCGACCACCATGGTGCTGCGGGGGACCTGCCACGCCGGACCCACGATGAGGAGAACGGCCGTCACCACTGCAGAGACGCCGAGCACCAGAATGGTGAGGCCCCGGACCTCATCGAAAGTGCCGTAGCCGTACCTGCCCCGATAGAGCCCCAGGAGGTACCCGCTCACGAGCTGGACCGTCACCACCAGGATGAAGATCGCAGTCAAGCCCGTCCAATGGGCGGCGTCCATGACGAACTCGAAGCGGAACAGGGTTGCCAGCAGAAGAGCGAGGGCCCAGGCTCCCACGTCCAGTGCGAGGAAACGGACCCAGTCTCGTCGGCGTCGTTTGACGCTGATGGTCACCTGACGACCTCCACGAAGTATGTACCGCACTCCATCACAGCACCGACACGTTCTCTGCGGACGGCACGACATGCCGGGTATCGAATACCCGGACCCCGAGGTCCGCCAGCGCCTGGTAGTCCACGTCGGTGTGGTCAGTCAGCACCACCACGATGTCCTGGCCGCGCAGGTCCTCCACGCCCTGAGCGCGCGCCACGCGCTCCGGCCAGGCACGATCCAGGATCCAGGTGTCCAGGGCGGTGACCTCGGCCCCGTACTCGTGGAGGAGACGGATCACCACCTCGGAGGGGGATTCCCGGAGATCGGACGAGTCCCTCTTGTAGGCCAGGCCCGCGAGGGCCACCCTCGCCCCGTTCAGGGCCTTCTTGTCCTGGTTCAGCAGCCTCATCACGCGCTCGACCACGTGGACGGGCTGGTTCTCGTTGATGTCGTTGGCGAGTTCGACGAACCGGAAGGTCTGCCCCAGGTCCTTCTTCACCGCCCACGAGAGGTAGCTGGGGTCCACCGGCAGGCAGTGCCCGCCCACGCCTGGACCGGGCGTGAACTTCATGAATCCGAAGGGCTTGGTGTCTGCCGCCCGGATCGAGTCCCATACGTCCACGCCCAGCTGGTGGGCGAAGACGGCGAGCTCGTTGACGAGGGCGATGTTCACGTGCCGGAAGGTGTTCTCCATGAGCTTGGTCAGCTCCGCCTCCCGCATCCCCTTCACGGGGACGGGAGTGTCGATGATCGTCGCGTAGAACTCGAGCACCTTCTCCAGGGATTCGGGGGTGAGACCGGAGACGACCTTGGGCGTGGTCTGGAACGTCCAGTCGGTGCGTCCCGGGTCGATCCGTTCCGGGGAGTACCCCACGTGGAAGTCCGTCCCCGCGGTGAGACCGGAGCCGCGCTCCAGGATGGGCACCAGCAGCTCGTCCGTGGTGCCGGGGTAGGTGGTGGATTCGAGGATCACGGTGCAGCCGGGGCGGATGTGCTCGGCCAGCGAGGCCCCGGAGGCCTCGATGAAGGTCAAGTCCGGGAGGGAGTCGCGCAGCGGGGTGGGCACGGTGATCACCGCGACGTCGAAACCGGCGGCGTCCGCGTAGTCCCGGGAAGGCTGGAAGCGGCCCGAATCGAGGGCGGCCTGGATCTCCGCGTTCGGGATGTCCTCCACATAGGAGCGGCCGGCGAGCAGATCAGTCACCCGCACCTCGCTGAGGTCGAGCCCGATGACATGGTGACCCACCTCGATCGCGCGCATCGACACCGGCAACCCCACATACCCCTGACCCACAACCACCAATTTCATCGGTCGTCCTTCCGCTTCTCCGCGCTCACCGCACGAGGCTCTTCTCGCTGTCCTTGCAGCGGGCCTCTGGATTAACCCCCATGACAGAGGAGCATAGCGCCTCAGAAACAGACAGAAGCCAGTCATTTCATGGACACATCTCTGATCATGCATCAATAGATCCAGGGTGAATTGCAGATGAACGCCTAGGAATGGCCCCGCCATGACTAGGCTGTTCGGAACGACGAGGGCAGCCACGCGGCTCGGCTCCGAGCGGTGCGCCCGGAATCGGACGCCTGGGCCCTTCACCCGACGACAAGATGAGGCAGGGCACCGATGCACGAGCACGCGATGTCGGAAGAAGCCGGCATGCCCGGCGAGGAGCAGGGCGGCTTCACGCTCCGCGACGTGATGGCGGTCTTCCGGCGCCGCTGGCTGCCCGTCCTCCTCGCGACCCTCCTGGGACTCGGCCTGGCCGCCCTCCTCACCGCGCTCCAACCTCGCCTCTACACGTCCTCGAGCACCGCGGTGGTGAACCCCGTGGTGACGGACAACCCGGCGGCCGCCCTGAGCCAGGACACCGTGGCGAAGTCGCGGGCCGTGCAGTACAACGAGCTGGCCAAGTCCATGCTCGTGGCCACGCGTGCCGTGGATCTGGTGGACTTCCCGCTCACCCCCGGCCAGGCGCGCGGCGCCGTCACCACCACTGTGCCCACGGGCACGTCGCTGATCCAGGTGCGGGCGGAGTGGGCGGATGCCCAGCAGGCCGCGCAGCTCGCGGACGCGTGGGTGGAGGCCCTCACCCAGGAGGCGGACACGCTCGCCCGGGCGGACGGGGCCACGCCCCAGGTGCAGATCAACCGCATGCTCCCGGCCACCGTGCCCGGGAGCCACTCCTCCCCGCGCGAGGCGCTGAACCTGCTGGTGGGCGGCGCGCTCGGCCTTGCCGCGGGCGTGGGCCTCGCCCTGCTCCTGGAGGCGCTGGACCGGCGGATTCGCGGCACGGAGGACCTCCAGCGGGCCGGGCTCACGCCCATCGGCATGATCCCCGCGTCCATCGAGCTCTCCGGTGACCGCCGGGTGCTCCTCGAGGGAGGCTCGAATCCGGACGCCACGCACTTCCGCGCCCGCGAGGCCTTCAACGAGCTGCGCATCAACCTGCAGTTCATGAATCCGGACGATCCGCCGCGCATCATCACCGTGACCTCCACGAACCAGGCAGACGGCAAGTCCACAGTGGCGGCAAACCTCGCGGCCACCCTGGCCCACGCCGGGGTGCCCTCGGTGCTCGTGGACGCGGACCTGCGCCGGCCCACCGTGGCCACCACCTTCGGTCTGCTCGCCGGGGCCGGTCTCAGCGATGTCGTGGTGGGGCGTGCGGACCTCGCCGACGTGATCCAGGCCCCGGCCGAGTTCGGGGGCCTGCTGGTGCTGCCTGCCGGCCAGATCCCCCCCAACCCGACGGAACTGCTCATGTCCGACCGCTTCAAGCAGGCTCTGGAGGCGCTGGCCGAGACCCACATGGTGATCGTGGACGCGCCCCCGCTGCTCGCCGTCTCCGACGCCGCCGTCATGGCCACGCGCCTGGACGGCGCCCTGCTGGTGCTGGACGCGAAGTCCACCACGCGCGATGACGTGCGCCAGGCCGTGACTGCGCTGGAGCGTGTGCACGCCCCCATCCTCGGCGCGGTGCTGAACCGGGTGGAGAGCAAGGGCAAGGACGGCCGGTACGGGTACTACCGCTCGGACTACACCACGGCCGCCCCGTCGGCCTGAGGCCATGTGATCCGGGCCCCGCTCCCCAGCGCTTCCGCGCGATGGGGGGCGGGGCCCTATCCTTCTGTCCATGCGAGCACTCACCTGGCAGGGAAAGCGAACCGTCTCCGTCGAGGACGTCCCGGATCCGCGGATCCAGGAGCCCACGGACGCCATCATCAAGGTCACCTCCACGGGCATCTGCGGATCGGACCTGCACCTCTACGAGGTGCTGGGCCCGTTCATGGACGCGGGCGACGTGATCGGGCACGAGCCCATGGGCATCGTGGAGGAGGTCGGCTCGGCCGTCACCCACATCAAGCCCGGCGACCGCGTGGTCATCCCCTTCATCATCGCCTGCGGGCACTGCTGGATGTGCGAGCGCGGGCTGCAGTCCCAGTGCGAGACCACTCAGGTCCGCTCCCAGGGCTCCGGCGCGGCCCTGCTGGGCTACTCCCGCCTCTACGGCTCCGTGCCCGGCGGCCAGGCCCAGTACTTGCGGGTCCCCCACGCCGACTACGGGCCCATCAAGGTCCCCCACACCGGCCCCGACGAGCAGTGGCTGTTCCTTTCCGACGTGGTCCCCACCGCGTGGCAGGGCGTGCAGTACGCGAACGTCCCCGCCGGCGGCACGCTCGCCGTGCTGGGCCTCGGCCCCATCGGCCAGCTGGCCTCCCGCATCGGCGTGCACCTGGGGTACCGGGTGATCGGCGTGGACCCGGTGGCCGAGCGGCGCCACATGGCCGCCCGGCACGGCGTCGAGGTCATGGACATGCAGGGCTGGGGCGGCCGCGAGGTCCCCGAGCTGCTGCGCGAGGCCACCGGCGGGCGCGGTCCGGACGGCGTGGTGGACGCCGTCGGCATGGAGGCCCACGGCTCCCCCGTGGCCAAGGCCGCGCACCAGGCCGTGGGGATCCTGCCCGGCCCTGTGGGCCGGGCGGCCATGAAGACCTCCGGTGTGGACCGCCTCAACGCCCTCCACACGGCCATCGAGGCCGTCCGCCGCGGCGGCACGGTGTCCCTCTCCGGCGTGTACGGGGGCATGCAGGACCCGATGCCCATGTTGACCATGTTCGACAAGCAGATCACCCTCACCGAGGGCCAGTGCAACGTGAAGCGCTGGATCGACGACCTGCTGCCGCTCGTGGACGACCCGTCCGACCCGCTCGGCGTGCTGGACCTCACCACCCACACGGCCGCGCTCGAGGACGCCCCCCGCATGTACGACATGTTCCAGAAGAAGGAGGACGGCTGCATCAAGGTGGTCCTGCAGCCGTGAGGATCGTCGTCCTCGGCGCGACGGGCAATGTGGGCACCGCCCTGCTCGAGCGCCTCCACCGGGCCCCGGAGGTCACCCGCGTCGTCGGTGTGAGCCGCCGGGGCCCGGACAGGGCGGGGCCCCCCTACGACGGCGTGGAGTGGCACCGTCTCGACATCGCCGACCCCGCCTCCGCCCCTGAGCTGGAGGAGGTTCTGCGGGGCGCCGACGCCGTCGTCGACCTCGTGTGGGTGATCCGCCCCAACCGGGACCGGGCGCACCTGCGGGCCGTGAACGTGGTGGGGAACGAGCGGGTCTTCCGGGCCGCGGCCGCCGCGGGCGTGCCGCACCTCGTCTACGCCTCCTCCGTGGGCGCGTACGGCCCCGGCCCCAAGGACGCCGCCGTGGACGAGTCCCACCCGACGACGGGCGTCCCGACCTCCCACTACGCGGCCCAGAAGGCCGAGGTGGAGTCCATCCTCGACCGCGTCGAGGAGGGGAGCCCGGAGATGCTGGTGACGCGCCTGCGCCCCGGGCTGATCTTCCAGGCCGCCGCCGGTCCGGAGATCAAGGACTACTTCCTCGGGGACCTCGTCCCCGGCCGGCTGGTCGCCCGGCTGCGGACGCCGCTGCTTCCCTTCCCGGCGGGCCTGCGCTTCCAGGCGCTCACCGCGCAGGACGTGGCCGAGGCCTACTGGCAGGTGATCGCCCACCGCGCGGGCGGTCCGTTCAACGTGGCGGCCGATCCCGTGCTCGACGCGCACACGATGGGCACGGCGCTCGAGGCGAAGCGGATCCTGGAGCTGCCGATGGGCCTGTTCCGGACCCTCGCCTCGCTCACCTACCGCGCCCGGCTGCAGCCCACGGACCCAGGATGGCTGGACATGGCCGCCGCGGTGCCCGTGATGGACACCTCCGCGCTGCGCCGGGCCACCGACTGGCGGCCCACCACCGACGCACGGGAGGCCGTCCGCCTCGTCCTGGACCACCTCGACGGGCGGGAGGGTCTCGGCAACGCCGGGCACCGCTCCCACTCCCCCGCGGAGTGAGCGCGATGGAGACCACGCGACGCCTCGTGGTCTCCTGCCTGCTCGCCACCGCGGGCCTCGGCCTCACCGGCTGCACCTCCTCCGGCTACCCGGCCGACCCGGAGGGCACCCTCGACCGCATCACCGGCGGCGTCCTGCGCGCCGGCGCGGCCCACCACCCGCCCTACGTGGACGTCACCGGAGCGGAGCCCACGGGCTCCGAGGCGGACCTCGTGCGCCGCTTCGCGCAGTCGCGCGGGGCGAGCGTCGAATGGACGGCCTCCGGCGAGGAGGCGCTCATGACGGCCCTCGAGAAGGGCGATCTTGACATCGCCGTCGGCGGCTTCACGGAGAGGTCCCCGTGGACCACCCACGCGAACCTCACCCGACCCTACGCCGAGGTCACCGGGCCAGACGGAGAGGACGCGAAGCTCGTGATGGCGGTCCCGCTCGGGGAGAACCAGATGCTCGGGGCCCTGGAGAGGTTCCTCGACGAGCAGCCGCAGGAGGACCGAGGATGAGCCGCACCGACTCCCCCGCCGGGCGCCGCTTCGGACGCGCGGAGCTGCCCCCGGAGATCCAGCGCGCGGCCCATCAGGCCGTGGTCCTCGAATGGCTGACCCTCGCCTCGCTCTCGGTCACCATCGGCCTCGTGGTGCTCGTCATGGGATCCTCGCAGGCGATGAAGGCGGCCTGGATCGAGGACCTGCTCTCCCTCGTCCCGCCGATCGCCTTCCTCATCGCGCTGCGCGTCTCGCGTCGGCGTCCGCGGCGGGAGCGGCCTTACGGCGACCACCGCTCCGTGGGCGTGGGCCATCTCGTGGCCGCCGTCGCCCTGACCGCCATGGGCCTGATTCTCATCGTGGACTCCGCGATGACCCTGATCACCGGCGAGCACCCGGCGATCGGCACCCTGCAGCTCTTCGGCCACACCGTGTGGCAGGGGTGGCTCATGATGGTCGTGATGGCCCTGTCCATCCCGGCGCCCGTGATCCTCGGCCACAAGAAGCTCAAGCTCGCCGAGCAGCTCCACGACCGCGTGCTCTACGCCGACGCGGACATGAACAAGGCCGACTGGCAGACGGGCGTGGCCACCATCGTCGGCGTGGCCGGCGTGGGGCTCGGCCTGTGGTGGTTCGACTCGGCGGCCGCGATCTTCGTGGCGGTCAGCATCCTCAAGGACGGCTGGTCCAACCTCAGCCAGGCGATCGGCGTCCTCGCCGACCGGCGCGCCACCGAGATCGAGGGAAAGAAGCCGCACCCGCTCATCGACCACGCCGAGCGGGTGGCCTGGGCGCAGCCCTGGGTCCGCCACGCCGGCGCCCGCGTCCGGGACCAGGGCCACGTGTTCCACGTCGAGATGTTCCTGGTGCCCCAGCACGGGGCCGACGTCACCGTTGGCCGCTGCGCGGACTTGCGCGAGCAGATCGAGGAGCTGGACTGGAAGCTCGAGGACGTCGTGGTGATCCCGGTGGCCGAGCTGCCGGAGGAGGTCCACGGCGGCCGCTCCGGGGACGAGCAGTCCAAGGGCAGCGAGTAGGGGCGGGCCTCAGCCCAGGAAGCGGCGGAGCAGGGTCTCGTCGGTGACGCGCTGGACCTCGGCCAGGTACTCCCGGGTCTGCTCCAGCAGGCCCCGCGCCTCCTCGGCGTCGAGCCCCGGCACGTGGGGTGCCAGGCGCTCCAGGATGCGCCACATCTCGGACTGGCCCTGCAGGGCGCCGGTCAGCACGTCCAGCTCCACCTGCGTCCACCCCGAGCCCTTCGCGCGCACGGCGTTGACGGGGTTCAGCCGCCCGCCCGCGGCCGCCACGGCCCCGGCGGCCCGGTCCCGCACGGGCGTGCGGAAGCCGAGGCGGGCGATGATCTCCTCGAGCCGCTCCTGGCTGGCCTCGACGCCGTCTGCCAGGCGGGCGAGCACCGCGTGCTGGGGCGTGCCCTCCCAGGTGTCGGCGGCCGCGCGGAACGCGGGCACGCCCGGGCGGGACCCGAGCAGGTGCTGGTTGAGGTAGTCCTCCAGCATCTCCCGGTCGAGGGCGGAGGGCTGGGACTCGGATGCGGGGGCCGCGGGGGTCTCTGACATGAGCCTTGTCTACGGGAGGGGTCCCCTCCCCATCAAGGGGTCAGACGCTGACGAGGGACACGGGCTGACCCGGATCAGCGCCGAACGCCAGGCCCGAGGGGACGACCCCGTCGGCCACGAGCCGCGCGCCGAGGGCGGCGACCATCGCGCCGTTGTCCGTGCAGAGGTTCACCGGCGGCACGATGAGCTCGATCCCGGCGGAGCGGCAGCGGTCGGCCAGGAGCGCGCGCAGGCGCGAGTTGGCGGCCACGCCGCCGCCCAGCAGGAGGTGGGTGAGCCCGTGCTCGCGGCACGCGCGGACGGCCTTGGCCGTGATCACGTCGGCCACGGCCTCCTGGAAGGACGCGGCGATGTCCGCCCGGGGCACCTCGAGGCCGCGGGCCTCGAACTGCTCCACGGCGCGGGAGACGGCGGTCTTCAGGCCGGAGAAGGACCAGTCGTGGCGGTGCGCGCCGGGCTCCTCCGCCGAGCCGACGAACTTGCCCGCCGTGAGCCCGCGCGGGAAGCGGAAGGCCTGGGGATCGCCCTGCTGCGCCATGCGGTCGATGACGGGGCCGCCCGGGTAGCCGGCGCCGATGAGGCGGGCGACCTTGTCGTAGGCCTCACCGGCGGCGTCGTCGATCGTGGAGCCGAGCAGGGTGACGTCCGCGCTGATGCGGTCCACGCGGAGGATCTCCGTGTGCCCGCCGGAGACGAGCAGGGCGCCGAGATCGGCGGGGAGGTCGTCCCACGCGGTCGGGCGCACGCCGTCCAGCATGCCGACGCCCACGTGGGCCACGAGGTGGTTGATCCCGTAGAGGGGCTTGCCCAGGGCGGCCGCGAGGGCCTTGGCTCCCGACACGCCCACCATGAGCGCGCCGGCCAGGCCCGGCCCGGACGTCACGGCGATCGCGTCGAGGTCCTCGAGGGCGACGTCCGCGGCCTCGAGGGCCCGGCGCACCGTCGGGACGAGGGCCTCGAGGTGGGCGCGCGCCGCGATCTCGGGGATGACACCGCCGAAGCGCACGTGCTCCTCGACGGAGGAGGCGACCTCGTGGGCGAGCAGGGTCGTGCCGCGCACGATCCCGACGCCGGTCTCGTCGCACGAGGACTCGATGCCGAGGACGAGGGGGGCGGCGGTGGCGGTGGGCATGGGCTCCATTCTAGGGACGCGCCCGGCTCACAGCTCCTTCAGCATCACGACGGCGTCCTCGCCGCCCGGGTAGTAGCGGCGCCGCACGCGGACGTCGGCGAAGCCATGACGCGTGTAGAGGCGGCGGGCGGGGTCGTTGGACGCGCGCACCTCGAGCATGAGGCCGCGGGCGCCGCGCGCCGCGGCCTCGGCGACCATCCACCGCAGCTGCGCGCCGCCGATCCCACGGCCCTGGGCCGAGGCCACGGTGCCGATCGTCTGCACGTCGGCGACGTCTCCGGCCACCATGATCCCGCCGTAGCCGACGATGTCCCCCGGGTACTCGCCGGCGTCGACGTCCGCGGTCTCGTCGCGCACGACCACGCGGTAGTCGCGGGTCGCGGGGCGCCCGTGCGCGTCCGCGCCGCCGGCCGGTCCCACCTGGGCGAGCTCCTCCTCATAGAAGCGGGCCGGCCACGCGTCGAGCGGGAAGAGCGTGTGCTCGTGCATCAGCACCTCGGGGATGTCCCACACGGTCATGGGGCGCAGCATGAACCCGGCGGGGAGCCCGACGTCGGCGCCCGGCCGCTCGCCGCCGTCGCGCGCCTCGGCGTCCCGCGCCGCCATCAGGCCCCCGCGCGCTTGCGAGGACCGGGCACCTTGGCGTCCGACTCGCGCAGGTAGAGCGGGACGGGCGGCAGCAGGCCGCGCCCGCGCCGCAGGGCCAGCTCCGCGACGGCGCCGAGGCCCTCCGCGTCCGGCACGGCGGCGGTCCACCCGTCCACGCCCGCGAGCGCCTCCGGGTAGAGGCCGGCGCCGGCGCCGTAGGCGGGCAGCGGGGTGACCTCGGCGGGCGGCGTGACGAACGGGCCGTGCAGGAGGGTCGGCTGGCCGCCCACCTGCACGTAGTGCGCCCAGTAGACCTCGCGCCGGCGCGCGTCGGTGGCGACGACGAACTCCTCGGCGCCCCGGCGGAAGGCGTCGACGCCGGCGCGGTGGGCGAGCGCGTCGAGGCTGCGCACGCCGTGCACGGGCACGTCCCACGCGAAGCCGAGCATGGCCGCCGTCGCGAGGCCGGCGCGCAGGCCCGTGAAGGGCCCCGGGCCCACGCCGACGGCGATCCCGTCCAGGTCCGTTCCGCGCACGCCGGCCTCGGCGAGGACGCGGGTGACGGCGGGGGCGAGCACCTCGGCGTGCGTCGTGGTGCGCTCCGTGGCCCAGGCCGCGCGGACCTCCCCGTCGGTGAGCACGGCCACGGAGGCGGCGGCGGACGAGTCCAGGGCGAGGAGCAGCGGCATGCCCGCCAGTCTACGGAAGGCGCACCCCGCGCCACCGCGGCCCGTAGCCGGTCACGACGGCGGTGCGCACCTCTTCGGCCGACTCGCCCTCCTCGTCGGAGAAGTCGGTGACGATCACGGCAGGCCGGCCGTCCGACGTCGGGCCGGCCGACTCCCCGCCGCGGGCGCGGACGATCTCCACGTCGAGCCACGAGGCGTCCGGGTCCTCGGGGAACCCCGCGAGCGACTCCGCGAGCCCGCGGCCCCACTCCACCACCGTGACGGAGCGGTCGAGGCTCTCCTCGAGGTCGAGGTCGGTCAGCTCCGCCCCGGAGCGCAGGCGGTAGGCGTCCACGTGCACGAGGTCCGGCCCGTCGGCGGGTCCCGGGTGGATGCGGGCGAGCACGAACGTGGGCGAGATGACGCCCTCGCGCACGCCGAGGCCCTCCCCGAGCCCCTGCGTCAGCGTCGTCTTCCCGGCGCCGAGGTCGCCCGTGAGGATGACGACGTCGCCGGGGCCGAGCACCCGCGCCAGGGCGCGCCCGACGGCGCGGGTGCCGACGGCCCCGTCGAGCTCGACGGCGGTGGTGAGCGTGGGCGCAGGCAGGGTGGTCATGCGCGGGCCTCCCCCGTCGTCGCCGCGGCGTCCCCGGCGCTCGCCTCGAGACCGTGGTCCGAGTCCACGTGCTCGCGCGGCACGCGGCTCCCGATGCGGGTGACGAGCTCGTAGTTGATGGTTCCCGCGGCCTCGGCCCAGGCGTCCGCGGGGATGCCCGACGTCGGGCCGAACAGCTCGACGGGGTCGCCCACGCGCTCCGCGGCGTCCGGGCCGAGGTCCACCACGAACTGGTCCATCGCGATGCGTCCGGCCACGGTGAGCCGGCGTCCGGCGACGTCAAGGGGGGCGTCCTCCGCCACGCGCGGGACGCCGTCGGCGTAGCCCAGCGGCACGAGGCCGAGCACGGTGGGCGCGGCGGTGCGGTGCCGGTAGCCGTAGGACACGCCCTGGCCGGCGGGTGCCGCCTTGACGCTCGCGAGCGACGTCCGCAGCGACATCGCGGGGCGCAGCCCGAACTCCGGCGCGGGGCGATCCGGGAACGGGCTGAGGCCGTAGAGGCCGAGGCCCACGCGGACCATGTCCAGGTGCACGTCCGGGCGGGTGAGCGTGGCGGGCGTGTTGGCGATGTGGCGGACGGAGGGCGTCAGGCCCGCTTCCCGCAGGACCCGCACACCCGCCTCGAACGCCGCGAGCTGCGCGTCGGTCTCCGCGGCGCGCTCGGGCTCGTCTGCGACCGCGAGGTGGGAGAAGACGCCCTCGACCCGCAGCACGCCCTCGGCCTCGAGCGCCGCGGCGCGCGCGGCGAGGTCCGGCAGCGCGGCGGGCGGGCAGCCGTTGCGCCCCAGGCCGGTGTCCAGCTTGAGGTGGACCGTGGCGGGACGTCCGGCGGCGCGGGCCGCGTCGGCGACGGGCTCGATCTCCCACCCCGAGACGCCGAGGGCGACGTCGGCCGCGAGCGCCTGAGCGAACGGGGTGTCCCGCGTGTGCAGCCACGCCAGGACCGGGGCGTCGACGCCGGCGGCCCGCAGGCCGAGCGCCTCGGTCACGTGCGCGACGCCCAGGCGGTCGGCACCGGCCGCGAGCGCGGCGCGGGCCACGGGGACGGCGCCGTGGCCGTAGGCGTCCGCCTTGACGACGGCCATGAGCGCGGGGGCCGTGCCGTCGGGACGGCGAGTGCGCTCCTTCAGCGTCCGCACGTTGTGGCGGACGGCGGCGAGGTCGATGCGGGCGCGGCGTTCGAGGGGGTGGTCGGTCACGGATCCCATTCAATCAGCCCGGGTTCCGCGCGCCTCGCCCCACCACATCCGCGCCACCGTCCCCCCGACCGCGGCCGGCAGGGTCCCGGCGGTCATGCGGCCCGCACGGGCCTGGTCGGCGCCGGCGCGGGCGTGCAGCCACGCGGCCGCGGCGGCGAGGGACGCGAGGGTCGGGACGTGCCCGACCTCCCCGGCCCCGCACGCCGCGCCCTCCTCCCCGGCCCCGCACATCGCGCCCTCCTCCTCGGCCGCGCGGGCCCGGCGGGCCACATCGGCGGCCAGCACCGCGCCGAGCACGCCGGAGAGGACGTCGCCCGTCCCGCCGACCCCGAGCTCGGGGCCGCCCTCGCCCATGAGCCACGCCTCGCCGTCGGGCGCCACGACGAGCGTGCGCGGCCCCTTCAACAGCACGGCGGCGCCGTGGGCGGCGGACCACGCCCGCAGGCGGGCGAGCTCGTCCGGGGCGTGGCCGGCGCCGTCGGCCCCCGGCACGGGGATCCGCTCGGTGAGGCGCGCCCACTCCCCCGCGTGCGGCGTGAGGACCACGCGGGCCCCGGCGTCGCGCAGGGCGGCGAGGTCCTCCGCTGTCACGAGGGTGAGGGCGGAGGCGTCCACCACGAGCGCCGCCCGCGGGTTCGCCAGGACGGCGTCGCGCACCCGGATGAAGCGCTCCCGCGCGTCGTCCTCGGTGTCCAGACCGGGCCCGACGACCCAGGCGTCCGTGCGCTCCGGCGCGGGCCCCTCCGCCGAGACGAGCGCCTCCGGGTGCGCCGCGATGACCGCGGCCCGCGTCGTCGCGGGGCCGGCGTGGTGCGCCATCCCGGCGCCCGCCTCGAGCGCCCCGGAGGTGCTGAGCACGGCCGCGCCCGGGTACCGCGCGGAGCCCGCCACCACCCCGACGACGCCGCGCGTGTACTTGTGGCCGTCCGCCGCGGGGGCGGGGTGCAGCCGGGCCGCCGTCGGGCCGTCCATGACGCGCAGCCGCTCCGCCGGCGCGCTCGGCAGGTGGGGCCCGAGGCCGATGTCCACGAGGCGGACGTCCCCGGCGATGTCCGCTCCGTCGCCGAGCAGCAGGCCCGTCTTGAGCGCGCCGAAGGTGACGGTGACCTCCGCGCGCACGCCCCCGCCGCGCACCTCGCCCGTGTCCGCGTTCACGCCGGAGGGGACGTCGCACGCCACCACGGCGGCGCCCGCGGGCAGGCCGCGCGCCGCGTCCGGCACGGCGAACTCCCCCCGGAATCCGGTCCCGAGCATCCCGTCCACCACGACGTCGGCCCGGGCCGGCACCACGTCCGCGGCCGTGCCGCCGGCCGCGCGCAGGGCAGCCCAGCCCTCGGCGTGCCAGCGGGGCGCGCCGTGCTCGTCCCGCGCGATCGGCACGGCGACGGCCGCCACCCCGCGGCGGCGCAGGAGGGCCAGGGCCCACAGCGCGTCGCCGCCGTTGTTGCCCGCGCCCACGAGCGCGGCGACGGTCGCGCCGGCCACCGGGCCGCGCCCGCGCAGGACCCGGAGCACGTGCTGGGCGAGCCCCCAGGCGGCGCAGCGCATGAGCGCGGCGCCCTGGCCGGCGGCCAGGAGGGGCTCCTCGGCGGCGCGCACGGCGGAGCCGGTGACGGCGAACGGGGTCGGGGATGCGGTCACGGGGTGTCCTCCTCCGCTCGCCGCTCGGCCACGACGTAGGCGGCGGCGACGTCGCCGTCGTGACTGAGCGAGAGGTGCCAGTGGGTGATGCCGAGGGCTCGGGCCTGCGCCTCGACCGTGCCGGTCAGCCGCACCTCGGGACGGCCGTCGCCGTGCTCGGGGCGAGGGATCCAGCAGTGGTGCCACATCATGCCGGGCGGGGCGCCCATCGCCTTGGCGATGGCCTCCTTCGCGGCGAACCGCGCGGCGAGCGAGCGCAGCGGGAGGTCCCGCTCGTCCACGGTGAAGAGCCGCTCCCGCAGGGCGGGCGCCCGCTCCAGCTGTGCGCGGAACCGCGGCACGTCCACCACGTCCACGCCGACGCCGACGATCACGCCGACGTCTCCGCGAGCGCGACGGCGACCGGCCGGACGCCAGCCGTGCGCACGGCGGCCTCGATGGGCATGCCCAGGGCTCGCTTGGCGAGGTCGAGCGGCCAGCGCACCACGCCGGGCAGCTCGTCGCCGCAGCCGGGCGTGAGGCCCGCCTTCCCGTACGCGAGGACCGCGTAGGCCGCCTGTCGTGCGCGGACGCCGTCGTCGTATCCGGCGTCGAACTCGTACATGGACACCGTGCCCTCCTCCTCCGGCCAGCACCGCTGCGCGAGCAGGCGGGCGCGTTCGAGGTGTTCGCCGAAGGTGAGCACCCCCAGGTCCTGCAGGCCGAGGGCCCGCATGCGCTCGCCCGCGTACATGACCTCCCCCTGGGTGGTCACCGGATCCGGGGAGAAGCACTCCACGGTGACGCCGTGCAGGCGGGGGTCGGCCTTCGCCGGCTCTCCGCACAGCTTCTCATGGCCGTCCGGCCCGAGGTGCGCGGAGACGAACACGCGGTCGGCCACGCCCGCGCCGAGCAGGTCGAGCGCCGCGTCGTAGACCGCCGGCTGGCTGTAGAGCACGAGCAGCGCGTCCACGTGCTCAGGGTTCTCCGCGTGGGGCTCGAGCGTCTGGCGGGCGGCCCATGACGCGCCGTACGCGAGGGCCGCGATCGCCAGGACCGCGAGCGCCGCGAGCATCCACCGCGGGGCCCGGGGCCCCGCACGCCGCGGGCGCGCCGGGACGCGCCCCTCGGCCGGGGGGATCACGCCGAGGCGTCCTCGGGGGTCTGGCGCAGGATCATGGTGGAGCGCGGCGGCAGCTCGACCACCTCGCCGGCGCGCACGATCGGATGGGTGCCCTGGGGCGCCACGTGCGAGGACGTGTCCAGGACGATCTCCCAGGCCGCGGGGAACGTGGGGCCGGGCAGGGTGTACGGCACCGGCTCCCACCACGCGTTCATCAGCACGTAGAAGTCCCGGTAGGGCTCCTCCTCCCCGTCTCGGCGCGGCAGCGCATGGCCGTTGAGGTAGAACCCGATCGAGCGGGCCTCGTTGCCCCAGTCGTCCTCCGTCTTGGGCGAGGCGTCCGGCTCCAGCCACACGATGTCCGGCAGGGGCGCGTCCACGTCGCGGGCGGCGGGGCGGCCGTCGAAGTGCTGGCGCCGGCGGAACACCGCGTGCTCACAGCGCAGCCGGATGAGCGTGCGCGTGAACTCCACGAGGTTCGCGTCCACCGTGGACCAGTCGATCCAGGCGATCTCGTTGTCCTGGCAGTAGGCGTTGTTGTTGCCGCCCTGCGTGCGGCCGAGCTCGTCGCCGTGGCTGATCATCGGCACGCCCTGGCTGAGCAGGAGCGTGGCGAGGAAGTTGCGCTGCTGCCGGGCACGGAGGGTGAGGACCTCCGGATCGTCCGTCTGCCCCTCGACGCCACAGTTCCAGGAGCGGTTGTGCGAGTCGCCGTCCTTGTTGTCCTCGCCGTTGGCGGCGTTGTGCTTCTCGTTGTAGGAGACGAGGTCGCGCAGGGTGAAGCCGTCGTGCGCGGTGACGAAGTTCACGGACGCGCCGGGGCTGCGGCCGTCGCCCTCGTACAGGTCCGCTGAGCCGGTGAGGCGGGTGGCGAACTCGCCGAGGGTGCCCGGCTCACCGCGCCAGAAGTCGCGCACCGTGTCCCGGTACATACCGTTCCACTCGCTCCAGATGCCGGGGAAGTTGCCCACCTGGTAGCCGCCCCACCCCACGTCCCAGGGCTCGGCGATGAGCTTGACCATGCGCAGCACCGGGTCCTGGCGCACCACGTCGAAGAAGCCGGAGAACATGTCCGGGCCCTTCTCCCCCTCCACGCGTGTGAGGGTGGTGGCGAGGTCGAACCGGAAGCCGTCCACGTGCATCTCGGTCACCCAGTACCGCAGCGAGTCCATGACGAGCTGGAGGGCCTTGGGGCTGGAGAGGTCCACCGAGTTCCCGGTGCCCGTGTAGTCCATGTAGTGGCGCTCGTCGCCCTCCACGAGGTGGTAGTACCCGGCGTTGTCGAAGCCGCGCAGGGAGAGCATGGGGCCCTTGTCGTTGCCCTCGGCGGTGTGGTTGTAGACCACGTCCAGGATGACCTCGAGGCCAGCGGCGTGGAGGTCCTTGACCATCTGCTTGAACTCGCGCACCTGGCCGCCGAGGTCGTCCGCCGCCGCGTAGGCGGCGTGCGGGGCGAAGAACCCGATCGTGTTGTAGCCCCAGTAGTTGTCCAGCCCCTTCTCCTGGAGCGTCGCGTCGTTGACGAACTGGTGCACCGGCATGAGCTCGACCGCGGTCACGCCCAGGTGCGTCAGGTGCCCGACCACGGCGGGGTGGGCCATGCCGGCGTAGGTGCCGCGCAGCTCCTCCGGCACGTCCGGGTGCAGCCGGCTCATGCCCTTCACGTGCGTCTCGTAGACCACGGTGTCCGTGAGCTCGGTGTGCGGCGGGGCGTCCTCGCCCCAGTCGAAGTCGTCGGCCACCACCACGCCGAGCATGGTCGAGCCCAGGTTGTCGGTGGTGTCCATGCGGTCCGGCTCGTCGAAGTCGTACGAGTGGTGCTGCTGGCCCCACGCGTACTCGCCCGTGAAGGCGCGCGCGTAGGGGTCCACCAGGACCTTGGCGGGGTTGTGCCACAGCCCGCGGGCGGGCTCCCAGGGACCGCGCACCCGGTACCCGTAGCGCTGGCCCGGGCCGACGTCGGCCACGTGCACGTGCCACGTGGTGTCGTGGCGCTCCTCGATCGGGATGCGCTCCTCCGTGCCGTCCTCCCCCACGAGGCACAGCTCCACGGCCTCGACCTCCCGGCCGACGGCGATGGCGAAGTTGGTGCCGGTGTCGTCCACCGTGGCCCCGAGGGGGTACGGCTGGCCGATGTCCACTGTGCGCATGTCTCTCCGAGGTCAGGCAGGGCGCGCCGGAGCCGACGCGCATCGCCCCCGAGTCTACTGGGGTTGGGCACTCACAAAGCGGAGGGAACACTCCCTGGGCGGCGCCCGTCGTCATGCGTCTGGAAAGAGCCCCCGGCCCCTCAAGAGGTCGAACAGGTGCGGCGTCGCCAGCGACGCCCGGCGCCAGTCGTCATAGGCACTTGCCGCCGCACGGCGCGTGCCTATGACCTCGGCTTCGGACATGTCCGCCAGTTCTTGGAGGGCTGATCGGATCGCTGCCGCGGAGCGTTCCACGACACGGCCGGCGCCGCCGGTCTCGAGCACCGATGTCCACGGCGTGACATCGGGGACGACAACCGGCACCCCCACCGAGAGTGCTTCTGCGATCACGTGCCCGAAGTTCTCACTTCGGGTGGGCAGGACTAGGACCTCGTATCCGCTCAAGGTCGCTCGAACGTCGTCGTGGGACAAAGTTCCCCGGATTCGGATGCGCCCATCGGTGCTCTCCGCCAGACAGCGCAACGACGCGGTGAATGCCTCATCTTCTGCGGGACCGTAGATGTCCAGTGTCACCTCACCGTCCAGTGCCGCCACGGCTTCCGCCGCCAGATCCGGGCCCTTGTGCTCGACGAGACGCCCGAGGAACACCGCCCGAAGCGCGCCTCGCCCCGAAGCCGGCGTCGAGTCCGTCACCGGCTCCGCTCGAGCCGGCAGAAGACTGTCGTTTTCACGGATGACCACAGGTGCAACTGGACCGATGTACCGGCGGATGTCGTCCGCTTCCCCCACGGAGCTCGCGTGCCAGATCACGCTCCGGTGGGATCCGCAAAGCTGGTTTCCCCAGCGCATCAGCGCCTTGCGCGTGGAGTGCCGGTTGAGGGCCGCCGGTGCGAACTCGCCCCGTGGCGCGATCACGACGACGGCCCGTCCGAAGAGACCGCATCGGTGGATCGCCATGACCCCCTGCGAAAAGAAGAGGCTCCAGTAGGAATTGAGGTAGATGACATCGGGCCGCCACCGTACGAGACCTGCATAGAGGGCACCCAGCCCTCGTACGGTGTGCGCGCGGGCATATGTGACCTTGGTCCCCTCCCACATCGTGGGCCTGTCAGTGATGTCGACCATGTCCTGCCGCTCCCCGTGGTCGCGACTCTGCGTGAACACGTGGAGGTCCAGCCAGGTGGGGGCCCCCTGGACGAGCGCGGTGAGGGTCCGGATGGGACCGCCGCCACGGACGCCGGGGGCGAAGAGCGGAGTGATGACCGCGAGACGGGGGCGCATGGGTCAACCCTATGACGCGAGAAGCGGCACACGCCGCCCCGCGTCGGGACGGCGTGTGTGGCGCGACGGACCGGGCTGGCTCACTCCACCGTGACGGACTTCGCCAGGTTGCGCGGCTGGTCCACGTCGTAGCCCTTCGCCGAGGCGAGCTCGAGCGCGAAGATCTGCAGGGGCACGGTGGTGAGGAGCGGCATCAGCATCGGCTGGGTCTCCGGAACCTCGATGACGACCTCGGCCTGCGAGCGCACCGCGGCGTCGCCCCGCTCGGCCACCGCGAAGGTGCGGGCCCCGCGGGCGCGGACCTCCTGGATGTTGGAGACCACCTTGGCGTGCAGGGAGTGGCGGTCCATCGGGGAGGGCATGACCACGAACACCGGCTGGCCCTCGTCGATCAGCGCGATCGGACCGTGCTTGAGCTCGCCGGCGGCGAAGCCCTCCGCGTGGATGTACGCGAGCTCCTTGAGCTTCAACGCGCCCTCCATGGCCACGGGGTAGCCGACGTTGCGTCCGAGGAACAGCACGGAGGTGGCGTCCGCCATCGAGCGGGCGAGCTCCTTGACCTGGTCCGCGTTCTCGAGGATCTCGCCGATCTTCGCGGGGATGTCGGCGAGGTCCGCCATGATGTCGCTGATCTGGCCGCTGAAGAGCTTCTTGTTCAGCTGCGCGAGGTAGAGGCCGAGGAGGTAGGCCGCCGTGATCTGGGCGAGGAACGCCTTCGTGGAGGCCACGGCGATCTCGGGGCCGGCGTGCGTGTACAGCACGGCGTCGGACTCGCGCGGGATGGTGGAGCCGTTGGTGTTGCAGATGGACACCGTGCGGGCGCCCTGCTCCTTCGCGTACCGGACGGCCATGAGCGTGTCCATGGTCTCGCCGGACTGGGAGATGGAGACCACGAGCGTGCCGTCGTCGATGATGGGGTCCCGGTAGCGGAACTCGTGGGAGAGCTCCACCTCCACCGGGATGCGGCACCAGTGCTCGATCGCGTACTTGGCCACCATCCCGGCGTAGGCCGAGGTGCCGCACGCGAGCACGATGATCTTGGTGATGCTGCGCAGCTCCTCGGGCTCGATCCGCAGCTCGTCCAGCACGAGCGCGCCCGAGGCGTCCGTGCGGCCCAGCAGGGTGTCCTGCACGGCCTGCGGCTGGTCGTGGATCTCCTTCTCCATGAAGGTGGCGAAGCCGCCCTTCTCCGCGGCGGAGGCGTCCCAGTCCACGGAGAACGCCTTGCCCTGCGCGGGCGCGCCCGCGAAGTCGGTGATCTCGACGGCGTCGGCGGTGATGGTCACCACCTGGTCCTGCTCGAGCTCGATGGCGTTCCGCGTGAAGTCGATGAAGCCCGAGACGTCCGAGCCGAGGAAGTTCTCCCCCTCGCCCACGCCCACCACGAGCGGGGAGTTGCGGCGGGAGGCGACCACGCGGTCCGGGTGGTCCACGTGGACGGCCAGCAGGGTGAAGGCGCCCTCGAGGCGCTGGGAGGCCATCTGCATCGCGCGGGTCAGGTCCCCGGCGGCCCCGTTGCGGTAGATGTCGCCCAGCAGGTGGGCGGCCACCTCGGTGTCGGTCTCCGAGAGGAAGCTCACCCCCTTGGCCAGCAGCTCCTCGCGGAGCTCGGCGTAGTTCTCGATGATGCCGTTGTGGATCATGGCCAGACGGCCCTCGTCCGCGACCTGCGGGTGCGCGTTGACGTCCGTGGGGCCGCCGTGGGTGGCCCAGCGCGTATGGCCGATGCCCACCTGCGCCGCGGGCACCGGGTGCGCCTCGAGCTCGGCGGCCAGGTTGGCCAGCTTGCCCGCCTTCTTGCGGTGGTACAGCTCGCCGTCCGCCACGACGGCGACGCCGGCGGAGTCGTATCCGCGGTATTCGAGACGGCGCAGGCCCTCCATGAGGACCTCGAGGGCGCCGTGGTCCCGAGTGGTGGAGGGGTGGCCGATGTATCCGACGATTCCGCACATGCGGATGAGGATACCGGCCGCGGCCCCGGGCGCGCGCCACCGCGCTCAGGACTCGCGGTAGCCGTGGGGGTTGGCCTCCTGCCAGGCCCACATGTCCCGGACCATCGCCTCGACACTGCGCCGGGCGCGCCAGCCGACCTCCCCGCCGATCGCGTCGACGGCCGCGCGGGACTCCCCGATGTCCCCCGCGCGGCGGCCCACGACCCGGTACGGGACGGCGCGGCCGGTGACGGCCTCGACGGCGCGGACCATCTCGAACACCGTGACGCCCTCCCCGCGCCCGATGTTCCAGACCTTCACGGCCGGCGCGTCCCGCGTGTGCTCCGTCATCCACTCGAGGGCGGCCACGTGGGCCTCGGCGAGGTCCATCACGTGGATGAAGTCGCGGATGGCGCTGCCGTCCCGCGTGGCGAAGTCCGCCCCGAACACCTGCAGCTCGGGACACTGCCCGGTGGCCACGCGCGCCACGAACGGCATGAGGTTGGCGGGCGTGCCCTGCGGATCCTCCCCCAGGCGGCCGGAGGGGTGGGCGCCCACGGGGTTGAAGTAGCGCAGCACCGCCACGGAGAGCGCGGGCACGGACCCGTGGACGTCGCGCAGGACCTGCTCGGCCATCAGCTTGGAGTGGCCGTACGGGTTCACGGGCGCGGTGGGCGCGTCCTCGGCGACGGGCACGGGGGCGTCGTCGCCGTAGACCGTGGCGGAGGAGGAGAAGAGCAGGACACGCGCGCCGGCCTCGGCGGCCACGCGCGCGACCTGTGCGGTCCCGGCCACGTTGACGCTGTAGTAGGCGGCAGGCTCCCGCATCGACTCCGTCGGCGACTTCAGGCCCGCGAAGTGCACGACGCCGTCCGGCGCGTAGCGCACCACCGCGGCGGCGTAGTGCTCGGGACGGCAGACGTCCGCCTGGAGCAGGTCGAGGCGGGGGCCGCCGAGCTCGACGCCGCACACCTCGGCGGCCCGCTCGAGGGCTGCCCGGGACGAGCTGACGAGGCTGTCCAGCACCAGGACGTCATGGCCGGCGTCGAGCAGGGTGGTCACCGTGTGTGACCCGAGGTAGCCGGCGCCACCGGTCACGAGAACGCGCATGGGTCCGATCCTAGCGGCGGCGGTTCGGGGCCCGGGGGCGCGCCGCAGGGGGCCCGGGACGCGCCACGGAACGGCGGGCTCCGACCCGCCGCAGGGCGACCGTCATAATGGTGCGGTGACGGACACCGACGCGCTCCCCGCGAGCCCTGCCCTCCCGGCCCGGCCCCGCGAGCCCGCCCGGGCGGCCGACCACCACCGCTCTCCCTTCGTGGAGCTCGAGCGGCAGACCTGGTCCCGCCTCGCCGCGGAGATGGCCCAGCCCTTCGACCAGGCGGACGTGGAGCGGCTGCGCGGCATCGGCGACACCCTCTCCCTCACCGAGGTGGCCGAGGTGTACCTCCCCCTCTCCCGGCTCCTGGGCATCAACGTCGAGGCGTCCGGTGCACTGCGCAGCGCGACCAATGCCTTCCTGGGCGAGCACACCGGCCGGACCCCCTACGTGATCGGCGTGGCGGGCTCGGTGGCCGTGGGCAAGTCGACCACCGCGCGCGTGCTCCAGGAGATGCTGCGCCGCTGGCCCACCACCCCCCGCGTGGAGCTCATCACCACGGACGGCTTCCTCCATCCGAACGCCGTCCTCGCCGAACGCGGGCTCATGAAGCGCAAGGGCTTCCCGGAGTCCTACGACCGGCGCGCCCTGCTCCGCTTCATGGCCGACGTGAAGTCCGGGGCGGAGGAGGTGCGTGCGCCCGTGTACTCGCACATGACCTATGACATCGTCCCCGGCGAGGAGCAGGCGGTGCACCGCCCGGACGTGCTGATCGTGGAGGGCCTGAACGTGCTCGCCCCGCCACGCACCCGCACCGACGGCACGGCCGGCCTCAGCGTCTCCGACTTCTTCGACTTCTCCGTGTACGTGGACGCCCGTGCCGACTGGATCCGCCGCTGGTACATCGAGCGCTTCATGGACCTGCGCTCGGGCGCCTTCCGCGATCCGCGCAGCTACTTCCACCGCTACGCCCACCTCTCCGACGCCGAGGCGCAGGCCACCGCGGAGCACATCTGGGACACCATCAACGGGCCCAACCTCCAGCAGAACGTGCATCCCACCCGGGGGCGGGCGCGACTCGTGCTCACCAAGAACGAGCGGCACGAGGTCACGCGGGTCCTGCTGCGCAAGGTCTGACGCCCGCCTCGTGGCCGGACCCTCGTCGCCCCGGCCCGGCCGAGCCTCGGACACGGTCGGCGCCGGCCTCGAATGGCCATAGACTTGCCCCATGCTTCAAGGATTCAAGGAATTCATCCTCAAGGGGAACGTCATCGACCTCGCCGTGGCCGTCGTCATCGGCGCCGCCTTCAGCAAGGTGATCAACGCGGTCGTGGAGAACGTGCTCATGCCGTTCATCTCCGGGCTCGTGAAGGCGCCGGACTTCGACCAGTTCGGCGTCGTGATGCTCAACGGCAACGCCATCCAGTTCGGCGTCCTCCTCACCGCGATCGTCAACTTCCTGCTCATCGCCGCGGCGGTCTACTTCGTGATCGTCCTGCCGATGAACGCCATGATCGAGCGCCGTAACCGGCGCCTCGGCATCACCCCGAAGGACGAGGAGGTGCCGGAGGACGTCGCGCTGCTCTCCGAGATCCGCGACCTGCTGGCCGCCCAGCGCGGCGGCGCCGCGGGCACCGTCACCGGGACCGACCCCCGCCTCTGAGCCTCCCTGCTCCCCGACCCCGACGGGCCCCGGACACCTCCCCAACGGAGGCGTCCGGGGCCCGTCCTGTCACGGGGCTCACCCGCCGGGGGCACGGGGCCGCCCCCTACGGTGCGGTGGCCGCGCCGCCGGTCCCCGCGTCCAGGCACGGCAGCCATTCGAGCGCCACGCCGCGGCCGCACACCGGGGCGTCCACGGCCACGTAGGCCACGCCCCACAGCAGCGCCAGCCCGGCCGTCAGTGCGCCGAGCAGCACCGCCCTGCGAGGCGGCTGGTCCGGGCGCACGGGTCAGGCGTGGAGCGCGAGCTCGCGCTGCACGACGGCGGCCAGGGACTCGGCCTCGCCGCGGGCGGTGTCCTCGTCCGGGGCCTCCACCATCACGCGCACCACCGGCTCCGTGCCGGACGGGCGCAGCAGCACCCGCCCCGTCTCCCCGAGGCGCGCCTCGGCCTCGGCCACGGCGGCCTGCACGGCCTCGTCCGTCCCGGCGCGGGCCTTGTCCACACCGCGCACGTTCACGAGCACCTGCGGGAGGCGCTGCATCACGCCGGCGAGCTCGGAGAGCGGGGTGCCGGTCTGGGCCACGCGGGAGGCGAGCTGCAGGCCGGTCAGCACGCCGTCGCCCGTGGTGGCGTGGTCCGCGAAGATCACGTGGCCGGACTGCTCGCCGCCCAGCGAGTAGTCCCCCAGCTTCATGCCGGCCAGGACGTAGCGGTCGCCGACCTGGGTCTCCACCAGCTGGACCCCCTCGCGGCCCATGGCCAGCTTGAGGCCGAGGTTGGACATGACGGTGACCACGAGGGTGTCGTCGCGCAGGGCGCCGCGGTCCTTCAGGGCCAGCGCCATGACGCCCATGATCTGGTCGCCGTCCACGACCTCGCCGTGCTCGTCCACCGCGAGGCAGCGGTCGGCGTCGCCGTCGTGGGCGATGCCCAGGTCCGCGCCGTGCTCCTTGACCGCCGCCTGGAGCATCTCCAGGTGCGTCGAGCCGCAGCCCTCGTTGATGTTCAGCCCGTCCGGGGAGGCGCCGATGACGACCACCTGCGCGCCGGCGGCGCGGAACGCCTCCGGTGAGCAGCCGGCGGCCGCGCCGTGGGCGCAGTCCAGCACCACGGTGAGGCCGTCCAGGCGGTGGGGCAGGGACTGGAGGAGGTGGAGGACATAGCGGTCCTCGGCGTCGGAGAAGACGCGCACGCGGCCCACGTCCGCACCCGTGGGGCGCAGCGGGTCGGCGCCCTCCAGGTGCTGGATGATCTCGTCCTCCTGCCCGTCGGTGAGCTTCTGGCCACCGCGGGCGAGGAACTTGATGCCGTTGTCCGGCGCAGGGTTGTGGGAGGCGGAGATCATCACGCCGAAGTCCGCGCCCAGGTCCGCCACGAGGAACGCGGCCGCCGGCGTGGGCAGCACGCCCGCGTCCCAGACGTCCACGCCGGACGAGGCGAGGCCGGCCACCACGGCCGCGCCGATGAACTGGCCGCTGATCCGCGGGTCCCGCGCGACGACGGCCACGGGCCGCCTGCCCGCCTCGAGGGCCTCGGCCCCGAGCACGGGGGCGGCCGCCTGGGCCAGCTGGAGGGACAACTCCACAGTGAGGGTCTCGTTGGCCAGGCCACGGACGCCATCGGTTCCGAACAATCTCGACATGATCAGTGAGTCTACGAGCCTGAGTGGCCCGGAGCACCACCCCCCGGGTCTCGAGCGCGCCGCGCGGCCGGTACCATCGAGCCGGTGGGCCCGCGCCCGTGCACCCGTCCGGCTCCCGGACGTGCGGCCCCGCGGCCCCCCGCCGCCCCGACACGAAG
This sequence comes from Micrococcus sp. EYE_212, assembly GCF_023147585.1. Lineage (GTDB taxonomy): Bacteria > Actinomycetota > Actinomycetes > Actinomycetales > Micrococcaceae > Micrococcus. The sequence continues at coordinate 50,055 of NZ_JAHXOZ010000005.1, forward strand.
GACCCCTCCATGGCCGATCTCCCCGAGACCACCCCACGACGACGCTGGCCGCGCCGCGCCGTCCTGGGCGGCACCGGCATCGCGCTCGCCTCCGCCGCCGTCGCCTGCGGATCCGGCGACGAGGCCCCCGAGGCGTCCGCCTCCGCCGGCGGCGACGACCGCCCCCGCCTGCCCGCGCCGGAGATCCTCACGACGGACGACTGGGGCGCGGTCACGCCCGCCAACTACCTCCAGACCCTCTACGAGCGCCCCTCGTACCTCGTCATCCACCACACGACGACGCCGAACACCTCCGACGGGTCCCGCCAGGCCGCCATGGACCTCGCCCGCATGGTGCAGAAGGGCCACATCGCCCAGGGCTGGGGCGACTCCGGCCAGCAGTTCACGATGTCCCGCGGCGGCTTCCCCATGGAGGCCCGGCACGGCTCCCGCCACGCCCTCGAGGGCGGGGAGACCTTCATGCTGGGCATCCACGCCCTCGGCTTCAACGCCTACGCCCTGGGCATCGAGTGCGAGGGCTTCTACATGGTGAATCCGCCGCCGCAGAGCCTCTACGCGGGGCTCGTGCGGCTCTCCGCCTACATCTGCCAGCAGTACGAGATGCCGCCCTCGCGCATCATCGGCCACCGCGACGTGGTGGCCACCAGCTGCTGCGGCGACGCGTTCTACGCGAAGCTCCCGATCCTGCGCGAGGACGTGCGCGCCTCCCTGGAGGCCGGCGAGTACCGCATCAGCGAGGGGTTCGGGGCGGAGAACCTCCTCGACGACGCCCACGTCAACGCGGAGTGGGTCAAGCGCAACCCCTGAGCATCCGCACCGCCGACGACGGCGCCCCACCCGAGCGGGCGGGGCGCCGTCCTCATGCGGGGGCCTCGGCGGGCCGCCGCGCCCCGGACGTGCTCAGCGCACGCGCGGGAAGGAGCCGCTGTCGTGATCCTCGCCCATCTCGAACAGGTCCGTCGCGGGTGCGCAGATGAGCGGGTCCGGGGCGTGCACGATCCGCGCGTCCTTGTCCGGGTACGGGAGCGTGTGCAGCACGTGCCGGATGGCCTCGAGGCGCGCGCGCTTCTTGTCGTTGGACTTCACCACGGTCCACGGCGCGTCGGCCGTGTGCGTGTAGAAGAACATGGCCTCCTTGGCGTTCGTGTAGTCGTCCCACTTGTCGAGGGAGGCCATGTCGGTGGGCGAGAGCTTCCAGCGGCGGACGGGATCGGTCTCGCGGGAGGCGAAGCGGTTGAGCTGCTCTCGCTGGGAGACGGAGAACCAGAACTTCACGAGGTGGATGCCGGAGTTGACCAGCATGCGCTCGAGCTCCGGGGTCTCCCGCATGAACTCGAGGTACTGCGGCGGCGTGCAATAGCCCATGACGCGCTCGACGCCGGCCCGGTTGTACCAGGACCGGTCGAACATCACGATCTCCCCGCCGGAGGGCAGGTGCTGGATGTAGCGCTGGAAGTACCACTGCGAGGCCTCGGCCTCGGTGGGCTTCTCGAGGGCCACGGTGCGGGCGCCGCGCGGGTTGAGGTGCTCGTTGAAGCGCTTGATCGCGCCGCCCTTGCCGGCCGCGTCGCGCCCCTCGAAGATGATCAGGACCTTCTGGCCCGTCTCCTTGACCCACAGCTGCATCTTCAGCAGCTCGATCTGGAGCTCGCGCTTGCGGCGCTCGTAGAGGCGTCGGCTGATCTTCGTCTCGTAGGGGTAGCCCTCGCGCCACGCGAGCGGGTCCGGGGTCGGCAGGGCCTTGTCCCCGCGCAGCTTGCGGCCGAGCTCGTGGATCTCGTCGACCTCCGCGGCGTAGTCGTGGGTCACGGCGAACGGGAGATCGGAATCCCCCGCCTCCAGCACGTGGACGGGGGTGCTCTCCGGCGACGCCGGCGCGTCGGTCTGCGCCTGGCCCTGGGCCTCCTGGGGGGCGTCCTCCGGGCGGCGGGATGAATCTGCCATGGCGGATCTCCTCGTGGCTCTCACACGTCTCGCGCCACCGGCGGGAGCCCTCACGCCCCGGGCGAGCCCCCGCCGCACTGCGGGGACCCTCACAGTCTAGGCGCCGGACGCGGCAGACCCCGCGCCACCGGGGAACGGTGACACGGGGTCTGCGGGGCGGATCCGCTCGGCCGGAGCCGAGGCGCAGATCAGCGCTTCGAGAACTGCGAGGCCTTGCGGGCCTTCTTGAGGCCGGCCTTCTTGCGCTCGATGACGCGGGCGTCACGGGTGAGGAAGCCGGCCTTCTTGAGGGCGGCGCGGTTGTGCTCGCGGTCGATCTCGTTCAGGGCGCGGGAGATGCCCAGGCGCAGCGCACCGGCCTGGCCGGAGGGGCCGCCGCCGTGGATGCGGGCGATCACGTCGTACGCGCCGGCGAGCTCCAGCAGCGTGAAGGGGTCGTTGACCTCCTGCTGGTGCAGCTTGTTGGGGAAGTAGTTCTCCAGGGTGCGGCCGTTCACGGTCCACTGGCCGGAGCCGGGGATGAGGCGGACGCGCGCCACGGCCTCCTTGCGGCGGCCGACGGCGGCACCAGGGACGGTCAGGGCGGGACGCTCGGACACGGCGGCCTCGTCGGTGGAGGCGGTGGCGGACGACTCGGAGGTGTAGCTGGTCAGCTCCACGTCCTCATGCTCATTGATGCTCATGGTTCTCCTCAGGAAAAGTCTCAGGCGGTCGCCAGGGTCACTGGGCGACCTGGCCGATCTCGAAGGTGGCGGGCTGCTGGGCGGCGTGCGGGTGCTCGGCACCGCGGTACACCTTGAGCTTGCCCATCTGCTGGTCGGCCAGCGAGTTCTTGGGGAGCATGCCGCGGACGGCCTTCTCCACGGCGCGGACCGGGTTGGTCTCGAGGAGCTCGGCGTAGCTCTGCGACTTCAGGCCGCCCGGGTAGCCCGAGTGGCGGTAGGCGCGCTTCTTCTCGAGCTTGGCGCCGGTGAGGGCCACCTTCTCGGCGTTCACGATGATGACGAAGTCGCCCATGTCCATGTGGGGGGCGAACGTCGGCTTGTGCTTTCCGCGCAGCAGGGTGGCGGTGTGGGTGGCCAGGCGGCCGAGGACGACGTCGGTGGCATCGATGATGTGCCACTGGCGGTCGGCATCGCCAGGCTTGGGAGAGTACGTACGCACGTTGTCTGCCTTCAGGGTCGGTGATCGGTCACAGTGGCCGCGCGCTGGGGCGTGATTCCGGCGTGGGGCGCACTGTCAGTTCTCCGTGCGCGCCGGGGCTCCAGGTGAGGACTGGAAGGCGACCGGGCCCGAGGATCCCGGGGGTGCGGCGCGAGCTGAAGGCCATGCAACTGAGCCACTCGCGGCACGACGCATCCGGGTGCGGACATGCGCAACGTCTCCCCATGCTACCGGGTCCGCGTCCCCGCGGCAAAAGCGCGGGCCCACGTCCCGCGGCGCCCTTCGGGGGCGCCCCCGACGTCGACGCCCGGACTCACAGGGAGCGTCGGGCCCGTGTCCCCGCGGCGCGGGCCCGCAGCACGTCCGGGTTCGCCGGGTAGGCGACGCGGGCCAGGGTCAGCCCACCCGGCGGCGCGAGGCGCACATGGGAGTCCCGCACGCGGGCCGCCAGCCGCTCGCCCGCCCAGCCGGGAGCGCGACGCCCCTCCCCCACCTCCAGGAGCGCCCCCACGATGGAGCGCACCATGTGGTGGCAGAACGCGTCCGCGCGGATCTGGACACGGACGATCCCCTCCGGGTCCCGCTCGACCCGCAGATCCTGGACCTCGCGGATGGTGGTGGCACCCTCGCGCGGCCTGCAGAAGGAGAGGAAGTCGTGCAGGCCGAGGAGGGCGTGGGCCTCCGTCTGCATGCGCCCCACATCCAGGGCGGCGCCGTGCCAGTGCGTGCCCCGGCGGGTGAGCGGGTCCTGCGTCGCTCGGCGGTCGCTGATGCGGTACTCGTACTCGCGCCACAGGGCGCCGAACCGCGCGTCGAAGCCCTCCGGTGCACGGGCCGCGCCGTGCACCACGACGGCGCCGCCCCAGCCGGAGAGCACGCCCGCGAGGCGGCGCAGCAGGGCCTGCCCCGGGTCATCGCCCGGCCGGCCCCGGGAGAGGCCCTCCCACTCGGCGGCGGAGAGGTCCAGATGGACCACCTGGCCGCGCGCGTGGACGCCGGCGTCGGTGCGCCCGGCCACCACCGTGGCCACGGGGCGGCGCAGGATCCGCTCCAGCGCCTCCTCGAGCGCGCCCTGGACGGTGGGCAGCCCCGGCTGGGAGGCCCAGCCGGAGAACGCCGAGCCGTCATAGGCGAGGTCGAGCCGCACCCGGAGGCGCGCGTCGGGGACGGCGAGGTCCGCGGCGGCGTCTGCGGCGGGCGCGGCGAGGTCCGCGGCGGCGGACGGGGTGGAGTCGGCCTCGGCGGACGCGTTCCCGCGCGGGCGGGTGTGCTCGGCAGAGCGGTGCTCGGTCATGGTGCTCCTGGGGGTCGACGCGACGAAGGGCCGCCCACCGAGGTGGACGGCCCTTCGCTCAGGGGTTGCGCTCCCCGCCGAGGGGGTGCGCACGGCCTCACTCGGAGGCGGGCATCTTCTGCGCCGCAGCGCCGCCGGCGGGCTCGAAGCCGGCGGCCACGGCCTCCTCGACGGTGGTGAACCAGACCTCGGCGGTGGTCTGGTCGTACCAGCGGGAGCCGGGGACGTGGTACTTCTTCGAGCTGGCGTTGCCCTTGATGGTCGCGCCCTCGGGAGCGGAGCCGTCCTCGGTCGTGGCGACGGCGCCGTCGATCTCGGCGGCGGTCTCCTCGGACTCGGCCACGGTGACGTCCTCGGTGGCGGCCGGGTCCACGGCCTCCACGGGGACGGCCTCGGCCTCGACCGGGGCGGCCGGAGCCGTCTCGACGGCGCGCTCGGCCTCACGGACGACGGCCTGCTTCGGGGAGACCGGATCCATGATGAGCTCGATCACGGCCATGGGCGCGTTGTCGCCGTGGCGGTTGCCGATCTTGGTGATGCGGGTGTAGCCGCCGTTGCGCTCGGCCATGGCCGGGGCGATCACCGTGAACAGCTCGTGCACGATGGACTTGTTGGTGCGGTTCTTGGCCGCGATGATGCCCTGCACCTTGCGACGGGAGGGCAGGTCGCCCTTCTTCGCGAAGGTGATGAGGCGCTCCGCGTGGGGGCGGAGGCGCTTGGCGCGGGTGAGCGTCGTGGTGATCGACTTGTGCTCGAAGAGCTGGGCCGACATGTTGGCCAGCATGATGCGCTCGTGGGCCGGGCTGCCGCCCAGGCGCGGACCCTTGGTGGGGGTAGGCATGGTGTTTCTCCTCAGGTGGTCCCCGGTGCCGGCGTCGGCCTCGGGGTCAAAGATTCAGGGGTGCGGTGCGGCTCAGAAGTCCGAGAACGGATCGTCGTCCATCTGGCGCGCGTGGAGCTGCGGGTCGTAGCCGGCCGGCGAGTCCTTGAGGGACAGGCCCAGCTCCTCCAGCTTCTCCTTGACCTCGTCGATGGACTTCGCGCCGAAGTTGCGGATGTCCATCAGGTCGGCCTCGGACCGGGCCACGAGCTCACCCACGGAGTGGATGCCCTCGCGCTTGAGGCAGTTGTAGGAGCGCACGGTCAGCTCGAGCTCCTCGATCGGCTGGGCCAGGTCGGCGGACACGTCGCCCTCCGCCGGCGTCTCGCCCAGGTCGATGCCCTCGGCCTCGACGTTGAGCGCCCGGGCCAAGCCGAACAGCTCGACGAGCGTGGAGCCCGCAGAGGCCACGGCGTCGCGCGGCAGCATGGACTCCTTGGTCTCCACGTCCAGGATCAGGCGGTCGAAGTCCGTCCGCTGCTCCACACGGGTGGCCTCGACCTTGAAGGTCACCTTGAGCACGGGTGAGTAGATGGAGTCGACCGGGATGCGGCCGATCTCCGCGTCCGCGGACTTGTTCTGGGCCGCCGTCACGTAGCCGCGGCCGCGCTCGACCGTCAGCTCCATGTCGAACTTGCCCTTCGCGTTGAGCGTCGCGATGTGGAGGTCCTTGTTGTAGATCTCCACACCGGCGGGGGCGGTGATGTCCGCGGCGGTCACGACGCCGGCCCCCTGCTTGCGCAGGTAGGCGACGACGGGCTCGTCGTTCTCGGAGGAGACGGACAGCTGCTTGATGTTGAGGATGATCTCGGTGAGATCCTCCTTGACGCCGTTGACGGTGCTGAACTCGTGCAGGACGCCGTCCACGCGGATGCTGGTCACGGCAGCACCGGGGATGGAGGAGAGCAGAGTGCGGCGCAGGGAGTTGCCGAGGGTGTAGCCGAAGCCGGGCTCCAGCGGCTCGATCACGAACCGGGACCGACGGTCGGACACGACCTCTTCGGTCAGCGTGGGGCGCTGTGCAATGAGCACGAACATTTCCTTTCGGCGAGCGTCCGCCATATGACGCACGCGGGGGGTGGAAACGAGGACGGGATGGGATCAGGTCGCAGACCTGTCCGCACCCGCCCCGGGGGACGGGGCGGGTGCGGAGAAGACGCTCAGGTCAGACGCGGCGGCGCTTCGCGGGGCGAGCACCGTTGTGGGCCATGGGGGTGACGTCCTGGATGGACCCCACCTCGAGGCCGGCGGCCTGCAGGGAGCGGATGGCGGTCTCGCGACCCGAGCCCGGGCCCTTCACGAAGACGTCCACCTTCTTCATGCCGTGCTCCTGGGCGCGCTTGGCGGCCTGCTCGGCGGCCAGCTGCGCGGCGTAGGGGGTCGACTTGCGCGAGCCCTTGAAGCCCACCTCGCCGGACGAGGCCCACGAGATGACGGCACCCGTGGTGTCCGTGATGGACACGATGGTGTTGTTGAACGTGCTCTTGATGTGGGCCTGGCCCACGGTGATGTTCTTCTTGTCCTTGCGGCGCGGCTTGCGGGCCGCTGCGGCGCGGGTCTTGGGGGGCATGTGGTTCTCCTGACGAAAAGGCTGACGGTGCAGGTGCTGCGGCGGGGCGGCCGGACGGGTCCGGGCTCAGCCTCGCCGGCAGGATCACTTCTTGCGGCCGGCGACCGTCTTCTTGGGGCCCTTGCGGGTGCGGGCGTTGGTCTTCGTGCGCTGACCGCGCACCGGAAGGCCGCGACGGTGGCGCAGGCCCTCGTAGGAGCCGATCTCCACCTTGCGACGGATGTCGGCGGCGACCTCGCGGCGGAGGTCGCCCTCCACCTTGTAGGTGCCCTCGATGTGGTCGCGCAGCTGCACCAGCTGTTCGTCGGAGAGGTCCTTCACGCGGATGTTCGGGTCGATCCCGGTGGCGGCGAGGGTCTCCTCGGCGCGGGTCTTGCCCACGCCGTAGATGTAGGTGAGTGCGATGATCACGCGCTTCTCGCGCGGAATGTCAACGCCTGCAAGACGAGCCATGCGGCCGTCCTCCTGTTCCTTGAAGCAGCAGAGGTCTGCACCAGGGACGCCCGGACGACGCGGCTCACGGCCAAGCGGACCCTCGAGCCGCGGCGCCCAGCGAGTGCTCGGCGTGCTCCGCGGCGGTCGTCCGCCGTCGTCGGTCTCCGGCCCCTGCGACCGGAGGTGTCGGCCGCGTCCCGCGTGACGGGGGCGACCGTTGTCCCTGCTGTTCGGCCATCATGGCCGGTTGGGTGTTCTCGTCAGCGCACGGCGTCGCTCCCCCGCGAGACGGGGGAGGCGATCAGCCCTGGCGCTGCTTGTGGCGCGGGTTCGAGCAGATCACCAGAACGCGGCCCTTACGGCGCACGACCTGGCACTTGTCACAAATCCGCTTCACGCTCGGCTGAACCTTCACGGCTCTTCCTCCTGCGCTCGCTTGGACGGGTTGGGTCTTACTTGTAGCGGTAGACGATGCGACCTCGATTGAGGTCGTACGGGCTAAGCTCCACCACGACGCGATCCTCGGGGAGGATGCGGATGTAGTGCTGACGCATCTTTCCGGAGATCGTGGCGAGCACGACGTGCTCGTTCTGCAGACGGACGCGGAACATCGCGTTGGGCAACGCCTCCGACACCGTGCCCTCGATCTCGATGACACCTTCCTTCTTAGCCATGTCCTCCACTATCGTCATGCTCCGACAGCGGCGCGGTGGCGCCGCCCACGGGGCGGGAACGGGGTGGATCGCGGCGGCACGCCGACGGCGAGCGGACACGATCAACATTCGATGATACCGCATCCGGAGCCGGATGACCACCACGCCCGGGCGTGCGGGGTCACTCCCCCAGCGGGACCGGGGTGACGCCGAAGCGGGCCAGCTCGGACGCGCCGCCGTCGGGGGCGGTGAGGACCCACAGGCCGCCGGCGTGGCGGCACACCGAGTGCTCCCACTGGCTCGCCCGGGCCCCGTCCTCCGTCACCACGGTCCAGTCGTCCTCGAGGGTGCGGGTCTCGATGCCGCCGCGCACGAGCATGGGCTCGATCGCGAGCGCCAGGCCGGGGCGCACGCGCGGGCCCTGGTGCCCGGTGCGGTAGTTGAACACATCCGGGGGCAGGTGCATGGCCGAGCCGATGCCGTGGCCCACGTAATCCTCGAGGATGCCGAGCTCGGGGCCGTCCTGGGCCGAGACGTGGTCGTCGATGGCGTCGCCGATCTCCCCCACGTGCGTGGCGGACGCGAAGGCGGCGATCCCCGCCCACATGGCCTCGCGGGTGACGGCGGAGAGGCGCTCGTCCGCGGGGTCCGCCGTGCCGGCCGCGGAGGACCCCAGGATCACGGTGCGCGCGGAGTCGGCATGCCAGCCGTCCACGATCGCGCCGCCGTCGATCTTCAGGACGTCGCCGGCCTGCAGGACGCGCTCCCCGGGGATGCCGTGGACCACCTCCTCGTTCACCGACGCGCAGATCGTGGCGGGGAAGCCGTGGTAGCCCAGGAAGTTCGAGGTTGCGCCGTGCTCGGCGAGGACGCCGCGGAACACGGCGTCCAGCTCCGCGGTGGTCACACCGGGGGCGGCGGCGTCCACGGCGGCATCGAGGGCCGCGGACAGGACCACCCCCGCACGCTGCATGGCCTGCAGCTGGGGGGTGGTCTTGAGCTCGAGGGAGCGACGTCCGATCACGCGGTCAGGCCTCGGTCCGCGGGGTGATGACGGGCAGGGTGCCGGTCGCCGCGCGCACCGAGTAGACGGCCTGGAGCAGGCGTTCCGTGACGTCGTCGATCTGGCCCGTGCCGTCCACGCGCGCCACGATGCCGCGGTCCACGTAGTTCTCGATCACGACCTCCGTCTCGCGGTGGTAGAGGTCGAGGCGGTGCTGGATGACGTCCTGGGTGTCGTCGGCGCGGCCCTCGATCTCGGCGCGCTTGAGCAGACGCTCCACGAGCTCGGCGTCCGGCACCTCGAGCTCGACGACGGCGGACAGGGCCTGGCCGGCCTCGCGCAGCATGGCGTCGAGCGCCTCGACCTGGCCCGCGGTGCGGGGGTAGCCGTCCAGGAGGAAGCCGTGCTCGGCATCGGGCTGGGCGATGCGGTCGGCCACCATGCGGTTGGTGACGTCGTCGGGCACGAAGTCGCCGTTGTCGATGTAGCGCTTGGCCTCGACGCCGAGCGGGGTCATGGCCTTGACGTTGTGGCGGAAGATGTCGCCGGTGGAGATGGGGACGATCCCCAGCTTGTCGGCGATCCGGGAGGCCTGGGTGCCCTTACCGGATCCGGGAGGGCCCATGATCAGCATGCGGGTCATCGTGTGTTCCTCACTCTCGAGATGGTGGACGTCCGTGGCGGCCGCTCAGCGCAGCAGGCCCTCATAGTGGCGCTGCTCCATCTGCGCGTTGATCTGCTTCACCGTCTGGAGGCCCACGCCCACCATGATGAGGATGGACGTGCCGCCGAACGGGAAGTTCTGGTTGGCGCCGATCAGCACGAAGGCGATCAGCGGGATCATGGCCACGATACCCAGATACAGGGCACCGGGGAGCGTGATCCGGCTGATGACGTACTGGAGGTAGCGCTCCGTGGGGCGCCCCGCCCGCACACCCGGGATGAAGCCGCCGTACCGCTTCATGTTGTCCGAGATCTCCTGCGGGTTGAACGTGATGGAGACGTAGAAGTAGGTGAAGCCGATGATCAGCAGCAGGTACAGCGCCATGTAGACGGGGTGGTCCCCCCCGGAGAAGTACGTGCTGAGGAAGCCCACCCATGCGGGCGGCGCGGAGCCGTCCTGCGGGGTGTTGAACTGGATCAGGATGCCCGGGAGCATCAGCACGGAGGACGCGAAGATCACCGGGATCACGTTGGCCATGTTGACCTTGATCGGGATGAACGTGCTCGAGCCGCCCACGGTGCGCGAACCGATCTGCCGCTTCGCGTACTGCACCGGGATCCGGCGCTGGGACTCCTCCACGAACACGATGGCCAGCATCGTCAGGAGGCCGACCACCATCACGACGGCGAACGTGCGCCACCCCTGGGTCTGCAGCACCTGCGCGATGCCGGACGGGAAGCTCGCCGCGATCGAGGCGAAGATCAGCAGGGAGATGCCGTTGCCGACCCCGTTCTCCGTGATCCGCTCGCCCAGCCACATCACGACGACGCAGCCGGTGGCCAGGACGATCACCACGAGGAGGACGGTGAGCAGCGAGTCGTCCCGCAGGAGGGGGATGCTGCAGTTGAGCAGCGCGCCGGAACGGGCCAGCGACGTCATGGTGGTGGCCTGGAGGAGAGCGAGCGCGATGGTGAGGTACCGGGTGTACTGCGTCAGGGTGGCCTGGCCCTGCGGCCCCTCCTGGTGGAGCTGCTCGAAGCGCGGGATCACCACGCGCAGCAGCTGGACGATGATGGAGGCCGTGATGTACGGCATGATCCCCAGCGCGAAGACCGAGACCTGGAGCAGCGCCCCGCCCGAGAACATGTTCACGAACGAGTAGAGGCCCCCGGTGGTGCTGCCGGAGGCCAGGCAGGTCTGCACCGCCGCGTAGTCCACACCCGGGGAGGGCACGAAGGCCCCGAGCCGGTAGACCGCGATGAGACCGAGCGTGAAGAAGATCTTCCGCCTCAGGTCCGGCGTCCGGGCGATCCGCGCGATGGCCTTGAACACATGTCCTCCTGCGGGGGGTGGGGGTTCGGCGCTCCCCCACGCGGGGGACGCACGAGGGCCCGCCGCACCGGGCGGGCCACCGTGCGAGTCTACACGGAGCACGAAGGCCCCGGGCCGGGGCGGATGGCCCCGGGCCCGGGGCCCGTGTGGTCGATCAACGGATCAGACGGTCTGCGTCGAGCCGCCGGCCGCCGCGATCTTCTCGACCGCGGAGGCGGAGAAGGCGTTCGCGGTGACCTGCACCGGAACGGTGATCTCGCCGGTCCCCAGCACCTTCACGGGCTGGTTCTTGCGGACGAGGCCCGCGGCGACGAGGGCGTCCACGGACACCTCACCGCCCTGCGGGAAGTGCACCGAGAGCTTGTCCAGGTTGACCACCTGGTACTCGGTGCGGAACGGGTTCTTGAAGCCGCGAAGCTTCGGCAGGCGCATGTGCAGGGGCAGCTGGCCGCCCTCGAAGCCCACGCGGACCTGGTAGCGGGACTTCGTGCCCTTGGTGCCACGGCCGGCGGTCTTGCCCTTGGAGCCCTCGCCTCGACCCACGCGGGTCTTGGCGGTCTTGGCTCCGGGGGCAGGACGCAGGTCGTGGATCTTGATGGCGTCGTTCTCAGCCATGGTTGACCTCCTCCACGGACACCAGGTGCGGCACGGTGTTGACCATGCCCACGGTCGCCGCGTCAGCCTTGCGGGTGACCTGGTGGCCGATCCGCTTGAGGCCGAGCGAGCGGAGGGTGTCCCGCTGGTTCTGCTTGGTCCCCGTCACGCCACGGGTCTGGGTGATCACCAGAGTGGCGTCCGAGGGCTGGACGTTCTTGCGAGTGGGCTCAGACACAGCTCACACACCTGCCTTCTGCGCGCTCTTCTTGGCGCGGTCGTTCTCCATGGTGCGCAGCATCGCGTGGGGCGCGATCTCGTCCAGGGACTTGCCGCGGCGGGCCGCGACGGCCTGGGGCTCCTCGAGGCGCTTCAGCGCGTCCACGGTGCCGCGGACGATGTTGATGGCGTTCACGGAGCCCATGGACTTGGAGAGCACGTCATGGATGCCGGCGCACTCCAGCACGGCGCGCACCGGACCGCCGGCGATCACGCCGGTACCCGGGGACGCCGGACGCAGCAGCACGACGCCGGCGGCGTCCTCACCCTGCACGAGGTGCGGGATGGTGGAGCCCACGCGGGGCACGCGGAAGAAGGACTTCTTGGCCTCCTCCACGGCCTTCTGGATCGCGGCGGGGACCTCCTTCGCCTTGCCGTAGCCCACACCGACGGTGCCGTCGCCGTCACCCACCACCACGAGGGCGGTGAAGGAGAAGCGGCGGCCGCCCTTGACGACCTTGGACACGCGGTTGATGGCGACGACGCGCTCGAGGAACGCGTCCTTCTCCTCGTCGTTGCCGCGACCGTTGCGGTCGTCACGACGACCGCGACGGTCTCCGTCACGCCCGCCGCGACCGCCGTCGCGACCGCCACGGCCGCCGGCGGAACGCTCGGTGGTGTGGCTGGCCGAGCCCGAGGCGGTCTCGGACACGGGGGTCTCGGTGGTCTCGGTCACCTGGGTGCCCTTCTCGTTGTTGTTCTCGCTCACAGCTTCAGCCCACCCTCTCGCGCACCGTCGGCCACGGCCGCAACGCGCCCGTGGTACTTGTTGCCGCCGCGGTCGAAGACCACGGCGTCGATGCCGGCGGCCTGGGCACGCTGGGCGACGAGCTCGCCGACGCGCTTGGCCTTGGCCGTCTTGTCGCCCTCGAGCGCGCGCACGTCGGCCTCCATGGTGGAGGCAGAGGCGAGCGTGCGGCTCTGCGTGTCGTCCACGATCTGCACGAACATGTGGCGCGCGGAGCGATTGACGACGAGGCGGGGACGGACGGTGGTGCCGGAGATCCGCTTGCGCACCCGGAGGTGGCGGCGGGTGCGGGCGTTGAACTTGCCCTTGCCCTTCACCTTCAGAGTAGACATCACTTACCTGCCTTTCCGGCCTTGCGGCGGATCTGCTCGCCCGCATAGCGGACGCCCTTGCCCTTGTACGGGTCAGGGCGACGCAGCTTGCGGATGTTGGCGGCGGTCTCGCCGACCTTCTGCTTGTCGATGCCGGCGACGGTCACCGTGTTGCCCGCGACGGTGAACGCGATGCCCTCGGGGCACTTCACCGGGACGGGGTGGGAGTAGCCCAGGGCGAACTCGAGGTCCTGACCCTTGGCCTGCACGCGGTAGCCGGTGCCGACGACCTCGAGCTGCTTGGAGAAGCCGTTGGTCACGCCCTCGACCATGTTGCTGATCAGGGTGCGGGACAGGCCGTGGAGGGAGCGGGACTCGCGCTCGTCGTCGGGACGGGCCACGATGACCTGCCCCTCCTCGAGGGTGGCCGTGATGGGCGTGGGCAGCGTGTGCTCCAGCTGGCCCTTGGGGCCCTTCACGGAGACGCGGGCGCCGTCGATGGTGACATCGACGCCGCTCGGGATGGTGATCGGCAGACGTCCGATTCGCGACATATCAGTTCAGCCTTTCTTCCGTCTCGCCCGTCACCAGACGTAGGCGAGGACTTCCCCACCCACGCCCTTCTTGGCGGCCTGGCGGTCCGTGAGCAGACCCGAGGAGGTGGACAGGATGGCGATGCCGAGGCCGCCCAGCACGTGGGGCAGGGTGGTGGACTTCGCGTACACGCGAAGGCCCGGCTTGGAGATACGACGCAGGCCGGCGATCGCGCGCTCACGCTGCGGGCCGAACTTCAGGTCGATGGTCAGCTTCTTGCCGACCTCGGCTTCCTCTTCACGCCAGTCCTGGATGTAGCCCTCTGCCTTGAGGATCTCCGCGAGGCGGGTCTTCAGCTTGGAGGACGGCATGGACACGGTGTCGTGGTAGGCCGAATTGGCGTTGCGCAGACGGGTGAGCATGTCTGCGACGGGATCGGTCATGGTCATGTGGGCTTCCGCCCTTTCTCGCCGTGGTTTCCCGCACCGGTTCACCGGTGGGGGACCTGTGGCGCGGAGGTCTTACTGGTCGGTCTTGAACGGGAAGCCCAGCGCCTTCAGCAGCGCGCGGCCCTCGTCGTCGTTCTTGGCGGTGGTCACCACGGTGATGTCCATGCCGCGCACGCGGTCGATCTTGTCCTGATCGATCTCGTGGAACACGGTCTGCTCGGACAGGCCGAAAGTGTAGTTGCCGTTGCCGTCGAACTGGCGGTCGGACAGGCCGCGGAAGTCACGGATGCGCGGGAGCGCGAGCGTGACGAGGCGGTCCAGGAACTCCCACATGCGGTCGCCACGGAGGGTGGCGTGCGTGCCGATCGGCATGCCCTCACGCAGCTTGAACTGCGCGATGGACTTGCGGGCCTTGGTGACCATCGGCTTCTGGCCGGTGATCGCGGTGAGGTCCGTGACGGCGCCGTCGATGATCTTGGAGTCCTTGGCGGCCTCGCCGACACCCATGTTCACGACGACCTTCACGAGGCCCGGCACCTGCATGACGTTCGCGTACTGGAACTGCTCCTGGAGGCCGCCGCGGATCTCGTCGCGGTACTTGGCCTTCAGACGCGGGGTGACCTTCTCGGTCTGCTGCACCTCGGTCATCACAGCTCCTTCCCCGAGGACTTGGCGAAGCGCACCTTCACGGTGACGTCCTCGCCGCCCTTCTGGACGGTCTCGAAGCGGTAGCCCACACGGGTCGGCTTCTGGGTCTCGGGGTCCACGACGGCCACGTTCGAGATGTGGATCGGGGCCTCGACGACCTGCAGGCCGCCCTCGGTGGAGCCGTTGTTGTTCTGGCCGGCGCGCAGGTGCTTGGTGACGCGGTTGACGCCCTCCACCAGCACTCGCTCGTCGGCGGGGAAGACGCGCAGGACCTTGCCCTGCTTGCCCTTGTCCTTGCCTGCGATGACCTGCACGAGGTCATCCTTCTTGATCTTGGCCATGAGGGTCAGATCACCTCCGGGGCGAGCGACACGATCTTCATGAAGCGCTTGTCGCGCAGCTCGCGCCCCACGGGACCGAAGATGCGCGTGCCACGGGGCTCGCCGTCGGTCTTGAGGATCACGGCCGCGTTCTCATCGAAGCGGATGTACGAGCCGTCGGGACGGCGGGACTCCTTGCGGGTCCGCACCACCACGGCCTTGACGACATCGCCCTTCTTGACGTTGCCGCCGGGGATGGCGTCCTTGACGGTGGCGACAATCGTGTCGCCGATTCCTGCGTAGCGGCGTCCTGAGCCACCGAGAACACGGATGGTCAGGATCTCCTTCGCACCGGTGTTGTCGGCGACCTTGAGCCGCGACTCCTGCTGGATCACTTGTCTCTCCTAGCGTCGCGCCGGTTCTCCCCCACTGTTGGGCGAGCCTTGCGGAACGGTTGAACGGTCATCCCGGGACGCTTACCCCTGCCCCCGTGGCGGACGTCTCCGCGGCACGGGCCGCACAGCGTTTTCAGACAGCTGCGGGCTCATGGACGCGGATCGATGCGCGGGGCAGGGCCGAGGCGGATCCGGGATCGGCGTGCGACACCCTCGGCACGCAGGATGGATGGTCCTGCCAACAAAGGGCGCACGAACACTCCACTCTAGCACAGAGCCGCCCCGTGCTGATGCACGGGGCGGCTCTGTGGTGCGGTCCGGGCTCACCGGACCGCGGGCATCACTTGGCGCGCTCGACGATCTCCACCAGGCGCCACCGCTTGGAGGCGGACAGCGGGCGGGTCTCGGCGATGCGGACGCGGTCGCCCACGCCGGCGGTGTTCTCCTCGTCGTGCGCCTTCACGCGCTTCGACGACTTGAGCACCTTGCCGTACAGGGCGTGCTTCTTGCGGTCCTCGACCTCGACGACGATGGTCTTGTCCATCTTGTCGGACACGACGACGCCGCGGAGCGCCTTGCGGTAGCCGCGCTCCTCGGTGCTGGCAGCGGTCTGCTCGGTCACTGGGCAGCCTCCTCGTTCTTCGGCTCAGCCTGCGCCGCGGCGGGGACATCGCCACGGATGCCCAGCTCGCGCTCGCGCAGGATCGTGTAGATGCGCGCGATGTCACGCTTGACGGTCTTCAGCCGGCTGGCGTTGTCCAGCTGGCCGGTGGCGGCCTGGAAGCGCAGGTTGAACAGCTCCTCCTTGGAGGCCTTGAGGGCCTCCAGCAGGCTCGCGTTGTCCTGTCCGTCCAGGGACTCGACGTTCAGATCCTTGGTACCGATGGCCATGGATCACTCACCACCCTCTCGACGGATGATTCGGGCCTTCAGCGGCAGCTTGTGGATGGCCAGACGCAGCGCCTCGCGGGCCACGTCCTCGGAGACGCCCGAGAGCTCGAACAGCACGCGTCCGGGCTTGACGTTGGCGACCCACCACTCCGTGGAGCCCTTGCCGGAGCCCATGCGGGTCTCGGCGGGCTTCTTGGTCAGCGGGCGGTCCGGATAGATGTTGATCCAGACCTTGCCGCCACGCTTGATGTAGCGGGTCATGGCGATACGGGCGGCCTCGATCTGACGGTTGGTCACGTAGGCCGGCGTGAGCGCCTGGATGCCCCACTCGCCGAACGTCACGGTGGTGCCGCCCTTGGCGGCGCCGGAACGCTTGGGGTGGTGCTGCTTGCGGTGCTTGACGCGACGGGGGATCAGCATCAGGCGTTGCCTCCTTCAGCGGGAGCGGCGGCCGGGGTCTCGGCGCCGGCGCCGGCGTTCTCCTGGCGGGGAGCACGCTCGGCACGGTCATTGCGACGGCGGCGCTCGCCGCCGGCGGGGGCGCCGCCGCGACGGTCGTCACGGCCACGGCCGCGGCCGGACGGCTGGGCCGCCTCCTTGGCCGCGAGCTCCTTGGCGGTCAGGTCGCCCTTGTAGATCCAGACCTTCACGCCGATGCGGCCGAAGGTGGTCTTCGCCTCGAACTTGCCGAAGTCGATGTTCGCGCGGAGGGTGTGCAGCGGCACGCGGCCCTCGCGGTAGAACTCCGAACGGCTCATCTCGGCGCCGCCGAGACGGCCGGCGCACTGGATGCGGATGCCCTGGGCCCCGGCCCGCATGGCGGACTGGATGGCCTTCTTCATCGCGCGGCGGAAGGCCACGCGCGAGGCGAGCTGCTCCGCGACGCCCTGGGCGACGAGCTGCGCATCGGTCTCGGGGTTCTTGACCTCGAGGATGTTCAGCTGGATCTGCTTGCGGGTGAGCTTCTCGAGCTCACCGCGGATGCGGTCGGCCTCTGCGCCGCGGCGACCGATCACGATGCCCGGGCGGGCGGTGTGGATGTCCACCCGCACGCGGTCACGGGTGCGCTCGATCTCCACCTTGGAGATGCCGGCGCGCTCCATGCCGTGGGTCATCAGCTCGCGGATCTTGATGTCCTCCTTGAGGAAGTCAGCGTAGCGCTGGCCCTCCTTGTGGGAGTCCGCGAACCAGTGCGAGACGTGGTCGGTGGTGATGCCGAGGCGGAACCCGTTGGGGTTGATCTTCTGTCCCATTGGTCAGTTCCCACCCTTCTCGTCCTTGGATGCGACCACCACGGTGACGTGGCTGGTGCGCTTGTTGATGCGGAACGCGCGGCCCTGAGCACGGGGCTGGAACCGCTTCATCGTCGGGCCCTCGTCCACGAAGGCCTCCGTGATGTACAGGGCGTCCTCGTTGAAGGCGACGCCCTCGCGATCGGCCTTGACTCGGGCGTTCGCCACCGCGGAGGTCACGAGCTTGAACACCGGCTCCGAAGCGCCCTGCTGGGCGAACTTCAGGATGGCGAGCGCTTCGGTGGCCTGCTTGCCACGGACCAGGTCGACGACGCGCCGGGCCTTCATCGGCGTCACGCGCAGGTGGCGCGCAATTGCCTTGGCTTCCATTGCTTCTCTCTTTCTCTCGAAGGTCAAGCACCGCGAGCCGTGAGGCTCAGCGACGCTTGCCCTTCTTGTCGTCCTTCACGTGGCCGCGGAACGTGCGGGTGGGGGCGAACTCGCCCAGCTTGTGACCCACCATCGACTCGGTGACGAACACCGGGACGTGCTTGCGGCCGTCATGGACGGCGATGGTGTGACCCAGCATGTCCGGGATGATCATCGACCGGCGGGACCAGGTCTTGATGACGTTCTTGCTGCCCTTGTCGTTCTCGGCCAGAACCTTGAGGTAAAGGTGCTGATCCACGAAGGGGCCCTTCTTCAGGCTACGAGGCATGTCTTCTCAGCTCCCTTATCGCTTGTTCTTGCCGGTACGGCGGCGACGCACGATGAGCTTGTCGCTTTCCTTGTTCGGGCGGCGGGTGCGACCCTCGGGCTTGCCGTTGGGGTTGACCGGGTGGCGACCACCGGAGGTCTTGCCCTCGCCACCGCCGTGCGGGTGGTCGACGGGGTTCATGACGACGCCGCGGACGGTCGGGCGGACGCCCTTCCAGCGCATGCGGCCGGCCTTGCCCCAGTTGATGTTCGACTGCTCGGCGTTGCCGACCTCGCCGATCGTCGCGCGGCAGCGGACGTCGACGTTGCGGATCTCGCCGGAGGGCAGGCGCAGCTGCGCGTACTTGCCCTCACGGGCGACGAGCTGCACGGAGGCGCCGGCGGAGCGGGCCATCTTGGCACCGCCGCCGGGACGCAGCTCCACCGCGTGGATCGTGGTGCCCACGGGGATGTTGCGCAGCGGCAGGTTGTTGCCGGGCTTGATGTCGGCGTTCGGGCCGGCCTCCACCGTGTCGCCCTGCTGCAGCTTGGCCGGGGCCAGGATGTAGCGCTTGGCGCCGTCCGCATAGTGCAGGAGCGCGATGCGGGCGGTGCGGTTCGGGTCGTACTCGATGTGCGCGACAGTGGCGGGCACGCCGTCCTTGTCGTGGCGACGGAAGTCGACCAGACGGTACTGGCGCTTGTGGCCGCCGCCCTTGTGACGGGTCGTGATGCGGCCCGTGTTGTTGCGGCCGCCGGTCTTGTGCAGCGGGCGGAGAAGGGACTTCTCCGGCGTGGACCGGGTGATCTCTGCGAAGTCGGCCACGGACGAGCCGCGAAGGCCCGGGGTGGTCGGCTTGTACTTACGGATAGCCATGGGTGTCTTCCTCGATTAAGTGGTCTCCGCATCGCCTCAAGAGGCGAGCGGACCTCCGAAGATGTCGATGGTCGCGCCGTCCTTGAGCGAGATGATGGCTCGCTTGGTCGACTTGCGCTGACCCCACCCGAAGCGGGTGCGGCGGCGCTTGCCGGGACGGTTCAGGGTGTTGACCGAGGCGACGTCGACGTTGAAGATGCGCTCCACCGCCTGCTTGATCTCGGTCTTGTTGGAGCGCGGGTCGACCAGGAAGGTGTACTTGCCCTCGTCGATCAGACCGTAGCTCTTCTCCGACACGACGGGAGCGATGATCACGTCGCGGGGATCCTTGTTGATGGAGCCGCTCACTGGGCATCCTCCTTCTTGGCACCGGAGGCCTGGGCCACGTACTGCTCGTAGGCCGCCTGGGTGAACACGACGTCGTCGGAGACGAGCACGTCATAGGTGTTCAGCTGGTCGGCGTAGAGGGTGTGGACCGCGGGCAGGTTGCGTGCGGACAGGGCGGTGAGGTCGTCGGCGCGGTCGATCACCAGCAGGATGTTCTTCCGGCCGGTGCTCAGCGACTCGAGACCCGCCTTGGCTGCCTTGGTGGACGGGGTGGTCCCGGACACGAGGGCCTCGACGACGTGGACGCGGCCGTTGCGGGCGCGGTCCGACAGGGCGCCGCGGAGGGCGGCGGCCTTCATCTTCTTGGGGGTGCGCTGCGAGTAGTCACGCGGCGTGGGGCCGTGGACGATGCCGCCGCCGGTCATGTGCGGGGCGCGGATGGAGCCCTGACGGGCGCGACCGGTGCCCTTCTGCTTGAACGGCTTGCGGCCGGCGCCGGACACCTCGCCGCGGCGCTTGACCTTGTGCGTGCCCTGGCGGGCCGCGGCCAGCTGGGCCACGACGACCTGGTGCATCAGCGGGACGTTGGCCTGCACGTCGAAGATCTCGGCGGGCAGCTCGACCTGGACGGTCTTCACGGAGTTCTCAGCCATGGTCTCAGGCTCCCTTCACGGCGCTGCGGACGAGAACGACCTGGCCCTTGGAGCCGGGCACAGCGCCCTTGATCAGCAGGAGGTTGTTCTCCACGTCGATGCCGTGGAGCGTCAGGTTCATGGTGGTCTGGCGGACGGCACCCATGCGACCGGGCATGCGCTGGCCCTTGAACACGCGACCGGGGGTGGACGCGCCGCCCACGGAGCCGGGCTTGCGGTGGTTCTTGTGCGCACCGTGCGAGGCGCCCACGCCGGAGAAGCCGTGGCGCTTCATGGCGCCGGCGAAGCCCTTGCCCTTGGTGGTGCCGACGACGTCGACCTTCTGGCCGGCCTGGAAGACCTCGACGGTCACGTCCTGGCCGAGCGTGTACTCGGCGGCGTCCGCGGTGCGGAGCTCGACGAGGTGGCGGCGCGGCGTGACGCCGGCCTTCTCGAAGTGACCGGCCAGGGGCTTGGTCACGCGGCGGGGGTCGATCTGGCCGTAGGCGATCTGGACGGCGCTGTAGCCGTCCGTCTCGGCCGAGCGCAGCTGGGTGACGACGTTCGCGTCAGCCTGGACCACGGTCACGGGGATGAGGTTGTTCTCCTCATCCCAGACCTGGGTCATGCCGAGCTTCGTGCCCAGCAGGCCCTTCACGTTCTGGGTGTTGTTGGTCATAGTCTCTCAGCACCTCCCTCTCAGAGCTTGATCTCGATGTTGACGTCCGCGGGCAGGTCCAGTCGCATGAGCGAGTCGACGGCCTTGGGGGTCGGGTCGATGATGTCGATGAGCCGCTTGTGGGTGCGCATCTCGAAATGCTCGCGGCTGTCCTTGTACTTGTGGGGAGAACGGATAACGCAGTACACGTTCTTCTCTGTCGGCAGGGGCACGGGGCCCACCACCGTCGCGCCTGCGCGCGTGACCGTGTCAACGATCTTGCGGGCCGAGACGTCGATGACCTCGTGGTCGTACGACTTCAGCCGGATGCGGATCTTCTGTCCCGCCATGGCGTCACGCCTCTCTCGTCGGGTGTGCTGTTCCTGTCCCTGTGCGGCGCACCCCGGGGGGCCCGCCTTCTTGTCCATCGTCCGCGCGGGGCGAATCCGGTTCCACCGGGTTCCTCGCCGCCGCCGGCCTCCGGTCCACGCACTCGGGCGTGTCTCCTCGGTGAGGAGGCACGCGCCCTGAGGGCGCGGTCGGAGTGGATGCGCTGCGTCTGGGCCGAGCGACGCCGCGAGACACACGACGACCGCACAATGGCGCTTGAGCAACTGATCCAGTATGACAGAGAAGGGCCCACCACGCCAATCGGCCGGTGAGCCCCTCCCCCGCGGCCGCAGGGCGGCCCGTCGTACGGCCTCAGCGGCCCCACTCGGTCGGCGGTCCCGCGTTCAGGAGCAGGGTGAAGACGAGGGCCACGAGGACGACGGCGGCGAGGGCGCTGACGAGCGGGTGGCGCAGGACGGCCACGACGAGGCGCTCAGGGGCGGTGCGCTCGTGCTCGGCACGGGCCGGGGCGCGCCAGGACTCCGCCGGCTCTCCGCGACGGGCCGCGGACCGCTCGAAGGGGACCGTCATGAACGGCACCACGGAGGAGGCCAGGCCGGCCAGCCCCCGGCCCGCGGACCAGCGGCCGTCGATCCACACCGCCACGGTGATCAGGGCGTAGCAGAGGAAGACGAACCCGTGCACGCCGCCGGCGGCCGCCATCAGGGCGTCCGTGGTGCCGCTGTACTTGAGCGCCATGGCCGCGAGGAGCAGCGCCCACGTGACCATCTCCGCGCCTGCGGCCAGGCGGAACAGCGTGCGCGGGCCGGGAGCGCTCATCGACGCAGCTCTCCCCCGCGCTCGGCACGGCGGATGCGGCGGGCCCGCTCGATCTCGGGGCGGAAGGTGCGCAGGCCCCAGACGACGGCGGCCACGACGGCCAGGACGACGAGGAGGGTGATGAGGAGGTCCATGCCCCCACCATAGCCGGGCGTCGGAGGCCCTCCACGACGCCCGGCCACCGGACGCGACTCCGGCCTCGCCGCGCGGGGACGCGCGAGGGCCCCCTCACCCGTACGGGTGAGGGGGCCCTCGCCTGGCCGCCCGCTCAGTGAGCGGACGTCAGATCACGCGGTGATCTTGGTGACGCGGCCGGAGCCCACGGTGCGGCCACCCTCACGGATGGCGAAGCCGAGGCCCTCCTCCATGGCGATCGGCTGGATCAGCTCGACCGACATCTCGGTGGTGTCGCCGGGCATGACCATCTCGGTGCCCTCGGGCAGCGTGATGACGCCGGTGACGTCGGTGGTGCGGAAGTAGAACTGCGGGCGGTAGTTCGAGTAGAACGGGTTGTGACGGCCACCCTCGTCCTTGGACAGGATGTAGACGTTCGCCTCGAAGTTGGTGTGCGGGGTGATGGAGCCCGGCTTCACCACGACCTGGCCGCGCTCGACGTCGTCGCGCTTCAGGCCGCGGAGCAGCAGACCGCAGTTCTCGCCGGCCCAGGCCTCGTCGAGCTGCTTGTGGAACATCTCAATGCCGGTGACGGTGGTCTTCTGCACGGGGCGGATGCCCACGATCTCCACGTCCGAGTTGATGGCCAGGGTGCCACGCTCGGCGCGGCCGGTCACCACGGTGCCACGGCCGGTGATGGTGAAGACGTCCTCGATGGGCATGAGGAACGGCTTGTCCTTGTCGCGGACCGGATCCGGGATGAAGTCATCCACGGCGTCCATGAGCTCCTCGACGGTCTTGACCCACTTCTCGTCGCCCTCCAGGGCCTTGAGGCCGGAGGTGCGGATGACGGGAGCGTCGTCGCCGTCGAACTCCTGGGAGGACAGCAGCTCGCGGACCTCCATCTCGACGAGCTCGAGGAGCTCCTCGTCCTCGACCATGTCCGACTTGTTCAGGGCCACGAGCAGGGCCGGCACGCCGACCTGGCGGGCGAGCAGCACGTGCTCGCGCGTCTGGGCCATGGGGCCGTCGGTGGCGGCGACCACGAGGATCGCGCCGTCCATCTGCGCCGCGCCGGTGATCATGTTCTTGATGTAGTCGGCGTGACCGGGGGCGTCGACGTGCGCGTAGTGGCGCTTGTCGGTCTGGTACTCCACGTGGGAGATGTTGATCGTGATGCCGCGCTGACGCTCCTCGGGGGCCGAGTCGATCGTCGCGAAGTCACGTGCCTCGTTCAGGTCCGGGTACTTGTCGTACAGGACCTTCGAGATGGCGGCGGTCAGCGTGGTCTTGCCGTGGTCAACGTGGCCGATGGTGCCGATGTTGACGTGCGGCTTGGTCCGCTCGAACTTTGCCTTTGCCACTAGTTCCTCCTAAGAACTGGTTCATCGTCAGAAGACGGTTCAGCCGCGCGTGAGACGTGCTGACAACTCGACTGAGTCTACTGGGATGGTGCGGGGTTGGGGAAATCCCGGCCGGTCGTCCCGTCCGGGGCGCCCCGCCCGGGGACCTCTCGGTCGCCGGGCGGGGCATGCCGTTCAGCGAGTGGGGCTGCTGGTCACTCGCCCTGGGACTTCTGGATGATCTCGTCGGCCACGGCCTTGGGGACCTCGGCGTAGGAGTGGAACGTCATCGAGTACACCGCGCGACCCTGGGTGCGGGAGCGCAGGTCGCCGATGTAGCCGAACATCTCGGACAGCGGCACGAGGGCCTTGACGACCTTCACGCCGGTGGCGTCCTCCATGGACTGGATCTGGCCGCGGCGGGAGTTCAGGTCGCCGATGACGTCGCCCATGAACTCCTCCGGGGTGCGGACCTCGACCGACATGAGCGGCTCGAGGAGCACGGGGCTGGCCTTGCGGACACCCTCCTTGAAGGCCTGCGAGCCGGCGATCTTGAACGCCATCTCCGAGGAGTCGACGTCGTGGTACGCGCCGTCGAGCAGGATCGCCTTCACGCCCACCATGGGGTAGCCCGCGAGGACGCCGAACTTCATGGCGTCCTGGATGCCGGCGTCCACGGAGGGGATGTACTCACGGGGCACGCGACCGCCGGTGACGGCGTTCTCGAACTCGTAGACCTCGCCGTCCGCGGTGTCCAGCGGCTCGAAGGAGAGCTGCACCTTGGCGAACTGGCCGGAGCCGCCGGTCTGCTTCTTGTGCGTGTAGTCGAGCTTCTCGACCTTGCGCTTGATGGTCTCGCGGTACGCGACCTGGGGCTTGCCCACGTTGGCCTCGACCTTGAACTCGCGCTTCATGCGGTCCACGAACACGTCCAGGTGGAGCTCGCCCATGCCGCCGATCTCGGTCTGGCCGGTCTCCTCGTTGAGGTTCACGCGGAACGTGGGATCCTCGGCGACGAGCTTCTGGATGGCGGTGGAGAGCTTCTCCTGGTCACCCTTGGTCTTCGGCTCGATGGCCACGGAGATCACGGGCTCCGGGAAGGTCATCGACTCGAGGATGATCGGGTGCGCCGGGTTGCACAGCGTGTCGCCCGTGGTGGTGTCCTTCAGGCCGATCACCGCGTAGATGTGGCCGGCGACGACCTCGTCGACGGGCATCTCCTTGTTGGCGTGCATCTGGAACAGCTTGCCGATGCGTTCCTTCTTGCCCTTGGTGGCGTTGAGGATCTGCGCACCGGACTCCAGGCGACCGGAGTACACGCGGATGAAGGTGAGGGTGCCGAAGAAGGGGTGCGTGGCGATCTTGAAGGCCAGGGCCGAGAACGGCTCCTCCTTCGAGGCCTCGCGGGTGATCTCCTTCTCCTCGTCGTTGACGTCGTGGCCCACCACGGCGCCCGCGTCGAGCGGGTTCGGCAGGTAGGAGACGACGGCGTCGAGCATGGGCTGCACGCCGCGGTTCTTGAACGCGGAGCCGCAGAAGACCGGGTACGCCAGGGCGTTCACGGTCAGGTGGCGGACGCCGGCCTCGATCTCCTCGGCGGTGAACTCCTCGCCCTCGAGGTACTTCTCCATGAGCTCCTCGGAGACGTCGGCGACGGCCTCCATGAGCTGCGCGCGGTACTCCTCGGCCTTCTCCTGGAGCTCCGCGGGGATCTCGCGGGTCTCGTACTCGGCCCCCATGGTCACGTCGCCCTTGGCGTCGCCCGGCCACACGAAGGCCTTCATGGAGAGCAGGTCCACGACGCCCACGAAGTCGTTCTCGGAGCCGATCGGCAGCTGCATCACGAGGGGCTTCGCGCCGAGGCGGGAGACGATGGTGTCCACGGTGAAGTAGAAGTCCGCGCCCAGCTTGTCCATCTTGTTGACGAAGCAGATGCGGGGGACGTTGTACTTGTCCGCCTGACGCCACACGGTCTCCGACTGGGGCTCCACGCCCTCCTTGCCGTCGAACACGGCCACGGCGCCGTCGAGCACGCGCAGGGAGCGCTCCACCTCGACGGTGAAGTCGACGTGCCCGGGGGTGTCGATGATGTTGATCTGGGTGTTCTTCCAGAAGCAGGTCACCGCGGCGGAGGTGATGGTGATGCCGCGCTCCTTCTCCTGCTCCATCCAGTCGGTCGTCGAGGCGCCGTCGTGGGTCTCGCCGAGCTTGTGGTTGACACCCGTGTAGAACAGGATGCGCTCGGTGGTGGTGGTCTTGCCGGCATCGATGTGGGCCATGATGCCGATGTTGCGGACCTTCGTCAGGTCGGTCAGCACGTCCTGTGCCACGGTGTCTCCCTTGCTCGGGTGGTGTTGGGGGCTCGAGGGATGGGTTCGGATGGGACGTCGAGCCCGGGGGCCGACGGCCTGCGGCCCGGGGTGCGCGCGTCACGCACCCCGGGCCGGGGGGATCACCAGCGGTAGTGGGCGAAGGCCTTGTTGGCCTCGGCCATCTTGTGGGTGTCCTCGCGGCGCTTGACCGCACCGCCCAGACCGTTCGAGGCGTCCAGGATCTCGTTCATCAGACGCTCGGTCATGGTCTTCTCGCGGCGGGCCTTCGCGAAGCCCACGAGCCAGCGCAGGGCCAGCGCCGTGGAACGCCCCGGCTTGACCTCGACGGGCACCTGGTAGGTGGCGCCGCCGACGCGGCGGGAGCGGACCTCGAGGGCCGGCTTGATGTTGTCCATGGCCTTCTTGAGCGTGGCCACGGGATCGGCGCCGTTCTTGGCGCGGGCACCCTCGAGCGCGCCGTACACGATGCGCTCTGCGGTGGACTTCTTGCCGTCGATGAGCACCTTGTTGATCAGCTGCGTGACCAGGGGGGAGCCGTAGACGGGATCGACGACGAGGGGGCGCTTCGGCGCGGGACCCTTACGAGGCATTACTTCTTCTCCTTCTTGGCGCCGTAGCGGGAGCGGGCCTGGCCGCGGTTCTTGACGCCCTGGGTGTCCAGCGCGCCGCGCACGATCTTGTAGCGCACGCCGGGGAGGTCCTTCACACGACCGCCGCGGACGAGCACGATCGAGTGCTCCTGCAGGTTGTGGCCCTCGCCCGGGATGTAGGCCGTGACCTCGACGCCGCCGTTGAGGCGGACGCGGGCGACCTTGCGCAGGGCGGAGTTCGGCTTCTTGGGGGTCGTGGTGTACACACGGGTGCACACGCCACGACGCATCGGGTTCCCCTGCAGCGCAGGGGCCTTGGTCTTGACGACCTTCGGTGAGCGGCCCTTGCGGACCAGCTGCTGAATCGTAGGCACTCTTCAGTCTTCCTGTTCGGTGATCGCTGACGTGATCCGCCGGCTGGCCCGTGGCGGGCGCCGGCTCTGCTCGTTCCTCGGCTCTGCCTCTCCTGTGGGGGCGTGCTTCGAGCAAACGTCCGCAGGCGTGCAAAAGTGTGGCATCTGTCGCGCAAGAACCCCGCGACCGGACCGAGTCCACTGTGCCACACGAAAAACAATCGTCCACCAGGCTACCACGCCGCCTCGCACCGACCAACCAGGGGTGCTGCCCGCCCCGGGCCCGGGGCCGATCCCGGGACGGACCCGGGACGCTCCGGGGCCTCCTGCGTAGACTGATCGCCGTGATGTCACAACCAGCCTCCGCCTCGAATCCCCCCTCCTCCGCGCCCGGCGCCCCCCTCACGGTGCGCGCGATCACGGCCGCCGAGCACACCGAGTTCCTGGCCCGGCATCCCCTCACCTCCTTCCTCCAGAACCCGAGCTGGGCGAAGGTGAAATCCGAGTGGCGCGCCCAGTCGCTGGGCATCCACCGCGGCGACGAGCTGGTGGGCGCGGCGCTCGTGCTCGGCCGACCCCTGCCGGTCCCCTCGCGCGTCCCCGTGCTGGGGCGCGCGTTCCTCGCCTACGTGGCAGACGGCCCCGTGCTGGACGAGGGCGTCGAGCTCGTCGACGCGCTCACCCCGCTCGTGGCCGAGCTGAAGTCCCAGGGCGCCTTCCTGGTGCGCGTCGGCCCGCCCGGCGTCGTGCGCCGCTGGGAGGCGGACGTGGTGCGCAAGGCGCTCCCGGACCCCGAGTCCTCGATGCTCACGGACCTGCCCTGCGAGGTCTCCGAGGACGCCCTGCGCACCCAGCAGTCCCTGCGCGAGGCGGGTTGGAAGGAGCCGGAGGTCAGCGCCGACTTCGCCGCCGGCCAGCCCATGTTCCAGGCCCGCATCCCGCTCGAGGGACTGGACGTGGACGGCTGGCTGGCCCGGATGAGCGGGTCGAGCCGCAAGCGCACCCGCCGCTCCACGCGCAACGACCTGGACGTCGTGACCGCCGGCCCCGAGCGCCTCGACGACTGGGACCGCCTCAACGACGAGACCGCGGAGCGCGACAAGTTCACGGGCCGCCCGCAGGACTACTTCGCCAAGATCATCCAGAACCTCGGCTCCTCGCCGATCGCGGACGTGACCTTCTTCCTCGCCGAGCACGAGGGCGAGCCGGTCGCGGCGGCGTTCCACTTCCAGCAGGGCCAGATGGCGTGGCGCCCCTACAGCGCCTCATCCCAGCGCGAGCGGCAGCGGGACGCCCCGCGCCTGCTGCAGCTGAAGCAGGTCGAGGCCGCCATCGAGGCGGGCTGCCTGTGGCTGGACCTGGGCGGCGTGAGCGGCTCGGTGGACCAGGAGCACAAGCTCTCCGGGCTCACGGAGTTCAAGACGACGCAGGGCGCCGACATCGTGCAGACCCTCGGGGAGTGGGACCTGCCGCTGAACCGCCCGCTCGCGAAGGCCTTCGACGTGTACATGTCCCGCCGCTGACCGGACCCGCGAGGCCGCACGCGAGAGGGCCCGCCCCTCCCCCGCCCTCAGGCGGAGGAGGGACGGGCCCTCGTCGCATCCGGGACCGGGCGGACCGCCGCAGCGGCCCGCCCGGAGCGGATCAGGCGCGGAAGTCGCCCCCGCGGCCGTAGTCGTCGAGCGACACGGCGTGGAACTCGCTCTCGCCGAGCGGCTGGTCCAGGCCCGGGTAGTCGAAGTCCGCGAAGCCGACCGGCGAGGCGTACAGGTTCGCCTTGGCCTCGTCCGTGGGCTCCACCGTGGTCTTCGTGTAGCGGTCCAGGCCGGTGCCGGCCGGGATCAGCTTGCCGATGATCACGTTCTCCTTCAGGCCCAGCAGCGGGTCCGACTTGCCCTCCATGGCCGCCTGCGTGAGGACGCGGGTCGTCTCCTGGAAGGACGCGGCCGAGAGCCACGAGTCGGTCGCCAGCGAGGCCTTCGTGATGCCCATGAGCTCGTCGCGCCCGGAGGCCGGCTGACGGCCCTCGGCCACGGCGGCCCGGTTGGCGGCCACGAAGCGCGGCCGGTCCGTCAGCTCGCCCGGCAGCAGGTCCGTGTCGCCGTTCTCGATGACGGTGACGCGCCGCAGCATCTGGCGGACGATGACCTCCACGTGCTTGTCGTGGATGCCCACGCCCTGCGACTGGTACACGTCCTGCACCTCCTCCACGAGGAAGCGCTGGGCGGCACGCGGGCCGAGCACGCGCAGGACCTGCTTGGGGTCCACGGCGCCGGCCACGAGCTGGGTGCCCACGGCCACGTGCTCGCCGTCCTCCACGAGGAGGCGCGCACGGCGCAGCACGGGGTAGGCGATCTCCTCGGAGCCGTCGTCCGGGGTGAGGATCAGGCGCACCGACGCGTCGGTGTCCTCGATCTGCACCCGGCCCGCCACCTCGGAGATCGGGGCCACGCCCTTGGGCGTGCGGGCCTCGAAGAGCTCCTGGATGCGGGGAAGGCCCTGGGTGATGTCGTCCGCCGAGGCGACGCCGCCGGTGTGGAACGTGCGCATGGTCAGCTGGGTGCCGGGCTCGCCGATCGACTGGGCCGCGATGATGCCCACGGCCTCGCCGATGTCCACGAGCTGGCCCGTGGCCATGGAGCGGCCATAGCACTTGGCGCACGTGCCGACGGCCGACTCGCAGGTCAGCACGGAGCGGACCTTGATCTCGGACACGCCGGCGTCCACCAGCTCGCCGATGAGCACGTCGCCCACGTCCGCGCCGGCGGTGGCCAGCACGGTGCCGTCCTCACCCGTCACGTCCTGCGCGAGGGTGCGGGCGAAGGCCGAGTTCTCCACCTGCTCGTGCATGACGAGCTCCCCGTCGGCGTTGGGCACGGCGATGGTCACGGACAGGCCGCGCTCCGTGCCGCAGTCCTCCTCGCGGACGATGACGTCCTGGGAGACGTCCACGAGACGACGGGTCAGGTAGCCCGAGTTCGCGGTCTTCAGCGCGGTGTCCGCGAGGCCCTTGCGGGCGCCGTGGGTGGCGGAGAAGTACTCGAGCACCGACAGGCCCTCGCGGTACGAGGACTTGATCGGGCGCGGGATGATCTCGCCCTTCGGGTTGGCCACGAGGCCGCGGATGCCCGCGATCTGGCGGACCTGCAGCCAGTTGCCTCGGGCGCCCGAGGACACCATGCGGTTGATCGTGTTCAGCTCGGACAGGCCGGCCTTCATGGCCGCGGCGACCTCGTCGGTGGCCTTGTTCCAGATGTCGATCAGCTCGGAGCGACGCTCGTCGTCCGCGATGAGGCCCTTGTCGTACTGGCTCTGCACGCGCTGCGACTGCGCCTCGTAGCCCTCCATGATGGAGGCCTTGTCGAAGTCGGACGTGATGTCCGAGATCGCCACCGTCACGCCGGACCACGTGCCCCAGTGGAAGCCCGCGTCCTTGAGGTTGTCCAGGGTCTGGGCGGTGGTCACCATCGGGTACCGCTCGGCGAGGTCGTTGACCAGCTGGCCGAGGGTGCCCTTGGTGGCCTGCGCGTCCAGCCACGGGTAGTCCGCCGGGAGGAGCTCGTTGAAGAGCACCTTGCCCAGCGTCGTCTCGATGAACGCGCGCTCGCCCTCGCTCCAGCCCTCGGGGGCCGGGACCGCCGCCGACGGCACGAAGCCGTCCACGCCGATGGTGACGGGGGCGTTGAGGTGCAGGTCGCCGCCGTCGAACGCCATGATGGCCTCCGCGACGGTGGAGTACTGCGTGCCCGCGCCGGCCTCGTCCGCCCGCACCGTGGTGAGGTGGTTCAGGCCGATGATCATGTCCTGGGCCGGCACGGCGACCGCGCGGCCGTCCGAGGGCTTCAGGATGTTGTGGCTCGAGAGCATGAGCAGACGGGCCTCCGCCTGCGCCTCCGGGGAGAGCGGCAGGTGCACGGCCATCTGGTCGCCGTCGAAGTCCGCGTTGAACGCGCCGCAGACGAGCGGGTGCAGCTGGAGGGCCTTGCCCTCCACGAGCTGCGGCTCGAACGCCTGGATGCCGAGGCGGTGCAGGGTGGGCGCGCGGTTCAGCAGCACGGGGTGCTCGGTGATGACCTCCTCGAGCACGTCCCACACCTGCGGGCGGAAGCGCTCGACCATGCGCTTGGCCGACTTGATGTTCTGCGCGTGGTTGAGGTCCACGAGGCGCTTCATCACGAACGGCTTGAAGAGCTCGAGCGCCATCTGCTTCGGCAGGCCGCACTGGTGCAGCTTCAGCTGCGGGCCCACCACGATGACCGAACGGCCCGAGTAGTCCACGCGCTTGCCGAGCAGGTTCTGGCGGAAGCGGCCCTGCTTGCCCTTGAGCATGTCGGACAGCGACTTCAGCGGCCGGTTGCCCGGCCCGGTGACGGGACGGCCGCGGCGGCCGTTGTCGAACAGGGAGTCCACGGCCTCCTGGAGCATGCGCTTCTCGTTGTTCACGATGATCTCAGGCGCGCCGAGGTCGAGCAGCCGCTTCAGGCGGTTGTTGCGGTTGATCACGCGGCGGTACAGGTCGTTCAGGTCGGAGGTCGCGAAGCGGCCGCCGTCGAGCTGGACCATGGGGCGCAGCTCCGGCGGGATCACCGGGACCGCGTCCAGGACCATGCCCGTGGGCGAGTTGTCCGTGGTGAGGAACGCGTTGACGACCTTCAGACGCTTCAGGGCGCGGGTCTTGCGCTGGCCCTTGCCGGTCTTGATGGTCTCGCGGAGCATCTCGGACTCGGCCTGCAGGTCGAAGGTCTGCAGACGGCGCTGGATCGACTCGGCGCCCATGGAGCCCTCGAAGTACTGGCCGTACTTGTCGCGCATGGCGCGGTAGAGGCCCTCATCGCCCTCGAGGTCGGCGACCTTGAGGTTCTTGAAGCGGTCCCACACCTGCTCCTTGCGGTCCAGCTCGGCGTCGGCGCGCTTGCGGATCTGGGACATGGTCTTGTCCGCCGCGTCGCGCGCCTTCTTCTTCTCCGCGGCCTTGGCGCCCTCGGACTCCAGCTTCGCGAGGTCCTTCTCGAGGTCCGCGGCGACGGCGGCGACGTCCGCGTCGCGCTGGTCGGCGAGGACGCGGGTCTCCTGGTCGTGCTCGGCCTGGAGGTTGGGGAGGTCGCGGTGACGCGCCTCCTCGTCCACCGAGGTGATCATGTAGGCCGCGAAGTAGATGACCTTCTCGAGGTCCTTCGGGGCGAGGTCCAGCAGGTAGCCCAGCCGGGACGGGACGCCCTTGAAGTACCAGATGTGGGTGACGGGGGCGGCCAGCTCGATGTGGCCCATGCGGTCACGGCGCACCTTGGAGCGGGTCACCTCGACGCCGCAGCGCTCGCAGATGATGCCCTTGAAGCGCACGCGCTTGTACTTGCCGCACGCGCACTCCCAGTCACGGGTGGGGCCGAAGATCTTCTCGCAGAAGAGCCCGTCCTTCTCCGGCTTCAGGGTGCGGTAGTTGATGGTCTCCGGCTTCTTGACCTCGCCGTACGACCAGCGGCGGATGTCCTCCGCCGTGGCCAGGCCGATGCGCATCAGGCCGAAAGAGTTGTCTGTGGACATGCTGTTCACGCTCATGCTCCGGTGAACTCCTTGGTTCGGTGGTTCTCAGTAGACGTCTGGTGGGATGCGGGAGTCAGCGGGATCAGACTTCCTCGACCGAGCTGGGCTCGGCGTGGGAGAGGTCGATGCCCAGCTCCTCGGCTGCGCGGTAGACCTCGTCCTCCGCGTCGCGCATCTCGATGGTCTGGCCGTCGGCGGAGAGGACCTCCACGTTCAGGCAGAGGGACTGCATCTCCTTGATGAGCACCTTGAAGGACTCCGGCACACCCGGCTCGGGGATGTTCTCGCCCTTGACGATGGCCTCGTAGACCTTCACGCGGCCGTGGATGTCGTCCGACTTGATGGTCAGCAGCTCCTGGAGGGTGAACGCGGCGCCGTACGCCTCGAGCGCCCACACCTCCATCTCGCCGAAGCGCTGGCCGCCGAACTGGGCCTTGCCGCCCAGCGGCTGCTGCGTGATCATCGAGTACGGGCCCGTGGAGCGGGCGTGGATCTTGTCGTCCACCAGGTGGTGCAGCTTGAGCATGTACATGTAGCCCACGGAGATCGGGTCCGGGAACGGCTCGCCGGAGCGGCCGTCGAACAGCTGCGCCTTGCCGTTGGTGCCCATGAGCCGGTCGCCGTCGCGGGTCTTGTTCACGTGGCCCAGCAGGCCGGTGATCTCCTCCGCCTCGGCGCCGTCGAACACCGGGGTGGCGACGTTGACCGGGCCGGACTGGCGCGGGAAGTTCGGCAGGTTGCCGATCCACTCGGGCTCGCCCTCGATGTCCCAGCCGCGCGAGGCGGCCCAGCCGAGGTGCAGCTCCATGACCTGGCCCAGGTTCATGCGGCCGGGCACGCCCAGGGGGTTCAGGACGATGTCCACCGGGGTGCCGTCCGCCAGGAACGGCATGTCCTCCAGGGGCAGGATCTTGGAGATGACGCCCTTGTTGCCGTGGCGGCCGGCCATCTTGTCGCCGTCGGTGATCTTGCGCTTCTGGGCGACATACACGCGCACGAGCTGGTTGACACCCGGGGAGAGGTCGTCGTCCTGCTCGCGGTCGAAGATGCGCACGCCGATGACGGTGCCGGACTCGCCGTGGGGCACCTTCAGGGACGTGTCGCGGACCTCGCGGGACTTCTCGCCGAAGATGGCGCGCAGCAGGCGCTCCTCCGGGGTCAGCTCGGTCTCGCCCTTCGGGGTGACGCGGCCGACCAGGATGTCGCCGGCCTCCACCTCGGCGCCGATGTGGATGATGCCGCGCTCGTCGAGCTGGGCCAGCACCTCCTCGGACACGTTGGGGATGTCGCGCGTGATCTCCTCGGCGCCCAGCTTGGTGTCGCGGGCGTCGACCTCGTGCTCCTCGATGTGGATCGAGGTGAGGACGTCCTCCGAGACCATGCGCTGGGACAGGATGATCGCGTCCTCGTAGTTCAGGCCCTCCCAGGGCATGAACGCGACGAGGAGGTTCTTGCCGAGCGCGAGCTCGCCGTGGTCCGTGGCGGGGCCGTCGGCGATGATGCTCAGGCGCTCGACGCGGTCGCCCTCGGACACGCGGACGCGCTGGTTGTACGCGTTGCCCTGGTTGGAGCGGGAGAACTTCATGATCGGGTAGTGCGTCGTGGTGCCGTCGTCGTTCATGACGGTCACCAGGTCCGCGGCCACCTCGGTCACCACGCCGGGGGCGGTGGCGGTCACGGAGTCGCCCGCGTCCACAGCCACGTACTTCTCCATGCCGGTGCCCACGTACGGGGCCTGCGACTGGAGCAGCGGCACGGCCTGGCGCTGCATGTTGGCGCCCATGAGCGCGCGGTTCGCGTCGTCGTGCTCGAGGAACGGGATCAGCGCCGTGGCGGCGGAGACCATCTGGCGCGGGGACACGTCCATGTAGTCGATGTCGTCCACGGTGGAGAGCACGGGCTCACCGCCGCCGCCGCGCTGGCGGCAGAGGACGAGCTCCTCGACGAAGGTGCCGTCGGCGTCCACCGGCGCGTTGGCCTGGGCGATCTGGAACTCGAGCTCGTCGTCCGCGGTCAGGTAGTCGACGTCGTCGGTGACGCGGCCGTCCACCACGCGGCGGTACGGGGTCTCGATGAAGCCGAAGGAGTTGATGCGGCCGAAGGTCGCGAGCGAGCCGATGAGGCCGATGTTCGGGCCTTCCGGGGTCTCGATGGGGCACATGCGGCCGTAGTGCGACGGGTGGACGTCACGGACCTCCATGCCGGCGCGGTCACGGGACAGGCCGCCCGGGCCGAGCGCGGAGAGGCGGCGCTTGTGGGTCAGGCCCGCGAGCGGGTTGTTCTGGTCCATGAACTGCGACAGCTGCGAGGTGCCGAAGAACTCCTTGATCGCCGCCACCACGGGGCGGATGTTGATCAGGGTCTGCGGGGTGATCGCCTCGACGTCCTGCGTGGTCATGCGCTCGCGCACGACGCGCTCCATGCGGGACAGGCCGGTGCGGATCTGGTTCTCGATCAGCTCGCCCACCGCGCGGATGCGACGGTTGCCGAAGTGGTCGATGTCGTCGACCTCGACGCGCACGTCGACGGTCTCGCCGTCGCGCGTGCCCTTGATGGACTTCTCGCCCGCGTGCAGCGCGGCGATGAAGTGCACCATCTGCACGAGGTCGTCCTCGGTCAGCACGGAGGCGTTCGGGTCGGCCAGGTGCACGTCCACGCCCAGCTTGCGGTTGAGCTTGTAGCGGCCCACCTTCGCCAGGTCGTAGCGCTTCGGGGTGAAGTACAGGTTGTTCAGCAGCGCCTGGGCCGCGTCGACGGCGGCGGGCTCGCCCGGGCGCAGCTTGCGGTAGATGTCCAGCAGCGCCTCGTTCTGGTCGGCGGTGCCGTCCTTCTCGAGGGTCGCGCGGATGGAGTCGTACTGGCCGAACTCCTCGAGGATGCGGGACTCGGTCCAGCCCATGGCCTTGAGCAGCACCGTCACGGGCTGCTTGCGCTTGCGGTCGAGGCGGACGCCGACCTGGTCGCGCTTGTCCACCTCG
Source organism: Micrococcus sp. EYE_212 (assembly GCF_023147585.1). GTDB lineage: Bacteria > Actinomycetota > Actinomycetes > Actinomycetales > Micrococcaceae > Micrococcus. The sequence continues at coordinate 85,007 of NZ_JAHXOZ010000005.1, forward strand.
AGCTCGAACCACGCGCCGCGCGAGGGGATGATCTTGGCGGAGAAGATCTCCTTGTCCGAGGTCTTGTCCGGGGTGCGCTCGAAGTAGGCGCCCGGGGAGCGGACCAGCTGGGACACGACGACGCGCTCGGTGCCGTTGATGATGAACGTGCCGTTGCGCGTCATGAGCGGGAAGTCGCCCATGAACACGGTCTGCTGCTTGATCTCGCCGGTCGTGTTGTTCATGAACTCGGCCTTGACGTACAGCGGGGCGGCGAAGGTCGCGTCGCGGTCCTTGCACTCCTCCTCCGTCATCTTCGCGTCGGCGAACTCCGGATCGGAGAAGGACAGGGACATGGTGCCCTGGAAGTCCTCGATCGGGGAGATCTCCTCGAAGATGTCCGTGAGCCCGGAGGTCACGGGCACCGAGTGGTCGTCGACCGCGAGGGCCTGCTCCACTCGCGCGGACCAGCGCTCGTTGCCGATCAGGCGGTCGAACGACTCGGTCTGCAGCGCCAGCAGGTCCGGCACGTCCAGCGGCTCGGAGATCTTGGCGAAGGAGATGCGTCCGGCGGATGCGCCGGATCGCGGGGAGACAGTAGCGGTTTCATGGGTGCTCGAGGCGACCACGTAGGATCCTTCCACAGGCCTTCTGGGGTTCCGTTCGCTCCCCGTGCGCATGATGCGGACGGTGCGGGCCCACCGCTATATGAAGGCCACACGTCACCGTGCGGGCCGTCGGCGGTCAGGCCGTCCTCCAGGCAGCACGGAACAGGGGAGATGCAAAGATCCATCCTAACCCCGGGGTCCAGTCCTGTCCACCCACGCACGAGACCCCCGTCGCGCGATGTGCGACGGGGGTCTCGGGGTGAAGCGGTGAGATGCGGCTCAGGCCGCGATCATCACTTGAGGGTGACGGTGGCGCCGGCGCCCTCGAGCTGCTCCTTGGCCTTCTCGGCGGTCTCCTTGTTGACGCCCTCGAGGACCGGCTTGGGGGCGCCGTCGACGAGGTCCTTGGCCTCCTTCAGGCCGAGGGAGGTGAGGGCGCGCACCTCCTTGATGACGCCGATCTTCTTGTCGCCGGCGGCCTCGAGGATGACGTCGAACTCGTCCTTCTCCTCGGCGGCCTCGGCGGCGGGGGCACCGGCGCCGGCGGCGGCCATCGCCACGGGGGCGGCGGCGGTGACGTCGAACTTCTCCTCGAACGCCTTGATGAACTCGGACAGCTCGATGAGGGTCAGCTCCTCGAACGCGGCGAGCAGCTCTTCGGTGGTCAGCTTGGCCATGATGGCTCCTTTACGTGTACGTCTTGACTACGTGTGAAGTGGTGGGCCGTGCAGCCCGGGGTGGACTGCTCAGGCAGCCTGGTCCTGCTGGGCTCGCAGCGCCTCGACCGTGCGGGCGGTCTTGGACAGCGGAGCCTGGAACAGGGCGGCAGCCTTGGACATGCTGCCCTTCATCGCGCCGGCGAACTTCGCCAGCAGCACCTCGCGGGACTCGAGGTCCGCGAGCTTCTTGATGCCGGCCTCGTCCAGGGGCTGGCCATCCATGAAGCCGCCCTTGAGGACGAGCTTCTCGTGATCCTTGGCGAAGTCACGCAGGGCCTTCGCGACGTTGACCGGGTCTCCGGTCACGAACGCGATCGCGGTGGGACCGGCGAGGTGGGCCTCGAGGCCCTCCATGCCGGCTTCCTTGGCCGCGATCTCGGCCAGCGTGTTCTTCGCCACGGCGTAGGTCGCATCCTGACGGATGGAGTCACGGAGCTGCTTGAGCTCGGACACCGTCAGGCCACGGTATTCCGTCAGAACAGCGGCGTTGGACTCACGGAACAGGTCCGTGAGCTCCGCCACCGCCGACTCCTTCGCGGACGTCGCCATGGCACTCCTCTCGATGATCGTGGGGACCGCCTGAGCCCCGGACAACGAGAAACGCCCCGTGCGGGTGCACGGGGCGTGGCGACACGGGACGGATCGGGCCTGACGGCCGTCGTCCTGGGACGGAGCTCTGCTGCACCTGCGCGGGCCGCCTCCGTTGCGGAGGTCCTTCGGTGATGGCGGCATGCCGACATCACGACCGGCGGTCTTCGGTCCGTCAAGACTACCCGGCCCCTCCCCCGGCCGCAAGTCGGCGGCTCCGTGGGACGACGACGGCCGGCCGCCCGTGAGGGCGACCGGCCGTCGTCGTGTGCGGACCCGCGGGCCCGCCCCCGGGATCAGGCCTGCTCGAACTCGACCGTGGTCACGTTCGGGTCCATCTGGACGCCGGGGCCGAAGGTGGTGGCCACGGTCGCCTTGGAGATGTAGCGGCCCTTCGAGGAGGACGGCTTCAGGCGGAGGATCTCCTCCAGGGCGGCGGCGTAGTTCTCCACGAGGGCCTTCTCCTCGAAGGAGGTGCGGCCGATGATGAAGTGGAGGTTGGCGTGCTTGTCGACGCGGAAGTCGATCTTGCCGCCCTTGATGTCGGACACGGCCTTGGCCACGTCCGGGGTCACGGTGCCGGTCTTGGGGTTCGGCATCAGGTTGCGGGGGCCGAGGACCTTGCCGAGGCGGCCGACCTTGCCCATGAGCTCCGGGGAGGCCACGGCGGCGTCGAAGTCCACCCAGCCCTCGGAGATCTTGGCGATCAGGTCGTCGTCGCCGACGACGTCGGCGCCGGCGGCGCGGGCGGCCTCGGCGCGCTCACCGGTGGCGAACACGACGACGCGGGCGGTCTTGCCGGTGCCGTGGGGCAGGCTCACGGAGCCGCGGACCATCTGGTCGGCCTTGCGGGGGTCGACGGACAGGCGGAGGGCGACCTCCACCGTGGCGTCGGACGCGGAGGGGTTGGTCTCCTTGGCGAGGGCGATCGCCTTGGCGGGAGCGTAGATCTCCTCGCCGATCGCGGCCTTGGCCGCCTTGTATGCCTTGCTGCGCTGTGCCATCTGCGTGCTTCTCCTTGTGCAGTCGTGGTCTGTCGGGCCGCGCTCGGCCCTGCCACTGAGGGGGTGATGAGGGGGGAGGGCGTCAGCCCTCGACGGTGATGCCCATCGAACGGGCGGTGCCCGCGATGATCTTGGCGGCGGCCTTCACGTCGTTGGCGTTCAGGTCCTCCATCTTGGTGGTGGCGATCTCCTCGCACTGGGCCTGGGTCAGCTTGCCGACCTTGTCCGTGTGCGGGGTGGAGGAGCCCTTCTGGACGCCCGCGGCCTTCTTGATGAGCTCGGCGGCCGGCGGGGTCTTGGTGATGAACGTGAACGAGCGGTCCTCGTACACGGTGATCTCCACCGGCACCACGTTGCCGCGCTGCGACTCGGTGGCGGCGTTGTAGGCCTTGCAGAACTCCATGATGTTCACGCCGTGCTGGCCCAGGGCGGGGCCGATGGGCGGAGCCGGGTTGGCGGCGCCGGCCTGGATCTGAAGCTTGATCAGACCGGAGACCTTCTTCTTGGGAGCCATGAGTGGATCCTTCTCTCACTTCGGGGACCCACGGCGCAGGAGCGCACCGTGGGAGTGTGGCCGCCGTGGCGCGGCGGCCGGTGCCGCCCCCGGGCCGGCAGGCGGCCGGCTCGGGGCGGAAGCGGGGGTGTCCTCAGATGACCTTGGTCACCTGGCTGAAGGACAGGGTCACGGGGGTCTCGCGCTCGAAGATCGAGACGAGGACCACCAGCTGCTGGGACTCCGGCTTGATCTCGGAGATCGTCGCCGGGAGGGTCTCGAACGGGCCGTCATCGACGGTCACGGACTCGCCCACCTCGAAGTCCACGTGGACGGCGGGGGCGGTGGAGGGGAGGTCGGACGCCGGGACGGCCAGGCCGGCCTTCTCCGCGGCGCGCGTGGCCTCCTGGATCACGGACGGGGCCAGCATGTCGTAGACCTCGGTGAGGGTCAGCGGCTGCGGGGAGTGCGCGTCGTTGCCCACGAACCCGGTGACGCCGGGGGTGTGGCGCACGACGCCCCACGAGGCGTCGTCGAGGTCCATGCGGACGAGGACGTAGCCCGGGATGCGCACGCGCGAGACGATCTTGCGCGTGGTGTTCTTGATCTCCACGACCTCCTCCATGGGGACCTCGATCTCGTAGATCGCGTCCTCCATGTCCTGGGTCTGGATGCGCGTCTCGAGGTTGGTCTTCACGCGCTTCTCATAGCCGGCGTAGGTGTGCACCACGTACCAGTCGCCGGGCTGGCGGCGCAGGCGGGTGCGCAGCTCCTCGGCGGGGTCGACGACGGGCTCCTCCTCGGCAGGGGCGGCGTCCTCAGCAGGAGCGGTCTCCGCGGCCTGGGCGTCGGCGTCCTCCGTGGGGGCGGCCTCGACGTCGACGTCGGCGGCGGAATCGGCGGCCAGGTCGGCCTCCTGCACGGCGGCCTCGGCGGCCTCGCCCGGCACGGCCTCGTCCGTCTCGGGCTCGACGACGCCCTCTGCGGCGGCGGTCTCCTCGACGGAGACGGAGTCCTCGGGGGACTGACGATCCATTTCCTGCTCGGACACGGCTTCCTGCTTTCTGCTGACGGGGGTCGGACGACCCTCCACTGACGGGGGGGCCTTGGCGTGCGGGCGTGTGGACGCCTCCTGCGCCGCGGGGCCCGGCTCGCGGTCCGCTCAGCGGCCGCCCGTGCCGAACGTCAGACCCGCCAGGGTGCCGAACAGCCAGTCCAGGCCCATCACCAGGAGGATCATGACCGCCACGAAGGCGAGCACCACTGCGGTCATGCGCAGCAGCTCCTCGCTCGTGGGGGTGACCACCTTGCGGAGCTCGTCCACCACCTGGCGCAGGAACAGGGCGATCCGCGCGAAGAGCCCACGGCGCTGCCTGTCCGGCGCCGGGGTGGAGCCCCCGCCGTTCGCCGCCAACTCAGTCACGTGGCCTCACTCAATCGGATCGCCGAAACGCTTGCACGCCTGTGCCGGGCACTTCAGCCCGGCACCGAGCAGGGCAGACAGGACTCGAACCTGCAACCTGCGGTTTTGGAGACCGCTGCGCTACCAATTGCGCCACTACCCTAGGTGTCCGCCTGCCGACTCCCGGGCGCTCGCCCAGGACCGTCATCGCGGTACCGAGCGTTCAGAATACGCCATGCCGGGCCGGGAGTCGAACCGGGGCGGCGCACTCACTACGCTGGCGTGCGGAGGCGTGCCCTCCGCACCTCGCTCCCGCCCTCGAACCGCCGAAGAAGGTCCCCATGGCTTCCCCCGCACGCCGCGTGTCCACCCGCCTCGCCGCCATCGACCCGTCCGCCACCCTCGTCGTCGACGCGCGGGCCAAGGAGCTCAAGGCCGCTGGCCGTCCCGTGATCGGCTTCGGCGCGGGCGAGCCCGACTTCCCCACCCCGGGCTACATCGTCGACGCGGCCGTCGCCGCCGCGCAGGACCCGAAGAACCACCGCTACTCCCCCGCCGCCGGCCTGCCCGAGCTGCGCGAGGCGATCGCGGCCAAGACCCTGCGGGACTCCGGCGTCTCCGTGGAGGCCTCCCAGGTGCTCGTGACGAACGGCGGCAAGCAGGCCGTCTACAACACGTTCGCCGCCCTGCTGGACCCGCAGGACGAGGTCCTCGTCCCCGCGCCGTACTGGACCACCTACCCGGAGGCCATCCGCCTGGCCGGCGGCGTGCCGGTGGACGTGTTCGCGGGCCCCGAGGCGGGCTACAAGGTCACCGTGGAGCAGCTCGAGGCCGCCGTCACGGACCGCACCAAGGCGCTCCTCTTCGTCTCGCCCTCCAACCCGACCGGCGCGGTCTACTCCCCCGAGGAGACGAAGGCCATCGGCGAGTGGGCCCTCGAGCGGGGCCTGTGGGTCGTCACCGACGAGATCTACGAGCACCTCACCTACGACGGCGTGCCCTTCACCTCCATCGTCGCGGCCGTCCCGGGCCTGGCGGAGCAGGCCGTGGTCGTCAACGGCGTCGCGAAGACCTACGCGATGACCGGCTGGCGCGTCGGATGGATGGTCGGCCCGGTGGACGTCATCAAGGCGGCCACGAACCTGCAGTCGCACGCCACCTCCAACGTGGCCAACGTGTCCCAGCGCGCGGCCCTCGCCGCCGTCGCGGGGCCGCTGGACGCCGTCGAGGAGATGACGACGGCCTTCGACCGCCGCCGGACGGCCATGGTCGCGGCCATGAACGCCGTGCCCGGCTTCCACTGCCCCACGCCGGAGGGTGCCTTCTACGCGTACGTGGACGTCCGTGAGGCGCTCGGGAAGACGTACCGCGGAGGCGTCACCCCCACGACGTCGGCCGAGCTCGCCGCGTTCATCCTCGATGAGGCCGAGGTCGCCGTCGTGCCCGGCGAGGCCTTCGGCCCCTCGGGCTACCTGCGCCTGTCCTACGCGCTGGGCGACGACGACCTGGCCGAGGGAGTCGAGCGCATCCGCGCACTGCTCTCCGAGTGATCGCGGTCCTCGCCGGCCGCGAGTGCGTCGCGGCCGGCCGCAGACCTGCGAGCCCCGCGCCGCCCGGCGCGGGGCTCGCCCGCATCCGGCTCAGGCGTATCCGCGGCGCGCGGCCCAGCGCGTGAGCTCGTGGCGGTTGGAGAGCTGGAGCTTGCGCAGCACGGAGGACACGTGGCTCTCCACCGTGCGGTCCGAGATGAACAGCTCGGCGCCGGCCTCCCGGTACGTGTAGCCCCGGGCCACGAGGCGCATGACGTCCCGCTCGCGGGAGGAGAGGCGGTCGAGGTCCTCGTCCCGGGCCGGCTCCCCGGCCTCCGGTGCCGGCGCCGACGGCGACGGCGGGCTCCCGCGGAACGCGTCGAGGACGAATCCGGCGAGGCGCGGCGAGAACACGGCGTCGCCGCCGGCCACCCGCGCGGCCGCCTCCGTGACGTCGGCCCCCGAGGCGGTCTTCGTGATGTAGCCGCGGGCCCCGGCGCGGATCACGGCGACCACGTCCTCCGCGGCATCGGACACGGACAGCGCCAGGAAGCGCGTGCCCGGCCGCCGCTCCAGCACGCGCGCGGCCACTTCGGCCCCGCCGCCGCCCGCTCCGCCGGGCAGGTGCACGTCGAGGAGCACGACGTCGGGCTCCCGCTCGAGGACCTCGCGGACGGCGGCGTCGACGTCCCCGGCCTCGCCCACGATCTCGACCCGCGCCGGATCCAGGTCGGCGCGCAGTCCGGCGCGGAAGATCGCGTGGTCGTCCACGATCACGGCGGTGAGCGGGATGGTCATGCGGTCTCCTCCCGCGGATCGGTCGGGTGGGCGGGCTCGGGAAGGGCCAGGTGCACCTCGGTGCCGCCCGGCCCGGAGCGGAGACGGGCCGACCCTCCTGCCCGGCGCATGCGGCCAAGGATCGACTCGCGCACGCCCATCCGGTCGGCGGGGACCTCGTCGAGGTCGAAGCCCGCCCCGCGGTCACGCACGAAGACCTCCGCGAGCCGCGGTGCGCCGTCGTCGTCGGTCACCTCGGCGAAGACCTGGACGTCCCCCGCGTGGCGCGCGGCGTTGAGGACGGCCTCCCGGGCGGCGGCCACGAGTGGCTCGAGCCAGGCCCCGGAGGCCTCGCCGACCGCGACCACCTCCACGCGGCGGCCGTGGGCGTCCTCGACCTCGGCCGCCGTCTCCTCGAGCCGTTCGCGCAGGGTCCCGCCGAGCCCGGCCGCCTCGGGGAAGAGGAACCGGCGCAGCTCGCGCTCCTGGGCGCGGGCCACCCGGGCGACCGTCTCCGGGTCCTCGGCGCGCCGCTGGATCAGCGCCAGGGACTGCAGCACCGAGTCGTGCAGGTGCGCCGCGATCTCGGCGCGCTCCGCGTGGACCGCGAGCGCCGTGCGCTCCTCGTCCCGGCGGCGCTGCCACGCCAGCAGGTAGGGCATGGCCACCAGGGCCGCCCCGGCCAGCATGGCGACGGCGACCACCAGTCCCAGCCACAGCTCGCCCGAGCCGACGGCGCCCACGGCGAGGGCCAGCACGGCGAGGAGCACGAGCCCCGATCCGAGGGCGAGGCGCACGAGGCGGCCGCCGCGCTCCCCGCGCCCGCCCCGGCCGAGGTCCAGCTGCATCCACGCGAGCCCGAGGCCGATCACGAGCACCGCCACGGGGCCCACGAGCGCCCAGTCCACGTCCACGCCCAGCCCGTCGGCCGCCACGATCCCGCCGACGCCGAGCAGGACCGCGGCGAGCAGCAGCGGCCAGCCGCCCTCCCGGACGCGCTCGGCCACCTCGGGCAGGCGTTCGGCGAGCGTGGGGGCCGGGCCGGCGACGCCGTCTGCCGCGGGGGTGCCGGGCGCGTCCTCCGGCATGAGCAGCCAGAGCCAGGCGTAGAGCGCCGCCCCGGCGCCGCCGGCCAGGGTGAGCAGCACGAACCCCCAGCGCACCGCCGCGGTGGAGAGGCCCAGGTGCCGGGCGACGCCGGCGGCGACCCCGGCCACCGGCCGGTCGGCGCCATGCCGGGCCAGCGGAGGGCGCGCGGGCAAGGCCGGACGCACGGGACCCGTCGGTGTCGGCGCGGTGGGGACGGCGGGGCTCATGGCTCCATCCTGCCCGTCCCGTGCACGGGGCACATCCGGGACCGGATCCGGGACATCCCGGATGTGCCCGGGGCGGCGGCGGACCACGATGGAGGCATGAGCACCGCCCACGGATCCTGTCCCCCCTCCCCCGCCGACGTCCAGGACGACGCGGGCGCACTCCCCTCCTGGCTGCGCCGCGCGGTCGAGTCGTGGGGCGTCCGCCGCGACGACTCCTCCTGGGTGGCCGGCGTCCTCGGCGGCGTCGCCCGCCGCTACGGGATCGACCCCCTGCTGGCCCGCGGCGCGTTCGTGGCCCTGTGCGTCGTGTCCGCCGGGCTGGGCCTGCTGGCCTACGCGGCCGCCTGGGCCGTGCTCCCGGACGCGCAGGGGCGGGTGCAGTACGGCCGCCTGCGCCGCGGCGAGTGGACCGACGCGACCGTGGCGATCGCCGTGATCGGCGGCATCGGCGCCCTCAACGTCCTCGTGGGCGCGGGATTCACCCTGCTCGCACCGGCCGTCGGCGGGCCGGGCTCGCTGCTCGGCCTCGCCGCCGTCGCGGTGCTGGTCTGGTGGCTCGTGACGCGGTGGGACGCCGACGCGCAGCAGCGCGTCACCCCCACGGCGACGCCGGAGCGCGGGCGCGTGCACAGCGAGCCCGCCTGGTATGCGCGGCGCCGAGAGACCTCGGCGGCGCCCGCCTCCGCTGACGAGCACGGCTTCCACGCGGACTGGATCGACCCGGACACCGGCGCGTGGCGAGAGCAGACGCACTCCCGCGAGCACCGCGCGGCCGCCCGACTGGCCGAGGAGCAGGCGCGCACCGTCGCCCCCGCATTCCGGGCCCCCGGGCGCAGGCCGATGTGGGCGAAGGGCGGGTCCCACGGACCCGGCGGCAAGCCCGTCCTCGGACGCGGCGCGCAGGCGGTCACCTACCTCCTGGCGGCGGGAACCGCCCTGACGGTCCTGCTGTCCATGCTCCTGGGGAACGCGGTGCCGAGCGCGACGCTGCTCCCCGTGCCACCCACCTCGGCCGCCCTGGCCGTCATCGTCGTCGCGATGACCGTCGGCCTGCTGCGGGGCCGCCGCCCCGGCGCCCTCGCCCCGGTGAGCGGGGTCCTCGTGGGCGTCACCGCCGTGCAGATGGCCGCCCACCTCCTCTTCGCCCCCCTCACGTGAGCCAGGCGTCCACGATCCCCGCCGAGCGCGCGCTCTCGGGGCCTGACATCCGACGAGGGCGCACCGGCGCGCCGCCCTTCGAGTGGGGCCCGACGGGCGGCCGTCCCCTGACGGCCGCCCTCCGGCATGCCTAGGGTGAGGGGGACCCCGGCAGAACACCCTCGAGAGGACCCCCATGCGCGTCGGAATGCTCACCTCCGGAGGCGACTGCCCCGGCCTCAACGCCGTCATCCGGGCGGCCGTCCTGCACGGCATCAAGACCTACGACATGGAGATGGTGGGCATCCGGGACGGCTGGGCCGGCCTCATCCGCATGGACGTCGAGGAGCTGCCCCGCACGCGGGTCCGCGGCCTCGCGAAGCAGGGCGGCACCATCATCGGCACGTCCCGCACGCACCCGTACGACGCCGACGGCGGCGGCCCGGAGAACTTGCTGCGCAGCGTGCGCGAGCTGGGCTTGGACGCCGTGATCGCGATCGGCGGCGAGGGCACCCTGGCCGGCGCCAACCGCCTCGCCCAGGACGGCCTGCCGATCATCGGCGTCCCGAAGACCATCGACAACGACCTCCAGGGCACCGACTACACGTTCGGCTTCGACACGGCCGTGCAGATCGCCACGGACGCGATGGACCGCCTGCGCACCACCGGCGAGTCCCACCACCGCTGCATGGTGGCCGAGGTCATGGGCCGCCACGTCGGGTGGATCGCCCTGCACTCCGGCATGGCCGCCGGCGCCCATGCGATCCTCATCCCCGAGGTCCGCACGCCCATGGAGCAGGTGGCCGAGTGGGTCACGCAGGTGCACGAGAAGGGCCGTTCGCCGCTCGTCGTCGTCGCGGAGGGCTTCATCCCCGAGGGCCAGGACGACCCGCTGGCGGACGCCGGTGTGGAGGCCTCCGGGCGCCCCCGCCTCGGCGGCATCGGCGAGTGGGTCACGCGCGAGATCGAGACCATGACCGGCATCGAGACCCGCAGCACCGTGCTCGGGCACATCCAGCGCGGCGGCGCCCCGACGGCCACGGACCGCGTGCTCTCCACGCGCTTCGGCATGGGCGCCGTGGACCTCGCGGCGCAGCGGCGCTGGGGTCAGATGGTGGCGGCGAACGGGACGGAGATCATCTCCATCCCCATGAGTGCGGCGCTCAAGGGTCTCAAGTCCGTCCCGAGCTCCCGGTACGACGAGGCCGCCGTCCTCTTCGGCCGCTGATCCCGTGAGCGAGCTCCCCCGCCTGGACGACCACGTCCTCGGCCTCGTCCGCTGGGCGTGGTGCCGCGAGCTCGGCCTGCCGGAGGGATCGCTCGACGACCCGTCCGACGGCTCCCGTCTCGAGGTGGCGGGACCCGCGGACGCGGTGGTCGTGCTGCAGCTGGCCGGCGCGACGGCGCTGCGGGCTCCCGCGGACGTGCTCGGCGCGGCGCGGGACCTCCCGGACGAGGTGCTCGCCCTCGAGTCCACCCTGCTGCGGCTCACGGCGCGGCACGCCCCGCGCTCGCTCGGCGAGGCCGACCTGCTCTACACGGCCGAGGCACCGGAGATCAGCCCCTCCTCCTCGGTGGCGGTCTCCGATGCCCCCGAGCACGCGGCGCGGCTCACGGCCCTGTGCCCCGCCGACGACGTCCACGCGGCGGACCTGGGCCCAGCACCACTGACCCTCGTGCCCGACGACGGCCACGGGGAGGCGCTGGGCGACCCCCTCGCCGGGGCGGGGCACACGGTGTGGCAGGGGCTGGTCGCCCGGATGGGGATCCTCACGGCCCCGGAGCACCGCGTCCGCGGACTCGGGACCTACGCCGCGGCCGTCGCGGCCGAGCGGGCCTTCCTGGACGGCCTCGTGCCCGAGGCGCGCGTGCGCACGCAGGACCGGGCGGGCCAGGCGATCGCCGTGGCCCTGGGGTTCGCGCGGGCGGGGTCCCTCACGCGGATCGAGCTGACAGCCGGGCGCTGACCGCTCAGGGGCGGCCTGACGGGCGGCGGGCCACCGCGCCGGACGGGACGAGAGTCCCGGTCAGCCCAGGCGCCCGAGCCCCGGGGGACGGCCCACGACCTGGCCGGCGTCGGGCGAGACGAGCGGCTCCTGCGCGGCGGCGATCCACTCCGCGGCCACGTCGTCCTCCGCACCGCGGACGAGCAGCTCCGCGTCCACGGGGACGGCCCGCTTCAGCACGGCCAGCGCGATCGGCCCGGCCTCGTGGTGGAGCGCGGAACCGGTGACGGACCCGACGGGACGGGCGGTCGCCCGGCCCTCGGGGGTGTCCGGGGACGGGCGCAGGATCACGGGCGCGCCGTGGGGCGGGAGCGCATGGGAGGACCCGTCCAGCAGCAGCTGCGTGAGGCGGCGGGGAGGACGCCCGAGGTTGTGCACCCGTGCCACGGTCTCCTGCCCCCGGTAGCAGCCCTTGGCCAGGTGCACGGCGGTGCGCAGCAGGTCGAGCTCGTGCGGCAGGGCCCGCGCGTCCGCGTCCAGGGCGGGACGGGGGCGCCCGGCGGCGAGCCGCAGGGCCTCCGCGGCGGAGACGCCGGCCAGGCTCCAGCCCTTCAGCTCCCCCTCACCGAGGTGCGCGACGGTCTCCGCGAGGTCGGCGCGGGTCACGAGGTACTCGCGCCAGCTCCAGTCCGCGCCGGGGTGACGCGCCGGGTCCGGCTCCGCCGAGTACGCCCAGCCGCCCTCGGCGACGGCGGGCCACGGGTCCACCCACACGGTGCGGTCCTCCCAGCCGGGCACGGGCGCCATGGACCCCACGACGGCGACCGCGCCGGAGTGGTCGCGGATCCGCACGTCGTGGGAGAAGCGCATGGCGGTCAGCCACGCGATGAGGTCCTCGGAGCGCGAGCGGTCCACGATGAGCCACGCGGCGGCACCGTCCTCGAGGAGATGCGCGGCGTGCTCGATGCGGCCCTGCGGATCGAGCAGGAGCGTCTCGGTGCTCGTGCCCGGGGCGAGGGACTCGACGTGCTGGCTGCCCAGGGTGTGCAGCCACGCGAGACGGTCCGGGCCCGTGAGGGAGAGGACGGCGCGGTGGGAGAGGTCCACGAGGGCCCGGCCGCGGGCCAGGGCGCGCTGCTCCGGCAGGGGACGGCCGTAGTGGGCGGCGACGCCCTCCTCCAGGCCCTCCCCCTCCACGGCGCCGGCCGCTGGGCCGGGGCTCGCGGAGGCGGCGAGGCTCAGGATCGGGCTGCGCCCGGGCATGGTCATGCGGGGCGGTCCGAACCGGAGCAGCGGGGGCGCTCCGCGCCGGGGGCGAGGCGGCCCTCAGCGGGGCTGGGCATGCGGTCCAGGATCGCGGAGGCGTGGACCTCCAGCTCCCCCTCCGCCGTCGCCGCGGCGTCCCAGCGCCAGAACAGCTGGCCGTTGACGAGGCCCGCGATGCGCGTGGCGCGCTCATACGGACCGGCCGCAGAGCCGCGCAGCACGGCGTCCGTGACGAGCTGCAGCTGCGGGCCCTTGATGCGGCCGTAGTAGAGCTCGGAGAGGGAGCCCGGGTGCGTGATGGTGGCGGTGATGCCGAACGAGCCGCCCTCGCTGCGCAGGGACTCGACGTCCTCGGCGGAGCGGTAGGCGGGGACGATGTCCGCGGGCACCATGCCCGGGCCCACGTCGCCGTCCCGGCGGGGGCGGTCCACCTGCCAGAAGCCGGTCTCCACGGTGAGGGGGCGCAGCAGGGTGCCGTCCTCCTCGCACAGCCAGGACTCCGCGCGGTACTCCACGAAGGGCTGGCCGTGCTCGGTGAAGTCCACGCGCTGGTAGAAGATCTCCGTGCCGTCGGCACCGTCGCCCAGGCGGCCCTGGCCCTCCCAGCTGCCGATCAGCCAGGAGAGCGGGGCGAGCTCGGGGGTGAGGTCGAAGGGGAGTTCAGTGGCCATGAGTCGTCACGGCGCGGCCCACGGCGGGGCCGCGCTCGGTCAGCGCTGGCCCTTGAAGAGGCCCGAGACGACGACGGCGGCGACGGCGGCCATCGCCAGACTGGCGAGGACGACGAGGCCGAGGAAGAAGATCTCGAGGGCGATGAGCGTATCCATGCCGACCATCCTAGCCACTGCCGCAGGCCGGCTCAGGCCAGCAGCCCCACCATGACGTGGCCGATCACTCCGGCGGCACCCACGGGCGCCATCGCGAGGGCGTAGCCGGCGCGGCGAGGGCGCAGCGTGGTGGCCACAGGGCGGTCCTCCGGCCGGGGGCGCGAGGACGGGGCCGTGGAGGCGGTGAGCGCCACGAGCGTCGCCGCGGAGAGCGACGAGAGCGTGAGGGCGGCGAGCTCCCGGGGCGCCGTGCCCGCGAGCGCCCCGGCGGCCCACGCGGCGAGGGCGCTCGCCGGGATCACCACGAGGGCGAGGACGCCCGGGCGGCCCTGCATCCAGGGCGTCAGGCCCAGGAGCGAGACGACCGCGACCGTGACGGCCAGGGCCAGCACGAGTCCGCGGACCTCCGGCACCGCGGACCACCGGGCCATCGCGACCCAGCTGGCCGACATCACGGCGATCACCACGCCGCCCATCGTGGCGACCGTGGACTCGAGGCGCAGCGGCCGCCCTGTACCGCGGACGAGCTGGACCACGAAGGCCGCCATGGTGCCCCACGCGAGCAGCACGGCCAGGGGCTCGAGGAGCGCCCAGGCGTCTCCGTGCCCCGTGCTTGGCGCCGGCCAGAGGAGCATGAGCAGGACGCCGAGCACGCCGGTGGACGCGATCGTCACGGACAGGGAGAGGCGCGCGGGGGCGCCCATCTGCCGGGGCCAGCCCCACGAGATCACCAGCACCACGGCCACGGCGGCGACGGCGGCGGGCGCGGGGCCCAGCAGGGTGGCCGCGGCCAGCACCAGGGCGGCGAGGGCCGCGCTCAGGGCCATGGGCAGTCGCATCACGAGGCCCATCCTGCCAGCTGTCCCCCTACGCTGAGGACATGGCCGACTCCCCCGCTCCCCGCCCCGTCCCGCCCATCGCGCCCTCCTCGGCCGCCGTCGACGTCGCCGCTCAGGACGGCTCCGGTACGGGACCGGAGCAGGTGAGCGAGGTCCTCGCGCTGGCCGACCGCGCCCACGCTGCCGACGGGCATCCGCCCCTGTCGGACCAGACCCGCGGGGTGCTCTCCCGGGGCCGGCAGCGCTGGTTGGGCCTCCTGCGCGCGGAGGAGGGAGGCCTGATCGGCGCGGCGGTGCTCGCCCCCGAGGGCTCCGAGGCCGCCGGATCCGTGCTCGAGCTCGTGGTGGACCCGGCCGCGCGGCGCGCCGGCAACGGCACCCGTCTGGCCGACGCCGCCGCGACGGCGGTCCGGGGCGGCGGGCTCGAGGGGACCACGAGCGTCTGGGCGCACGGCATGCTGCCGGGCTCGGCGGAGCTGGCACGACGGCACGGCCTCGCGCCCGTGCGCGAGCTGCGCCGGATGCGGCTGGAGGGCGAGGAGATGGCCGCGCTGCCCGCGCCGCGCCTGCCGGACGGGGTCCGCCTGCGCGCCTTCGAGCCCGGCCGGGACGAGGAGGCCTGGCTCGAGCTCAACGGTGCGGCCTTCGCCGACCACCCCGAGCAGGGCGGCCTGACCCGCGCCGACCTCCAGGACCGGATGGAGCAGGACTGGTTCGACGCGTCCGGCTTCCTGCTGGCCGAGCGTGCGGCCGACGGCGCCCTGCTCGGCTTCCACTGGACCAAGGTCGAGCCGGCCCATGACGACGTCGGCTCCGTCGCCGACGAGGGCGGGCACCGCGTCACACGGCCGCGGCTGGGCGAGGTGTACGTCGTCGGGGTGTCCCCCCACGCGCAGGGGATGGGCCTGGGCCGGGCGGTGACCCTCGCCGGCCTCCAGCACCTGGCCGCCGTCCCGGTGGACGCCGTCGACCTGTACGTGGACGCGGAGAACGCGGCGGCCGTCGCCCTGTACGAGTCGCTGGGCTTCCGGCTGCTCGCCGCCGACGCGCAGTACCGCGCCGAACGGACCGGCTGACGCGGGAGGGCGGGCGGGGCTCGGCCGGTCATGCGGGCCGTATCCTGGTGCGGCCCGCATGACCACCGGAACGCACCGCACCGCATCGGGCGCCCCCGCCCCCCCGCAGAGATTCAGGAGCCGCATGGCCTCGCCCCAGTCCGACCGCATCGCGACCTGGTCCACCCCGGACCGCGCCGTGACGGGACCCTCTGCGGACGTGCTGGCGGCCGGCATGCTCCCGTGGCGCCTGACCGCGGACGGACTCGAGGTGATGGTCATCCATCGCCCGCGGTACGACGACTGGTCCTGGCCCAAGGGCAAGCTCGACGTCGGCGAGACCCTCCCGGAGTGCGCGGTGCGCGAGGTCCAGGAGGAGGTGGGCCTCACCCTGCGCCCCGGCGTCCCGCTGTGCGTCACCCGCTACGAGGTGCCCGCGCGCCGCAGCGGCGGCGGCCAGACCAAGGAGGTCTGGTACTGGGCCGCCGACGCCGCGGGACTGACCGCGACCCCGGACGGCCACGAGGTGGACGAGATCCGCTGGGTGAGCCCGGCCCGCGCCGCGCAGATGCTGGCCAACGAGACGGACCGGGAGCCGCTCGAGCTGCTCGAGCGCGCCCACGCACAGGGACGGCTGCGCACCACGCCCACGATCGTGCTGCGCCACGCCAAGGCCAAGCCGCGCTCCTCCTGGTCCCGGGCCGAGCAGGAGCGGCCCCTCGCCGCCACCGGCCGACGGCAGGCGCTCTCCGTGCAGGGCCTGGTGTGGGCGTGGCGGCCGGAGCGCCTCGTCTCCTCCCCGTGGCGGCGCTGCGTGGAGACCGTGGCGCCCCTCGTGAAGACGTCGGGCCTGCCCCTGAAGACGAAGAGCGCCTTCACGGAGGCGACCGCGCGGGAGAGGCCGAAGAAGACCCGCCGGGCCATGCGGGACGTGCTGGGCCGCCGTCGCCCCCAGGTGCTGTGCACGCACCGCCCCGTGCTGCCCGAGCTACTGCAGGAGATTCGGGATGCGGCGGCCCGCCCCGCGGCGGAGATCCTGCGTGCCCTCCCGCGCGAGGACCCGTACCTGCGCCCCGGTGCCGTCCTCGTGCTCCACCAGGCGGTCGAGCGCGACGGCGCCGTCGTGGCCGTGGAGGTCTACGACCCCTGGGACGACTGACGGGACCGGACGACTGAGCGGGCATTGAGGCCCGCGCCCCACAGGCCTAGGCTCGGTCCATGGAGACCGCATCGACGCACCAGCCCGAGAAGATCGTCCACGAGCGCCTCGCGGTGACCCGGGATCCCGACCGCGAGCGCTTCGAGCTGCGCCACGACGGCAGGTACATCGGCTTCCTCGGCTACACGCAGGAGACCCGCCCCGCCGACGAGGGCGAGGACGTCACCGTGGTGCGCCTGCAGCACACGATCATCGACGAGGCCTTCAGCCGCCGCGGCTACGCCCGCGCCCTCGTGACGATGGTGCTGGACCGCATCCGCGCCGAGGGCGACCAGATCCTCGCCGAGTGCACCTACGTGGACGACTACCTGCGCCGCTACCCCGAGTACCAGGACCTGGTGTACGGCGGCTGAGCCGGGGCCGGGCACCCGCGACACGCCGCCTGTATCATTCCATTGATACAGTGAGCACGTGCGCGGCGGTCGCGCACGCATGGACAGAAGAGGTGCCCGGTGCCCGCCCTCCCCCTCGAGGTCGTCTGGACCTCCAGTGCTCTCGTCCTCCTCGTCCTCGCGATCCTCTACTGGTTCGGTCGCCGGGCCCGGTGGACCGCGGCGCCGCTGGCCGCGCGCGGCCATCTCACCGCGACGGCGGCGCTCACCCTGGTGGCCACGGCCGTCTGGGCCGGCCCGACCCCGTTCGCGGCACTGTGGGTGACCGAGGGCGCGGGCGGCTGGGTCCGAGCCGGGGGCGGAGCGCCCTCGGGGCACTGGAGCAGGGAGACACTCGAGGCCGCTCCGGTCGATGCGCCGCTGCTGGCGGCGGCGATCCTCCTCCCGGCTCTGTGGCTCCTCGTGATCCCCGCCCTCGGCCAGGTGACCTGGCCTCCGGCGACGGGGCCCCGGCGCAGCGCCGCCCTGATCGCCCGCCGATGGCAGTCCCTCGTCCCGCCCCGCCTCCTCCTGCTGGTGGCCCCGGGAGCGATCCTGGCACTCGCCGGTGTCGCAGCCGCCGCGGCCACCCCGGGCGTGCAGGGCGCGGAGTACCGGCAGCACCTCTCCGAACAGGCCACGCCGTTCAGCGCCCGGTTCGCCGGAATGCCCGCCGGGTCCGCCGTCGCGCCCTGGTACGCGGCCGGCGCGGCGGCCGTGCTCCTGGCGTTGTCCGCCGTGCTGGCGATCTGCCACCGTCGGAGGGCGCTGAGCGGACTGGACCCGGCACAGGACCTGGCGGCACGGCACATCGCCGTGGACCACGCCTGCCGCATCGGGGCGGCCCTGCTCGCCTGGATCGGACTGGCCGGCCTGGCCGGTGCCCTCGAGGCGCATGAGCGCCGTCAGGCCGCCCAGGAGGCCGCGGCCGCCTACTCTGCGTGGGAAGCCGGGCGCATCCCGGCGGCCGAGATGGCCGGGTGGCTGACCCCCGTCGCGAACGGCGCCCCGGCCGAGATGCTCCTCCTGGTCGGCTCGACGGTCGTGGGGGTGCTGCTCGTGCTCGTCCGGCCCGCCCGCGAGCAGCGGATCCTCCGCGGCGCGGCCGACGGGACCCGCGCGGACGGACCGGCGGCGAGAGGCGGTGCGCGTGACTGACCCCGTCGGCGTCGACCTGGATCTCGACTCCCCCGTGCCGCCCTTCGAGCAGATCCGAGCCCGCATCGCCGACCTCGTGCGCCGCGGGGTGCTCGCTCCTCGCGATCGGCTCCCCTCGGTCCGGACGCTGGCCGCCGACCTCGGCATCGCACCGAACACGGTGGTCCGCGCGTACGACGCGCTGGAGCTCGCCGGACTCGTGCAGAAGGAGGGTCGGCGCGGCACCGTGGTGGCCGAGGCCCCTCCGCCCCCGGACCACGCAGAGGTCGAGGCCTCGCTGCGGAGCGCGGTCGCCCTGGCCCGCGCCGCGGGCTGGGACGCCGAGCGGGTCCGGCGGTCGGTGGACGGCGCCCTCGGCGGAGTCGTCTCTGGCTAGAGTGGACCGGGTGAGCATCCCCACCCCGTACGAGGACCTGCTGGCCGACGTCATGGCCCACGGCGCCGTCAAGACGGACCGCACCGGCACCGGGACGCGCAGCGTCTTCGGCCGCCAGATGCGCTTCGACCTGTCCGCGTCCTTCCCTCTCATCACCACCAAGCGGGTGCACTTCAAGTCCGTCGCGCTCGAGCTGCTGTGGTTCCTCCGCGGGGACTCCAACGTGCGCTGGCTGCAGGAGCGCGGCGTGCGCATCTGGGACGAGTGGGCGGACGCGGACGGCGAGCTCGGCCCCGTCTACGGCGTCCAGTGGCGATCGTGGCCCACCCCCGACGGCGGGCACATCGACCAGATCGCGAAGGTCGTGGAGCAGATCCGGGCGAACCCGGACTCGCGCCGGCACATCGTGACCGCCTGGAACCCCGCCGAAGTGGACGAGATGGCCCTGCCGCCGTGCCACGCACTGTTCCAGTTCTCTGTCTCCCCCGGTGAGGACGGCGGCCCCGGCGTGCTCTCCTGCCAGCTGTACCAGCGTTCGGCGGACCTCTTCCTCGGCGTGCCGTTCAACATCGCCTCCTATGCCCTGCTCACCGTGATGGTGGCGCAGCAGACCGGCTTGACGCCGGGCGAGTTCGTGTGGACCGGCGGCGACTGCCACATCTATGCCAACCATGAGGACCAGGTGCGCGAGCAGCTGACCCGCGCCCCGTACCCGTACCCGCGGCTGCGCCTGGTCCGGAGGCCCGACTCGATCTTCGACTACGCGTACGAGGACCTCGAGGTGCTGGACTACCGGCACCACCCCGCCATCGCCGCCCCCATCGCCGTCTGAGGTGACCCCGACCCCCATGGACCACCCCGCCCCGACCTCCCCCGTGCACGGCACCCCGGCCGAGCCGACGATCGCCATGATCTGGGCGCAGACCCCGGACCGCGTGATCGGCCGCGACGGCACGATGCCCTGGCATGTGCCCGAGGACCTCGCCCACTTCCGCCGCCTGACGCAGGGGCACCCCGTGATCATGGGCCGCCGCACGTGGGAGTCCTTCCCCGAGGCCTTCCGCCCGCTCCCGGACCGCACCAACATCGTGGTCTCGCGCTCGTTGACGGCCGACGACGACGCCGGAGCGGAGGTCCGCGCGGCGGGCGCCGTCGTCGTGCCCGACTTCGGCACCGGCCTCGACGCGGCCGCGGACGCCGACGGGTGCGACCTCGTCTGGGTGATCGGCGGTGCCACGATGTACGAGCAGGCCCTCGACGTGGCCACCCGCGCCGAGATCACCGTGATCGACGAGGACGAGGACGGCGACACGCATGCCCCGGCCCTCGACCCGCGCTGGCGCATGACCGCGGCCGACCCGGCCCCGGACGACTGGCACGCCTCGCGCACGGGACCGCGCTACCGCATGGAGCGCTGGGAGAGAGAAGAGGACCCCGCATGAGCACCGACCCGACGCCGTCCCGCGACACCCCGGCCCCCGGCGGGCTGCTCAGCGGCGACGCCCTGACGTTCCTCGCCCTCATCGCCCTGCCCGTGCTCGCGTTCGTGTGCGCCGTGTTCGGCCTCATCCTCGTGCTGCAGGGCAAGACGATCGCCGGCCTCGTGTTCCTGCTGGTGCTGACGCAGGCGTTCGCGATCGGCGGCTTCATGCTGGGGAACCGCCGGAAGCGCGCGCAGCGGGACCGGTAGCCTGGAGGGCATGACCTCTGCCGCCCCCTCCCCCATCACCGCCCCCGACGCCGCCGCCGTGCCCACCGTGGGCCTCGTGGGCTGGCGCGGCATGGTCGGCTCCGTGCTCATGCAGCGCATGGCGGAGGAGGGCGACTTCGCGCGGGTGAACCCCGTCTTCTTCTCCACCTCCAACGCGGGTGGCGCCGCCCCGGTGTTCGCGGGGATGTCCGGTGAGCCGGGCGCGCTCGGGGACGCGTACGACGTCGAGGCATTGGCGAAGCTGCCCGTGATCCTCACCGCGCAGGGCGGGGACTACACGAAGGCCGTCTACCCGCAGCTGCGCGCCGCCGGATGGGACGGCGTCTGGATCGACGCCGCCTCCACGCTGCGCATGGAGGACTCCTCCGTGATCGTGCTGGACCCTGTGAACCGCTCCGTGATCGACGCGGCGCTGGCGGCCGGGACGAAGGACTTCATCGGCGGCAACTGCACCGTGTCCTGCATGCTCATGGGCCTCGGCGGGCTGTTCAAGGCCGGCCTCGTGGAGTGGGGCACGGCCATGACCTACCAGGCGGCCTCCGGCGGCGGTGCCCGCCACATGCGCGAGCTGCTCACGCAGTACGCGGCGCTGTCCGGCGCGGTCGAGGCCGAGCTGGCCGATCCGGCGTCGGCGATCCTGGAGATCGACCGCAAGGTCATCGAGCTGCAGCGCGGCGGCCGGCTGGATGCGTCGCAGTTCGGCGTGCCGCTCGGCGGCTCGCTCATCCCGTGGATCGACGCGGACCTCGGCAACGGCGTCTCCCGCGAGGAGCAGAAGGCCTTCGACGAGACCAACAAGGTGCTCGGCCTGCGCGGCGAGGAGCGGATCCCGTTCGACTCGCTGTGCGTGCGCGTGGGCGCCATGCGCTCGCACTCCCAGGCGCTGACGCTCAAGCTGACCGGGGGCGTGCCGCTGGACGAGGTCGAGGCGATCATCGCCGCGGACAACGAGTGGGTGCGGGTGGTGCCGAATGAGAAGGAGGCGTCGATGCGCGAGCTCACGCCGATCGCCGCCACCGGCACCCTGCAGATCCCCGTGGGCCGCCTGCGCACGATGGCGATGGGCCCGGAGTACCTCTCCGCCTTCACCGTGGGCGACCAGCTGCTGTGGGGCGCCGCGGAGCCCGTGCGGCGCATGCTCATGATCGCCACCGGCAACCTCTGAGCGCACCCGACCCCAAGCTGAACGAGTCGTCACTTCTTGTGGGTATCCGCCGCGGATACCCACAAGAAGTGACGACTCGTCTCGCGTGGTGGTGGGGTGGATCAGAGGTAGGGGGCGATGATCATGGGCTCGGGGGGCAGGTCCACGCCGAAGCGCGCGCGGACGCCGTCGCGGACCTCGCGCGCGATGGTGAGGATGTCCTCGGTGCTGGCCGCGCCGCGGTTCGTCACGGCGAGCGTGTGCTTCGTGGACAGCGACGCGCGACCCCCGGCCAGTCCCGTCCCGTCCTCACCGCGGCCATCGGGCCCGTCCTCGCGGGGCTCCACGTCCGGCAGGCCGAAGCCCTTGCCGTAGCCCGCGTGGTCGATGAGCCAGGCCGCGGAGAGCTTGACGAGCTCACCTCCCTGCTCGTCCGTCCCCGCGGCGAACGCGGGCGCACCCTCGGGAAGAGAGGCGCGCACGGCCGCCGGCACGATCGGGTTGGTGAAGTACGAGCCCGTGGACCACGAGTCCTGGTCCGCGACGTCCCACACCATGCCCTTCGAGGCGCGCAGGGCGAGCACCTCCTCCCGCACGGTCCGGAGCGCGGCGTGCGCGCCCTCCTCCACGCCGAGCGCCCGCGCGAGCTGCGCGTACCGCACCGGCGACGTCGGCTCGGCCCCCTCGGCCGCGCGACGCAGCCGCAGGTCGATCGAGAGGACGACCCAGCGTGGGCTCGGCTCCCCCGACTCCAGCATCGAGCGCTTGATGATCGAGTCGCGGTAGCCGAAGCGCAGCTCCTCGGCGGACAGCTCGACGACAGCCCCGCCGCCGGGAACCTGCCGGTCCCACGCGCGCAGGGAGACCAGCACCTGGGACACGTCCGCGCCATAGGCGCCGACGTTCTGCACCGGCGTCGCGCCGGCGGACCCCGGGATCCCCGAGAGCGCCTCGACGCCCGCCAGGCCCCGCTCCACGGTCCACGCCACGGCGGCGTCCCACCGCTGGCCGGCGGCGATGCGCACGACGACGGCGTCGCCCTCCGCCTCGCCCGCACCCTCCGCGCGGTGCGCGTCCTCCAGCACCTCGATGCCCTCGAACGCCGTCTGCACCACGGTGCCCGGGAAGCCGGCGTCCGCCATGAGGGTGTTGGAGCCGCCGCCGAGCACGAACAGGGGCTCCCCCGCGGCGTCGGCCACGCGGATGGCCTCCACGGCCTCCTGCTCCGTGCGGGCGGTGACCCAGGCGCGGGCGGGCCCGCCGACGCGGGTGGTGGTGTGGTCGGCCAGGCGCTCGCTCACGCGGTCTCCTCCGAGGTCGGGGCTGCGGGCTCGGCCAGGCGGACGAGCACCTGGGCCTTGGTCAGCACGCGGGGCTTGTCCAGGGCGGGGTCGTTCACCGTGAGGTCGATCCGGACGGTGCCGGCGGCCTCGTCCACGACGCCCACCGTGCCGGTGACCTCGAGGCGTGCGCCGGCCAGGGGCGCGCCGTCGTCGTCGGCCCGGCCCGTGGTGTCTGCGACGGGGACCATGCCCGTGAAGCGCGTCTGGTAGTCCACCACCGCCCCGGGATCCCCGGCCCAGTCGGTGACGAGCTGCACCGCGGCGCCCATGGTGAGCATGCCGTGGGCGATCACACCGGGCAGTCCCACCCCCGTGGCGAACGACTCGGACCAGTGGATCGGGTTGTGGTCGCCGGAGGCGCCCGCGTAGGCCACCAGGTCGGCGCGCGTGAGTGCGACGGTCCGGGAGCCGATGACGTCGCCCTTGGCGAGGTCGGACAGGCGCGGGGCGTTCTGCGGGCCGATGTGCTGCGCGCTCATCAGGCCTTCTCTCCGCGGATCAGCAGGGTGGAGGTCACGGTCGAGACCGGCGCGCCGGCGGCGTCGGCGATCTCGGTGACGGTGGTGACCATGTCGTTGCCGCCGAGCGACTTCACGGAGGCGATCCTCACCGTGGCGGTGACCTCGTCCCCGGCCACGAGCGGGCGGTGGTGGGTGAAGCGCTCCTCCGCGTGCAGCACGCGGGAGAAGTCGATGCCCACCTCCGGGTCGTTCACGGCGGCGGCCTCGGCGCGCTGCGCGATCACGACGGCGAACGTCGGCGGGGCGACGAGGTCGGCATGGCCGAGGGCTCGGGCGGCCTCGACGTCGTGGTGGGCGGGGTGCTGCGCCTGGACGGCGGAGGCGAAGGCGCGGACGGCCTCCCGGCCCACCTGGAAGGGGGGCGCGGGCGGATAGCTCCGCCCGGCGGCGCTGGGGTTCACGGGCACGCGTGGCTCCTGATCAGACGGGGTCCGGACTGCGCACCAGCCTACCGCCGGGGCCGGACACGACGGCGGTCCGAGAGCCGGGGCGGGCGACCCGACGGCCGGAGACGTCGGCTCCGGGATCGGCGGCGACGGTGCGGGCCTCAGCCGCGAGGCCGCCCGCCCTGGCGACGCGCTGCCTGGCGGAAGCGGACCATCTGGGCCGCCAGATGGACCAGGACGCCCAGGCCCAGTACGACGAGGGCGGCCTGGGAGAGCGGGAGCCGGTGCGTGGCGGAGCCGACGACGGAGAGCACGATCCCCACGAGGAAGAGGCCGGAGCCGGTCAGCACCATGCGGCGGTACAGGGAGGAGCCGTGCTCCCACGGGGAGACGAAGCCGGCGGGCTCTCTGCGGCCTGCGGGCCGGGCGGCCGGACGGGCCGCGCCGCCGCGCGAGGGGCTCTGACGGGGGCGCGAGGACATGCCGTCAGGCTACCGGTCCGCGACGGGATCGTGACCTCCTCGTGATCACTTCGTGAGGGCACGGTTAAACCTGGGAGATCCCTGCACCTTCGGAACGTCTCGGTTCCATCCGGCTGTCACCATGATCTCCGCGAGCCCTGAGGCGACGCCCCCTGCACCCTGATCTCCCGCCGCGGCTTCACCCTGGCCGCGGCCGGCACCGTCACCGCCGGAGCCAGCCTCGTGGCTGCCGTCCCGGCCGCCGCCACCACCCAGCTGCTCGCCCTGAGCCCGATCACCCTGAGCCCGATCGCCCTGAAGTCCCGTCCCTGGTCCTACGGAACCGTCATCGGGACCATCCCCGCCGGGTCGATCGCCACCGCGGTCGGCCCGCGCGAGGGCGAGTGGATCCTCGTGAGCCACCAGGGGACGGTCGGCTGGGCCGACGGGACCCATCTCGTGCCGGCCGGCGACGCCGCCGCCCGCGTGTACGCGACCAGTGCCGCCTCCCTGCGGGAACGCCCGCGCTCCACCGCCGCGGCCGTCGGGGTGATCCCCAGCGGGGCGGTCGTGGCGACCACCGGCGTGATGTCGGGCGAGTGGCAGTCGGTCCGCTGCGCCGGGACGTGGGGCTGGGCCTACGGCCCCCAGCTGCGGACCCTGACCGAGGCGCCCACCACCCGGTTCCATCAGGCCTTCACCGCGGGCGACGCGTCCTCCGTCTACCACGTCTACGCGGACGGCCTGGATCTCGTGAAGCCCGCGGGCCTGGCGTGGTTCTTCGACGGCGACTACTTCTCGGCCGACCGCTCCCGCGTGCTGCGGCCTGACGGCACCGAGATGCGCGGGATCGCCGCGGAGGCCAACCGTCGCAACTGCGTCCTCGTGGCCGTGGTCACCCCCGCCCCGTACGAGACCGGCTACGGCTACACGTGGTGGCGCAACCGCCCGCGCAACGGCGCCTGGTACCGGCAGCTCAACGCCCACCTGAGGGGTCGGTTCCCGTTCATCTCCGCCGCCCGCCAGTGGATGATCGGCTACTCCGGCGGCCCCGAGTTCATCTCCATGCACCTCATGGCCGAGCGCCAGTTCGAGGTCTGGCGCGGAGCGGGGGCGACCATCGTGGGCGGCGGAACCCCCCCTGCCTCGGTGGACTCCACCAGCCCGTCCTTCCGACGCGTCCAGGCGACCTGGCACGTGAACGGCGGGGACGTGGCCGGGGAGACGATCCCGCCCACCTGGTCCGCCCTGAGCGCCGCGACGGCAGGAGAGCGGCGATACAGAGAGGGCTCCTCCTACCTGCGGACGCGGCTGAACGTGTACCCCACGGGCGGACACGCCGGCGACGACTTCCGGGCGCTGCTCGCGGCCGACCTGGACCGCGCGGGGTGGGACCGCCTGCGCTGAGGGGCGTCGGCACCCCGCACGGGGGTGCCGACGCAGAAGGACCCGGCCTCCGTGGAGGCCGGGTCCTTCGTGTTCGTAGCGGCGGGGGGACTCGATCCCCCGACCTCACGATTATGAGTCGTGCGCTCTAACCAGCTGAGCTACACCGCCACGACATGAGAGCGCCCGCGCTCGCGGCGCATGCCGAGAGAACGGGCTCTCATGTCAGAGCCCCGACCGGGAATCGATCCCGGGACCTCCATCTTACCAAGATGGCGCTCTACCACTGAGCTATCGGGGCAACGAGGTGAAACCCTACCAGGTGTTCGCGCAGAGTTCCAACTCGCAGGTGGGCGGCGCCGAGACGGGGCCCGGCGCCGCCCCGGCATCAGCGGCGCGGGCCGCCGTCGCGACGCTCCTGGGCGCCCCAGCGGGGCTTCTTCGGGCCGGCCGAGGGGCCGCGGTCCGAGCGGAACCCGCCGCGGTCCTCGCGGTCCTTCCTGAAGCCGCCGGTGCGCTCCTCACGGCCGCCGAAGCCGCCGCGGTCGTCACGGTCCTTGCGGAACCCGCCGCCGTGGCCGCGGTCGTCACGGTCCTTCCGGAACCCGCCGCCGTGGCCGCGGTCGTCACGGTCCTTCCGGAACCCGCCGCCGTGGCCGCGGTCGTCACGGTCCTTGCGGAACCCGCCCCGGCCGCCGCGCTCGCCACGGTCATCGCCGTCGCGCTCCCCGCGCGTCGGGCGCCCGGTGTCCTTGCGCATGTTGAGCCGGCGCCCGTTGATCTCAGCGCGCCCGGCGGCCTCGAGCTGGGCCGGGGTGAGGTCGGCGGGCAGCTCGACGAGCGAGTGGTTTCCGCGCAGGTCGATCGCGCCGATCTGGGAGGCGGGCAGGCCCACCTCGTTGGCGAGGGCGCCCACGATGTTGCCGGGCTTCACGCGGTCCGTGTGGCCCACGCCGATCCAGTACGTGGCGTTGCCGGCCGCGGGCTCGCGGGCCGGGCCACGGGAGCCGCGCCCGTCCGCGCTGCCGCCGCGCTCGGGACGGTCCTGGCCCCCACGGCCCTCGCGCTCGGTGCGCGCACGGCCCGTGTGGGTGGGGATGTCCTGCTCGGTGGAGAGCAGCGGGCGGCCGCCCTGCGCCATCATGGCGAGGGCCGCGCCCACGCGGGACGGCTCGATCTCGTGCTGCTCCACGTACTCGTCGACGAGGCCGGCGAAGGTCTCGAGCTCCTGGTCGCCGGCGCGCTCAAGCGTCTTGGTGATGGTGTCGGAGAAGCGCTTGAGGCGGGCGGCGTTGACCTTCGCCACGGACGGCACGGCCATCTCCTCGACCTCCTGGCGCGTGGTGCGCTCGATCTGCTTCAGCAGGTAGCGCTCGCGGGGAGTCATGAAGAGGATGGCGTCGCCCGTGCGGCCCGCGCGGCCGGTACGGCCGATGCGGTGCACGTAGGACTCCGCGTCCTGCGGGATGTCGTAGTTCACCACGTGGGAGATGCGCTCCACGTCCAGGCCGCGGGCGGCGACGTCGGTGGCCACGAGGATGTCCACGCGGCCGGCCTTGAGGTCCTCCACGGTCTTCTCGCGCTGCTTCTGCGCGATGTCACCGGAGATGGCCACGGCCTTGAAGCCGGCGCGGGTGAGGCGCTGGGTCAGCTCCTCGGTGGCGGCGCGGGTGCGGACGAAGGCGATGACGCCGTCGTGGTCCTCGGTCTCGAGGATGCGGGTCATGGCCTCGAGCTTGTACTGGTGGCCCACCTGCAGGTAGCGCTGGCGGATGGTGGCGGACGTCGTGGACTGACGGGACACGGCCACCTCCTCCGGGGAGTTCAGGTACTGCGCGGAGATGCGGCGGATGGCCGGCGGCATGGTGGCCGAGAACAGCGCGGTCTGCTTCGACGCGGGGGTGGACGCGAGGATGCGGTCCACCTCCTCGGCGAAGCCCATGCGCAGCATCTCGTCCGCCTCGTCCAGCACAAGGGTCTGCAGCTGGGAGAGGTCCAGGGAGCCGCGCTCGATGTGGTCGATCACGCGGCCGGGGGTGCCGACGACGACCTGGGCGCCGCGGCGCAGCGCCGAGAGCTGGGGGCCGTAGGGCGAGCCGCCGTAGACGGCCAGCACGGACACGTCGCCGAGATGCTTGGCGTACGCGTCGAAGGCCTCGGCGAGCTGGAGCGCCAGCTCGCGCGTGGGGGCCAGGGCGAGGATCTGCGGGGCGTCGGCGCGCCCGTTGACGTCCGAGGCCTCCGCCAGGCGGGAGAGCGCCGGCAGCGCGAACGCGCCGGTCTTGCCGGTGCCCGTCTGGGCGAGGCCCACGACGTCGCGGCCCTCGAGCAGCAGCGGGATGGTCGCCTCCTGGATGGGCGAGGGCGCGGTGTAGCCCAGGTCCTCGATCGCGGCGAGGACGCGTGCGTCCAGGCCGAGGTCCAGGAAGGTGGGGCCGGCCGGCTCGTCCTGCTCGGCCTCGACCGAGTCGGTGTCGTCCTGCTCGGAGGTGAGGTCGGCCTCCGGCGAGGCCTCGGGGGCGTCGGCGGCCAGGGACTCGGGAGTCTCGTCCGACGGCGGGGCGGCGAGGGCCTCGTCCGAGACGATCGGATCCTGGTTCTCGGCGGCCTGGGGGGTGTCATGGATCGACATGGGTGTCCTCCTGAGGGGGTGCGCAGGCGGCACTCAGCGGCGACGGTCGCGGGTCGTCGTCGAGGGTGCGGGTCTGCTGGGGGAATGGGAAACCGTTCACCCGGCGAGCCCCCGGGACCACGACGTTCGTGGTCCTCACACACATCTGCACGACATCTGCAACACCGGCGTGGCACACGCGTCCACGCTCATTCACTCAGGGGGGTAAGTCCGGATACCGGTCCCCACCACTGTACGCCCCCGCGTCCGCTCGGGCGAGACCCGACGGTGTGCCGTGCAGCACCGTCCGCGGCGACGCTAGGCTCGGAGCGTGGCAGACAACAGCAGTGACCACCGTCTCGCACGTGCCGCCGGCCGTGCCACCCGGGCCTTCCAGGAGCGGCAGCGCGCGGACGACGCGCGACTGCGCGAGGAGCGCGCCCGCCTGCGGCGCGAGGACGAGGAACGGCTCGCGGACCGTCGCGCGGCCCGGGTCCGCGCGCTGGACGAGCGCGACGCCGCCGAGGCCGGTCTCGAGCACCCGCTCCTGCGCCTGGCGCGGATCTGGTGGATCGCCGTCGCCGTCCTCCTCTCGGCCCTGTCCGCCGCACTGCTCTGGAGGGGCGCGCAGGCGGAGCGAGAGGGCGGTCCGGTGACCGACCCGCTGACGGGGATCGAGTCCGTGGGACCGCTCGGCGGCGCCACGGGCCAGTACATGCTGGGCGGGCTCGCCGGGATCCTCGCGCTGGCTGCCCTGTGGGGCTGGATCGGGCTGCTGCGCCGCCGCCGCGGGGCGATCTCCTCCCTCACGTTCCTCACCCTGGTGGTGGCCGTCCCCTCGTTCCTGCGCGGCAACGCGCTCCTGATCGCGCTCGCGGTGCTGCTGATCATCGGCACCGCGCTCGTGTGGCTGCCGCCCGTGCGCTCGCGCGTGCGGCGCTGAGCGCCGTCCGCGCTCAGTCCTCCACGGGCCGCGTGGGCGCGACGACGGGGCGTGCCGCCGCGGTGTCGTACTCCATGACCGGGCGCCCGCCGATCCAGACCCGCAGGGCGCGCTGCATGACGTCCAGCGGGTCCCCGCTCCACAGCACGAGGTCGGCGTCCTTGCCCGGGGCGAGCGAGCCGATGCGGTCCGCGAGGCCCAGCACCTTCGCGGGGTTCAGCGTGATGGCCCGCAGCGCGGTCTCCGGGTCCAGGCCCTCCTTGACGGACAGCGCCGCCTGGTAGACGAGGAAGTCGATCGGGATGACGGGGTGATCCGTGATGATGCTGATCTCCACGCCCGCGCGCGCCAGGCGCCCCGGGTTGCGCATCGAGCGGCCGCGCAGCTCCGGCTTGGACTTCGTGGTGAACAGCGGGCCGATGAGCACCGGCACGCCCCGCTTCGCGAGCAGGTCGGCGATCGGGTGGGCCTCGGTGCCGTGGTCCAGCACGAGCTCGTAGCCGAACTCGTCGGCGATGCGCAGGGCGGTGGCGATGTCGTCCGTGCGGTGGCAGTGCTGGCGCCACGGGATCTTCCGCTCCAGCACGAGGGCGAGGGCCTCCATGTGCGGGTCCGCGGTGAACGGCTTCCCCTCGGCCTCCGCCTCCGCGCGGCGGGCCATGTAGCCCTGCGCCTTCAGGAACGCCTCGCGGATGACGAGCGCCGTGCCGAGACGCGTGGACGGCGTGCGGCCCTTCTCCTTGTACACGTTCTTGGGGTTCTCCCCCAGCGCCGACTTCACGCCCGAGGGGCTGCGCAGCACCATCTCGTCCACGGTGCGGCCGTGGGTGTGCAGGGCCACGGCCTGCCCGCCGATCGGGTTGCCGGAGCCCGGGTTCACGTTCACCGTGGTGACGCCGCCCGCGAGCGCGTCCCGGAAGCCCGGCTCGTTGGGGTCCACCGCGTCGATCGCGCGCACGCCCGCCATCACGGGATCGGTCATCTCGTTGACGTCCGCGGTCGCGCCCACCTCGCCCTCCGCGTGCATGCCCAGGTGCACGTGGGCGTCCACGAAGCCGGGCAGCAGCCACCTCCCCTCGCAGTCCACGACGTCGGCGCCCGCAGGCACCTCGACCTCGGCTCCCAGCGCGGTGATCCTCCCGTCCTCCACGAGGAGGACGCCGTCGAAGGGCTCGGACTCGACGGGGACGACATGGGCGTTCGTGAAGGCGATGATGCTCATGTGACCCACACTACGACGCCGGCCGGACCCGCAAGGGGTCCGGCCGGCGTCGTGGACGGCGCGGGACGCGTGCGCTCAGGCCTGGAGGCCGGCGAGGGCCTGCTCGAGGTCCGCGATGAGGTCCGCGGCGTCCTCGATGCCCACGGAGAGGCGGACGAGGTCGTCCGGGACGGCGAGCTCGGTGCCGGCCACGGAGGCGTGGGTCATCTCGGCCGGGTAGTTCATCAGCGACTCGATGCCGCCGAGGGACTCGGCCAGCTGGAAGAGGCGCGTGGACTCGGCCACCTTCTTGGCGGCCGCCGCGCCCCCATGGAAGCGCACGGAGACCATGCCGCCGAAGCCCCGCATCTGGCGCTGGGCGAGCTCGTGGCCCGGGTGGTCCGGCAGGCCCGGGTAGAGCACGTGGGACACGGCCGGCTGCTCGAGGAGCCACTCGGCCACGGCCTGTGCGTTGGCCTGGTGGCGGTCCATGCGCACGCCGAGGGTCTTGAGCCCGCGGGTGGTCAGGTAGGCGTCGAACGGGCCGTTCACGGCGCCGGCCGCGAACTGCTGGAACTTCACGGCCTCGGCGATCTCCGGGTCCTTGATGACCACGGCTCCGCCCACGACGTCCGAGTGCCCGCCGATGTACTTGGTGGTGGAGTGCACCACCACGTCCGCGCCGAGCGCGAGCGGGGTCTGGAGGTAGGGCGTGGCGAACGTGTTGTCGACGACGAGCAGCGCGCCCCCGGCATGGGCCGCCTCGGCGATCGCGGCGACGTCGGAGACCTTCATCATCGGGTTCGAGGGGGTCTCGAGCCACACGATCACGGGGCCCTCGGCCTTCGCCTGCTCGACGGCTGCGCCCACGGCGGCGACGTCGGCCATGTCCACCACGGCGTGGCGCACGCCCCACTTGGCCAGCACCGTGGAGATGAGGCGGTAGGAGCCGCCGTAGACGTCGTTGCCCAGCACGACGGTCACGCCCGGCTCGGCGGCGCCCATGGTGAGCGCGGTCTCGGCGGCGAGCCCGGAGGCGAAGGTCAGGGCGGTGGCGTTCGGGGTGCCGTCCTCCCCCACGCCGGCCTCGAGCGCGGCCAGCTGGGTCTGCAGGGCATCGCGCGTCGGGTTGGTGCCCCGCCCGTAGTCGTAGCCGCGGCGCAGCTCGCCGATGGCGGTCGGCGCGTAGGTGGTGGACAGGTGCACGGGCGGCACGACGGCGCCGAACACCTCGTCCAACTCCTGTCCGGCGTGCACGGCGCGGGTGCCGAAGCCGGCGCCGCGCGGACGGGTGTCCGGCGTGGAGTCGTGCTCCGGGGCGGTCTCGCCGGTGAAGCTCTGCGTGGGGTCCTCGGTGGTCATGGGTGCGTCCTCTCGCGTCGGGGCGGCGTCGGGTCGATCGGCCGGGTCGGTGGGATCAGGCGGTGGCGTAGGCGAGCACGTCGTGCAGGGTCAGCACGCCCACCACGGTCCCGCCGCGGGCGACGAGCAGGGTGGGGTCCTCCAGCAGGCGGCGCGCCGCCTCGCGCAGGCCGGTGGCCGCGCCGATGAGCGGCAGGGCGGCGCCCATGGCGTCCGCGACCTCGGAGTCCGGGCTGACCCGGCCGTCCGCGAGGCGCGCCGCGAGATCGTGGGCGGACACGGTGCCACGCACCTCCCCGATCCGCAGGTCGTGGCGGGGCTCGGCGACGACGGGCAGCGCGTCCACGCCGTAGCGCGTCATGGTGTCCACCGCGTCCGAGACCGACGTGGTCGGCGCCGCGGTCACGATCGTGGGCACCGAGCCGGGGAACAGGTCCTCCTTGTCCTCCAGCAGCGCGCCCACGGTGGCGTCCCAGCGCCCGCCGCGGGGCGCCGTCGTCGTGGCCTGCGCGGCGTGCGGGACGGCGGAGCGGGTCCGGCCGCGGGCCCACCCGGGCAGCACGGTGTCCTGGCCGTCGCGGGCGAAGCCGCGCTCGTCCATCCACGCGTCGTTGAAGATCTTGGCGAGGTAGCCGCGGCCGGAGTCCGGCAGCACGATCACCATGACGTCGTCCGGGCCGAGCTCGCGCGCGGCCCGCAGGCCGGCGGCCACGGCGAGGCCGGAGGAGCCGCCCACGAGCAGGCCCTCCTCGGCGGCGAGCCGCCGGGTCATGGCGAAGGCCTCCTCGTCCGAGACGGCGATGACCTCGTCCGGCACCGAGCGGTCGTAGTTGTCCACCCAGATGTCCTCGCCGACGCCCTCGACGAAGTACGGGCGCCCCGTGCCGCCGGAGTAGACGGAGCCCTCCGGGTCCGCGCCGATCACGCGGACGGGGCCCGACGCGCGGTCCGCGGAGACCTCCTTGAGGAAGCGGCCCGTGCCGGTGATGGTGCCGCCCGTGCCCGCGCCCATCACGACGTGGGTGACGCGGCCGGCGGTGTCCTCCCAGATCTCCGGCCCCGTGGTCTCGTAGTGCGAGGCCGGCGCGGCCGGGTTGAAGAACTGGTTCGGCTGGAACGCGCCCGGGATCTCCCGCTCGAGGCGGTCGGCCACGCCGTAGTACGACTCCGGCGAGTCCGGGGCGACCGAGGAGGGCACGACGACGAGTTCCGCGCCGTACGCGGAGAGCACGTCCCGCTTCTCCTGGCCGACCTTGTCCGGCGTGACGAACACGGTGCGGTAGCCCTTCTGCTGGGCCACGAGGGCGAGGCCCACGCCGGTGTTGCCGGAGGTGGGCTCCACCACGGTGCCGCCGGGGAGGATCCGGCCGTCCTTCTCCGCCTCCTCGATCATCCTGAGGGCGATGCGGTCCTTCACGGAGCCGCCCGGGTTCAGGTACTCCACCTTCACGAGCACCGTGGCGGCGACGCCCTCGGTCACCGCGTTGAGCTTCACGAGCGGGGTGCGCCCGATCAGCTCCAGGACGGTCTCGGCATAGCGCATGCCGCCTCGCTCGGGCGCGGGCACGGGGGTGGCGGAGGACGCGGCGGCGCCCGGGACGGGGGAGGTCTGCTCAGTCACGTGCTCCACGCTACGCCAGGGGCCGGACGCCGTCAGGGGCGTCGAGGACACGCGGGGCAACGTGCGGTGTACGGTGCACGGCATGACCGCCCCGGACGCCGTGCGCCACCTCCGGGTGTCCACGCCCGTCGACGTGGCCCTCACCCTGCGGCCCCTGCAGCGCGGGGCCGCCGACCCGACCGTCCGTGCCACCCCCCAGGGCGTGTGGCTCACGCGCCGCGAGCCGGCCGGGCCCGATGCCGTCCACGCGGGTGCCGGGCCGGCCACCCTCCTGGTCTCTCCCGCGGTGCGCGCCCCGGACGGCGCCGGGGGCTGGAGCATCACCGCCCGCGCGTGGGGCCCGGGGGCCCGCGCCGCGGTCGGGAACGCCGAGGCCCTGCTGGGGCTGGCGGACGCGGGCTGGCCGCAGTTCGACGCCGTGGCCGATCCGTCGGCGGACCCGCCGGGGGTGGGCCCGCCGCTTCCGGCGCACGTGTGGCGCGTCCGCCGCCTCCGGCCCGGGCTGCGGCTGCCCGCCGCGGGCGCGCTCGCCACCCAGCTGATGACCGTGGTGCTGGAGCAGAAGGTCACGCACGACCAGGCACGCCACGGCTGGCGCACCCTCGTGCGGCTGGCCGCCGCCCACGACGCCGAGCCCGCCCCGGGCCCCGCTCCCGCGGGCATGCTGCTGCCGCCCACCGCGGAGGCCGTGCTGCGGATCCCCTCGTGGGACTGGCACGCGCGGGCGTGGGTGCAGCCCTCGCAGTCGAGGACGGTGCTGGAGGTCGCCCGGCGCGCCGAGACGATCGACCGGCTCGGGCGCGACGTCTCCCCCGGCGACACCGCAGGCCTGGCACGACTGGCCCGACGCCTGGAGTCGATTCCTGGCATCGGCCCGTGGAGCACCGCCGAGGCGCTGCAGCGCAGCCACGGCGCGGCCGACCTGGTCTCGGTGGGGGACTTCCACCTCGCCCAGTTCGTGGGCCAGGTCCTCACGGGACGGCGCACGGACGACGCCGGCATGCTGCGCCTGCTCGCCCCGTGGGCCGGGCATCGGCACCGGGTGGTGCGGCTCATCTCGCTCAGCGGCGAGCGCAAGCAGGCCTTCGGGCCCAAGCTCGCCCCGGCGGACCACCGGCGGTACTGACCCCCGCTGCGTCGGCTCCTGCACAGGCGGCTGCGGCCCCGCGCGTCGTCCCCTGAACAGCCACGGCGCGACCGCCGCTCCGAACGGGCCTCCTAGCGTCGGCCTGGAGCGCGCCGACCGGTGCGCTCGAGGCGGGGCCGAGGCCGGCCCCCGATGGAGGGAGCCGACCATGACCACCGCTTTCGAGGACAGCCGCCGCACGCACGGGCGAGCCCGGCACGAGCCCCACGGCCCCGGCCGGCCCGGCCCGCTGCGCCCAGGCGTGCGCGCCTCGGTGCTGATCGTCTCGGCGGAGCCGGACGCGGAGGCCGCGCTGCGGGACTCGATGTCCTGGATCACCGCGTTCGAGGACGACTGCGGTCTCGTGCTCGACCACGACGAGACGAGCCTCTACGCCGTGGCGCCGGCGTCCGACCTGCGCCGCCCCGACGCGGAGGACGCCGCGGAGGGGGACGCCGCCCGGGACCCGTCGGACTTCATCGACGCCGTGCTGCTGCACGGCCGGTGGCGGCTGCGCGGCGAGGGCGGGCACTCCGGCTCCGCCTGGAGGGACCTCTACCGGCAGGCCGTCACCGAGGCCGCCCCGGATGCGCTGTGCACCGTGTGGGACGTCCGACCCCTCCCCGCCGCCTGAGCCGGGGCCTCAGGCCCCCGCCGCGCCGATCACCGCGGCGCCCTCCTCGCGCAGCTCCACCTTGCGGACCTTGCCGGAGACGGTCATGGGGAACGCGTCCATGATGCGCACGTAGGCGGGGATCTTGAAGTGGGCGATCCTCCCGGTGGCGAACTCGCGGACCGCTTCGACGGTGAGCGGCTCGGCACCCTCGCGCATGATCAGGCAGGCCATGAGCTGCTCGCCGTACCGCTCGTCCGGCACGCCGACCACCTGCACGTCCTGGACGTCCGGGTGGGCGTAGAGGAACTCCTCCACCTCGCGCGGAGAGATGTTCTCGCCGCCGCGGATCACGAGGTCCTTGATGCGTCCCTCGATGCGGACGAACCCGTCCGCGTCCATCGAGGCGAGGTCGCCCGAGTGCATCCAGCCGTCCTCGTCGAGGACCTCCGCGGTCTTCTGCTCGGCGTTCCAGTAGCCGAGCATCACCGAGTAGCCGCGGGTGCACAGCTCTCCGGTGGCGCCGCGGGCCAGGGTCTGCCCGGTGACGGGGTCGACGACCTTGGTCTCCACGTGCGGCATCGAGCGGCCGACGGTCTGGGTGCGCGCCTCGAGGGTGTCGTCGCGGCGGGTCATGGTGGAGACGGGGGCGGTCTCGGTCATGCCGTAGCAGATGGCGACCTCGGACATGTGCAGCTCGTCGATCACGCGTCGCATGACCTCCACGGGGCACGGGGACCCGGCCATGACGCCGGTGCGCAGGGTGCTCAGGTCCAGGGAGGCCGCCTCGGGGCGGGCCAGCATCGCGATGAACATGGCGGGCACGCCGTAGAGGCTCGTGGCGCGCGTGGCGGCCGCCGCTGTGAGGGAGTCGAGCGGATGGAACGCCCGGCCCGGGATGACGCTCACGGTGCCGTGGGAGACGGCCGCGATCACGCCGATGACCATGCCGAAGCAGTGGAAGAAGGGCACCGGGATCACGAGGGTGTCCGCCTCGGAGTAGCCCAGCAGCTCGCCGATGTGGAACCCGTTGTTGAGGATGTTGCGGTGGGTCAGCGTGACGCCCTTGGGGAAGCCGGTGGTGCCCGAGGTGTACTGCAGGTTCACGGGGTCCTCGGCTCCGGTGGCGGCCTCGCGCTCGGCGAGCTGCTCGTCCGAGACCTCCGCGGCCCGTGCCAGAAACGTCTCCCACGTGGCCTCCTCGGCCGCGGCGTCGGCGGCGCGGCCGGCCACCTCCCCCGGGCGGGCGTGCGCGAAGAGCTCATCACCCGGGGCGCCGGCGGGCAGCATGATGAGCTGCTCCAGCGCGGGGGCTCCCTCACGGGCCACCTGCCGCGCGATCGCCGGCGGGTCCATGCGGGCGTCCGGGCAGGCCACCACGAGGCCACGCATCGCGCACTGCTCCACCACGTAGGTGAGCTCGTGGCTGCGGTACGCCGGGTTGAGGTTGACCAGGATGACCCCGGCGCGCGCGGCGCCGTAGAGCAGGGACGTCCACTCCGCCACGTTGGGGCTCCACATGCCGATGCGGTCGCCGTGGCCGTAGCCGGCGGCGATCAGCGCCTTGGCCACGGCGCGGGAGTGCTCCGCCAGCTCCGCGAAGGTCCAGGAGCGGCCGGTGTGCGGGTCGCCGCCGGGTCCGCACTCGACGACGGCGGGTGCGTCCGGCAGGCGAGCGGCGGTCTCGTCCAGGTTCTGGGCGAGGGTCTGCTCCAGGAGCGGCACGTCGTCCGGACCCCGCGTGGACGCCGTCTCCTCCGGGCGGGCGGGATCGGCGGGCTGCGTCATGCTGGGACTCCTCTGCATGTGATGCGGATCACATGCAGGCTACGTCCTCCCCAGCCCTCTCCGCCACCCGGCGCCGGACATGACAGAAGACCCCGGGACCGACGACTCGGTCCCGGGGTCTTCTCATGTCCCGTGGCAGATGAGGGATTCGAACCCCCGAAGGCAGTGCCAGCTGATTTACAGTCAGCCCCCTTTGGCCGCTCGGGTAATCTGCCGGGCGACTGGACGGACGCGCTCGCCTCATTCGAGGCACCGCACCGTTCAGGCGAGAGACGACTGTACCGCATGGGCTCAGGAGACGCCCAATCGGGCCGGGGCGCGGCGTCGTCGGACCCCGGTAGGCTGGCCCGCAGGCGCCCCGGGGCGCGCCGGGCGCCTCGCGCGACCTGCCCCGAGGCACGCACAGCCGTACGCGAGCAGCAGGAGGAGACAGCCATGGCCGGTGATTCCACGTTCGATGTGGTCAGCAAGGTGGACAGCCAGGAGGTGTCCAACGCCCTGAACCAGGCGCAGAAGGAGATCGTCCAGCGCTACGACTTCAAGGGCGTCGGCGCGGAGATCGACTTCTCCGGCGAGAAGATTCTCATGAAGGCGAACTCCGAGGAGCGCGTGAAGGCCGTCAAGGACGTCTTCGAGTCCAAGCTCGTCAAGCGCGGCATCTCCCTGAAGTCCCTCGACGCCGGGGACCCGTTCGCCTCCGGCAAGGAGTACCGGATCGAGGCCTCCATCAAGGAGGGCATCGACCAGGCCACCGCGAAGAAGATCACCAAGCTGATCCGGGACGAGGGCCCCAAGGCGGTCAAGGCCCAGATCCAGGGCGACGAGCTGCGCGTGTCCTCCAAGTCGCGCGACGACCTGCAGGCCGTCATCGCGATGCTCAAGGACTTCGCGGACGCCGACCTGCAGTTCGTCAACTTCCGCTGACCGTCCGCCCCGCCGATCCCCCATCGGGCCCCCGGCCTGACCGCCCCGCTCCGCCCCGACGAGGAGACCCCATGCTCTACCTGATCGACCCCCGCGGCGCCGTGTGGTCCGCCGACGTCACCCTGGGCCGCGCCCGGGCCCGCGCCCGCGTGGACGGCCGGCCCGTCGACGACCTGCCCTTCACGAAGGCCGCCATGGTCCTGGACCAGGAGGACTTCGTGGACCTGGCGCTGCGCCACGGCGTGGCCGCCCCTCGCGGCATCCTCCTGGACCACGGATTCGTGGAGCGCGCTCTGGCCCCGTCGAAGCTGACGTTCCAGCAGCGCAACCAGGACGCGATCGCCGAGCAGCTCGAGCCGGTGCAGCGCCGCACGGAGGAGGACTCCGTGAAGAAGAGCCGCCACGAGGCGGTCTACGAGGGCGCCCGCCGGAAGCTCGCCAAGCGGACCGAGAAGGCCGAGGAGGAGGCGCGGGAGACCCTCCAGGCGGAGCCGAAGGACGAGCTCGTCGGCCACTGGACCCGCTTGGGCGGCCGGATCCCGGCCACGATCGCCGCCGACCGCCGCTCCGACGCCGACCGCTGAGCCCCTCCCCCACCGGAACCCCGCGCCCGCTCAGGGCGTGGGGTTCCGTGCGTCGTAGGCCAGGAAGCCCGGCTGCCGCCGCATCAGCACGCTCACGCCCACCACGCACAGCACGCCGCCGGCCACGAGGGTGAGCCCCTCCCCGAGGAGGGTCGAGGCGCCGCCCGTGATCATCTCGCCGACGCGGGGGCCCCCGGCCACGACCACCACGAACACGCCCTGCAGCCGCCCGCGCAGCCGGTCCGGCGTCGCGGCCTGCAGGATGGTGCTGCGGAAGACGCCCGAGACCGAGTCCGCCGCGCCGGCCACCGCCATGCACGCCACGCACAGCGCCATCGCGAGACCGAGGCGCGGGTCGCCCTCGGGCATCGAGCGCGCCCACCACACGACGCCGCCGAATGCGGCCACGGCGGCTCCCCACGCGCAGATCGAGAGGTAGACGCCCCAGCCCTGCGCCGTGACACGCGTGAAGGAGCCGGAGAACAGGCCGGCGAGGAACGCGCCGGCGGCCATCGCGGCCAGCAGGATGCCGACGGCGGACTCGCCGCCGCCCAGGACCACGCCGCCGATCGCGGGCAGCAGGGCGCGTGGGAATGCGGTGGCCATGGCCACGATGTCCGCGAGGAACGTCATGCGCAGGGTGGGCCGGGAGGCGAGGAAACGGAGCCCCTCGACCACCGAGCCCAGCCCCACGCGCCCCGTCGGCGCGGCCTCGCCCTCCTCGCGCGCGGGCGGCAGCGGGGGAAGGCGCCACAGGGCGTAGAGCGCGGCGAGGAACGTGACCACGTCGATCGAGTACGTCCACGCGTACCCGGCGGTGGCCACGAGGACTCCGCCGAGCACCGGGCCCACCATCATGGCCACGGAGAAGGTCATCATGGTCAGGGCGTTGGCGGCGGGCAGCAGCTTCAGCCCCACGAGCGCGGGGACGATGGCGCCGCGCGTGGGCTGGTTGATGCCGGAGGCCCCGGAGTGCACGGCCACGAGGGCGTAGAGCAGGGGCACGGACTCGGTCCCCGCCCACGCGTGCGCCGCGATGCCCACGGTCGTCGCCCACATGACGGCGGAGGAGCACAGCGCCACGGTGCGGCGGTCGTGGCGGTCTGCCACGGCGCCCCCGTACAGGCCCGCGACGACGAGCGGCACGAGCGCCGCCAGTCCCAGCAGGCCCACCGCGAAGGACGAGCCGGTCAGCGCGAAGACCTCGAGGGACACCGCCATGAGCGTGAGCTGGGTGCCCACGGAGGAGAGCAGGTTGCCCACCCACAGCCGCCGGTAGGCGGGCGAGACCTTCAGCGGCGTGAGGTCGGCGAGGAGGCGGGGCACCGGGCCAGAGTAGCCGCCCCCGCACACCACGACGGCGGGCACCCGCGGTGGGTGCCCGCCGTCGTGGTCGGGTCAGGTCGGGAGGATCACTCCCCGCGGCTGATGCGCGTCATCTCGTCGCGGTCCACGACCTTGACGCGCTCGCGGGCCACCGGACCGGCCTCGGTGGCCGCCGCGCCGAGGGACTTCTCGTGCGCGTCGAGGGC
The DNA here is from genome assembly GCF_023147585.1 of Micrococcus sp. EYE_212. Taxonomy (GTDB): domain Bacteria; phylum Actinomycetota; class Actinomycetes; order Actinomycetales; family Micrococcaceae; genus Micrococcus. Next base: position 124,873 of record NZ_JAHXOZ010000005.1, read on the forward strand.
GTGCCAGCCCTCCCACGTGGTCACGGGGACGCCGCGCTCGGCGAGCAGCGCGAGCACCGCGTCCTCGGACGGGTCCTCGGCGGTCCAGAGGGCGTCCACGTCCTCGATCAGGTGCTGGATGGTCTCGAGCGAGTCGCCCTTCGTATGGCCGATCAGGCCCACGGGGCCGCGCTTGATCCAGCCTGAGGCGTAGAGCCCCGGCACGGCATTCCCGTCCGCGTCGAGCACGCGGCCCTCGGCGTTCGGGATGACGCCGCGGGCGTCGTCGAACTCCACGCCGTCCACGGGCGAGCCGAAGTAGCCCACCGCGCGGTAGACGGCCTGCACGGGGTAGTCCGCGGTCTCCTCGGTCGGGCGGACCCCGCCCTCCCCGTCCAGCTCCATGCGGCGCATGCGCAGACCGTCGAGGCGGCCGTCGCCGTCGGCGTCGAGGAACGCCTCCGGGGCCTGGAGGAAGTGCAGGTGGAGGCGGCGGGAGGCCTGCTCCGTGCGGTCCTCCTGCTCCATGAGCCAGTTGGTGAGCGTGCCCACCATGGTGCGCACCTGGTTGTTCTCCGCGATCGCCTTCTCCGAGCCGGCGTCGAAGTCGAAGTCCTCCTCGTAGAGCACGATGTCCACGTCGCGGGAGTGGGCCAGCTCGCGCAGCTCCAGCGGGGTGAACTTCACCTGCGCCGGGCCGCGGCGGCCGAAGACGTGCACGTCCGTGACCGGCGAGGACGTGAGCGCGCGGTACACGTTCTCGGGGATCTCCGTGACCAGGAGGTCGTCGGCGTGCTTGGAGAGGATGCGGGCCACGTCCAGGGCCACGTTGCCGTTGCCGATCACCGCGACCTCGGTCGCGTCCATCGGCCACTCTCGCGGCACGTCCGGGTGGCCGTCGTACCAGCTCGCGAAGTCGGCGCCGCCGAACGAGCCCTCGAGCTCCACGCCGGGCACGTCCAGGCTCGCGTCGCGCACCGCGCCGGTGGAGAACACCACGGCGTCGTAGTGGCGGCGCAGGTCCTCGAGGGTGAGGTCCGTCCCGTAGTCCACGTTGCCGAGGAAGCGGATGTCGCCGCGGTCCATGACCTTGTGCAGGGCGGTGATGATGCCCTTGATGCGCGGGTGGTCCGGGGCCACGCCGTAGCGGATGAGGCCGAAGGGGGCCGGGTAGCGGTCGAAGAGGTCGATGCTGACCTGGAAGTCCCGCTCCTCCTTGGTCAGGATGTCCGCCGTGTAGACGCCGGCAGGGCCGGCTCCCACGATGGCGATGCGCAGCGGGCGGTCAGGGCGTTCGGTCACGTCGGGGTGGTCCTTCCGGAAGACGACGGCGGCGCCCGCGTCAGGCCCGCGGGCGGGCCGGCGCGCGGCGCGCGGGGATCGACCTCCCAGTCTACCGGCGGGGCGGCGGCCGCCCGGGTGAGCCCCCTCACGACCCCGCTCCCGCCGCGACGGGGGGGCGGCCCTACAGTGGTCCGGTGACCGCCTCCTCGCCCTCCGCCCCGGACACGGGCGCCCTGCCCACGGTGGACCCGGCCGCCGCCAACGACTCCCGCGGCCTCGCCCTGGGGTTCACGGCCTACCTCCTGTGGGGCGGGATGCCGCTCTACATGGCCGCCACCGCCCCGGCCGGCGCCGTGGAGATCGTGGTGGTCCGCATCGGCTTCGCCCTCGTGTTCTGCCTCCTGCTGCTGACCGCCATGCGGCGGCTGCCCGAGCTGCGCACCGCCCTGTCCTCCCCGGCCCGCTGGGGCACCACGGCGCTCGCCGCCGGCGTGATCGGCGTGAACTGGCTCGTCTACGCGGCCAGCGTGATGAGCGGGAACGTGCTGCAGGCCTCGCTCGGGTACTTCATGAACCCGCTCGTCAACGTGCTCCTCGGCGTGCTGTTCCTGGGCGAGCGCCTGCGCCGGCTCCAATGGGTCGCCGTGGGGATCGCCGTGCTCGCCGTCGCCGTGATGACGGCGGCCCTCGGCGCCGTCCCCTGGCTCGCCCTGGTGCTGGCGTTCTCGTTCGGCCTGTACGGCTTCGTGAAGAAGCGCTTCCCCGTGCCGGTGCACGCGGTGACCACCATGACGGCGGAGACCGTGGTACTCCTGCCCGTGTTCGCGGTGGGCTCGGTCCTGCTGCTCCAGGCCGGGCTGCTGACCACGGTGACCCAGGGCCCGGGGCACTTCTGGCTCATGGCCGGCCTGGGCGTCCTGACGGCCGTCCCCCTCATCCTCTTCTCCTCGGCGGCGAAGTCGCTCTCCCTCACCACGCTCGGGATGCTGCAGTACATCGCGCCCATCCTGCAGTTCCTGGCCGCCGTGACGGTGCTCGGCGAGCACATGCCGCTCCCCCGGTGGATCGGGTTCGGGCTGATCTGGCTCTCCCTGATCGTGTTCACGGTGGACCAGCTGCACCGCTCGCGCCTGCAGCGTCGGGCTGCCCGGGCCGCCGTCGGGAACCGCCCCTAGACTGGCCCCATGCCCGCCAAGCCCCCCGCACCCGTGTACCTGCCCGCGTTCCAGCAGCTCGTCCCGGACCTGCTCGGGGAGCCCTGGGCCGCCGACGACGGCCTCTCCCCGCGGGAGATCGAGGAGCGCCTGCCCTCCGCCCCCGCCGCGGAGCAGCTGGGCGACGCCTTCGTCCTGCCCGCCGCGCTGCGCGAGTTCTACCTCGCCCTGGGCAACTGCGGCGACCTGCTCGAGACGGCCCACTACTTCTGGGATCCGGACGACCTCGAGGCCCGCGACGGCTACCTCATGTTCCTCGAGGACGAGGACGAGACCGTGGTGTGGGGCCTGCCCGTGGCCAACCTGACCCTGCCGGACCCCCTCGTGTGGCGCCGGTCTGCGGGGGCCGAGGCCGAGGAGGGCGCCTGGGAGGACGAGGGCGGCACCTTCAGCGAGTTCGTGCTCGACCTGCTGGCGTGGACCTTCGAGGACCCGGGGGACGAGGACGACGGCGCGGAGCGGGGCGTGGCCCGATGAGCGGGCCCGAGGACACCACGCGAGGCGGCGCCCCCGCCCTGCGCTCGCACGCCCCCGAGGGGTACGCCTGCCCGTTCTGCGGGCTCGTGGCCGGGAACGTGGCGGACCCGGGCAACCGCTGCGAGCTCGGGGACACCGTCTACCAGGACGAGGACCTCCTCGTGCTGATCGCGTGCGACGGCTTCGGCGAGCACGAGGGGCACGCCATGGTGTGCCCCGCCGCGCACCACGAGAACCTCTACGAGCTGCCCTCCCGCGTGCTTCAGCGGATCGCCCTCATGGAGAAGCAGGTGGCGCTGGCCATGAAGGCGGCCTGGAGCCCGGACGGGATCTCCACGCGCCAGCACAACGAGCCCGCCGGCAACCAGCACGTGTGGCACTACCACCTGCACGTCTTCCCCCGCTACGAGGGCGACCTGCTCTACCGGCAGCTGCGCCACGCCGTCGCCCCCGAGGTCCGGGAGCGCAAGGCCCGGGAGCTGGCCGCCGCACTCGACCCCGCGCCGACGTTCCTCGACTGAGGCTCGTCGGGCCGCCGCCGGAGCAGCCCGTCATCCCCGGGCGGCTCGCCGACCGGGACCTGCCGGCCCGGCCCGGCCCGGCGTCAGCTCGCGCGGTCCACCACGTAGTCGGCGAACCCCGCGAGGGACTCCTTCACCACGGAGTCCGGCAGGGGAGCCAGCGCGGCCTTGGCCTGGTCCGCCCAGTCGTGCGTCGTCTCCCACGCCCGCGTGAACGCGGGGTGTGCCACCAGCGCGGCGACGGCGGCGCCCAGCTGAGCGTCGTCGTCGAGGGGGCCGTCCACGAGCTCCTTCACACGGCGGGCCTCGGCGGCCTCGGCCGCGTCCTCGGACGCCGCGGCGCGGTCCAGCAGCAGCGTGCTCAGGGTGGCCACGCGCTCACGCAGGTCCGTGCCGGGGGTCTTGCCGAGAGCCTCGGCGGTGCTGGTGAGGTCCAGCAGGTCGTCGGCGAGCTGGAAGGCCAGGCCCACCTTCTCCCCGTACTCCCCCATCACCGCGACGGCGGACTCGTCCGCCCCGCCGAGCAGCGCGCCGAGCACGCCCGATGCCGCGATGAGCGAGCCGGTCTTGCCGCCGAGCACCCGGTAGTAGTGCTCGATGGGGTCCTGGCCGGCGGACGGGCCGCGGGTCTCCCACAGCTGCCCCTGCACGAGACGCTCGAAGGTCTCCGCCTGGATTCGCACCGCGCGCGGTCCGAGCTCGCTCATGAGCTGGGAGGCGCGCGCGAAGATCAGGTCGCCCGCCAGGATGGCCGCCGCGTTGCCCCACAGCCGGTGCGCGGCGGGCGCGCCGCGGCGCACGGCCGCCTCGTCCATCACGTCGTCGTGGTACAGGGTGGCCAGGTGCGTCAGCTCCATCACGACGGCGGCCTGGCGCGCCTGCGCGCCCACGGGCGCCACCTGCCCGGAGGCCAGCTCCGGATCGCCCAGCAGCGCGGCGAGCACCGTGAGCACGGGACGCACGCGCTTGCCGCCGGCGGCCAGCAGGTGGGCCGTGGCGGTCCGCGAGAACTCGTCGTCGAAGGCGAGCGCCTCCTCCAGCTGCGCCTCCACCTGCTCGAGGGCCGACAGCACGGTCTCCAGCACGCGGCCGTGCTCGGCCAGGTGCTCGAATCCGGGGGGCAGGGCGATGCCGACGTGGTCAGTGCTCACCCGGCCAGCCTACCCAACCGCGGGTCGTCCGCCGTGGTGAGCGACGGGGTGGCCGCCTCGAGGAGGCGGACGGCACGGTCGACGACGTCGCCTCCCTCCGCGTCCACCGTGTTGCCCATGACCTTGACCACGGCACGCAGCAGCGGAGGGACGGCCATGCCCGTGCCGAGCGCGGCGCGCATCACGCGCGGGTCGCCGATCAGGCGGGCGAAGCGGGCGCCGAGGGCGAAGTGGCGGCCCCACAGGTGCTGCGTGAGCACGGGGTAGCGGGCCAGCACGCTGTCCGCACCGACGGCGCTGCCCGCCGCGAGCGCCTCCACCGCCAGGTCCGCGGCGTGGCGGGCGGCCTCCATCGCGAAGCCGATGCCCTCTCCGTTGAACGGGGAGACCATGCCGGCGGCGTCGCCCACGAGCAGCAGCCCGGGCACGTGCTGGGGCGTGCGGTTGAAGGCCATCGGCAGGGCCGCACCGAGGATCTTCGAGGACCGGGTCTCCTCCGAGATCCCCCAGTCCTCGGTCAGCGCGCCGGACCACGAGGTCAGCAGGCCGCGGTAGTCCAGCGTCCCGAACAGGGGCGAGGTGTCGAGGATGCCCAGCCCCACGTTCACCGTGCCGTCGGCGAGCGGGAAGAGCCAGCCGTAGCCGGGCAGCGGATTCCCCTGCTCGTCCGGCAGGCGCAGCCAGGACTCCATCCACTCCCCCCGGTCCCCCGGCAGGGCGGGGGCGGCGCCTCCCACGGCCGCGCCGGCCGTGTAGTACGCGCGGACGGCCACGCCCATGGGGCGGTCCTCGCGCCGGTGCAGGCCCGCGGAGACGGCCGCACGGGCCGAGACGCCGTCGCACGAGAGCACGATCGGGGCGTGCCAGGTGACGCTCTCCCCGATCTTGCGGCCGTTCTCCCCGATCAGCTCGGCGCTCAGCCCGTCGACGCGTCCGGCGTCGTCCCGGGTGACGCCTGTGACGGCGTGGCGCTCGAGAACGGTGGCACCGCGCTCTCGGGCGAGGTCCACGAGGATGGCGTCGAAGTCCCGGCGGGTGCGCGTCAGGGCGTAGTCCGGCCACGTCTGCGTGCTCGGCCACGGCACGTCCACCCCGCGCCGGCCCGCACGCAGGCGCAGGCCCCGGATGCGCTGCCAGCCGCCGTCGTCGCCGGCCTCCCCGCGGTGGGGCACGCCGAGCAGCTGCAGCTCGCGGACGGCCTGCGGAGTGAGGCCGTCGCCGCACACCTTCTCGCGAGGGTGCGCGGACTTCTCCAGCACCACCACGTCCAGGCCCGCGGCGGCCAGGTGCGCGGCGGCGGTGGCCCCGGCGGGGCCGCCGCCGGAGATGAGCACGTCCGCGCGGCGGGGCCGATCGGCGGCGCCCGTGGCGGACGACGGGCGCGGGGTCTCTGCGGTCATCGGGCGGCCTCCTCGGGGCTGGCGGGCTCGGACGCGGGGTCCGGGAAGGTGGAGCGCACGGCAGCGGCGATCGCGGCGGCCACGCGCGGGCGCTCGGCGCGGTCGCAGCGGACCTCCACGAGCCGTCGGCCGCGCACCGGGACCGCGAGGAGGTGCACGAGCCCCACCCGGTCCGCGGCGCAGACGTACGGCACGCCGTACGCGGCGGCCAGGCCCTCCAGGTCCACGGCGTGCGGGGTGCCGAAGAAGCGCTCCACGGCGCCGGCCATCCCCGGGGCCCGTGCCACGGTGCCGTGCTCGAGGCCGGCGAAGATCGCGCCGCCCGTGTCGTTGACCACCACGAGGTCCACGTCAGGGTCGGCCTCTGTGGTCCCCACCAGCAGCCCGCCGGCGTCGTGCAGCGCCGTGAGGTCGCCCAGGAGGGCGACGGTGCGGCGGCCCGTGCCCAGGGCGATCCCCATGGCGGTGGACACCGTCCCGTCGATCCCGGCGAGGCCGCGGTTGGCGTACACGTGCACGTGGGCCAGCGTCGGGGGCCGCCACGCGAGGTCCACGTCCCGGATCAGGGACGAGGATCCCAGCACGAGCGGACCCCGTGTCACGGACGCGCACACCTGGGCGACGCTCTGCGGGCTGAGCCCGTGCGCGGTGTCCTCGTCCAGCACGACGTCCTCCACCGCGGCCTGGGCGCGCATCGAGGCCGTCTGCCATGCGGCGAGCCATCCCGGCTCGCCCTGACCCGCGAAGGACGCGAGCTCCGCGAGGGAGCCCACGACCCGCTCGGCGCGGCGGCCCACCTCGAACCACGGGGCGGGCTCGGTCAGGAGGATCGCGGTCTCCACGTCCGGGCGTGCGAGCAGCGCCGTGACGGAGCGGGTGAGCGTGGGGCGGCCGAAGAGCACGACGCGCTCGATGCGCCCGGCCAGCGGGTGGCTGTCCGCGCCGCGCCCGCCGTGGGAGCCGATCAGCGCTGGATAGGCGGCCACCGCGTTGACGGAGAACCGGGCGTTCGAGCTGGGCTCGGCCAGCAGCGGCAGGCCCAGGGAGACGGCGAACGCGGCCGCCACCGGACCGGCGCCGTGGCAGGCGAGCACCACGGTGCGCCGCTCCCGCAGCCGGGAGGCGTCGAGGTCGGGCAGGCCGGACAGGTCCGCGCCGGCCGGTCGCCACGGGGCCCGGGCCGCGGCGTCGCGGCGCACGTCGCCGACGGCGGGCAGCGCGCGGGAGTCGGCCGAGAGGTCCGGCAGCCCGTGGTCGGCGTCCGGGCACGGGGGCGTCTGCGCGGGGACGCGGGCGCCCATGTCCGCGGCCTCCCGGGGGTCCGGCACCAGCGGGGCGCGGAAGCGCAGGTTCAGGTGCACCGGTCCCGCGGGGGCGTCACGGACGTGGACGGCGGCCTCCCGCGTGGCCGGGCACCCGGCGGCGGGGTCGCACACGAAGCCGTCCGCCGCCAGCAGGGCCTGGCGCACGGTGGCCCCGGCGTCGTTCAGGTGCTGATGCGCCGAACGGCCCGCCGCGGGATCCGCCTCGATGGTGGCCGAGAAGCGGGTGTGGTGCCCGAAGACGCCGTCCTGCTCGGTGGTCTGGTTGGCGCCCGAGCCGTGCAGCTCCGCGGGCCGGTCCGCCGTGAGGGCCACGAGGCGGGTGCCGGCGTGGAAGGACTCCATGAGGGCGGGCAGGAGGTTCCCGACCGCCGTGCCCGACGTCGTGAGCACCCCCACGGGGCGGCCCGAGGCCAGGGAGAGCCCGTGGGCGAGGAAGCCCGCCGCGCGCTCGTCCACCCGCACGTGCAGCCGGATCCGGCCCTGCCGTTCGAGGTCGGCCAGCGCGTACACGAGGGGCGCGGAGCGGGAGCCGGGGCAGATCACCGCGTCCCTCATCCCGGCGTCGGTCAGGGCGGCGGCGACGGCGCGCGCCACGGAGAGGGAGTCGGCGGAAGTCATGGTGGCCCCCAGTCTAGGCGGGCAGAGCCGGACGGCCCCGGCCCGTGCCGTCCCCGCACAGCGGGGGCGGCGCGATCCCCGGACGCGGCGAGGCCGCCACGGCGGTGTGCCGTGGCGGCCTCGTCAGGGGGGACTCGGCCGGCCCCCATGCTGCGGGTCCGGCCCCGTCCGCGCGGGGATCACTCCCCGCATCGGGTCACTTCTTGGGGCCGTTGCCCTGCGCGTGGCCGAAGGCGGAGTTGCCGTGGCCGTTGCTGCCCTTGCCCTTGTTGCCCTTCTCCTTGCCGGAGCCCTTGCCCACGCCGTTGTTGCCGGTCACGTTGAAGACCTGCACGACGGAGGGACGGGGGGCCGCGACCTTGTCGCCGACCTGCACGGGGCCGGCCGGGGACAGGAAGTCCGGGAAGGAGGACGTGTGGGCGCCCCAGTTGCCGTCCTCGCCCGGGTGCTGGACGTTGACGAACACGGAGTTGTCGCGGTCGTGGATGACCGGGCCGCAGGTCTCGGCGTCACGGGGGACGGCGAGGAACTGCTCGACGCGGCCGCGCTCCGGGCCGTCCAGGGTGACCTTGTGGAGGGCGTCGGCGAGGCCGATCGTGCCGGGCTGGCCGTCGGTGGAGATCCAGAGGTTGCCCTCGGAGTCGAACGCCACGTTGTCCGGGCAGGAGATCGGGGACACGAGCTCCTTGGGGTACCCGGCGAAGTAGGCCGAGGAGGAGACCGCCGGATCGCCGGCGAGCAGCAGGATGACCCAGTTGAACGTCGTGGCGGTGTGGTCGCCGCCCTTCTCGGTCAGCTCGACGACGTGGCCGTCGCGGTTGCCCACGACCGGGTTGGCCTCGTCCACCTCGGTGCGCTTCGTGTTGTTGGTCAGCGCCATGTAGACCTTGCCGTTGACCGGGTTGGTCTCCACGTCCTCCGGGCGGTCCATCTTGGTGGCGCCCATCTTGTCCGCGGCGAGGCGGGTGTAGACGAGGACCTCGGCCAGGGACATGCCGGGCACGAGGGACTTCTTGTCGGTCGCCAGGGCGATCCACTCGCCGGCGCCGTCGAACGCGCCGTCGGAGGGCAGGGTGCCCTTGCCGTCGATCTCGGACTTCGGGGAGTCGCCCTTGAACTTGGCCACGTAGAGGGTGCCCTCGTCCAGGAGGCGCATGTTGTGCTTCTTGTCGCCCTCGACGAACTTCTTCGCGGAGACGAACTTGTAGAGGTAGTCGTGGCGCTCGTCGTCGCCCGAGTAGACCACGGCGCGGCCGTCGCCGGAGAGGACGGCGGTGCCGGCCTCGTGCTTGAAGCGGCCCAGGAGGGTGTGCTTCACCGGGGTGGAGGTGGGGTCCTCAGGGTCGACCTCGACGACCCAGCCGAAGCGGTTGGCCTCGTTCTCGTAGCCGTCCTTGGTGAGGTCGAAGCGGTCGTAGAAGAGCTCCCAGCCGCGCTGCGTGGCCTTGGTGCCGATGCCGTAGCGCTTCTCCTCGGCGGTGCCGCGGCCCTTGAAGTACTGGTTGAAGTTCTCCTCGCCGGAGAGCACGGTGCCCCACGGCGTGGTGCCGCCGGCGCAGTTGTTGAGGGTGCCCAGCACGCGGGTGCCGGTGGGGTCCTCGACGGTCTTCAGCAGGGCGTGGCCGGCGGCCGGGCCGGTGACCTTGAAGGGGGTGGTGCCGGTGATGCGGCGGTTGCGACGGCCCCCCTGCACGTACTCCCACTTCTGGCCGCGCTTGGCGCGCTCCAGCTCCACCACGGACAGGCCGTGCGACTGGATGCCGGCGTCCACCACGTCCTTGCGGTGGGAGATGATGTACTCCGGGGAGAACATGATGTTCTCGTTGGTGTACTCGTGGTTGGACACGAGGTAGCCGGAGCGGTCGTCGCCGCCGTCGGAGATGATGTTCAGGTAGTCGTTGTTGTAGCCGAACTGGCCGGCCGCCGACTTCCCCGTCTGGTGCTGGATGTCGAACTCCTCGGAGTCCTTGAAGAGCGGGTCGCCCCAGCGGATGATCGTGCCCCACTCGTAGCCCTCGGGGACCGTGACGTCGTCCACGGTGCGCGGGACGGGCTTGATGGCCGTGAAGTCCAGCTTGCCGCCGCCGGTGGGGTGGTTGCCGTTGTCCGCCAGGGCCTCGGGGGCCTGGGCCATGTTCGCGCCGATCACGACGGCGGCGGCCAGGCCGGTGCCGCCCATGAGGGCCGAGCGACGGGAGATCGCGGTCTCGGCGATCTGCTGGAACGTGGCGTTGTCCGAGGTGTTCGGGATCGGGTGCGAACACGCGTTGCCGCACTTGAGCTCGCAGGTGACAGCCGAACGGTTGCCGCGGGTATGACCGGACATGGGCAGGAGGCGCTTGAGCATGGGGAGTCCTTCGCGTCGTTCAAGAGGGGGTGGGCCCGCCCGTGGGGCGGCCCCGGGCCACGATGCCCGCGGACACCCGCGGACATTCCCCCACCCTGTCCCCCCGAGTCGAGCGGCGAAGGAAACCAAGGTGAACCGGGACGAAACAGTGCGTGGCACCGAGATTTCATCTCGTCGACGTGTCGTATTGCCCTCTGGGTCCCCCCTGGGGGGCGAGATCCCCGGAGGCGCGTCATCGCCCCAGGTCAGCCGGAGATCTGCGCGAGGACCGCGTGAGCGTGCTGCACGCGTTCGGCCCACCGCCGTCGCCCCTCCCGGTCCAGCTGCAGCCGGCGCAGCGCACCCGGGTCCGGTTCGGGAGCGCGGACGCCGGGGGCGGGGAGCGTCCCGTCCACCGGACGCCACGGGGGCGCGACCACGTCGTCGGCGAACAGCGCCGCCGTGCCCAGGCCGCACGCGTGCGGCAGGGAGGGCAGGTGCGCGGCCAGGGCCGCTCCCCCGGCCAGGCCCACGGAGGTGTCCAGGGCCGAGGAGACGACGGCGGGCAGCCCCGCCGCCGCCACGATCGCCGCGGCGCGCCGCACTCCGCCGAGGGGCTGCACCTTGACCACGATCAGGTCGGCCGCGCCCGCCGCGGCCACGGCCAGCGGGTCGTCCTCCTTGCGGACGGCCTCGTCGGCGGCGATCGGGGTGGCGACGCCGCGCTCGCGCAGGGCGCGGCGCACGCGGGCCAGCGGGGCGATGCCCGGCACGGGCTGCTCGGCGTACTCGAGGCCGACGTCGGCCAGCTCGGTGAGCATGTTCAGCGCCTCGTCCTCGGTCCAGCCGGCGTTGGCGTCGATGCGGATCGCGGTCTCCGGGAGCAGCTCGCGCACCCGCCGCACCCGGGCGAGGTCGGCCGCGTGGCCGCCCGCCACCAGGCCGCCGCCGGGGCGGTGCTCGGCCACCTTGACCTTCACCGCGGGCACGGGGCCGAAGCGCTCGAGGACGTCCTCGACCTCGGCCGCCCCCACGGCGGGGACGGTCGCGTTGACGGGCACCGCGTCCCGCACCGGCGCCGGCCAGCCCTGCCAGCCGGCCTCGACAGCCGCCGCGAGCCACCGGGAGGACTCCTCCGGGCCGTACTCGGGGAACGGGGAGAACTCGGCCCATCCCGCGGGCCCGCGCAGCAGGAGCGCCTGACGCGCGGCGGTGCCCCGGAAGCGCACCGTCATGGGCAGCTCCACGGCCACCGCGTCGGCCAGCAGCTCCTCCACCGAGGGCAGGGCGCAGCCGCCGGGGGCACCGGGCAGGGGCGGGAGGGACGGAGGAGGGTGCAGGCCGTCGGGGCCGGGCTGCGCACGGTCCGGCTGCGCGGGGTCAGGCGACGTCATGCGGCCAGCCTAGGGGCGGGAGGCCGCCGTCGCCCGCGCGGGCGTCCGGGAGGCAGGCGTCTCCCGGGCGTCCCCGACGGCGGGGTCAGCGCGCGGCGAGGTAGCCGAGCTTGCGGGCCAGGCCCGCGGCCCGCCCATGCGAGCCGAGCACGCCCTCGAGGCCGGCGACGACGGCGGCCACCACCTCGTCCGTGAGGTGCCAGTCCGGGGTGAAGGGATCGTCGAAGCGGGCCCACGCGGTGCCGACCGCGGCGAGGGCGCGGGCCATCTCGGTGACGTCCCGGAAGACCGGCTCGGGCTCGTCCATGCGGTCCTCCCAGCCGTCCTCGCCGGGGGCCATGAGGATGCGGCCGGTGGCGGCCTCGTGGATGAACGGGTCGGCGCCCTGCTTCGCCACCACCGTCCAGTCGTCGTTCCAGTCCACGAGCAGGGCGCCGGTGCGATGGTTCCAGCGGTAGCCGGCCTGCTCGTCCCACAGGCGGTCCAGCGGGAAGAACAGCAGCGGCAGCCCCACGGTGTCGATCTCGAGCCACTCCGGGCCCACGTAGCGGTAGAAGTCCGCCAGATCCGTGGGCAGCGGCTCCTCGGCGGCCCATTCGATGGGCTCCTGGCGGGCGAGGTTGCCGAACGGGCCGAGCGCCTCACGCGCCGAGATGAGGGACTCCGGGTCCAGCGTGATGCGCGGCCGCGCGGCGGCCTCGCCCGCGGCGGGCGTGTCGATGGAGGAGGACGGACCGTGCGCGGAGGGAACGCGGTTCATGGCCCCAGGCTAGGCACGTGGCACCCCGGGCGGAGGAGCCCCCAGGCGACGGTCGCGTGACGCTCCGGTGAAGCCTGCGTGACGCGCCGCCGTCGTGCGTCCACGAACCCCACACCAGAGCAGGACGAGTCCTGCGCAGGTGTGCCCCTCCGCATCGGAGGGGCACACCTGCACAGGACTCGTCCAGGAGGGGCGGGCCCGTCAGATCCGGGCGAGGGCCGCCGTCGGGTCGTTGAGGCAGTCCGCCACGAACGTGAGGAACGCGCTCGCAGTGGCGCCGTCGGTGACGCGGTGGTCGAAGGTCACGGTCATCTCGGTGACCTTGCGGACCACGATCTCCCCGTCCACGACCCACGGGCGGTCCATGATGCGGCCGATGCCGAGCATGCCCACCTCGGGGATGTTGAGGATGGGGGTGGCGCCGTCGGTGCCGAGCGGTCCGTAGTTGTTGAGCGTGAACGTGCCGCGGGTCAGCTCGGCCGGGGCGGCCTTGCCGTCGCGGGCACGGGTGACGGTCTCGTTGATCGCGCGGGTCAGCTCGTCCGCGGACAGCCGCTCCGCGTGCTCCACGGAGGGCACCATGAGGCCGCGGGGCGTCTGCACCGCGAGCCCGAGGTGGACGCCGTCCACCTCCACGATCTCGTCCCGGCCGCCGGCGCCGGCCTCGATGCGTGCGTTCATCACCGGGTACCGGCGCAGGCCGGCCAGCGTGAAGCGGGCGATCAGGCCGAGCAGGCTCGGGGCGTTCTCCGGGTCCGCCTTCTTCAGCTGCGCGCGCAGCTGAAGCAGGGCGGTGACGTCCACGTCCAGCCACGCGGTGACCTCGGGGACCTCGCGGCGGGAGCGGGAGAGCTGCTCCGCGATCACCTTGCGCACACCCGAGATCGGGGTGCGGGCGGTGACGGACAGGCCCGTGCGGGCGTCCGCCTGCCCCTGCGCGGCGGTGGCGCTCAGGGACTGCGCCGCGGGCGAGGCCTGGCCCTCGGCGGCGCCGACGGCGACCGCCTTCTCGGCCGGCGTCTGCTCGGCCGCGGTCCCGGCGAGCACGGCCGAGGCGGCCAGCGCGCCCGTCGAGGCGGCCGCGGAGGGGACGTCGGCCGCGCCGGAGGAGGCGGCGAGCACGTCGGCGCGGGTGATGAGGCCGTCCGGGCCGGTGCCGGTCACGGCGGCCACGTCCACGCCGGTCTCCCGGGCGAGCTTGCGCACGATCGGGGAGGCCACGCGCGGCGCCTTCCCGGGGGTGGCCGGCGCGGCGCCGGAACGGGCCGGACCGGCGGGGGCGCCGGTGCGCGAGCGCTTGGACGGGCGGGTGCGGCCCTTGGCCTTGTGGCCGGAGGTGCCGTAGCCGATCAGCACGGCGCCGGAGGCCTCCTCGTCGGAGCCCTCCACGTCGCCGTCGCCGCCGCGGGCCTTGTCCGGCGCGGGCTGCACGCCGGCGCGCTCCTCCTCGCGGTAGGACAGCGCGCCGGGCACGGCGCCGTCGGCCGCGGGGGCCGCGTCGGCGTCGGCCGCGGAGCCGGGGGTCGCGTCCGAGGCCGCGGGAGCGGCAGGGGCCGCGGCGGGTGCGCCGGCGTCGTCGGCCGCGCCGACGGTGAACAGCGGCCTGCCGACCTCCATGGTCTGACCCTCGGCGCCGTGCAGCGTCAGGACGGTGCCGGCGTAGGGGCTGGGCACCTCCACGATCGCCTTGGCGGTCTCGACCTCGCACACGGGCTGGTCGACGGCGATCTCGTCGCCCTCGGCCACGAGCCAGCGGACCAGGTCGGCCTCGGTGAGGCCCTCGCCCAGGTCGGGCAGCAGGAAGATGTTGCTCATGCGCGGGCCTCCTCGGGCTCCAGGTCCCAGTTCAGGTCGTCGATCGCGTCGAGGATGCGGTCCACGTTCGGCAGGTGGTGCTCCTCCAGCTTCGGGGCGGGGAAGGGGATGTCGAAGCCGGTCACGCGCAGCACCGGAGCGGCGAGCGAGTGGAAGCAGCGCTGCTGGACGCGCGCCACGAGCTCCGAGGCCACGGACGCGAAGCCCTGGGGCTCGGCGACGACGACGGCGCGGCCCGTCTTGGACACGGAGGCCGCGACGGTCTCCTCGTCCAGCGGGTTCACGGTGCGCAGGTCCACGACCTCCACGCTGTAGCCCTCCTCCTCCGCGGCCGCGGCGGCGGCCAGGCAGGTGGGCACGGACGGGCCGTAGGACACCAGGGTGACGTCAGTGCCGGTGCGGACGACGGCGGCCTGGGCCCAGGCCTCGCCGTGCTCCTTCTTCTCCTCGACGCGGGCCCAGCGCTCCTCGAACTCGGCGCGCAGCTCGTCCAGGTCCAGCTCGGCCTTGGTCCAGTACATCTTCTTGGGCTCCATGAAGACGACCGGGTCGTCCAGGCGGATGGCCGAGCGCAGCATCATGTAGGCGTCCTTGACCGAGGCCGGGGTGTACACCTTCAGGCCGGGGGTGTGCGCGTAGTAGGACTCGGAGGAGTCGCAGTGGTGCTCCACGCCGCCGATGCCGCCGCCGTAGGGGATGCGGATGGTCATGGGCATGGGGGCCGCGCCCTTGGTGCGGTTGCGCATCTTGGCCACGTGGCTCGCGATCTGCTCGAACGCGGGGTAGGCGAAGGCGTCGAACTGCATCTCGATGACCGGGCGGGCGCCGCCGAGGGCCATGCCCACGGCCATGCCCGCGATGCCGGACTCGGCCAGCGGGGTGTCGAAGCAGCGCTCCTCGCCGAAGCGCTTCGTCAGGCCGTCGGTGATGCGGAAGACTCCGCCGAGGGTGCCGACGTCCTCGCCGAACACGACCACCATCGGGTCGGCGGCCATCTCGTCGGCCAGGGCCGCGTTGAGCGCGGCGGCGAAGGTCAGGGTCGCCATGCTCAGGCCTCCTGGGTCTCGGTGCGGGACAGCTCCTCGGCCAGCTGCGCGCGCTGGGCGGCGAGCTGGGGGGTCTGCACGGTGTACACGTGGTCGAAGAGCTCGAGCGGGTCCAGCTCGACCTCGGCGTTCATGGCGTCGCGCAGGCGGGCCGCAACGTCCTCGGCGTCCTGGGTGATCTGCTCGGACACCTCGTCGGTGAGGGCGCCGGTGCCCTGCAGGTACGCGGTCATGCGGCGCAGCGGATCGCGCTCGGCCCACATCTGCACCTCGGCGTCCTCGCGGTACCGCGTGGGGTCGTCGGTGTTGGTGTGCGCCTGCATGCGGTAGGTGTCCGCCTCCACGAGGAAGGGGCCCTGACCCGCGCGGCACAGGTCCACGGCACGGCCGAGGACGGCCAGGAGGGCGGCGAGGTCGTTGCCGTCCACGCGCTCGCCGGCCAGGCCGTAGCCCACGGCCTTGTGGGCCAGGGACGGGGCGGCGGACTGCTTCGCGAAGGGCACGGAGATCGCGTACTTGTTGTTCTGCACGAAGAAGATCACCGGCAGCTTGAACACGGCGGCGAAGTTCAGCGCCTCGTGGAAGTCGCCCTCGGAGGTGCCGCCGTCGCCGACCATGGCCAGGCAGACGACGTCCTCGCCGCGCAGGCGGGCCGCCTTGGCCAGGCCGACGGCGTGCAGCATCTGGGTGGTCAGCGGCGTCGCCTGCACGGAGACGCGGTGCTCCTTGGGGTCGTAGCCCTGATGCCACGTGCCCTGGTAGGCCACCATGACGTCGAGGGGGTCCACGCCGCGGGCGATCACGGCCACGGTGTCGCGGTAGGTCGGGAAGAGCCAGTCGTCCTGGCCCAGGCACACCGCGGCGGCGACCTCGGCTGCCTCCTGGCCGTGGGAGGA
Organism: Micrococcus sp. EYE_212; assembly: GCF_023147585.1. Lineage (GTDB taxonomy): Bacteria > Actinomycetota > Actinomycetes > Actinomycetales > Micrococcaceae > Micrococcus. Next base: position 141,079 of record NZ_JAHXOZ010000005.1, read on the forward strand.
CGGGTACACGGCCATGCGGCCCTGGCGCACCAGCGCGTAGTTCTGGTCGTTGACGCGGCGGCCGATCACGAGGTGGCGGTAGGCCTCCAGCAGGGTCTCGTCCGAGGGCAGCGGGTACTCGTGGCCGGGCTCGGTGCCCTGCTCCTCCGGGGAGAGCAGCGTGCCGTCCTCGCCGATGAGCTGGATGCGGCGGGTCGCGGGGAGCAGGTACTCCTCGAGGGAGATGCCGAAGGCGGCGCCGGCGTTGGTGCTCGCCGCGGCCTTGGCCGCCTCGTCGGCGGCCGTGCCGGGCACGGCGGGGGTGGAGTCACTCACGTTGGGTCCTCTCGATCTGTGGCCTTCAGTGTGCCGGTCGAGGGCATTCTGTCGCCCGCCGGCGGAGAATCAGTGGAGCAATGGAATACTTTGGCCTGTTGCTGGAGACGTTCTGCTAGTGTGACCGGTGACACGGAGACGGACCGTACAAGGCGTCAGTCCCGCGTCGGCGGCGGCCCCCGAGCTGCCCGCCGGAGCGGCCGCGGCCCGCCGTCCCCATCCTGCCCCAGCTCTCGAGGAGATCCCATGGCCACCGATGCCCTGGACCGCGTGAACCGCGCGATCGTGCGCGAGCTGACCCAGGACGGCCGCCTCTCCGTCGCCGCGCTGGCCGAGCGCGTGCACATCTCCCGCGCGCACTGCTACTCGCGCCTCAACCGGCTGCAGGACGCCGGCGTCATCACCGGATTCACGGTGCGCGTGGACCCCGTCAAGGTCGGCCTGGGCGCCTCGGCGCACGTCACCCTCAAGCTGCGCCAGCACAACTGGCGCGAGCTGCGCGCCACCCTGCTGGCCATCCCGGAGGTGTGGCACGTCTCCCTCGTGGGCGGGAACATGGACGTGATCCTGCTGGTGCGCGCCCGGGACAACGCGGACCTGCGCCGGGTCATCTTCGACGAGCTGCAGACCCTGCCCGGCGTCGTCGACACCCAGACCTACATGATCTTCGACGACCACGCCTCCGGTCAGACGGTCCCCCCAGAGGACCCGGCGGCCGCCTGACCCGCGCTCCAGCGGGACGCGTTCACGCCCGCGGCCGCACCGCCACGTCGGCCGGTTCGGCGACGGCACCCGGCCCCGCCGGCAGCACGATGCGGAACACGACGGCGCCCGCCGCGCACACCGCCGCGAGCGCGCCGACGCCCCACGCGAGGCCGGCCGCCGCGGTGACCAGGGAGACCAGCAGCGGGCCGGCGAGCATGCCGGCGTCGGACATGGACCGCCACAGCCCCAGGAACTGGGGGCGGGCGTTGGCCGGCGAGTAGTCCGCGCCGAGCGTCATGACGATCCCCGAGCCGAACCCGTTGCCGATCCCCAGCAGCAGCGCGGCCGCCGCGAATGCGAGCGGGTGCGCGGAGAGGCTCACCGCGAGGAACCCCGCCCCGAGCAGCGCGAGGCAGGGCACCGCGACCGCGCGTCGGCCGTACCGGTCCATGAGCCGCCCGGACGGATAGAACAGGAGCAGGTCCGCGGCGCCTGCGAGGCCGAAGGCGAGCGAGGCGGCCGCCGGGTCGAGGCCGAGGTGGGCGGCCCACAGCGGGATCACCGCGTTGCGCGCCGCGCGGGCCGCCGAGACGGCCATGACGCCGAAGCCCGCCGTCAGCAGCACCCCGCGCTGGGCGCGCGCCACATCCGCGACGCGCGGGCGCCCTTGCCCGACCCGGGGTGCACCGCCCCCGGCCCCCGCCGCCGTCCCCCGGGCCGCGACGCCGGCCGTCTCCCCGGGCACCGTCAGCTCGCGGATGCGCAGGCACAGGACCGCGCCGGCCGCCATGGTCGCCGTCGCGGCGGCGAAGGCGCCGGACAGCCCCAGCCCCGCCTGGGCGGCGGCGCCGAGGAAGGGACCGGAGAACACGCCGATGCGGATGGTCCCCCCGAGCGTGGACATCGCCCGCGCGCGGTGGGTGGCCGGGATGGCGACCGCCAGGTAGGCCTGCCGGGCGAGGTTGAACCCCGCCCCCGCGACGCCCACCAGGAGCACGGCCAGCAGGAACAGGGCGAGCCGGCCCGGCTCGCTCACCCCGCCGCCCGGGACGACGGCGGCCGAGGCGAGGGCCGCCGTCGTGCCCCAGGCCAGGCCCGCCCCGGCGGTGCCGAGCACCGCCGAGACGATCATGGTGAGCCGCTCCCCCGCGCGGGCGGCGAGGAGCGAGGCCGGACCGTTGGCCACGAGAGAGCCGAGGCCCACCAGGACGACGACGGCGGCGGCCTGGGCCGTGGTGAGGCCGAGGGCGAGCGCCGCGGAGGCGATGGCCGGCGTCATGGCGCCGAGGCCGATCGCGTAGACCACGGACGGCGCGTAGATCTGGAAGGCCCCCCGCAGGTCGCCGAGGCGGGACCGGGTCGCGGGGGTGGGAGAGCTCACCGGTCGAGTCTGCCCGCACTGGCGCGCCGCGTCCAGGCCGCTCACTACCCTGGTGCCATGTCCTCGCGCACCGCCTCCTCCCCCGCCGCCCCGCCCGGGCCACCACGCCCGCCGGCCCCCGCCTCCGGCCTCGACCGCTTCTTCCGCATCTCGGCACGCGGCTCCACCGTCGGCCAGGAGATGCGCGGCGGCCTCGCCACGTTCCTGGCCATGAGCTACATCATCGTGCTCAACCCGCTCGTGCTCTCCGGCGCGGACGCCCACGGGGACGTGCTCGGCGTGCCGCGCGTGGCCGCCGTGACCGCGCTCGTGGCCGGCGTCGCGACCATCGTGATGGGCGTGTGGGCGCGGCACCCGTTCGCCCTCGCCGCGGGCCTGGGCATCAACGCGTTCGTGGCCATCACCGTGGCCACCACCCCGGGCATGACGTGGCCGGACGTCATGGGACTCGTGGTGCTCGCGGGCCTGGTGATGGTGGTGCTCGTGGCCACCGGCTTCCGCACGGCGGTGTTCAACGCGGTGCCGGAGGCGCTGAAGACGGCCATCGTCGTCGGCATCGGCCTGTTCATCGCCCTGATCGGCCTCGTCAACGCCGGGTTCGTGCGCCGCCTCCCCGACGCTGCGGGCACCACCGTGCCCGTGGGCCTGGGCATGGGCGGCGAGCTGGCCGGGTGGCCGGTGCTCGTGTTCATCGTGGGCCTGGCGGTCACGGCGATCCTCGTCATCCGCGGGACGCGCGGGGCCATCCTCATCGGCATGGTGGTGGCCACCGTGCTGGCCAACATCCTCGAGGCCGTGTTCCACATCGGCCCCTCCGTGGCCGCGGACGGCACCGTGAACCCGCTCGGCTGGTCCCTCGTGGCGCCGTCCGTTCCGGACTGGGCGGCCCCGGACCTCTCGCTGCTGGGCCACGTGTCCCTCTTCGGCGCCTTCGACACCCTCGGCGGGCTCATGGCGTCGCTGCTCGTCTTCGCGATCCTGCTCTCGGTGTTCTTCGACGCGATGGGCACCTCCGTGGGCCTCGCCCGCGAGGCCGGCACCGTGGAGCCCGACGGCACCATCCCGGACCTCAACCGGGTGCTCATGGTGGACGCCCTCGCGGTGACCGCCGGCGGCGGCGCGTCCGGCTCCGCCAACCAGATCTTCGTGGAGTCCGGCACCGGCATCGGCGAGGGCGCCCGCACGGGCCTGGCCTCCGTGGTCACGGGCCTGCTGTTCCTGCTGGCCATGTTCCTCACGCCCCTGATCCACCTCGTCCCGTTCGAGGCGGTGGCGCCCGCCCTCGTGGTGGTGGGCTTCATGATGTGCGCGCAGGTGACGCGCATCGACTGGTCGGACTGGGGTGCCGCACTGCCGGCCTTCCTCACGTTCATCCTCATGCCGTTCACGTACTCGATCGCCAACGGCATCGGCGCCGGCATGATCGCCTACGCGGTCATCCGCGCCGGCCAGGGCCGCGCCCGTGAGGTGCATCCGCTGCTGTGGCTGGTCGCCGCCGCGTTCGTGGTGTTCTTCGGCATGGGCGTGGTGCGGGGGATCCTCGGCCTGGCCTGACCCCCGGCGGCCGCTCAGTGCGGGAGCGCCGCGGTCCGCATCTCCAGGTACGCGGAGATCTCCATGGTGAGCACGTCCTTGCCGTCCTGGTTGCACACCCGGGACGCGAACACCACGAGACCCCGTCCCTGCTCCGGCTCGAGCGTCAGCTCGGTCACGACCGCGTCCCCGGTGAGGACGTCCCCGGGCCGAACCGGGCGCACGAAGCGCAGGCGGTCGATGCCCCGCCCCGCGATCACGTGCCAGTGGTCCGTGCGGGCGAGCACCTGGAGCCGCTGGAGGATCGCCACGGTGTGGATGCCGCTCGCGATCAGTCCCCCGTAGCGCCCGTGGGTGACGCTGCGCTCCGGGTCCGTGTGGATGAACTGGGGGTCCCACTGGCGGGCGAACGCCATGACCTCCTCCTCGGTGACCGGGTACGAGCCCATCGATGACCGCGTCCCCACCGGGAAGTCCTCGGCGTACAGTCCGGCGCCCCGCATCCGTGCCTCGTCGTCTCGCATCTCCGGTCGACTCCTTCTCCTCGCGACGCCAGGGCTCCGTGCGCCTCGTCCGTCCGATCCGCCTGCGCGTCATCATTGCACATTCGTGCAGATCGCCATACAGTCGCATAGCATCCACGGATGAGACGGACATCACACGTCTGACCGCCCGCTTCCGCACGCGACCCAGGAGCACCCCATGCCCACCCTGCCCGGCGTCCTCGCCTCCACCGCCCGCCGCGTCCCGGACCGCCCCGCGCTGCGGTGGGGCGAGTCCTCCCTCACGTACGGGGAGCTGGACCGCACCGTCACCCGCCTCGCGGCAGAGCTCGCCGACCGCGGCGTCCAGCGGGGGGACCGCGTGGTCCTCGTCGCGGGCAACACCATGGCCTTCGTGGTCGGGATCTACGGCGCGCTGCGCGCCGGGGCCATCGCCGTTCCCGTCAACCCCCGCTCCGCCGCGCCCGAGCTCCGGCACTTCCTCGCCGACACCGAGTCGTCGATGGTCCTCGTTGACCCGGCCGCCGGCGACGGCGTCCGCGCACTGCAGGCCGACGACGGCGGGCTGGGGACGGCGACGGCCCTCGGCCTCGGCGAGCTGGACGGGTTCGACGACGTGCTCGCCGCGGCGCTGGCCCGCGACGAGTCGACGTTCGAGCGCGAGCTGTCCGAGGACGACGACGCGCTGATCATCTACACCTCGGGCACCACCGGCCGGCCCAAGGGCGCCCTGTTCGACCACCACCGCGTGCTCTGGGTCGGGCAGAACATCACCATGGGCCTCGGCCTCCGCCTGGACGAGACGATGCTGCACGTGGCCCCGCTCTACCACTCCGCGTCCCTCAACCTGCTGCTCTTCAACGGCGTGATGCTGGGCGCCACCCAGGTGCTGATGCCCGCGTTCGCGCCGGACGACGTGCTGGAGGCGCTGGAGCGCGAGAAGGTCACGGTGTTCTTCGGCGTCCCCACGATGTTCGCCCACATGCTGCGCAGCCCGCAGATGGCCGCCCGGGACCTCTCCCACCTGCGCCACCTCTTCTACGGAGCCGCCCCGATGCCCGCGAGCACCGCGGAGGCACTCGTCGCCGCCCTCCCGCACGTGGACATCGTCCAGGCCTGCGGCCAGACGGAGGGCGGTCCCGGCGGCATCCTCCTCACCCACGAGGAGGTCATGGCCCACCCGTCCGCCAGCGGACGCCTGGCCATGCCGAACACGGAGGTGCGCGTCGTCGACGCCGACGGCGAGGACGTGGCCGTCGGCGAGGTGGGCGAGATGATCATGCGCGGCGAGACGATGATGAAGGGCTACTGGCGCAACCCCGAGGCCACGGCCGCCACCGTGGTCGACGGCTGGGTGCACACCGGCGACCTGACCCGCGTGGACGAGGGCGGCTACCTCACGATCGTCGACCGCCTCAAGGACCTGATCATCACCGGCGGCCGCAACGTCTACTCGGTGGAGGTGGAGAACGCGCTCGCCGGCTGCCCCGGCGTCGCCGAGCTCGCGATCGTCGGCCGCGACCACCCGGACTTCGGGGAGAGCATCGTCGCCGTGGTCACCCCCGCGCCGGGGGCCACCGTGACCCTGGAGGACCTCCGCGCGTACGGCGAGAGCCGGATCGCCCGCTTCAAGCTCCCCCACGACCTCGTGATCGCGGAGATCCCGCGCAACCTGTCCGGGAAGATCCTGAAGCACCGGCTGCGGGCCCAGCTCGACGGACCCGTCAGATCGGCCGACCCCGCCGCGCAGGCCTGACCCCCGCCGGCGCCTCCGTCCTCGAGCGGCGCCGCCTCAGCCCGACCCCACCACCCGTCCCGCGGGACGAGAATCGAGATCACGACCATGCAGATCAAGGACCGCACCTTCATCATCACCGGCGGGGCCTCCGGCCTCGGCGAGGCCACCACGACGGCGCTGCTCGAGCGCGGCGCCCACGTCGTGGTGGCCGACCTCGCCGGGTCCGCCCCCGAGGGCGCCGTGCTCGTGGAGACCGACGTGACCGACTCGGACCAGGTGGCCCGCGCGGTCGAGGAGGCGACCCGCCAGCCCGGGCCGCTCTCCGGCGTCGTGAACTGCGCCGGCATCGGCACGCCCGCGAAGGTCCTCTCCCGCGAGGGGGCGCAGCCGCTCGAGGCCTTCGAGAAGATCATCGCCGTCAACCTCGTGGGCACCTTCAACGTCATCCGCCTGGCCGCCCAGGCCATGGCGGGCAACGAGCCGGACGAGGACGGCGGCCGCGGCGTCATCGTCAACACCGCGTCGGTGGCCGCGTTCGAGGGCCAGATCGGCCAGGCCGGCTACTCGGCCTCCAAGGGCGGCGTCGTGGCCATGACCCTGCCCATCGCGCGCGAGCTGGCAGCGCACGGCATCCGCGTGAACACGATCGCCCCCGGGCTCTTCCTCACGCCCATGATGAGCCAGCTGCCGGAGAAGGCGAGGGAGTCCCTGGGCCAGCAGGTCCCGTTCCCCTCACGCCTCGGCGACCCGTCCGAGTACGCCCACCTGGTGACCCACCTCGTGGAGAACCAGATGATCAACGGCGAGACCATCCGGCTCGACGGCGCCATCCGCATGGCCGCGCGCTGACCGCCCCACTGAGCCACACCGACACCGAGGAGACCCCCATGATCCTGGACAGCTACCATTCCCCCTGGCTCACCGAGGACGCCGAGTCCCTGCTCGAGCTCACCGACGAGTTCATGGCCCGCGAGGCCGTGCCGAACTTCTCCCGCTGGGCCGAGCAGCACGGCGTGGATCGCGACTTCTGGAACAAGGCCGGCGAGACCGGCCTGCTGTGCCCCTCCATCCCCGAGGAGTACGGGGGCATCGGCGGCACCTTCGCACTGGAGGCCGCCGTCATGACGGGGCAGGCGCGCTGCTTCGACGACGCGTGGGGCTTCGGCGTCCACTCCCCCATCGTGGCGCACTACATCCTGGCCTACGGCACTGAGGAGCAGAAGCAGAAGTGGCTGCCGGGCATGGTCACCGGCGAGCTGGTCGGCGCGGTCGCCATGACCGAGCCGGGCACGGGCTCCGACCTGCAGGCCGTGCGCACCCGCGCCGTGCGCGACGGCGACGACTACGTGATCAACGGCTCGAAGACGTTCATCTCGAACGCCACGCACTGTGACCTCCTGGTCATCGTGGCGCGCACGGGCGACCAGCCGGGCGGCCGGGGGCTGTCCCTGATCGTCGCGGAGACCGCCGGGCTCGAGGGCTTCGAGCGCGGCCGCGTGCTGAACAAGATCGGCCAGCACGGCCAGGACACCCGTGAGCTGTCCTTCTCGGACATGCGGGTGCCCGTGGCCAACCTCCTGGGCGAGGCCGAGGGCCAGGGCTTCATCCAGCTCATGTCCCAGCTGCCCCAGGAGCGCCTGACGCTGGCCGTCACGGCCGCCGCGGCCTGCGAGGCCGCGGTGCGCGAGACCATCCGCTACACCAAGGAGCGTCACGCGTTCGGCAGCCCCCTGCTGGGCTTCCAGAACACGCAGTTCGTGCTCGCCGAGTGCGTGGCGGACACGCTCGCCACACGCACCCTGGTGGACCAGTGCATCGTGGCGCACGTGGAGGGCAAGCTGACCGCGGCCGACGCCTCGATGGTGAAGTTCTTCGCCACCGACATGCAGAACACGGTGGTCGACCGCTGCCTGCAGCTGTTCGGCGGCTACGGCTACATGGAGGAGTTCCCGATCGCGCGCGCCTTCACCGCCGCGCGCGTGCAGAAGATCTACGGCGGCACCAACGAGATCATGAAGATGCTCGTGGCCCGCGCCCTCTGAGCCGGCGCCCTCACGGGCTTCGGGGGCGGGACACGCCCGGAAGGCGGAACCTTTCGGGCGTGTCCCGCCCCCGTTGCGCGTCGAGGCAGCCTGTGCCCTCGCGCGCGACGCTCCTGTGATGGGATGGGGACCATGCCTGACGCCCAGCACCGCGCCGACGACGTCGTCGCCACCCAGCCCGACGCCCTCGCGCACCGCTCCCCCGCCGCACGCCCGACGCCGCCCGTGGCAGCCGTCGTCCCGACGACGCGCACCGTGCACGGCGAGGAGTTCGCCGACGACTACGAGTGGCTGCGCGCCAAGGAGGACCAGCGCGTGCTGGACCACCTGCACGCCGAGAACGCCTACACCGAGGCCGTCACCGCGGACCAGGCCGATCTGCGCGCGGCGATCTTCGGCGAGATCAAGTCGCACACCGTGGAGACGGACCAGTCCGTGCCCGCTCGCCGGGACCGCTGGTGGTACTTCGTGCGCACGATCGAGGGCGAGCAGTACCCCGTGCACTGCCGCGTTCCCGCGCGGGACACCGGGGATCTCGAGGCGGACTGGACGCCGCCCGTCGTCGCCGCGGGCGAGACGCTGCCCGGCGAGCAGGTGATCCTGGACGGCAACGCCGAGGCCGCCGGCCACCCCTTCTTCTCCCTCGGCGGGATGCACATCAGCCCGGACGGCGAGCGTGTGGCGTACGCCGTGGACCACGCGGGTGACGAGCGCTTCACCCTGCGCGTCCGGGACATCGCCACCGGCGAGGACCTGCCGGACGCGGTGGAGAACATCGCCCACGGGGTGCGCTTCGACCGCTCGGGCGCGCGCGTCTTCTACACGCTGTGGGACGACGCGTGGCGCCCGTACCGCGTCATGGTGCACACGCTCGGCACGGACCCGGCCGAGGACGTGCTGGTCTACGAGGAGTCCGACCCCGGCATGTGGACGGGCTTCGAGGGCGTCGCGGACCGCACCCAGCTGCTCATCGGCGTCGGGAACTCGGAGGTGTCCGAGACCTGGGTCGTCGACCTGCCCGAGTCCGCGGACGAGCCCCTGCCGGCCCCGCGCCTGCTCGTGCCGCGCGCCTGGGGCATGCTCGCCGACGTCGAGCCCGTCACGGGCGGCGACGGCGTCCGCCGCCTGCTGATCGTGCACGATGCGGAGCTCACCGGCGACGGCGCCGAGAGCCTCGCGCCCAACGGCATGCTCTCCGTGGTCACGGAGGCGGACGTGGCCGACCGCTCCACGTGGCGCACCGTGGTCCCGCACCGCGAGGACGTGAAGGTGGACGGCGTCATGGTGACGCTGACCCACGCCGCGCTCGCGGTGCGCCGTGAGACGACGCCGCGCGTCGTCGTCGCGGAGCTGGACGCGGTGCTGGGCTCAGGGGACGCGGGTTCCGTGGGCTGGCGCGAGCCGGCGTTCGAGGAGGAGCTGTACGCGTGCCACCTGGCGTCGACGGCAGCCGAGTCGCCGTTCCTACGCCTGGCCTACACGTCCTGGATCACGCCGGCCCGCGTGCTGGACGTCGTCGCGGCCACCGGCGAGGTGCACCTGCGCCGCGAGGTGGAGGTGCCCGGCCACGACCCGGCCGACTACGCGGTGGAGCGCTGGTGGGCGCCGGCCTCGGAGCCCTCCGCCGCCACGGGTGCGGACGTGCGCGTGCCGCTCACGGTGATCCGCCGCAAGGACGTGGCGCAGGACGCGAGCGCGCCGTGCGTGGTGTACGGCTACGGCTCCTACGAGATGTCCATGGACCCGGCGTTCGGGGTGGCCCGGCTGTCCCTGCTGGACCGTGGCGTCGTCTACGTGGTGGCCCACGTGCGCGGCGGCGGCGAGCTGGGCCGGGCCTGGTACGAGGACGGCAAGAAGGCCGCGAAGGCGCACACGTTCACCGACTTCGTGGACGCCACCCGCTTCGTGGCGGACTTCGGGTGGGTGGACCCGACGCGGATCGCGGCGACGGGCGGCTCGGCCGGCGGGCTGCTCATGGGCGCGGTGCTCAACCTGGCCCCGGAGCTGTACCGGGCCTGCCTCGCGGTGGTGCCGTTCGTGGACGCGCTGACCACGATCCTCGATCCCGAGCTGCCGCTGTCCGCGCTGGAATGGGAGGAGTGGGGCAACCCGATCACGGACCCGGAGATCTACCGGCTCATGAAGTCCTACACCCCGTACGAGAACGTGCGGACCGTGGACTACCCGGCGATCGCCGCGGTGACCTCGCTCAACGACACCCGCGTGCTCTACGTGGAGCCCGCCAAGTGGGTGGCGCAGCTGCGCCGCACGGTCACCTCGGACCAGGCCACGCCCCTGGCCGGTGGCGGCTCGCCCATCCTGCTGCGCACCGAGATGGACGGCGGCCATGGCGGCGCCTCCGGGCGCTACCAGGGCTGGGAGGACACCGCGTGGGAGTACGCGTTCCTGCTCACCGCGCTCGGCGCCGTGGAGCGGGTGGGCGACTGACCAGCCCTCGCCCCAACGGCTGGCGGCCGTCGCCCACCCCTGGACGACGCGCCCCTCTCCAGCCCGTCCCGTGACGCGCTGTGGTCACGACACGCCGTGCCGGCAGTCCACGCCGCGGCGTGTCGTGACCACAACCGCAGAGGGGTCAGCCCTCCTCGGGAAGGCGCAGGCGCTCGGGCAGGTGGGCGAGCACGAGCGACCGCAGGCGTTCGGCATTCTTGAACAGGGACAGGGGGATGTCGCCGCCCGATCCGTCCCGGGCTTCGAGGGTCAGCACCTCGGTCCTGTGCTCGTCCCGGCCCAGAGACCAGGCGACGACGTCGTCCCACCGGATGCCGAGGGAACCGTCGACGAAGTCCAGGCCGATCCCCTCCGCGCCCACGGTGCAGCGGAGCCGGAACCCTCCCATCCGGGCCGCCCAGCCGGGGCGGAACTCCTCACCGGCCACGACCGGGCCGTCGTCGACCTTGACATGCGGGAACATGAGGGTCTCCGCGCCGAGCAGCTGGCCCTCCTCGCGGCCGGCCGGCGGGAACCCGACCAGCAGCGTGTCCTCCAGTCGCGAGAGGAGTCGGGCGATCTCGGCGTCCGACACGGCCTGCACCGCCGGCCCGTCGACGCCCTCCATGGAGGGGTGGCCCAGGAACCGGCTCTGGTGGTCGTGGAGATGCATGTCCACGGCGGCCGCCCCGGCCTCGTCGGCCTCGTACTCCTGCGCCGCCCGCTGCCGTTCGTCGTCATGGGCGCCACCGTCGCGCAGGCCGCGCAGGATCTCCAGGACACCCTGCACGGCGGGCACGGCGTCCTTCTCGGCGCACCGCACCACCACGGCGAGCAGGCCGTGTCGTCCCAGGACGGCGGTGTCCACGGTGACGTCGTCGACGATGCCCTGCTCCTGCCGCAGAGTCCGGAACACCCGCGCGCGGAGGACGGAGAGCAGCAGGACGAGGGCTGCGGGGGAGGTGTCGTGGACGTCGTCGAGCACAAATGAGACCGAGGGCTCCTCCCCTCCGGACAGGTACTCGGCCGGGTACCGCCGCTCCAGGAACGGGGTCTCCGGCAGGGGCCGGCGTGCGCCGGGCGGCAGGGCGAGCCGGAGCGTCTCCGGCGCCGGTCCGCTGAGCACCAGCATCGCGTTGCCGGCCGTGAACCGCGTGCCGGCCCAGTCGGCGACCTCCGCCGGCGTGATCCGGGCGAGGAAGCGGGCGGGCACCACCCCGAGCCCGAAGCCCGCGGCCCCAAGACGGTGGTGGAGGTGCTCGGCCGCGTGGGGTCCGTCGGCCATGGGGCCTCCGCCCTCGGCCTCGAGCACCCGCCGGGCGTGGGCCAGCTCCGCGTCGGAGACGCCGCCGACGGCCAGGGCGGAGAGCCGGGCGCAGATCCGCTCGAGGCGGTCGGCGACCCGCTCCGGCGTCCCCCTCACGCGCAGGACGGTGTAGGTCATGGCCGATTCGCCGTCGACGTCCGGCTCGAGCCCCTCCACCCCGTCGAGTGCGAGGTGCTCCAGCAGGTGGGACAGGCCCAGCGTGGAGACCGTCTCGTCCGCGGCACCGACCCGGAACAGCAGGTCGGCGGTGAGCGGGCCCTCGGCGTCGAGGTGGTGCACCTCGACGCCGTCGACGGTCCGGGCATGGATGTGGGACATCGCGGTCCATCCTTCGGGCTCGGCGGCACCCGGGGGGGCGTGGTCACCTCCCGCGCCGGCCGCGGCCCGCGGCGTTCCCACGGGCTGGGCAGAAGTTGAGTCCCGCATAGTGGTGTAGCGCCCGGTGGTCGGGCACGTCGTCTCAGACGTGGACGCGGCCACCGTGTGATCCTTCGAGTGAACCTCTCACAGCACCCTCGAATGGAGTCATCACGATGAC
>NZ_JAHXOZ010000006.1 GCF_023147585.1 Micrococcus sp. EYE_212
TGCCGCCTCACCCCCGTCGAGGACACCGGAAGCGAGGTGGGCACCGACACCGACACTGCCCTCGAGCTCAGCACCTGACAACCCCAACGAAGGATCCAACCGCTACACCACCACAAGGGGCTTGACCGGCAAGTGTTATGTATTTGTCGAACGCGGGGCGGTGGGGGCGTGTGCCAGAGACCTTCTGCGCATCTGACCTTTCTCGGCGGCCGTGGCCGGGTCAGAAGGGTCAGATGTGCAGACGATTCCCGAGGGTAGGTGTAGGAGGGCGTGTCGTCGTTGAGTCGTGCCGGGGTGAGTGAGGCCGGAGGGGCGGCCTTTGGTGCGGCCAGCTGGATTCCGCCGAGAGGGGGGCTGTTCTCCGGCCGGCTCGGCTTGAGCTGACGGTGAGGGCGCTGTGGAGGGGTCTGGATACGAACGGTGAGGGGCCGGAGTCAGACCTCCGACCCGTGGAAACCGTGGGCGACGTCCATCCAGACGTGACGGTCATGCCGCCGCGGGAGGGGGCGGAGCTGATGGAGACGTCGCAGCCGGTGTCCACGTTGTGGCGGGAGCATGTGCGGCAGTTCTCGGGCAGGGCTGGCACCAGCTGGAGTCCGTGGGTCAGATCGCGGACGTCGTGAATGCGAGCGGCGACGAGGTCATCGGTGGAGACGTGGAACGGGCATGTTCCGTCCACGACGCTGGTCAGCCTTCGAGCTCGTAACGGCGGTGGCGCAGTTCCCGCTCGACGCCTTTCAGCGGCGAACCGGTGAAGGGCAGGGCCGACAGGTCCACCTTCGCAGCTGCTGTCATGGCCACCGTCATGGCGGAACGGGCGGCGCGCTGGGGCAGGCCGATGGTCGCAGCCAGGGCATCCCAATGGCGCCGACGCAGGGCCCTCGTGCGCCCGTCCACGGGCAGCGCCATGGTCATGTCCTCGTAGAGGGCGGTGCAGGGCACGTCGTACACCGGGGCGATGCTCCAGCGGCCGCTCGAAGACTGCAGCACCGAGACGTTCTTCGCGTGGAGGTCACCGTTGCCCGTCAACCACGCGTAGAGGAACTGCAGGTACAGGTTGCGCGTGGCGGTGAGTCGATGCGGAGTGAGGCCGGCCAGGACGTCGATGACCTCCTCCGTGGTGACGTTGTACTTCTGTGCCGGGTAGATGCCGAGGGCCTGTCCGGCGTCTTCGAGTGCGAGGCGCGCCCTTTCGCCGGAGCGGTCTGCAGTGCGGTCGAATCGGCCGACGAGAAGACCTGCCCGTCCGTGACGGTCGTGGACCACCGAGTGCTCGGACACGGGGATGCCGAGGGCCGCGGCATGACGCAGATGGAGTGCTTCGTTGACCACGAGGTGGGGGTGGTCCGGTGGATCCAACTTCAGCAGGGCGCTGTGCTCCTGAAGGTGCACGGGCACGTTCACCATGGAGGCCGAAGCCTTCGCCTGGACGCCGGGGAGGGCGTTACGGTCAGGCACTCCCGCGAGGACGGCGAAGTCCAGGTTCTGCGGATCGTCCGTGGCGACGGGGGCCTCCGTGCGCAGTCGGTCGCCGGCAGGGACGACCTGCACATCGCCGGGCGCGTCCGTGCCGACGGCCAGGAGCAGGGTGAGCTCGTCGTCGGCCGAGGTCTTGGCCGCCGTGCGCAGAACGGTGAGGCGGTGCCCCTCGGGCAGGAGCCCTGAGAAGAACGGTGGGAGCCCGCCTCCGGCGGCGGTGACGGGGTCCTGGGCGACCGGCAGCGTGGAGGCCACAGGGTCGCCGGCGTACCCCTCGAGGTAGCGGAAGGTGATGGTTCCCTGTTCATCGCGGGTGAGTGTCCCCGCTGGGACGCCGCCCTTGTAGACGTCCGCGGTGGTGACGCGCTTCAGGTCTTCGAGTGCAGGAGTCGTCAACCGGTGACCTCGAGCTCGAGGCCGAGTACCTCCATGACGGAGAGCACTGACTTCAGGGTGCTCTTGCCGGTGCCGCGCTCGATCTGGCGGACGGTCGCATCCGAGACTCCCGCCAGGTCTGCGAGCTGCTGCTGGGTCAGCAGGAGCTCTTTGCGCATGGCGCGGACGCGGTCGCTGATCTTCATCAGCGCCGAGGCGGAGGAGACTGCGCGTGTGGTGGCCACGGCTCTATCGTGGCAGATGAGCAGCTGAAATCCGAAGGGTTTTTCGGAATCGGTGATGTTCGACTGCTGCGGTGGCGTGTCGACACGGGAAGCCGAAGAAAACTTCGGATTCGAGCCTCCGGGGGTCGGTTGAAGAGGTGCCGGCCTCCTCATCCGAAGAATTCTTCGGAACCTGGCTCTCAGGCATCAGGCGTGCGACTTTTCAGTGCCAGAATGAGGCCGACTGCCACATCGCCGTGCTCCGAAAGGCTCTGCCACCATGCCCTCTCCCCAGAACCTCTCGAACTTCGTGTGGGGGATCGCGGATCAGCTGCGGGGCGTGTTCAAGCCGAACCAATACGGCACCCTCGTCCTTCCGCTCACCATCCTGCGCCGCATGGAGGCGGTCATGAACCCGCACCGGCTCGTTCTAGCGGGATCCCTCGTAGTGATCGAACAGGCTTGGCGGGGTGGTCTCGACGGTGGCGAGCACTGACTCGATATCGTCCGGGGTGGGGGTGCGAGAAATCACGAGATGACCCCCTTCGCAGGGCTGCGAGCAGTATCCCTCCAGCCGCGGGCTGTGAAGTGCGGCTGTGGCAGGTGAAGTGGCCGTTCACCCTTCCGATGCGGAAACGCGACATGAGCATTCCTGCTCGACTCTCACATGTCCTCGGTGTGTCGCTCAATGGGTGCGTTGCTGGGCACAATATGCAGTTGAGGGCCTTCTCACCCTTCCTCGACAGACTCTCACTGGCACCCATTTCAGCCGCAAGAGCGCTTGGTTCGAGGCTCGCACATCAGTCACGGAGAGTTTTCTCATGCGCGCTCAGCGACTCCTCCTCTTCCTGCCCCTCCTGCTCGTGGCCAACGGCTGTTCCGGTCAGGAGGGACCGGGGCCGTCTAGCTCCCAATCCTCATCGTCCTCGTCTTCTTCGGCGGTGTCGCCGACGCCCGCCGCCTCGGAGAGCCCCATGCAGCTGACGGCCACCGAGACGTGCGAACAGCTGGCAGGCAACCGCGGTGGTCTGGCGTTAGACGTCCTGGACTTCAGCGTGGACTTCTACATGGAAGACCTCGTCATGAGCGATAGGGATCGTCGCGTGGCGGGGTTGGTGGAGCAGGGCGATCAGCTGCGCGCGGTCGCCCATCCCAAGTATCACGACACCTTGGACCGTCTGATGGCCGAGCCTGAGGAGATCCAGCGCATTGTGAAGTCGGGCGGTGGCACGTACACGATGCCAATGCAGGACATCGTTCAGTCTGTGACCGGTGCAGCCACCGACTGCTACCAGCCCGGTGATGAGCTCGACAGGTTCGTCGAGAACATGACGCCCATCATGAACCGCATCCCCGAGTATGCGGCGCTAGAAGTCGACGGTGAGTCCGCAGGGGCGACGTCGAGCACGGTCTCCACCCCGATCCCGACCCCTACCCCTACCCTGGAGCCGACACCGACCCCGGAGCCCACCCCCACTCCGGAGCCCACGCCGACCCCTGATCCGACTCCGTCGGAGGAGAATGAAGAGGAGACGGAAGCGGCAGCCGAGCCCGAGGCTGGGGGTGTACCGATGGAGTACCAGTCGGCGCTTCGTAAGGCATACAGCTACGAGGAGGCCATGGATATGTCCAAGAAGGGCATCTACGGACAGCTCGTCTCGGAGTACGGTGAGCAGTTCTCGCCGGAGGCGGCACAGTACGCGATCGACAACATGACGGATGTCGACTGGAACGCCAATGCGTTGGCCAAGGCTCAGAGCTACCGCGAAATGATGGACATGTCGCCGTCTGCGATCTACGACCAACTGGTCTCCGAGTACGGCGAGGAGTTCACGCCCGACCAGGCGCAGTACGCGATCGACAACCTGTCCCAGTGACGCCCGGCCATGCCCGGCGCGTTGAATGAACGCGTCGGCAACGGTGTCGCCAGGTGGTCCACCCGCCGCCCGCATATTCTGGTCCTCTGCAGCCCGCGGAGGACCAGAATATGCGGGGCTGTGTGCCGCCTGACGCAGGGCCGGGGTGATCTCTAGCAGCGGCGCCAGGTCTTAGCGTCCCGAGCGCCAGATCTTCGCCATCCTCTCCGCCGCCGCGGGGTCCACCGAGGCCCCCAGAAGCTGTCCATGCGGGGTCGGGGCAAGTCGCCGTTCGCGGTGGAACAGCTCAGAGTGGTTGATGTCCTGCACGCCGCGGTTCCACAGGTGCAGTTTGGATTCGTAGGTGAAGCTGCCCCTCATGGATGCCAGCCGCTGGGGGTCGGTGACCCAGGCGTACTTGGACGAGTCGTTGAGCTGGTGATCGACAGCGCGTGTGACGGCGGCGGCGACCCAGTCGGCGAACTGCACGTTGGAGCTCAGGGAACTGTCCACGTGCATGGGCGGTTCCACGATGCACCGCATCTCCGGAAAGTCGCCGGCTCGGCTGAAGATGTGGGCATACATCGATGCAACGCGTTCGACTCGCGTCTTCTCATTGATTTGATCGATGATCACCATGAGGTTATGTCCGTGATGGTGGGCATGGCGGGCCAGACGGTTCAGAGTCTCTCGCATGGCGTCGGCTTCGCGTTTCTCGACGTCGAGGCCGATCTGCTTGGGCGTCCCACGCTGCTTCTCGTCGGCGTAGTAGAACAGCTTGCCGCCGTGGTCGACGACGACGGACCGCACGAGCGCATCGAACACGCGGAGCTGCTGCGGAAAGCGCGCGGGGGTATCCGGCCGGAACAGATTGGCCCCCTTGAACTCCCACCGTCCGGGGTGTTTCGCTCGGTCGATCTCCGAGGCGAACAGCTGACGCTTCAGTGCGGTGAACTTCGCTCCAAAGCCTCGTGCGGCAGACTCCGGCATGACGAATCCGGCATAACCGAAGGCTGGGCTTGTCCGGAAGCGAGGATGGTCCGGGCCGACGTAGGCGCCCGGCTCGCCGATCTCGTCGATGTACGCCAGCAGCATCTGACCATTGTGCAGGGCACAGCGGACACTGCAGACAAGCGCAGAGGCCCACGCAAGCGCGGGCCTCTCGAATTGGTGCTCGGGGCACTGTCTCAGCCCTAGCTACCACACGCGAGCGTACTCGAGCGCGCAGAGTATAGGCAAGTGTGGTTGTGTATGATCCGTCGCCCTGTCGGGTCGCTGCGGGGTCGGAATGGGTCCCGTCCAGCGGCCCGCCCCCACCATTCGAAGGACCCCATGACCACCCCCGCCACGCGCGGCGCTGCCTCGGCGCCCCACCGCTCTCCCCGGAACCTCTCGAACTTCGTGTGGGGGATCGCGGATCAGCTGCGGGGCGTGTTCAAGCCGAACCAGTACGGCACGCTCGTCCTTCCGCTCACCATCCTCCGCCGCATGGAGGCGGTCATGGCCCCGCACCGGGAGTTCTTCGCGGAGCTGGCGGCCAAGGGTCGTCCGGACTTCGTCCTGGACAACCTGGTGGAGTCCCGCACGGGCCTGACGTTCTACAACCTCAGCCCCTTCACCCTGGACCGCATCCTGCAGGAGCCGGACCTGCTCCGCACCAACCTGCTGGCCTACGTGGACGGGTTCTCCCAGAACGTGGCGGACCTGTTCACCTATTACGAGTTCGACAAGACGGTCGCCAAGCTGGACGAGCACGACCGCCTCTTCCTGGTCCTGCAGCAGTTCGCCTCCATCGACCTCTCCCCGGAGATCGTCTCCAACGCGGAGATGGGCACCCTCTTCGAGGACCTGATCCGCCGCTTCGCTGCCGCCTCCAACGAGACCGCGGGCGAGCACTTCACCCCGCGCGACGCGGTGAAGCTCCTCGTGGACCTGCTCACCGCCAACGACGACCACGTCCTCACCGGCTACCCGGTCCGCACCGTCTATGACCCCACGGCGGGCACCGGCGGCATGCTGTCCCTGCTGGACGAGCGCCTGCGCCGCATGAACCCGAACGCGGAGGTCCGCCTGTTCGGGCAGGAGCTCAACGATCAGTCCTACGCGATCTGCAAGTCCGAGCTGCTGGGCAAGGGCCAGGACGCGGACGGCATCGCTCGCGGGGACACCCTGAAGAACGACGCCCACCTGACCGAGCGCTTCGACTACGTCCTCTCCAACCCGCCCTACGGCGGCGACTGGAAGGCCTCCCGGGCCGCAGTGGAGAAGGAGATCGCTGCCGGCGGCGCCACGAACCGCTTCCCGGGCGGCACCCCCGCCATCAGCGATGGGCAGATGCTGTTCCTCCAGCTCGTGGCCTCGAAGCTCCGCCCGGTCTCGGAGGGCGGTGGTCGGGCCGGCATCGTCCTGAACGGCTCCCCGCTGTTCACGGGTGGGGCGGGCTCGGGCCCGTCCGAGATCCGCCGTTGGCTGCTGGAGTCGGACCTGGTGGACGCGATCGTCGCGCTGCCCACGGACATGTTCTACAACACCGGCATCGCCACCTATGTGTGGGTGCTGGACAACAACAAGTCGGCAGACCGCCGCGGCACGGTGCAGCTGATCGACGCCCGCACGTTCTTCACCAAGCTGCGGCGCAACGTGGGCTCGAAGAACAAGGAGTTGTCCAAGGCGGACCGCCAGCGCGTGCTGGACATCTACCGAGACTTCGACGCCCAGTCCGAGGACAACGCCGAGTTCTCCAAGGTCCTCACCGCGCAGGACTTCGGCTACCGGGAGATCACCGTGGAGCGCCCGCTGCAGCTGCGCTTCGAGGTGGAGGACGCCACCATCGCGGCGGCGCTGGCCACCAAGCCCGTGGACAAGCTTCCCGACGACGGTCGCTCAGCTCTCGAGGCGGCCCTCGCCTCCCTGCGTGGCCGGGTCTGGGACCACCAGCCCACCTTCGTGCTGGAACTGAAGAAGGCGTTGAAGGAGCACGGCGTGACCGCCGGCGCTCCACTGGTGAAGGCCCTGAGCGGGGCCATCGGCGTGCACGACCCCGAGGCGGAGGTGGTGACGAACACGAAGGGCGAGCCGGAGCCGGACACCTCGCTGCGCGACACCGAACTGGTGCCCTTCGGCCGGGACATCCACGAGTACTTCGAGTCCGAGGTGGCCCCACATGTGCCCGGCGCCTGGATCGACGAGTCCAAGACGAAGATCGGCTACGAGATCCCCTTCACCCGGCTCTTCTACACGTACGTGCCGCCGCGCCCACTCGAGGAGATCGACGCCGAGCTCAAGCGGCTCACCGCCGAGATCATCGAGCTGTTGCAGGAGGTCGAGCGGTGATGGGGACGACGTCCCTGCGGCACCTGGTCAGATTCGGCAACGGTTCCGACTGCAAGTCTGTCGAAGCTGCTGACGGGCCTTACCCGGTGTATGGCTCAGGTGGAGAATTCGCCCGCTCGACGGCATATCTGCACGACGGGGAGTCAGTTTTGTTTGGCCGCAAGGGGACGGTCGATCGTCCGCTCTACGTTAACGGCCGATTCTGGACTGTGGACACCATGTACTACACAGTGCCGGGGCCTCGGGTTGAACCGCGATTTCTCTACTACTGGGCAACGACGATCCCATTCGACCTGTACTCAACCAACACCGCTCTGCCGAGTATGACCAGTGGAACTCTCGGAAGCCTGCAGTTCCCGTTGATCGGCCGCGAGCAGCAGCGACAAGTCGCAGACTACCTCGACCGCGAAACCGCCACGATCGACGCCCTGATCGAGAAACAGGGCCAGATGAAGACTCTCCTCCTCGAACGTCGACGCACTGCGATCGACTCGTGCTTTCCCCCAGGAGCAGACACGCGTCTGAGCAACGTATTGCAGCTTTGCCAAACCGGCCCGTTCGGAACTCAGCTGTCGGCTTCGGAGTACATAGAAGGCGGTGTCCCGGTTATCAACCCCACGCACATCGTGGGCAGCACCATCGCCCCGAATGCCGCAGTGAGCGTCACAGCTGAGAAGGCAGACGCTCTATCGAGGCATGACCTTGTTGCGGGGGACATCGTCCTGGGCCGCAAGGGCGAAGTCGACAAGTCGGCCCTCGTTTCACCTGGCCATCCACGAATGCTGCTCGGATCCGACTCCATGCTTCTGCGAGTTAACGGGGAATGTGCTGATCCGAGGTACCTCTGGTGGTGGCTCCAATCGCCCAGCTGTCACAGCGAACTTGAACGACTCAGCGTTGGATCAACAGTGGCGGGACTCAACCAGCGCATCATCTCCGTGCTCGCGTTGCCCAAGCCGTCCCTGAAAGAACAGCGCGAGATCGCTGACTACCTCGACGCTGAGACCGCCAAGATCGACGCGCTCATCGCCAAGGCGGAGCGGTTCATCGAGCTCGCCCAGGAGCGCCGGGCTGCGCTGATCACCGCCGCCGTCACCGGCCAGATCGAGATCCCCACGGAGGACTGACCGCCATGGCCATCCACAACGAGAGCGAGCTCGAGACCTACATCTGCGAGTACCTGGAGAGGCACGGCTGGCTCTACTCGCCCAACGATGACGGCTACGACCGCAAGAACGCGATCTTCCCCGAGGACGTCCACGCCTGGCTGTCCGAGAACCAGCCGGAGGACTACGGGCGCATCGTCAAGGCTGACGCCCCGGCCTCTGCCCAGCAGGCACAGCGGGACCAGATCACCACCCGCCTGATCGACGTGCTGAACAAGCCGCAGGACACCGGTGTCGGCGGCACTCTCAACGTGCTTCGCAAGGGCTTCAAGGTCGGCACCTCCGCCACCCTGCGCATGGCCGAGCCGCGGCCGGCCACGAACCTGAACCCGGCCGCCGTTGCCTCCTACGAGCGCATGCGGCTGCGCGTGATGCGTCAGGTGCATTTCAACCCGGCCACCAACCAGTCCGTGGACCTGGTGCTGTTCGTCAACGGCCTGCCCGTGGCGACGATCGAGCTGAAGACCGACTCCACCCAGTCCATCGGCCACGCGAAGAAGCAGTACCGCGAGCGCAACCCGAAGGCCACACCGCTGTTCGGGTTCGGCACCCGCGCCGTGGTCCACTTCGCCGTCTCCAACCGCGAGGTCTGGATGACCACCAAGCTGGCCGGGAAGGACACCTTCTTCCTGCCCTTCAACCAAGGCGACGACGGCCACGCCGGCAACCCGATCAACCCACACGGCGGTTCCTCCACGGCCTATCTGTGGGAACGGATTCTCCAGCGGGACACCTGGCTCGAGATCCTCCAGAAGTTCGTCTTCCTCACGAAGGAGACCGTGGAGGACGAGCACGGCCGCTCGCGCCGGAAGTCCACGCTGATCTTCCCGCGCTTCCACCAGTGGGAGGCCGTCACGCAAATGCTCGCCGCCGTCCGTGAGGAGGGCGCCGGCAAGTCCTACCTGATCGAGCACTCCGCGGGCTCCGGCAAGACCAACACCATCGCCTGGACCGCCCACCGCCTGCTCTCCACCTACGGGGCGGACGAGCAGCGGGTGTTCGACTCGGTCATCGTGGTCACCGACCGCACCGTGCTGGACGACCAGCTCCAGGAGGCCGTCCGGCAGATCGAGCGGACCTCCGGCACCGTGGTGGCCGTGGACCGCAAGAACCTCGGGGGAGAGGCCACCAGCAAGTCCGCCCTGGTGAAGCAGACGCTGCTGCAGGGCAACCGGATCATCGTGGTGACGCTGCAGACCTTCCCCGCCGTGCTCGAACTCCTCAAAGGTGACTCGACGCTCGCGGGCCGCACCTACGCGGTGATCGCAGACGAGGCGCACTCCTCCCAGACCGGCTCCGCCGCAGCCAAGCTCAAGCGCGTGCTCACCCCGGACGAGCAGGCCGACCTCGAAGATGGGGGCGAGGCGGACACCGAGTCCATCCTCGCCGCCGAGGTCGCCGCCACCGGACGCCCAGAGAACATCAGCTTCTTCGCCTTCACCGCCACCCCGAAGGACAAGACCCTGCAGATGTTCGGCCGCCCCTGCGGCGAGTATGACGAGAAGGGCCAGGAGATCCCGGCCTCCTTCCACCGGTACACCATGCAGCAGGCCATCGAGGAGGAGTTCATCCTCGACGTGCTGAAGAACTTCACCAACTACGGCACCGCCTTCAAACTGGCCCTGGCCGGACAGCAGGGCGAGTTCCGTCCGGAAGGCGACCGGGCCGCCGTCGGGAAGCCGACCAGCGAAGTGGACCAGACCGAGGCGAGCAAGAAGCTCATGCGGTGGGTCAAGCTGCACCCCACGAACATCGCCCAGAAGGTCAAGATCATCGTGGAGCATTTCCGCGCCAACGTGGCCGGACTGCTCGACGGGCAGGCCAAGGCCATGGTGGTCACCGACTCCCGCGCCGCCGCCGTCCGGTACAAGCGCCAGATGGACCAGTACATCCAGGACATGGGGTACACGGACGTGGGCACCCTGGTGGCCTTCTCCGGCGAGATCACCGACGACGACTTCGGGCTCGAGAAGGTCACCGAGCGGTCCATGAACCCGTCCGTGACCGGCAACCTGGCGAAGGCGTTCGACGGGGACGGCTACCAGGTGATGATCGTGGCCAACAAGTACCAGACCGGCTTCGACCAGCCGAAGCTCTGCGCTCTGTACGTGGACAAGAAGCTCTCCGGCGTGCTCGCCGTGCAGACGCTCTCCCGGCTGAACCGTGCGGCGCCCGGCAAGGACACCACCTACGTGCTGGACTTCGTGAACTCCGAAGACGACATCCAGGCCGCCTTCGAGCCGTACTACGCCGGAGCGAAGCTGGAGACGGTGACGGACCCGAACCTGATCCATGATCTGGGGACGAAGCTCGACGCCGCGGGCGTGTACGACTGGGACGAGGTCGACGCGTTCGCCGACGTGTGGGTGGCATGGAAGCCGGGGAGCGGGCAGGAGGGCCTGCAGGCCGCGCTGGAGCCCGTGGCATACCGGTTCCGCAAGGAGCTGGCGCATGCGCGGATGAACCAGGACGAGACGCGCGTGAACGAACTCGTGCTGGTGCGCAAGGACATGCGGTCCTTCGTCAGCCTCTACGACTTCCTCTCCCAGATCTACGAGTTCGAGGACACCGAGCACTACAAGCGGGCGCTGTTCCTGCGGCACCTGGTGCAGCTCGTGGGCGATCAGCCCGGCGGTGAGGAGCTGATCGACCTGAGCGATGTGCAGCTGGTGAGCATCCGGCAGAAGGAGACGTCCTCGGGGGACATCGGGCTGACCGGCGGGGCCGCGCTGAAGGGGACCACCGCTGTGGGAGGCGGGCAGGCGCGTGAGAAGCAGCGCGGGCCGTTGGAGGAAGTGATCGAGAAGATCAACGAGATCTTCGCCGGCGAAGGCGTGGATGCCTCCCCGTCCCAGCAGGAGGCGTGGGTCAGTGCCCTCGTGGCGCCCCTCATGGAGGACGAGAAGCTGCTGGGGCAGGCCGGAGCAAACTCGCTGGAGCAGTTCCTCTCGAGCCCGAACCTGGAACGGTCGGCGATGGGCGCCGTGTACGCGAACGAGGACGCCTTCGTGAAGATGACGGACATCGTGGGCAGGGGCGGGGACCCGTCCAAGATGATCGTCGCTGCCATCGGGGAGTACCTGTACTGGAAGGTGCGGAGCGAGGGGACTGGGCCGGTGGACGTTGCCGGAGGACCCGGAGAAGCGCAGTACGAGGGGGAAGGGGCGTCGTTCAGGCGCGGTGTGTCGGCCCACGCCGAGTGCAGTCAGCACCCGTAGTCCTTGTTCGGTATACGTCGCGACCAATCGCTAGGGTGGTGACAGCAGTCACATAGCACTGTGCTGTGCCCGGTCACCAAGGAAACGGGAGCCATGGACGCCACCTCGCAGCAGCTCACCAGGTACTATCGCGCCATTCAGACGCAGGCGAACCTGCAGGACTGCCGGTTCACCTCACGCACGCCGTTCGCCACGGTCTCCTCTGCGGACATCACCGCGGGGCGGCTGGACGAGGCGGTCACGAACGAGCTGTTCACACTGGCCAAGGCCCGCCGGGACAGGCCGCTGGACGTGACCATCTCTCTCGCCACCCTCCAGGACGGCGCCCAGGCCGAGGGGCTCGCCCTCATCGCCGCGCAGCTGGACGCCGACGGTCGGCTCACGGCGGACCTCGGCTCGCAGGCCCCCTGGATCCCGGCGAGCCGCCTGCGCAGCTCCGGCGTCAAGGACCGCCAGCTCATGGTGGGAACGCTCGCCGGCTTCTGGCGCTGGCGCCTCACGGAGGGCGAGGAGCGTGCCTCCCAGGCGGAGGACTTCGCGGACGTCATCGCCTACACCGAGGCCATGGTGGACGCCGTTTTCGACGCCAAGCTGATCGCCGACGGCCTCGAGGGGGAACGGCAGGCCGAACTCCACCGACCCGGTGCGGTGCCGCACACCTGCTGGCTCACCCCGGGGACCGTGATCGAGGCGAACGGCGCGATCCTGGACCTGTACCGCCACCTCGTCGAGGACGACCCGTCCCCGGCCCTCTACGAGCAGTTCGTCGCTCTCGACGGCCAGGACCGCAGCTCCGAGGACGGCATCGACGAGGACCGTGACCTCCTCTTGGAGACCGCCACCCGCGCCACCGGCAGCATGTCCGACGGCTTCCCGCTCACCGCCTCCCAGCGCCGCGCCGTGCACGCCTTCCTCCTGGACGGCCACGGGGACGTCACCGCCGTCTCCGGTCCGCCCGGCACCGGCAAGACCACCATGCTCCAGTCCGTGGTCGCCTCGATGATCGTCACCCACTGCCTCCAAGACCGCCCGGCGCCCCTGATCATGGGCACCTCCACCAACAACCAGGCCGTCACGAACATCATCGACTCCTTCAGCTCCGTGGCGAAGGACGACGCCGGCCCCCTCGCCCGCCGGTGGCTGCCCGCCGCCACCGAGGACGGCGCGGCGGACACGCCCCTGCGCGGACTTGCCGCCTACGCCCCGTCCGGTGCCAAGGCGAAGGAGGCCCAGGCCAAGGGCTACCTGCTGGAGAACAACCGCAAGGCGGGCGTGTACACGCAGTACTCCGCCCCCGAGTACGTGAAGGCGGCCACCGCCCGCTTCCTCGCGGACCTCGGCGGCTACATGACAGCCGCGCGCTTAGGGGCGCCCACCGACCTGGCCAAGGCCGAGGCGTTCCTCGCCAAGGCGCTCAAGCGCGTGGACCAGCGCCGCCGCGAGCTGCTCACCGCCCGCCACGCCGCGGACGCGGCCGTCCCCGCTCCGGCCGGCCCCGGCGCGGACGTGGCAGCCCTGCGCGTCGAGATGGCTGTCCACGAGGACCGCCTGCGGTTCTGGACGTCCGTGGCCGCCGCCGGCCCCACCGACGCCATGGACGCCGAGTTCAACCATGACGACTCGGAGCCCGCCCCGGCCTTCGACTCCGTCGACGAGTTCCGTGCCTTCTACCAGAACCGCCTCGTGGAGCTGGCGGGCACGCTGGAACGGGCTGAGCGGGACCAGGCCGCGCGGGCCGGCGTCGCGCACCAGGCCACCCTCGCCTACGGTCAGGCGGTCACCGAGCCGCTCAAGGACCTCGCGCGCCTGTGCCTGCTCACCGAGGAGCAGGTGGATCGGCTGCGCACCGCCGAGGACCTCCTCGCCCTGGACCGGGCCCTCGATGTCACCGTCCGCCACGCCGCGTTCTGGCTCGCCGTGCACCGGTACGAGGCGCAGTGGCTGACGGTGTGCACGGGGGAGGACCTGATCCCGCAGCCCGAACGCAACCGCACCACCCTGCGCTACATGGACCGGTACTGGCCGCAGGCCGCCGCCCTCACCCCGTGCTTCGTGATGACCGCCTACCAGCTGCCCAAGTACTTCAAACTGTGGGCCAAGGCCGGCGAGAAATCCGCCTACGACCTCGAACGGGCCGATCTGCTGATCGTGGACGAGGCCGGGCAGGTGGACGCCTCCCTCGGTGCCGCCGCGTTCGCCCTCGCCAAGCGCGCGCTCGTGGTCGGCGACGTGCAGCAGCTCGCCCCCGTGTGGGGCATCGACCCGGAGAGCGACCGCGTGATGGGCGAGTCCTTCGGCTTCGGGCCGGAATGGGACACTCTGGAGCGCCGCGGCCTGACGGCCTCGGACCACTCGTCCGTGATGATGGCCGCCGCGGGCGCCTCTCGCTGGTCCTACGGCAAGGACGACGACGAGGGGCTCTTCCTCGCCGAGCACTTCCGCTGCCGCTCCGAGATCATCGAGTACTGCAACGAGCTGCTCTACAAGGGCCAGCTCGTGCCGTCGCGGCCGTCCGCCGGGTACCGGCTCGAGGGACTCGTGGAGCACCCGTTCCTCTTCCGCGAGGTGCCCGGCTCCGAGGACCGTCGGCAGGGCTCCAGTCGTGTCAACCCGACCGAGGCCGAGGCGATCGCCGCGTGGCTCGACGAGCATTGGGACCGCTTCTGCGAGGCCTACGGAGCCGCCGGTGACCCCGAAAAGGAGAAGGGCGTGTTCGGCGTGGTCACGCCGTTCGCCGCGCAGGCCCGCGTGATCCAGCAGACGCTCGGGCGGGTGCTCGGCCCGGATCGTGCCAAGCTCGTGACGGTCGGCACCGCGCACACCCTCCAGGGCGCCGAGCGCAGCATCGTGCTGTTCTCCTCCGTGTACGGGGACAACTCCGGGCAGGCGAGCTTCATCGACAACACCCTCGAGCTGATGAACGTGGCCGTCTCCCGTGCCAAGGACCTGTTCATCGTGTTCGGCGCGAAAACCCGCTGGAACGACGGCGGCCCCGTGTTCCGCCTGGTCCGCCGGATGGCCGTGAAGGACGCCCCGGCAGGGCAACCCGCGGTGACCCACGACGACGGGCAGGGCGCAGCCCCGGTGGAGGTCGCGGCGGCCGAGCAGATCTCCGCGCCGGAACCGGTGGCCGCGTCGAGTGTCCCGGAGGCCTCTGCCCCGAAGTCGGGAGACGCCGTCGTGGCTCGGGCCATGATCGCTGCCTGGGACGACAGTGGTGAGCTCCCGGACGGCCTGAAACTGTCCGCCGTCAAGCTCAACAAGGCGCTCGCCACAGCCGGGTTGATCCGCAAGGGCGAGCGGGGCTGGGAGCCAACGGACGAGGGAGCCGCGGTCGGGATCGTCGGGTACGAGGGCGAGCGCGACGGGGAGACCTTCGTGAACGTGAAGTACACGCCTGCCGCGCAGGTGGCGCTGCTGGACCGCATCCGGTCCGGGGTGCTGTCGCTGGGGTGAACAGCGGGGAACGGCTCATGACAGGATCACCGGCATGAACACCGTCCCCATCTGGCCTCGCTTCGTCCGCCCTGCCCTTGAGGTGCTCGCAGAGCACGAGAGCATGAAGCGCCGCGACGTGATCGAGGCGGCAGCCGACAGGCTTGGGCTCAGCGAAGAAGCCAGGGCAGAGACGGTCGAGTCCGGAGAAGTGCGGTACCGCGGGCGCGGCGGCTGGGCACTGACGCACTCCTCCAAAGCTGGACTCATCGAGCGGCCCGCGCGCGGCATCTACGTGCTGACAGAGGCTGGGCGGGCCTGGCTGAAGGACTGTCCGGAAGGCTTCAACGACTTCGCCAGCGCCAGCGCATTCTTCGATCCGTTCTGGCCTAAGGACACCGCCAAGAAGCCGGTCCAGGCCCATGCCCACACTGAGGCTCAGCCCGCTGTTGCGGCTGACCCGATCGTGGACCCTGAAGAACAGGCTCAGGATGCCGTCACCAGTCTCAATGAGACCGTCCGTGTGGAACTGCTCGAGCGGCTGCAGAACTCCACGCCGGCCTTCTTCGAGGAAGCCGTGGTCCAGTTGCTCATGGCCATGGGCTACGGCGGGACCCAGGGAAAGGCGGCCGTGACCGGCAAGTCCCATGACGGCGGCATCGATGGGGTCATCGACGGCGATGCCCTCGGCCTCGACCGTGTCTACGTTCAGGCAAAGCGCTATGCCGATGCGAACACCGTCGGCCGGGAGCCGATCCAGGCGTTCGTCGGAGCGCTGCACCTGCATGGCGCGACCAAGGGCGTCTTCATCACCACAAGTTCCTTCAGCAAGCATGCCCAGTCATATGCGGACGCTGTGCCCAACAGGATCGTGCTGATCGACGGCGTGAAGCTCACTCAACTCATGCTCAAGTACCGCGTCGGCGCGCAGGTGAAGAGGACCCTTCACGTACTGCAGATCGACGAGGACTTCTTCGAGTGACTTGCGTTCAGCGGTGCCGTTGGTAGAGCCAGAGACCGTGGTCGAACTGCGTCAGATCGGGGGCTCCGCGCAGGTCGGGCGCAACTTGTCCGTGGCCGCGACCACAAGGTCACGTGCCTTCCCGGCAGGGACTTGTCCTGCCCTGACACCCCTGGACGATCTGGCCCCAGAGGCCCCCCCGTTAAGCTCGTCACATGGTCGCCGCGCGTGAAGTCACCCTTCAGGAACTCCTCGGGGGCTCCTACCAGTACACGGTCCCGCTCTATCAGCGGACGTACTCCTGGGGACGTCCGCAGTGGCAGCGACTGTGGGAGGACGTCGTGGACATCGCCGACCACCGGCGGGACAACCCTTCGGCGACTCACTTCATCGGCTCCCTCGTTCTCGCCGGCTTCCGGGACAACGGGCCCGGCGGCCTCCAGCGGTGGCTCGTGGTGGACGGGCAGCAGCGGCTGACGACGCTGACGCTCCTCCTCGCCGCTGTCCGCGACCACCGGGCTGAGCACGAAGGCCCCATGCACGCCGATCGGGTCAATGAGAAGTACCTGGTCAACAAGTGGGAGGACGGCGATCTCCGCTACAAGGTCCTGCCCACCCAGGCCGACCGCGGCGCCTACCGCGGACGGATCGAGCACGCCCCGGATGCTGCCGAAGGCTCCAGGATCAGCGAAGCCCACCAGTTCTTCCTGACCAAGCTGCTCGGGTTGAGTCAACCGCCCGCCGACGGTGAAGAGGAGCCGCTGACCTTGGCGGAGGTCGAGTCCGCCGTCGTCGCCGGCCTGTCGATCGTGTCCGTGACCACCGGGGAGAACGACAACGCCCACCGCATCTTCGAGTCGCTGAACAACACCGGTCTCAAGCTCACCCAGGGCGACCTGCTCAGGAACTACCTGTTCATGCAGCTGCCCACACGGGCGGATGAGGTCTACACCACCCTGTGGCTCCCGTTGCAGAACCTGCTCTCCAATGAGGAACTGGAGACCCTGTTCTGGCTTGACCTGGTGCAACAGGATCCCAAGGTCCGCCAAACGGAGATCTACGAGGGCCAGCAGCGACGCATGCGTGGCCTGCAGGACGAGTCGCAGGTCAGGGCGGAAGTCGAGCGGTTCCTGGCGTTGGGGCGTCTCTACGACGTGATGCTCCGCCCGGAGAAGGAGAAGGACGCCGCAGTGCGGTTCCGCTTGGCACGCCTGCGCGCCTGGCGCACGACGACGACGTTCCCGATCACACTGCACCTGATGGAGCGCCGGTCGTTGGGGGACATCGACTCGGACGAACTGGCCCGTGCACTCCTCTACCTCGAGTCGTACCTGGTCCGGCGCCTCGTCTTCGGCCGCTACTCCGACGGTCTCAACACCACCTTGCTCGCGGCCACGGCCGACATTCAGGGCCAGGACGATCCGGCGGATGCCCTGCAGCGCTTCCTCTCCAGCGGGCGGAAGCACTTCGCCTCCGACGATCAGATCCGCCAGGCCGTGATGACGGCACCCTTCTATACGACGGGCCGGGCGGCCCACCGGAAGCTGATCCTCCGGTGGATCGAGGAGTCCTACGGCAGCAAGGAGCCGGTAGACCTCGACAGCGCGACCATCGAGCACGTCATGCCGCAGACCCTCACGGAGGAGTGGGAGCGCGCTCTGGCCGGCCAGCTCGAGGCGCACCAGGACCTTCGAGAGGTGCACACCGAACTCCTCCACACCTTGGGCAACCTCACCCTCAGCGGGTACAACAGCGAGCTGAGCAACGGGCCCTTCGAGGTCAAGCGTGCGGAGCTAGCCAAGAGTGGCATCCGCATGAACCAGGAGATCTCCGCTGAGCCGGTATGGGGTCCCACCCAGATCCGTGCTCGCGCCGAGCGGCTGGCGGACCGGATCGTCGGTATCTGGCCGGGGCCCTCAGCCGAGGCCGCCTCCGGAGTCGCCCACACGGCCTGGCAGACGCTGACGGATGCCGTCGAGGCCATTCCCGCCGGGTTCTGGACCTCCTACGGCGAACTCGCACGGCTGATCGGAAGCCATCCGGTCCCCGTGGGGACCTACCTCGCACGGACGGCGCTGCCGCACGCTCATCGTGTGCTCCAGGCCGGTGGCACCGTCTCTCCGTCCTTCCGGTGGACCGACGTCCACCGCACGGACGATCCGCATGACGTCCTCGCAGCCGAAGGCGTGCGCTTCTCCGAGGACGGACGGGCCGACGGCGGCCAGCGGCTGCTGGCGGAGCAGCTCGCCGAGCTCATCGACGTCGACGTCGACCTGACCGATCCCCGGTCACTCGCCGCCCCGGGCAACGACCCTGCGCTGCGGGACCGCTGGGTCGACCGACTTCACGACCACAACGATCCCGAATCGGCCCGCGCACTGATCGAGGTCCAACGAGGATGGGTCGAGCGCGGTGGCCGGGCGGAATTCGCGGACAATGCCGCCGGCGGTTGTTTCCTGGTCGTCCCGCGCACGTCAGCACGCGCCATCTGGCCGGTGATCCTGTACCCGACGTACGGCGTCGAGGTCGTCTTCTATCATCTGGCGAAGTGGGCTCCCTTCACGGACGAGACGCTTCTCGACGAATTCCGGGGACGTCTGAATCTCATCCCCGAGGTGGAATTCGGCCCTGAGTCCCTCCGCCGGCGCCCGAGCATCAAGCCGCAGACCCTTCAGCCGGCCGCGGCGCAGGAGGCGTTCCGCGACGCGCTGGAGTGGTTCCTGCACACCGTCCAGGAGGACGACAGAAGTGCCTGACAGCCCTGCCAGGGGCAGGTCCTGGCGAGGCGCTGACCCCCTCACCCCGTCCACCCCACCCAGTACGCTCGCCCCATGAAGATCGGTCTCCGCAAGCCCAGCCTGAAGAAGTCCATCAAGGCCCGCACCACGGGCCGCGCCAAGCGTGCGATCAAGCGCACGGTCATCCCCGGCTACGGCCGCAAGGGGATGGGCTGGCTGCGCGATCCGAAGCGCGCCGCCTACAACGCCGTCTACCGGCGCACCACGGTCGGCCTGGGCGACGTCCTGAAGATGTTCAAGTGATCTCCACGCCCTCGCGGACCTGACCGGGGCGGCCCGGTCGGGGCGTGCCGCCGGCCTGGGCTGCCGCCGCCCCCGCCGGCCTGGGCTGCCGCCCGCCCCTCACCGGCCCGCGAACGCCTCCACCCGCCGCACGGCCTCCGGGTGCTCGGACGCCGCCGCGATCGACGCCGCCTCCTGCCGCACATGCGCGCGCAGCGCCTCGACGTCGGCCCCGCGGGTCAGCGCCTTCGTGGGCCCGTAGGTGTGCGCCGGGCCGGCCACCAGTTCGTCCTCGAGCTCCGTCAGACGTGCCGCGAACGCGTCGCCGGCCACCGCCTCGGTCGCCAGGCCCCACCCGACGGCCTCGGCCCCGTTCAGGCGCCGCCCGCCGAGCAGCAGCTGCGTCGCGCGCACCGGCCCGAGCACCCGAGGCAGCCAGTAGGACACGCCCGTGTCCGGGGTCATCCCGAGCGCGGAGAACGCCGTCACCAGCTGCGCGTCCTCGCGCACCAGCACGACGTCGCCGCCCAGCATGATCCCGAGCCCCGCCCCGGCGGCCGTCCCGTTGACGCCGGCCAGCACCAGCAGGCGAGAGCCCGTCAGCGCCACCGTGACCTCGCCCGCCGCCTCGCCGAGCTCCTGGATCATCGCGCGCCGCTCCGGCCCGGCGGGGGAGGCGGCCATGGCCTGGACGTCCCCGCCGCCGCAGAAGATCCGCCCCGCGCCGGTCAGCGTGAGCACGTGAACGGACTCGTCCGCCTCGGCCGCGGCGATCGCCGCGAGCACCTCGCGCGCCATCGTCAGCCCGAGCGCGTTGCCCTTCGCGGGCCGGTTCAGCGTCAGCCGCACGACGCCGGGCCGCGTCTCGACGAGGACGGCGGGGGCGTCGTCGGAGGAAGAAGGGGTGGGTGCGGTGGTCATGTCAGCTCCTAGGGATCGGAAGGTGGGGTGTGTGGGTGTCGGCCACGGGAGCGGCCGGCCGGGGCTCACGCGAATGCGCTCATCCCGGTCAGGTCCCGGCCCAGGATCAACGCCTGCACGGACTCCGTTCCCTCATAGGTGTGCAGCGCCTCGACGTCCGTCATGTGGCGGATCACCTGGTTCTCCAGCAGGATGCCGTTGCCGCCGAGCATGTCCCGGGCGATCTGCGCCACGCGGCGCGCGCCCCGCGTGCAGCTGTACTTGAGCAGGGACGCCTGCTGGTCCCGCAGGGTCCCGGCCGCCTGCAGCCGCGCGACCGCCGCACAGCGGGCCTGCATCCCCGTGACCTCGTCCAGCATCTGCGCGAGCCGCTCCTGCACCATCTGGTGCGCGCCGAGCGGCTTCCCGAACTGCTCCCGCTGCGTCGCGTAGGCCAGCGCGGACTCGAACATGCTGGAGGCGTGGCCCAGCGCGGACCACCCCACGTTCACGCGGGTGGCCACGAGCACGCGGGCCGCGTCCTTGAACGTGGCGACGTGGGGCAGGCGTGCGTCGTCGTCCACCCGCACGTCCGTCAGGGAGATCTCCGCCTGGTGGATCGCCCGCAGGGCGCCCTTGCCGGTGATGACCTCGGCCTCGTACCCGGGCGTGGACTGCTCCACGATGAAGCCCTTGACCTGGCCGTCCTCCGTGTCGCGCGCCCACACCAGCGTGATGCCGCCGGAGGCGCCGTTGCCGATCCACTTCTTGGCGCCGTTCAGCACCCAGCCGCCGGCGCCGTCGGGACGGGCGGAGGTCTCCAGGGACACGGAGTCCGAGCCGTGCAGCGGCTCGGTGAGCGCGAACCCTCCTGGCAGGCGACCGCTGGCCACCGGCTCGAGGCACCGCTCCTTCTGCGCCTCCGAGGCGCAGTGCACCAGGGCCCGCAGCACGAGCCCGCCCTGCACCGCGGCCGCCGCCGCCATGGAGCCGTCCGCGCGGGAGATCTCCATGGACACCAGCCCGGCGGCCAGCGGGGACATCACCGCGTGCCCGGGCACGTCCAGGCCGTCGGTGAGCAGGTCCAGCTCCCCGGCCCGCGCCACGAGGTCCAGCGGGTACTCCGCGCGGTCCCAGTGCCCGTCGATCCGCTCGAGCACCTCCCGGCCGTAGGCGCGGGCCCGGTCCCAGTGTTCGCGGTCCTCGTCCGTGGCCTCTGCGAAGGCCTCCAGGTAGTCCACGTCCAGGGGGGTGGTCACGTCATAGGTCGGCCGCATCACCCCTGGCCCGCCGTCCGTTCGGCGCGCAGGGCGCGCTTGAGCAGCTTGCCGGACTGGTTGCGCGGCAGCTCGGCCACGAAGTCGACGCGCTTGGGGACCTTGAACGCGGCGAGGCGCTCCTTCACGTGGGCCCGCACGGTCTCCGCGGTCAGCTCGGCGCCCTCCTTGAGCACCACGACGGCGGTCACCGCCTCGATCCACCGTTCGTCCGGCAGCCCGACGACGGCGACCTCCGCCACCTCGTCCAGCTCGTAGATGGCGTCCTCCACCTCGCGGGGCGCCACGAGGACGCCGCCGGTGTTGATGACGTCCTTGATGCGGTCCACCACCTGGATGTAGCCCGCGGCGTCCTGGGTGACCTGGTCGCCGGAGCGGAACCAGCCGTCGTCGGTGAACGCGTCCGCGGTGGCCTCGGGGCGGTTCCAGTACCCGTTGAGCAGCTGCGGGGAGCGGTACTGGATCTCGCCCGGCTCACCCGGCTTGGCCGGGGCGCCGTCCGCCGTCATGACGCGGGCCTCCACGTGGAACACGGGGCGTCCGCACGAGGCGGGGCGGGCATCGTGCTCCTCGGGACGCAGCACGGTGCAGAGGGGGCCGAGCTCGGACTGGCCGAAGCAGTTGTAGAAGCCGATGCAGGGCTGGGCCTGCCGCAGGCGCTGCAGCACGGTGACGGGCATGATCGAGGCGCCGTACTGGGCCTTCCGCAGCGAGGAGAGGTCCCGCGTGGCGAGGTCCGGGTGGTTGCTCAGCGGCACCCACACCGTGGGCGCGAGGAAGAGGGAGCCGATGTGCTCGGCCTCCACGACCTCCAGCATGCGCGGGATGTCCGGGGAGGGCAGGATCCGCACGGTGGCGCCCAGGGACAGGTAGGGCAGCAGGATCACGTGCATCGCGGCCGAGTGGTAGAGCGGCATGGCCACGAGCGGACGGTCCTCCGCCGTGTAGTCGAGCGCGATGACGGAGGAGAGGTACTCGGCCACGAGCGCGCGGTGGGACATCATCGCCCCCTTCGGGGCGGACGTGGTCCCCGAGGTGTAGAGCAGCTGCGCGAGGTCGGTGGCCTGCACGTCGACGTCGGGCGCGGACGCGTCCGCCGACTCGTCCCGGGCGGTCTCCAGGACGGCGGGCTCCCCGCCGTCCTCGGCGGCGAGCAGGGGCCAGACCCGGCCCAGCGCGGGGACGCGGCCCTCCGCGCGGACCTGGTCCACGCGCTCGAGCATCGCGGCGTCCGTGACGAGCAGCTCCGCGCCGGAGTCCTCGAGGGCATGGGCGAGCTCTCCGCCCTTGAGGGCGAAGTTCACGGGCACGTGCACGTAGCCGGCCGTGGCGCACGCGAGGAAGAGCACCGCGTAGGCGTCCGAGTTCATCGCGTAGGCGGCGACGCGGGAGCCCTGCGGCATCCCGGTGGCGAGCAGCCGGCGGGCCACGCGGTGCACGCCGTCGCGCAGCTGCGCGTAGGTCCAGTCCCGGTCCTCGAACCGCAGGGCCACGGCGCGGGGGGAGCGGGCGACGGCACGGGCGAAGAGGCGGCCGATGGTGTCCTCGGGTGCCGGGCCGCGGGCGTGGGTGTCAGGGGTCGTCTGCGACATGGTGTCCTCCAGGGGGTGGAGCGGAAGGGGCAGGGAGGGGGCTCAGAGCCGTTCGACCGTCGTCCCCGGGACATCCTCGGACAGCCCTGCGGCACGCCAGGCGTGGCGCGCGGTGTGCATGGCCTGCGGCCCCGGCTGGTCGACGCCGTCGAGGAGCACCTCGGCGGCCGCGGCCGAGTCGAGGTCCTGGCGGCCCACCGGGGTGCGGACGGCGTCGACGATGTGGGCCTCAGTCATGAGGAGTCCGATCTCTGGGCGGCCTGTGGTGGGCGTCACGCTAACGCTAGGAAATCCAACAATCAAGGGTGATCCGCCTGATCCCGCGTCCCGCCCCTATGACCTGGGCAGACACCCTCCCCACCGCTTACCGTGAGCCGGCACCCCCGCGTCCCCTCCGTACGAGAGCAGAGCCGTGACCTCTTCGCACTCCGCCGGCGCTCACTCCGCCGACGTCGACCCCGCCACCGGCAGCCCACTGGCCCGCAAGGTCGGCACGTGGAGCCTCTTCCTGTTCATCCTGGGCGACGTCCTCGGTGCGGGCGTCTACGTCCTCGCCGGCTCCGTGGCCAAGCTCTCCGGCGGCGCGGTGTGGGTGCCGCTCGTGGCCGCCCTCCTCCTCGCGCTGCTCACGGCCGGCTCCTACGCCGAGCTGGCCACGAAGTACCCGCGGGCCGGCGGCTCCTCGCACTACGCCACCCGCGCGTTCGGCCCGTTCGTCGGGTTCCTCGTGGGCTTCTGCATGCTCGCGGCCGGCATCGTCTCGGTGGGCGCGCTCGCCCTCGGCTTCGCCGGCGACTATCTCGGCGCGTTCGTGAACTGGCCGACGGCGATCGTCGTCGTCGTGTTCCTCGCGCTGCTGGCCGCCCTGAACATCCGCGGCATCGCCGAGTCGCTCGGCGTGAACCGCGTGGCCACCGTCATCGAGGTCGGCGGCCTGGTGCTCGTGGTGGTCCTGGGTGCCATCCTGCTCGCCCGCGGCGGCGGGGACCTCTCTCGACTCACGCAGCTCGGCACCCCGGAGAACGGCCCGTTCGCGGCCGTCCTGGCCGGCACCGTGCTCGCCTTCTACTCCTACGCCGGCTTCGAGACCAGCGTGAACGTGGCCGAGGAGACCCGTGACCCCGCGCGCTCCTACCCCCGCGCCCTCTTCGGCGCGCTCACGGTGGCGGGCCTGCTCTACGCGGCCGTCGGCGTCGTGGCCTCCGCCGCCGTCCCGACGGCGGAGCTCGCCTCCTCCTCGGCCCCGCTCCTGCAGGTGGTGCAGGCGGCGGGGATCGTCCCGCCCGAGGTGTTCAGCGTGATCGCGCTCGTGGCGGTGGCCAACGGCGCCCTCCTCACCGGCATCATGAGCTCCCGCCTCACCTACGGCATGGCCCGCGACGGCCTGCTGCCCTCCTTCCTCGGCAAGGTCCTCCCGGGCCGGCAGACCCCGTGGGTGGCGGTCATCGTGACCACCGCGATCTCGCTCGTCCTCGCGCTCACCGGCACCCTCGAGCTGCTCGCGGGCATCATGGTGCTCCTGCTGCTCGTGGTGTTCGTGGCCGTGAACGTGGCCGTGCTGGTGCTGCGCAAGGACCCCGTGGCGCACCGCCACTACCGCGTGCCGGCGTTCCTGCCGGTCCTCGGCGTCGCCTCCTGTCTGCTGCTCGCCACGCAGGTGGAGCCCGAGGTCTGGATCGGCGGCATCCCGTTCCTCGCCGTGGCGGCTCTCCTCGCGGTGTTCGCCATGGCGAACCACCGGCGCCGGAACGCCTGAGACAGGCCCGGGGACGCCCCACCCGCCGAGGGCCTGGGTGGCCCGACCCGTCCGGACCCCGCACGCAGGAAGGGGCGGTCACCCCGTCCGAGGGGACCGCCCCTTCCTGCGGGCGGTGGGAGGAACCGCTCAGAAGCCCAGCGGGCCCCGGCGCGTGGTGCGTCGACCGGTGGTGCCGCCGAGCAGCGAGCCCAGCAGGCCGCCGCCGCGCGGGGTGCCCCGACGCGTCGTGGGGGCGTAGCCGCGGCGACCGGCCGCGCCGCCGGCGCGGCGCGCCAGCTGGCTCAGGGCCAGGCCGCCCAGCGCGGTCAGCATGCCGTGGGACGCACCCGACCGGCCGTTGGTGCGGCCGACACCGGACTGGCCCAGGCCGGGGCGGCCGAAGGACGAACGGGTGGAGCGGCCGCGGCCACGCTGCTGCGTGCCGCCGAGCGAACCGGTGAGGCTGGAGAGGATGCCCATGGTGATGTCCTCCTGGGACGTCGTGCCGGCCACGGGAGCGCGGCCGATCTGTTGAGCCCAACCTAGGCCGACGCCCCCCGGACGCGTCCAGTGCTCGCGGGCGTGCCGGTTCAGGCGCGGTGGCTGCCCGCGGAGAGCGGGTCCCCGCCGGCGCCGCGCAGCTGATCGCGGCCGGCGACGTCCGTGCCGT
Source organism: Micrococcus sp. EYE_212 (assembly GCF_023147585.1). Lineage (GTDB taxonomy): Bacteria > Actinomycetota > Actinomycetes > Actinomycetales > Micrococcaceae > Micrococcus. The sequence goes on from NZ_JAHXOZ010000006.1 coordinate 25,245, forward strand.
CCTCGGCGCCCCACAGGGCCACGCCGCGGGCCTCGGGGAGGTCCGAGATGTGGAAGTGCGGGTCCTGCCCGGCCTTGAGCTTGCGCTCGTAGTCCTTGAGGAGCTTCACGGCCAGGTGTCCCAGGGGCAGGATCGCGATGAGGTTGATGGTGGCCATGATCGCCGCGAAGGTGTCCGCGAGGTCCCACACGAGGGCCACCTTGGCGAGCGCGCCGCCGATCACGCACAGCAGCACGAGGAAGCGGAACACGGTGATGGCGCCGCCCGCATGGCGGCCGGCCAGGAAGCGGATGTTCGCCTCGCCGTAGTAGGTGTTGCCCAGCACGGAGGACCAGGCCAGGAAGAAGATGATGACGGTCAGCGCGGGGCCCGCCCACTGGCCCACGGCCTGCTGGAGCGCCCCCTGGGTGACCACCATGCCGAGCGCGTCCTTGTCCCCGTACGTCGGGTTGGAGAGCAGGATGATGAACGCGGTGGCCGTGCAGACGATCAGGGTGTCGAAGTAGACGCCGAGGGACTGCACGAAGCCCTGCTTCGCCGGGTGGGAGACCGCCGCGGTGGCGGCGGCGTTCGGGGCCGAGCCCATGCCCGCCTCGTTCGAGAACATGCCGCGGCGCACGCCGTGCAGGATCATCGCCATGCCGACGGCGGCGCCCGCCACCTGCTCCATGCCGAACGCGTGGCGCACGATGTGCAGGAACATCGCCGGGACCTCCGTGATGTTCACGATGATCACGATGATCGCCAGGATGATGTAGAAGACGGCCATGATGGGGACCACCACGTTGGTGACCGTGGAGAGGCGGCGCACGCCGCCGAAGATCACGAGGCCGGTGAGGACGGCCAGCCCCACGCCCACGATCCACGCCGTGGTGATGGACTGGCCCCAGTTGGCCTGCACGGACTCGGAGATCGAGTTGGACTGCACGGCGTTGAACACGAACCCGTAGGTGAACGTGATCGCCACGGCGAACACCATGGCGAGCCACTTCGAGCGCAGGCCGTCACGGATGTAGTAGGCGGGCCCGCCGAAGAACCCCTCCGAGCCCTTCTGCTTGTAGAGCTGGGCCAGCGTGGACTCGACGAACGCGGTGGCGCCGCCGAGGAGCGCCAGCAGCCACATCCAGAACACGGCGCCGGGGCCGCCGAGCACGATCGCGATGGCCACGCCCGCCACGTTGCCGGTGCCCACGCGGGAGGCCGCGGAGATGGTGAAGGCCCGGAACGGGGACACGCCGTCGTCGCCGGGCCCCGTGGAGGATCCCGCCGTGACCGAGCGCAGCATCTCCGGGAGCATGCGCACCTGCACGCCGACCGTCCGGATGGTGAACCACACGCCTGCCACGGCCAGCAGCGCCATCACGACATACCAGTAGACGTTGTTGAAGGCGGCGATGGCCTCGGTGATCTGATCCATGCGCCCAGGCTACGTGCTGCGCTGAGCGGGCACGGCCCGCCGCGCTCAGGCGCAGTCGCTGTTCCAGGTCTCCGCGTACATCGCGTAGCGCAGCCGCACGATGTGCTCCAGGCGGCGGTGCAGGTCCCCCTCGGAGACGCCGGCGGCCGTGTTGCGCGCGGCCGAGCGGGCCAGGGCGTCGGCGAACTCGTTGCCCTCGAGGCCGGCGTGGCCCTTCACCCACGTGGTGTTCACGTGGACGCCGGCGGCCTGGCTGAGGTCCACGGCCGCCAGGAGCCGGCGCAGGGAGCGGCGGATGCGCTCGCCGCGCGCGCCGCCCAGGGTCAGGCGCTCGCGGTGGGCCTCGCGCAGCAGCGCCAGGGCCGCCCGGGAGTCCGAGTGGATGGTCACCTCGCCCCCCGGAGGGGCGCCCCAGGCCGCCATCAGGTGTCCCAGCACGAGGCCCTCGAGCTCCACCTCGAGCGGCAGGGTGGCCCCCTGCAGCGGATGGGCGGCCCACATCCGGTCGCGGGCGACGGCGGCCGCCCCTCCCGTGTGGGTGCCGCGCAGCAGGGACCCGTCCACGTACACGTCCGTGAGGTCGGCGGGATCCGTGAACGCGAGGCTGTGGTGCAGGCGCGGCAGGGTGCGCCGGATGAAGCGGTCCGCGCGGCGCCGGGAGAGGAACACCTGCCCCGAGCGGCGCCCCGCGGAATCCTCGGCCTCCTGGGCGCGCAGGTCCTCGAGGGCGATCCGCTCCGCCCCGAGCTGCATCACGCGGTCCGCGTCCACGTCCGGCAGCAGGTAGCTGGAGCGCTGCGAGCCCACGGGGGACTCGTCCAGGCGGTAGGAGACGACCGGCACGTCCGTGGGGGCGAGCATGCGCAGCAGCGTCAGGAGGTCGGCCTCCCGATCCGAGCGGAGGCGCACGATCACCGGGCGGCCCGCGGGGAGGTCGTGCAGCACGGTGTCCCAGAAGCGGTTGAGCCGTGGCGCGGTGATCAGTCCGGTCTGCACGGGCCCCTTGTCGTCGTCGCCGAGCTCGCGCAGCTCCAGGGTGCGGATGACGTACACGATCCCGTCCGGCACGGGATGCAGGTCCAGGCGCAGGGAGGGCCCGTGGGTGACGCCGGGGAGCATGGCCAGCGGATGGGCCACGACGCGCACCCCGTCCTGACGGACGCGGACGCGGGGCGGCGCCGGCCGCGGGGGGCGGGGGCGGCTGGCCGGGACGAGGTGGAGGGGACGCAGTCGGCCCCGCGGCGCGGAGGAGCGGGCATGCGCGGAGGTGTTCGGCTTGACCGGCCCGGCGTGGTCCGACCTCCTCGCGGTCGAACTGCCCGAGCCGACCGGGCTCACCCGCAGGAAGGCCCCGTCCCGGACCGGCGCGCCGGCGCGGTGGGCCGCGGGGCCGTGGAACGCCCAGGACACATCGAGCAGCGCCGCGGGGCTCGCGGCGTCTGCGTCGATGTGCACGGGGCGGTGCATGGCCTCGCGCGGGTGGTTCTTCCTGGCTCCCATGAGTGGCAATCCGGCGGGTCGAAGGGGTCTCACCGAGAATTCATGCCGGACTCGGCGAGCGCGTCGGGTGGAGCTGTGAGCCGACGCCGAGGGCGTAGCTCGTCATCTGTCACCCTCCACTGTAGGGAGCAGATCCGGTGCTGGGGAGGTCTGCGGAACGTTGCGTTCCGTCAGGGCGGAGGGATTCCGCGCCCCGTGGAGATCTGGAGCCCCCTGATCGATGTCGCAGAGCCCGCCGAATGCCGGGGGTCGACCTTCCCTGCACGGCACCCCTCCGGGCCTCAGAGGACGGTGCGGCGAAGCCCCTGGAAGTCCGGTCCCGTGACCACGCCGAGGGCCTGCGCCTGGGAGCGCTGCTGGCGCAGCGAGACCGTGCCGAGCAGCAGCGCGAGGGCCCGCTCGCCCTCCTCCGGGGAGTCGGCCGCCTCGGTCAGGAGCGTGTGCAGTGCCCCGCCGCCGAGGCCGAGCGCAAGCGCGGAGAGCACCACGTCCGTGCCGTCCCGGTGGCGCAGCAGCACCTGCTCCGCCACGGCGGCCCGCCCGGCGACGTCGCCGATCCGCCGGGCGCGCACCGTGTCACCGATCTCGGCGACGATCCGGTCCGCGACCCGGGCGAGCAGGGTCTGCTTGTCCGGCACGTGCCAGTACAGGGCGGAGGCCTGCACGCCGAGCACGGCGGCCACACGGCGCATGGAGAGGTCGCCCATGCCGAAGTCCTGCAGGATGCCGACGGCGGCGTCCACCACGTCCTCGGCGGTCAGCCGGCCCCGGGCGGAGGCGGCGGCAGGGGGCGGGGTCATGCGCCCGAGGCTACCCCGGACCCGTGCCGGGGCGCCCGTCGTCGTGGGTCCCGGACACCCCCAGGCGCACGGTGCGGTCGGCCATGACGGCGGCCTCCGAGAGGTCGTGGGTCACCACGACGGCGGTCACCCCGGCCGCCCGCAGCACCTCGCGGATCTGCACGGCGAGGCGTTCGCGCAGGTCCGCGTCCAGGGCGGAGAGCGGCTCGTCCAGAAGGAGGACGCGGGGGGAGGGGGCCAGCGAGCGGGCCAGGGCCACGCGCTGAGCCTGGCCGCCGGAGAGGCTCTGCACCGGCCGGTCCGCCAGTTCCGCGAGCCCGACGAGTGCCAGCAGCTCCGCCACCCGGGCGCGCCGGTGCGCCCGGTCCCACCCGGCTGCCTCGAGCCCGTAGCCCACGTTGCGGGCCACGGTGCGGTGGGGGAAGAGCTGTCCGTCCTGGAACACCATGCCCACGCCGCGCCGGTGGGTGGGCACGGAGGTCACGTCCTGCCCCCCGATCTCCACGGACCCGGCCACCACGTCCTCCAGGCCCGCGATGCCGCGCAGCACCGTGGACTTGCCCGAGCCGGAGGCGCCCACGAGGGCCACGATCTCGCCGGGCGCGAGCGTGAGGTCCACGCCGCGCACCGGCACCGCACCGTCGGGGTAGGCCACGCTCAGGCCGCTCACGCGCACCCCCGCCCCGGCGGGCGCGCCTGGCGTGCCGTCGCCGTCGTGGCAGACCGCCGCACCGCTGGCTTTCCCTGGGTGGGGCGTGCGCCCCTCCGCCGTGCTCACCACGCGCCTCCCGCTCCCGCCGCGCCCCGGGGACGCAGCCTCTCGCACACCAGCATGATCGCGGCGCTCAGCACGGCCAGCACCGTGGCCGCGGCGAGCGCCATCCCGTAGTTGTCCGCGCCCGGCCGGCCGAGCAGCCGCACGATCAGCACGGGCAGCGTGGGTCGGTCCGGGCTGGCGAGGAAGCTCGTGGCCCCGAACTCACCGAGGGACACCGCGAACGCGAACCCCGCCGCCAGCCCCAGCCCACGCGCCAGGAACGGCCCGTCCACCGTGGCCAGCACGCGCAGCGGCCCCGCCCCGAGTGTGCGGGCGGCCTCCCGCAGCCGCGGGTCGACGGAGGCCAGCACGGGCACGAGCGAGCGCACCACGAGGGGCAGCGCCACCACCGCCTGCGCGAGCGGCACGAGCAGTCCCGAGGCGGCCAGGTCCGGGGCCTGCGCCCGCAGGGAGACGACGAACCCGAAGCCCACCGTCACGGCGGAGACGCCGAGGGGCAGCAGGACGGCGCCGTCGAGCCAGCGCTGGGCCCGCCGGGCGAGCGCCGAGCGCACGGGCCGCGTGAGCAGGAGCGCGAGCGGCACGCCGGCGAGCAGGGTGAGGAGCGTGGCGTCCACGGCGGTGCGCCACGAGTGGTCCAGCGCCTCCAGGGGCGTGGTGCCGCCGGCGAAGCCGGCCCCCGAGCTCGTGGCCAGCAGGGTGTAGTTGCGCAGCCCCCACCCCTGGCTCGAGTGGAAGGAGCGGAGCACGAGGGTGCCCAGCGGCAGCAGCACGAGCGCCGCGGTGGCCAGCGTGGCGGCCACGGGCAGCGCGTCCGCGCGGGTGAGGCGGCGCAGCGGGGCGTCCCGCAGGCGCAGGGCGCGCACGCTCCGCGCCGCGGTGGCCCCGGAGATCCCGACGGCGGCCATGACCACCAGGAACTGCAGCGTGGAGAACACCGCGGCCACCCGCAGGTCCAGGTACACCGAGGTCTGCACCCAGATCTCGGACTCGACGGTGCCGTAGCCCGGCCGGCCCAGGGTCTGGACGATCCCGAACGCCGAGGAGCAGAAGAGGAACACGAGTGCGGCCGAGCTGGCCACGGCGGGCGCCAGCTGCGGGAGGGTCACGGTGCGGAACGCGCGCCAGGGCGAGGCCCCGAGGGTGCGCGCGGCCTCCTCCTGCCGCGGGTCCAGCGACGCCCACAGCGCGCCCACCTGGCGCACCACCACGGAGACGTTGAAGAACACGAGGGCCAGCACGACGGCGGCGGTGGACTGGTCCAGGCCCGTCCACCCCAGCGGCCCGCCGGGGGCCAGCACGGCGCGGAACGCCACGCCCACGACGACGGTGGGCAGCACGAACGGGACCGTCACCACCGCGCGCAGCAGCGCGCGGCCCGGGAACGCCCGGCGGTGCAGCACGAGTGCGGCCGGCAGCCCGAGCAGGAGGGCGGCCACCGTGCCGGCCGCCGCCATCCCCAGGGTCTGCCCGAGGATCCGCCATGTGCGCTCGCGGGCGAGGACCTCGCCGAACGCGGTGAGGTCCAGTGCGCCGTCCGCGGACACGCCGCGCCACAGCATGGCCGCCACGGGCCACGCGAAGAACACCGCCAGGAACGCGAGCGGCACGACGGCGGCGAGCAGCCACCACGCGCCGATCCCGTCCCCGCCGGCCCGCGTGCGGCGCCGTCGCCGTCCGCCCGCGGGGCGACCCGGGGGCGCGAGGACGGGCTCGGCGAGCGCGGGCGGGCCGGGGACCTGAGAGGTCACTTCCCGGCGTGCTCCTCGTGCAGCGCGGTCCACTCCTTGAGCAGCTCCTCGCGCTCGGCGTCCACGGCCTTCGGATCCGGGGAGATGGGGTCCTCGGCGAGGGGGGCGTTCTCGGCCCACTCGGCGGGCAGCTCCACGGACTCGTCGATCGGGTACATGTACATGGACTCCGGCAGCGCCTTCTGCACGTCCTCGGAGAGGAGGAAGTCGATGAACGCCTGCGCGCCCTCGGGGTTCTTCGCGCCCTCGACGACGCCGGCGTACTCCGTCTGCGGGGTGCAGGAGGCCTCCAGGACGTCCGTGGCCGGGGCGAACGCGGGGGAGGAGGAGTAGGAGAGCACGATCGGGTACTCGCCCTTGCCCTCGCCGCCGGAGAAGTCGGTGTAGTACGCGTCCGACCACGAGGCGTCCACCTTGGCGCCGCCGTCGAGGGCCTTCTCCCACCAGCCCCTCCAGTCGTCGCCGAACTCCTCCTTGGTGGCGGCCAGGAGGGCGAGGCCGGGGGAGGAGGTCACGGGGCTGGTGAGCACCGTCAGCGACGCGTACTGGGGGTCGGTGACGTCCTCGAGGGAGTCGGGGACCTCCATCCCCTCCGCCTCGAACCACGGGGTGTCCACGTTGAGGCACACCTGGCCCTGGTCCACGGGGATCATCCGGCCCTCGACCACGCGGTCCTTCGCGGACTCGGGCAGGTTCGCGGGGGTGTACTCGGCCACCACGCCCTCGTCGATGAGCCGGTGCGTGGAGTGGTCCTCGATGCCGTACACGCCGTCCACCGTGGGGTGGTCCTTGGCGAGCAGCAGCTGGTTGACCACGGAGCCGGCGTCGCCCGGGGCGGTGGTGGAGAGCTGGTGGCCCGACTCCTGCTCGAACCGGGCGATGAGCTCCTCGGGCAGCGCGAAGGAGTCATGGGTCATGATCGTGACGGTCTTGCCACCGCCCGCGGAGTCGGAGCCGGAGGCGGCGGAGCCGGACGTGGTGGCCGCGGCTGCGGCGTCCGCGGAGCCCGCCGCGGAGGAGGAGCCGGAGCCCCCCTGGCCGGAGAGCGAGCAGCCCGTGAGGGCGAGGGCGGCGACGGAGAGGGCCGCCAGCGCGGCGGTGCGCGGGCGGCGGGCGTGCTCGGTGGCGGTGCGGGTCATGCGGGTCTCCTCCTGCGCGGCGGGAGGGGCCGGGGGCGGGCCCGCGGCATGCGGACGCCCCGGGAAAGGGTCTCGACTTCCTTCGCCGGTGCGAGCCGGAGCAGGTTCGAGGGTCTGCGGCGGACCGCACTCTCAGCGCCGCTGCGGCGCTCCCCTGTCGATGTGGACTGGAGCCAGCCTATCGCGTCCGCGCCGACCTTAGACTGCACGCGTGAGCACCCCCGACGAGGCCGCGCCGGCCGGACCCGCCCCCGCCCCCCAGGTCGCCCCGGCGACGCCGGCCTCCGACTGGGACATCCGCAGGCCGCACCGGATGTGGCCGCGCATGCTCGTGATCGTGCTGACGCTCGCGGGCCTCGTGGTGCTCGTGCAGTTCCTGCAGGGCATCTCCTCCATCATCGCGCCCGTCTTCCTCGGGCTGAACCTCGTGATCGTGGCCTACCCCCTGCAGCGCTGGCTGATCGAGCGCGGCGTGCACCCCGTCCTCGGGGCCACGGCCACGGTGCTCCTCGTGGTCACCGTGCTGGCCGTGTTCGTGGGGCTGATCTTCTGGTCCGGGCTCGAGCTGGTGAGCTCCCTGCCCGAGTACGCGGGGCGGTTCCAGGCGATCATGCAGGACGTCTCGGCGTGGCTGTCCTCCCAGGGGCTCACCCCGGACATGGTGAACGCGCAGCTGCAGGCCGTGGACATCAAGCAGGTCACGGGCGCCGCCGTCACCGCCCTGACCGCCATCGCGTCCAACGTCTACGCGGTGGTGGGCCTGCTGATCACCGTGGTCATGGGGATGTTCTTCCTGGCCATGGACTCCATGGCCGTGGAGCGCCGCGTCCAGCTGCTGAGCTCGGCCCGCCGGGAGTTCGGCCAGGCGCTCATGGACTTCGCGGGCGGCGTGCGCCGGTACTGGGTGGTGACCACCGTGTTCGGGCTGATCGTGGCCGTCCTGGACGTCGTGGCGCTCCTGGTGATCGGCGTGCCGATGGCCCTCGTGTGGGGCGTGCTGAGCTTCCTCACCAACTACGTGCCCAACATCGGCTTCATCATCGGCCTGATCCCGCCGGCCATCCTGGGCCTTGCGGAGGGCGGCTGGCCCGCCTTCCTCGGCGTCGTCATCAGCTACTCGGTGCTCAACTTCGTGCTGCAGTCCATCATCCAGCCCAAGGTGGCCGGGGACGCGGTCGGCGTGATCCCCACCGTCAGCTTCCTCTCCCTGCTGTTCTGGGCGTGGGTCCTCGGCCCGCTCGGTGCGATCCTCGCGCTCCCCTGCACCCTGCTGGCCAAGGCCATCCTGATCGACGCCGATCCGAACGCACGGTGGATCAACTCGCTGATCGCCTCGGACCTGAAGGGCATGGAGCGGAGGCAGTCCACCCTTCTGGCCCGGCTGCGCGGCGGCTCCTCCGCGGAGGAGGGCAGCCACACGCGCAAGGAGGCGCGCGGGGTGAGCGTGGGCCTGAGCCCCGCGGAGGCCCGGCGCGCCAAGCGGGGGCAGCCCCCCGCCGGGGTCAGCGGCGTGGGGGAGCGGCCGGAGGATGCGGGGCCGCCGCTGAGTCCGGCCCCGGATCCCGTGGCCGGTCTTGCAAACGGGGCTGCACCAGCACCAGGTCGGTGAGGGAGCCGGCCAGGCGCAGCAGGGGAGGCGCCGGGAAGCGCAGCTGACGCCGTCCCGGGTGCAGCTCGGCCGTGAGCGCCGTGGCCGCCTCCTCCGTCTGCGCGTCCTCGAACGCCGGCCGCAGCACGTGCCCGCCCATCGGGACGGCGTCCACGAGCGAGCGCACCCCCTGCTCGGCGGGGTCGTAGGCCTCGGGCAGCGCGCCCCCGGGCACGGTGCGCACGCGCAGCGCACGGCCTGCCGCGTCCGGCGTGCCCTCGAGTCCGCGCAGCGCGGCCGCGCCGACCGCGTGCTCGGGGTGGAACCGGTCGGCACGCCAGTGCACCGCCAGCCGCCCCGGCTCGACGAAGCGCATCCAGCCGCCGAGGTGGCCCGGTCCGCCGAAAGGCCCGCTCCCCGGACGCCGGGGCAGGGCGGTCCAGACCACGCGCGTGACGCCCAGCAGGCCCGCGAGCTCGGCCTCCGCCTGGGCGGCGCTCCAGCCCGGGTTGACCTCCGGGGCCAGCACGGCGCCGGCGTCGACCACGGCGGTGCCCGCCCCGTCCGTCACCCACGAGTCGCGGGAGGCGGCCAGCAGCGGGGTGCGCACGGGGAGCCCGGCGGCGCGGGCGATCGCACCGCCCACCGCGGCGTCGCGGTGCACGCCGACGTCGGGGTGCCGGGAGCGCGGGTCCAGGCGCCAGTGCACGGCCTCGCCGGCGGGCAGGAACGTGGGGCCGGTGCGGCCGACCAGGGGGGTGTCGAGGGGGACCGGGAGCTGCTCGACCGCGCCGGGGAGCAGGCGCGCGGCCGCCGCACGGTCCTCGGGGTCCACGAGGACGGCGACGTCGGCCGCCTCGGTGAGGGTCTCCGCGAGCCCGGCGATCGCGTCGCGGGTCTCCTCCAGCAGCGCGGCCGAGGGGTGGCGGGGCGGCAGGGCGAGCCAGACGCGCTCCGGCCGATCGAGGGCGTCGGGGTGCTGGGCCATGCCGGGGCGTCTCCTGGGGGTGGGGTGCGGTCCCCACCGAGCATAGGGTGTGCCCATGCACCTGCTCCTGCGCACCCTCTGGGTCCTCGCCCGGGCCCGCCGCCGCCCCCGCCTCGGCGTGTGGGACGCGGCCTCGCTGCCCCTGCGCGCCCTGCCCACGGACGTGGACATCGCGTGGCACATCAACAACGGCCAGTACTTCGGCCTCTTCGACCTCGGCCGCTTCGACCTCATGGCCCGCGCCGGCGTCATGAGCGCATTCCAGCGCCGGGGATGGACGCCCGTGGTCCAGGCCGAGCAGGTCGCCTTCCGCCGCTCCGTGACGCTGGGCCAGGCCTTCAGCATCGAGACGAAGTGCATCGGCCTGGACGAGCGGGCCGTGTGGTTCGAGCAGCGCGTCGTCGTGGACGGGGACGTGGCGGTGCGCGCCTTCATCTGCACGCGCCTGCGCGCGAAGGACGGCACGCCGGTGACCAACGACGTCGTCCGCGCCGCCCTCGCCGAGGCGGGCCACGACCTGAGCGCCGAGCCCACGGTTCCCGAGTGGCTCCACGGCTGGCGTGCCGACGTCGCGCTGCCCTCCGCGCGCACCCCCCTGCCCCACGCCTGGCGGGCCGGCGCGGACCACCGCTGAGCCCGCGGCCGCGCCTGCCGCCTCGGGCCCGCCTCCGGGGCCCGGGTCACCCGGCGTCCCCGCGTTTGCGCCGGAGCCCCCCGGACAGACAGGGTGGAGGCATGGAAGAGAGCCGCGCCGCCGCCGCGCACGAGACCGATGCACTCCTCAAGGCGACGGGCGGCATCCCCGACCCCGCCGACCTGCAGGGCCTCGCCGACGAGGCGGTCGAGCAGGTGCGCGCCTGGCTCGAGGACGCGCGCGGCCACGAGGCCGACTTCGCCGCCCAGCAGCTGGCCGCCGCGCTCAAGGAGCCGGGCGGCCTGGACTTCATCGTGCGCTTCGTGGACCACGTGATCCGCCCCGAGGACCCCGCCATCGCGGCCCGCGCGCTGCGCGAGCTCGCCCAGCAGCGCCCGGGCTTCCTGCCGCCGGCCCTGCGCGCCGTCTTCGACGTCGGCGGCCGCGCCGCCCCGCTGGTGCCGCGCATCGCCGTGCCGGTGGCACGCCGCGTGCTGCGCCAGATGGTCTCCCACCTGATCGTGGACGCCCGTGACAAGCAGCTGGGCAAGGCCCTCGAGACGCTGCGCGACGAGGACACGCGCCTGAACATCAACCTCCTCGGCGAGGCCATCCTCGGCAAGGGCGAGGCCGACCGCCGGCTCGAGGGCATCGCCGAGCTCATCCGCCGCGACGACGTGGACTACGTGTCCGTGAAGGTCTCCGCGGCCACCGCCCCGCACGCGCCCTACGCGTACGACGAGGCCGTGGAGGACATCACCGCCCGCCTCACGCCGCTCTACGAGCTGGCGCGCGAGAAGCGCACCTTCGTCAACCTGGACATGGAGGAGTACCACGACCTCGACCTGACGCTCGACGTGTTCATGGGCCTCCTGGAGAAGCCGCAGCTGCGCGACTACGAGGCGGGGATCGTGCTGCAGGCCTACCTGCCGGACGCCCTGGGCGCCATGATCCGCCTGCAGGAGTGGTCCGCGCGTCGCGTCGCCAGCGGCGGGGCGCCGATCAAGGTGCGCGTGGTCAAGGGCGCGAACCTGCCCATGGAGCAGATGCAGGCCTCCCTCATGGGCTGGCCGCTGGCCACCGTCGCCTCCAAGCAGGAGGCGGACACCAACTACAAGCGCGTGCTCAACTTCGCGTTCACCCCCGAGCACCTCGCGAACGTGCGCATCGGCGTGGCAGGCCACAACCTCTTCGACGTCGCGCTGGCCCACCGCCTCATGGAGCGCCGCGGGCTGCCGAAGGACGCGGTGGAGTTCGAGATGCTGCTCGGCATGGCCACCGGCCAGGCCGCCGCCGTGAAGAGGAGCGTCGGCTCGCTGCTGCTCTACACCCCCGTGGTGAAGCCCTCCGAGTTCGACGTGGCGATCTCCTACCTGGTGCGCCGTCTCGAAGAGGGGGCCTCCCACGAGAACTTCATGTCCGCCGTCTTCGACCTGGACGCGGACCCGGCGCTCTTCGACCGGGAGCGCGAGCGCTTCCTCGCCTCCCTGCGCCGGCTGGACACCGCCGTGCCCCGCCCGGCCCGCGGCCAGGACCGCTCGCGCGGCGTGGACGGGGAGACCCCTGCCCCCGTGGACGGCTTCGCCAACACCCCGGACACCGACCCCTCGCTGCCCGGCAACCGCGCGTGGGCCCGGCAGATCCTCGAGGCGATCCCGCGCTCCACCCTGGGCACGGACACGGCCCGGGAGCACGCCGCCACGAGCGCCGAGCAGGCCCGCGCTGCGATCGCCGCGACCGAGGAGCCCGGCGCCCGCTGGGGCGCACTGACCGGCCACCAGCGCGCGGACGCCCTCGACGCCGTCGGGCGGGCCCTGCACGCCGGCCGCGCCCGCCTGCTCGAGGTGGCCGCGTCCGAGACCGGCAAGACCCTGGACCAGGGCGACCCCGAGGTCTCCGAGGCTGTGGACTTCGCCCACTACTACGCACGCCTGGCCCGCGGCCTGGACGAGGTGGAGGGCGCGCGCGCCGTGCCCGTGCGCCTGACGCTCGTGATCCCGCCGTGGAACTTCCCCGTGGCCATCCCCGTGGGCGGCGTCCTCGCGGCGCTCGGCGCCGGCTCGCCCGTGGTGTTCAAGCCCGCCCCGCAGTCCGAGCGCACGGGCGCCGTGGCGTGGGAGCTCATCGTGCAGGGCCTGCGGGACTCCGGCCTGTTCGAGGGCGACGGCGCGCTCGCCGGCGTCGACCCGGCCGACCTGGTGCGGCTCGTGACGATGGCCGACGAGGACGAGGAGGAGGTGGGCACCGCGCTGGTGACGGACCCCGCCGTCGAGCGCCTCATCCTCACCGGCGGCTACGAGACCGCCACGCTGTTCAAGGGCATGCGCCCGGACCTGCACCTGCTGGCCGAGACCTCCGGCAAGAACGCGCTGATCGTCACGCCCTCCGCGGACCTGGACCTCGCCACCCGCGACGTGGTCACCTCCGCGTTCGGCCACGCCGGGCAGAAGTGCTCCGCCGCCTCGCTCGTGATCCTGGTGGGCTCCGTGGGCTCATCCGAGCGGTTCCGCCGCCAGCTGCTGGACGCCGCCTCGTCCATCCACGTGGCGCACCCGGACGACCCCCGCGCGCAGATGGGCCCCGTGATCGAGGAGCCCGGCGAGAAGCTGCGCCGCGGCCTCACCGAGCTCGGCGAGGGGGAGTCCTGGGCGCTCGAGCCGCGCTCCCTCGACGACACGGGCCGGCTCTTCAGCCCCGGCGTGCGCGCGAACGTGCGCCCCGGCGCGGACGCGCACCTCACCGAGTACTTCGGCCCCGTGCTCTCCGTGATGACGGCCGCCACCCTCGAGGAGGCCGTCGAGCTCGCCAACGCGGTGGACTTCGGCCTCACCTCCGGCCTGCACTCGCTGGACCCGGAGGAGATCGACTACTGGCTCACGCACATCCAGGCGGGCAACCTCTACGTCAACCGCGGCATCACCGGCGCCATCGTGCGCCGCCAGCCGTTCGGCGGCTGGAAGCGCTCCGTCGTCGGGCCCACCACCAAGGCGGGCGGCCCGCACTACCTGCGCGGCCTGGTGGACTGGGAGGACGTGCCCACGTGGCTCACGAGCCCCGAGTCCTCCTCGACGGAGACCGCCGAGGGCACCGCGGGCGGCGTGGACCCCTCGTGGCTGCAGACCGCGCGGAAGCTGGACGAGAAGGCCTGGACCACCGTGTTCGGCGCCGACCGGGACATCTCCGCCCTCGTCGCCGAGCGCAACGTGCTGCGCCATGTGCCCACCCCCGTGCTGGTGCGCTGGGCATCCGGCCCGGCGGAGCACCTCCTCCGCGTGGTGTCGGCGGGCCTGCGGGCCGGAGCGCCGCTGACCGTGAGCCTGAACCACGTGCCCTCCACCGAGCCCGGCAGCGCCGCCGACCTCTCGGCCGCCGCCGTCCGCGGCCAGGTGGAGGAGCTCGCCCGCTCGGTCCGCAAGGACCACGCCGAAGGCGGCGTCACGCCCGTGGCCGTCGTCGTGGAGGACGCCGCCGCGTTCCACGAGCGCGCTCGGCGGATGGCCGAGGTGCCGGCCACCGCGGAGGGCGGCGGGGACGCCCGCATCCGCCTCGTCGCGGACTGGACGGGCGACCGCGACGGCGCCGTCGCCGCCCGCGCCGCGCTGAACGAGGCGCTCGGTGACTCCCCGGACGTGGCGGTCTACGCCGGTCCCGTGGTCTCGGCGGGCGAGGTGGAGCTGCTGCCCTTCCTCCACGAGCAGGCCGTCTCCGTCACCGCGCACCGCTTCGGCACCCCCGATCACCTCACGGACGAGGTGCTCTGACGGCTCGGCGTCGGCCCCGTCCCGGTGAGGGGCGGGGCCGAGGTCCGGCAGGGGCCCGGGACACCGCGTCGGATCCCGGCGGGGCGGGTGTCGGAACCGTGGGATGTGGGGCACCATTGGTCGGGTGAACAACAGACTTCTGATCGTCGCCGCACTCTCGCTCGGCGCCGCGGTCCTGGTCCTGGTCGCAGTCATCGGCAGTGGCGCCTGGTGGGTGTTGGCCGCGATCATGATCGCGCTCCTGATCCTGGCCATCCACGACGTGACGCAGAAGCGCCACGCCATCCTCCGCAACTACCCGGTCATCGGGCGGATGCGGTACCTGCTCGAGTCCATCCGACCCGAGATCCAGCAGTACTTCATCGAGCGCAACTTCGACGGCAAGCCCTTCGACCGCGACACCCGCTCCCTCGTGTACGCCCGCGCCAAGGGCCTGGACGCGCACAAGGCGTTCGGCACCGAGCGGGACACCTCGGAGATCGGCTACGAGTTCCTCCTCCACTCCTCCGCGCCCGTGAACGCGCCGGAGGAGCCCCCCACGGTGCGCATCGGCGGCCCGGACTGCACGCAGCCCGCGGACATCTCGCTGATGAACATCTCCTCGATGTCCTTCGGCTCGCTCTCCGCCAACGCGGTGGTGGCCATGAACAAGGGCGCCGGCATGGGCGGCTTCATCCACGAGACCGGCGAGGGCGGCCTCACCAAGTACCACCGCGGCAACGGCGCGGACCTGTTCTGGGAGATCGGCTCCGGCTACTTCGGCTGCCGCAACGAGGACGGCACGTTCAGCGCTGAGCGCTTCGCCGCCAAGGCCGTGCTCCCCGAGGTCAAGGGCATCACCGTCAAGCTCTCGCAGGGCGCCAAGCCCGGTCTGGGCGGCATGCTGCCCAAGGAGAAGATCTCCAAGGAGATCGCCGAGGCCCGCGAGATCCCCATGGACCGCGACTGCCTGTCCCCGGCCTCGCACTCCGCGTTCCGCACCCCCCGCGAGATGGTCCGCTTCATCGGGCGGCTGCGCGAGCTCTCGGGCGGCAAGCCGATCGGCATCAAGTTCTGCGTGGGCTCCCGCGTGGACGTGCTCGCCATGTGCAAGGCCATGTGGGAGGAGCGCATCGCTCCGGACTTCATCATCGTGGACGGCTCCGAGGGAGGAACCGGCGCCGCCCCGCTGGAGTACTCGGACCGCGTGGGCACCCCGCTCACCGAGGGGCTCATGCTCGTGCACAACGCCCTGGTGGGCACCGGCCTGCGCCACATGATCAAGCTCGGCGCCGCCGGCAAGGTGGCCACCGGCTCGGACATCGTCAAGCGCCTGATCCAGGGCGCCGACTTCACCATGTCCGCGCGCGCCATGATGATGGCCACCGGCTGCATCCAGGCGCAGAAGTGCCACACGAACGAGTGCCCGGTGGGCGTGGCCACGCAGGACCCGCGCCTGGCCCGCGCCGTCGACGTGGAGGACAAGTCGAACCGCGTGTTCAACTACCACCGCCTCACCGTCCGCGAGGCGGTGCAGATCATGGCGTCCATGGGCGTCTCCCACCCGTCTCAGCTGAACACCCGCATGATGCGCCGCCGCGTGGACCACCTGAGCACCCGTTCCTACGCGTCCATCTACCACTGGCTGCGCACGGACGAGCTGCTCAACGACCCGCCAGCCGGCTGGGACCTCGACTGGGAGGAGGCGGACGCCGACCACTTCGGTGAGCACGCCCGGATCGACTACCTCACGGACCGCAACCCCGAGTGGCGCTCCGAGCTGGCCGCCCCGGGCCGCGACGGCGAGCAGGGCCAGGCGCCCTCGGCCCTGTCCCGCGCCGGCTCCTCCCTCGCCACGAAGGACCGGATCGCCGTCGAGCCGCGGGATGCGAACGGGGTCTCGCTGAGCACCTCCCCCATGCCGAGCGTCGCCTCCCTCAAGGAGGGCGAGACCCTCTACGGGCGCACGGTGGGCCGCCTGGCCCAGGCCGTGGGCCTCGGCAAGGACGACGACGCCTCCGCCAGCCCCGTCCCGGGCCCGTCCGGGGACTCGGCGGCGGCCGCCAAGACCGACGCCGACTGGTCCGACCAGTCCCCGCGCCGCGGCCATGCGGACGACGCGAGCGAGCTGCCGCCCGAGGCCGGGGCACGCCCCGAGCGCCAGGACGGCGAAGAGGCCTCCGACGGCGACACCACCGGTCGCGTCGAGGAGGAGCCGCGCGGCGAGGGCCGCGTCGTCTGACCCGACCCGCCGTCCCCCTCGACGAGCCCTGCACTGCTGCCCCTGTCCGCCCCGGACAGGAGCAGCAGCGCAGGGCTCGTCGCAGGAGGGGGCATACCCTGGGGCCGTGACCCCGCCCTCCGTACCCGCCCGCCAGCCCGGCCGCCCCGGGGACGTCCTGCTGCTGACGGTGCTGCTCGCCGCCATGGCCGCCGGCCCGCTGTTCAACTACGGGGTGGCCAGCTCCTCCGCGCTGGTGATCGAGCGCCTGGGCGTCACCTCCGGCCAGCTCGGCACCGTGCTCACCGTGGTGTTCGGCGCCGCCGCGGTCACGTCCGTGTGGCTGGGACGCCTCGCGGACAGCCTCTCCTCGCGCGCACAGATGGGCATCATCTTCGGCGGTGCGGCCCTGGCGCTCGTGGTGGGCGCGTTCTCCACCACGCTCTTCGCGCTCTACGCGGCGGCGGCGCTCGCCGGGGTCACCCAGGCGATCTCGAACCCGACGACGAACCGCATCATCCGCGAGGTCGCCCCGCCTGAGCGGCGCATCGGGTGGATCGGGGTGAAGCAGTCCGGCGTGCAGCTCGCGCAGCTCTTCGGCGGCCTGTTCTTCCCCGCCGCGGCACTGGCCCTCGGCTGGACGGGCGCCGCGCTGGGGGCGGCGCTCGTGGCGGGCGTGCTGGGCGTCGTCGCGTGGGCCACGGTGCCGCCGCTCCCGGCGGGCTCTTCCGCGGCCGCGGCGCACATCCGGCACGACGACGGCGCGCCGCGGGCCGCTGAGGGTCCCGCGGGTGCCGGAGCGCCGACGACCGGCCGACGCGGTGGGCGCGGGCGGCTGCCGGCGAGCGTGTGGTTCTTCGCGGCGATCGCGTTCCTCACGGGCCTTGGCATGCAGGCCGTGAACGCGTACCTGCCGCTGTTCGCGGTGGAGACGCTCGGCCAGTCCCTCGTCGTCGGCGGGGCGGCCGCCGCCGTCTCCGGGGTGATCGGGGTCTTCTCCCGCATCTGGTGGGGCCGCCGCATGGCCGCCGGGCATCGGCCCACCACCCTGCTCGCGGCGATCTGCGCCGGCTCGCTGCTGGTGGTGGCCGCCCTCCTGGCCGCCGACGTGAGCCACGCGCCGGCCCTCCTGTGGGCGGCCGCCG
Source organism: Micrococcus sp. EYE_212 (assembly GCF_023147585.1). Taxonomy (GTDB): domain Bacteria; phylum Actinomycetota; class Actinomycetes; order Actinomycetales; family Micrococcaceae; genus Micrococcus. Next base: position 42,946 of record NZ_JAHXOZ010000006.1, read on the forward strand.
TGCTGCACGGGCTCACCGTGCTGGGTGCGAACGTGGTGATCAACGCCGGGATCATGGACGGCGTCCCGGCCGGGCAGCTCGGCGATGCCTCGGGGACGAACGCCATGGGCATGTATGCCGGCTTCGCGTGCGGACCGCTCGTGATGGGCCTGCTCCGCGACCACACCGGGGACTTCCGCCTCGGCCTGCTCGCGGTGGGCGGGGCGTACCTGCTGGGACTCGGGGTCACGTGGCTGCTGCGGCGCCGTGTGGATCGGGGCCGGTCCGGCGCGTGAGCCGCGGCGCACGACGAAGGCCCCGATCCGTGGGGATCGGGGCCTTCGGTGATCGTCCGTCAGCGCCTCAGGCGCCGGGGACGGAATCCTCAGAGGAGGAAGATCAGATCTTGGTCACGTTCGCGGCCTGCAGGCCCTTGGGGCCCTGCTGGGTCTCGAACTCGACGCGGTCGTTCTCCTGGAGCTCCTTGAAGCCCGAGCCGGTGATGGCGGAGAAGTGCACGAAGACGTCCGCGGACTGATCCTCGGGAGCGATGAAGCCGAAGCCCTTTTCAGCGTTGAACCACTTGACGGTACCGACAGCCATGATGGTGTCCTTTCGATGTGCCCCCGGAGGGGCGATGTGGGAACCGGTGGCCACTGTGGCCTCCGGGTGAAGCGGCAGAACTGAACCGCGTGCCCACACTCATCGTTCCGACCGGGGCCGGGACTGACAAGCAGTGATGTTACGGGATACAGCTTGGATCAACTTCAAGGTTCATACTGCCACGGATTCGACCGCCTGGCGACCACGGGGTCGATGTTCATCGGATGTTCGCCTGTGAGCGCAATCTGGGGCCGTTCCAGTCCGTGCGGATCCCGGCTCCGGGGCGCTCCTCAGAGCGCGGTGAGCCCGTGGAAGAGGTTGCGATGCAGCGCCGCGGGCGGGCGGGCGTCCGTGTGGTCCGCGAAGCCGGAGACCTCCAGCAGGGCGACGACGTGATCCCCGGCGGGCACCTCGGTGTGCAGGCTCGTCTCGAGCCACAGGGAGGACCCCTCGAGCAGGAGCGCGCCGTTCGGGCTGACGTGCACGTCGATCCCCGCGAGGCGGTCCCCGGTACGGGAGGCCAGCTGCCCGCACAGGTGCGCCTGGTCCTCCGCGAGCAGCGACACGCCGATCGACTCGGCCCGGCGCAGTCGGGGCCACGTGCGCGAGGTCAGCTGTGCGGAGAAGGAGACGAGCGCCGGCTCCCACGAGACGCCCACGCTGAAGGAGGAGGAGACCATCACCTCGGGGTGCCCGTCCACGAGGCCGGCGACGGCGACGACGCCGGTCGGGAACGCCGCCAGGCCGGGGCGCAGGCGATCGCGGGAGACGTCGGCCTGCCAGGCGGGGTGGGCGCCGGCAGGCCGGCAAGGGGCGTGGTGGTCGGTCAGGGTCAAGGTCATGGCGCGGGTCCTCTTCGTGACGGACGCGGCTCCGCGAAGGGCGGTTCACCTGAGCGGATCGGCGTGATCCGCGGAGACGCGAGTACTTGCCCGTCGGGGTCCTCCGCCGGGCCGAATCCTCACCTGGAGCACCCCACTACTGCGTGAGAGGGTTGCCGCCCCGCCGGCCAGGGCCGTGATGACGGGGACTCGTGATTCTGGGGATCAGCCTACGGAGGGGTCCGAGGGATGGTCAAAGCGGCCCGGGGGGCGGGCGACGCGCGGGGTCACGGAGGGTGCGTCGATCGCCGGGAGGCTGAGGGGGCGGCGCAGAGAAGCTTGTTCGCGACCTGAGCTGGGGTGGAGCGAAGCATAGAAATGTGATGCTTGACACATGCTCCTGGCCGCAGTCAGGATTCAGTCATTCGAGAGGGGGGGGGAGCTCGAGACCGCGACCCGCGGCCCCCGCAGGCGGTTCTTTGGAAGGAATCGGATCATGCGGATGGACATGAAGAAGAGGATCATGGCGGCGTCCACCGGTGCGGTGATGGCGGCGTCGCTAGCGGTGGCTCCCGTGGCGGGGGCTGCGACCGCGCCCGTGGGAGGGGAGACTGCTACCCCGGACGCGTAATGTGCCGAGGAGTACTGGACAAGCACCGCCGTGACATCGAACACGTTCAAGCAGTCGTACTCCGCCTACTCGTCAGTGTCCGGGGCTCCCGGAGTCAGGCTCACTATCGCCACCGGGCGCACGTTCGGTGTCAGTGGCGACATCACAGGCGAACTCTCTGGCGATGTGAGCGCCATTGTCGCTGGCGTCTCCGCCAAGGTCGGGACCCGTGTGGGAGTCAGCTACTCGTCTACGAATACCTTCAGCGGTGCTTGGACCGTGCCCAGCACCTACACGAACGGTGGAAAGCTCGCCATCGGCGCCAAGCAGGCACAGGGAACATGGAAGCGTCAGATGCTGAACCGCAGCTGCGACGTGGTCACGCTGCGCAGCGGCTCGTTCTACACCCCGTGGCAGCAGTTCTACTTCCAGCACTTCAAGCTCTGATGCGGTGAGCGGTGCAGCGTCGGGCGCCGGGCGCCGGACGCTGCACCCCCCCTATTCCCCCCCCCTACGGACAGGCATGTCATGTTCCCTTTGTCTCCTTCACGTCGCTTGGCCGCCCTCGCCGCCGCTGTGCTCGTCGGCACGACGATCTCCGGGTGCTCCGCCTCTCAGTCCGACACTCCGACCCCCTCGGGCACTTCCACGGCTGTCGCCAGTGCGACCCCTTCGGAGTCAGCCGCCACGAGCGGCTCGTCCGATGCCGGGGCCCAGGCCCCGAACGCGGCAGAGGCTCTCCCCGCGGCTCTGTTCGAGGAGGGGGGCATGACCCTTGAGGAGTTCGCACGTCAGAATCCGGACTCCGACTCCATCGATGTGGAGCAGGAGTCCGTCCTGGAGGAGAGGGTCGGTCGGGGCACCCAGGAGATCACGGTGGATGCCCAGAAGGGCGCGGTCCTTCGGGTCGTCCTGCTCTGCCCCTCCGATGCGACTGGCAAGACGGACATCCACGTCTCGAGTGGCGATGGCGATGAGAAAACGTGGATGGCCGGATCGGAGGCCCTGTGCGGCGGGTGGTCCGCAGCGACGCCTCCCATAGAACAGGCCGGGCCAGTGACCTTCACGGTCACCGTGGACAATGACGAGCCCTACCGGGTGGCGTTGACGGTTCCCTCCGAATGACGTCCCGACCGCCCCAGAGCTCGCGAGTCCAGACGAGCACTGGTGAGGGTTCTCGCCGTGTAGGACCAGCCTGGCCCTCCTTCCCCGCCGTGCGGTTGCTGCGCTTGGTGGCCGGGGCGCTCGCTGTGGCCCTGGTCCTGGGCCTTGGTGTCCAGGCCCAGGCCACACAGCGGCTCAAGGCCCTCGTCGACAGCAGCTGGCGCGGGTCCTATGACCTGATCGTGTCCGCACCCGCGGCCGCACAGAGCGCGGCAGCCCTCATGGCCCCGCTGGACACGGCCGCCTGGACGAGCTCAGCCGAGCGCCTCAGCCCGGCCGATCTCGACCGCATCCGGGCGGTGCCCGGTGTCGAGGTGGCCGCCCCGCTCGGCGACGTCGGCGTGCGCAGCGTGGCCAACCAGGACGCCGTCATGATCGGCTACCCCGCGGACGGCAGCGTGGAGGGTCCCCACGCGTTCGACCTGGACGCGCGGGTGAGCACGGACGACGGACTCGGCCCGCGCCCCGTGCTCGGCATGGACGCCACACTGATCGGCTCCTTCTCCGACGGGCCGATCGCGGACGCCCGTCCGCTGCTGGACGATCCCGCCCTCTGCGATCCGGCCCCTCCCGAGCCAGGCCCCTGCACGGACGTCGAGCTCCCCACCCTTGCCGTCGGTCCCCGCGGTCAGACGCCTCCGCCCGCCCAGCGTGAGGTCCCGGCCGGCACGTACTGGGCCGCCCCGTGGGCGGACCCCGACCCGCAGGGCAATCGGATGATCGTGGTGGACGCCGCGGCTGAGGCGCAGCTGTTGTCCCTCGGCGGGCACCCCGCCGCCGCCGACGCGTTCCGCGTGCTAGCGCAGTCCTCGCCCGCCGGCTTCCTCCCGGCTGTCGTCGACAGGCTCTCCGGCGCCGCAACCGAGGAGGCTGAGGCGCTCGTCAGGGCGAAGGATCGGCTCCCTGCCTACCTCCAGAGCCTGGCGGATGCGGCCGGACGGCCGGTGGACTCACTCACCGCCGTCCCGCTGCTCGCCACGAGCGTCGGGTCTGCGCCCCTGACCCTCGAGGTGCGCGCGGCCCCGTACCGGGAGCCGGTCACCCGGCTCGACATCGAGCAGGCGCCGGTGGATCCGCGGGACCCCACCGCGCCCCGCGGCATCGTGGGGATGCCCGTGTGGGCGCTGCCCGCCGGCGGGACAGCGACGCAGGACGAGGTCTCCACCTCCGACGTCTCAGGCCGGTTCGGCGGCCTGGGGCTCGGGGTCACCGTGGTCCCCGTGCCGGGGTTGACCACGGGCCGGGACCCGGTCCTGAGCTACGACTCGCCCCGCCTGTCCCTGGTGCAGGAGACGCGGACCCTGACCCGGCCGGCGTCTGCGGACGAGCCCCTGGCCGAGGCCGCCTCCGTGGAGACCGCCTCCGGCACGCTCCCCGGCCGGCCCGACGTCGCGGTCACCCGGGCGCTGCCGGCCTCCACGTCCCGGGAGTCCGCGTACTACACGGCCACTGACGATGGCCGACGGTTCGGAACCGGGGACGCGCCCCTGCTGGTCAGCGTGGGTACCCTTACGCCGGAGCCGGACGCCGCACTCGCGGGGATCGCCCCGCTGCTCACGGATGTCGAGCTGCCCACCACCCTGGTAGCGGACCCCGACGGAACTCCGCGGGACGTCCGGCTGCGGCCCGCCTCCACCGGGTTCGGTCTCGCCAACCAGATGCCCGCCGCCTACGTCGACGCCGCCTCCGCGGGGGCACTCGGACTGGAGCGGCCCTTCAGCACCGTCCGCGTCCGGGTGGCCGGTGTGGGGGAGGACCTGACGCCGGAGAACCTCGCGACGATCGACGCCGTCGCCCAGCGCCTCGAGGCCGCCGGGTTCGCAGCGGTCACCGTGGCCGCCTCCAGCCTGGCGCCCCGCGAGATGCAGGTGGTGTCCTACCGGTTCGACTCCACGGAGGGTGATCCCCGGACGGGGCCGCTCGGCACCGTGCGCCAGCTCGGCCCGGAGCTCGCCGCGTCTCAGCGGGTCTCCGCGGCCGTCGGGACCGCGGGGACCTCGCAGACGGTGACGGTGGTCGTCCTGCTGACCGCCCTGGCGGGGCTGTGCGTGGCCGCCGCGCTGCAGCCACGGCGCCACCGGGCGGGTGTGCTGGCGGTCCATGGGTGGACACGCAGCGCCACCGTGACCCGCCACCTCCGCGAGGACGCCGCCACACTGACGGTGCTCGTCGGTGCGGCAGCCGCACTCGCCGTCGTCGGCACGATGTCCAGGAGCCTCGGCGTGGCGCCCCCGTTGGTGGCCGTGGGCCTCGGGGCGACGGCGGGGCTGGCCGGGGCCGTGGTGCTTGCGGCGGTGCTCGCGGCCCGCCCCGCCGCGTCGGCAGGTCGGGAGGGGAGCGTCGGCACGGCCCGACCGGCCCGCACCCCGGCGGCGCTGCTGACCCGGTGGACCGCGCGCACGTGGCCGCGGCTGCTCACCGGCGCGGCATACCGAGCGGCCGTGGCAGCCGGTGCCGGCCTGCTCGTGGCCGTCGTCCTGCAGGCCCGCCGCGAGGCCGGCGTCTCCGTGCTGGCCAGCGCCGCCGTGGCCCAGGACCTGCCGTTCCGCCTGGTGCTGGGTGCGCTGGCCGCCGTCGTGGGGATGGTCCTCCTGGTGCAGCTGCACCGGGTGGAGGGCCCGGACGTCCGGGGGGAGGCCACCGTGCTCCTGCTCGCCGGCTGGACCCGTTCCCGGCTGCTGGGACGCCACGTGCCCGCCCTGGCCGTGGAAGCAATCGCGGTCGCGGTGGTGGCCGGCGTCGTCCTGGCGCTGCTCACCCCCCGCCCGGACCTTCCCCTCGTGGCGGGAGCGGCCGGCGTCGCCCTGCTCCTCACCCTCGTTATCACCCTGCTCACCCGGCGAGCCCAGCTCGCCCGCGCCTGGAAGGGGCAGCCCGCATGAGTGTGATCGCGCCCGTGCTCACCCTCGACCGCGTCCAGGTCGGCTACCGCCATCCCGACGGCGGCACCCGCGTGCTCGTCGAGTCCCTGGACTTGACCCTTGCCCCCGGCGACGTCGTCGGACTCTGGGGCCGCTCCGGCACGGGGAAGTCCTCCCTGATCCGCCACCTGGCCGGGCTGTCCCGCCCGCTGTCCGGACGGATCATCTACCGCAGCCCCGACGGATCGCTGGCCGGGGAGGTCGCGGACCTCTCGGCCGGGGATCTCGCGCGGTACCGGCGGGTGCACCTGGGCTACGTGGACCAGTCCTGCGAGCTCATCGGCGAGCTCTCCGCGCTCGACAACGCGGGTGTGTGGATCCACGGCGGGCGCCTCGCGGGGTCTGTGCCCGAGGCACAGCAGACGGTCCGGGGCCAGCTCGAGCGACTCGGACTGGGGCACCGGCTCGGCGCGCCCGCCTCCCGGCTGTCCGGGGGCGAAGCCCAGCGGGTGGCGCTGGTCAGGGCCCTCTCCAAGCGGCCGCACCTGATCGTGGCCGACGAGCCCACCGGCCACCTCGACGGCTCTGCGGCCCGCGAGGCCATCGCGCTGCTGCGCGAGCACGCCGCGGCCGGGGCCGCTGTACTCGTGGCCAGCCACGACCCTCTAGTCCACGCAGCCGTCGACCGGGCCGTCCGCGTCGGCGAGGACTGACCCCGATCGCATCGACAGAGGAGCGTTCCATACCCCGCACCATCTCCACACCTCCGCTCTCACTCCCCTGCACCCGCTCGAACACGCTCGACGCGGTCCTCGCCGTCGCTGCCCTGACGGTGTCGGCCTGCGCGAGCGAGAGGGAGGGACCCCGTCCGGTCACCTCCGCCCACGTCCAGGCCGTGGGGAAGGACGACTGAGGGAGCGCCCGGGCCCCCGCGGTCAGCCCCGCCCGGCCCCGTCCCGCCCGCGCAGCGCGTCCAGCTGCCGGCGGTCCCGCTTGGTGGGCCGACCCGCGCCGCGCTCGCGGTAGGGGACGGACAGCAGCTCGTGCGGCACGGGCGGCGGCGAGTGGTCCACGTACTGCTTGACCGCCACCGGCGCGCCCACGCGCTTGGAGATCAGGCCGGTCACCTCGAGGATCCGCTCGCGGCCGTCCTGCCGCACCCGGATCCGGTTCCCGACGACGACGGACGCCGCCGCCTTCACCGGCTCGCCGTCCACGCGGACGTGGCCGGCCCGCACGGCCGCCGTCGCGGCGGAGCGGGTCTTGTAGAGGCGCACGGCCCAGAGCCACGCGTCGATCCGGACGGTCCCCCCGCCTGCAGGCCCGCTCATTCCGCCGCCCCGCTCACTCGGAGCGCAGGGCGATGGCGGCGCCGTGCGCGGGCAGGCCCTCGTCGGCCGCGAGCGCCTCGATGCCCTCGGCCACCCCGGCCAGCCCCTCGGCCGTGTAGCGGATCACCTGCTGGGAGCGCAGGAACGTCACGGTGTTCAGCCCGGAGGAGTGCCGCGCGGTGCCGGAGGTGGGCAGCACGTGGTTGGACCCGGCGGAGTAGTCCCCGAGCGGCACGGGGGAGTGCGGCCCCACGAACACGGCGCCGGCGTTGCGCACCCGGGCCGCGACGGCGTCGGGGTCGCGCGTCTGGATCTCGAGGTGCTCGGTGGCGTAGCGGTCCGAGACCTCCACGGCCTGGTCCATGTCCCGCACGAGCAGCACGCCGGACTGCGGCCCGGTCAGCGCGACGCGGACCTGCTCCTCGTGCAGCGTGCCGGGCACCTGTGCCTCGATCGCGGCGAGCACGTCCCGCGCGAGGTCCTCGGAGTCCGTGATGAGCACGGAGGCGGCCAGGGGGTCGTGCTCGGACTGGCTGACGAGGTCCGCGGCCACGAAGTCGGCGCGGGCCGTGCCGTCCGCGATCACGGCGATCTCGGAGGGGCCGGCCTCGGCGTCCACGCCGATGGTCCCCTGCAGGGCGCGCTTCGCCGCGGCCACGTACACGTTGCCCGGCCCGGTCACCAGGTCCACGGGCGCGCACAGCCAGCCGCCGTCGTCGTCCCGGACGCCGAGCGCGAGCATGGCCACGGCCTGGGCGCCGCCCGCCGCGTAGACCTCGTCCACCCCCAGCAGTGCGCAGGCCGCGAGCACCGTGGGGTGGGGCAGGCCGCCGTGCTCCCGCTGCGGGGGCGAGGTCACGGCGAGCGCGCCCACACCGGCCGCCTGCGCGGGCACCACGTTCATCACCACGGAGGAGGGGTACACCGCGCGCCCGCCGGGCACGTAGAGGCCCACGCGGCCCACGGGCACCCAGCGGTTCTCGACGACGGCGCCCTCGCCCAGCTCCACCCTGGATCCGGCGGGCACCTGCGCGGCGTGGACGAGACGGGCGCGGCGGATCGACTCCTCGAGTGCGGCGCGGACCCGGGGGTCCAGCGTCGCGAGCGCCTCCGCGAGCGCCTCGACGGGCACGCGCAGGGACGCCGGGCGGACGCCGTCGAAGCGCTCGGCCAGGTCCAGCAGGGCGGCGGCACCGCGCTCGCGGACCTCGTCGATGATCGGCGTGATCGCGGGGACCATCGAGGCCACGTCCACGTCCGCGCGGGGGATGATGCTGGACAGGTCCGCCGTGGCGGTGTCCACGGCGCGGAGATCGGTCACGGAGAGCACGGGGATCCTCCAGGGGGTGCAGGTGGGCGGCGCCGCTCCGGAGGGAGCGCTCGGCCACGGGGCGGGCGGGCGGTCAGGCTCCATTGTGCTCCGATCCGGGCGGCGTTCGGCCGCGGATGCCAGACTGGCGCCATGCTCAGCCTCGCCTCCTCCGCCCTGTTCCCCGGCCTCGTGCGCCTGGCTGCCGCCGCCGAGGTCCCCGACGAGGTGCAGGACGGCGTCCGGGGCACCTCGGACGCCGCGGCCGAGGCCCTCGGGGTGACCGGCGGCGCCCTGTTCACGGCGGCCATCGCGTTCGTGCTCGGCTGGGTGGGGGTGTGGCTCGCGTTCCAGGCGGTGCGGCTGCTCATGCTCCGCCGCGCCGAGCTGCGCCGCCAGATGGCCCCGCTGAGCCTGCCGCTCTCCCTCGCCGGCGCCTCCCTCGCCGCCCGCCTGGCGCTCGGCGTCACGGCGCGCGCGGAGACCTGGTACCGCGGCGCCGCGTTCGTGCTCATGGTGGTGCTCGTGGCCGCGCTGGCGTGGGCGGCGTGGCGGATCGTGGACCTCGTGGAGAAGCGCATCCTCTGGCGCTACCGCGAGGTCGGGGTCAACGACCGCCGCGAGCGGCGCATCCGCACGCAGACCATGCTGATCCGGCGCATCCTCAGTGTCGTGATCGTGGTGATCGCGATCGCCGCGGTGCTCATCTCCATCCCGGAGGTCCGCTCGCTCGGCGCCGGCCTCCTGGCGTCCGCCGGCCTGATCTCCGTGATCGCCGGCCTTGCCGTGCAGTCCACGCTGACCAACGTGTTCGCGGGCGTGCAGCTGGCCTTCACCGACTCCATCCGTGTGGGGGACGTGGTGACCATGGACGGCGTGTTCGGCACGGTCGAGGAGATCACGCTCTCCAACGTGGTCGTGAAGATCTGGGACGGTCGGCGGATGGTCTACCCGTCCTCCCACTTCACCACCGAGCCCTTCGAGAACTGGACGCGCGTGGGCTCGGCGGTGGCCGGCGTCGTCGAGCTGGACGTGGACTGGCGCGTGCCGATGGAGGACCTGCGGGCGCGGCTCGCCGCCCTGCTCGAGTCCACCGAGCTCTGGGACGGCAAGGAGAACGCCATGCAGGTCACGGACGCCGTGGGCGGCATGGTGCGGATCCGCGCGGTGGTCTCCGCCAAGAACTCCGGCGAGCTGTGGGACCTGCGCTGCCTCGTCCGCGAGGACCTCGTGGCCTTCCTGCGTCAGGAGCACCCGGAGGGCATCCTCACGCAGCGGCACGCGGAGGGGCAGTCGGCCCCGCAGCTCGCCGCGCACGAGCCCGCCGCCCCCCAGGACGCGGCCCCCGGCGCGGCCCACGGGAGCGCTCCGGCGCCCGCGTCGCCGGGACGTGGCCGGGAGCCGGCCGCCCAGACGATGCGGATCCCCGCCGTGCGGCCCACCACCGCGCCGCTCACCCGCGTGGACGAGCATTCGGCCCTGTACACGGGATCGATCACCGCGGTGCAGCGCAATGCGGAGATGGCCGGGCCCGGCGAGGACGCGTTCGCCGAACGCCGGGCCCAGCGCGACGCGCAGCGCGAGGCGGACGGCGGGGGCCAGGCCGGAGCCCACGCCGCCCGCCCGGATCAGCGGACGCTGGACCCCGACGAGGCCGGCGGCTCCTCCGAGAAGGCCTGACCCGCGCCCTCCCCGTGCGCGTCCGGCGCGAACGGGTGCTGCTCGCGCAGCGGCTCGGAGCGGGGCAGGCTGCGCTGGAAGTCCGGGTCCGTCTCGGCCACGTGGCTCGGGGCGTCCGGCGTGGTGCCCGCCGAGGCCTTCACGCACAGCACGGGCTGGTCGAGCTGCTGGAGGAGCTCGTCTGAGACCGAGCCCATCACGAAGCGGCCGAACCCGCCGCGGCGGCGCAGGCCGATCACCACGAGGGAGGCGTCCAGCTCGGCCGCCACGTCCTTCATCTCCTGCACCGTGGAGCGGCCGCGCGCGTACTGGCGGAACTCGGCGTCCACGCCCGAGGCGTCGAGGCGGGCCTGCACGCCCCGCTGCTGCGCCTCCGTGACGAGGGAGTCGGTGCGGTGCTCTCCGCCCGGGCCCGCGTTGACCACGACGACGCGCTCGCGGGTGGAGCGGGCGATGTCGAGGGCCTTGTCGAGGGCGGCGTCGCCCGAGTCGCTGGGCTTGTAGCCGATGAGGATGGTCATGGGGCTCTCCTTGGTTCGCGGGGTGGGGGACAGGGCGGTTCAGCGCCCCACGGCGTGGTGGCGCAGGTACTCCAGGTGCGCGGCCACGGTCTGCTCGGCGACGCGGCCGACCGTGCCTCCGACGCCCGGGTAGATCATCGGGGTCAGCTCCTCGGGGGTGATCCGGGCGAGCACGTCCTCCTCCAGCTCCTCGAGCGCGGCCTCGATCTGCGCGAGGCGGCCCTCCCGATGGTGGCGGTAGTCCCTCGCCACGACGTCCAGCGGGGCGGGGACGGGGCCGTGCGCCGGCAGGACCGTCAGGGGGCCCGCGGCCTCGAGGCGGCGCAGGCTGTCCAGGTAGTCGGCCAGGGTGCCGTCCGGGTGGTCGAGCATCGTGGTGCCCGCGCCCAGGATCGTGTCGCCCGTGAGCACGGCACCCGCCTCGCCCGCACCCGGGAGCACGAAGCAGCACGAGTCCGAGGTGTGCCCCGGCGTGTGCCACGCGAGGATCTCCACCCCGGCGAGGGCGCCGCCGTCGTCGGCGAGACGCTCGCCGTCGAGGAGCGGCTCGCCCCCGCCCCGGCAGTGCTCCGGGAGCGCGGCGCGCACGGGCGCGCCGGTGGCCTCGTGGAACACGTCCGTGCCGCCCGTGTGGTCCGCGTGGCGGTGCGTCACCAGGATCAGGCCGATCGGCCGTCCCCCGGCCGCCCCCAGGACCGCGTCGAGATGCTCGTGCGCGCCCTCCTCCGGCCCCGGGTCCACCACGACGACGGCGCTCGCCTCCGGCGCGCCCACGACGTACGTGTTGGTGCCCGCGAGGGTCATGGGAGAGGGGTTGTGCGCGGTCACGCAGCGCACGGAGGGGGCGGGCGTCAGCCCGGGAGTTTCGACGGCCTCGGTCATAGGGTCGAGTGTATGGACAAGGACTCGACCGGACAGGGATCGGACGCCGCCGCCTCGCCGAAGGGCTACATCGAGGAGGGCGGCTACGACCGCGACACGAACTACATCGGCGACCGCATCGTCGCCGACCCGGGCGCCGTCCGGGCGCGGCCCACGGAGGAGCCCGCGCGGGTGGGGCGCGTGGGCGGCGGCCTCGCCGAGGGCGCGGAGGCCTGGCCCGTGGAGGCCGGCCGCTACCGCCTCGTGGCGGCGCGGGCCTGCCCGTGGGCCAACCGCGCCATCATCGTCCGGCGCCTGCTGGGGCTCGAGGACGCGATCTCGCTCGGGATGCCGGGACCCGTCCACGACGAGCGCTCGTGGACGTTCGACCTCGACGAGGGCGGCACGGACCCCGTGCTCGGCACGCACTGGCTCCAGGAGAACTACGTCGAGCGCTTCCCGGACTACCCGCGCGGCATCACGGTGCCCGCCCTCGTGGACGTGCCCACCGGCGGCGTGGTGACCAACGACTACCCGCAGATCACCCTGGACTTCAGCACCGAGTGGACCGCGTTCCACCGCGACGGCGCCCCGCAGCTGATCCCCGACGCCGGACCCGAGCGCGACGAGATGTTCGAGGTCATCGAGCGCGTGTTCACCGAGGTCAACAACGGGGTGTACCGCTGCGGCTTCGCGGGGGAGCAGGAGTCCTACGGCGAGGCCTACGACCGGCTCTGGACCGCGATGGACTGGCTCGAGGAGCGCCTCACCACGCGCCGGTTCCTCATGGGCGCGACCATCACCGAGGCGGACGTGCGCCTGTTCACCACGCTCGCCCGCTTCGACCCCGTCTACCACGGCCACTTCAAGGCGAACCGGCAGAGGCTCGCCGAGATGCCCGCGCTGTGGGCCTACGCGCGGGACCTCTTCCAGACGCCCGGCTTCGGCGACACGATCGACTTCGACCAGATCAAGCACCACTACTACGAGGTGCACCGGGACGTGAACCCCACCGGGATCGTGCCGAAGGGCCCGGACCTGACCGGCTGGATGAGCGCGCACCGCCGTGAGGAGCTGGGCGGCCGCCCCTTCGGCGACGGCACCGCGCCCGGGCCCGTCCGCGAGGGCGAGGCCGTGGACCCGGAGCACACGCCGCTGCGCTGAGGGGCGGGGTCAGGATCGCCTTCCCTGCGTGGCGGGCGCCCCGATCCGGGACGAGGATGCTCGCATGAGCACCGACCTCCCCTCCGTCTCCGCCGCCCACGACGCCGCCGAGCCCCACGCGCAGAACGGCCTGCAGCAGCGACTGAACTGGCTGCGCGCGGGCGTCCTCGGCGCGAACGACGGCATCGTCTCCGTCGCCGCGACCGTCGTCGGCGTGGCCGGGGCGACCACCGCGGTGGCTCCCGTCATGCTCGCGGGCGGGGCCGCCGTCGTCGGCGGGGCGGTGTCCATGGCGCTCGGGGAGTACGTGTCCGTCTCCTCCTCCTCGGACTCGCAGAAGGCGCTGATCCAGAAGGAGCGCCGCGAGCTCGCGGCGGACCCGGAGGGGGAGTTCGAGGAGCTCGTGGAGCTCTACGAGGCCGAGGGGCTGAGCCGGCCGACCGCGGAGTCCGTGGCCCGCGAGCTCACGGAGAAGGACGCCCTCACCGCGCACCTGCGCATGGAGCTCGGGATGCGCGAGGACGACGTCGTCAGCCCGTGGGCCGCGGCGGGCGCCTCCTTCATCGCGTTCCTGCTGGGTGCGCTGCTCCCGTTCCTCACCATCATCCTGGCGCCCGTGGACATCCGCGTGCCGCTCACCTTCGCGACGACGCTGCTCGCGCTCGCCGTGACCGGCGCCGTGGGCGCGTGGCTCGGCGGCGCCCGGCCGATCCCCGCGATGCTGCGCGTGGTCCTCGGCGGCGCGCTCGCCCTCGCGCTCACGTTCGCCGTGGGCGCGTGGCTCGGCACGAACGTGGTGTGACCGGGGTGGTGGCGGCATGACCGGGCCGACGCGCACGGTGCCCGGACGAACAGGGCCGGAACGGACCCCCGACGGGCACCACATCGTCGTGGACGGGCGGACGTGGCGAGCGCAGGACCCGCACATCCCCGAGGCCCTCGGGGCCGAGCTCGTGAAGGGGCTCATGGCCGCGCGTCGGCTCGTGACGACGGACCCGACGAGGGCGCGCCCCCGCGTGCAGGACGCGAAGGTGGCGCTGGGGGAGCGGGGCGAGCCGTGGTGGGAGCCCACGCCGGAGGGGACGCGGACGAGGCTGGCCGCGGCGATGCGCACCCTGCTGCGCGCCCGTGGCCAGGGCACGACCATCTGTCCCTCCGACGCCGCGCGCGTGGCCGGAGGCGAGGACTGGCGTGACCTGATGGACGCCGCGCGCGAGGTGGCTGCCGAGCTGCACGCGGACGGCGTCGCGGAGGTGCGGCAGAAGGGCGAGCGGGTGGAGGACCCGCGCGCCGCGCGCGGGCCGATCCGGCTCGCGGCAGGACCGGAGCTGGGGTGAGAGCCGGACTCTGCTGAGGCCGGCCGGGGCTTCCCCGGCCCCCGCGGCCGCTCGCACACCGGGTCCATGGGTGAGGGGGAGGACGAGTCCGGCGCCCCGCAGGCCAAGGACCCGGAGACGGACGAGGCCCTGCGTCGGGAGCACCGACCTCCGCGCGCGTCTCCACTCCACGGCGTCGCCCACCCCGAGGGATTGTTGAACAATCCGCCCCGCTGGTCCATCATGGAGTGATCTGGGCGACACCGCGCGAGAGGACCCTTCCATGCACATCGACCTGAACAGCGACGTCGGCGAGTCGTTCGGCAACTGGACCATGGGCGACGACGCCGCCGTCTTCCAGAGCGTCTCCTCCGCGAACGTGGCCTGCGGCTTCCACGCCGGCGACCCCTCGGGCATCGTGCAGACCTGCCGCGACGCCGTCGCCGCGGGCATCACGATCGGCGCCCACGTGGGCTACCGCGACCTCGCCGGCTTCGGCCGCCGCTTCCTGGACTGCTCGCCCACCGAGCTCGCCGACGACGTGCTCTACCAGCTGGGCGCCCTCGAGGCCCTGGCCCGCTCCGCCGGCGGCATCATCCGCTACGTGAAGCCGCACGGCGCCCTCTACAACACGATCGTCCACCACCAGGCGCACGCCCAGGCCGTCGTCGACGCCGTCAAGGCCTTCGGCGGTGACCTCCCGCTGCTGCTCCTGCCCGGCTCGATCGCCCTGGACAAGGCCGCGAGGGCCGGCCTGCGCGGCGTCGCCGAGGCGTTCGCCGACCGCGGCTACACCCCCGACGGCACGCTCGTCTCGCGCCGCGAGCCCGGTGCAGTCCTCCACGACGAGGCCGAGGTGGCCGAGCGCATGGTGCGCCTGGCCACCGACGGCGTCCTCCGCGCCGTGGACGGCACGGACGTCCGCGTCGAGGCGGAGAGCATCTGCCTCCACGGGGACACCCCCGGCGCCGTCGCGATGGCCGCCGCCGTCCGGGCGGGCCTGGAGTCCGCGGGCGTCGAGATCCGGCCCTTCGCGTGAGCCGCCCCGCGTTCCGCGCGCCGACCCTGCGCTGGGCAGGACCCACCGCGCTGCTGCTCGAGTGCGCGAACCTGGGCGACGTGATGCGCCTGCATGCGCACGTCACCGCTCACCCCTTCCAGGGCCAGCGCGAGGCGATCGCCGCGGCCGAGACCGTCCTCCTCGTCTTCCGCACGCGCGGCGAGGCCCTGGACGCCTCCCGAGAGGTCATGGGCATCGTCCCGGACGACCATGTGGCCGACGAGGCGCGCACCGTCACCGTCGACGTCCTCTACGACGGCGAGGACCTCGCCGACGTCGCCGAGCTCACCGGGATGAGCGTGGACGCCGTGATCGCGGCGCACACGAGCGCCGACTGGTTCGGCGCCTTCGGCGGCTTCGCCCCCGGCTTCACCTACTGCGCCGCGGACCCCGCCCCGTTCGAGGTCCCCCGCCGCACGAGCCCGCGGACCGCGGTGCCGGCCGGCTCCGTGGCCGTGGCCGGGGAGTTCTCCGCCGTGTACCCGCGCGTCTCGCCCGGCGGCTGGCAGCTCCTCGGCCGCACCGACGCCGTCCTCTGGGACCTCGAGCGCGCCGAGCCGGCCCTGATCCGCCCCGGCGACCGTGTGCGCTACCGCGCCGTCCGCGAGCTCGCCACGCTCACCGCGGCCCCCGCCCCCGCTCCGGCCCAGGCCGACGACGGGGCGCCCGCCGCCGACCGCCCCGGCCTGACGGTGGTGGAGCCCGGCATGCAGTCGCTCATCCAGGACCTCGCCCGCCACGGCTGGGGCGATCTCGGCGTCACGCCGTCCGGCGCCGCCGACCGCACGGCGGCGCGCCAGGCCAACCGGATCGTCGGCAACACCTCCGGCGAGGCCGTCATCGAGACGCTCCTGGGCGGGCTCACCCTCACGGCCCGCGGGACGCAGGTGCTCGCGCTGACCGGCGCGGAGGCGCGCGGCGCCATCACCGCCGTGCCCGCCGACCTCGGCCCCGCGACGCGCCCCGCCCCCGTGGGCGTCCCGTTCGCCCTCCTGGACGGCGAGACCCTCACCCTCGAGGAGCCGGCCGCGGGCCTGCGCACCTATGTGGGCCTGCGCGGCGGGATCGACGTGCCGCTCGTGCTCGGCAGTCGCGCCACGGACGTGATGTCCGGGATCGGCCCGAAGCCGCTGGCCGCGGGCACCCGCGTCGACCGCCGTCTGGACCCGGGCCACGCCCTCGTGGGCGATCCCGAGCCGCCCGTGCGCGTCACCCCGACCGCCGGCTCCGTCACGGAGCTGCGCATCGTGCTGGGCCCCCGCGACGACTGGTTCGACGCCGCCTCGATCGATCGCCTCACCACGCAGGAGTGGCTCGTCACCGCCGAGTCCAACCGGATCGGCGTGCGCCTGGCCGCCCCCGAGGACGGCGCCCCGCTCGTGCGCTCCCGCGAGGGCGAGCTCGCGAGCGAGGGCGTGTTCACGGGCTCGCTGCAGGTGCCGCCCTCGGGGCAGCCCGTCCTGTTCCTGGCCGACCACCCGGTGACGGGCGGCTATCCGGTGATCGCCGTCGTCGCCCCCGAGGACCTCGGCGCCGCAGCCCAGCTCCCCCCGGGCGCCCGCGTGCGCCTCACCCCCATCTCCGTGACGGACCCCGCGCCCGTCGACCCCGCTGTCACCGACCCCGCCGAGGAGGCCTGAGCCATGCCGCAGCTCACCAAGATCCTGATCGCCAACCGAGGCGAGATCGCCGTGCGCGTCGCGCGCGCCTGCCGTGACCACGGCCTGGCCTCCGTCGCCGTGTACTCGGACCCGGACGCGGACGCCCTGCACGTGGCCGTCGCCGACGAGGCCTTCCACCTGCCCGGCACCTCCTCCGCCGAGACGTACCTGGACATGGATGCGCTCATCGACGTCGCCCGCCGCGCGGGCGCCGATGGCGTGCACCCGGGCTACGGCTTCCTCTCCGAGAACGCGGACTTCGCCCAGAAGGTCATGGACGCCGGCCTGACCTGGATCGGCCCCACCCCGCAGGCGATCTGCGACCTGGGCGACAAGATCACCGCCCGCGCGATCGCCCAGCGTGCCGGCGCCCCGCTCGTGCCCGGCTCCGACGGCCCTGTGGAGTCCCCCGCCGAGGCGCGCGCCTTCGCGGAGGAGCACGGCCTGCCGATCGCCATCAAGGCGGCCTTCGGCGGCGGCGGCCGCGGCATCAAGGTGGTCCGCGAGCTCGACGACGTGGAGGACGCCTTCGCCTCCGCCACGCGCGAGGCCGTGACGGCCTTCGGCCGCGGCGAGTGCTTCGTGGAGCGCTTCCTGGACCGGCCGCGCCACGTGGAGGCCCAGGTCCTGGCGGACACGCACGGCACCGTCGTGGTGGTGGGCACGCGTGACTGCTCCCTGCAGCGCCGCAACCAGAAGCTCGTGGAGGAGGCCCCCGCCCCGTTCCTCACGGACGAGCAGCGCACCCGCATCCACGAGTCCGCCCGCCGCATCTGCGCCGAGGCCGGCTACACCGGCGCCGGCACCGTGGAGTACCTCGTCGCCCCGGACGGGCTCATCAGCTTCCTCGAGGTGAACACCCGCCTGCAGGTGGAGCACCCCGTCACCGAGGAGACCACCGGCGTGGACCTCGTGGGCGAGCAGTTCCGCATCGCGGCGGGGGAGCGGCTCTCCCTCACCGAGGACCCGAGGCCGCGCGGCCACGCCCTCGAGTTCCGGCTCAACGCCGAGGACCCGGCCATGGGCTTCCTGCCCTCGCCCGGCCCGGTGGAGGTGTTCGAGTCCCCGACCGGACCCGGCATCCGCGTGGACTCGGGCGTGCGCTCCGGCTCCGTGGTGCCCGGGCACTACGACTCGCTCATGGCCAAGCTCATCGTGTGGGGTGCGGACCGCCCCCAGGCCATCGCCCGCGCGAAGGACGCCCTCGCCGAGCTGCGCATCGAGGGCCTGCCCTCCGTGCTGCCGTTCCACCGCGCCGTCCTGGACGACGAGGACTTCACCCGCGCGGACCGGATGGGCGTGTACACCACGTGGATCGAGTCGGCCTTCGCCGCCGAGCTCGAGTCCTCGCCGTACCTCGGCGCCGCCGCGCCGGAGAACACGCGCACTCAGATGACCGTGGACATCGACGGCCGGGCCGTCCGCCTGGGGCTGCCGTCCGCCGTCCACGCCGCGCTCCTGGGCGGGGGCGGCTCCCGGGGCCGCGCGGCGCTCGCCGCCGCCCCCGCGGCGGAGGACGCCGGTGCCGTCACGGCCCCCATCACCGGCTCGCTCGTGGCGTGGAAGGCCGACGACGGCGCGCAGGTCGCCGCGGGCGACGTCGTGGCTGTGATGGAGGCCATGAAGATGGAGACCACCGTGAAGGCTCCGTCCGCCGGCGTCTTCCGCCGCGAGTCGCTCGAGCCCGGCACCGCCCTCACCCGAGGCCAGCGGCTGGGCGTCGTGGGCGGATGAGGCTCGGCAGCCGCGGTCCCCGGCGTCCCGATGGCGCCGGGAGCCCGCCCTCCCTGGAGCCCGCCGCCGTCGGGGCCGCCCGGCGCGTGCGCGAGCGCATCGCCGCCGCGCAGCTGGCCCCGGGCACGCGGCTGGGGGAGGTGGCCCTCGCCGCGGAGCTGGGCGTGAGCCGCAACAGCCTCCGAGAGGCCTTCGCGGCGCTCGCCGCAGAGCGCCTGCTGGTGCGCATCCCGCACCGCGGCGTGTTCGTGGCTCACCCCACGGAGGCCGACGTCTCGGAGATCTTCCGCACCCGCCGCGTGATCGAGCTGAGCGCGCTCCGCTGGGGCAGCCCGGATCGCATCGCCGTGGAGGAGCTGGCCGAGATCGCCCGCCTGGCCGCCGACGCGGACCGGGAGCCCCGCCTGCTCGGCGACGTGAACCACCGGCTCCACGCGGCGATCGTCCGGCTGCTGGACTCCCGCGACCTCGAGGCCGTCATGGACGGCGTCCTCGCCCGCCTGCGCCTCGCGTTCCAGCCGATGGACGTCCTGACCGACCTCCACCCGCGCTTCGCCGCGCGCAACCGCCGGCTGGCCGAGCTCATCGCGGACGGGGAGCTCGAGTCCGCGGCCGAGATCCTGGGCCCCTACCTCGACGAGGCCGAGCACACGGTGCTCGAGCACCTCGGCTCCCGCGGCGGACGGCCGGGCCCGCAGCTCCCCGCCAGCGGCTGACGGCCCACGGACGACGAGACGCCCTCCCGGTCCGCTGTGGACCGGGAGGGCGTCTCGTCGTTCGCGCGGGGTGCGAGCGGTCAGCCCGCGAAGAGCTGGAGCATGGGCTGGAAGGCGCGCACGGCGATGAACACCGAGAGCAGCCACGCGAGCACGCCCACCGCGATGAGCCACACCGGGTAGCGGTATCCGCCCATGAGGTCGCGGCGGAAGGCGGCGACGATGAGCAGCACGGCGAAGCCCACCGGCAGGATCAGGGCGTTGAACGCGCCGGCGAACACCAGCAGCGTGGTGGGCGCCTGGCGCAGCACCAGGTACAGCACCGCGCACACCACGATGAACCCCACCGTCAGCAGGTTGCGCGTCCGGTCCGAGGTGGTGGACTTCGTGATGAAGGAGACCGAGGTGTAGGAGGCACCGATCACCGAGGTGAGGGCGGCGGCCCAGAAGATCACGCCGAACATGCGCAGGCCGACCTCGCCGGCGGCGGCCTGGAAGGCGTGGGCGGCCTGGTTCGTGGTGCCCAGGTCCGCGCCGGAGGCCACCACGCCGAGGACGGCGAGGAAGAGCAGCACGCGCATCAGGCCGGTGATGATGATCGAGAGCACGGAGCTGTTGGTGATGGACTTGACGCTGTCCACGCCGGAGACGCCCGAGTCGATCATGCGGTGCGCGCCGGCGTACGTGATGTAGCCGCCCACGGTGCCGCCGACGAGGGTGGCCAGCGCGAGGAACATGCCCTGGTCCAGGTTGCCGACGTTCACGGACTGGGTCAGCGCCTCCCCGACCGGCGGGTTCGAGACGATCGCCACGTAGAGCATCAGGGCGATCATGAGGGCGCCCAGGATGACGACGATGCGGTCCAGTGCGGCGCCGGCGCGCTTCGAGAGGAAGATCGCGATGGCGATCAGGGCGGAGACGGCGCCGCCGATCAGGGCGTCCGCGCCGAGCATGGCGTTGAGGCCGAGGCCGGTGCCGGCGATGTTGCCGATGTTGAAGACCATGCCGCCGATGAACACGAGGGCGGAGAGCAGCCAGCCGAGGCCGGGGAGCACGCGGTTGGCCAGCTCCTGCGCACGCAGGCCGGCGACGCCGATGACGCGCCACACGTTCATCTGAACGGCGATGTCGATGAGGATCGAGACCAGGATCGCCAGGGCGAACGCGGCGCCGAGCTGCACCGTGAACGTGGAGGTCTGGGTGATGAACCCGGGGCCGATCGCGCTCGTGGCCATGAGGAACATGGCGCCGAGCAGGGCCGTGCGGCGCTGGGGGGAGGAGAGGGCGGTGGAGCCCTGGGCGGGCGTGCTCTGCGTCGTCCCCTGCGGGGCGGGAGCGGGATGTGCCATGGGGGGCCTTCCGGAGGAGTGGGGAGCGCGCGGGGGTCCCGGCAGGGGTGATTCCTGTCACGTGGCGCGAAGGTGACGGTACATGTTGTTCAACAATCTGGCCAGTCATCCGACGGTGCCGGAGGAGTGTCCCGGCGTGGACGTGACGTTCCGCCGCCGCGCGTCGGGGCTGCCACGGAGGTCTGACAGGGGAGAGTCTTCTGCATGGCATCGTCGTCCCCGGCCCCCCCAGCCCGCCTCGGAGGAGGAGCGGGCCGGCCTGGCCCGCCTTCTGGAGGATCCGCTCCAGACGAGTGAGACCAGCCGGGACGAACGACTCGCGTGGGGCGTGACGGTGGCCGCGATGCTGGCCGCCCAGTCCAGGCTCGAGGCCTCCCTGCACCGGGAGTGCGGCGTCACGCCCGTCGAGTACCACCTCCTGATGGTGCTCCTCGGCGAGGACGGCGATCCCGAGTCCGGCGAGGTGGCCGTGAGCGTGGCGGCCACCCGCGTGAGCTCCTCCCTCTCCCGTCTGTCACACGTGGTGCGCCGGCTCGACGCGCGCGGCTGGCTGGCCAGCCGCCCCTCCGCCACCGACGCCCGCGTCACCCTGGTGCGCCTCACGTCCGAGGGCCTCGAGCGTGCCGTGCGGTGCTCGGCGGTCTACACCCGCCTGGTGGGTGAGATATGGGTGCAGCACCTGGACGAGACGGACGTCCGTGACGCCGCGCGGGTGTCCGCGAAGGTCCTCGCGGGCCTGCGTGAGGACCACTGGATCCTCCCGCTCGCGTCCGAGGCGTCCGCCGACGCCGACGCGCGCAGGTCCGCCGGGCCGGGTCCGCGCGCCGGCTCCTGATCCGTGCTCCGGCACGTCGCCGCGCGCCTTCGGACCGAGTTTGGTCCGCATGGGGTGCTCCCCGTAAGATGGGACGGCGCACGCCGCGTTGTTCTCATTCTCCCTGCCCTCGGGCGTGGGGGCTGGGTCGGAAAAGCAACGCGCTCCCGCAGACCGGATCCCGGTGACGTCCCCTCCCGTGGGGCGAGCCGGGGCTCACCGTTCACACCAGCGATCCCATAAGGCACTTCGGTTGGCTCTCACCCAGCCTGGTCCACCTTTTCGAGAAGTCGCAGTAAGAGTGCGGTGTCCACACCCGGGGCGGGGCTCACAGGTTGTCCCTGGACGACGAGTCCGGGGCGCAGCGCACTGCGGGTTCCGCCCGTCCTTTTACTACTACTTGCCACGAGGAGTGATCATGGCAGCACACTGCCAGGTAACCGGGGCTGGGCCGGGATTCGGCCACAGCATCTCCCACTCGCATCGCCGCAACAAGCGTCGGTTCGACCCGAACATCCAGAAGAAGACCTACTGGGTCCCGTCCCTGCGCCGCAACGTCACGCTGACGCTGTCGGCCAAGGGCATCAAGACCATCGACGTGCGCGGCATCGACGCCGTCATCGCGGATCTCATCGCGAAGGGAGTGAAGTTCTGACATGGCCAAGGACAAGGACGTTCGTCCGATCATCAAGCTGAAGTCCACCGCCGGCACGGGCTACACCTACGTGACGCGCAAGAACCGCCGCAACAACCCGGATCGCATCACCCTGAAGAAGTACGACCCGGTGGTCCGCAAGCACGTCGACTTCCGAGAGGAGCGCTGAGATGGCCAAGAAGTCCATGATCGCCAAGAACGAGCAGCGCAAGGCCATCGTCGCCCGCTGGGCCGAGAAGCGCGCCGAGATGCGCAAGACCCTGGTCGACCCCGACGCCTCGGACGAGGCCCGCGAGGCCGCCCGCATCGGCCTGCAGAAGATGCCCCGCGACGCCTCGCCGGTGCGCGTGCGCAACCGCGACGTCATCGACGGCCGCCCCCGTGGCACCTTCCAGCGCTTCGGCATCTCCCGCGTGCGCTTCCGCGACATGGCGCACCGTGGCGAGCTGCCCGGCGTGACCAAGTCCTCCTGGTGACCTGAGGCGCCGGGCCCCTCGGCCCGGTGCGTCGGAGACCGGCCCTCGACGGCCGTCGCCACCCCGCCGACGGCGGTGGGCGCCATCCCTGCGATGGCCCCACCGCCGTCGGCGTTCGTGCACCTGAGGGCGTTCCGGCCCGGAATTCGCGGAATCACGCCGCTCAGATGGGGCGGAGGCCGGACGCAGGTGGTACGTTCGCAACTGGCAGCTCGGGTCGATCGACCCGGGTCCGACATCAACGTCCCACAGGGAGGACCCCATGGCCATGAACCGCAAGGATCTCGTCGCCGCCGTCGCTGAGCGCGCCGGCACCACCCAGTCCGCCGTCAGCGACACCGTGGATGCGCTCTTCGAGGTGCTCTCCGCTCAGGTGAAGAAGGGCGAGAAGGTCTCGATCCCCGGCTGGCTCGCCGTCGAGCGCACCGAGCGCAAGGAGCGCACCGGCCGCAACCCCCGCACCGGCGAGGAGATCACCATCCCGGCCGGTCACTCCGTGAAGGTCACCGCCGGCTCCAAGCTCAAGGCCGCCGCCTCCGAGTGATCGGTCCCGGTGCCTGAGCGCCTCGTGACGAGGCGGCCGGCACGGCCCAGACGGGCGCCCCGCACGCGCGGGGCGCCCGTCGTCGTCTCGACGGGCGATCTCCGGACTGCGTCCGCGTCCACGAGGCGTAGAATCGAGGGCACCGCCGGTCCCGCGACGTAGGGGGGAGGAGCCCGCCATGGAACACGCGTCCCCGCGTGTCGTCCGCGGCCCCGCCCGCCTGCTGCGAGGCTGGGCCGGCGCCTCCGCGATGACCCTGCTCGCCGCCCTGTTCCACGCGGCCGCCTCCCCGGGCCACGGCGCTCCGGGGCCGGGCCTGCTGCTCGCGAGCACCGTCCTCGCCGCCCCGCTGTGCACCGCCCTCGCCGGCCGCGCGCTGAGCCTGTGGCGCACCGTGACGGCCGTGATCGGGGCGCAGGGCCTCTTCCACGCGCTGTACGGCCTCTCCCACGGCGGGCACTCTGTGGCCGCCGCCTCCGCCGAGCACGCCGGCCACCTCGGCCGCGCCACGGCCGGGGGAGCGCCGCTGCTCGCGGTGGTGCCCGGACCGGCGTCGGCCGGGGCGCCGACGGACGCCGGGGCGGCCATGCTCGCGGCGCACCTCGTCGCCGCCGTCCTCACCGTGGCGGTGCTGCGCTGGGGCGAGCGCGCCGTCGTGGCGCTCGCGGAGCGCGTCCTGGAGACCACCCTGATCCTGTGGGCCAGCGCCCCCGCCCCCGCCCCGGCCCGCCCCGCGGGCCGCCCGGCCCCGCGCGCCGCGGGCCCCGTGGAGTCCCTCCTCGTCCTCAGCACGCCGGGTCTGCGCGGGCCGCCCTTCGCCCTCGCGGCCTGATGGCGCCCCGTGGGCGCGGGCCGCACGCGCCCCCACCCGCTCTGCATCTCGGCCCCGGCCGCGGCACGTCCGCGCTCCCGAGGGCCGGGGAGGACACCATGCACCCCCACACCCCCGTCTCAAGCCCCGACTCGACCCCCGTCTCCATCCCCCGCCCCTCCCGCATCGCCCCGCGTCCCGCCCTGCGCGCCGCCGCCGGGCTCGCGCTGCTCCCCGCCCTGGCCCTGGCCGGGGCGACGCCGGCCGCCGCGCACGACGAGCTGGTCAAGGCCGTCCCCGCGCAGGGGGCGTCCGCAACCGACGCGCCGTCCGAGGTCTCGCTGACCTTCAGCGGCGACCTGATCGACGGCCAGGGCATCAAGAACCTGGCGCAGGTGCGCGACGCGCACGGCAGTCAGTGGCAGGCCGGCCCCGGCACCGTCGACGGGCCCACCCTGAGCGTGCCCCTGTGCGAGGGCCTGCCGAACGGCGCGTACGACGTCGCCTACCGCGTGGTCTACTCGGACGGCCACTCCGAGGAGCAGACCTACGCGTTCACCGTGGAGGACCCCGCCGCCCCGGCCGAGGGCACCGCGCCCGAGGGCTGCGGCGTGGCCGCCGCCGGCACCTCCACCCCCGCATCGACGTCTCCGGCCGCCGGGGAGTCCTCGGCGCCGTCCGAGTCCACCACAGCCGGCTCCACCGCGTCCGACCCGGCGGCGTCGTCCGCCGCGGCCGCGAACGCACCGGCCTCGGCCGAGGACGAGGGGCTGCCCGGCTGGGTGTGGCCTCTCGGCATCGGCGGCCTGCTGGTGCTGGGCCTCGGCGCGCTCGCGCTGCACCGCAAGGCCACGGCGCTCGGCCACCTCGACGCCGACCGCTGAGCGCTCTCCCACCGCCTCACCGACGCCAGCCGCCCCCGGACACCCGGGGCGCGCGGCCGCGACGTCGTCCCCGCATCTCCGGCGCGTCCTCGCGCCCTTCCTTCTGAAGGACACCGACATGCCCTCGAACACCACCCATCCCTCCTCCCGTCCCTCCTCCCGCCTCGGCCTCGCCGCCGTCCTCGCCGCCTCGGCCCTCACCCTGAGCGCGTGCACCGGCGGCGCCGAGCCCGCTCCGACGTCCAGCGCTGCGGCCGGCTCGGCGGCCACGGTCTCCGCCTCCTCCGCCCCCGGTGCCGCGTCGTCGTCGTCGGCCGCGTCCGGCTCCGGCACCGCCGCCTCCGAGGGCGCCCAGGCCGCGTCCCTGCGCGTCGTGGACCCGTGGACCAAGGCCGTCGACGGCGCCATGACCGGCTCGTTCGGCACGCTCGAGAACGCGTCCGACGCCCCGCTCCACATCGTCTCCGTGACCTCGCCGTCCGCTCCCCGCGCGGAGCTGCACGAGATGGCCGACGGCCCGAACGGCCAGAAGGTCATGCGCGAGACCGAGGACGGCCTCACCGTGCCGGCCGGGGGCTCGCTGGAGCTCGTGCCCGGTGGCCGTCACGTCATGCTCATGGGCCTCACGGACCCCGTGGAGCCGGGCGAGGAGGTCGCCTACACGCTGGCCCTCGAGGACGGCTCCACGCTCGACGTGCGGTCTCTCGCCCGCCCGTTCACGGGGGCGAACGAGTCCTACCACGGCGGTGAGGCGGGGGCGGCGGCCCCCTCCTCCCTGGACCACTCGGGGATGGAGCACGGCACCTCGTCCGCCGCGGCGCCGGGATCGGCCGGCCATGGAGACCACTGACCCCACCCGACGCGGGCTCCTCTTCGGCGCCGGAGCGCTCGGCGGGGGCATGCTCGGATCCGCCCTGGGGTTCGGCGCCGGCCACGCGGCCGGCGCCCCCGGGTCGGCGGCCCCCGCTCCGGGGACCCCGTCCGCCTCGCCCTCCGACGTCATGGGCGACACCGGCCTCGAGGGCGCCGAGCCCGGCTCCGGCTGGGCCGAGCCGGGCGGCGAGGCCGAGCGCGTCGCGGTCAGCTCGCCTGTGGGCACGGACACCGTGCCGTTCCACGGACCGCGCCAGGCCGGCGTCGACACCCCCGCCCAGACGCATGCCCTGTTCCTCGCGCTCGACCTCGAGCCGGGGACGGACCGTGAGCGGATCGGCCGACTGCTGCGCCTGCTGAGCGATGACGCCGCCCGCCTCACACAGGGGCGGGCAACCCTGGCCGACACCGAGCCCGAGCTCGCCGCCGCGCCCGCACGGCTGACGGTGACGTTCGGCTTCGGGCCGGAGCTGGTGCGGCGGGTGAAGCCCGCGGCCGTCCCGGAGTGGCTGGGGCCGCTGCCGGCCTTCCCCGAGATCGATCGGCTCGAGGCACGCTTCAGCGGCGGTGACCTGCTGCTGCAGATCTGCGGCGACGACCGCATCTCGGTGGCGCACGCCCGCCGGATGCTCCTCAAGGTCGCGCGACCGTTCGCGGGACTGCGCTGGTCGCAGGAGGGGTTCCGCTCCGCCCGCGGCGCGCACCCCACCGGCACCACGATGCGCAACCTCTTCGGCCAGGTGGACGGGACGGCGAACCCCGCCGCCGAGACGCCGCACCTCGACCGCGTGGTCTGGGGCGTCGGGGCCGAGCAGGTGGGCATCAGCCCGTGGATCACGGACGGCACGTCCCTGGTGCTGCGGCGGATCGACATGCTCATGGACACGTGGGACGAGCTGGACCGCCCGGCGAAGGAGAAGACGATCGGCCGCACCCTCGGCACGGGCGCCCCGCTCACCGGGGAGGCGGAGGGGGATGCGCCGGACTTCGCGGCGCTCGGCCCGGCCGGGTTCCCCGTCATCCCGGAGGACTCCCACCTGGCCCGCGCCCGGATGGACGTCCCCGAGTACGGGATGCTCCGGCGCGGCTACAACTACGACGACGGCCCGACCGGTGCCGGACTCCTCTTCGCCGCCTACCAGGCGGACGTGGAGCGGCAGTTCGTCCCGGTGCAGCGGCGGCTCGCCGAGTCCGACCGGCTCAACATCTGGACGCGCCCGGTCGGCTCCGCCGTGTTCGCGATCCCGCCCGGCTGCGCCGAGGGCGGCTTCGTGGGCGACGTCCTGTTCGCCTGATCCTCCGCCCCTGCTGATTGAATGGATCCCATGCCCTCCGCTCCCGCTTCCCCCGCCGACGCGCCCGCGTCGGCCGCACCGCGCTCCACGGATCCCAGGACCGTCGGCCGCGTCGGCGTGCCCGCGTGGGTGTGGCCCGTGGCCGCGGCCGCCGGCGTGCTCGCGCTCGTGCTGACCGCGTGGTTGACCGGCGTCTCCGCGGCCCGCGCGCTCTCGGACCCCGGCCCGATCACGCGGTGGGGCGTGCCGCTCGCGACGGCGGTCTCCCACACCGCCATGGCCCTCACCATCGGTGCGACCATCCTGGCGGCCGGGATCCTTCCCCCGCACGCGGCCGGCGCGGAACGGCGGCACCGCTCGGGCGCCCAGCGCCGTGCCGACGCCGCCGCGGGGCCGCTGCCGGAGCACCCGGCCTTCGCGGGGGTGATGCAGGTGGCCGCGTGGGCGGCGGGGACGTGGACGGTGGCGGCGCTCGCCGTCGGGATCCTCTCCTACTCGGACCTGGCCGGCATCCCGGTGACCGCGGGGCAGGGGTTCACGGACGGGCTCCTGGCCTACGCGGCCTCCATCTCCGTGGGCCGCGCGTGGTTCTGGGTCACGGTGATCGCCGCCGTGGTGACCACCCTCGTGATCGCGGTGCGCTCCCACTCCGGGCTGTTCTGGACCGGCATCCTCGCGATGCTGGCGATCGTCCCGCTCGCGCTGATCGGCCACGCGGCCGGCGGCGACGACCACTACGGCGCCGTGAACTCGATCGGCCTGCACCTGATCGGCGTCGTCACGTGGGTGGGCGGCCTGCTCGCACTCGCCGCGATCTCGAGCACGCTGACCGGGCCGAACGGGGCGCAGGGCCACGGCGCGAGCACCCGCCGCCAGGGCCCCGCGCCCCTGCTGCACACCGTGGTCTCCCGCTACTCCCTTCTCGCCGGGCTGGGCCTGGTGACCGTGGTGCTGTCCGGCATCGTGAACGCCGCGCTGCGCATGGAGCACCTCTCCCAGCTGGCCAGCCCGTACGGCCTCGTCGTCGTCGCCAAGGCCGTGGCCGCCGTGGTGCTCGGCGCCATCGGGCTCGTGCACCGGCGCAGCATCATCCCCCGCTTGGGCGCGGACGGGGAGGCGGAGAGCCCGGCCGCGGCCCGCCGACTGCTGTGGCAGCTGATCGCGGTGGAGGCGGTGATCATGGCGGCCGTCATGGGCGTCTCCGCCGTCCTCGCCCGCACCGCGCCGCCCAAGCCGGAGGAGCTGGCCCCGGACGCCACCCCCGCCCGCATCCTCACCGGGTACGAGATGCCCCCCGAGCTCACGCCCGAGCGCTGGTTCACCCTGTGGCGCTTCGACTGGCTGTGGGTGGCCATCATCGCGTTCCTGGCCGTGTGGTACGTCCGCTCCACCCTCCAGCTGCACCGGCGCGGCGACCGCTGGCCCGTGCTGCGCACCCTCTCCTGGCTCACGGGCCTCGCCGTGCTCCTGTGGGCGACGTCCGGCGCTCCCGCGGTGTACGGCATGGTGCTGTTCAGCGCGCACATGGTGGGCCACATGACGCTGACCATGATCGTGCCCCTGTTCCTCGTGATGGGCGCCCCCATCACGCTCGCGCTGCGCGCCCTGCCCTCGCGCACGGACGGCACGCGCGGGCCGCGCGAGTGGATCCTGTGGATCGTGCACTCGCCGTGGGGCCGGTTCATCACGAACCCGATTGTGGCGGGGGTGAACTTCGCCGGGTCGATCCTCGTCTTCTACTACACGGACTTCTTCCGGTTCGCCCTCGAGGAGCACGTGGGGCACGAGTTCATGAACGTGCACTTCCTTCTCACCGGGTTCATCTTCGCCCTGGTCATGGTGGGCTCGGACCCGCTGCCCGACCGCCCGGCGTACCCGCTGCGCCTCGTGCTGCTGCTGGCCACCATGGTGTTCCACGCGTTCATCGGCGTGGCCATGACCTCCTCCACGGGCCTGCTCCAGGCCTCGTGGTTCGGCAACCTCGGCCGGGACTGGGGTCCGCCCGCCCTCGAGGACCAGCGCATCGGCGGCGGCATCATGTGGGGCATCGGCGAGTTCCCCACCGTGGCCATGGCCGTGACCGTGGCGGTGCTCTGGTACCGCAGCGACACGAAGAACGCCGTGCGCCTGGACCGCAAGGCCGACCGGGACGGCGACGCCGAGCTGAACGCGTGGAACGCCATGTACGCGAACCTGAACCACGCGCCGGCCCCGGCGGACGGGTCTCCCTCCGTGGGAGCCCCGCCCGTCCGCGCGTCCGCCGCCGAGACCCCCGCCGCCGAGAGCGCCGGCGCGGCGAGCCCCGCCGACCACCTCCAGGAGCCCCAGCATGGCCGCTGACCCGCGTCCCCACCGTCCCTCGTCCCGGGCCCCGCGGCGCCGCGGCCTCGCCGGGATCGCGGCGGCGTCCGCGCTCGTCCTCGCGGGCTGCGGCGCCGACGACGCCGGCGACGGGGGCGACGCGGGCGCCGGTCCGTCCCCCGGCGCGTCCGTGCCCGCTGCCGAGGCCAGCTCCGCCGCCGCCGGGCTGGACCTGGGGGACCGGCCGGACCAGCGCATGGCCGAGGCCGCCGCGCTGCGGGCCGCGACCTTCGGCTTCATCCGGCAGCAGGCCGCCTCGGAGCAGGAGATCGCCGCGGCGCGCGAGGACAGCCGCCAGCGGCAGGCCGACGGCGGCCGCACCACGGTGGAGCCCGCCTCCTGCAAGCCGCCCCTCGCGGCTCTCGACTTCTCGCCGATCCTGCTCGACCAGGAGGAGGTGACGCGCGTGGACGTGGGCGCGGACTCCTTCTCCGGCACCGGAACGGTGGAGGTGGCCACGCTCGACGGCCCGGGGCGCCAGCAGGTGGAGCAGCATCTGCAGACCGCGAACAGCCTGCTGGCCGACTGCCGGCAGATGGACATGACGGTGCGCGAGGGCGGCGGCACCGAGGACTACCGACTCCTCACCCGGCCCGCCGAGCTCTCGGACGGCTCGCCTGCCCAGTCCGGCCTCGTGTGGCAGCGCTCGCTGGCCTCGGAGGAGTCCCCGCAGCTGACCGCGCAGGTGCTCACCGCCGTCGCCGGCGACCACGTGGTGATGGTGTCCTTCTCGGGGCAGGACCAGGCCGGGGAGCGGCAGTTCACCCTGATGGCCGAGGAGATCCTGGCCGCGGCGCTGCGCGCGGGCTGACCGCCGCGCTCTCGGGCAGCGAGGTGCGGCCGGCCGGGCGGCCGCGGTGGCCGGAGCCGCCGCGGCCCGCGGCCCCGGCTTTGCGACGCGGCATGTCGTGACCCGCGGGGCGGGGGACCACAATGGACGCCATGACGTCGCAGAATGCCTCCTCGCCCACCCTCTCCATGCCGCGCACGAGCGCCCGCGTGCGGGCCTCCGAGCTCGTGGGCCGCGGCTGGCTCAACACCGGCGGGGAGACCGTCACCCTCGCGGACCTGCGCGGCAAGATCGTGATCCTCGACTTCTGGACGTTCTGCTGCATCAACTGCCTCCACGTGCTGGACGAGCTGCGCCCCCTGGAGGAGGAGTTCTCGGACGTGGTGGTGACCGTGGGCGTGCACTCGCCCAAGTTCGAGCACGAGGCGGACCCGGCGGCGCTCGCGGCCGCCGTCGAGCGCTACGCGATCGCCCACCCCGTGCTGGACGACCCCGAGCTGACCACGTGGCAGGCCTACTCGGCGCGCGCGTGGCCCACCCTCGTGGTGGTGGACCCCGAGGGGTGCATCGCCGCCACCCTCTCCGGTGAGGGCCACGTGGCGGGCCTGCACTCCCTCGTGCAGGAGCTCGTGGCGGAGCACGAGGCCAAGGGCACCCTGCACCGGGACAGCGGGCCGTACGTGCCGCCGGCCCCGGTGGCGCGGGACCTGAAGTTCCCCGGCAAGGCCGTCTCGCTCGGCGGGCGCGGCTCGCAGCCGGGCGCGTTCCTCGTGGCGGACACGGGACACCACCGGATCGTCGAGGTCGCCGAGGACCTCACCACCGTGCTGCGCGCGTGGGGCGGCGGGGACCCGGCGCAGGCCTCGGCGGAGGCGGCCGGGCTCGCCCTCCCGACGCCGGGCACGCGCGGGCACCGCGACGGCGGCCCGGAGACCGCCCTCTTCAACGAGCCCAACGGCCTGCTCGTGCTGCCCGAGGACGTGGCGGCCCGGCTCGGGTGCGACGTGCTGGTGGCCGACACCGTGAACCACCGCCTGCGCGGTCTCTCGCTCACCACGGGCGAGGTCACCACCCTGGCCGGCAACGGCGTGCAGCGCCTGATCGACTCCGAGCGGGCCAAGGCCGCGGCCGGCGCCGACGGGGCGGACCCCGCGGACGGCCCCGCCGTCGACCTGGGCGTGATCGAGGCGGACCCGCTGACCGTCTCCCTCTCCTCGCCGTGGGACCTCGCGTGGGACGGCGCGGCCGGGCGCGTGGTCGTGGCGATGGCCGGCACGCACCAGCTCTTCTCCTTCGACCCCGAGGCGCGCCGCCTCGCGGTCTTCGCGGGCACCGGCCTCGAGGGTCTCACCGACGGCGCCGCCGCCACCGCGTGGTTCGCGCAGACCTCCGGCCTCTCCTACGGCCCGGACGCCACCCTGTGGGCCGCCGACTCCGAGACCTCCGCGATCCGCTGGGTGCGCGAGGCGGACGGGGAGCGCACGGTGGGCACCGCCGTCGGGACGGGCCTGTTCGACTTCGGCTTCGTGGACGGCGAGGCCGCCCAGGCCCGGCTCCAGCACCCGCTCGGGGTGACCGCGCTGCCGGACGGCTCCGTGCTCGTGGCGGACACGTACAACGGGGCGATCCGCCGGTACGCGCCCGCCGGCGAGGACGCCGCCGGCCGCCCGACGCCGGCCGTGGTCTCCACCCTGGCGCGGGGTCTCCAGGAGCCCTCCGACGTGCTCGTGGAGGAGGACGCGGAGGGGAACGCGAGCGCGATCGTCGTCGTGGAGACCAACGCGCACCGGCTCGTGCGGATCGGCGTGCCCGAGGAGTACCTGAGCGTGGACGAGGGCGCGCGCCAGACGCAGCGGCCCCGCACGCCGATGGTGGCGGGCGAGGTGACGCTGGGGATCGGCTTCGCGGCGCCCTCCGGGCAGAAGCTCGACGACCGCTGGGGCGACCCCACGCAGCTCAAGGTCTCCTCCTCGCCGGAGGAGCTGCTCCTCGAGGGCGCGGGCACGTCCACGGGGCTGAGCCGCACGCTGCGCCTGAACCCGGACGTCCCCGAGGGCGTCCTGCACATCACCGCGCGCGCCGCGGCGTGCGACGGCGAGAAGGGCCAGCCGATCCCGGACCACGCGGCCTGCCACCTGTACCAGCAGGACTGGGGGATCCCCGTGAGCGTGCACGCCCCCGGGCAGGCCCCGGAGGGTGCGGAGTCCCGCCTGGACCTGGACCTGCGCGGGATACACTGAGCCCGACGTCCCACCGCCGACCCGAAGGGTGCGCAGTCCCATGACCACGCTCATCGTCGCCTCGTCCCACCACGGCTCCACCCGCGAGATCGCCGAGCGCGTCGCCGAGGTGCTGCGGACCAGCCAGTCCGTGGAGACCGTCGTGGAGGATCCCGCCGGCGCCGCCGCCTGGCTGGACACCGCGGACGCCGTCATCGTCGCCGCGCCCGTGTACACCGGCTCCCTCGACGCGGAGGCCAAGCACTTCCTGGACTCTCGCCGCGCCGAGCTGTCCCTGCGCCCGCTGGTCATCCTGGCCTCCGGCGGCGCCCCGGAGCCGCTGCCCAAGGTCGCCGCGCAGCTCGAGACCTACGGTGCCCGGGACGTGGCCTACTTCCGCGGGGCCCTCGTGGAGGAGCGGCTCAGCTGGATCGAGCGCATGAAGCTGAAGGTCTCCAAGAACGAGCACTACGGCGACTTCCGCGACTGGGACGCCATCGAGCGCTGGGCCAAGTCCCTCACGCACCACGGCGTGCGCTGACCCCGCGCCTCCACCGACGACGTCGGCCCGCACCCTCCTGAAGGATGGGGCGGGCCGACGTCGTCCCCGGCGCGGGTCAGCGGCCGAACAGCCCGCCCAGCAGCCCGCCGCCGCGGCGGCTGCGCGTGCCGAACACGCCGCGCACCACCTCGCGGCCCAGCTGTGTGCCGGCCGACTTCACGAAGTTGCCCATGGCCCTCTCGAACTCGCTGGGCTTCTCGGCCTCCCGCCGCGCGCGCTCGGCGGCCTTCTCCTCCTCGCGGCGCATCTTCTCGAGGTCGCCGAGGTCGACCCCGGAGACCACCGTGCCGCCGTCGGCGCGCCCGTCCGCCAGGCGGGCGTCCTCCCCGCGGGCGCTGCCGCCGGTGGCGGGCGCCTCCGTGGACGCGGCCTCGGCCGCCAGCTTCTCCGCCGCGGACTCCCGGTCCACGGCCGTGCCGTACTCCGCCATGAGCGGGGAGGCCGCCACGATCGCCTGCATGGCCTCGGCCGCGGCGGGCTCCATGGCCGACTCGGGGGACCACATGCGGGTCAGCGCCACGGGCGTCGGGGCCCCGTCCGGATCCATCACCGTGACCACGGCCTCGCCGACCTTCGCGGAGGTGAGGACCTCGGCGAGGTCGTAGTCCGTCGTCGGGAAGGTCTGGACGGTCTGCTTGAGCGCCTTGGCGTCCTGCGGGGTGAAGGCGCGCAGCGCGTGCTGGACGCGGTTGGCCAGCTGGCCGAGCACCTCGGCGGGCACGTCCTGCGGCGTCTGGGTGACGAAGAACAGGCCCACGCCCTTCGAGCGGATGAGCCGCACGGTGGTCGTGATGGAGTCCAGGAACGCGTCCGAGGCGCCCTTGAAGATCAGGTGCGCCTCATCGAGGAAGAACACGAGCTTGGGCTTGTCCAGGTCGCCCGCCTCGGGGAGCTCGGCGAAGAGGTCGGCCAGCAGCCAGATCATGAAGGTGGAGAACAGCTGCGGCTTGGTGGCCAGGGTGGGCAGCTCGAGGGCCGAGATCACGCCGCGGCCGTCCGGGGCCACGCGCAGCAGCTCGGCGGTCTCGAACTCGGGCACGCCGAAGAAGCGGTCCATGCCCGCGGCCTCCAGGCCCGTGACCTCGCGCAGGATCACGTTGGCGGTGGCCTTCGCGACGCCGCCCAGGCCCTTGAGGTCGTCCTTGCCCTCGTCGCTGGTCAGGTGGGTGACTACGGCCTTGAGGTCCGTGAGGTCGTCCAGCGGCAGGTCACGCTCGTTCGCCCAGTGGACCATGAGCTGCAGGCAGGACTCCTGGGTCTCGTTGAGGTCCATCACGCGGGAGAGCAGCAGAGGGCCGAAGGCGTCCACGGTGGCGCGCACCGGCACCCCGACGCCGTCGCCGCCCAGGGCGAGGAACTCGACCGGGTAGGCGCGCGGCTCCCACGGCATGCCGGTGGCGGCGGTGCGCTCGGAGAGCTTGTCCGAGGCCGTCCCCGCGGTGGCCAGGCCGGAGAGGTCGCCCTTCACGTCCGCGAGGAACACGGGGACGCCGGCCTTCGAGAGCTGCTCGGCCATCATCTGCAGCGTCTTCGTCTTGCCCGTGCCGGTGGCGCCGGCCACGAGGCCGTGGCGGTTCATCATGCGCAGCGGCAGGCGCACGGGCACCTCGGGGTGCACCTCGCCGTCCACGACGGCGGCCCCCAGCGTGAGTGTGGGGTCCTCGAAGGTGTAGCCCTGGCGGATGGACTCGAGCAGGCCGTCGCCCGCGGTGTTCTCGCTCATGCGGCTCATCCTAGGGCGCACCCCGGCCGTGGCACGTGCGCCGCCGGCGGGCGGGCTCGGCACGGTCAGGCCAGCACGAGCGCCACACCGATCATCGCCGGGATCGCGACGACCGTGGTCACCAGGATGGTGTCCTTCGAGACGCGCAGGCCGGCGTCGTAGCGCACGGCGGAGACGTACACGTTCTGCGCCGTGGGCAGGGAGGCCAGCACGACGGCGACGAACACGTGCCGGGCGTCGAGCCCGAACACGAACTGGGCCAGCACCCAGGCCAGCAGCGGGTGGACGAGCAGCTTCACGGCCGAGGCGATCAGCACGTCCGCCCGACGGCCGCCGGCCCGTGCGAGCGGACGCGAGCCCACGAGCGACATGCCGAACGCGAGGAGCATGGCCGGGATGGACAGCCCGCCGATCAGCTCGACGGACTGCATGAGCGGCCCCGGAAGCGCCCAGCCGGTGACGGAGAAGAGCAGGCCGAGCATCGCGCCCACGACCATGGGGTTGCGGGCGGTCTGGCCGAGCTGGGCGAGCGCCGCCCGTCCGGGGGAGCGGCGCACCGCCCGCCGGCCGGTGGCCCGCTCCT
Organism: Micrococcus sp. EYE_212; assembly: GCF_023147585.1. GTDB lineage: Bacteria > Actinomycetota > Actinomycetes > Actinomycetales > Micrococcaceae > Micrococcus. Next base: position 78,276 of record NZ_JAHXOZ010000006.1, read on the forward strand.
CGGCCTCCCGTGCCGTCGTGGCGTCCATGGCGGCCACGTACAGCGGCGTGTAGACCGCCAGCTGGAAGATGAGCGCCGGCGCGGCGAGGGCCGCGTCGCCGAGCACGTACGTGGCGATCGGGATGCCCAGATTGGCCGAGTTGACGAGGGACGAGCTCAGGGCGGCCATGACGCGCTCCGAGGGCGGCCGGCCCTGGAGCAGGGGCACCGTGACGGCCAGGTACACGCCCGCGGCGGCGAGCGCGGAGATCGCGGCCACCCACAGCTGGGGGCCCAGCACGGCGGCGACGTCCGCGCGGGAGAGGGTGACGAAGAGCAGGGCGGGGTTGCCCACGAAGAACGCGGTGCGCGAGAGCACCGTGCGGGCGTCCTCGCCGAGCACGCCCGTGCGCCCCACGAGGAAGCCGACGGCGATGATCACCCACACCACGGCGAAGCCGGAGAGGACCTGCTGCACGTCGGGCCTCCTTCCGGGGAGTCGCGGGGGACGGTGTCATGAGACCAGGGCTCGCGCCGGGGCTGCCGGGGCCTCGCGGCGGGCCGCGCGCACACGGCCCGCACAGGGTACCCCGGGCGGGGCGCTCGAGACGGGTGCCGGCGTTGTGAGGGGCCGTGCGCACGAGGAAGGGGCCGGATCCTGGTGGATCCGGCCCCTTCGGTGGAGCGGGCGACGGGAATCGAACCCGCGTATCTTGCTTGGGAAGCAAGCGCTCTACCATTGAGCTACGCCCGCGCAACCGCTCGGCTCTCGCCTGCGGCGCGGACACCACCCTACACCAGCGCCCGCCCTCAGGCCGTCGCGTGCCCCCGGCCGGCAGCGGCGGCCCGCTCCCTCGCCCGCTTCGCGCGGGAGCGGCCGAAGCCGTCCGCGTAGCGGGCCAGCACGGGCCCTGCCACGGCGAGGAGGAGCACGTAGGCCGTGGCGAACGCCGAGACCTCGGGCGCCATGGACCCGGAGGCCACGGCCAGGCCCGCGATGACGATGGAGAACTCGCCGCGGATGGTCAGCGTGGCGCCCGCCCGCCAGCGGCCGGCGACGCCGATGCCCGCCGCGCGCGCCGCGAGGTAGCCCGTGGCCACCTTCGTGGCGGCCGTGACGACGGCGAGGGCGAGCGCGCCCAGCAGCACGGGCGGCAGGGCGCGCGGGTCCGTGTTCATCCCGAAGAGCACGAAGAAGAGGGCGGCGAAGAGGTCCCGCAGCGGCTCGAGCACGGAGCGGGCCTGCTTGGCCGCGGCCCCGGAGATCGCGATGCCCAACAGGAACGCGCCCACGCCGGCGGACACCTGGAGCGCCCCCGCGAGGCCGGCCACGAGCAGGGCGAGACCGAGGAGCTTGAGCAGGAACGTCTCCTGGTCCGGGGACTGGACGAGCCGGGAGATCTGCGGGCCGAACCGCAGGGCGGCGAGCAGGACCACGGTGACCACCACCAGGGCGACGCCCACCGCCGTGAGCCCGGCCATGAGGGGGCTGCCGGCCACGAGGGCCGTCATGAGCGGCAGGTAGACGGCCATGGCGAGGTCCTCGAACACGAGGATGGAGAGCATCACGGGGGTCTCGCGGTTGCCCACACGCCCCAGGTCGCCGAGCACCTTCGCGATGATGCCGGAGGAGGAGATGAACGTGATGCCGCCCAGCACCACCGCGCCCACGGCACCCCAGCCGAGCAGGAGGCCGGCGAGCGCGCCGGGGGTGACGTTGAGGACCACGTCGAGCAGGCCGGCCTTCCAGGAGCCGCGCAGCCCCCCCACGAGCTCGCGGGCGGAGTACTCCAGGCCCAGCATGAGCAGGAGGAGCACCACGCCGATCTCGCTGGCCAGGTGGCTGAACTCGGCGATCGGCTCCATGGGGCCGTGCACCACCCCGGCCTCGTCCGCGGTGGGGAACAGCAGCCCGGCGACGCCGATGAGCAGCCCGCCGAGCAGGTAGAGCGGCACGGGGGACATGCCGATCCGCCCGGCCAGGCGCCCGAGCATGCCCAGCAGCAGCAGGACCGCGCCGAGCTCGATGAGCGCGAGGACGGTGGTGTCCATGGGCGCTCCTCTCCGGGGTCGGCGTGCGCGGGGCGGGCCCCGTTCGGGGGCTCGTCCGGCGGGGCGGGTCAGGCGTCGAGCAGGCGTTCGGCCGTCCGGGTGCCCTCGCTCGTCCCCACGACGATCAGCAGGTCCCCGCCCTCGAGCAGGAAGTCGGGGCCGGGGGAGGGGTGGGTCTGCCCGGCCCGCACGACGGCGACGATGGACACGCCCGTGCGGGTGCGCATCTTCGTGGCGCCGAGCTCGGCGTCCGCGTAGGGGGAGTCAGCCGGGAGGATGAGCTGGCGCGTGGTGATGCCGGGCAGGTCCGCGTGCTCGCCCTCCAACTGGGAGACGAGCTGCGGCCCGGCCAGGAGCCCGCCGAGGCTCGCTGCCTCGCTCGAGGAGAGGGCGACGGCCGCGGCGCACGCGTCCGGGTCGTCCGCGTCGGCGAGGAAGAGGTCGGTGGTGCCGTCGCGGTGGATCACGACGCCGATCCGCCGGCCGTCCGCGAGGTCGAGCTCGCGGCGGACGCCGATGCCCGGCAGGGCGGTCTCGTGCATGCTCATGGCGCACACTGTAGCGCCGGATACACTGGCGCCGTGCTGCTCTCCGACCGCGACATCCGCGCCGAGCTCGAGGCCGGCCGGGTCGGCCTGGACCCGCTGGACCCCTCGATGGTCCAGCCTGCGTCCGTGGACGTCCGCCTGGACCGCTTCTTCCGCCTCTTCGACAACCACCGCTACGCGCACATCGACCCCGCGCAGGAGCAGGACGAGCTGACCCGCCTCGTGGAGACGGCCCCGGACGAGCCCTTCATCCTGCACCCGGGCGAGTTCGTGCTCGGTGCCACCTATGAGCAGGTCACGCTCCCCGACGACGTCGCCGCGCGCCTCGAGGGCAAGTCCTCGCTCGGGCGGCTGGGCCTGCTGACCCATTCGACCGCCGGGTTCATCGACCCCGGCTTCACGGGCCACGTCACGCTCGAGCTCTCCAACGTGGCCACCCTGCCCATCACGCTGTGGCCGGGCATGAAGATCGGCCAGCTGTGCTTCTTCCGCATGAGCTCCCCGGCGCAGACGCCGTACGGTGCGGGCGCCTACCAGAACCGGTACCAGGGACAGCGCGGCCCCACGGCCTCCCGCTCCTTCCAGAACTTCCACATCACCCGCATCGAGCGCTGAGATGGCCACGACGCCGGCCCCCGCCCCCGTCGCCCGGCGCGGCCAGGTCCTCGCGTGGGCGGCGTGGGACTGGGGCTCGGCCTCCTTCAACGCCGTCATGGTCACCTTCGTGTTCGGCACGTACCTGGCCTCGGACGCGTTCGGGGCGGACGAGCGGGGCACGGCGTGGCTCTCCGCCGCGATGGCGCTCGCGGGCGTGCTGATCGCCCTCACCGCGCCCGTGCTGGGCCGGCAGGCGGACGGCGCCGGCCGCCGTCGCCTGTGGCTGGGGCTCACCACCGCCGCGGTGATCGCGTGCACCGCGGCCTGCTTCTTCGTCACCCCGCACGAGTCCTCCCTGCTGCTGGGCGTCACCCTGATCGCGCTGGGCACCGTGTTCTTCGAGTTCGCCGAGGTGCAGATCAACGCGATCCTCGTGCAGATCTCCACGCCCGCCACGATCGGACGGGTCTCCGGCATCGGCTGGGGCGCGGGCTACCTCGGCGGGATCGTGCTGCTGCTGATCGTCTACCTCGGCTTCGTCTCCGGGGACGCCCACTGGTTCGGCGTGGGCGAGGACGAGGCGCTCAACATCCGCGTGGTCGCGCTCGTCGCCGCGGCGTGGTTCCTCGTCTTCGCGGTCCCGGTGCTCGTCGTCGTCCCGGACCCGCCGCCGGCCCGTGCCGCGGACGGACGTCCGCGCCGGGAGACGATCCTCGGCTCGTACGCCGGGCTGGGCCGCACCCTGGCCCGCATGTGGCGCGAGGACCGCAACACGCTGCGGTTCCTCGTGGCCTCCGCGGTGTTCCGCGACGGCGTGGGCGCCGTGTTCGTGTACGGCGCGATCCTGGGCACCACGGTGTACGGGCTCGACCCCGCGGACGTCATCGTGTTCGCGATCGTGGCGAACGTGGTGGCCGCGCTCGGCGCCTTCGCGGGCGGGCGGCTCGACGACCGCATCGGCCCGCGCCGCGTGATCCTGGGCTCCCTCCTCGCCATGGTCCTCACGGCGGCGGCGCTGTTCCTCGCCTCGGGGACCACGGCGTTCTGGATCGGCGGCCTCGTGCTGTGCCTCTTCGTCGGCCCGGTCCAGTCCGCCTCGCGCGCGTTCCTCGGCCGCGTGACCACCCCGCGCACGGCGGGGGAGGTGTTCGGCCTCTACGCGACGACGGGCCGCGCCGTCGGGTTCATCACCCCGGCGCTCGTCTCCGTGGCCCTCGCCGTCCAGCCGGACAACCGCGCCGTGATCCCCGTGATCGGGATCGTGCTCGTGGCGGGCGCCGCCCTGTTCGCCGGGGTCGCAGAGCCGGGCGCGGCCGAGTCGGGCGCCGCGGCCCCCGCCGCCGACTGAGCCCGTCCCGCCCGACGCGGCCCGATCCCGTAAAGTGGCCACAGCCCTCCACCGCCCGTCTGCCCCGGGGATCCCATGCTGCTGACCCTCATCGCCCTGTTCGCCGTTGCGCTCTGTGCTCCCGCGATCTTCCGGTGGACGGGCCGGCAGGGCTTCTACCTCCTCGCCGCGGTCCCGGCCGCGGGATTCCTCTGGGTCCTCGCGCAGCTGCCGCACGTGCTCGCCCTGCAGGAGGCCCTCGACGCCGGCGCCCCCGCGCCCGCCGAGGCGGCGCACCTGGAGCGCACGGTGCCGTGGGTGCCCTACCTGGACATCGACCTGGCCTTCCGCCTGGACGCGCTCGCCGCCTTCATGTCGCTCATCGTGCTGGGCGTGGGCGCCCTCGTGCTCGCGTACTGCGCCCGCTACTTCGCTCCCGACGAGCGGCGCAGCGGCGTCTTCGGCGGGCAGCTGCTCGCGTTCGCGGGCGCGATGTTCGGCCTCGTCACCACGGACGACCTCATGGTGCTCTACACCTTCTGGGAGATCACCTCCGTCCTGTCCTTCCTGCTGATCGGCTACTCGGGCCACCGGATCTTCGCCCGCCGCTCCGCCATCCAGGCCCTGATCGTCACCACCTTCGGCGGCCTGGCCATGCTGGTGGGCCTCGTCATGCTCGCCCACCTCTCCGGCTCGTGGCGGGTCTCCGGCGTGCTGGCCGCGGCGCCGGCCCTCGTGGCGGACGCCGCGGTGCGCGGGATGCTGGAGGCCGCCGTCGCGCTCGTGCTGCTCGGTGCCCTCACCAAGTCGGCCCAGGCGCCGTTCCACTTCTGGCTGCCGGCCGCCATGGCCGCCCCGACCCCCGTGTCCGCGTACCTGCACGCGGCCGCCATGGTGAAGGCCGGCGTCTTCCTCGTGGCCCGCCTGGCACCCGCCTTCGCCACCCTCGTCTCCTGGCAGACGCTCGTGCTCGGCGTGGGCCTGGCCACCCTCCTCCTGGGCGGCTGGCGGGCGATGCGCCAGGACGACATCAAGCTCATCCTGGCCTACGGCACCGTCTCGCAGCTCGGCTTCCTCATGGTGGCCAACGGCCTGGGCACCCGCGACGCCGCGATGGCGGGCCTGGCGATGCTCCTGGCCCACGCGATCTTCAAGGCCCCGCTGTTCATGGTGGTGGGCGTGATCGACCACGAAGCCGGCACCCGCGACCTGCGCGAGCTCTCCGGCATCGGCCGCCGCCACCCCGTGCTGGCCGGCGTCGCCGTGCTGGCGGCGGCCTCCATGGCCGGCCTGCCGCCGCTGTTCGGCTTCGTGGCCAAGGAGTCCGTGCTGGAGACCCTGGCCGCCCACGGGGAGCACGGGGCCGGGGCCTGGGCCTGGGCCCCGTTCGTGCTCATGGCGGTCGGCTCCGTGCTCACGTTCGCGTACACGTGGCGGTTCGTGTGGGGCGCGTTCGGGCGGCGCGACCCACGGGACGCGAAGGAGCCCGGCGTCGGCGGGCCCCGCCCCGTCACCGAGTTCCACTCGCCCGTCACGGCGCTGCAGCTCGGACCCGCCGCCGTGCTCGCGGTGGCGTGCCTGGTCCTCGGGCTCGTGCCGGGCAGCGTGGCGCCGCTCGTGGAGGCGGCCACGCACGGACTGGCGCCGGCGTCGCCCGGTGAGAAGCCCGCGCACCTCGCACTGTGGCACGGCTTCACCCCGATCCTGGCGGTCTCGGCGGGCATCTGGGCTCTGGGCGCCCTGCTGGCGTGGACCCGCCGCCCCGTCCAGGCCCTCCAGGCCCGCCTGCAGTCCCCCGTGGACGCCGCCCGGACCTACGGCCGGCTCATCGGCGTCCTCGACGAGGTCGCCGTGTGGGTCACCGGCCGCACCCAGACCGGCTCGCTGCGCCGCTACCTGGCCATCATGTTCGCGTGCGCGTCCGTCCTGCCCCTGGGGTTCCTGCTCCTGCCGGTGGGGGACTCCGATCGCGTCCTGGCCACCTCGTTCCTCGACGCCCGGATCGTCCTCGCGGAGTCGCCGGCCCAGCTGGGCGTGGCGGTCCTGCTGTGCGTGGCGGCCGTGGCGACCGTCCGCGCCCACCGCCGCTTCATGGCGGTCATGCTCGTGTCCGTCACGGGCTACGGGGCGGCCGCCCTCTTCGCCATGCGCGGCGCCCCGGACCTGGCCATCACGCAGGTGCTCGTGGAGTCGGTCGTCCTCGTCACCCTCATCTTCGGCCTGCGCGTCCTCCCGCCGGAGTGGCTCGCCCGACGCGAGGGCAACCGCAGGCTGACCCGCCTGCTGCTGGCCCTGTCCTTCTCCGCGGTCATGGTGTGGGTCGCGGCCACGTCCCTGGCCGCCCGCACCGCGGAGCGGATCTCCGTGCCCATGCCGGACCTCGCCTACGAGTTCGGCTACGGCACCAACGCCGTCAACGTGACGCTGGTGGACATCCGCGCGTGGGACACGTGGGGGGAGATCACCGTGCTCGCCGCGGCCGCCACGGGCGTGGCCTCCCTCGTCTTCCTGCAGCACCGCGACGGCCCCGGCAAGGACATCGCCGACGTCCGCTCCGGGAGCGTGGGCGACTTCGGCGCCGACTCCGCTCTCGGCGTCCGGGAGCTCACCGTGGTCCGCGCCTTCGCGGTGGACGACACGAACAACCAGTGGCTCGTGGCGGGGCGCACCATGGCGCCCGAGCGGCGCTCGATCATCCTCGAGGTGGTCACGCGCTTCATGTTCCCGATCATGATGCTCATGTCCCTCTACCTCCTCCTGGCGGGGCACAACACCCCGGGCGGCGGCTTCGCCGGCGCCCTCCTGGCCGGGCTGGCGCTGACCCTGCGGTACCTCGCGGGGGGGCGGTTCGAGCTCCAGGAGGCCTCGCTGATCCCCGCCGGCGCGATGCTCGGCCTCGGCCTGGGCCTGGCCACGCTCGTCGGCATCGCCCCCGTCTTCTTCGGCGGCCAGATCCTGCAGTCCTACGCCCTCGAGCTCCACGGCCTGCCCCTGTTCGGGGACCACCTCAAGTTCGTCTCGGCCACCGCGTTCGACGTGGGCGTCTACCTCGTGGTGGTGGGCCTGGTCATGGACGTGCTGCGCTCCCTCGGCGGCGAGGTGGACCGGCGCGGAGAGGCGGCCCGCCGGGCCCGCCGCCGCGCCGCGGAGCGCCGCCGGCACCCCCGCCTGCCCACTCCGTCCACTCCGACCGGCCAGGAGGCCGCCCGATGACGACCGTGGACCTGGCCCTGCTGGCCGCGATGGGCGTGATGTTCACGTGCGGGATCTACCTCGTGCTGGAGCGCAACCTCACCCGCATCCTGCTGGGCATCATGCTCATCAACAACGCCGCGATCCTCCTGCTCTTCGCGAGCGCGGGCGGAGTGGGGCAGGCGCCCCTGCGGATCGAGGGCACGGACCCCCGGGCCTACGCGGACACCCTCCCGCAGGCCCTCATCCTCACCGCGATCGTCATCGGCTTCGCCACGAGCGCCTTCCTCACCGCCATGATCTACCGCTCCTGGCTCATCAGCCGCGAGGACCTGATCCAGGTGGACGCGGAGGACGTCAAGATCGCCAGCCAGCCCGCGTGGGACGTCGAGGACGACTCGGTGCTCGTGGAGGAGTCCTCCGAGTTCATCGACGACGCCGCGGACCCGAACGCGCACTACGAGCACGCGACCCCGGACGCGCCCCGCGCACCGGAGCGGCGGTCCGTCCGCCCGGCCGCGGCGGCACGCACCGCCCCGTCGGCACGGAAGCGTCGCGGCCGGCCCCAGGACCAGGAGGGCGAGCGCCCATGACGATCGGCTCCGTGCCCCTCACCGACCTCGCCCCGCTGGCCGTCATGCTGCCGGTGCTCGGGGCCGCCGTCACGTTCACCCTCGTGGGCCGGCCCCGGGCCCAGGTGAGCGTCACCGTCCTCGCGCTCTTCCTCACGCTCGTGCTGAACGCGGCCCTGCTCGCCGCGGTGTGGGAGGCGGGCGTGGCGGTGGTGGAGCTGGCCGGGTGGCCCGCACCGCTCGGCGTCGTGCTCGTGGTGGACCGGCTCTCCGCGCTGATGCTCCTCGTCTCCACGATCATCACCCTCGCGGTGCTCCTGTACGCCTCGGCGCAGGGCCTCATCAGCCGCGACGAGGGCGGGCCCGTCTCGATCTTCCACCCCACGTACCTGATCCTCGTGGCCGGCGTGTCCAACGCGTTCCTCGCCGGCGACCTCTTCAACCTCTACGTGGGCTTCGAGATCCTCCTGACCGCGTCCTACGTGCTGCTCACGCTCGGCGGCACGGCGCAGCGGATGCGCGCGGGCGTCACCTACGTGGTGGTCTCCGTCGTCTCCTCCGTGCTGTTCCTCATCGCGATCGCCATGATCTACGCGGCCACGGGGACGGTGAACATGGCGGACCTGGCGGTGAAGCTCGGCGAGCTGCCGAGCGACATGCAGATGGTGCTCCACGTGATGCTCCTCGTGGGCTTCGCGATCAAGGCCGCCGTGTTCCCCCTCTCCTTCTGGCTGCCGGACTCCTACCCCACGGCTCCGGCACCGGTCACCGCCGTGTTCGCGGGACTGCTCACCAAGGTCGGCGTGTACGCCATGATCCGCACGGAGACCCTCCTGTTCCCCGGGGAGCACGTGAACGATCTCCTGCTGGTGGTCGCGGGGCTCACCATGATCGTGGGCATCCTCGGGGCCCTCGCGCAGACAGACATCAAGCGCATCCTCTCCTTCATCCTGGTCTCCCACATCGGCTACATGATCTTCGGCCTCGGGCTGGCCACCCAGCTGGGCCTGGCGGCGACCGTGTTCTACGTGGCGCACCACATCACGGTGCAGAGCGCGCTGTTCCTCGTCACCGGGCTCATTGAGAACCGGGCCGGCACGGCCAACATCGACCGCCTCGGCTCCCTCGCCCGCGTCTCCCCGCTCGTGGGCCTGCTCTTCCTCATCCCCGCCCTCAACCTGGGCGGCATCCCGCCGTTCTCCGGGTTCCTCGGCAAGGTGGGCCTGCTGCGCGGCGGCGTGGAGCAGGGCGCACCGCTCGCGTACACGCTCGTGATCGTCTCCGTCCTCGCCTCGCTCCTCACGCTGCTGGTCATGGTGCGCGTGTGGACCCGCGCGTTCTGGCGCAGGGTGGAGGACGTGGAGCATCCGCCGGCCCAGCTCGTGGCCGCGTACCAGCGCGTCCTCGAGCGGGGGGAGCGGCCCAAGCGCCTCAGCGCCGGCCTCGTCGTCCCCACCGCGGCGATCGTGGCCCTCAGCGTCGCGTTCACCGTGCTCGCGGGACCCCTCTACGGCCTCGCGGACCGCGCCGCCACGGATATGCTGGAGCGCACGCCCTACATCGGCGCCGTGCTGGGCGAGGACGCCGCGGAGCGCGCCGCGGAGAGCCTGCGCAACGACCCGACGGAGGTGCACGATGCCCACCGCTGACCCTCGCCCGCCGGCACCGCGCACGGCGCCGTCGCGGGACCGGGAGGAGACCGCGGACCCGGCCGTCCCCGCGGACCCGGCCGTTCCCGCGGGCCTGGGCTCCGCCCGCGCGGCGCCCCGGCCCGGCAGTCTCCGTGCCGTGCTGGGCCAGTGGCCCCTCGCCCTCGTCCTCACCCTGGTGTGGGGAGCACTGTGGCAGGACTTCGGCCTGCACGTGCTGCTGCCGGGACTCCTCTTCGCCGCGCTGGTGATCGTGGTGTTCCCCATGCCCGCGATCCCGTTCAGCCGCCGGTTCAGCCCCTGGCACGCGCTCGTGTTCACCGGCCGCTTCCTCGCGGACGTGGTGCGCTCCTCGCTCTCGGTGTCCGCCGTCGTGCTCACGCGGGGCAGGCGGGTGCACAGCTCGATCGTGGGCGTTCGGCTGCGCAGCCACGACGACCTCCTGATCACCCTCGTCAGCCACGCCCTGGCCCTGGTGCCCGGCTCGATCGTGCTGGACGTGGACCGCGCCGACGCCACCCTGTACCTGCACTGCCTGAACGTGACGACGGACGAGGAGATCGCCGCGGTCCGCGCCAAGGCCCTGCGCGTGGAGGCCGGGATCATCCAGGCGGTCGGCTCGCGCACGGACCTGGAGCTGCTGCGCCGCTTCCCCGACTCGGCGCCCCCGCGGGCCGAGATCGCGGGCAACCGGCGGCATCCCGCCTACGGGCCCGCGGCGGAGGAGGAGCGCGCATGATCGACCCGATGACCGTGGCCGCCTACGGGGGCGGCGCGATGCTCTTCGTGGGCGCCGTGGCCGCGCTGCACCGGATCGTGCGGGGCCCGTCCCTGCTGGACCGGGCGATCGCCATCGACGTGCTGCTCGTGGTGCTCTCCTCGGCCCTGGTCCTGGAGATGGCCGTGCACCGCCACACCCATGACATCGTCCTCGTGGTGCTGGCCGCCACGGTGGGCTTCGTGGGCTCGGTGACCGTGGCCCGCTTCGTGGAGGACCGCCGCCCGGAGCACATGCGGGAGGAGATCTCCCTCGTGCCCGGCACCACCGACACCCCGGGCTCGGAAGACGCGCCCGCCGAGGGGGGAGACCGATGACGGACCCGCTGCTGCTGCTGGACTGGCTGGCCGCCCTGCTGATCGTGGCCGGCGCCTTCTTCTCCCTGGTGGCCGGCGTGGGCCTGTTCGTGCTGCCCGACCTGCTCTCCCGCATGCACGCGGCCGCCAAACCCCAGGTGCTGGGCCTGCTGCTCATGCTCCTGGGGCTCGCGGTGCTCTGGCGCTCGTGGGCGTGGGCGCCCATCCTGCTGCTGGCGTGGGTCGCCCAGATGGTGACGGCCCCCGTGGCCTCCCACCTGGTGGGGCGCACGGGCTACCGCACCAAGCACGCCCAGCACGGGCTGCTGCACCGCGACGACCTGGCCGCGGCGGCCCGCCGCGTGGAGGCCGCCGACGGCGGCGCCCCGCGGCGTCGCCCCCGCCGCCCGTCCGCGGCGCAGCGCGGCGAGGACGCGCCGCACGGCCCGGACCGCGGTGGGAGCCCGACGGGCTGAGCCCGTCGCGCGGGGTCTCAGACCTCGTTGGCGCCGCGGCGGGCGGTCTTCTCGGAGGCCTTGCGGATCGCGGTGCCCGCGCCGCGCTGTCCGGCCACCTTGATGAGCGCGGCCACGCCGGCGGAGATGAAGGCGAAGGAGAGCGCCTCCACGAGGGGCAGCGTCTCGTCCGCGGCGTCGTCCGGTGCGTCGTGCCCGGTGGCGAGCTTCCAGCCCCCGGCCACGAGGCGGGAGCCGATGACTCCGCCGGCCAGGGTGATGCCGGTGGAGAGGATCTTCTGGGCGATGGTGTTCATGGTGCGCCTTCCGTGGGGTGGGACCGGTCCGGGAGTCAGCCTAGCGCGGGGGGATCAGGCGTCCGAGGTGACCGGGTCCCCGCTGACGTGGTGTCCCGGATCGCCGTCGGCGTCCAGCCAGGCCTGGAGCCGGGCCGTCAGGGTGGGGTCCACGGGCGTCTCGCGCCCGTCCACCGCGCGCACGGGGAGCACGCCCCGCACGGAGGAGGCGAGCCAGATCCCGTCCACGTCCTCGAGGTCCGCCGGGACGAGGGGGCCGTAGCCGAGGCGCCAGCCCGCGGCGTGCGCGGCCGCGAAGACCACCGCCTGGGAGGTGCCCGCCAGGATGCCCTTCTGCCGCAGGGGGGTGAGGAGGCGGCGCCGGCCGTCCGGATCGTGCCGCGCGATCAGCACGGTGGAGGTGGGACCTTCGAGGAGGAAGCCGTCCGAGCTCGTGAAGATCACGTCGTCCGCCCCGTGGGCGCGCGCGTGGCGCAGGGCGGCCATGTTCACGGCGTAGCTGAGGGTCTTCGCGCCCGTGAGCAGCCAGGGGGCGTGCTCGGGGGCGGTGGAGTCGATGCCGCGGTCCAGCAGGAGGACGCGGACGCCCGCGCGGCGCTCGGCCTCGTCGGGGGCGGGCACCGGGGTCAGGAGCACCCACGCGGTCGGGTGCGGCGCCGTGCCCGGCGTCGCCTCGGGGCCGCGCGTCGCGGTGAGCCGGACGGAGAGCCGCGCGCCGGGCGCGGGGCGGCTCGCCGCCTCGACGGCGCGCAGGCCGGCGTCGACGGCGGCCTCCCACGCGGCGGCGTCCGGCGCGGGCAGGCGCAGCGCCGTGGCAGAGGAGGCGAGCCGGCCGAGGTGGGCGCGCAGCTTGCGCATCCGCAGTGTCCCGGCCTCGTCCGCGACGGCGAGCGCGGTCTCGAACAGGCCGTCGCCCCGCGTGACGCCCTGGTCCGTGACGCGCAGGTGCGGCACGTCCGGGTCCGCGACCCGGGGACGGACGAGCCCGTGCGCATCCTGCTCGAGCAGGACGAGCACGGGCTCGTGGGCGGCAGGGACGAAGGGCGAGTCGGCGGGCATGGCCCCAGGATAGTGCCGGTCCCGCAGGCTCAGGCGCGGTGCGGGCCGCCCGACTCGGATCCGGCCCCGGTCGCAGCAGGGAGGCCCTCCGCGGCGGCGTCGGCGGGACTGTGGGAGCTGCCGTGGCGCTCGAGCTGGGCACCCTCCACGTCCACGTCCGGCATGATGCGCTCGAGCCACCTCGGCAGCCACCAGGCGGACTCGCCCAGCAGGTGCATCAGCGCGGGCATCAGCAGCAGGCGCACCACGAAGGCGTCCAGCAGCACGCCGAAGGCGAGGCCGAAGCCGATGGGCCGGATCATCGCGTCGTGGGAGAACACGAAGCCGCCGAAGACGGAGATCATGATGATCGCGGCGGCGATCACCACGGACCGGCCGGCGCGCAGGCCGCTCATCACGGCGCTGCGGGCCGGCTGGCCGTGGGCGTAGGCCTCACGCATGCCGGACGCGATGAACAGCTGGTAGTCCATGGCCAGGCCGAACAGCACGCCGATCATGATCGTCGGCAGGAAGCTCAGGACCGGGCCCGCATGGTGCACGTTGAACACCGAGCCCAGCCAGCCCCACTGGTAGATGGCCACCACGCCGCCCATGGCCGCGAACACCGAGAGGACGAAGCCGCCGGTGGCGATCAGCGGGACCAGGATGGAGCGGAACACCAGGATCATGATGAGCAGGGACAGCCCCACCACCACGCCGAGGTAGAGCGGCAGGGCCGAGGCGAGCTTCTCCGAGACGTCGATCGCCCCGGAGGTCATGCCCGCCACCGCCAGGTTCGAGGCCTCGCCCGCGGGCTCCACCGTGCGCAGCTCGTGCACCAGCTCCTCGGTGGAGACCGCGTTGGGCCCCTCCTCGGGCAGCAGCTGCAGCATGCCCAGGGTGCGGTCCTCGTTGAAGCCCGCCGGCACCACCGCGCCGACGTGGTCCAGTGCCGAGAGCTGCTCGCCGACGGCGAGCTGGGCGTCCGTCGCCTGCTCCTCCGAGAGCCCCTCGGGCAGGTCCGTGGTCACCACGAGGGGGCCGTTGTAGCCCTCGCCGAACTTGTCGGCCATGATCTCGTAGGAGACCTGGGCGTCGGAGCCGACCGGCTCGGACGCGCCGTCCGGCAGGCCCAGGCGCATCGAGAAGAAGGGGATGGAGACCGCCACGAGCAGGGCGATCGCGCCCAGGGTCGTGGCCACCGCGGCGGGGGTGGACATCCGCGGCGAGCGGTGCGCGCCTCGCACGGCATGGGCGGCCTCGGCGGGGTCAGCACCGGTGAGGGGGGCCGTGTGGGAGCCCTCGCCCGACGGGGTGAGGGCCTCCAGGCGGGTGCGCTCCTTGCGGGAGAGCACGCGCGTGCCGGCCAGCGAGAGCAGCGCGGGCGTCAGGGTGACGGCCACGAGCACGGCCACGAGCACGCACGCGGCGCCGACGGTGCCCATCAGGCCGAGGAACGGGATGCCGGTGACGTTGAGCGCCACGAGCGCGATGATCACGGTGAGGCCGGCGAACACCACGGCGTTGCCGGACGTGCCGTTGGCCAGGGCGATGGACTCGCGCAGCGGGGTGCCGCGGCGCAGCTCCTGCCGGTGGCGGTTGACGATGAACAGCGCGTAGTCGATCCCGACCGCCAGGCCGAGCATGAGCCCCAGCACGGGGGTCACGGACATCATCTCCACGACGCCGGAGAAGGCGAGCGCGCCGGCGGCGCCCACCCCCACGCCCACGAGGGCGTTCACGAGCGGCAGACCCGCGCCCACGAAGGTGCCGAGCATGAGCACGAGCACGATCGCGGCGATCACGAGGCCCACGATCTCGCCCGGCCCCACGATCTGCGGGACGGTCTGGCTGAGCTGCTGGGAGGGCAGGACCCGCACCCCGTCGATGTCCGCCGCGGTCAGGACGCCCGTGATGGCCTTCTTGTCCTCCGCGGGCACGTCCATGGACGGCTGGTCGAAGGAGACGATCCCGACGGCGGCCGAGCCGTCCTCGGAGACGGCGCGGTAGCCCTCCATGAGGTCCACGGTGCGCTGGCCGCGCTCGGCCTGGGTGCGGGCGTCGACGAGGTCCTGACGGCCCGTGGCGAGATCCTCCTCGGCCTGGTCCAGCTTCCGCTCGTTGGCCGCGATCTCCTCGCGGCCGGACTCGAGGTCGGCCCTGCCCTGCGCGAGCTTCTCGCGGCCCTCGTCGATCGTGGCCTGCTGCTTCTCGAACTCGGCGCGGGCGGCCTCGCGGGCCTGCTCGCGGCCGGCCTCGAGCTGGGCCTGACCCTCGGCGAGCTCCTTCTCGGACGCCTGCAGCCGGGCGCGGCCCTCGGCGAGCTGCTCGCGGCCGGCGTCGACCTGCGCCTGTGCCGCGCTCAGCTGCTCGAGGCCGGACTGGACCTCCGCCTCGCGGGCCTTCAGCTCGGCGTTGGCGGCGTCGAGCTCGGCCTGGGCCCGCTCGATCCGGGCCGCGCCGGCGTCCAGCTCGGCCTGCTGCGCGGCGAACTGCCCAGTGACCTGCTCGGCAGGGACGCCGGCGGCCTCGCCCTGCGCGAGGGCCTGCTCGCGGGCGGCGTCCAGCCGGGCCTGGCCGGCCTCGAGCTGCGCCCGCTGCTCCTCGAGCTCGGCCTTGCCCTCCTCGTACTGGGCCCAGCCCTCGCCCAGCTGCTGACGGCCGGCGTCGAGCTTCTCGCGGTTCGCGTCGACCTCGGCCTGGCCGGCCTCCACCTTCGGCGCCTGCTCCTCGATCTGGGCCCGGCCCTGCTCGAGCCGGGCGCGGCCGTCCTCGAGCTTCTGCTCGGCCTCGCGCAGGGGCGCGGTGGCGTCCTCCGGCAGGGCGGCCAGGCCTCGCTCCTGGAAGTCGGTGCGCGCGGCGTCCAGCGTCGCCTGCCCCTCCTCGAGCTGCCGGGCCGACTCCTCGAGCTTCGCCTGCCCGTCCTCGGCCTGCTCCTTCGCCTCGGCGATCCGTGCCCGGCCGCCGTCGACCTGGCTGCGGCCGTCCGCGAGCCCCTGCTCGCCGTCGGCGATCTGCTGCCGACCGTCCTCGAGAGCGGTGCGGGCGTCCTCCTGCTGCCTCTGCACGTCGAAGGGGTCCACGACGTCGGCCACGGCCTGCTGGTCGCGGACCGTGCTCAGGAGCTGCTCGATCCGATCGCGCTGGTCCGGGGTGAACGCGGAGCCGTCCTCGGTGGCGAAGACCACCTGGCCGGTGCCGCGCGAGGCGTCGGGGAACTCCTCCTTGAGGCGGTCCGTGACCTGGGCCGTGGGGGTGCCCGGGATGGTGACGGCGGAGGAGAGGGTGCCGCCGAAGGCGAGGAAGCCGCCCACGGCGAGGGCCAGGGCGAGGGCCCAGGCGAGGATCACGATCATGGGTCGGCGAGCGGCGCCGAGGCCGAGCCGGTAGAGCAGCTTTGCCATGGGGCGGGGATCTCCAGGGAGCGAGAGGGGGCGTGAGGAGGCGGGGCAGAGGGCCGCCGCGTTGCGCTCAGCGTACAGGTAAGCGGAGCGCCGTGCTCCGTTCATCGTGATCGAGGGACTGTGCGATTGCTCTCCTCCGGCGGCCTGACCTCGCACGTCCGCAACAGGACGCCGCGTTCCCGTGAACCCGTCACTACACTCGTTCGGATGGAGGAGAGCAGCGACGTGGCGGGCACCGCCGCGGCAGCACAGGAGACGTCTGACGACCCCACGGTCCCGGCCGCGCGCCGACGTGGCCGCCCCCGCAGCCAGGCGTCCCGGGAGGCGGTGCTGCGCGCCGCCGCCGAGCTCATGGAGCCCGCGGGCCAGGCGAAGCTCACCATGGAGGGCATCGCGGCCCGTGCGGGGGTGAGCAAGCAGACGGTCTACCGCTGGTGGAGGACGAAGGTGGACGTGCTCGTGGAGGCCGTCGGCGCCGGGTACCTGGACATCCCCCTGCCCCTGCCGCCGGACACCGGGGACCTGCGCGCGGACCTCGCCACGTGGCTGCGCGCGATGGCGGTGGAGATCGACGGCGGCGGCGCCACTCACCTCTCCCAGGCCCTGGTGGGCGCGATCGCCACGGCCGACAGCCAGAGCCAGCAGATCCAC
This sequence comes from Micrococcus sp. EYE_212, assembly GCF_023147585.1. Taxonomy (GTDB): domain Bacteria; phylum Actinomycetota; class Actinomycetes; order Actinomycetales; family Micrococcaceae; genus Micrococcus. Next base: position 95,131 of record NZ_JAHXOZ010000006.1, read on the forward strand.
GGCGTGCTCGTGGCCCCGCTGCGGCACAGCCTCCACGAGCGGTTCCGCACCGCGGTGCTCGCGGAGGGCGTGGACCGGGAGATGCTGGCCGAGACCGTGGGGGCGCAGCTGATCATGCGCGTGCTGTTCGCCGAGCCGATCACCGAGGAGTGGATCGCCGCGCTCGTGGAGCTCGTGGCGCAGGAGCGGCTCCACGCGTGACGCCGAGGGGCCGGTCCGGTGGGCCCGGTCCACGGTTCAGGGGCCGATCGAGGTCCGCACGTCGGCCGCCCCGGCCGGGTCCTGCGCCGCGAGGTAGCGCTCCTCCTGCGCGGCCCAGCGCTCCCAGTGCGGCGCGTACGCGCCGCCGTCGCGGGCCAGGGCGCGCTCGCGGCGCCTCCGCTCGTCCAGCTCGAGCCAGACGCTCAGCGTGAGGTGGGGCCGGGCTGCGGCGCTCGTGGCGCCCACGCCCTCGCACACCACGACGTCGGCCGGCTCGAGCCGCTGGCCGGCCCCCGGGCGGGCGTGGTGCCAGTCCCAGGCCCGCCACCGCGCAGCACGGCCCGCGCCGAGGTCCCGCAGCGCCGTCACGTACGGCCCTGCGGGGTCGAGCACCGCCTCCAGGCCGTCCCATCCCGCGTAGAAGGACTCCACGTGCAGCACCGCCACGCGGGCGTACGGGGACAGATGCGCCGCGAGGGCGGCCGCGAGGGTGGTCTTGCCGGCGCCGGAGCGGCCGTCCACGCCGACGAGCACGGGGCCCGCCGGTGGTGCGGGGGAGGTCACGGTCCGTCCTCGGCGAGCGGGGCGATGCTCCGGGTGGCCGCGTCCACCACGCGCAGGGCGGTGGCGAGCTCGGCGTCGTCGAAGCCCTCGAGCGCGGCGGCGATGCGGCGGGCCATCGGGCCGAACGCCGCCGAGCCGTCCGCCGAGGCCGCGGGCGTGGGCTCCACGATGACCCGGCGTCCGTCCGTGGCCGAGCGGGCCCGGCGGGCGTGCCCCGAGGCGACGAGACGGTCGATCACGGAGGTCGTGGCAGCACGGGTGAGGTGCAGTCCGTGCCCGAGGTCCGTGGGGGTGGTCGCGAGGCCGCGGCTCGTGCGGCGCATGAGGATCGAGAGGGCGCGCAGGTCCGTGCGGTGCAGGCCGAGGGCGCGGCTCGCCTGGTCGGCGGCCCGGTCGGCCACCTCGGAGAAGGCGCGCAGGCTCGCCAGGAGGGCGAGGGGCTGCTCAGGGCGGTCGGCCGCGGGGGTGGTCACCCCCCGGATCCTACCGGCGGGGTCGAATCGTTCGATGATCAAACCATCTTGCTAGGCTGTCCCGCGTGAGCAGCCTCCCCGACCTCTCTCCCTACCGGACCCCCGCCGCAGCGGCCCCCGACGCTCCCGGCCCCGAGCCGTCGCGCGCCGCGGACGCCCCTGCCGCCGCCCCCGGCGCCCGTGACGAGCGGGCCGCCCGTCCGTCCCGGCTCCTGCGGATCGGCCTCGCGGTGGCGCTGGCGCTCGTGTGGTTCGCCGCGATGGGCCTCGGCGGCCCGACCTTCGGGAAGATCTCCGAGGTCTCCTCGAACGACCAGTCCACGTTCCTGCCCGCCACCGCCGAGTCGACGCTGGCCTCCGAGGCGGCCGCCGGCTTCCGGGACGGCTCGGCGGTCCCCGCGATCATCGTGGGGGAGGCCTCCACGTCAGATCCGGCCGTGGCCTTCCCCGCCCTCGCGGCGCTCGGGGAACGGCTCGGCGAGGTCGAGGGCGTCGAGCGCGTCGTCGGGCCGATCCCCAGCGAGGACGGCCAGGCCGTGCAGTTCCTCGCACTGATCGGCACGGGCCAGGAGGCGCCGCGGGAGGCCGCCGACGTCGTCGAGGACCTCGAGGCCGTGCTCGCGGACCCGGGCGGCGTACCCGCCGTGGCCGGCACGCCGGCCGCGGACGCGACCTTGCACGTGGGCGGCCCCGCGGGGCTCGCCTCCGAGCTCGGCGGTGCGTTCGCCGGGATCGACGGGCTGCTGCTGCTCGTGGCCCTCGTCGTGGTGTTCGTGATCCTGGTGGCCGTCTACCGCTCCGTGGTCCTGCCGATCCTGGTGCTGCTCACCTCGATGGGTGCGCTGTGCGCCGCGATCCTCGCGGTGTACTGGATGGCGCGCGCGGACTGGATCCAGCTCAACGGGCAGTCCCAGGGCATCCTGTCCATCCTCGTCATCGGCGCGACGACGGACTACTGCCTGCTCCTCGTGGCCCGCCATCGGGAGGAGCTGCTGCGGAGGGACGGCATCGCGCCAGCCCTGATGGCCGCCGTGCGCGGCTCGTTCGGGGCGATCACCGCCTCGGCGGCCACCGTCGCCGCGGCGCTGCTCATCCTGCTGGTCTCCGACCTCAACTCGAACCGATCGCTCGGCCCGATCGCCGCGTCCGGCATCGTCTTCGCGTGGCTCGCGGCGCTGACCCTGCTCCCGGCCCTGCTGCAGCTCATGGGCCGCGCGGCGTTCTGGCCCACCGTCCCCTCTCCCGAGAGCGCCCGCCGCCGTCGGGAGAAGCGGGCCGCCCGCGGCCGCGGGTTCGTCCAGCCCGAGGACCGCGACGGCGCGCCGATCGCCGGCCTCGAGGAGGACCACGGCGTGTGGACCCGGGTGGCCGCGCTCGTCGCCCGGAACGCGCGCACCGTCTGGATCGCGACGGCGGCCGTCCTCCTCGCGCTCGCCGCCGGCGTCACGCAGCTGCAGGCCTCGGGCGTGGCCCAGACCGACGTGCTGCTCGGGCAGTCCGACGCGCGTGACGCGCAGGGCCTGCTCTCCCGCCACTTCGAGGCAGGCTCCGGCTCGCCCGCGGAGATCGTCGCGCCTGAGGCGCAGCGGGACCGCGTGCTGGAGATCGTGCGCGGGACCACGGGCGCCGCCTCGGCGGAGCTGGAGGCCGAGCAGTCCGCCGGACCCCCGGCGGGCACCCCTGCCGGTCCGCCCGCCGGTGCGGGACAGCCCGACGCCCCCGCGGAGCCGAAGGTCGTCGACGGCCGCGTCCTCGTCTCGGCGACGCTCGCGGACCCGGCCGACTCCCTCGAGGCCGAGCGCACCGTGGGCGCCCTGCGGGAGAGCCTGGCCGACGTCGAGGGCGAGGTGCTCGTGGGCGGGACGGCCGCGCAGGCCCTCGACGCCAACGAGACCGCCCAGCGGGACCTCCGCCTCGTCATCCCGCTCGTGCTGCTTGTGGTGCTGGTGATCCTGATGGCGCTGCTGCGATCCGTGGTGGCGCCCGTGCTGCTGGTGCTCGCCACGACGCTCAGCTTCGGCTCGGCGCTGGGCGTCTCCACCCTCGTGTTCCAGCACCTGATGGGCTTCGGCGACGCCGACCCCACGGTGCCGCTCTACGGGTTCGTGTTCCTCGTGGCGCTGGGGATCGACTACACGATCTTCCTCATGACCCGCGCCCGCGAGGAGACGCCGCGCGTCGGCACCCGGGCGGGCGTGCTGCGCGCGCTCACCGTGACGGGAGGCGTGATCACCTCGGCCGGCGTCGTCCTGGCGGCCACGTTCGCCGCGCTCGCGGTGATCCCGCTGATGTTCATGGTGCAGTTGGCATTCATCGTCGCGTTCGGCGTGCTGCTCGATACGCTGATCGTGCGCTCCCTGCTGATCCCGGCGCTCGTGCGGGACATCGGCCCGAAGGTGTGGTGGCCGGCGAAGGTCGACTGAGGGCGGTCCTCCGCTTCGGCACATGGTGCATAGCCTGCGGCCCCGACGACGTGTCGTCGGGGCCGCAGGCTGTGGGTTCGTGGTTGCACGCCGCACCTCAGGTGTGCGCGTGGCTTTCACCCGGGGATGCCGTCGTCACATCGAGGCTGCGGGCCCCGACGTCCTCCAACGCCCACCACGTGAAGGTGCCCGATGCCACCGCGAAGGCGATCAGGATGATCGGGTACGGGCTCCAATCGACGCGCGGGAGCACCATCAAGCCGACAGCGATGGCCAGGAGCAGGGCTGCCATGCGTGGCGTGGACAGGCGAGGGCGATCGCGATCCCGCCAGTCCAGGGTGAGGAACGCGACAACGCACAGGGCAGGCAGGATCACCCAGATCCCATGGGCGGTTCCAAGGGCCCCGGCGGAGGCCAGAGTTGCTCCAAGGAACACGGCGGTGAGAATTCGCCAAACTTCCATGATCTCCTCATTCCTGAGAACGGGAGGGGTCATCAACCTCGCCGGAGGTCAGCACCCCTGATTTACGTCGATGATGAACCCCCCGATTCCGAACGTGAGGGCGCAGCCGACGGCCGCCGGCGGAACAGAAACGAGCGGTGTGCACATGAGCGCGTTTGCGCCGATCCATGCCAGTGCAGCTGCCCATGCGGAGGGGCACGCGGGAAGATCCTGGGTGGTGGGTTCCTTGGAGGCCGTCAGGTCTTCCGGGTCGAGATGGCTTATCCAGACTGGGGCGCCATGTGTACCTTCGATGATCTCAATGTCTCCGCGAGAGACCATCTCGACAAGCCCCTGCAGGACAAGGGGGTCCTGCACGGTTGCTGCAAACGCCAGTCGATCCATGTCGGTGGAGCCAAGAGTCGACTCATGGGGCAGGCGGAATGTGTCCCCGAGCTGTTCCAGAATTGCGACCCGTCGGGCGAAGCCTGCCGGGTCCTCCATCTCAGCTTGACGAACGAGCCGCATAGCGTCGTCGACCTTGTCAGTCGAGGGTTGTCCTTGGGGGTGGGTCACCTGGTCATCTCGGAACTGCGCCGAGGCCAAGCTCGGTGCGGCGAGGGTCGTGGTCACCACGGCCAGGCCGGTGAGCGTCGATACGAAAGTGGTCTTCCAGGTCGACATGGGGTCTCCTTACTGGGGGCAGGTAGCGTGGCCGCCTGCCCCTTGAATAAGTGACACAGAACACTATTGTTCCCTGTGTGGTGGATGTCAAGAGGAGACGTGACGGGCGGTGTGGCCACCTCCACCGTCGTAGCGCTGGCGGCCACCTTCGCCGCGCTCGCGGTGATCCCGCTGATGTTCATGGTGCAGTTGGCATTCATCGTCGCGTTCGGCGTGCTGCTCGATACGCTGATCGTGCGCTCCCTGCTGATCCCCGCGCTCGTCCGGGACATCGGCCCGCGTGTCTGGTGGCCGGCGCGGGCCGCCTGAGCCCGGACGGCGACAGAGGGCCCGACCGGCGGTGCGGTCGGGCCCTCCGGGCACGGGGGCGCGTCAGGGGCGCGCGGTCACTTCTTCTTGGACTTCTTCGCGTTCGAGGCCGTGGCCTTCTTGGCACCCGACTTCTTCGTGCGCGCGCCCTGCGGGGCGGGCGCGGCCTGGTCGTCCTTCACCCGGCCCGCGGCGGCGGCCTCCGTGGCCGCACCCGCGCTGCTCAGGCGGCCGTCGTCCGTGGTCAGGAAGGAGCGCATGAACCACTGGAACAGCTCGAGCTGGGCCACCTGGTCGATGAGGATGTCCTGCGTGACCGGGTCGAGGTCCTCGGTGGCGTCGATCGCGGCGCGGTGGTCCGTCACGACGCCGTCGTACACCAGGTCGAGCGCGGCCAGGTGCTCGAGGGTGCTCGCGCGGCCCAGCGAGTAGTCGTCCCACGTGCGGTCCGCCACGAGGACGCCGGGGGTGCCGGCGGGGGAGACGCCCAGGGTCGCGATGCGCTCGGCGACGACGTCCACCATGGCGCGGACCTTCTCGATCTGCGGGTCGAGCATCTCGTGGACGCCGATGAAGCCCGGGCCCACCACGTTCCAGTGCGCGTGCTTCAGGGTGAGCTGGAGGTCGTTGAGGGCGTGCAGCCGGCCCTGCAGGACCTCGGCCACGCGGTGGCCGTCCTCCACGCGCAGGCCGGGAACGGTGTAGGCGGCGTCGTCGTTCTTCTTGGCGTTGGCCACGATGGTGCTCCTTCGTCTCGATCGGGCGGCGCCGGAGGGCGCCGCATCGTCGCCTGAATCAACCACTCCGCGCGGGGGCGGCGCCAGCCCTGATCGCCCGCGGCAGGGCGAGGAGCCCCGTCCGACCTCCCCGGGAATGAATCCTTCGTGGAGCGCGTTGAACCGGACATCCGCAAAACATGAGTGAGGATGACTCACGTCCCTTGACACGCCGTCGCCGACGGTGGCAACCTGAGTCAGGAAGGCTCACGTCGGCCGGTTCGGACCCCCGGGTCCGGCCCAGGGCGACGCGGCCGCCTCATTCGCAGACAGGAAAGGACCACCCCATGTCCCGTGCAGTCGGAATCGATCTGGGCACCACCAACTCCGTCGTCGCCGTCCTCGAGGGCGGCGACCCCGTCGTCATCGCGAACGCCGAGGGCGCCCGCACCACCCCCTCCGTCGTCGCGTTCTCCAAGGGCGGCGACGTCCTGGTCGGCGAGGTCGCCAAGCGCCAGGCCGTCAACAACCCCGAGCGCACCTACGCGTCCGTCAAGCGCCACATGGGCACCGACTGGACCACCGAGGTGGACGGCAAGAAGTACACCCCGCAGGAGATCTCGGCCCGCACGCTGATGAAGCTCAAGCACGACGCCGAGGAGTACCTGGGCGAGAAGGTCACCGACGCGGTGATCACCGTCCCGGCGTACTTCAACGACGCCGAGCGCCAGGCCACCAAGGAGGCCGGCGAGATCGCGGGCCTGAACGTCAAGCGCATCATCAACGAGCCCACCGCGGCGGCCCTGGCCTACGGCCTCGAGAAGGGCAAGGAGGACGAGCTCATCCTCGTCTTCGACCTGGGCGGCGGCACCTTCGACGTGTCCCTGCTCGAGGTCGCCAAGGACGAGGACGACTTCGCCACCATCCAGGTGCGCGCCACCTCGGGCGACAACCGCCTCGGCGGCGACGACTGGGACCAGCGGATCGTGGACTGGCTGCTCCAGCAGGCCAAGTCCAAGGGCGCGGACCTGTCCAAGGACAAGATCGCCCTGCAGCGCCTGAAGGAGGCGGCGGAGCAGGCCAAGAAGGAGCTCTCCTCGGCCACCTCCACCAACATCTCGCTCCAGTACCTCTCCGTGACCCCCGAGGGCCCGGTGCACCTGGACGAGCACCTCTCCCGCGCCAAGTTCCAGGACCTCACCAAGGACCTGCTCGAGCGCACCCGCAAGCCCTTCAACGACGTGATCAAGGAGGCCGGCGTCAAGGTGTCCGACATTGACCACGTGGTCCTCGTGGGCGGCTCCACCCGCATGCCGGCCGTCTCCGAGCTCGTGAAGGAGCTCACGGGCGGCAAGGAGCCGAACAAGAGCGTGAACCCGGACGAGGTCGTCGCGATCGGCGCCTCCGTGCAGGCCGGCGTGCTCGCCGGCGAGCGCAAGGACGTCCTCCTGATCGACGTGACCCCCCTCTCGCTGGGCATCGAGACCAAGGGCGGCGTGATGGCCAAGCTCATCGAGCGCAACACGGCCATCCCCACGAAGCGCTCGGAGACCTTCACCACGGCCGAGGACAACCAGCCCTCCGTGTCCATCCAGGTCTTCCAGGGCGAGCGCGAGTTCACCCGGGACAACAAGGCCCTGGGCACCTTCGAGCTGACCGGCATCGCCCCGGCCCCCCGCGGCATGCCCCAGATCGAGGTCACCTTCGACATCGACGCGAACGGCATCGTGCACGTCTCCGCGAAGGACAAGGGCACCGGCACCGAGCAGTCGATGACCATCACGGGCGGCTCCTCGCTGTCCAAGGAGGACATCGACCGCATGGTCAAGGACGCCGAGGCCCACGCGGACGACGACAAGAAGCGCCGCGAGGCCGCCGAGCGCCGCAACCAGGCCGAGCAGTCCGCGTACTCCGTGGACAAGCTCCTGGCCGACAACACGGACAAGCTGCCCGAGGACGTCAAGACCGAGGTCCAGGCCGACGTCGACGCCCTCAAGGCCGCCCTGGAGAAGCAGGACAACGACGACGAGGTCAAGGCCGCGTTCGAGAAGCTCCAGGCCTCCCAGGTGAAGATCGGCGAGGCGCTCTACGCCCAGCAGGGCTCCGAGCAGCAGGCCGACGCCGGCGCCGAGGCCCCCCAGGCCGAGGACGAGGACATCGTCGACGCCGAGGTCGTCGACGAGGACGACGAGAAGAAGAACTGACGCACCCGCGCCGTCGTCGGCGCCGGCGAGCCCTGCGGCCCGCCGGCCCGACGGGGCCCGCGACAGCACCGGTGGGCCGGTCACGGCGATCGCACGTCCGTGACCGGCCCACCGGCCTCTCACCCCAGACTTCCGGCGCGCACGGCGCGCCGACGCAGCGAAAGGACCCACCATGAGCGAGAACACCGCCGACCGCCCGGACGACGACCGGACCCCGGGCGAGCAGGGCTTCGAGGAGCAGGCCTTCACGTTCCAGGATCGACGCCGGATCGACCCGGAGACCGGCCGCCCGCGCGGCGAGGCCGCCCCCGACGCCGAGCCGCAGGACGCGCCGGCCCAGGACGAGGGCGACGCCTTGGCCCAGGCCGCGCGCATCCTCGACGATGCCGGAGCCGAGGCCGGCGCGGCGCCGTCCGGGTCCTCCCGCGAGGCCGAGCTGGAGACGGACCTGCGCCGCCTGCAGGCCGAGTACGTGAACTACAAGCGCCGCGTGGACCGCGACCGCGACCTCGCGAAGGACCAGGGCGTCCTGAAGGCCGTTCTGGCGCTGATCCCCGTGCTGGACGACCTCGACGCGGCGCGGTCCGCCGGCGACCTGGCCGAGGGCCCCTTCGCCAAGATCGCCGAGAAGCTCGACTCCGCTCTCGCGGGCCTCGGCGTGCAGCGCCACGACCAGGAGGAGCTGGCGGGCGTCGAGTTCGACCCCGCGCTCCACGAGGCCGTCATGCGCCAGCCGCACCCCGAGATCCCCGCCGACCACGTGGTGCAGGTGTTCCGCAACGGCTACGTCCGGGACGGCCGCGTGCTGCGCGCCGCCCAGGTGATGGTGTCCGCCGGGGACGAGTGAGCCACGGCTGAACCGCACCGATCACCGCACCACGACGAACGAAGGGAGGCGCCATGGCCTCGCAGGATTGGATGGACAAGGACTTCTACGCGTCCCTCGGGGTGTCCAAGGACGCCTCCGAGGCCGACGTCAAGAAGGCCTACCGCAAGCTGGCCCGCACGCATCACCCGGACCAGAACCCCGGCGATGAGGCCGCGGAGAAGAAGTTCAAGGAGATCTCCGAGGCCTACGCGGTGCTCAGCGACCCCAAGGAGCGCCAGGAGTACGACGCCGTCCGCGCGATGGGCGGCGGCGCCCGCTTCACCGCCCCCGGCGGCGGGGCCGGCGGGGGCTTCGAGGACGTCTTCGGCGGGATGTTCGGCGGCGGCGCCGGACCCCGCGGCGCTCAGGCGGGCCCGGACCTGAACGACCTCTTCGGAGACATGTTCGGCGGGTTCGGCGGCCAGCCGGGCTTCGGGCCGGCCGGCGGCGGCTTCGGCCAGCAGCGGCCCGCCAAGGGTGCGGACCGCACCGCCACCACCACCATCTCCTTCCGGGGCTCGATCGAGGGCACGACGGTCTCCCTGCGGGCGGCCGACGGGGAGGTCGTGGACGTCAAGGTGCCCAAGGGCATCCGGGACGGCCAGAAGGTCCGTGCCCGCGGCAAGGGCTCGCCGGGCGCGGCGGGCCGCGGCGACCTGATCGTCACCGTGAAGGTGCGCGAGCACGAGTTCTTCCACCGCGACGGCGACACCCTCCGCATCACCGTGCCCGTCACCTTCCCCGAGGCCGCGCTCGGCGCGACCATCGAGGTGCCCACCCTCGAGAGGACCGTGAAGGTCAAGGTCCCGGCGGGCTCCGCCTCGGGCAGGACCCTGCGCCTCAAGGGCCGCGGCGTCGAGACCTCGAAGGGCGCCGGGGACCTCCTGGTCGAGCTGCAGGTGGCCGTGCCCACCGAGCTCACCGACGAGGCGCGCGCCGCCGTCGAGGCCCTCGCTGCCGCCACCGCCGGCGACGATCCGAGGCGGGAGCTGGCCCGGAGGGCCGACTGGTGAGCGCCGGGCCCCGGCGCTCCGAGGCTGCCGACCGGGCCGCCCGCGGCGCGCGGGAGCGCGGCGGCGAGTGGACCGCGCCCGTGTTCGTCATCTCCACCGCCGCGGCGATGACGGACATGCACCCGCAGACCCTGCGCCAGTACGACCGCCTCGGCCTCGTGGTGCCCCAGCGCCAGGGCGGGCGGCAGCGCCGCTACTCCCGCGCCGACGTCGAGCGCCTCCAGACCATCCAGGCGCTGAGCCGCGAGGGCGTCTCCCTCGAGGGGATCCGCCGGATCGTCGCCCTGCAGCGCGAGGTGGAGCAGCTGCAGGACACCGTGGTGGAGCTCGCCTCCCAGGTGGACCGACTGCACCAGGTCTCGCGGCTGGCCCGCGTGTTCACGGTGGGTGCCGCCGGTGACGTCTCGGCGCGCTACGCCGACCGCCGCTCGGGCGCCGGCCGCCCGGACGGCGTCGCCCCCGCGTCCGGAGCCGCGGAGCCGGGCACCCCGTCCGGCGCCGCGCGGCGCGGTGCGGCCGTGCGCGCCCTGCCCGCGGGCACCGCCCGTTCCCGCCGGATCCTCGCGTGGAACCCGCCGCAGTGCTGACGCCGCTGGCGTTCACGGCCCCGCAGCGCGCCGCCCGCCGGGAACGGCTGCGGGAGGACCTGGGCCGGAAGGACCGGCTCGACCCGCGGAGCCGCGCCGCGCTGGAGGGCCTCGCCCACGCGCTCGCCCCGGACTCCATGGACCGTGCCCTGCCGGCGCGAGAGCTGCTGGCCCACGACCTCGAGGGCCGCGGTGGGCCGACCGCGGCCGTGTGCGCCGGAGACCCCGCCACCGCCACCCATCTGACCTGGATGGTCTCCGGCATGGGCATCCGCCCGGACACCGCCCTGTGGGGCGCGGCGCACGAGGCCGCTCAGCTGGCCGCGGCCCAGCACGCGGCGGGGGCGCCCCGCCCCGTCGTCGTCGCGTGGCTGCGCTACCCCGCACCCGCGCCGTGGCGCGTGGTCCTCGACCGCCCCGCGCGGGAGGCCGGCCGGCAGCTCGCCGACGACCTCGCCGCGTGGTGGGCACACCTGCACGCGTCGGGGCTGCGCGCCCGCGGCACCGCGGTGCACGGGGCCGTGGACGCCCACTCGTACGGCTCCCTCGTGGCGGGGCACGCCCTGCGAGAGCTCGACGAGCGGGGGCTCCTTCCGGCCGACTCCGCGGCCACCGATCCCACGCCCCACAGCGCGGAGCGCCCCGTCGAGACCCTGGTGGTGTCCGGGGCGGTGGGCCTGCCGCTCGCCCTCCTCTCGGGAGCCCGTGCGCTCGGCGCGGCCACCGGCCGGGTGTTCGAGGCCCGCGCGCCCGGAGACGTGCTCTCCGTCCTCGGCCGGCTCGGCGGGCTGCGGCAGGCCTGGCCCGGCGCCGTCGCCCTGCCCGTGGACCCCGTCCCGGGGATGGACGGGGCCGCCGTGCGCGGCCACGACACCTCGCGCTGGACGCCCGCGGCCGGCGACGACGCGCCGCGGGGCTACCGCGATCCGGGCTCCGTGACGCTCGCGGCCGCCGCCCGCGTCACCGCGGGCCAGCCGCTCGGCCTTCAGCGCCTCCGGTAGGCGAGGTCGAAGACGAGCCGGCCGGCGCGCTGGGACTTGGCCTCGAAGCTCGTGACGGGGCGGCCCTCGAACCGCGGAGCCCACCCGCCCTCGTGGTCCACCGGGTCCTCCGCCTCGCTCGCGGCCACGGCCTCCCCGAGTCCCGCGCGCAGGGGGCGCTCCTCGGCGGCCGCGTCCTCCCATCCGGCGGGCAGCGGCTGCGCGCCCACCTCGAGCTCGCGGCCCTCGCGGCGCACGCGGGTCAGCGGGGAGTCCTCCCCGGACGCGCGGCCCGGGAAGAGGTTCTCGAACTCGGGGTGGGCCTCCAGGACCTCGCGCATCTGCACGGCGTACCCGGACCAGTCGGTGGCCAGGCGCAGCACGCCGCCGGGGGCGAGCACGCGGGCCACGCGGTCCGCGAAGGCGGGGGAGACGAGGCGGCGCTTGTGGTGGCGCTTCTTGTGCCACGGGTCCGGGAAGAACACCCACACCTCCCCCACGGAGCCGGGCTCGAGCAGCTGGTCCAGCAGCTCGGGGGCGTTGGCCTCCACGGCCCGCACGTTGGTGAGCCCGCGGTGCTCCACCTGCGCCATGAGCGCCGCGAGCCCCGGCACGTACACCTCCACCGAGAGCACGTTCCAGTCCGGCCGGTCCGCCGCGCCCTGGGCGGTGGACTCGCCCAGGCCCGAGCCGACGTCCACGAGCAGCGGGGCCTCCCGCCCGAACACGGCCCCCCAGTCCAGGTGGGCGTCCGGGGACACGGAGGTGGCCGCCCGGTGGCGGGGGACGTCCACGAGCACGGTGTCCGCGAGGCGGTCCCACACGGCCTGCTTGCCGGAGGTGAGGCGGGCGCCGCGGCGGACGAAGGAGACCGGCTCCGTGCGGTGCAGCGCGGGGTCCTTCGCGGTGTTGTGGTCGTGCGGGTGGGCCGCGTCGGCGGACGGGGCGGGGGCGGCGTCGGGGGCGGTGTGCTCAGTCATCCGCACGATCCTCCCACGGCGGCGCTCAGGGGTGCAGGCCGGAGCCCGTCGTGTGACCGGCGGCCACGCCCCCCGTGATGCGGTCCACGGTCACGAACGTGTAGCCCTCCGAGCGCAGGTGCGCGATGACGGCGGGGACGGCGTCCACGGTGGTGGAGTGGATGTCATGCATCAGCACGATCCCGCCCGGGCGGGCCCCCGCCTTCACGGCGGCGAGGGTCTGTGCGGGGCTGCGGTGCTCCCAGTCCCGGGTGTCCACGCTCCAGGTGACCGATCCCGCGCGGGGCAGCCCGCCGAGGGTGGCCAGCACCGACTCGTTCAGCGCCCCGTAGGGGGCGCGCACGGTGCTCGGGCTGACGCCGGCCGCGCGGACGGCGGCGTCCGTGGCCGCGATCTCCTGGCGCACCTGCCCGGCCGTCAGCGTCGTGAGGTTGGGGTGGGTGTAGCTGTGGTTGCCCACCTGGTGGCCCTCCGCCGCCATGCGGGCGATCATCGCGGGGTTGAGCTTCGCGCTCTGCCCCACCACGTAGAAGGTGGCCGGGACCTGCTCGGCGGAGAGGACGTCCAGGAGGCGGCCGGTGTGCCGGCCCGGGCCGTCGTCGAAGGTGAGGGCGATGCACCGGGTGACCGCGCAGTCCACCGGGGCCTGGCGCACGGGGCCGGCGGGCGCCGGGGCCGTGGAGGGCTGCGGCGCCGCCGAGGTGGAGCTCGCAGGGGCCGAGGCGCTCGGCGCCGAGGAGCCGGGGGCGGTCGCACTCGTGCCGGCGGACGCGCTCGGCGCGGCCGGGCGAGGGGAGGCGGGCTGCTGCACGGGCGCGGGGCGCACGTCCTGCGGTGCGATCCGCTCGACGGGGATCACGGGCTTCGGGGTGGCCACGGCGACCGGCGTGTCCTCGGGAGCGACGCCGGGCTTCGGACCGCCGAGGTCCTGTGCGGCGGGGACCACGCGGTCCTGCGCGACGACGGGTGCCGGGCGGTCCTGGGTGCGGGCGTCCGCACCGGGGCGCGTCGGCGACGCCGACGAGGCGGGTGCGGAGGCGTCCTGCCGTCCCTCGGCGGAGGAGCCGCGCTCGTCCTGGCCCTCGGCCGACCCGGCGGAGGAGGACTCGGCGGCACCGCGTGCGTCCTCGGCCTCCTCGGCATGCGTCGCGGCCGACGTCGACTCCTGGCCCGCGCCGGTGTCGTCCGACTGAGGGGCGGCGGCGGACGTGGACGGTGCGCTGCTGGTCATCGCGGAGGACGTGCTGCCGCCTGACGCGGACGGGGACGACGACGCGGACTCCGGGCTCGGGGTGTCGGTCGCAGGGCTCGTGGCGGCCGCGGAGTCCGCGGCGGCCTGGGGAGCGGGTGCGTCGCCTCCGTCGGGGCCGCCGCACGCCCCGAGGGCCAGGGTCAGTGCGAGGAGGGCGGCGCAGAGGCGCGGGCGGGACGTCGAGGTCATGGGCGGGCTCACACTCTTCGAGGATCAGCGCGCGAGGACGGGGCTCAGCGCGAGGGGAGGTCGGCCTCCCGGCCGACCTCTCCATCCTGCCAGGCCGGGGGCGATGCCTCCGGCCTCCCTCACGTCACGATGTGGACACGATCGTGGGCGACGTCTCGGCGGTCGCCGGGGCGGCGGAGTCCGCGGGCGCGTCGGACGCGCTCGGCTCGGGCAGCGGCGTCACGTCGGAGGTGGGCTCCGGCGGCAGCGTGGAGTCGGACGGCTCGGGGGTGCCGGGATCCGACGTCGGCGCGTCCGTGGGCGCGTCCGACGGCGTCGAGGAGCTCGACGTCGAGGGCTCGGGGGTGCCGGGTGCGCTCGTGGTGCCCGGTGTGGGCGCCGACGTCGGGCGCGTGGGGCCGGAGGGCGACGAGGGCACGTCGCTGCTCGGCGCGGGGGAGCTGCCCGGCTGCGTCGTCGGCGCAGAGGAGCCGCTCGGCGTCGTGCTCGTGGCGCCGGTGCCGGGTGTTCCTGTGGACGACGGGTCGGGGGCAGGGGCCGCCGAGGTCGGCTCGTCGGTGTCCGCGGGGGTGGGGTCCGGCCGGGTCGGCGCGGTCTCCGTGGGGTCGCTCGAGGTCTCCGCCGGCGGCCGGGGGGCCTCGCTCGTGGCGGGAAGCGGCGGGGGCACGGGCACGGCCGTGGTGGAGGGCGCCTCCGAGGAGCCCGCCGGGGAGGACGAGGCCTGCGGGAGGCGGACGGCGGCGGGCGTCCGAGCCGCGTCCTGGGCCGTGCGGCCCAGCTCGGAGAGCCAGGGCCGCACCGTCTCGGAGGGGATGCGGGCGGTGAGCACGCCTGCCGCGGCGGGTGCGAGCGCCGCCTGGTCGACCTCGAGGAGGGCGCTGCCGTCCGGCAGGAGCACCACCGCGTCCCAGATGCGGCGGTTCTCGGCCTGGTCCGGGGCCTCGACGGCGGAGGTCAGCCGCTCCTGCACGATGTCCGGGTCGTTCGCCATGCGGTCGCGCACCTCGGCGCGGAACGCGGTCCAGCCCTCGGCCGTGAAGAGGTCCGACGTGGCCAGCACGCGGTCCTCGCGGGCGGAGTACCAGCTGGCCTGGGAGGAGGACACGGACTCCGTCCCGCGCTTCTCGGTGGAGAGCAGGCGGACGGCGGCGATGTCCTGCCCCGCCACCGCGAGGCGCGGCTGCACCTCGAGGGAGGGGTCGGCGGAGAGGTCCGTGTCCCGCTGATAGGCCTCGACCTGGGCGCGCACGTCTGCGGCCATGGCGTCGGTCCAGGAACGGGCGCCGGGCACCTCGAGCCAGGCGCCGTGGAACTCGGGGCTCTGCCCCTCGATCGCGGACATGGAGGCGCCGGGCACGAGCGCGAGGTCCAGGTCCGGGATGTCCAGCGTGAAGGGCGCCATGTCCATGGGCGGCAGCTCGGAGGCGCTCGCGGCGGTGGGGGCGGGAGCCCCGTAGGGGTCGTTCCCGCCGCATGCGGTGAGGGCGAGCAGGGCCGCGGCGGCGAGGCCGAGGCCGGCCCGGCGTCGGGCGGCGAGGCGGGGAGTGGAGTGGGTCATGCAGATCACTTCCGGTGGTCGGTGGAGCTGAGGGCGGCGTCCATGCGGGCGGCGGCCTCGTCCGGGCTCGGGGCCCGGAAGTTCGGATCGCGGCGGCGGCGCAGGTCGCGCCGCACGCGCAGCAGGACCCAGACCACCAGGGCGAGGACGATGAGCGCCATCACCACGGTGGAGAACAGGTCCGCGTAGTCGGAGATCACGTGGTACTGGGCGCCCAGGACGTAGCCCCCGTAGATGAACAGGGCGTTCCAGAGCAGCGAGCCCAGGGCCGTGTAGAGGGTGAAGAGGCCGAGGTGCATGCGCTCGATGCCCGCCGGGATGGAGATGAGCGAGCGGAACACGGGGATCATGCGGCCGAGGAACACGGACCAGTACCCGAACCGGCCGAACCAGCGCTCGGTGCGCTCGACGTCCTCGATGTCCACCAGGGGCATCCAGTTCGCGATCCGGTACAGGCGGCGTCGTCCGAGCCACGCGCCGATCCCGTAGAGGGCGAGCGCGCCGACGACGGAGCCGAGGGTGGCCCACAGGAGGGCGGCGTGCGGGCTGAAGGCGCCTCCGGCGGCGGTGAAGCCGGCCAGGGGCAGGATCACCTCGGAGGGGATGGGCGGGAAGATGTTCTCCGCCAGCACGGCCACGCCCACGCCGACCGGGCCGATGGCCTCCATGATGCCGACCACGACGTTGCCGAGCCATCCGTAGTCCACGGCCCCCTCGGCGGGGGCGACGGCCAGGAGCGCGGGGGTGAGGGAGGAGAGCATGGGAGACATTCTCCCCCATCGGCGGGGAGAGGGGACCCGGACGGCGGGGGGAGGGGTTGGTAGGGTGAGCGTGCTGACCGCTCTATTCGACTGTTCGCGCCACATTCCCATCCCTGTGCCGCGGGCCCCACTGGAAGGAAGACTCCATGAGCATCGTCCAGATTCCGCTGCGCCTGGCCTCCGGCGCGTTCATCCTCAACTCCGGCCTCGGCAAGCGCCAGCTCTCCGACGAGCAGGCCGCCTACATCCGTGACATGGGCGCCAAGGGCGTGCCCGCGCTGGCCCAGCTCTCCCCGGCCCAGTTCAAGAACTTCATCGTGGCCTCCGAGGTCGGCGTGGGCGGCGCGCTGCTGCTGCCCCTCGTCCCGGGCTGGCTCGCCGGCGCCGCGCTGACCGCCTTCTCCGGCGGCCTGATGTCCATGTACCTGAACACCCCGGAGATGACCGAGGACGACGGCGTCCGCCCCTCGCAGGAGGGCACCTCCGTGGCCAAGGACGTGTTCCTGGTGGGCTCCGGCCTCGCCATCATGTCGGACTCCGTGGCCAACCGCCCCGGCAAGCGCCGCAAGGCCGCCAAGAAGCGGGCGACGCGCATCGAGTCCGCCCGTGACGCCAAGGTCCAGGCCATCCGCGAGGCCAAGGACGAGAAGGTGGCCGCCATCTTCGCCGCGCGCGACGAGCAGACCGCCGCGCTGCGCGACGCCCGCGAGGAGCTGAAGAAGCTGCGCAAGAAGGCCTGATCCTTCCCGCACGCCGAGAACGAGGGCCCCGGGCCCGGACCGTCTGGTCCGGGCCCGGGGCCCTCGTCGCCGTGCCCGGTGCCTCAGCGGCCCCTCATCGTCAGAGGTCGATCTCGGTGGGGTGCAGCACGCGACGCAGGAAGTCCTGGGTGCGCGGCTGCTGCGGGTCGGCGATCACGGCGGAGGCGGGCCCGGACTCCACCACGACGCCGCCGTCCATGAACACCACCCGGTCCGCGACCTCGCGGGCGAAGCCCATCTCATGGGTCACCACGAGCATGGTCATGCCCTCGCGGGCGAGCTGGCGCATGATCGCCAGGACCTCGCCCACGGTCTCCGGGTCCAGCGCGGAGGTGGGCTCGTCGAAGAGCATGAGCTGCGGGTCCATGGCCAGGGCCCGGGCGATCGCCACGCGCTGCTGCTGGCCGCCGGAGAGCTGGTCCGGGTAGCGGGCCTCGAGCTCCGCCAGGCCCACGCGCGCGAGCTGGCGGCGCGCCACGGCCTCGGCCTCGGCCCTGTTCCGCTTGAGGACCTTGACCTGGGCCACGGTGCAGTTCTCCAGCACGGAGAGGTGGGGGAAGAGGTTGAACTGCTGGAACACCATGCCCACATGGCGGCGCAGGACGTCCAGGTCCACGTCCGGGTCCGTGACGTCGAACTCGCCGACCGTCACCGTGCCCGAGTCCGGTGTCTCGAGCAGGTTGACGCAGCGCAGCAGGGTGGACTTGCCCGAGCCCGAGGGGCCGATGAGGCACACCACCTCGCCCGGGCCCACCTCGAGGTCGATCCCGCGCAACACGTGGTTGGCGCCGAAGGACTTGTTGAGGCCGGCCACGCGCACGCCGGCGGCGTCCGCGGAGGCCACTGCGCCCAAGGATCCGGTGATGGGGTTCTGCTGGGCCATGTCAGTGCCCCTTCTTGGTCGAACGGGTCTCGAACCGACGGGCCAGCAGGGACAGCGGCACGGTGATCACGAGGTAGAACAGGCCGGCCACGAGGATCGGCGTCATGCCGGCGTCGAGCGCGGAGATGCCGTCGCGGCCGAACTTGGTGAGCTCGTACTCGTGCGCGGCCAGGCCGAGCACGTAGACCAACGAGGAGTCCTTGGTCAGGAGGATGACCTCGTTGGTGAGCGGCGGCAGCACGATGCGGAAGGCCTGGGGGATCACGATGGTGACCATGGCCCGCCACGCCGGCATGCCGAGGGACCGGGCCGCCTCCATCTGGCCGCGGGGCACGGCCTGCAGGCCGGCACGCAGGGTCTCGGCGATGTACGCGGCCGAGACCATGCCCAGGGCCGCCATCACGACGACGGGGATCGGCCAGGACACCCCGAACGCGAAGGGCACGCCGTAGCCGAAGGCGAGGAACACGAGCAGCGCCGGGACGCCGCGGAAGAACTCGACGTAGGCGGTGGCCAGCCACCGGTACGGCGCGAACGAGCTCAGGCGCATGAGCGCGAGCACGATGCCGCCCAGGAGGCCGACGACGAACGAGGTGACCGTGTAGAACAGCGTGTTGCCCAGGCCCACGAGGATCACGTTGGGGAACATCGGGGCCACGGCGGGGAAGTTCAGGACGTTCTCGGCGAGCGCGCCCCAGTCGATGAGGACGGCCAGGACGACGAGGGCGAGGACGAAGACGGCCGCCTGGATGATCAGGGACAGCCGACGACGGCGGCGCGCGCGACCGGGCTTCATGGCCGGGGCGGGCGAGACGGGGGCCTGCGTGCTCATCGGTAGTCCTCCTGTGCCTGACCGAACCAGCGCTCCTGGAGCTCGGCCACGGTGCCGTCGTTGCGCAGCCCCTGCAGCGCGCGGTTCACGGCGGAGCCCAGCTGCGCCTTATGCGGGCCGACCGCCATGCCGAGCTGCTCACCCGTGGGCAGCGACTCGACCACCTCGAAGCGCGCGTCGTCCTTGAGCGAGTAGAGCAGCACGGACTGGTTGCCCAGGGCGGCGTCCACGGTGCCGGCCTGCAGGGCCTGGATCTGCATGCCGCCGTCCTCGAACTGCACGGGGCTCAGGCCGTTCTGCTGGGCGTACTCATCGCCGGTGGTCGCGGCCTGCACGCCGATCCGGCGGCCCTTCGCGGAGTCGATGTTGGTGATGCCAGAGCCCTTCTTTGCGACCAGCACGAGGTCGTCGTCGAGGTAGGGGAGGGTGAAGGCCATGACGCGCTGGCGTGCCTCGGTGATGGAGATCGACGAGGCGTTGAGGTCGCAGCCGGTGAGGGAGGCGCCCGACTCGATGGCCTCGAAGGAGGAGTCGATCACGTTCAGCCCGAGCCCGAGCTCCTCCGCGACCGCCTCCACGAGGTCGATGTCATAGCCGGTGAGCTCGCCGTCCTGCTCGAACTCGAACGGCGGGTAGGGGATGTCCGAGCAGACCGTGAGCGTCCCCGGGGAGACGAGTCCGTACGTGGAGGACAGGTCGGCGTCGGAGACGACGCCGGCCGTTCCGGCGTCGCCGCCGATCACGGCGCAGCCGCTGAGGGCCAGGGCGCCGACGCCGAGCGTCAGCGCGCCGACCGCGCGGGATGGGGTGCGGAGCATGGGGGAGCCTTCCGGGGCGGGCCGTGGGGTGCGGGCCGTGTGAACAGGAGCACATCCTAGGCGTCCGGCGGGCCGAGGTCGCCTCCCTGTCGGTGTGTCACGCGGAGCCGCGGCCGCGGCCGCGCGGCTCAGGGACGACGACGTCGTCGCCCAGGTGCGCCTCGTCCCGGAGCGGCGAGGCGTGGAAGGGGCGGCCGGAGCTGAGGTCCTCGGGGCGGCGGCCCGGTGCCTCCACCGCGAACGGGTGGCCGGCCTCCGTGAGCATCCGCGTGCGCTCGGCCGTCAGCGGCTCCCCGGAGACGACCGCGGCGCACACGAGCGCGGCGAGCTGCTGGTCCCGCTCCTCCTGACGCTCCGCCATCTCGAGCACGCGGGTGTGGCGGGTGGCCAGCTGGATCTCCGCGGAGGCGTCCACGCCGACGGCGACCTGGCGGGCGCGCAGCCGCTCCGCGTCGTACGCGGCCCCCGCCACGAGGACCATGCAGGCGGCCCAGGCGAGGCCGAGCACGCCGATCACGGAGTTGATCCGGCCCACGAGCTCGAACTGGCCGAAGGTGGCCGTGATCCAGCCGAGGGCGAGGGTGGCGCCGAAGAGCAGGCAGACCGTGATCACCGCGCCGGAGGAGAAGGGACGGTAGCGCGGGGAGCGGACGTTGGGGCCGAGCCGGTAGGCGAGGGTGACGGCCAGGGCCAGGATCGCGAGGATGACCGGCCACTTCCCGATGTTCCAGACCTGCACGGCCACCCGCGGCAGGCCGATGAGCTCCCCGAGGAGCTCGGCGAGGTCTCCGCCCAGGATCACGAGGCCGACGACCACGACGGTGCCGGCCAGGACCGCGAGGGTCTCGAGGAAGATGACGAGCCGGAAATGGGGGAGGAGGCGACCCTCCCGGGTGTCGTGGATGCGGTGCATCGCGCGGTGGAAGGCGGCCACGGCGCCGGACGCGGAGAAGACCGCGCCGAGCAGGCCCAGCGTGAAGGCGACGACGCTCGTGTTCGAGGCGTGGAGGGAGAGGAGCCACGCCCGCACGTCCTCCTGCGTGAGGGTGGGCCACAGGTCGGCCGCGAGCGTCGCGACGGTGCGCACGGTCTCCTCCTCCACGCCCAGCACCGACACGAGGGCGAGGAGGGCGACGCCCATGGGGAGCAGGGACAGCGCGCCGAAGAAGCTCATGGCGGCGGCCACGTCCCACACCTGGAGATCCATGAGGCGGTGGAAGGTGCGGCGGATGACGTAGAGGAGGGAGAGCCGCGGGTGCTCGTACGTGCGGGGATCGCGGAGCGCTGCGGTGGAGCCGGCCATGGGGTCAACGGTAGTGGGCGCCGGCGGGAATACAGCCTGGCCGCCCAGGGTTGAGTTGATTAGACTCAATTTTGCCGGGGCGGTGGATCAGGCCTCCGCGCGGCGGTTGCCCAGACACCCCCGTCGTCGGGGAGGAAAGGAGCGAGGCACATGGATGCCAAGTTCACCACGAAGAGCCAGGAGGCGCTCTCGGCCGCGGCCATGAACGCCTCCACCGCCGGAAATCCGCAGGTGGAGCCGGCCCATCTCCTCAAGGCCCTCATGGACCAGCGGGAGTCCGTCGCCGTCGCGGTGCTGAAGGCCGCGGGCGCGGACCCGGACGTCGTCTCCACGGCCGCGTCCTCCGCCATCCGCCGCCTGCCCTCCTCCAAGGGCTCCACCGTGGCGCAGGCACAGCTCTCCCGCGCCGGCCTGCAGGTGGTGCAGAACGCGCGCGCCGAGGCCGAGCAGCGTCAGGACGACTTCGTCTCCACCGAGCACCTGCTCCTCGGCCTGGCCGGGGACGCGGGCGAGGCCGGGGAGGCACTGCGCTCCGCCGGCGCCACCGCCGAGGCGCTCGCGGCTGCCCTCACCGCCGTCCGCGGGGACACCCGCGTGACCTCCCCGGATCCGGAGAACACCTTCCAGTCGCTGGAGAAGTTCGGCACGGACCTCACCGAGGTCGCCCGCTCGGGCAAGCTCGACCCCGTGATCGGCCGCGACTCGGAGATCCGCCGCCTCGTGCAGGTGCTCTCGCGCCGCACCAAGAACAACCCCGTGCTCATCGGCGAGCCGGGCGTCGGCAAGACCGCCGTCGTCGAGGGCCTGGCCCAGCGCATGGTGGCGGGCGACGTGCCCGAGTCGCTGCGCGGCAAGCAGCTCATCAGCCTGGACCTCGGCGCGATGATCGCGGGCGCGAAGTACCGCGGCGAGTTCGAGGAGCGGCTCAAGGCGGTGCTCGAGGAGATCAAGGCGTCGGACGGCCAGGTGGTCACGTTCATCGACGAGATCCACACCGTGGTGGGAGCGGGTGCCTCCGAGGGCGCCATGGACGCGGGCAACATGCTCAAGCCCATGCTGGCCCGCGGCGAGCTGCGCCTCATCGGCGCCACCACGCTGGACGAGTACCGCGAGAACATCGAGAAGGACCCCGCGCTGGAGCGCCGCTTCCAGCAGGTGTACGTGGGCGAGCCGTCCGTGGACGACTCGATCGCGATCCTGCGCGGCCTGAAGGAGCGCTACGAGGCGCACCACAAGGTGGCCATCGCGGACTCGGCGCTCGTGGCCGCCGCGACCCTCTCGGACCGCTACATCACGGGCCGCCAGCTGCCGGACAAGGCCATCGACCTCGTGGACGAGGCCGCCTCGCGCCTGCGCATGGAGATCGACTCGGCCCCCGTGGAGATCGACGTCCTGCGCCGCCAGGTGGACCGCATCACCATGGAGGAGCTCGCCCTCGACGGCGAGACCGATCCGGGCTCGGTGGAGCGCCTCGAGGGGCTGCGCGCCGAGAAGGCGGACCGCGAGGAGGAGCTGCGCGCCCTCACCGCCCGGTGGGAGGCCGAGAAGGCCTCGCTCAACGAGGCCGGCGACCTGCGCGCCAAGGTGGACGAGCTGCGCTCGCTCGCCGAGAAGGCCCAGCGCGACGGCGACCTCGCCGAGG
This sequence comes from Micrococcus sp. EYE_212, assembly GCF_023147585.1. GTDB lineage: Bacteria > Actinomycetota > Actinomycetes > Actinomycetales > Micrococcaceae > Micrococcus. The sequence goes on from NZ_JAHXOZ010000006.1 coordinate 117,574, forward strand.
CCTCGCGCCTGCTGTACGGCGAGATCCCGGCGCTGGAGAAGCAGCTCGAGGAGGCCGACCGCCGCGCCGAGGAGGCACCCGAGGACGAGGTCTCGCCGATGGTGTCCGAGCAGGTCACCGCGGACGACATCGCCGAGGTCATCTCCGCGTGGACCGGCATCCCCGCCGGGCGCATGCTGGCCTCCGAGTCGGAGAAGCTGCTCACCATGGAGGAGCACCTCGGGGAGCGGCTGATCGGGCAGAGGGCCGCCGTCGTCGCCGTCTCGGATGCGGTGCGCCGTGCCCGCGCCGGCATCTCGGACCCCAACCGCCCCACCGGCTCGTTCCTCTTCCTGGGCCCCACGGGCGTGGGCAAGACCGAGCTCGCCAAGGCGCTCGCGGAGTTCCTCTTCGACGACGAGCGCGCCATGGTGCGCATCGACATGTCCGAGTACTCGGAGAAGCACGCCGTGTCCCGCCTGGTCGGCGCCCCTCCCGGGTACGTCGGCTACGACGAGGGCGGCCAGCTCACCGAGGCCGTGCGGCGGCGCCCGTACTCCGTGGTGCTGCTGGACGAGGTGGAGAAGGCCCATCCCGAGGTCTTCGACATCCTGCTCCAGGTGCTCGACGACGGCCGCCTCACCGACGGCCAGGGCCGCACCGTGGACTTCCGCAACGTGATCCTGATCCTCACGTCCAACCTGGGCAGCCAGTTCCTGGTGGACCCGTCGATGCAGGAGCAGGCCCGCAAGGACGCCGTGATGAACGTGGTCCGCGGGGCGTTCAAGCCGGAGTTCCTCAACCGGCTGGACGAGGTCGTCCTGTTCGACGCGCTCGGCGTGGCCGAGCTCGCGAAGATCGTGGACCTGCAGGTGGACGCGATGCAGGAGCGGCTCACCGGCCGCCGCCTGAGCCTCGAGGTCACGGACGCGGCCCGCGAGTGGCTTGCCCTGACCGGGTTCGACCCGGCGTACGGCGCCCGCCCGCTGCGCCGTCTCGTGCAGCGGGAGATCGGCGACCGGCTGGCCCGCGGCCTGCTGGGCGGCACGATCGCGGACGGCGACACGGTGCTGGTGGACCGTGCCGAGGGCGCGGACGCCGACGGGCTGAGCGTGGAGGCGCGCCGGGGCTGAACGGGGCGCGGGCGGGAGCGTGGCCTCCCGCCCGGGCCCCGCGGGCGAGTGCCCGACGTCGAGGTGGTGTTGTACCCTTGACTGCACGAACCATTTATTGACCAGTGAGAACCCGGCCGGCCTCTGAGCGCCGTCAGACCCGGGCACGAGAGATGCGAAGGGGGTCACGCTCATGGGGCGCGGCCGTCAGAAGGCGAAAGCCACCAAGCAGGCACGTGAGATGAAGTACTACACGCCTGGCACAGACCTCTCGGCACTGGAGCGGGAGCTCGCGGGCGGACGTACGCACGTCACTCCCGTCGCGCAGCCCGAGCCGGAGACGGAGGGCGACGACCTCTACGAGGATCCCTACGCCGACCTCTACGCCGACGAGGACGAGGACGACGCATCGCGCGTGCGATGACGTCACGATGACACCGGTGAGGCATCCCGCGCTCGACGGGCATCAGGCCGCGCTGCGGTCGATCGCCCGCGTCGTGGAGGACACCGCGCCACCGCAGGACCCCGAGACCGCGTCTCGGGGTCTTCTGCGCCTGCTGCAGACCACGACCCCGCCCGTCATCACGGGCGCGGGCGTCTCCACGGACTCGGGGATCCCCGACTACCGCGGGCCGAACGGCTCGCTCCACCGGCACCGCCCGATGACCTTCCAGGAGTTCCGGGACGACCCCGCGGCGCGCCACCGCTACTGGGCGCGCTCCTTCGTGGGCTGGCGCCGGATGGATCAGGCGCAGCCCAACGAGGCCCACCGGATCCTGGCGCGCTGGGCGCAGCAGGGGCGGATCGCGGGCATCCTCACGCAGAACGTGGACGGGCTGCATGCCGCCGCCGGCCGCGAGGCGGGCGTATCGGGGGAGCGGCTGATCGAGCTGCACGGCGACCTCGCGCGGGTGGCGTGCCTGACCTGCGGCGCCACCGAGTCCCGCCGCGCGCTGGATGTGCGGCTCGAGGCCGCGAATCCCGGCTACCTGGAGCGGGTGGCGATCGACCCGGCCGCGGTGAACCCGGACGGCGACGTGACGCTGGACGCCCGGTGGGTGGACGAGTTCGTGATGGTCGGCTGCCGGGCGTGCGGCTCCGTGGAGCTCAAGCCGGACGTCGTCTACTTCGGGGAGAACGTGCCCGTGGACCGCAGGCGAGCGGCCGAGGAGATGGCCGACGCCGGCGGCGCGGTGCTCGCCGTCGGGACGTCCCTGGCGGTGATGAGCGGGTTCCGGTTCGTGCTGCGCGCCGAGCGTGCGGGGCACGAGGTGGGGCTGATCAACCGCGGGCCGACCCGCGCGGACGCCAAGGCGCAGTGGCGCTGGCGCGAGGGCGTGGCCGAGGCGCTGGCCTGGCTCGACGCCCGCCTCTGACCCGTCCGCCGGAGACGACACCCCTGAGACGAGCCCTGCGAGTAGCCTGACGGGCATGGACACCCGCGCCGCCGCCCCCCGCACCTCCCGGACCCTCTCGCGCTCCGTGGGCGGGCCCGTCTGGGCGCGGGCGCTGATCTTCGCGATCCCGGCGATCTGGCTCGGCCTGCTCACCGGCATCTCGCTGATCGAGGCGCCGTTGAAGTTCACCGCCCCGGGCATCACCATCCCGCTGGGCCTCGGCATCGGGCGCCGCGTGTTCTTCGCGATGAACATGGTGGAGATCGCACTCGCGGCCGTGCTCGTGCTCTCCCTCGTCAAGGCCCTCGGGCGGCCGCGCGGCATCACGGCCGGGCCCGGCCGGCTGTGGCTCGCAGGCCTCGCGGCCACGGCGCTGCTCGCGATCAAGGTGATCGCCATCCGCCCGTTCCTCAACCGCCGCACGGACATGGTCCTCGCCGGCATCGACGACGGCGGATCGCTCTGGCACTACGCCTACGTCGCCGTGGACGGGATGCTCATCCTCACCGTCATCGCGATGATCGTGCTCGCGGCGCGCCACCTCCTGGCCCGGACGGACTGAGCCCCACACCCGGACGAGCCCTGCGTGGTCGCTGCTGTCTCACCGGGACAGCGGCACCGACGCAGGGCTCGTTGCGTGGGGCTGTGGGAATCAGCCCGCGTAGGCGCCGCGCATCAGGACCGCGCCGCCGTCGACGCCCTTGGCGCCCTGCACGTAGTCCTCGCCGGCGGCCTGCGCCTCGTCCGTGATCCGGCCGATCCGGCCCATCTCCCACGCGTCGATCCCGGCGTCCAGCAGGGCGGAGATCGCCTTGCTGGCCACCTCCTCGTCCACCACGGCCACCATGCCCACACCGAGGTTGAGCGTGCGCTCGAGGTCCGCCTGGGGCACCCGGCCCAGCTCGCCCACGAGGCGGAACACGGGGGGCAGCGCCCACGTGTCGCGCTCCACGGTGGCCATGAGGCCCTGGGGGAGCACCCGCGCGAGGTTGGCCGCGAGGCCGCCGCCGGTCACGTGGCTGAAGGCGCGCACGGGGAGGTCGGCGCCGCCGTCGTGCCCGTTGAGGCGGGTCACGAGGTCCAGGCACGCCCGGGTGTAGATGCGGGTGGGCTCGAGGAGCTCCTCGCCGAGGGTGCGGCCGAGCTCGGAGACCTCGCGGTCCAGCTGCCAGCCGGCCGCGTTCACCACGCGCCGCACCAGGGAGTAGCCGTTGGAGTGGATGCCGGAGGAGGCCATGGCGATCACCACGTCCCCGGACTGCACGCGCTCGGGGCCGAGCACCATGTCGGCCTCGACCACGCCGGTGGCCGCGCCGGCCACGTCGTACTCGTCCACGCCCAGCAGGCCGGGGTGCTCGGCGGTCTCGCCGCCCACGAGGGCGGTGCCGGCCAGGCGGCAGCCCTCGGCGATGCCGCGCACGATGGCGGCGATGCGCTCCGGGACGACCTTGCCACACGCGATGTAGTCGGTCATGAACAGGGGGGTCGCGCCGACCACCACGATGTCGTCCACCACCATGCCCACGAGGTCCTGGCCGATGGTGTCGTGCTTGTCCAGCGCCTGCGCGATGGCCACCTTGGTGCCCACGCCGTCGGTGGAGGTCGCCAGCAGCGGCCTCCGGTACGAGGTGAGCGCGGAGGCGTCCCACATGCCCGCGAAGCCGCCTACCCCGCCGAGCACCTCGCGGGTGTGGGTCGCCTTCACGGCGTCCTTCATGAGCTCGACGGCGCGGTCGCCCGCCTCCACGTCGACGCCGGCGGCGGCGTAGGTGAGGGGGGCGTCGTCCTGTGCGGGGGTGGCGGGGTTCTGGGCGTCGGTCACAGCGGGGTCCTGTCCGTCTCGGTGAGGAGGGCTTCGTCGTCGGAGTCGGGGCCGGGCTCGCACCCGGTGGAGGCCACGGTGGTGGTGCCGGAGCCGTCCGCGTCCACCACCTCGGTGGCCTCGGCGGTGATCGGGCTGGACTCGAGCACGGCCTTGCCGCGCTCCTTCTCGTCCGCCAGGTCGATGGGGTAGACGCCGGTGAAGCACGCCGTGCACAGGCGCTCCCGCGGCTGTTCGGTGGCGGCGATCATGCCGTCCTCGCTGATGTAGGAGAGCGAGTCCGCGCCGATCGACGAGGCGATCTCCGCCACGCCCGCGCCGTTGGCGATCAGCTCGGCGCGCGTGGCGAAGTCGATGCCGTAGAAGCACGGCCACTTCACGGGCGGGGAGGAGATCTTCACGTGCACCTCGGCGGCGCCGGCCTCCTTGAGCATACGGACCACGGCGCGCTGCGTGTTGCCGCGCACGATCGAGTCGTCCACCACCACCACGCGCTTGCCCGAGACCACGGAGGACTGCACGTTGAGCTTGAGGCGGATGCCGAGCTGCCGCAGCGTCTGCGACGGCTGGATGAACGTGCGGCCCACGTAGGCGTTCTTCACGAAGCCCTGCCGGAAAGGGATCCCGGACGCCTCCGCGTAGCCCACGGCGGCCGGCGTGCCGGACTCCGGCACGGGGATCACGACGTCGGCCTCCACCGGGTGCTCGAGGGCCAGCCGGCGGCCCATCTCCACGCGGGACTCGTACACGGAGCGGCCGTTGATCGCAGCGTCCGGGCGGGCGAGGTAGACGTACTCGAAGACGCAGCCGGCCGGGGTGGGGTCGGCGAAGCGGGTGGAGCGGATGCCGTCCGCGTCGATGGCGATCATCTCGCCCGGCTCCACCTCACGGATGAAGGAGGCGCCCACGGTGGCCAGGGCGGACTGCTCGGAGGCCACGACCCAGCCGCGCTCGAGGCGGCCGAGCACGAGCGGGCGGACGCCGTGCGGGTCGCGCGCGGCGTAGAGGGTGTGCTCGTCCATGAACACGAAGCAGTAGGCGCCGCGGATCTTCGGGAGCAGCCCGAGGGCGGTCTCCTCGAGGCTCTTGCCCTCCTCGCCGTGCAGCAGCGCGGTCACCAGGGCGGTGTCCGTGGTGTTGCCCTGCTTCATCTCGCCGTGGGTGTGCCGGCCCTCCGCGGCCTGGACCATGCGCAGCAGCTCGGCGGAGTTCACGAGGTTGCCGTTGTGCGCCAGGGCCACGGTGCCGTCGTCGGCGGTGGCCCCAAGGGTGGGCTGGGCGTTGGCCCACTTGTTCACGCCGGTGGTGGAGTAGCGGCAGTGGCCCACGGCCATCGAGCCGGTCAGCGCCGTGAGCGTGTTCTCGTCGAACACCTGGGACACCAGGCCCATGTCCTTGTACACGGCGATGCGTTTGCCGTCCGAGACGGCGATGCCGGCGGACTCCTGGCCGCGGTGCTGCAGCGCGTAGAGGCCGTAGTAGGTCAGCTTCGCGACCTCCTCGCCCGGCGCCCAGACGCCGAACACGCCGCATTCGTCCTGGGGGCCGGCGTCCTGGGGGTCGAGGGCGGCCGTGAGGCGGCCGTCGCCACGCTTCGTGCGTGCGGAGATCACTGCTGGGGGGTCCTTTCGGCGGGGGCGGCCGGGTCCTCGGGGAGGGAGGTGCCGGATTCGCGACGACGGAGCGCGTCCGCCTCGAGGCGGTTCAGGCTGACGTCCGCCTGCGCGGGGTCGTCCGTGCGCTCGAGCACCACGGTGCGGACGGTGGTGCGCGAACGGCGGTCCATCAGCAGCCACGCCAGCAGACCGAGCAGCGCCGCCGCCACGAGGCACGCGAGCGCCATGTAGCCGAAGGTGGTGCCGAACGTCACGGGCTGGCCCGAGTACGGGTCCGCCACGGGGGTGGGGGAGGCGTGCACGACAGCCGTGATCGCGAGGGCGGCCAGCAGGCCCAGCACGCCGGCCAGGGTGAGCACCGCGGCCAGGCGGGGGGCGCGGCGGACGACGTACGGGTGCCGGTCGGAGGCCCCCGCGTGGGCGCGCGGGGAGACGGGGGTTGGCTCGGAGCCGGATGTCATGCGGGCCAGTCTATCGAGCGGGCGGACGCCCCAGGACCCGGGTTCCGCGCCCCGGTGCCGGGGCTGGAACGGTCAGCCGCGCAGGGCGTCCGCCGGACGCTGCCGACTGGCCACCCATGCCGGGTACAGGGCGCTCACGACGCCGGCCGCCAACCCGAGGGCGAGCGACAGCGGCACCGCGGTGGTCGGCAGGACGGCGGCCCAGCCCCGTGCGTGGGCGACGGCGAGGACCGCGGTCGTCCCGGCCGCCGCGCCCACGGCCCCGCCGGCCAGGCCGATGAGGGCGCCCTCGAGCAGGAACAGCCGCGCGATCAGCGCCCGCCCGGAACCGATGGCTCGGCGCAGCGCGATCTCCGCGGTGCGGGACTGAACGGAGAGGTACGTGGCGGTGGACGCGCTGATCACCGCGAGGGCCAGCAGCACGGCGGAGAGGACGCCGACGAACGCGCCGAGGTCGTCCGAGACGCCGGCACGCAGATTCCGCAGGTCCGCCACGGTCCGCGTCGTCACCCGGCCGGGGTTGGCCGGGTCGATCACGAGCGGGGCCGCCTGCGACACGGGGTAGGGGAACCCGGTCTCGGTGCGGACGGTCAGCGTGAGCGAGGGCTGCCGGGCACCGGCCATCACGGGTCGGGTCACGAACACGGCGGTGCCGAGCTGCGGCGTCCGCTCGGACACCCGCACCAGGCCGAGGACGGGCACGGACTGCCCTTCCACCCAGATCCGGTATCCGGGGGAGAGGACGCCTGAGTCCGGCGCGGGCAGGTGGAGGGCGCGGGCGGCGTCCGGGGTCACCCAGGCGGCGCGCTCGGCCGCGGAGCCGAGGACCGCCTCCGACGCGGCGGGGAAGCGCAGGTCCGCGGCGGCCGCGTAGGACGCCGACGCCGACGCCAGCGTCAGCGCGGCCGCGGGCTCGGGCTCGTCCGGGGCGGACCGGGTGATCCGCGCGTCGGCAGGGCTGATCTCGGCCAGGTGCCCGGCCGCCTGCACGTGGGGGAGCGCGGCCAGGTCGGTGCTCCAGCGGGCGAGGCGGTCATCGTCGGGGTCGAGCAGACCGTCGTCGGCGGGGAGGTTCACCACCACCTCGTCCAGCGCGGCGGCCGTGAGTCGTGCGCTGACCTGGGCCGTGGCCGTCTGCGAGAGGCCCACGGAGGCGACCAGTCCGCCGATGCCCACGGCGAAGGCGGCCATGAGCAGCACCGTGCGCAGGAAGCGGGAGGAGAGCGAGGAGAGGGCGTCGACCGCGTCGTCCAGCAGGGCCGAGGCCCGGTGACCGGACGCGGGCGGCGACGGCGGCCGCGCCTCCTTGGCCGCGACGCCCAGCGCCCCTGCCCCCGCGGTGGCGGAGGGCGTGGGTGCGGGCCGCGATTCGGTGAGCACGCCGTCCTCGATGCGCACGTGCCGGTCGGCCTGGGCGGCGATCGCCGGGTCGTGGGTGATGAGCAGGACGGTGGCGCCGCGGGCGTGCAGCTCGCGCAGGTGCTCGATCACGATGCGACTGTTCGTCGAGTCCAGGTTGCCGGTGGGCTCGTCCGCGAGGATGACGCGCGGGCGGGTCGCCACGGCGCGGGCGATGGCCAGACGCTGGCGCTCGCCGCCGGAGAGCAGCTTCGCGCGGGTGCCCAGGCGGTGGCCGAGGCCCAGGAGGTCGAGGGCCTCGCCCGCCCGGACGTCCCGTTCGTCCCACGGGACGCGCTGGATGCGCAGGCCGAGGGCGGCGTTGGTGCTCACGGTCTCGTCCCCGAGCACGTGGCTGGACTGGAAGACGAAGCCGAACACGCGCGAGCGCAGCCGGTCCCGCTCGGCCTCGCCCATGGCCGTGGTGTCCTTGCCGTCCACGAGGTAGGCGCCGGCGTCCGGGCGGTCCAGCAGACCGAGGACGTTCAGAAGGGTGGACTTGCCGGAACCGGAGGGGCCCACGATGGCGATGAAGTCGCCCTCGTGGACGGTGAGGTCCACCCCGTCCAGTGCGGGACGGCCCGCGCCGGCGAAGTGCTTTCCCACGCCGCGCAGTTCGAGCAGGGCTGGGGGAGCGTCGGAACGGCGGCCCGGATCGGCGGCGGCGTGCGGGACCGTGCTCACGAGACCTTCACCCGGTCGCCGGCCTCGAGCTCGCCGGTGACCGCCGCGTAGCCGCCACCCGTGACCCCGACGGTCACGGGGACGCGCCGTTCGTCGGGCTGGGCAGAGGCGCCGGCACCGGAGCCCGTGGCTGTCGCGGCGTCGTCGCGGACGATCACGTAGGCGTCGGAGCCCATCCCGCGGACGGCGGTGAGGGGCACGGCGAGGCCGGGTTCCGCCGTCGCCTCGGGTGCGGTGCTGACGGAGACGGACTGGCCCACCGGCGGCACCTCCGCGCCCTCACCGAGGGCGACCGTGATCGTGTGGCCGGCGCGGCCCTCACCCTGGGCGGCCTGGAAGTCGCCGATGGCGGCGACCGTGCCCTTGAGGGCGGCGCTCCCGGCGGCCACCCGCACGGGCTGGCCCTTGCGCAGCGCGGCGGCCTGCGCGACGTCGGCGGTGAACTGCACGCTCGGGGGGCTGGTCTGCAGGCGCAGCAACGGCTGGTCGTCGGTGAGGGTGGCGCCGTAGCCGGCGGCGGAGGTGACCTGCGTGCCGCCCGAGCCCAGCGGGATGAACTGGCGCCACCCCACGGAGACCGGGGTGTCCTGGGGCAACGGGGCCCCAAGCTCCTGGAAGAGCTCGCGCAGGGCTCGCGCGGTGCGGGCGTCGAGGACGCCGTCCTTCCCGGTCGGGTGGCCCACCTTCTCCAGCGCGCGCTGGAGGGAGGACACGTCCTCGCCCGTGTCACCTTCGGTAAGGTCCCGGTAGAGGGCGAGAGGCTCGGGCAGGAACACGTAGGTGACGCCGGAGACCTCGCCGGCCACGTCCCCGGGCCGCACCGTCTGCCCAGGCTTGACGGTCTGGCGCAGCACGACGGCCGGCCCCTCCGCCGTGACGGCCACGCTGCGGGTCTTCCCCTCGGCGACGGTCCCGGCGAAGGACGCGCTCGTGTCCACGACGCGCTGCTCGACGGCGGCCCACACGTCGATCGGCTGGGACACCGCGGCGGGGTCCGCCGTCCGGGGTGGCTGGAAGAAGCGGCCGGCCACGAACGACGCGGCGAGGAGCGCCAGGACGAGCAGGCCGACGACGGCGAGACGGCCGGGGTGGGCCAGGCGGCGCCCGGCCCGGTGAGGCGCGGCCGGGTTCACTGGTGGCTCGCGAGGTAGGCGCGGGCGGCGTCGACGTACTTCTGATTGTCGGCCTTCTCCTGGGTGAGCTGGGCCTCTTTGCCCTTGATCAGCGCGGCCTGGAAGCCGGCCTCAAGGTCCCCGAGCTTTTGGGTGAGCTGCGTCTGCTCGTTGCAGGAGGCTTCGATGACGGCGATTCGGACCTCCTCTCGCTTGTCGGCGGGAGAGGGATTCTCAGGATCTGCGGTGGTCAGGATTCCCAGGCCCTGCTCGCTCGACCATGCGTTGTCGTCGGTTCGAGGTGTGAGACCGCGTGCGGTGAGACAGTCGTGCCACTGCTTCCGTGCCTCTTTCCATTCGGGGGTGGCGCTGGCCAGAGCGAACGCGTCGTCACGGATGTCCATGGCAGTTGTTCGTTCCGTCTCGGGCGGAGTGATGGATGCGAGATCGCGGCTGACCGTCTCGCGGCACGCGTCGTAGGCGGCATTGAACGCGGGGTCCGACTCCGCATTCCAGTGACCGCCGAGCGGGGGCGCGTCAGTGGGGGTCGGGGACGGCATGCTGTAACCGTTCTGTGCCGCGTGCTCTGCATTCCAGAGTCCGTATGGCCGTTCTTCGGCAGGGCCCGAGGAGGTGGTGGGCGGAAGACCGTTCACTCCCTTGGCGTTCAGGCATGTGCGCATGACCACGTGTCTTGCCTGGTCGATGGTCCGCTCGCTGTCGTGGTCGAGCGAATAGTCGTCGACGGGGAGGGCCACCTGCATCGCGTCGCGATCGAGGCGGGCTGTCGCCGAAATGTCCGGCGTGACGTCCGGGGCGCCCGACTGGGCGCACGCGCTGGCGCTGAGGGCGATACCCATGAGGACAGCGAGGACGAGAGGGCGGGGAACAGGGTGCACGATGGGGCTCCGAGATGAAGAATGAAGTAGGAGCGCAAGAGGTACCTGCACCCCTCTGACCGAGGGAGTGCAGGTACTGTCCCGCGGAGGTCAGACCCGCTGCCAGCTGCTGATCCGGTCGTTCCAGGTCAGTCCGATCCGAATCGTGTAGACCCGGAGATCGGACCAGTCATCCGTGGTGGTGAAGCTCCGGCCCAGGTAGCCTGCATCCTCCCAAAAGCGGGTCTTCGAACCGTACGTCTTGACCGACGAGATCTGGTCATTCAGGGAGCCGACATTGGGCAACGAGTTGCCACCGATGGATCGTCCAGCATAGCCAGTGTGCTCCCAGCCGGTGGCGGCCTGGGCGGGCGCAGCCAACGATCCGGCGAGAGCGAGCCCGGCGAAGGCGGTGGAGGCACGTTTCAGAGCCGTGCGCATCAGGCACATCCTTGGTGTGACGCCCCGGCGGGGGCGATACGAGTGAGGGTGCGAACGCTTTCAGGCCCCCCCCGCCTGGAATTGCGGAACAGCTGAGGTGAACCTACGCGACTACTGGGAGTGCCACAACTGTACCTTTGTGCAGGTTGTGGACCTCGAAAGTGACCCAGATCACAATGAGGTCGCTTGAGCGGCTCACAGTCGACGAGCACCCGAGCGGCTGGGAATCCGCCGCGTCCACCCCTCGTTCACGGCCGCACGAGCGGCAGGTGCGCGCCGAGGTCGGCCCGCACGCCCGAGGCGCGCACGCCGCCGGCCGTCGTCGCCTCATCCCAGGACGTCAGCCCCGTCGCCAGGGACAGCCATGTCACGGCGTCCATCTCCACCACGTTGGGCGGGGTGCCCCGGGTGTGCCGGGGCCCGGGGAGGCACTGGGCGACGCCGAAGGGCGGCACGCGCACCTCCACCGAGTTCCCGGGCACGCGCGTGGCGAGCTCCTCCAGGGCGAAGCGGACCGCCATGGCGCGCGTCGAGCGCGGGAGGGCGGCCGCGGCGGCGGGGTCCTCGTCGTGCGCGCGGGCCCACGCGGTGAGCGCCGCGTGGCCCTCGACGACGGGCACGCGGCGGCGGGGGACGGAGCCGGCGGTCATCAGTCGAGCAGCTCGAGCACGGGCCGGGCCAGGCGGATGGAGCCGACCTGCTTCCCGCCGCCCTCGATCGGCGGCACGACGCGGGGCAGCACCGCGGTGAGGCGCTCGTGGTCCACGTGCTCGGGGGCGACGTGCGCCAGCAGGGCCAGCGCGACGAGCGTGCCAGCGCGGTCGCCGCCGTCGAGTGCCTTGACGGCCGCGGCGGTGCCGTCCGGGGCGCCCATCACGAGGACGCCGTCCGCACCGAGCTTGGCGATCAGTCCGAGCTCCTCCATGACCACGGTGTTCGCCCGGCCCGGCGCCTGCACGGCCCACGGGTGCTCGAGCATCGCGTTCGCCACGGAGGCCGCGTGCATCTCGGCGTCGCGGCGGCCGGGGGCGCCGGCCACCTTCCCGATGCCGCGTGCCAGCCCTGCCAGGGACACGACCGCGGCCGGGGCGCCGCATCCGTCCACGCCCACGTGGGCCACGGGCTCGCCGCAGTACTCCTCGATGACCCTGGTGACCTCCGCCTGGAGGGGGTGGTCCAGCTCGAGGTACGTGCCGACGTCGTGCCCCGAGGCGACGCACGCCGAGAGGAAGCCGGCGTGCTTGCCCGAGCAGTTGTAGGCCAGCGGTGTCTTGGCCGCGCGATGCTCCACGTCCGCCACCGCGCGCAGGATCTCGTCCGCGTCGGCCGGCCATGCCGGCGGGCACTGCAGGGCGTCCTCGCCCAGTCCGGCGGCCTCGAGCACGCCCTGCGCGACGTCCCGGTGGCGGGCGGTGCCGCGGTGCGAGCCGCACGCCAGGGCCAGCTGCTCGCCCTCCAGGTCCGCGCCGTGGCGCAGCGAGGCGATGGCCTGGAACGGCTTGAGCGTGGACCGCGGGTAGATCAGCGCGTCCACGGGGCCGAGCGCGGCGAGCACCTCGCCGTCCGGGCCGGTCACGACGGCGGCGCCGGCCGTGCGGGACTCCACGAACCCGTTGCGGGTGACGTGGACGAGCTCGACGGCGTCGGCGAGGGCGAAGGTCTGACCGGCGGGGGCGGCGGGGGTCTGGGTCATGGCCCCACCCTAGCGACGGCCCCGGACGTGGGAGGCGTCCGGGGCATGCGTCGAGGGAGAGGAGGGTCAGTCCTGCAGCCGCCCGTCCACCATGGTCAGCGTCCGGTCCGTCGCCGAGAGGAACTCGTGGTCGTGCGTGACCATGAGGGTGGCCACGCCCTCGTCCCGGGTCAGCTCTCCGAGGAGGGCGACGACGGCGGCCGAGCGCTCGCGATCCAGCGCGGACGTGGGCTCGTCCACGAGCAGCAGGGCGGGGGAGGCCATGAGGGCACGGACGATGTTCACGCGCTGGCGCTGGCCGCCCGAGAGCTGGTGCGGGCGCTGGTCCGCCTGGCCGGCCAGGTCCACGCGTTCGAGCAGCTCCATGGCCCGGGACCGTGCGGCCTTCTTGTCCGCCCGCGTGGCGTCCTCGTCCAGGTGCACGGTCAGCTCGAGCTGCTCGCGGGCCGTGAGCGAGGCGATCAGGTTGGGCTGCTGGAAGATCATCCCGATCTCCTTGCCGCGCAGGGCGGTGCGCTCGGCGCGGGTCAGGCCCGTGATCTCACGGCCGGCCACGGTCACGGTGCCCGACGTCGGCGTGATGAGGCCTGCGGCCACGGCCAGGAGGGAGGACTTGCCGGAGCCGGACGGGCCGACCATCGCGGTGTAGGAGCCGGGGAGGAGGTCGAGGGACACGCCGTCGAGGGCGCGCAGCACGCCGTTGTCCCCGTCCGGGTACTCGAGGACGGCGTCCCGCACGGAGAGCGCGGGGGTGGCCCCGGGACGGGCGGCCGCGGCGGCGGGGGTGCGCAGGGCATCGAGGTCGGCGGAGCTCGCATCGGCGGCGGTGAGACGGAGGTCGGTGGCGGCGGTGCTCATGAGGGGGTCCTTCCGGGCAGGTGTGTGGGGGAGCGGGCGGCGGTGGCGGGGCGTGGCTCAGTTGCCGCCGAGCGCGGTGAGCGGGTCCACGCGGGTCACGCGGGCCACGGCCAGCGCGGCGCCGAGCATGCCGAGCACGAGGACGCCGGCCGCGGGGACCAGGACGGTGGCGGGGTCCACGATGAACGGCGCGACGTTCGCCGCCACGAGGCCGAGGCCGAACGCGGCCGCGGTGCCGAGGAGCACGCCCACGGAGAGGACGAAGGCCGCCTGGGTGAGCGCGTCGCGCAGGACCCATCCCGTGGAGCCGCCGAGGGCCTTGAGGACGGCGATCTCGCGGGTGCGCTGCACCGTCCAGATGGAGAGGAACGCGATGACCACGAGGGCCGAGATGCCGTAGAGGAAGCCCTGCATCAGCACGAGCGAGCCGTGCTCGGACGTGTAGGCCGGCAGGGCGTTGTAGGAGCCCTGCACGGTGGCGGCGGTGGTGTGGGCGGCGTCGTCGGCCGCGGTGGTCACCGCGTCGGCGTCCGCGCCGGCGTCGAACGAGGCCAGGCCCACGGTGCCGATCACGTCGGCGTCGTCCGAGTGGGCCAGGGCGGCCCAGTCGCGCGTGGTCACCCACGCCACGGGGGTGTGGGAGTAGTAGGAGTCCGCGACGACGTCGACCACGGTGAGCGGCACGCCCGAGGAGGTGATGGTGCCGCCCTCGCCCTGGTGCAGCTCATCGGCGAGGGACTGGGAGAGGACCACGGTGCCCTCGGCCAGGCCGGCGGGGGCGTGCGGGGAGCCGGCCTCGAGCCCGAGCAGGGAGGCCGACGCGACGCCGGTGGTCGGCACGCCGTCCGTGTCCACGCGGGTGACGCCGTCGGCCGGGGCGAGGGCGCCGGGCGCGGGCTCGACCGCGTGCTCGAGGCCCACGAGCCGGCCCTGGCTCACGCCGGCGGGCTCGACGGCGGCGACGCCGTCGGTGGCCGCCCACGCGTCCCGGTGGGCGGTGGTGAACTCGGACTGCGTGAAGTCAGCGGTGGGCTCCTGGCCTGAGGCGCCGCCGAACACGATCCGTTGCACGCCCTGCTCCTCGAACGAGTCCAGCGCGGCGGTGTTCTGGTGGGCGAGACCCCCGGTGAGGCCGGAGAGCATGACGAGGAGCAGGGAGATCAGCGCCACCACGCAGCCCATGAGGGCGAAGCGGCCGGTGGCGAAGCGCAGGTCTCGCAGGGCGAGGAACATGGTGCGCGTCCTTTCGATGAGGGGTGTCGCGCCGGGGAGGAGGAGGCGCCTCCCGCCCGGCTGGAACGTCTGTTCCAGCCTCCCGCCGGGACTCGGTCCGCACATCGACCGCCCCGGTTGATCCCGGGTCAACCCTTCGGTTGATCCCGTCCCCACCCCCTGCGGAACGAGGTGTCACGATGTGTGGGAATCCGCCTCGGATACCAACGTTTCGTGACACCTGCTTCGGGGGGCGGAGGGCGGGGGCCGGCGGCGTCCGCCGTAGGGTGGCGGCATGAGCAGCACCCCGCCTCCGACGACGACGTCCGCCCCCGTCGCCGAGGCCGGTGAGCCGTCGGGCACCGCGGCGGTGCTGGCGGGTCTGCGCGTGATCCTGCACGTGGCCTTCGCGGCCATGCTCGCCGTCGGGCTGGCCCGGGCGCTCGCGGGCGTGCGCGCGGCAGGCGCCGGCCAGACGCCCGGGCCGTTCACGACCGTCGTGCTGGTTGGCCTCTCCGTCGCGCTCGCCGCCGTGTACCTGGCCGGCACCGTGGTCGAGCGGCGGCGCTGGCGGCGTGGGGCCGACGTCGGCCGGGGCGCGGCGGCCGTGTGGCTCGCCGTCGTGCTCGGGCTGTGGGGTCTGCTCGTGGCGCACCACCCCGACGTCGCGTGGGTGGCGTTCCCGCTCTTCTTCGTGGTGCTGCACGTGGCCGGCCACGTCGCGGGACGGCACCGCCGCCTGGGCCGGGTGGCGGGCACCCTCCTCGTGCTCGCCATGGCCGGCGTCGTGGGGCTGGGCATGGCCGCGGCCGGCGAGGGGGTGCGGCCCGCCGCCGTGATCGGCCCCCTCGTGGGGGCGGTGGTCGCGCTCGTGCTCTCGGGGGCCTACCGCGCCCTGCTCGAGGAGTCCGAGCGGCAGCGCGCCGTGGCCGAGGCGCTGCGGGCGACACGCGCGGACCTCGCGGCGAGCCAGCGCTCGGCGGGTGCGCTCGCCGAGCGCGAGCGCCTGGCGCGGGACATCCACGACACGCTCACGCAGGGCCTCGCCTCGATCGTGCTCGTCTCCCGCGCGGCGCAGGACGCACTGCGGGACGGGGACGCAGCGCTCGCGGGGGAGCGGCTCGAGACCGTGCGCGCGACCGCCGCGGAGAGCCTCGCCGACTCCCGCGCGTTCGTGCGCGAGCTGCGCAGCGGGGCCACGGGCGCCGGGCTCGTGGAGTCCCTCGAGGCGGCGGTGCGGGCCTTCGCGGCGCAGCAGGCCGCGGCGGGGACGCCGGTGGCGGCGGACGTGGACGTCGTCGGGGAGGCCGTGCCCGTCCCGGAGGCCGTGGAGACCGCGCTGGTCCGGGCGGTGCGCGCGTCCTTGGCGAACGTCGGCCAGCACGCCGGCGCCGAGCGGGCGCGGGTGTCCGTCGCCTTCCTGCCGGGGGAGATCACGGTGGACGTGGCGGACGACGGCAGAGGCGTCGACCCCGCCGGGGTCGACGGGTATCGTGCGGGCGGCCCGCGGACGGACGCCCCGCGGACGGACGGCTCGACCGGCGTCGGGCTCGCCGGGGTGCGCGAGCGCATGGAACTGCTGGGCGGGGAGGCCGCGGTGGAGTCCGCGCCGGGGGAGGGCACCGTGGTCGCGCTGCGGGTGCCCCTGCCGCGGACGCCCAGCGGCCCGGCGCGCGAGGATGACCGGGGACCGAGCGTGGAGGACGCATGATCCGCGTGATGCTGGTGGACGACCACCCTGTGGTGCGCGCGGGCGTGCGCGCCGTGCTCGAGGGGCACGAGGACCTCGCGGTGGTGGCGGAGGCCGCCGACGGCGAGGAGGCGCTGCGCGTGCTCGAGCGGGCCGCCGCCGAGACCGAGTTCGAGGCGGTCGGGGCGGCCGGGCCCGGCGTCGACGTCCTGCTCATGGACCTGCAGATGGGCGCCGGCATGGACGGCGTGGCGGCGACGCGCGCGGTGCGGGGCCGGTTCCCGGGGCTGCCGGTGCTGATCCTCACCACGTTCGACGCGGACGCGGACATCCTCGCCGCCCTTGACGCCGGCGCGGCCGGCTACCTGCTCAAGGACGCCAGCAGCGAGGAGATCGCGGGCGCCGTGAGAACGGCGGCGGCGGGGCGGCGCGCGCTCGCCCCGGAGATCGCGGCGCGGCTCGTGGGCCGGGTGGCCGGGGACAGCGGGGCGCTGACGCCGCGCGAGATCGAGCTGCTCACGCTGATCGGCGGCGGTGCAACGAACCGGGCGGCGGCCAAGGCGCTGTTCATCTCCGAGGCCACCGTGAAGACGCACCTGGTGCACGCGTTCCAGAAGCTCGGCGTGGACAATCGGACGGCGGCGGTGGCCGAGGCGCGGCGACGGCGGGTCATCCGCTGAGGGGCGGACACCGCGGCGGGCCGGGACCTGCTGAAGAACGGGCGCGGCGGGCGGGTGCGGGGGCGGGCGCACCGGATGCGCCGCCGTCGTGCCTCAGCGGTTCCGCACGAACCGCGTGATGAGGGCGGCGGCCACGGTGGCCAGGGCGAGGATCACCGCGACCGTGCCCCAGCCGACCTCGCCCCGGCCGATCCCGAACAGGCGGAGGCTCCAGAAGCCGATGAGCGAGCATGTGAACAGGGTGGCCACGAAGATCCACGCCGTCCGCAGGCCGGGGCCTGGTCCGTCGGCGCGGCCGTGGTGGATGGGGGGCATCGTCATGGGGTCCACGGTAGGCGGCCCGCGCCCGGGGTGGCCAGGCGCCACCGCGTAGGCTGGAGCGCGTGAAGATCCTCGTGCTCGGCAACGGCGGCCGCGAACACGCGCTGCTCCGCGCCCTCTCCCGTGACCCCCAGGTCAGCGCCCTCCATGTGGCCCCCGGCAACGCCGGGATGACCGATGCCGCCACGCTCCACGCGGTGGATCCGACGGACGGCGCCGCCGTCGTCGCGCTCGCCCGCGAGCTGGACGCGGACCTCGTGATCGTCGGCCCCGAGGCCCCGCTCGCGGCCGGCGTCTCCGACGCGCTGCGCGCGGCCGGCGTCGCCGTCTTCGGCCCCTCGAAGGCCGCCGCCCAGCTCGAGGCGTCCAAGGCGTTCGCCAAGGAGGTCATGGCCGCCGCGTCCGTGCCGACCGCCGGGGCCCGCGTGTGCACCACCGCCGCCGAGGCCGAGGCCGCGCTGGACGCGTTCGGCGCTCCGCACGTGGTGAAGGACGACGGCCTGGCCGCCGGCAAGGGCGTGGTGGTCACCGAGGACCGCGCCGAGGCCCTGGCCCACGCCGAGGCGTGCTTCGCCGCGGGCGGCACCGTGGTGATCGAGGAGTACCTCGACGGCCCCGAGGTCTCCCTCTTCGTGGTGTGCGACGGCGAGGACGCGGTGCCGCTGAGCCCCGCGCAGGACTTCAAGCGCATCGACAACGGTGACGCCGGCCCGAACACCGGCGGCATGGGCGCCTACACGCCGCTGCCGTGGCTGCCCGAGCGATTCGCGGACGAGGTCATGGACCGCGTGGCCCGCCCGGTCCTCGCCGAGATGGCCCGCCGCGGGACCCCCTTCACGGGGGTGCTGTTCTGCGGCCTGGCCGTCACCGCGAAGGGCGTGCAGGTCATCGAGTTCAACGTGCGCTTCGGCGATCCGGAGACGCAGGCCGTGCTCGCCCGTCTCGAGACCCCGCTGGGCGGGCTGCTGGCCGACGCCGCCGCGGGTCGCCTCGGCGCGGACCGCGAGCTGGCCTGGAGCGCGGACACCGTGGTCGACGTGGTCATGGCCTCGGCCGGGTACCCCGCGAGCTCCTCGAAGGGGGACGTGATCGTGGGGATCGAGGATGCGCTCGGGCTCGACGGCGTGGACGTGCTGCACGCCGGGACGGCCGCGACCGAGGCCGGCGTGGTGACGAACGGCGGGCGCGTGCTGGCCGTCGTCGGGCGTGGGGCGGACCTCGTGGAGGGTCGCGAGCGGGCGTACGAGGGCGTGGAGCGGATCCGCTTCGAGGGCGCCCAGTGGCGCACCGACATCGCCGAGAAGGCCGAGCGCGGCGAGATCGCGGTGCCGGGTGCCGGCGCGGATCGCACGGCGGCGGGTGACGAGCGTGCGGCGGTGGGCGACGACGTCGTGGGCGCGGGGGGGCGCCGCGGCTTCGACGGCGCCGAGGCCCTCGAGCTGGAGGGCTGGCGCCACGTGTACTCCGGCAAGGTGCGTGACCTCTACGAGCCGGCTGACGCCGAGCCGGGACGCAGTGAGACGCTCCTGGTGGTGGCCTCGGACCGCATCAGCGCGTACGACCACGTGCTGGAGCCGCCGATCCCCGACAAGGGCGCGATCCTCACGCAGCTGACGCTGTGGTGGTTCGAGAGGCTCGCGGAGGGCTGCAACGGCGCGGCGGCGTCGCCGTTCGAGCACCACGTGGTCAGCACGGACGTCCCCGAGGCCGTGGCCGGCCGGGCCATGGTGGTCAAGCGGCTGGACATGTTCCCCGTGGAGTGCATCGCGCGCGGCTACCTCACCGGCTCGGGCCTGGCCGAGTACCGCGAGTCCGGGACCGTGACGGGACTGCCGCTGCCGTCCGGGCTCGTGGACGGCTCGCGGCTGGACCCCGCGATCTTCACGCCCTCCGCGAAGGCCGAGGTGGGCGAGCACGACGAGAACATCACGTTCGAGCAGATGGCGGAGCGGGTGGGCGACGAGGCCGCGGCGCGGCTGCGCCACCTCACGCTCGACCTCTACACGCGGGCCGAGGCGATCGCGCGGGAGGCCGGGATCATCCTCGCGGACACGAAGGTGGAGTTCGGCGTGGACCCGACGACCGGGCAGATCGTGCTGGGCGACGAGGTGCTGACTCCGGACTCCTCCCGCTTCTGGGACGCCGACGACGTCGAGCCCGGGCGCGCGCCGGCCAGCTTCGACAAGCAGTTCGTGCGCGACTGGCTGACGAGCGAGGCGTCCGGGTGGGACCGTGCCTCGGGTGAGGAGCCGCCGGCGCTGCCGGCCGACGTCGTGGCCAAGACCCGCGCGCGCTACGTGGAGGCGTACGAGAAGCTGACGGGCCGGACCTTCACCCCCTGACCCGTCCCACCCCCCCCGGCACTTTCGCTAGGGACATCGTCGTCTCCGTCCCAACTTCGTGGGATGGAGACGACGATGTCCCTAGCGAAAACAAGGAAGGGGGGCTGACGGCCGCGGCCTGCCGCTCCTGCACAGGGGCGGTCGTCGGGCGCGTCGTCCACGGATCGCGGCGCCGGCGCGCGGGGGAGACGTGGGCGCGGCCAGCATGCGGGGCATGGCACCCGTCGAGCCCGCGCCCCTCCCCGCTCCGCTTGCGCATTCCACGTTCCGGCTCACGGACCTGACCGCCGCGGGGTTCAGCGCCGAGCGAGCACGCCGCGCGGACCTCCGGTCGGTGACGCACGGTGTGCACCGCGCCACGGGCGCCGCCGTCGAGGACTGGCGGGCGCTCGGGCACGATGAGTTGAGTCCCGCATAGTGGTGTAGCGCCCGGTGGTCGGGCACGTCGTCTCAGACGTGGACGCGGCCACCGTGTGATCCTTCGAGTGAACCTCTCACAGCACCCTCGAATGGAGTCATCACGATGAC
>NZ_JAHXOZ010000007.1 GCF_023147585.1 Micrococcus sp. EYE_212
AAGGGCCCCGGTGAGGGGCTCGCGCCTCTATTAGCGATCCGTGGTCACCAGACCGGTCCTCGGTGACAACACCCCCCGGATCATGCAGTCGACTGGGGGCAACGATCATGCCGAGGACCGGCTGGCCGGCACCTGCTCATCCTGATCGATGGAGGAGCCACGAGAAAGGTAACGGGGTCAGAGCCAGTCGTTGCGCTTGAACAGCACGTAGAGCGTGACCGCCACCGCCAGCATGAGCGCGAGGGCGAAGGGGTAGCCCCAGAACCAGTGCAGCTCCGGCATGTGGTCGAAGTTCATGCCGTAGATGGACCCGATGAGCTGCGGGGCGAAGATGATGGCCGCCCACGAGGAGATCTTCTTCGTCTGCTCGTTCTGCGCGATCGACTGCTCCGCCAGCCGTTTGCTCGCGAGGGTCGAGTCCAGGGCGAGCGCGTTCTCCAGGACGGTGCGCAGGGACGCGGCCTTGTCGTTGAGGTGGACCACGTGGTCGTGCACGTCGCGCAGGCGGCGCAGGGTCTCCACGGCCGCGTCGTCGTCCACGTGGGCGGCGTGGGAGCCGTCCAGCTTCGCGCCCGTGGCGCTCTCCACGGACCGCTGCATCTGCTGCACCATGGCGGGCAGCTCCTTGATGGCGCGCTGCACGTGGATCACCTGGCGCGAGAGCTTGTAGATGCGCCGGGACACGCCCCTGTTCCGGCGGAAGAGCTGGTCCTCGATCTGGTCCACGTCCGTCTCGAGGCCGTCCATCACCGGGAAGTAGTCGTCCACCACGCGGTCCAGGATCTCGAAGGAGACCTGCCAGGGCCCGAGGGCCAGCCGATCCGGGTGCTCCTCCAGGGCCGCGCGGATGCCCGCCAGGTCGGGCTCGTCCGAGTGGCGGACGGTCACCACGAAGTTCTCCCCGGTGAAGACCGAGAGCTCGCCGATGACCACGAGCTCCTTCTGGTCGTCGTAGCGCGCGGGGTGCAGGACCATGAACCAGCCGTCCCCGTAGTGGTCGAGCTTCGCCCGCTCGCCGCCGTTGACGGCGTCCTCGACCGCCAGCTCATGGAGGTGCAGCTCGGTCGCCACCTCCTGCAGCTCGGCCTCGCTCGGCCGGTAGAGCCCGAGCCACGCCATGCCCCCCTCCCGCTCGCAGGACTCCCAGGTGTCGTCGAGGCTGGTCGGCGTGTGGACGCGCTTGCCGTCCACGTAGACGGCGTTGTCGATGGTGGTCACCGGGACATTCTGCCCCGGCGCGCGGGGCGCGGCGGCGTACGGTGGAGCCATGAGCAAGCAGCAGAGCCGTCCCGGCGTCCGCGACGGCAAGACCCTCCTCCCCGCCGACGCCGTCACCACCGCCCCGATCGCCGCCCTCGGGCTGGTCGGCGGCTACCTGACCGCCCGCGAGACCGGCATCCGACCGCTCGGCGGCGTGGTGCTCGCCGCGGCCGGCGGCTACGCGGGCCGCACCTGGCTGGCCAAGGGCGGCCCCGGCGTCGCCGGCGCCCTCTCCGCGCTGTACCTCGGCGGCTTCGGCGCCTCCCACCCGCTCGCGAAGAGGATCGGCGCGTGGCCCGCGGTGCTCTCCGTGGCCGGAGCGTCCGCGCTCGGCTCGTGGGCCCTCGTGGACCGCAAGGCCGGCCGCCGCTGAGCGCGCCCCGGCAGCATGACGACGGCGGCGCTCGCCCCGGCGCGCCCGTCTCCCCGGGTGCGCCGGTCTCCTCCGCCGTTCCCGGGGACGGGGGCCGGGACGGAGAGGGACCGGATGCCGAGCGCGCCGTGGGCGTGCCCCCGTGGGAGGGGCCGTGGCCCGACGACGCGCGCCTCGACCCGGAGCTGCTGGCCGGCGGCGACCGCCGCAACGTCCTGGACCGCTACCGGTACTGGCGGCTCGAGGCGATCGTGGCCGAGCTGGATGCCCGGCGGCATCCGTTCCACGTGGCCATCGAGAACTGGCAGCACGACCTGAACATCGGCACGGTGGTGCGCACCGCGAACGCGTTCAACGCCGCGGGCGTGCACGTCATCGGCCGGCGCCGCTGGAACCGGCGCGGGGCCATGGTGACGGACCGGTACCTCCACGTGCACCACCACGCGTCCGTGGAGGAGTTCACGGGGTGGGCCGCGGGTCAGGGGCTGCCCGTGATCGGGGTGGACCTCTTCCCGGAGTCCGTGCCGCTCGAGACGTTCGACTTCCCGCGATCGTGCGTGCTCGTGTTCGGCCAGGAGGGCCCCGGGCTCTCGGAGGAGGTGCGGGCGGCGAGCGAGGCGGTCCTCTCGATCGCCCAGTACGGCTCCACCCGCTCGATCAACGCGGGCGTGGCCGCCGGCATCGCGATGCACGGCTGGATCCGCCAGCACGGGGGCCCGGCGCCGTCGCCGTGATGGGGGTCGCGTCCCGTCTCGTGCACGACGGCGGGGCGAATGGCTCCCGTCTCGTGCACGACGGCGGGGTGCGTGGAGTCAGCCGGCGAAGGGGCGGACCGGCAGCCCGCTCACGCCCGGGCGCACCGCGAACACTGCACCGGCGAGCGGGTCCTCGCCCGGCTCCATGTTCTCCCACGACGTGGTGATGTAGAGGGTGCCCAGGTCCTCGCCGCCGAAGGTGCACGCCGTGGTCTTCTGCACGGGCACCTCCACCACCTCGTCGAGCCTCCCCTCGGGCGTGTAGCGGTGGATCTGCCCGTGGCTGATGACGGCCACCCAGATCCCGCCCTCGGCGTCCACGGTGAGCCCGTCCGGCTTGCCCTCGCCGTCCAGCACGTCCGTGAGCACGCGGCGGTTCGTCAGGCCTTCCTCGCGGGAGTAGTCGAAGACGGTCACCTGCCGGGTGGGCGTGTCGTCGTAGTAGGCGAGCGAGCCGTCCGGGCTCCACTCCAGGCCGTTCGACGTCGTCGCGCCGGTGAGCACCGCGTCCACGTCGCCCGCGCCGCCCTCGGGGGCGGGGGAGAGTCGGTAGAGGGTCGCGGCACCGGGGGTCTTGGCGTAGGCCATGGTGCCGCAGTGGAAGCGGCCGTCCGGATCGCAGCCGCCCTCGTTCATGCGGATCCCGTCGGCCTCGGGCCACAGCTCGGGCAGCGTGGTCAGCTCCCCGTCCGGAGACATGAGGGCGAAGCCCCGCTCCACGCCGATCACGGCGCCGCCCCCGACGCGCGGGCGCAGGGCCGCGGCGACGTCGCCCACGTGGGTGCGCTCCACGCCGCCGTCCGCGCGCAGGGACAGCACGTCCCCCGCGAGCATGTCCACCCAGCGCAGCCCACCGCCGGCGGCCAGGCCCTCGGAGGCGGTGCCCCAGCTCTCGGCCCACACGGGGCCCTCGCCGTGGTAGCAGAGGGGATCGGTGACCTGTTCGGCGCGCATGGCGGCTCCTTCGTGGCGGCGGGGTGACGGGTGGTCCGCCGCCGACGCTACCGGGGCGCAGGGCATCGTCGTCCAGCCCTGACCGCGCCTGCACCCGCCCCGTTACGATGACGAGCAGAACGATCCGCCGCCCCGCGACATGAGGAGCTTGAGAAGCATGCCCATCGCCTCCCCGGACAAGTACGCCGAGATGATCGACGCCGCCAAGAACGGCCCCTTCGCCTACCCGGCCATCAACGTCACCAGCTCCCAGACCCTCAACGCCGCCATCCGCGGCTTCGCCGAGGCCGAGTCGGACGGCATCATCCAGGTCTCCACCGGCGGCGCCGCCTACTTCTCCGGCTCCTCCGTGAAGGACATGGTCACCGGCTCGCTCGCCATGGCCGCGTTCGCCCGCGAGGTCGCCAAGAAGTACAGCGTGAACATCGCGTTGCACACGGACCACTGCCCCAAGGACAAGCTGGACAGCTTCGTCCGCCCGCTCCTGGACGCCTCCGAGGCCGAGGTCAAGGCCGGCCGGGACCCGCTCTTCAACTCCCACATGTGGGACGGCTCCGCCGAGACCCTCGAGGAGAACCTGCGCATCGCGAAGGAGCTCCTGGCCCGCACCCGCGCCAACAAGCAGATCCTCGAGGTGGAGATCGGCGTCGTGGGCGGCGAGGAGGACGGCGTGGCCCACGAGATCAACGAGAAGCTCTACACCACCGTCCAGGACGGCATCGCCACCGTGGAGGCCCTCGGCCTCGGCGAGCACGGCCGCTACCTCACCGCGCTGACCTTCGGCAACGTGCACGGCGTGTACAAGCCGGGCGGCGTGAAGCTGCGCCCGGAGATCCTCGAGGAGATCCAGACCGCGGTGGGCGAGAAGTTCGGGAAGCAGCGCCCGTTCGACCTCGTGTTCCACGGCGGCTCCGGCTCCTCCGAGCAGGAGATCGCGGACGCCGTCTCCTTCGGCGTGGTGAAGATGAACGTGGACACGGACACCCAGTACGCGTTCACCCGCCCCGTGGCCGGGCACATGTTCGCGAACTACGACGGCGTCCTGAAGGTCGACGGCGAGGTCGGCGACAAGAAGCAGTACGACCCCCGCGTGTGGGGCGCCAAGGCCGAGGAGGCCATGGCCGCCCGCGTGGTCCAGGCCTGCACCGAGCTGAACTCGGCCGGCAAGAGCATCGGCTGACCCCGCCGTCCGCCGCACCGGCCCGCACCCTCGCGTGAGGGTGCGGGCCGGCGGCGTTTCAGCCCTCCCGCTCCTCCTGGGACTGGAGGAACTCGAAGACCTCGCGCTCGTCCACACCGGGGAAGGTCTGCGTGGGCATGGCCGCCAGCAGGTGCGCGTGCATGCGGGCCGCGGGCCACACGTGCCCGCCCCACGCGGCCTCGAGCTCGGGGTCGGGGCGGCGGCAGCAGCGCGGATCGGGGCAGGTGGAGGTGACCCGGTGGCGGGTGTCCGCGCCGCGGAAGTGCCGGGCATGCTCGAACGGGGTGCCCACGGAGAGGGCGAACTGCCCGTCGGGGCCGTTCTCGATCATCGAGGTGCACCAGAACGTCCCGTTGGGCGAGTCCGTGTACTGCGTGTGGGCGCGGAACCGGTCGTTGCGGGAGAAGGCCTGCCGCGCGCCCCACTTCCGGCACGCCTGCTGGCCCTCGATCGCACCGGTGTGGTCGGCGGGGAACACGATCCCGTCGTTCTCGTAGGCCTTGTGGATCACCCCGGTCTCGTGGACCTTCTGGAAGTGGCAGCGGATGCCCAGGTCCACGGTGGCCAGGTTGGTGAACCGGTGCGCTGCGGCCTCGTAGGAGACGCCGAACGCGTCCTTCAGGTCGTCCACGGACAGGTCCCGGCGCTTCTGGGCGGCCCGCAGCAGCGACGACGCCGCCCGCTGCGGCATGAGCAGCGCGCCCGCCAGGTAGTTCACCGCCACACGCTGGGCGAGGAAGTCCTCGTAGTCCCGCGGCTCGCCGTGACCCAGGACGGCGGCGGCGAGGGCCTGGAGCACCACGGTGCGGCGGTCGTGGTCCGAGGAGCGGGAGCCGCTGATGTGGATGCGCCCGTGCTTGAGGTCCGTGACGGAGCGCGTGGAGTGCGGCAGGTCCGGGACGAAGCGCAGGGTGAAGCCGAGGTGCTCGGCCAGCTCCGAGACCGCGTGCAGGCCCAGCGGCCCGCCCGTGTGGCCGATCGCGTCGAGCAGCCGATGCGCCTCGGCCTCGAGGTCGGGGTAGTGGTTGTCCACCGCGCGCATCCGGGCGCGCAGCTGGGCGTTGGCGCGGCGCGCCTCCTCGGGGGTGGCGGCCTGCTCCTCCAGGCGACGGCGCAGCTCGGCCTCCAGCCCCGCGATCACCTCGAGGACCTCGGTGGGGGTGCGGGGCCCGATGCGCAGCGGGGGCAGGCCGAGGGAGGCGTAGTGCTCCGAGCGCGCGAACCGTTCGACCTCGATCTCCAGTTCGGCCCGACGGGTGGGGGCCCGGCCGGTGAGCAGGTCCTCGACCGGCACGCCCAGGACCTCCGCGATCCGCTGGACCAGCGAGAGCCGCGGCTCGCGGCGGGCGTTCTCCACGAGGGACAGGTGCGAACCGCTCACGCCCGTGCGCTCCGCGAGCTGGTCCAGGGTGAGGCCGGCCTGCTTGCGCAGGTGCCGGACGCGGCGGCCCAGCGCGACGGCGTCCACGGTCGCGCTGTCCTCGGGAAGCGGGCGAGTCATCATGCGCGGAACTGTAGACGGATCCGGGGCCGCAGAACACGTGTGACGGAAAGAAAGTCACATTCTTGACAAGCAGGGGGCCACCGTCGTGATCCGTGCCACACCAGGGCGCAAGGACCGTCACGTTCTGACCCGGCGGCAGGAACGGCCGGAGTTTCCACCGATTTTGTGCTCCCGAGGGCCTTGCCCGGGACCAGAGTGGAGGTCAACGGCAGCGACGGACACGTCGCACCGAACCCCTCACCGAACCGGACCGATCCCCAGGAGGACGTCATGACCACCCAGCCCCACCACTCCACTCCCGCCTCCGCCGAGCAGCTCCAGCACGACTGGGACCACAACCCCCGCTGGGCCGGCGTCGAGCGCGGCTTCACCGCCGAGGACGTCGTCCGTCTCCGCGGCCGGATCCAGGAGGAGCACACGCTGGCCCGCCGCGGCGCCGAGAAGCTGTGGACCCAGCTGAAGGACGAGAACGCCCGCGGTGACTTCACCAACGCCCTCGGCGCCCTCACCGGCAACCAGGCCGTCCAGCAGGTCAAGGCCGGGCTGCGCGCCATCTACCTCTCCGGCTGGCAGGTGGCCGCGGACGCCAACCTCTCCGGCCACACGTACCCGGACCAGTCCCTGTACCCGGCCAACTCCGTGCCGCAGGTGGTGCGCCGCATCAACAACGCCCTGCTGCGCGCGGACCAGATCGAGCACGCCGAGGGCGTCAGCACCGTCGAGGACTGGCTCGTGCCGATCGTGGCCGACGCCGAGGCCGGCTTCGGCGGCCCGCTCAACGCCTACGAGCTCATGAAGTCGATGATCACCGCCGGCGCCTCCGGCGTGCACTGGGAGGACCAGCTGGCCTCCGAGAAGAAGTGCGGCCACCTCGGCGGCAAGGTGCTCATCCCCACCGGTCAGCACATCCGCACGCTCAACGCCGCCCGCCTGGCCGCCGACGTCGCCGACGTGCCCAGCGTGATCATCGCCCGCACCGACGCCGAGGCGGCCACCCTGATCACCTCGGACGTGGACGAGCGCGACGCCGAGTTCATCACCGGTGAGCGCACCGCGGAGGGCTTCTACAAGGTCCGCAACGGCGTCGAGCCCTGCATCGCCCGCGCCAAGGCCTACGCCCCGCACGCGGACCTGATCTGGATGGAGACCGGCACCCCGGACCTCGAGCTGGCCCGGAAGTTCGCCGAGGCCGTCAAGGCCGAGTTCCCGGACCAGATGCTGGCCTACAACTGCTCGCCGTCCTTCAACTGGAAGAAGAACCTCGACGACGACACCATCGCCAAGTTCCAGCGCGAGCTGGGCGCCATGGGCTACACCTTCCAGTTCATCACGCTGGCCGGCTTCCACGCCCTGAACCACTCGATGTTCGACCTGGCCAAGGGCTACCACGAGCGCCAGATGTCCGCGTACGTCGAGCTGCAGGAGCGCGAGTTCGCCGACGAGGCCCGCGGCTACACCGCGACCAAGCACCAGCGCGAGGTCGGCACCGGCTACTTCGACGCCGTGTCCACCGCCATCAACCCGGACAGCTCCACGGTGGCCCTGGCGGGCTCCACGGAGTCCGGCCAGTTCCACTGAACCGCTCAGCCGAGACCGCGAGGAGGCAGTCCCATGAGCCCGCAGACCATGACCCCCACCCTGCACGAGATCCATGCCGACGACGCTCGGGAGCACACGCCCCTGCCGCATGACGTGAGCACCCAGGCCATCCCCGTCGTCATCCCCGAGGGCGCCGCCCCCGTGGTGACCGTCCACGGGCCGGTCGACGGGCGGCAGGCTGAGATCCTCACGGACGAGGCGCTGGCGTTCCTCGGCCGCCTGCACCGGCTGGCCGAGGACCGCCGCCGGCGGCTGCTCGAGGAGCGGGAGTACACCCGGCGCCGCATCACCGACGGCTGGAACCCGCACTACCTGCGGTCCACCCGCCGGGTCCGCGAGGACGACTCCTGGCGGGTGGCGCCGCTGGCCCCCGGCCTGCACGACCGCCGCGTGGAGATCACCGGCCCCGTGGATCGGAAGATGACCATCAACGCCCTCAACTCGGGCGCCTCGGGCTGGCTCGCCGACTTCGAGGACTCCTCGACGCCGTCCTGGGACCGGATGCTGGACGGGCAGGTCAACCTGTTCGACGCGATCCGCGACCAGATCGACTTCACCTCCCCCGAGGGCAAGGAGTACCGGCTGCGCGAGCGCGAGCTCACGGACCGGCCGACCATCATCGTCCGCCCGCGCGGCTGGCACCTCGTCGAGGACCACATCCGCGTGGACGGCGAGCCGATGGCCGGCGCCCTCGTGGACTTCGGCCTGTACTTCTTCCACAACGCCGACGAGCTGATCCGCCGCGGCCACGGCCCGTACTTCTACCTGCCCAAGCTCGAGTCCCATCTCGAGGCGCGGCTGTGGAACTGCGTGTTCGTGGCGGCGCAGGACGAGCTGGGCATCCCCCAGGGCACCATCCGGGCCACCGTGCTGATCGAGACGATCACCGCGGCGTTCCAGATGGAGGAGATCCTGTACCAGCTGCGCAACCACGCCGCGGGCCTCAACGCCGGCCGCTGGGACTACATCTTCTCCATCATCAAGAACTTCCGGGACCGCGGGGCCGAGTTCGTCCTCCCGGACCGCTCGGAGGTGACCATGACCCAGCCGATGATGCGGGCCTACACGGAGCAGCTGGTCCGGGCCTGCCACCGGCGCGGCGCCTCGGCGATCGGCGGCATGTCCGCCGTGATCCCGGACCGCCGGAACGAGGAGGCCAACGCCGCCGCGCTGGAGAAGGTGCGCGCGGACAAGGCCCGCGAGGCCGGCGACGGCTTCGACGGCTCGTGGGTGGCGCACCCGGACCTCGTGCCGGTCGCCCGGGAGGAGTTCGACGCCGTGCTCGGCGAGGCCCCGAACCAGATCCGCACCCGCCGCCGCGAGGACGTGGAGCCGGACGAGGCCGCCCTGCTCGACGTCGCCGCGACCACGGGATCGGTGACCGAGGCCGGCGTGCGCATGAACATCGAGGTCGGGATCCGCTACATCGAGTCCTGGCTGCGGGGGAACGGCGCTGCCGCGATCCACGGACTCATGGAGGACGCCGCCACGGCGGAGATCTCCCGGTCCCAGATCTGGCAGTGGGCCCACAACGGCACCGGTGTGCAGCTGACCGAGGGCGGCGTGCGGACCGCCAACCGCGGCTGGATGGAGCAGCTGATCCGCGAGGAGCACGCTCGGATCCTCGCCGGCCCGCTGCCCGAGGGTCACCGGTTCGAGGACGCGGTGCGCGTGTTCTGCGAGTCGGCCCTGCCGCCGGAGTACCCGGCGTTCCTCACCCTGGGTGCGTACCGCCGGCACTTCGCCGGCCAGGACGACGCCACGGCGAAGGCCTGATCCGCCGGTCCCCACGACGACGGCCGGTCACCTCACGGGGTGACCGGCCGTCGTCGTGCCGGGTGTCAGTCCCCGGACGTGGAGGGGGACGGCGAGGCCGAGGCCGACTTCGTCGGTGACGGGCTGGCCGAGGGCGAGGCGGCGCTCTCCGCGGCGGCGGCCGCACTCGAGGAGGCCGCGGCGGCGGCCGCCGCACCCTGGAACGGGCGGGGCGGCTGGCCCGGGGCCACGGGGCCCGGGGCGCCCTCGGGGCGGTCGATCGTGGACTGGTCCGTGAGCTGGTCCTCGGGGATCCGCCCGGTGGGCAGCGCGCGGGCCGCCTGGAGGGACTCCTCGTCCATCTGCGCGTCCAGGAAGAACGGGGAGCTCTTCTGGATGATCTCGCGGTAGTGCGAGGGGTCCTTCAGCACGGTGTCCGCGAGGTGGTCGCGGGCCTGGGTGACCACGGTCGTGCTCTGGGCGACGGGGGAGTCCTCCACCTGGGTGAGGCCGTCGTTGGCGTCGCCGTAGCCCTCCATGGCGCCGAAGATGACGGAGACCATCTCGGTGCCGTCCTCGGTGCAGGCCCACCCGGTGCGCTGGGGAAGCAGGGGTGCGCCGTCCTGGCCGCCCACCATGCCCGGACGCAGCAGCGCGAGCAGGCCCTTGCCTGAGGCCTCGTCGAAGGAGTACTCGTCCGCCACGGCGGCGGGCTCGGGCCGGCACCAGTCGAGGCGCTCGCCGTCGAGGTTGTGCTGGTAGCTCACGGTGACCACGGGCATGCCGGTGCTGCGCTTCGAGTCGCCCTGGTAGACGCAGGACAGGAACTCGTGGGTGGCGTCGCGCGAGGCGTACTGGTCCACGAAGCCGATGGCCGACGGATTCGGGATGTGGGTGGCGACGGCGTCCATGGTCCGCTGGTCCAGCACGTCCCGCGTGCAGTTCATGACGGAGACGGTGTTGTTCTTCGCGGCGGCCACAGACTGCCAGCCGCCGGAGGCGGCGCCGTCCTTGATGCCGGGGCCCACGGTCTGCAGGGCCTCGCGGGGCTCGGGGCGGCGCGTCCCCTCCGCGGCGGCCGAAGCCCTGGCGGCGGCCACGCGGGACGCGGCGGCGGCGGCCGGGTCCGTGGGGGTGGGGTCCGCGGTGGAGGCGGCGCCGGTGGCGGACGCGGACGCCGTGGGGCTGGGCGACGGGGTGGTGCCGCCCGACTCTCCGCCCGCGGCACAGCCGGCCAGGACGAGCGCGAGGGCGGCGGTGCCGGCGGCCGCGGCGGCGCGGCGACGCGGGGACTCGGGGTAGGACATGGCGTGGGCTCCTTCGACGGCATCGCGGGCCGGGCGCGCGGAGAGATGCCTCCCGGCCGGATGCTCGCCCTACGGTACCGGACCGCTGGATAGACTCGCGGGCGAGACCGCTCCGCGCGGTGACCCCACGCGGAACGCCCGAGGCACCCGAGGAAGAGGAGCACCGCATGTCCGAGTCCCTGATCGGCCGCAACCTGATGGAGCCCGCGGCCACGCGGCTGCCGGAGGAGCCGGAGGTGCTCGCCCGGCTCGAGGCGGGCGACCTCCCGGAGGACATCGTGCCCGTGGCCCCCACCTCCTCCCTCGTGTGGGCGCTCATGGCCGAGGACGCCTGGAGCGAGGGCCGTGCCGTGGACTCCTACGCGTATGCCCGCGTGGGCTACCACCGCGGCCTGGACGCTCTGCGCAAGGCCGGCTGGCGCGGTGCGGGCCCCGTGCCGTGGAGCCATGAGCCGAACCGCGGCTTCCTCCTGAGCCTGTACTCCCTCGGCCGCGCGGCCGCCGGCATCGGCGAGTCCGAGGAGGTCGAGCGCATCCGCACCTTCCTGCGCGACTCGGACCCCACGGCCGCCGAGCAGATCGAGGCCTCCCAGCAGGGCGGGGCCGCGCGGGCCTGAGGCCGGCGCGAGGCACTCCAGGGACGCCGACGACGACGTGGCCAAGCTCTACTTCCGCTACGGGGCGATGAACTCCGGCAAGTCCACGGGACTGCTGCAGGCGGCCTTCAACTACCAGGAGCGCGGCCAGCGCGTGCTGCTGGCGAAGCCGGCGGTCGACACGAAGGGCGACGCGCGGATCCTCTCCCGCCTGGGCGTCTCGAGCCCGGTGGACTTCGTGATCCCGTCGGGCGCCGACGTCGTGGAGCTGTTCCGCCGGCACGCCGCCGGCGACGACCCGGACGCGCTCCTGGACCACGTGGACGCGGCGCCCGTGGCGTGCCTGCTCGTGGACGAGGCGCAGTTCCTCGAGCCGCGCCAGGTGGACGACCTCCTGCGCATCGCGGTGCTGGAGGGCGTGCCGGTGATGGCCTACGGCATCCGCACGGACTTCCGCACGCACTCGTTCCCCGGCTCCGCCCGCCTGCTGGAGGTGGCGCACTCCCTCGAGGAGCTCAAGACCATCTGCCGCTGCGGGCGCAAGGCCGTCTTCAACACCCGCAAGGTGGTGGACGCCGCCACGGGCGCCGGGCGCTTCGTGTTCGAGGGGGACCAGGTGGCCATCGACGGCGTCGAGGTCACCTACGAGTCGCTGTGCGCGGCGTGCTACCTGGACGAGTCGGGCGGCCGGCTGGGCTGACGTTGGAGCCTGGCGGGACGGGCGACCCCGTCACCGCGGCCGGTAGTCCTCGCGCACCGCCCGCTGGATGGCCTCGATCCGCTCGCCCGTCCACTCCTGCCCGAGCACGGCCGCCCAGTAGGGCACGACCTCCTCGAAGTACTGGTGACCGTGCCCGCCGTCGGTGGTGACGGACATGGGCATGTCCATGCCCACCTGCCAGAAGGAGACCCAGGGCGCCCAGCCGAGGTCCGGGGAGACGTCGCGGCCGACGTGCTCGCGCATCCAGTCCGGCTCGTGGAGCAGCATGGCCGGGCCCCACCACACGATCGGATCGGAGGCGTGCTGGGCACAGGCGACGCGCGGCTCCTCCCAGTCGACGTAGGGTCCGCCGTCGTAGTCGTGCTCGAGCTCCTCGGGCCGGGTGACGAACCGGATGTGCCGCCCGTTGTCCACCACCGGGGCGATCTCCGGGCTCCCCGGCCGCCGACCGTCCGTCAGCGTGGACCAGAGGGGGGTGAAGCGGGGGGTGCCGGTCCACACCGCGCCGTCGACCTCGGCGAGCAGGTCCTCAGGGGACTCGAAGGCGCCCTGGCCGCCGTAGGAGCCCAGGGACTCGCCGCTCACCACGAGGCGGGGTCGGCTGTCCTCCGGGAGACCCGACCACCGCTCGCGCACCGCGTCGAAGAGCGCGCGGCCGGCGCGGGGCGGCGTCGTCCGGTCCGAGACGTAGGCGAGCGCGGAGGGGAAGGACGAGTCCTGGAGGGAGACCGTGGCGACGTCGCCCCCGGTCAGGTACTCCACCGCGCCGACCGACCAGCCCTGGACGAAGCCGGTGCCCGTCGAGGTCGTCACGTGCAGGACGTCTCGGCCCCATGCGTGGGTGCGGTCCATCTCCGCCAGGACGGCGGCGACGGCGTCCTCGACGGTGCCCCGGCCTGGCGCCCGGCGTAGAGGCGGATCGGCTCGATGGCGGGCGCGCCGGTGAGGGAGGCGATCCGGGCGCGGCGCAGGCCGTCGGCGACGAAGACCTGGCCGTCGCGGCCCAGGCTCTCCCAGCTCTGCGTGGAGTCCGGGGGCCGGAGCGCTCGGGCTCCTGCGGCGGCGTGCGGCCCGGGGCGGTCTGGGAGTTGAACTGGGCGGCGGAGCCGAGGGCGGCCAGGAGCAGGCCGGGGAGCACCCGACCGCCTGCCCGGCCATCCCGCTGCTCTCCAGGCCCACGAGCTCGGCGGTGCGCTCCTGCTCGCGCAGGCTCCAGACCCAGGCCCGGGCGCTGATCCCCACGAGCAGCAGGTCCCAGCCGAGGCGCAGCAGCCAGTCGGCGCGCGGGTCGACGGTGGCGCGCAGGTCCATGCGCCGCACGATCCACGCGATCAGCCGTCCCGCCAGTCCACCCACGATGGAGCCCAGCACCACGCTGAGGCCCACGGCCACCGCGGTCATCCACCACGCGTTCGGCAGCAGGCTGGGGCTCAGGGCCACCCACAGCATGACGAGCGCGAGGGTCAGGCCGGGCTGGGAGGGGCGGGAGAGGAGCTGGCCGCGGCGGGGCGCGCCGGTGGGGGACGACGGCGGCGCGGGTGGGTACGAGACACGCTCGCCCGCGCGCTCGGGCCACCTCCACCAGGGTGGCCGAGGAGCGGGAGGGCGGGCGCCGCCCCCGCACCCGCCACCTTGATGGCAGGCTGAGCTCGGCGGCGTCGCCGCCTCCGGTGGCACCCGCCGTTGCTCGGGTGCGCCCGACCCGACCGAACCCCGTGAGGACCGCCCCATGACCGCCGCACCGGACCCCACCGACGTCAACGGCCTGCCTCCGGAGCCCGCGCTCCCGGACCCGGCGGACTTCGACCTCGATGAGGACTGCTGCCTCGGGGGCTGCTGCGAGAAGGGCGCGGCCTATCGTGCCGCCCTGGACGCGGTGGAGCAGGCGAGGATCGAGCGGGCTGCGGCCGTGCGCGACGCCCGCGCGCGGTGACGATCGCCCCGTCCTGGTCGCGACGTCGTTCTCAGCGCCCTCCCGTCTCGCGCCGGAAGGCGCGCGGGCGGCGCCCGTTTCGGGCGGGCAGGTGTGGGTCCTGAACACCGTTCACTGAACACTGTTATAGTGCTGGCCGTCACTCCCACCGACGGGGCCCCGCCCCGCCCATCGAATGAGGCCCGCATGACCGCCACGCAGGACGCCCCCACCGCCGCCGACGTCGCCGGGGCCATCCACGGCTCCCCGTCTGGCGCCGCTCCCGCCGCCCCGCTCGACTACGACGCGCTCGTCGCCCGCGTCGACGCCGGCCACCGCCTCACCGCTGAAGAGGCCGTCGCTGTGCTGGACGCCCCGGACGCGGACACGTTCCGCATCGTCGCGGCGGCCTCGCGCCTGCGCGAGAAGCACTTCGGCCGCACGGTCAAGGTCAACTACCTGGTCAGCCTCAAGACCGGCCTCTGCCCGGAGAACTGCACCTACTGCTCCCAGCGGCTCGGCACCGAGGCCGAGATCCTGCGCTACACGTGGCTCAAGCCGGAGGAGGCCGTCCGCCAGGCGGGCCTGGGCATCGCCGGCGGCGCCTCGCGCGTGTGCATGGTGGCCTCCGGCACCGGCCCCACAGACCGCGACGTCGACCGCGTGGCCGGCATGGTCGGCGACCTCAAGGCCCAGCACCCGGACGTCGAGGTGTGCGCGTGCCTCGGCTTCCTCAAGGACGGCCAGGCCGAGAAGCTCAAGGACGCCGGCGTCGACGCCTACAACCACAACCTCAACACGGCCGAGTCCCACTACGAGTCCATCTGCACCTCCCACACCTACGAGCAGCGCGTGGACACCGTGCAGCGTGCCGGCGCCGCCGGCCTGTCCTCCTGCAGCGGCCTGATCGCGGGCATGGGGGAGACGCACGAGCAGCTCGTCGAGGCCGTCCTCGCGCTCCGCGACCTGGACTCCGACTCCATCCCCGTCAACTTCCTCATGCCCTTCGACGGGACCCCGCTGCAGGGCCACCAGCAGCTCACGCCGCTCGAGTGCCTCCGGATCCTGGCCATGGTGCGCCTGGCCTGCCCGGACAAGGAGCTGCGGATCGCCGGCGGACGCGAGATGCACCTGCGCTCCCTCCAGCCCATCGGCCTGCAGGTGGCCAACTCGATCTTCCTCGGCGACTACCTCACCTCGGAGGGCCAGGACGCCGAGGCGGACCTCGCCATGATCGCCGACGCCGGCTACACCGTGCTCGGCGCAGACACGGCCGCGGCCCCGGGGGCGGACGACGCCGCCGCCTCCTCCTCCGGCGGCTGCTGCGGCTCCGGCGGGTGCGGAGGAGAGGGCGAGCCGACCGCGGAGGCGGGCGCCGACGTCGTGATCCCGGACGAGCCGATGCCGGACATCGCGGACCCGGCGGCGGGCGGCCCTGCCGCGTCCAAGCCCGAGCTGCGCCGCCGCGGTGCAGGCACGGACGCCCCGGCGAACGCCTGAGCCGTCCGCGCTCCAGCGACATGACAGCGGTGCCGTTCGGCGGAGGTGCCGCTGAGGCGCGGTCGCCCCCGGGGCCGTGTCCTGGCCCACTGTTAGACTTCGGGGGTATCTGCCCGCGAGCCAGAAGTGAGTGAGAAATGCCAGCGATCGCGATCGTCGGCGCCCAGTGGGGCGACGAGGGCAAGGGCAAGGCCACCGACCTGCTGGGCGGGCGCGTGGACTACGTCGTCAAGCCGAACGGCGGCAACAACGCCGGCCACACCGTGGTGGTGAACGGTGAGAAGTTCGAGCTCAAGCTCCTTCCCGCCGGCATCCTCTCCCCCAACGCCGTGCCGGTGATCGGCAACGGCGTGGTGATCAGCCTGGAGGCGCTGTTCGAGGAGATCGACGGGCTCGAGGCCCGCGGCCACTCCTGCGCCAACCTGAAGATCTCGGCCAACGCCCACCTCGTGGCGCCGTACCACCAGACCATGGACAAGGTGACGGAGCGCTTCCTCGGCAAGCGCGCCATCGGCACCACCGGCCGCGGCATCGGCCCCACCTACATGGACAAGGTGGCCCGCTTGGGCATCCGCGTGCAGGACATCTTCGACGAGTCGATCCTGCGCCAGAAGATCGAGGGCGCCCTGCGGCAGAAGAACGAGCTCCTCGTGAAGCTCTACAACCGCCGCGCGGTCACCGTGGACGAGACCGCCGAGTACTTCCTCAGCTACGCGGACCGCCTGCGCCCCATGGTCGTGGACTCCGTGAACATGCTCAACGACGCCCTGGACGAGGGCAAGGTCGTCCTCATGGAGGGTGGCCAGGCCACCTACCTGGACGTGGACCACGGCACCTACCCGTTCGTGACCTCCTCCAACCCGACGGCGGGCGGCGCCTCGGTGGGCGCGGGCATCGGCCCCACGCGGTTCTCCCGCACCATCGGCATCGTCAAGGCGTACACCACGCGCGTCGGCGCGGGCCCGTTCCCCACGGAGCTCTTCGACGAGATGGGCGAGCAGCTGCGCATGACCGGCGGCGAGTTCGGCGTGAACACCGGGCGCCCGCGCCGCACCGGCTGGTACGACGCCGTGCTGGCCCACTACGCCGCGCGCGTGAACGGGTTCACGGACTACTTCGTGACCAAGCTGGACGTGCTCACCGGCATCGAGAAGATCCCCGTGTGCGTGGCCTACGACGTCGACGGCGTGCGTCACGACCGCATGCCCATGACGCAGACCGAGTTCCACCACGCGAAGCCGATCTTCGAGTACTTCGAGGGCTGGACCGAGGACATCTCCCAGGCCAAGACCCTGGAGGACCTCCCGGAGAACGCCCGCGTGTACGTGGAGGCCCTCGAGCGCCTCTCCGGCTGCCGCATCTCCGCGATCGGCGTCGGCCCTGGCCGCGACCAGGTCATCCAGGTCCGGGACCTCATCGAGGACTGAGCCGGGGGCAGGAGCGCACTGTCGTTCGAGTCGTAGCCGCTGCACCTCGAACGAAAACGCCCATTCCGGCCCAAACTCGCATGAAAGTGCGGGGGGGGGTAGGTCACTCGAGGGTGCCCGGCACCACGACCTCGTCGCGCACCCCGCACGCGGCGACGGCGTCCCGCACCTCCCGGCTGAGCCGGTCGGCGGGGAAGAACCCGCCCGTGATGCTCACGGTGTCACCGACCTCGAAGACGCGGTCCCCCGACCGGACCCCGAAGACCCTGTCGCCCTCGCGCATGAGGGCGCCCTCCGGGATCGCGACGAGCGTCGACCCCGGCGTCCCCGCCTCGGAGCCGGTGTCCTCCCCGACCGCGACGCATCCCTCGGGCGTGACCTCCAGCGGCCCCATGAGCAGCCCGCTGGACTGGCCCTCCGGCTGCTCCCACAGCTCCTCGACCGTCAGCCAGCGCGTTCCCGCGTCCTCCTGCACGGCGATGCGCGGCACCCCGGCGCCGAACAGGCCGCACCCGCTCAGCGCGAGGGCGCCGGCGGCGGCGAGGGCCGCCGTCGTGAACCCGCGCGATCCGCGGACTCGGAGAGTGGGGCATGGGGCGGTGCGGTCCATGGCGGTCTCCATGTGGATGGGGGGCACTTTCGTTCGAGTTGTAGCCGCTACACCTCGAACGAGAACGCCCATTCCGGCCCAAACTCGCATGAAAGTGCGGATATGGGAAGGGGCGGGGACCATGCGGTCCCCGCCCCTTCCCGCTCACCGGCTCAGCCGGTCAGCACACATCCAGCCGATCAGTCGGCCAGGCGACCCGTGGTGGGGAAGCGCTCCCACACGCGGTGCGCGGGCATGAGCTCCTTCAGCTGGGCGACGGCATCGTCGCCGCCGTCCACCGCGAGCACGCCCGGGGTGCCGGTCAGGCCGAGCTCGTCCAGCACGGTCGCGCCCTCGCCGACGGCCACGACGGCCTTGGCGTGGCGCCAGGCCTCCTGCACCAGCTTGGCGACGCGCGGGTCCACGGCGTCCGGGGCGTCGGCGGCGGCCTTCGCGTCCAGGCCGTGCTGGGCGTCCACCGCGGGCGGGGTGGCGCCGATCACCACCACGGCGTCCAGCTCGACCGAGGCGGCGGTGAGGTAGGCGCGCTGCGCCACGACCTCGCCGGCCACAGGGCCGCCCTTGGGGGCGATCACGAGCGGCACCATGCCGGCGTCGTGGACGCCCTGCACAGCGTCGCCGAGCACCTTCTCGTCCACCTGCGGGCCCACCACGAGGCCCACCTGGCGGCCGTCCAGCGGCCAGGTCTGACCGATCTGGGACAGCGCCGGAGAGGGCTGCACGTCCGCGGGGGCCTCGGCCGGCTCCGGGACCTCGAGGCCCAGGCCGTCCGCCACGGTCTTCGCCAGGCGGGCGTCGATCGCGGCGAGGGCGCGCAGCTGACGCACGCGGATGGTCTCCTCGTAGCACTTGGCCAGCTCGAACGTGTATGCCTGGGCCACGTGCTCGCGCTCCACCTCGGAGAGGGAGAGGAAGAAGAGGCGGGCCTGGGAGAAGTGGTCGTCGAAGGAGGCGGCGTGGCCGCGCACCTTCTCCGCCGAGGCCTCGATCGGCTGCGGGTGGTCGATGAACGGGCGTCCGTCCGCCGGGGTTTCGAACGGCACGCCGCCGTCCAGGGAGTTCGGGCGGTACGGGGCCACGCCGCGGTGCACGGCGGTCTGGTGCATGCCGTCGCGCAGCATGTCGTTGACCGCGGCGTGCGGGCGGTTGATGGGCAGCTGGGTCCAGTTCGGCCCGCCGAGGCGGGAGAGCTGGGTGTCCAGGTAGGAGAACAGGCGGCCCTGCAGCAGCGGGTCGTTGGTGACGTCGATGCCCGGGACCAGGTTGGCCGGGTTGAAGGCCACCTGCTCGGTCTCCGCGAAGTAGTTCGAGGGGTTCGCGTTCAGGGTCATGCGGCCGATCGGCTGCACGGGGGCGAGCTCCTCGGGGACCAGCTTGGTGGGGTCGAGCAGGTCGATGCCCTCGAACATCTGCTCCTCGTTGTCCTCGAACACCTGCACGCCGAGCTCCCACTCGGGGAAAGCGCCGGCCTCGATGGCGTCGGCGAGGTCGCGGCGGTGGAAGTCCGGGTCCGCGCCGTTGGCGATCAGCGCCTCCTCCCAGGTCACCGAGTGCACGCCGAGGACGGGCTTCCAGTGGAACTTGACCAGCACGGTGGAGCCGTCCGCCGCGATGAGGCGGAAGGTGTGGATGCCGAAGCCCTCCATGGTGCGGTACGAGCGCGGGATGCCGCGGTCGGACATGTTCCAGATGGTGTGGTGCTGCGCCTCGGTGTGCAGGGAGACGAAGTCCCAGAACGTGTCGTGCGCGGACTGGGCCTGGGGGATCTCCCGGTCCGGGTGCGGCTT
Source organism: Micrococcus sp. EYE_212 (assembly GCF_023147585.1). Taxonomy (GTDB): domain Bacteria; phylum Actinomycetota; class Actinomycetes; order Actinomycetales; family Micrococcaceae; genus Micrococcus. The sequence goes on from NZ_JAHXOZ010000007.1 coordinate 19,262, forward strand.
CACGGAGTGCACGACGTCCGGGAACTTGATCGCGTCCTGCACGAAGAACACCGGCATGTTGTTGCCCACGAGGTCCCAGGTGCCCTCGTCGGTGTAGAACTTCGTGGCGAAGCCGCGGGTGTCGCGGGCCAGGTCCATCGAGCCGCGCGAGCCGGCCACGGTGGAGAAGCGCACGAAGACCGGGGTCTCCTTGTCCTTGGCGAACACGCCGGCCTGGGTGATCTTGGCGGCGGTGCCGTAGCCGCGGAACACGCCGTGGGCGCCCGCGCCGCGGGCGTGGACCACGCGCTCCGGAATGCGCTCGTGGTCGAAGTGGCTGATCTTCTCGCGCAGGTGGTGGTCCTGCAGGAGGGTCGGGCCGCGGCGGCCGGCCTTGAGGGAGTGGTCCGAGTCCGCCAGGCGCACGCCGTGCGCGGTGGTCAGGAACTGGCCGCCCTGGGCGACGGCGGCCGGATCGGCGCCGGTGGCCTGGCCGGTGGGGGACACCGTGGCGGGGCCCTTCTGGTCCGGGGCGGGGACCGCGACGGGGGCGTCCGGCGAGGTCTGCGCCGTCGGCTCCATCAGCTCGGGCGTGAGGGGCCCGGGGGTGCCGGGAATGGGGGGCTGCTTCGAGGTCATGATCGTTGCCTTCCGTGTCGACGGTCCCGCGCGGCTGCGCGCGGGCGAGGTCTGCCCTCCCAGCGTGGACCCCCCCTGTGGGTGCTGACCAGTCGTGGCAGGCTGGGTGCATGAGGATCAGCGTGGGACAGTTCGGGCCGGGGGCCCGGGTCGAGCAGAACCTGGCCGCCGCCGGACGGCTCGCCGAGCGCGCCGCCGCGGAGGGCGCGGGGCTGCTCGTGCTCCCGGAGGAGGCCATGCTCGCCGCCCGGGCGACGTCGGAGGCGGACTTCCCCGGCGCCGTCGCGGCTGCGTGGGGGCCCTTCGCCGAGGGGCTGGCGGGGCTCGCCCGCGAGCACGGCCTGGCGGTCATCGCGGGCGGCTACGAGCCGAGTGGATCCGACCGCCCGTACAACACCCTCCTCGCCGTGGACGCGGCGGGTGCCGTGGCCGGCTCCTACCGCAAGCTGCACCTCTACGACGCCTTCGCGCACCGCGAGTCGGACCGCATCACCCCGGGTGACGGCGGAACCGCCGTCGTCCAGCTGGCCGGCCTGCGGGTGGGCCTGCAGACCTGCTACGACCTGCGCTTCCCCGAGGTGTCACGGGCCCTCGCGCTCGCGGGAGCGGACGTGATCGCCACCCCCGCCGCGTGGTTCTCCGGCGAGCACAAGGTGGACCACTGGCAGACGCTCCTGAAGGCGCGTGCCGTGGAGAACACGGTGTGGGTGGCGGCGGCGGACACGTGCGCCCCGGACTCGTCCGCGAGCGGGGGCACCGTGGGCCACTCGGCGGTGATCGATCCGCTCGCGCTCACCGTGGCGGCCTTGACCGACGAGCCCGAGGCCGTGGCCACCGCCGATGTGACCCGCGAACGGATCGACCAGGTGCGGGAGTTCCTCCCCGTGCTCGCCAATCGACGCGCGGACGTCCTCTGACGGTCCGCGTTACCCCTTTGCCTGGGAGCACGCCTAAAATCAGCTCAGACGTGCATCCACGCGGGCGCCTCCCCGGCGCTCGGAACGCGCCCCGTGCGACGGGGAGGAACGGGAGTATCCACATGAACACCGCCCAGAACCCCGCCCACGGCGCCACCGCCGTCGAAGCCCGCGCCGGCCGCACGGAGCCCGTGCGCCCGGTCCGCCACGCCACCGTGGACGAGACCATGATCGAGCCGACCCGTCCCGTGGACGGCTGGGGCTTCGCCAACCGCGTGATGATCGCCGCGGCGGTGCTGACCATCGCCTTCATGATCGCCCGCGTGGTGCTCTTCCCCGAGGCCGGCACCGCCGCGGTGCGGGACCTGAACCTGGAGCAGAACGGCTTCCTCCCGTCCACCGGCGAGACCGGCCGCGGGTGGGTCGTCACCCTGCAGTCCGTCATGTTCGGCCTCGTGGGCGGCGCCCTCACCGCCGCGTTCGGCTACGGGATCGTCCTCATGATGGGCGGCGCGGCCCGCTCCGCGGCCCGCTACGTGATCGGCGGCGTGATCGGCGGCCTGATCGCCGCCGCGCTCCTCCTGATGGTCTTCTCGAACACGGCGGTCGAGTCCATCGGCTTCCACGTCTTCTGGCTGCTTCCGCTGGGCGGCCTGATCGGCGGCCTCTGGGCGGGGCTCACCTCCGCGCGTCGCTGACCCACGACGGCGGTCCTCCCGTGCACGCCCGGCACGGGCGGTCGGGGGACCGCCGGACGGAATCAAGGCCCCGAGGCCCGGCATCGCGCCGGCCCTCGGGGCCTTGGTCCGTCATCACTCGCACCGTCATCACTCGCACCTTGATGAGGTGCCTTCAGCGTAGGAGCCGAGGTTGGGTAATCCAGGGGAGCCGCCTGTGGTTTGGCTGGGAATGGTTCAGTCGCCGGAGAGCGCGCGCGCGATGCGCGCCGTGGCGGCCACCAGGGCCCGGCCGCAGCGCTCGGCCAGCTCGTCCGTGCACCGGTAGTCGGGCACCAGGGTGCTGAGCGCCCCGACGACGGCGCCTCGCACCACGACGGGGGAGGTCAGGGCGGTGACGTCCGGCTCCACGGAGTGGGTGCGCTGCGTGTACTCCCCGGCGGGCACCTCTCCCCGGAAGGCGCGGCCCACGGCGCTCTCCGCGAGCGGCACCGTGCGGCCCACCCAGTTGGTGTGCCGGACCGAGTGGGTGCCCTCCACGATCGCGATGTAGAGCGCGGTCTCGCCCGGACCGTGGATCGCCAGGTACACGGACTCGCCGGTCCCGGCGACCACCTCCTCCATCGCGTCACGCGAGAGGGCCACGAGCGGTTCCCGCGTGAAGGCCCGGGCGCCGATCTGGAGGAGACGCGGTCCGGGGCGGTACTGGGCGTCGTCGTCGCGGGCCACGAGCCCCGCGCTCTCGAGGCTGCGCAGGAGGCGCAGCGCCGTGGAGGGGGGGAGGTCGGCGGTCCGCGCCGCCTCCGAGAGGCTCAGGGGCGCCTCCTCGGTGACGGCCGCGAGCAGCTCGAGCGCGCGGTCCACGGTGCGAGTCGATGCGGTGGCCATGAAGGGGAGAGTACTGCCCGGCACGCCGAGGGGGCTTGCATGTGTCGATGCTCACTGTTTCAATAGATGGCAACACGTTGCCGCGCAACGGCAAGCCTGGGGAGTCCCCCTCGGCGACGCCGCGCACCGCCTTCTCGAGAGGAACCACCATGGCCGAGGGCTTCACCCAGCACGATCCGTCCCGCACCATCCGCGCCGACCGCGGCACCGAGCTCTCCGCCAAGTCCTGGCAGACCGAGGCTCCCCTGCGCATGCTGATGAACAACCTGGACCCGGAGGTCGCCGAGCGCCCCGAGGACCTGGTCGTCTACGGCGGCACCGGCCGCGCCGCCCGCTCGTGGGAGGCGTTCGACGCGATCGTCGAGACCCTCAAGGACCTCGAGGACGACGAGACGCTGCTCGTGCAGTCCGGCAAGCCCGTGGGCGTCATCCGCACCAACACGTGGGCGCCGCGCGTGCTGATCGCCAACTCCAACCTCGTGGGCGACTGGGCCAACTGGAAGGAGTTCCGCAAGCTCGAGGCCGAGGGCCTCATGATGTACGGCCAGATGACCGCCGGCTCGTGGATCTACATCGCCACCCAGGGCATCCTGCAGGGCACCTACGAGACCTTCGCCGCGATCGGCCGCAAGAAGTACGACGGCACGCTCAAGAACACCCTGACCCTCACCGGCGGCTGCGGCGGCATGGGCGGCGCCCAGCCCCTGGCCGTGACCCTCAACGGCGGCGTCTGCCTGATCGTGGACGTCTCCGAGGAGCGCCTGCGCCGCCGCATGGGCAAGCGCTACCTCGACGAGGTGGAGACCGACATCGACAAGGCGATCGAGCGCGTCATGCAGGCCAAGCGCGACGGCGAGGCCGTCTCCGTGGGCCTCGTGGGCAACGCCGCCGAGGTCTTCCCCGAGCTGCTCGAGCGCCAGAAGGCCGGCGAGGTCGAGATCGACATCGTGACGGACCAGACCTCCGCCCACGACCCGCTCTCCTACCTCCCGCTGGAGTACACCGTGGAGGAGTGGCAGGCCGAGGCCGAGGCCGACGCGGACACGTTCACCAAGAAGGCCCAGGAGTCCATGGCCCGCCAGGTCGAGGCCATGGTCGGCTTCCAGGACATCGGCGCCGAGGTCTTCGACTACGGCAACTCCATCCGCGACGAGGCCCGCAAGGCCGGCTACTCCCGCGCGTTCGAGTTCCCGGGCTTCGTCCCGGCCTACATCCGCCCGCTCTTCTGCGAGGGCCTCGGCCCGTTCCGCTGGGTGGCGCTCTCCGGCGACCCGGAGGACATCCGCGTCACCGACGAGGCACTGAAGGAGCTCTTCCCCGAGAACGAGCACCTGCACCGCTGGCTGGACGGCGCCGCCGAGTTCGTGGAGTTCGAGGGCCTGCCGGCGCGCATCTGCTGGCTCGGCTACGGCGAGCGCCACAGGGCCGGCCTGCTCTTCAACCAGCTCGTGGCCGAGGGCAAGGTGAAGGCCCCGATCGTGATCGGCCGTGACCACCTGGACTCCGGCTCCGTGGCGTCCCCGTACCGCGAGACCGAGTCCATGCTGGACGGCTCCGACGCGATCGCCGACTGGCCGCTGCTCAACGCCCTGACCGCCACCTCCTCCGGTGCCACGTGGGTCTCCATCCACCACGGCGGCGGCGTGGGCATCGGCCGCTCCATCCACGCCGGCCAGGTGGGCGTGGCAGACGGCACCGAGCTGGCCGCGGCCAAGCTCGAGGCCCTGCTGACCAACGACCCGGCCATGGGCGTCTTCCGCCACGTGGACTCCGGCTACTCCCGGGCCGCCGAAGTCGCCGCCGAGCGCGGCGTGCGCGTGCCCATGGAGGCGAAGATCCGCGACTGAGCGGGTCTCGGCGCGGGCGGCAGCCGCCGCCCGCGCACCTGAAGAAGCGGCCCGGGCGGGCATGACCGCTCGGGCCGCTCGGTGAAAGGACACCACGATGGCGCAGGCCCATCCCGGAGACGCAGAGCTGCATACGAACACGACGGCGATGGCCGCCATCCGCAACGACGATCCCCGCCCTCCCGCGCGGTGGCGCATGCTGGTGTACTCGGCGATCGGCGTCTTCATGTTCTTCGTGCCGATCACCATCGACGGGGTCAGCACCATCCCCCTCGACCACATCGTGACCTGGGTCCGCGGGATCCTGGGACCGGCCGAGCGCTTCGTGGGCCTGGCCATCATCGCGGCCGGCGCGGTGTACCCGTTCGCGACCGGCCGGTGGCGCCAGGGCCCCATGCGGATGACCTTCGCCTTCCTCGCGGTGCTGGGCTTCGTCACCGCGAGCATGGTGGTGTTCGGCTTCGGCCCGAGCTGGATCCTGGACAAGGCCATCGGCCCGTTCCTGCTGGACAAGCTCGTGGTCCCGGTCGGGCTGATCGTGCCCATCGGCTCCGTCTTCCTCGCCCTGGTCATCGGATACGGACTCATGGAGTTCGTGGGCGTGTACCTGCGCCCGGCCATGCGGCCGATCTGGAAGGTGCCCGGCCGTGCGGCCGTGGACGCCGTGGCCTCGTTCGTGGGCAGCTACGCCCTCGGACTGCTTCTGACGAACCGCATGTACCGCGGCGGCCGGTACACGGCGAAGGAGGCGGCCATCATCGCCGTCGGCTTCTCCACGGTGTCCGCGACCTTCATGGTGATCGTGGCCCGCACGCTCGGTCTCATGGACGTGTGGCTCTGGTACTTCTTCGGCACCCTCGTGGTGACATTCCTCGTCACCGCCATCACCGTGCGCATCCCCCCGCTGAGCCGCATCCCGGACGAGGTCCACCCCGGCGTCGAGCACCATCCGGAGCAGCCCGTCACGGCCGACCGCTTCAGCGTCGCGCGCCGGGCCGCGGAGCAGACGCTCGCCGAGGCTCCGTCGCTGGGGCGCAATGTGTGGCTCAACTTCCGCGACGGTCTCGTGATGGTCATGCAGATCCTGCCGTCCATCATGTCCGTGGGCCTGATCGCGCTGCTGCTGGCCACCCATACCCCGGTCTTCACGTGGGTGGGCTACCTCTTCTTCCCGCTCTTCGCCCTCCTCGGCTTCTCGGACCCGGGCCTGTTGGCCACGGCGTCCGCCACCTCCATCGCCGAGATGTTCATCCCGGCCACCATGGCGGCGGGCCACGAGGACTTCGTGGCGCGCTTCGTGATCGGTGTGATCTGCGTGTCCGCGATCATCTTCTTCTCGGCGGTGGTCCCGGCCATCCTCGCCACGGACATCCCCGTGAAGCTCTGGCACCTCGTGGTCGTCTGGGCGGAGCGTGTGATCCTCACGATCCTGCTCGCCACCCCGGTGGCCCATCTCGTCGCCGCCCTGACCTGACATCCTGGGAACGTCGCTCCTCCGTCTCCCTCGCCCGCCCGCTCCGAAAGGCCCCCATGCGCTCCACGCTCATCACCGACATCGCCGAGCTGACCACCGTCGACCCCGAGGGCCGGGTCCTGGCGGACGCCGCCGTCGTGGTGGAGGACGAGCGGATCGCGTGGATCGGCGCCGCCGCCGAGGCCCCCGGGGCCGACGAGCGCGTGTCCGTGGGCGGGCGTGCCGTGCTGCCCGGCTGGGTGGACTCGCACACCCACCTCGTGTTCGACGGCGACCGCTCGGCCGAGTTCGAGGCCCGCATGGCCGGGGAGTCCTACGCCGCCGGCGGCATCGGCGTGACCACGTCGGCCACGCGGGAGGCCTCCGACGAGCGTCTGCGCGCGCTGGTCGCCGGGCGTGTGGCGGACGCCGTCGCCGGCGGCACCACCTACCTCGAGACGAAGACCGGCTACGGCCTCTCCGTCGAGGAGGAGGCCCGTCACGCGCGCCTGCTCTCGGAGCTGAAGGCCGAGGGGCAGATCGACGAGGTGACGTTCCTCGGCGCCCACCTGGTGCCGAAGGGCCGCGAGGCGGAGGACTACCTCGACGACGTCGTCGGCCCCATGCTGGACGCCGTGCGCGAGCACGTGGGCTGGATCGACGTCTTCTGCGACAAGGGCGCCTTCGACGCCGCGCAGACCCGCCGCGTGCTCGAGGCGGGCACCGCCGCGGGCCTGCGCGTGCGCCTGCACGGCAACCAGATCGAGGAGGGCCCCGGCGTCGGCCTGGCCGTCGAGTTCGGCGCCGCCTCCGTGGACCACGTGAACTTCCTCGCCGACGCGGACGTCGAGGCGCTGGCCGGCACGTGGGGCGACTGGGACCGCGCGTCGGCCGCCGGCACCCCCGGCACCGTGGCCGGCTGCCTGCCCGCGTGCGACCTCTCCACCCGCGCCCCCCTGGCCCCGGCCCGCCGCCTGCTGGACGCCGGGATCGAGATCGCGCTGGCCTCCAACTGCAACCCCGGCACGAGCTACACCACGTCCATGAACTTCAACGTGGCCACCGCGGTGCTGCAGATGGGCCTCACGCTGGCCGAGGCGCTGCGGGCCGCGACGCTCGGCGGCGCGATCGGCCTGCGCGCGCAGGACCGCGTGGGCAGCCTCGAGGTCGGCAAGCGCGCGGACCTCCACGTGCTCGACGCCCCCGCCGCCATCCACCTCGCCTACCGCCCCGGCATGCCGCTCACCCACGCGGTGTGGCGGGCCGGCCGGCGCGTCGTCTGAGGTCGCCCACCCCGTACGATCACCGCCGGGACCACCCGCCCGGTGACGCCCGACGTCGGACACACCCGTCCGGCGGCGGCACCCGCCCCACCCCCGACCCGAGGAGCGCACCGCCCATGACCACCCCTCCCGCCACCGTCACGCTCGGCACGTCCGGGGCCACCCTGGACGACGTCGTCGCCGTGGCCCGCCACGACGCCCGCGTGGTGCTCGCCGACGACGTCCTCGAGACCGTCGGCGCGGTGCGCCGCCACGTCGAGGCGCTCGCCGAGGCCGAGACCCCCACCTACGGTGTCTCCACCGGCTTCGGCGCACTCGCGGACAAGCACATCCCGCTCGAGTCCCGCGCGCAGCTGCAGAAGTCGCTGATCCGCTCCCACGCCGCCGGCATGGGCCCCGTGGTGGAGCGTGAGGTCATCCGCGCGCTGATGTTCCTGCGCGCCACCACGCTGGCCTCCGGCCGCACGGGTGTGCGCCCCGTGGTCGTGGAGACCTTCGTGGCCATGCTCAACGCGGGCATCACCCCGGGCGTGCGCGAGTTCGGCTCGCTCGGCTGCTCGGGCGATCTGGCCCCGCTGTCCCACGTGGCGCTCGCGCTCATGGGCGAGGGCGACGTCGTCGGGGAGGACGGCGCGCTGCGTCCGGCCGGCGAGGCGCTCGCCGAGGCCGGGATCGAGCCGGTCGAGCTGCGGGAGAAGGAGGGCCTGGCCCTCGTCAACGGCACCGAGGGCATGCTCGGCATGCTGATCATGGCCCTGGCGGACCTCGACGAGCTCGCCGACACCGTGGACCTCACCGCCGCGATGTCCGTGGAGGCACTGCTCGGCACCGACCGCGTGTTCGTGCCGGAGCTGCATTTCCCGCTGCGCCCCCACCCGGGCCAGGCGGCCTCCGCGGAGCGGATGCTGAAGATCCTGGCGGGCTCGCCGATCGTGGCCAGCCACCGGGAGGGCGACTCCCGCGTGCAGGACGCCTACTCGCTGCGCTGCGCCCCGCAGGTGGCCGGCGGCCTGCGCGACACCCTCGCGTACGTGCGCACCGTGGCCGAGCGCGAGCTCGCCGCGACCGTGGACAACCCCGTGGTGCTCGACGACGGCCGGGTGAGCTCGAACGGCAACTTCCACGGCGCCCCGATCGCCTACGTGCTGGACTTCCTGGCCATCCCGGTGGCCGACGTCGCCAGCATGTCCGAGCGCCGCACGGACCGCATGCTGGACCCGGCCCGCTCCCACGGGCTGCCCGCGTTCCTCGTGGACGACCCGGGCGTGGACTCCGGCATGATGATCGCCCAGTACACGCAGGCCGGGCTCGTCTCGGACATGAAGCGCCTGGCCGTGCCCGCGTCCGTGGACTCCATCCCGTCCTCCGCGATGCAGGAGGACCACGTCTCCATGGGCTGGCACGCCGCCCGCAAGCTGCGCTCGGCCGTGGAGAACTTCCGCCGTGTGCTCGCCGTCGAGCTCGTGGCCGCCGCCCGCGCGATCGAGCTGCGCGCCCCGCTGCAGCCCTCCGCCGCGACCGGCGCCGCCGTCCGCGTGATCCGGGAGGCCGGCGTCCCCGGCCCGGGCCCCGACCAGTACATGGCCCCGCAGCTGGCCGCCGCCGAGCAGGCCCTGCGCGACGGGTCCGTGCTGGCCGCCGTGGCCGAGGCGCTCGCGGGCGCGTCCGTCGACGCCGAGCCGCAGGACCTGGCCGAGGAGTCCGAGGGCGCGGAGGCCGAGGGGCACTGACGCCGCGGAGCGGTCAGACGCCACAGAGTGGTCACGACATGCCGCGTCCGTCTGCACGAGGCGGCGTGCCGTGACCACTCTGTGTGTGGAGGGGGTCTGTGTGTGGAGGGGGCGGCCTGCGGGTCGGGCCCGGTCACCCCGGCTCAGGCCGCCAGGTCCACGTCCTTCGTCTCCTTCATGAACAGGCCGGTCAACCCGGTGAGGCCGCCGACCACCATGAGGTAGATCGGGAACGCGCTGGTCCAGCCCTGCGCCGTCAGCCACGTGATCAGGTACGGCGCCGTGCCGCCGAAGATCGCGGTGGCCAGCGAGAGCATGGTGGCCACGCCCCTGGCGCGCACCGCCGTGGGCAGCACCTCGGACCAGACGGCGCCGTTGACGCCGAACAGCAGCGCCACGGCCAGCAGGGCGATGCTCTGCACGAGCACGAACGAGGCGAAGGTGCCGTCCAGCATGCCGAACAGCGGGAACGGCAGCAGCACGAAGAGCAGGCCGAAGGCGATGACCAGCGGACGGCGCCCGACCCGGTCACCCAGCAGGCCCGCCCCGAGGATGGCGGCCAGGAAGATCACCTGGGCCACGAGTGAGGCCGAGAGCGTGGTGGACTTGTCCATGTGATGGGCCACCTGCGCGTGCGTGGGCAGGTAGATCAGCCACGTGTAGAACATCAGGGAGCCGCCCGCGGAGACCAGGAAGATCGTCAGCAGGCCGCGCCACACCGCGCCCGGCTCCCGACGTGGGGCCTCGTCCGCGGTGGGCACCACCTGCTGCGCCGCCGTGAAGTGCTCCGACTCCGTCAGGCTCCGTCGCAGGTACAGCGCGTAGAGGCCGAGGACGCCGCCGATGCCGAACGCCACGCGCCAGCCCCAGGACGCCACCTGCTCGTGGGAGAGCAGCGTGTTGATGGCCAGACCCACGAGGGTCGCCAGGATCGTGCCCACCACCACGGACACCCACGACGTCGCTCCGAACAGCCCGCGCCGACCCTGCGGCGCGCGCTCCACGAGGTAGGTCACGGAGGTGCCCATCTCGCCTCCGTGCGCCAGGCCCTGCAGCAGGCGGGCGATGACGAGGATGACCGAGGCGAAGACGCCCACCGTGCCGTAGGTGGGGGTGACGGCGATGATCAGGCTGCCGAGCGCGGTGATCATCATCGCCGCGAAGAGGCTGCGCTTGCGGCCCACCCGGTCCGCGTAGGCGCCGAACACGTAGCCGCCGATGGGGCGGGCGACGAAGCCCACCGCGAAGACGGCCAGGGTCGCGAGCAGCCCGGAGGTGGGGTTGTCCGTGTGGAAGATCTGTGCCGCGAAGACCGGGGCGAAGATCGTGTAGACGTTCCAGTCGTACCACTCCAGCGCGTTGCCGAAGTTCACGGCCAGCATGTCCTTCAGGCTCCGGGGGCGGGCCCCGGCCACGGGAGCGGGCCGGGCCGGGCCGGTGGCCGCGGTGCTCATGCCCGTCCCTCGAGGCCGGCCTGGGCGTCGCCGTCGGCGCCGGGCACCCGCATCTCGAAGGTCTCCCGCACCACGGTGTAGTCGAAGTAGCCCAGACGCGCGATCGGCTGGATGCGCGGGATGTCGATGCGGCCGTCGGCGGTGATGACGTCGTCGTCGATGTGGATGGTGTCCACGTGGGCGAAGACCACGTCGATGGTGCCGACGTTCGAGTCGCCCTTGATGCGGTGCGTCGAGTGGTAGCGGCACTCGAAGCGCACGGGGGACTCGGCGACCATCGGGATGGGGCGGTTGTCCGCGTAGACCTTGGTGACGCCGTGCTCCGCGATGCGGTCCCACTCGCTCTCGCCCGGCTCCAGGGCCATGGCGGAGACGTTGACGGCCTCGCGCAGGTCGTAGGTGGCCATGTTCCACACGAACCAGCCGGTCTGCTCCGCGTTGAGGACGGTGTCCTTGCGGCGTCCGTCCGGGTACTGGTTGGCGGAGAACATCACCATGGGCGGGTCGAAGGTGAGGTTCTGCCACTGGCTGTAGGGGGCGATGTTCTCCATGCCGTCCGGGCTCACGGAGGACAGCCAGCCGATGGGCCGCGGCACGGTGGAGCTCTTGAAGGGGGAGAAGGGCAGGGGGTTGGCGTCGTGCTGCGGGCGGTACTTCATGAGTCCTCCATGTGATGGCGGTAACAGGATGTGGGCCACGCTACGCCGCATATTTCGGATATATCAAGCGGATGTGCGCAGATGACTGCCTAGGCTGGGCCCATGAACAAGTCGGAGGAGGCCTACGCCCGCCTGACGCAGAAGATCGAGACCGGGGAGCTGCCACCGGGCGCCATCCTCAGCGAGGCGGCCCTCATCGACGCCGCCGAGACGGGGCGCACGCCCCTGCGCGAGGCGGTGCAGCGCCTCATCCGAGACCACTGGCTCCTGGTCGGTGGGGGTCGTGGCCTGCAGGTCCCCGCGATCTCCGTGGACGACCAGCTGGAGAGGCTGGAGGTGCGGCGGTCGCTCGAGGCGCTGGCCGTGGGACTGGCCTGCGCGCGGGCGGACGAGGAGCAGCTGGCCAGCGTCGCGGCCCACGTGCGGCACCTGCGCACGGTGGAGGACCTGCCGGCGTACGTCGCCGCCGTCGGGCGCTCGCACGAACTCCTGCGCACGATCGCGAACAACCGCTATCTCGCCGATTCCCTGGTCCCGCTCCAGGGGCTCTGCCGCCGGTTCTGGCTCGCCACCACGAAGGGTCTGCCCGACGAGGTCGAACGCGGCCGGGCGTTCTACGTCCCGGCGCTGGAGGCGGTGACCCGGAGGGACTCGGCCGGAGCCCGGGCCGGGGTGCTGGCCCTGCATGACTTCCTGGCACGCTCGGCGCTGGACTACGCCGCCCGACGCGCGGCCCACGGCAGCGCCGAGCCCCCGGCCCCGTGGGCGGAGGGGCGCTGACGCGCGGCCCCCGCGCCTGAACGAGTCCCGGCCCGCTCAGGCCAGCAGCGACGCGTCCGTCCGGTGACGGCTGACGATCGCGTGGATCAGCCGGGCCGCGGCCTTCGCCGTGCGGCCGTCCACGTCCAGGGCGGGGTTGAGCTCCACGACGTCGGCCAGGGCCAGCTTCCCGGACTGGGTGGCCTCCAGCGTGCACGCGTGGATCACCTCGTACGGCACGCCGAAGCCGGCCGGTGCGCTCACCCCCGGGGCGACGGCGGCCGGCAGCACATCCAGGTCGATCGTCAGGTAGAGCACGTCCACGGCGTTGATGAAGGAGCGCACCCAGCGGCGCACACCGGTGACGTCGGCGGTCTGAGCCTGCTCGTCGGTCACCCACGTGACCCCCCGTTCGCGCGCGGTGTCGAACAGGACGCGGGTGTTGTTGGCCTCGCTGATCCCCACCACCGCGTAGGAGAGCTGATGCTCCGCCCCCTCGGCGTCGCGCAGCGCCTGCAGGAACGGGGTGCCGGAGCTGGGCCGCGGCGCCTCGCGCAGGTCGAAGTGCGCGTCCAGGTTGAGGATGCCCACGCGGGTGCCCGCACCCACGCGCGTGGAGCCGGTCAGGCCCGTGATCGAGGCGTAGGCGGTCTCGTGTCCGCCGCCGAGCACCACGGCCAGGTCGTGGGCGTTCAGCAGCCCGCTGACCACTGTGCCCAGCTCGGCCTGGCCCGCCTCGAGCTCGCCCGGGGCGTCGTCGTCGCCGCGGTCCACGGACACGTCGCCCGCGTCCACGAGCGCGCCCGTGCCCTCGAGGTACGCGAGCGAGGCGAGCGCACCGCGCAGCGCCTCCGGGCCGTCCTCGGCGCCCACGCGGCCGTAGTTCCGGCGCACGCCCTCGTCCGAGGCGAAGCCGACGAGCGCCGTGGACCGCGCGCCCGACGTCGGCGCGCCGGCGCCGGGGTGGCGCTGCGTCGTCGTGGGCTCACCGCGGCCGTCGGCGGGGCGCACGACCTGGTGCCAGCGCAGATGCTCGGGGGCGTCCCCGTCGGTGCGGCCGGTCCAGGCGGAGGAGAGGGGGACGGTGGGGAGCTCGGCGGTCATGGGTCCATCCCACGCGAGCCGGCCCCGCGAGGCAAGTCGGGCCGGCACTCGAGGCGGGGATCCTCGGCGGCGTGGCCGCGCCGCCCCGGCCGCGCCGCGCTCAGCGGTCCAGCTCCTGGCGCCGCGAGCTGATCACGCCGGTGACGAAGCCGGCGAGGTTGAGCCCGCCGTGGAAGCGGGCGTGCTCGATCTTCACGCAGCGGTCCATCACGATCTCCAGGCCCGCGGCCTCGGCCTGACGCGCGGCGTCCTCGTTCCAGATGCCCAGCTGCAGCCACACGGTCCGGGCGCCCACGCGGGCGGCGTCCGCCACCACCTCGGGGGCGTCGGAGGACTTGCGGAACACCTCCACGAGGTCCGGGGTGACGGGCAGGTCCTCGAGCGAGGCGTACACGCGGTGGCCGAGGATCTCCTTGCCGGCCGCGGCGAGCACGGGATTCACGAAGTAGACGTCGTACGTGGTGGAGCTCAGCAGGTACGTGGCCACGAAGTAGGACGCGCGGGCCGGCTTGTCCGAGACGCCGACGATCGCGATCGAGCGGGTGCGCCGCAGGATCGCCAGGCGTTCGGGGGCGCTGGGGCCGGTCCAGGTCCGCTCGGGGTGGGTGGTGCTCATGGCTCAGGCCTCCTTCGGCGCGGCCGGGGCACCGTCGTCGTCGCGGGTGCGGCCGGTGGCCGCGGTGAGGGCCTGGTCCAGGTCCCACAGGATGTCCTCGACGTCCTCGATGCCCACCGAGATGCGGATCAGGTCCTCCGGGATGCCGCCGGCCACGAGCTGCTCGGCGGTGAGCTGCTGATGGGTCGTCGTGGCCGGGTGCAGCACGAGCGTCTTGGCGTCGCCGATGTTCGCCAGGTGGGAGGCCAGCTGCAGCGCGGAGATGAACGCGGCGCCGGTCTCGCGGCCGCCGACCACACCGAAGCTGAACACCGAGCCGACGCCCCGGGGCAGCAGCTGGCGGCCGCGTTCGTGGTGCGGGTGGCCGGGCAGGCCGGCGTAGCGCACCCAGGAGACGCGCGGATCCTCGTCCAGCCACTGCGCCACGGCCTGCGCATTCGCCAGGTGGGCGTCCATGCGCTGGGCCAGAGTCTCGACGCCGATCATCAACTGGAACGCCGACTGCGGGGCCAAGGACGGGCCGAAGTCGCGCAGCTGCTCGGAACGCAGCTTGGTGAGGAACCCGTACTCGCCGAAGTTGCCCCACCAGGACACGTCCCCGTAAGAGGGGACCGGCTCGGTCATCAGGGGGAACTTCCCGTTGTCCCACGGGAAGCGGCCGGACTCCACCACGACGCCGCCCAGCGTGGTGCCGTGCCCGCCCAGGAACTTGGTGGCCGAGTGGATCACGATGTCCGCGCCGTGCTCGATCGGGCGGATCAGGTACGGCGGCGTGAGCGTCGCGTCCACCACGAGCGGGACGCCGTGGCGGTGCGCGACGTCGGCCAGGCCCGGCAGGTCGACGATGTCGCCCGAGGGGTTGGCCACGATCTCCGTGTAGACGGCCTTCGTGTTGGGCTGGAGGGCGGCCTCGAAGTCCGCGGCCTCGGCGGAGTCCACGAACGTGGTCTCGACGCCGAACCGGCGCAGGGACACGTCGAGCTGGGTGATGGTTCCGCCGTAGAGCTTCGAGGAGGCCACGATGTGGTCCCCGGCCCCGGCGAGCGCCGCGAAGGTGACGAACTCGGCGGCCATGCCGGACGCCGTCGCCACCGCGCCGATGCCGCCCTCCAGCGTGGCGATCCGCTCCTCGAACGCGGCGACCGTGGGGTTGCCGATCCGCGAGTAGATGTTGCCGTACTTCTGCAGCGCGAAGAGGTTGGCGGCGTCTTCGGCGGACTCGAACACGAAGGAGCTCGTCTGGTGGATCGGCACCGCGCGGGAGCCGTGGACGGCGTCCGGGACGGCGCCGGCGTGCAGGGCCTTGGTGCGGAATCCGAACTCGTGGTCGGCCACGGCAGTCCTCTCTGGCAGGGGGCGAGAATGCGCGCCCCACCCTGCCAGGCCCGGGCGACGACGTCGGACACCGCGTCACATACGCGCCGCCGGGGCGCTCGCGGCCCCCGGCCGCCGGCCCCCGACCCCGGCCTCCCCGGCGAACGAGGTGTCACGAAACGTTGGAATGGCGCCCGCATTCCCACATTTCGTGACACCTCGTTCCGAGAGGAGGGGGAGCGTGGCGAGGAGCAGCAGGCGCGTGGTCATCGGTTCAGGGCCGCCGCGATCCAGACGGCCGCGGGCAGACCGACGATGAAGACGCCCACGAACCCGTAGGTGAGAAGGCGGCCCGTGCGCGAGGCGAGGTTCACCGTGGCGCCCACGCCGTAGCCCTCGCGCTTGGGCGGGAAGGCAGAGGGGTCGTCGGGGTCGCGCTTCAGGCCCGCCGCGGTCCACTTCTCCTCCTCGGCGGCCTCCTCGGCGGTGGGGCGGTGGCCGAGGTCCTGGGCGACGCGGTCCGACCAGCGGGTGCCGCCGCGGATCGCCGCGCTCAGCGCGACCATCACCCCGACCATGAGGAGGGTGAGGCTGAGCGGCATGAGCCACCAGGGCATCCGCCACGCGCCCGCGGTGAGGACCTCCACCGTCGACGGGAGCATCGGGAGCAGGGTCAACGCGGCGATCCACCCGAGGGCCGTGCGCATGCCGCGGTCCACCCCGGCCTGCCGCACGCGCCGCCACGGGGAGGCGTCCGGAGGCAGGGGCGTCATCATCGGCACGATGGCGGCCATGAGCGCCATGAGCACGGTCATGCCGAGGGCGACGATCGGCCCCATGCCGACGGTGCCCAGGGACTTCTCGTCCCAGTCGTCGGGACGGCCGTCGATGCCCCAGTGCACCGGGACCCGGTCCGGGAGGTCGGGCAGGGCGACCGTGACCCACCCGAGCATGCCGATGCACACCGCCGCGGTCAGCAGGAACGGCAGCCAGGGCCGCCACGCCCCGCGGCGCAGGGCCTCCCGCTCGGCGGCGGGGACGTCGTCGTCGGGCCGGCCCGGGCCGGGGGGTGTGGCGGGGGTCATGCGTTCAGGCTACAGAATCCTGTGGACGCGCTGAGGGCGGCGGGCGTCAGGCCCGCGCCGCCCGGTCCCCGCGGTCCGTCGCCCGGCGCATGCGACGCTCCGGCGCCCGCCCCAGCCACACCGCCGCCGCACACGCCGCGACCACGAGCAGCATCCCGGCCACGTCCGGCACGTCCAGCACCTGCCCGCGCACGGCCCACGCGGTGAGCGCGGCGGCCACGGGGGACAGGCACGTGAGGAGGGAGAACAGCGCAGTGGGCATGCGGCGCAGCACGTGCATCTCGATCCCGTATGGCAGCGAGGAGCTCAGCACCGCCACCACCAGCCCCACGCCCAGCACGACGGGGTCGAGCAGGGCGGGCCCCGCTGTCGTCGCGCCGATGGGCAGGGCGAGGAAGGAGCCCGCGACCATGGCCAGCGCGAGCCCCTGCACCCCGGGCAGGTGCCCGCCCGCGGCCCGACTCATCAGGATGTAGCCCGCCCAGCAGGCGGCGGCGCCCACGGCGCACGCCACGCCCACGGGATCCAGCCCGGCGCCCGCGCTGAACCCGTCCCGGCCGAGCAGCACGATGCCCGCAAGGGCGACGCCGGCGCAGGCCCACGCGTCCCAGCGCCGCCGCGCCACGACGGACAGTGCGAGCGGTCCGAGCACCTCGAACGTGACGGCCACGCCCTGGGGGATCCGGTCGAACGCCTCGTAGATGAGCAGGTTCATCCCGGCCATGGTCAGCCCCAGCCCCACGACGGCGGCCCACCCCTTCGCGGTCAGGCTCGCCAGGGCGCGGCGCCCGGGGCGGGCGAAGGCCAGCAGCAGGAGGGCGGAGAACACGAGGCGCAGGGCGACCATCCCCGAGGCGCCGACCTGACCGAACAGCAGGCCGGCGATGGAGGCGCCGAGCTGCTGGCACAGCACGGAGAGCAGGACCAGCAGCACGGGAGGCACGCGGCCAGCGTACGGGTCATCCAGGGGCGGCCGGACGCGTTCGGCGGTGCGGCAGCGCCGTCGTGACTCCGGCCCGGGGCCCGGTTCAGCCCGGGGGCGGGCGCGCTCCTAGCGTGGCGGCAGACCACGCACCCGGCCGTCGGTGCTGGACACCACCGCTGACCGCCCCACTGACAAGGACCCCCATGACCGAGACCCTCACCGCCGCCCGCGCGGAGGACGTCCGCCCCGAGTCGCCCCGCGCGGAGACCTCCCTCCTCACCCCGCCCGAGGTCGACGTGGGTGACCTGCCCCGCGACCTCGCCGGGCTGCGCGCCCACTTCGCGCCGCTCTTCGCGCGGATCGCGGAGGGCTCCCGAGAGCGCGATCACGAGCGGATCCTGCCCTTCGAGGAGGTCCGCGCGCTCAACGCCGCCGGCTTCGCGGTGCTGCGCGTGCCCGCCGAGGCGGGCGGGCCCGGCGTCGACGTGCGCACCACGATCGCCCTGCTGGTGGACCTCGCCGAGGCCGACTCCAACGTGGCCCACCTCTACCGCTCACACCTGGGCTTCCTCGACGCGCTGCGGTTCCAGCCCGAGGACGTGCGCACGCGCTGGTACGAGCGCGTCTTCGCCGGCGCCACGGTGGGCAACGCCTCCACGGAGAAGGGCGGCAACGCGCTCGGCACGCTCAACACGGTGCTCACGGAGGACGCGGCGGAGGCGGGCGACGACGGCGCGGCCGGCTCCGCGCCCGCGTGGACGCTCTCCGGCACGAAGTACTACGCCACGGGCTCGATCTTCTCCTCGCACACCCGCGTCTCCGCCTCCGTGCGCCGCGCCGACGGGAGCGTGGACGCCGGGCGCGGCTTCGCCGTCGTGCCCGTGGACGCCCCCGGCGTCACCCTCGAGGACGACTGGGACGGCTTCGGGCAGCGCCTCACCGGCACGGGCACCGCGGTGTTCGAGGACGTGAGGATCCCCGCAGGCGACGTGCTGCGGCGCATCCCCGGCACCCCGGAGGCCGTGTTCGAGGCCGCGTACTTCCAGCTGATCCTGCTCGCGGTGCTGGCCGGCATCGCCCGGGCCGCACGCCGCGACGCCGGCGCCCGCGTGGCCGCGCGCGTGCGCACCTTCAACACGGGCCTGGGCCTGCCGTTCCGCGAGGATCCGCTGATCCAGGAGGCCGTGGGCCGGATCGCCGCGAAGGCGTTCACCGCGGAGGCCACGGTGCTGGCGGCGGCGGACGCGCTCGACGCCGCGCTCGCGGCCGGGGCGGCCACCGGCGCCGACCGCTGGGGCTACGACGGGGAGACGCCGCTCGCGTTCGCGAACGCCGAGATCGCGGTGGAGCACGCGCAGATCACCGTGCCCGAGCTCGCGATCGGCGCCGCACAGGAGCTCTTCCTCACCGGCGGCGCCTCGGACACGTCCACCGCCAAGGGCCTGGACCGCCACTGGCGCAACGCGCAGACCGTGGCCACGCACAACCCCATCGCCTTCCGCGCCCGGGCCGTGGGCGACTACTGGATCAACGGCACCCTGCCCGAGGGGCTCTCCGCGATCGGCGATGCGCCGGCGACGGGTTCAAAGCCGACCGACGCCGCGGCGTCCACCGTCGTCATCACCGAGGGGGACGCCCGATGAGCACCGTCCTGGACGCTCCGGAGGCGACCCCGCCGTCGTCGGGGCCCGGCACCGGGAACGCGCCCGCCACCCCGGCCGCCCCTGCCGAGACCCCCGCCGGCCGGCGCCACCGCACGCGCGCCGTCGTCTCCTCGCTGCTGGGCACCACCATCGAGTGGTACGACTTCTACCTCTACGGCCTGGCCGCCGCCCTCGTGTTCAACGTGCAGTTCTTCCCGGGCGCCACGCAGCTCGGAGCCACGCTCGCCTCCTTCGCCACCCTCGCGGTGGGCGTGGTGATGCGCCCGCTCGGCGGGATCGTGGCCGGGCACTTCGGTGACCGCGTGGGGCGCAAGGCCCTCCTCGTGGTCTCCCTCCTGCTCATGGGCGTCTCCTCCTTCCTCATCGGCCTGCTGCCCACCTTCGCGCAGGCCGGCTGGTGGGCCGTCGCCGGTCTCGTCCTCCTGCGCCTCGTGCAGGGCGTCTCTGCCGGGATGGAGTGGGGCGGGGCCGCGCTGATGTCCGTGGAGCACGCCCCCGCGCACCGCCGCGGCTTCTTCGGCTCCTTCACGCAGATCGGCTCCTCGGCGGGCATGCTGCTGGCCACGGCCGCGTTCAGCATCGTCCACCTGTTCACCACGGAGGAGCAGTTCGCCGCCTACGGCTGGCGCATCCCCTTCCTCGCCTCCGCCGTGCTCGTGGCGATCGCCCTGGTGATCCGCCTCGGCGTGCAGGACGCGCCGGAGTTCCAGGAGCGGCGCGCGGCCGGCGAGCTCAGCGCCTCCCCGGTCCGCGAGCTGCTGCGGGACCACGGCCGGGCCGTGCTCGTCACGGCCGGCCTGCGCCTGGGACAGAACGGGGTGTACTACCTGATCACCGTGTACCTCGTGAGCTTCCTCGTGCTGCGCGGGCATGACAGCGGGATCCTCCTCACCTCGATCATGGTCGCCTCCGCGATCGGACTCGTGAGCACCCCGCTGTGGGCCGCGCTCTCCGACCGGTGGGGCCGACGCCGGGTGTCCCAGCTCGGCTACGCCCTCATCGCCGTCGCCGGGTGGGCCGTGTTCGCCGTGACCGAGGCCGGGCTGATCGCGTGGCTGCCGATCGTCGTCGTGCTCGTGATCAACGTGGCCCACGACTCCGTGTACGGCCCGCAGGCGGCGTGGTTCGCCGAGCAGTTCCCCGTGCAGGTGCGCTACTCCGGCGTGAACCTCAGCTACCAGATCGGCACGGTGCTCGGCGGCGGCATCGCCCCGTTCGTCGCGGCCCTGCTCTTCGAAGCCGGAGGGCGCACCCCGTGGCTGATCGCCGCGTACCTCACCGTCCTGGCCGGGCTCTCCCTGTGGGCGTCCAGCCAGGCCGCCGATCCGACCGCGCGCCGCGGCGAGGCGTCCGGATCAGCGCCCGCCGTCCCGACCGTCCAGGAGACCCGATGACCACGCAGCCCGAGGCGCAGAGCGCCCAGCCCTTCCTGCTCAGCGCGTTCGAGATGATGACGCCCGTGCACCAGTCCCCGGGGCTGTGGCGGCACCCGGAGTCGCGGATCGCCGAGTTCGACCGCCTCTCCTACTGGACCGACCTCGCCCGCACCGTGGAGGAGGGCGGGTTCACCGCGCTGTTCCTCGCGGACGTCCTGGGCCTGTACGACGTGTACGGCGGCGGGGTCGAGGCCACCGTGCGCGGCGGCGTCCAGTGGCCGCTGCTCGAGCCGACCGTGGCCGTGCCCGCCATGGCCGCCGTGACCGACCGCCTCGGCTTCGGCGTCACCGCGTCCGTCACATACGAGCAGCCGTACCAGTTGGCCCGCACCTTCGCGACGCTCGACCACTTCACGCAGGGCCGCGTGGCCTGGAACGTCGTGACCAGCTACCAGGACTCCGCGGCCCGCAACCTCGGGCTGGACCGGCAGCTGCCGCACGACGAGCGCTACGACCGCGCCGACGAGCACCTCGACGCCGTCTACCGCCTCTTCGAGGGATCGGTGGAGCCGGGCGCCGTGGTCAAGGACGCCGCCGCCGGCGTCTTCGCGGACCCGGAGCGCGTGCACCCGGCCGGCGTGGCGGGCACGCACTTCCGCGTCCCCGACACCGCGCTCACCCACCCCGGTCCGCAGGGCACCCCGTTCCTCTTCCAGGCCGGCGCCTCCGCGCGGGGGCTGCGGTTCGCGCAGGAGCACGCCGAGGCCGTCTTCGCCATCGGCCCGACGACGGCGCACGTCCGCCGCTTCGTCGAGCAGACGCGGGCGGGGCTCGTCGACGCCGGCCGCGCCGAGGACGCGATCCGTGTGCTCGCGATGGTGACCGTCGTCGTCGCCGAGACGGACGAGGCGGCGGAGGAGCGGCTGCGTGGCTACGCGGACTTCGTGGACGTTGCGGGTGCCCTCGCCCTGTTCGGCGGCTGGACCGGCGTGGACTTCGCGGGCCTGGACCCGGACGCGCCGCTGGAGCACGTGGTGACGGACGCGAACCGCTCCGCGCTCGCGGCCTTCACCGCGGACCCCTCGGGGAAGCTGTGGACGCTGCGGGACGTGGCCGAGTTCGTGGCGATCGGCGGGCGCGGCCCCGTGATCGTGGGTTCCCCGGCGACCGTGGCGGACGAGCTCGAGCGCTGGCAGGCCGAGACCGGTGTGGACGGCTTCAACATCTCCGCGGCCGTGCGCCCGGCCGACCTCGAGCGGTTCACCACGCTCGTGAGCCCGGAGCTGCGCCGCCGCGGCGCGCTGCGCGAGCCCGAGGCCGGGAGGACGCTGCGCGAGAACGTCACCGGCGCGGGGCCGCGCTTGCCGGAGGATCACCGGGGCGCGGGGTTCCGCGGCTGACCTCCCCGTCCTCGACGAGCCCTGCGTCGTGCTGCCGATCCCGCGGGAACAGGCACCACAACGCAGGGCTCGTCGCGCCGCGGCGTGGGAGAGTGAGGGCATGACCCGCCCCGACGAGCCCGGCCGCCCCGCCCGCCCCCAGACCGTGCTGACGGTCCAGCGCACCGAGCGCCTCAGCCCGCACCTGGTCCGCCTGACGCTCGGCGGCGAGCAGTTCGCGGACTTCCACGCCCGCTGGGCCGCCAAGGGTGCGGCGGATCAGTACATCAAGCTGCTCTTCACCGACCCCGTGCTCGGCCTCACCCCGCCCTACGACCTGGACGCCCTCCGCGAGCGCCTCACACCCGAGCAGATGCCCGTCCGCCGCACCTACACGGTGCGCGCCGTGGACGCGGCGGCCGGCACGGTGGACGTGGACTTCGTGGTGCACGGCACCGGTCCCGACGACGGCCTCGCCGGTCCGTGGGCCGCCTCGGCACAGCCGGGGGACACGGTGGCGTTCATGGGACCCGGCGGCAGCTACAGCCCCGATCCCGGGGCGGACTGGCACCTGTTGGTCGGTGACGACTCCGCCCTGCCCGCGATCGCCGCCGCCCTGGAGGACCTCGCGCGCACGGCCCCGGACGCCGTCGGGACCGCGCTGATCGAGGTGGGCGGCGCGGAGGACGAGCTGCCGCTCGAGGCACCGCTCGGCGTCGAGGTGCGCTGGCTGCACCGCGGCGGGGACTTCACCCCGGAGGCGACGCGCTGGGCTGCCGAGCTGCGCGCGCTCCCGTGGCGCGAGGGCCGGGTGCACGCGTTCGTGCACGGGGAGCGCGAGCAGGTGAAGGCCGCGCGGGCGTACCTCACGGACGAGCGCGGGGTGGACCGGCGGTCCATGTCCGTCAGCGCCTACTGGGCGTTCGGCCGCGCCGAGGACGCGTTCCAGGCGGAGAAGCAGACGCCGGTGGGGCAGATCTTCCCCTGAGGGGTGACGTGCCCATGCGACGAACCCTGCGTCGTTGTGCCTGTCGCGCGGTCTCCAGGGCGACAGCGCAGGGCTCGTCACCCGGGGCAGGGCTCACGCCGCGTCGGCCGCCGGGCGCTTCACGAACCACACCGCCACCACGTTGAGCGTGAACACCGCCGCGCCAGAGAGGAACGCCAGGTGCACGCCGTCCATCATGGCGGCCCGCGCCGGCAGGCCTGCCGCGGCCGACGACGCCGTGCCCACCGTGAGCAGCGTGATGAACAGCGCCGTGCCCGCCGCGCCGGCCACCTGCTGCAGCGTGGACATCAGGGCGGAGCCGTGCGCGTACAGCGGCCGGGGCAGGGCGCTGAGCGCCGTCGTCATGAGCGGGGAGAACAGCAGGGAGAGACCGATCGAGATGGCCACGTGCAGGCCCACCACCATGAGGGCGCTCGAGTCCTCGCTCAGCGTGGTGTAGCCCCACAGTCCCGCGGCGCCGAGAACCGAGCCCGGCACGACGAGCGGGCGCGGGCCGACGCGGTCGTAGAGGGTTCCCACCACGTAGCCGAGCACCGCCATCACGACGCCGCCGGGCAGCAGAGCCAGGCCGGACTGCTGGGTGCTCCAGCCGAGCACCTCCTGCAGGTAGATGGGCAACAGGATGATGGTGCCGAACAGGGCCATCATGGACACGAGCATCACGCCCAGCGCCACCGTGAACGTGGGCCGGGCGAGCGTGCGCAGGTCCAGGAGCGCGCGGTCCTTGAGCCGCAGCTGGCGGGCCGCGAACGCCGCCAGGGCGAGCACACCCACCAGGATCGGGATCCACGGCGCGACGGCCGCGTGCCCGCCCGCGGCCTCGCCGATGCTGGAGAGGCCGAAGACCAGGCCCGCGAAGCCGACGGCGGAGAGCGCTCCGGAGGGCACGTCCAGGCGGACAGGATGCGGCTCGGTGACGTTGCGGACCCACGCGGCGCCGGCGGCCAGAGCGAACAGGGCGATGGGCAGCACGGTGAAGAACAGCCAGCGCCACGTGAAGTGCTCGAGGATCACTCCGCCCACGGTGGGGCCGGTGGCCGGGGCCACGGCGATGACGATCGAGATGACGCCCATGATGCGCCCGCGGCGGGCCAGCGGCACCACGTTGAGCACCGTGGTCATCAGCAGCGGCATCATGATGGCCGTGCCGACGGCCTGCACCACGCGTCCGGCGAGCAGGATCCCGAAGGTCGGCGCCAGTCCCGCCAGAGCGGTGCCGAGCGTGAACGCGCTCATGGCGATGATGAACACGGTGCGGAGGGTGAACCGGTTCAGCAGCCACCCGGTGAAGGGGATGACCACGGCCATCGTCAGCATGAAGCCGGTGGAGAGCCACTGCGCCGAGGCGGCCGAGACCGAGAACTCCTCCATCAGGCGCGGCAGCGCCACGGACATGATCGTCTCGTTGAGGATCACCACGAAGGCGGCGGAGACGAGCAGGCCGATGAGTCGGCCGGTGCCGGGGGCGAGGGTGTCGGCGACGAGGGCGCGCTCGCCGTCGTCGTGCGCGGGGCCCGGGGAGCCGGCGTCGGGGGATGAGGTCACGGGGGCCTTTCAGGGGGCGGGACCGAGCGGGGAACGGCCGCCAGTCTATGGGGGCGGGCGGGACCCCGCCCCGTGACGGTTCCGGACGGGGGTGAGAGGCTGACGTCGTCATCCTCGATCCGCGAGTCGGCCAGGCCCGCGGGCGCATCCGTGAAGGAGACCGCCATGAAGTCCTCCCTGCCCTCCGCTGCCGGGCTCCTCCTCGCGAGCGGCCTGCTCCTGACCGGCTGCGCCTCCGCCCCCACCCTCGAGGAGTCCTGGCCCGACGTCCGGAAGAAGATCGTGGATGCGCAGAGCCTGCGGCTGCAGATGGAGGGCGTGGCGAACGCGGAGGACGGGGCCGCGGGCTCGCCCTCCTCCGAGATCCAGTCCGCGAACGCGGACCTCGCCGGCGCCACCGACGGATCTCACCTCAAGGGCACCATGGCGATGGACATGGGCGCGACCACCATGGACATGGAGGTCCTCCGCCTCCAGGACGAGTCCTTCATGAAGATGCAGGCCGAAGGGGAGGACGCTCCTCCGGAGATGGCGATGTTCTCCGAGATCGTGGGCGACCGGTGGATGCTCATGCCGGAGGAGAACGCCGAGGACCTCTCCCTCAAGGACATGATGGACGAGATGGAGAAGGACCTGCCTGCCGAGGACGCCTTCGACGGCAAGGACCTCAAGCCCGAGAAGGTGGAGCTCGACGGCCAGGAGTACCTCAAGTACACCCTGCCCGAGGAGGCGAAGGACTTCGCCCGCGTGATGTACGTGGACCCGGAGGACGACGTCCTGTACCGCCTCGAGGGGACGAACCCGGACGACGCCGCCGCGGACGCGACGGTCACCTTCACGGAGTGGGACGCCGTGCAGCCCCCCGAGCGGCCCGCCGACGACCAGATCTTCGACATGAAGCAGCTCCAGGGTCTGGCCGGCTGACGCGGGCCCGCTCCTGATGCGGCGCCGGCGAGAGCGGGGCGGTCAGGCGCGGGCGGCCAGCACTTCCGCGATCTGCCCGACGCACCACTCGTTCTGCAGGCTCGTGGTGTCCCCGAGGCGGTCCCCGGTGTGCAGCTGCGAGAGGAGGCGCCGCATGATCTTGCCCGAGCGCGTCTTCGGCACATCCGGGACGAACACCACCTCGCCCGGCTTGGCCACCGGGCCGATCACCCGGCCGACGTGCCGGCGGAGCTCCTCGGCGCGCTTCGTCGCGACGTCCTCGCCCCCGTCCGCGAACGCCGTCGCCCACTCCCGGCTCGGCACGACGAAGGCCACCGCCGCGTGACCGGTGCGCTCGTCGGGCACGGGGCACACGCCCGCCTCCACCACATGGGGGTGCGCCACGAGCGCCGACTCGATCTCGATCGTGCTCAGCCGGTGCCCGGAGATGTTGATGACGTCGTCGACGCGCCCGAGGATCCAGACGTCGCCGTCGTCGTCGGTCTTGGCGCCGTCCCCGGCGAGGAACCAGCCCTGCTCCGCGTAGTCCGCCCAGTAGGAGCGGAAGTACCGTGCCGGGTTGCCCCACACCGTGCGCGCCATGGACGGTGAGGTCCGGGTGACCACGATCTTGCCCTGCAGGTGCGCGGACACGGGCGCGCCGTCGGCGTCGACCACGGCCACGTCGACGCCGGGCAGCGGGCGGGAACCGCAGCCCGGCTTGAACGTGGTGTCCGTGGGGCGGGGGGAGATGACGGTGGAGCCCGTCTCGGACTGCCACCACGTGTCCACCATGGGCACCGGGGTGCCGGTTCGCTCGAGCCCGGCCCGGCCGATCTGGGTGCGGGCCCACGCCCACGCCTCGGGATTCACGGCCTCGCCCACGGTGCCGATCAGGCGGATGGACGCGAGCGAGGGGCCGCCGGCATCCTCCGCCGGGATCCCGTCCGGGTGCCAGCCCATGAGCGAGCGGATGAGCGTGGGCGCGGTGTAGTAGCTGGTCACACGGTAGCGGTCGATCACCTCGAAGTGACGGCCCGGATGTGGTGCATTGGGCACGCCCTCGTAGATCACCTGCGTGACCCCGTTCGAGAGCGGACCGTAGATCTCGTAGGTGTGCGCGGTGACCCACGCGAGGTCAGCGGTGCACCAGTGGACGTCGTCGTCGCGCCGTGCCGGGTCCGGGTGGGAGAACAGGAAGTCGTGCGTCCACGAGGCCGCGGCGAGGTAGCCCGCCGAGGTGTGCACGAGACCCTTGGGCTGCCCCGTGGTGCCCGAGGTGTACATGATGAACAGCGGGTGCTCGGCCTCGAAGGCGCGCGCGGCGTGGGTGGCCGGCTGGCGGTCCACGACGTCGTGCCACCACAGGTCCCGGCCGTCCGTCCACGCGATCTCGCCCGGTCCGGTGAGGCCGCAGCGGTCCACCACGAGCACGTGCTCGACCTGGTTCTGACCGGCGACGGCGGCGTCTGCGTTCTCCTTGACGGGCACCACCTTCCCACGGCGGTGCTGGCCGTCCGTGGTGACGAGCAGCTTGGCGCCGGTGTCCTCCACGCGGAAGCGCAGCGCCTCGGCGGAGAAGCCCCCGAACACGAGGGAGTGCACCGCGCCGATGCGCGCGCACGCCAGGGCGATGACGATTGTCTCCACGATCACGGGCAGGTACACGACCACGCGGTCGCCGGCGGTGATGCCCAGCTCCTCGAGCGCATTCGCCGCGCGGGCCACACGGCGCTGCAGGTCCGCGTAGGTCACGGCCTCGCGGTCGCCCGGCTCGCCCTCGAAGTACAGGGCCACCTTCTCCCCGCGGCCGGCGTCCACGTGCCGGTCCACGCAGTTGACGGTCACATTCAGGGCGCCGTCCGCGTACCAGCGGATGTCCGGGCCGCGCTCGGTCGCCGGATCGGACGGGGCGAGGTCCTGCACGCGGGTGAAGTCACGGTCCCACGTGAGGCGCCGTCCGACGGCCTCCCAGAAGGCGAGCCGCTCCTCCTCGCGCACGCGCTCGCCATCGCCGCGGCCCCCGTGCGCGAGGCCGGCGGGACGGCCCGGGTGCACGTCCGGGTCGGCGGCGTCCACGACCTCCCGCGGCAGCGGGCCGGGCAGCGTGGCGAGCGCGGCGGCGGGGACGCCGTCGTTCGGGCGGCGCACCGGATCGGCGGAGGGGACGACGTCGGGGGACTGGGCACGCATCACTCCAGTGAAAGGGGGCCGACCGCGCGGCCCGAATCCGGGCGCGGAGAGCGTCTTCATCCGGCGCCCGCCGCCGTCGACCCGGCCCGGCCGCCCCTATGTGACGTGCGATGACCCGATCCGGGGCGACTTCGGTGCCACAGTGGAACCCATGACGGACTACGCCACCCTCGCCGCTCGCTATGCCGCATCCTTCGACGCCGTGGGGCGGGGCGAACGGGCCCGGGAGGTGGGGCGCCACCTGCCGTTCGCGGCGCAGCAGGCGCTGCGCGAGTCCGGGTTCGGCCGCGTGGGTGTGCCGGAGGAGTTCGGCGGGGAGGGCGGCGGCGCCGAGACGCTGCTGCGGCTGCTCATGGACCTCGCCTCCCGCGACGTGAACACGGCCCACCTGTGGCGCTCCCACCTCGTCTTTGTGTCCACGGTGCTCGACCAGGCGCCCGCGACGGCGAGGACCTGGCTGCGGCGCGTGGTGGAGGGGGACTGGGCCGGGTCCGCACTCGCGGAGCGCTCCGGCGCCGCGCCGGGGAAGGCGGCCACCCTGGCGGAGCGGGACGAGGGCGGCACCTGGGTCGTGACGGGGCAGAAGTACTACGCCACCGGCTCCGCCTTCGCCACGTGGACCATCGCGACGGTGGGCATCGAGGGCGCGGGCCTCGTCTCGCGGCGCAACTCCAAGCGGGCCGGCGGTCTCGTGCGGGAGCCGGACCGCGCCGTCGCCGTGGTGCGCGTACGCCAGCCGCGCGTGCGCGTGAGGGACGACTGGGACGGATTCGGCCAGCGCCTCACCGCCACGGGCTCCGTGGTGCTCGACGGGGCGGCCGCCGAGGAGCTGCTCGAGGTGCCGCACGGGGACGGCCCCGTGCCCGTGCTCCAGGAGGCCACCCTGCTCGCGCTGCAGGCCGGTGTGGGCCGCGCCGCGCTCGCGGAGGGGACACAGCTGCTGCGAGACCGCCGGCGGACCTTCAACACCGGCACCGCCGCGGTGCCTGCCCAGGACCCGCAGCTGCTGGAGATCATGGGCCAGCTCGCGGGTCAGCAGGCCGCGGCGGAGGAGATGGTGCGCGCCGTCGGGCGGCTGATGGACGCGGCGCAGGCGGCCGGAGAGGAGGGCGACGACGATGCCCGCCGCACCCTGACCCGCGAGGCGATGGTGGCCGCGTACCGCGCGCAGGCCGTGGTCCCCACCGCCGTGCTGGACGTGTGCACGCGCATCTTCGACACGCTCGGCGCCTCCGCGACGTCGACGGCGCTGCAGCTGGACCGCCACTGGCGCAACGCCCGCACCCTCGCGGCCCATGACCCGGCTGCGTTCAAGGTGCGCATGGCGGGCGACTGGCTCGTCAACGGCACCGCGCCCGTGGCCTACACCTCTGCGGGGGACGTGCCGGACGACGAGTGAGGGGGTCTCAGCTCCAGCGGCGCAGCGCCCACCGTTCGACGAGGCCCAGGATCCAGTCGGTGAGCTTGCCCAGCACGGCCAGCAGGATGATCGCGAGGATCAGGCGGTCGGTGCGCCCGTTGTTCTGGGAGTCGGTGAGGAGGAAGCCCAGGCCCATCGAGGACGCGATGAGCTCGGCGGCCACCAGGAAGAGCCAGGCCTGTGCCAGGGCAAGCCGCAGTCCGGAGAACACGGAGGGCATCACGGCGGGGAGCTGCACAGTGCGCAGCAGGGCCACGCCGTGATACCCGAACGCCCGTCCGGCCTCCACGAGGTGGGGGTCCACGTGGCGCAGCGCGGCGTGCACCGTGGTGAACACCGGGAAGAAGGCGCCGATCGCGATCAGGGTGACCTTGGAGTCCTCCCCGATCTGCATCCAGAGGATCAGGAGGGGGACCCAGGCCAGGGACGGCACGGCGCGCAGTGCGCCGATCAGGGGTGCCAGCAGGGCGTCCGCCCAGCGTGAGAGGCCCAGCACGGATCCGACGACGAGTCCCGCCGCCGCTCCGATCGCGAACCCCAGTAATACGCGCTGCACCGAGATGCCGATGTGCGTGGCCAGGGTGCCGCGCCGCAGGAGGTCCGCGCCTGCGGCGAACACCGCGCCCGGTGCGGGCAGCTGCACGGCAGAGAACACGCCCGCCGCCGTCGCGGCCCACCACAGGGCCACGAGCGTGGCGGGGACGAGGAGCCCGACGGCCGCGCGCACCCCCCGACGGGAGAGCGGGTCCTGCCGCGGGGCGCGGACCGCACGCACCGGGGTGGCGCTGTCGTGCACCTCAGGGACGGATGCGGGCTGCAGAAGGGCCGTCTCCGTGCTCACCGGCTCTCCGCCTTCTCCGCGAAGGACGGCTCGAAGAGGCTCTCCAGGGCGTCGTCCACCTGGTCCTGGCCCGCGACGTCGCCCGTCTCGACGAAGATCTTTCCGATGCGCTCCAGCACGGTGCGCTGGTCGGCGCCGGGCACGGGGGAGACGTCCAGGTTGGTCCGCTCGTTGATGACCGTGGAGGCCACGGCCTCGTCGATCCCGGCGACGTCCGCCAGGATCGCCGCCGTCTCCTCGGGGTTCTCGTCGGCCCAGGCGCGCGCCTTTTCGTAGGCGTCGGCCACCGCCTGCGCGGTGTCCGGGCTCTCCTTGACGAAGTCTTCGGTGGCGTTGACGAAGCCGTAGCTGTTGAGCTCCGGATCCCGCTGGAACAGCACCGCCCCCTTGGCCTCGGCGCCCGCCATGATGGGGTCGAGCCCGGCCCACGCGTCCACGGAGCCGTTCTCCAGGGCTGCGCGCCCATCCGCGTGCTGGAGGTTCTGGATCGTCACGGACGACGGGTCCACCCCCGCCTCGTCGAGTGACTGGACGAGGAAGAAGTACGGGTCGGTCCCCTTGGTGGCGGCCACCGCATGCCCGGCCAGATCGTCCACCGAGGTGATGCCGGAGTCCGCCGTGGTCACGAGCGCCGCCCATTCCGGCTGGTTGGCCACCACGATGGTCTTGATCGGAGCCCCGTTGGCGCGGTTCAGCAGCGCCGCGGAGCCGGCTGTGGAGCCGACGTCCAGGGACCCGGAGCGCAGGCCCTCGTTCGCCTTGTTGGAGCCGGCGGACTGGACCCACTCCACCGTCACGCCGTCGTCCTTCAGCTCCTCCTCGAGCCAGCCCTTCTCCTTGATGACCAGGGACAGCGGGTTGTAGGTGGCGAAGTCGATGGTGAGGCGGTCGGAGTCTCCCGCCGCCTGGCCCGCCGCGGAGGTGGAGCCTGCGGAGGGGGCGGCGTTCTCACCGGCGCAGGCGGTCAGCCCGAGGAGGCCGGCGGTGAGGAGGCCGGCGAGGCGGAGGGTGAGGGTGCGGTCACGGGACATGGGGAGGCCTTTCCTTCGGCGGCGGGGGATGTCAGAGGCTGGGGGTCGCGACGCCGAGTCCCGCCAGGAGGCGAGTGCGGAGTCGGACGAGCTCGGGGTTGCTGCGGTCGTGCGGCCGCGCGCCGGGAACGGTGACGATCTGGCTCACGGTGGCCCCTGGGGCTGGAGGGCGCTCGCCGTCGGCACGGGTCGGGTCGGCCAACAGCAGCACCCGGTCGGCCAGGTGCAGCGCCTCCTCGACGTCGTGCGTCACCAGAATGACCGTGGTCCCCGTGGCCGCATGGACGTCCAGGAGGAGGTCCTGCATCTTCAGGCGAGTGAGTGCGTCGAGCGCCCCGAACGGCTCGTCCAGGAGGAGGACGCCGGGGCGCCGGGTCAGCGCCCGCGCCAGGGAGGCACGCTGGGCCATGCCGCCGGAGACCTCGCGGGGCCGGTGGTGGGCGAACGGCGCCAGGCCCACGAGCGCGAGCAGGTCGTCCACCCGGGCCTGCCCCTCTGCGCGGTCCAGCGTTCGGGGGAGGCCCATCTCCACGTTCTGCCGGATGGTTCGCCACGGCATCAGGCGGGGCTCCTGGAAACCCACGGCAGTGCGTTCGTCGTAGGGACGCACGGGGTCCCCGTCGATGGCGACGAGGCCGTCGAAGCCCATGTCCAGGCCGCCGATGGCGCGCAGGAGCGTGGACTTGCCACAGCCGGACGCCCCCAGGATGGCCAGCACCTCGCCGGGTGCGACCGTGAGGTCCACGTCCCGCAGCACGACGCGCGGTCCATCCGCCGTGCTGAAGGTGCGCCCGACACGGTGGAAGGTGACGCCGAGGCTGTCCCGTCGCGCGGTGGGGGCTGGCGTGGCGGCGGCCGGTGGACGGTCAGCGGCCAGGAGGGATCGGTCAGCGGGGCTGAGGGTGTGTGCAGGCATCGAACGTGTGTCGTCCCATCGGGGTGCTGGCGTGGCGACCCCCGTCCGCTCCGGGCAGGAGCGGGGTGAGTCGCCCCGGCGTCGTCGAGCCGGGCATCGGTGCCGGCCCGTGGGGAAGGGGTGCACCGACCCCACCACGACGACGGCGCGGCTCTCCAACGCCCGTGACCTCGCACGTCATCTACGGCCCGCCATGGGGCCGCGCCCCGTCCGGCGAGTGTCGCGGGTCCTCTCACACCGAGGTGGATCCGCTGACGACGCGGCCTGTGGTCAGCTGGGGTCACCCATCCAGAGCGGCCGAGAGATCTGGCTCGACGACGCCGCAGCAGCCCGCCTCACCCGCCTCCCGCAGGCAGGGTGAGGGCCAGGGTGCTCCCGCCAGGACCGATGGACGCGTCCACGCTTCCCGGGCCCCGCCGTGCGGCGGCCCGACGCGAGAACCCGTGCGCCGGTCGCGACCCGATGAAGGAGACGCCGTGCTGGAGATCGTCGATCTGCACAAGAGATACGAGTTGAAGACCGGGCGACCGGTCGAGGTGCTGAAGGGCATCGACCTGACGGTGCCGGACGGATCCATCACCGCCGTGGTCGGTCCGTCGGGGGCCGGCAAGTCCACCCTGTCCCGCTGCATCTCCCTCCTGGAGACGCCCTCCTCCGGGCAGATTCTCGTGGACGGGCGCAACCTGTCCGAGCTCTCCGGGCGTGCGCTGCGGGACAGCCGCCGCTCGATCGGGACGATCTTCCAGCACTCGGCGCTGCTGCGCCGGATCACCGTCGCTGAGAACGTCGCACTGCCGCTGCGCAACCTCGGAGTGGAGCACGGGGAGATGGAGGCGCGGGTGGCGGAGCTCCTGGAACGGGTGGATCTGCTGCACAAGGCGGACGCCTACCCCGGCCAGCTCTCGGGTGGTCAGGCGCAGCGGGTCGGCATCGCCCGGGCGCTCGCTCTTCGACCTCGCATCCTCCTCTCGGACGAGTCCACCTCAGGTCTCGATCCGCGCTCGACCCATCAGATCCTCCGCCTCCTCACCGAGCTGCGCGCCGACCTCGGAGTCTCGATCGTCCTCATCACCCACGAGATGGAGGCCGTCCGGGCCGCGGCCGACGAGGTGGCCTTCCTGGACCACGGGCGGATCGCGGAGCACGGACGGGTCGCCGACCTGATCGGACGCGGGGACTCTCCGGCGGCCGGCCAGCTCCTGCCCGTCCACCCGGTGGAGCGGGTGCCCGGTGTGCGCACCGTCCTGCGCGTCTCCCTGGGCTCCGTCCCCGTCGACCCCGCTTGGTTCGGCGACCTCGCCCGCGCCGTGTCCGCGGGGGTGAGCCTGCTGGGCGGCACCCTCGAGGACCACGGCACCCGTCCGCTCGGCCGGCTGGTGATCGGGTTCGGCACCGACGATCAGCGGCAGGTCGCCGCCG
Source organism: Micrococcus sp. EYE_212 (assembly GCF_023147585.1). GTDB lineage: Bacteria > Actinomycetota > Actinomycetes > Actinomycetales > Micrococcaceae > Micrococcus. The sequence goes on from NZ_JAHXOZ010000007.1 coordinate 52,308, forward strand.
CCGTCGCGGTTCTGGACGCCGCCGGGCTCCGGGTGATCGTGGAGGGCGGTGCCGACGTGCCCGTGCGCGGGCGTCCGGCCGACGCCGACCTGACGCGTGAGGTCGCAGGGGTCGCGGCATGATCGCGCTCGCCGCCGCCGCCTCCGAGCCGCTCACCTTCGACACCCCGTGGAGCGAGATCCCTGCGCTCCTGCTCCCGGCCTACGGCGAGACCTGGGCGATGGTCGGGATCGTCATGGTCTTCGTCGTGGCCTTCGGCGGGATCGGAGGCGTGCTGCTGTACAACACGTCCTCCCGTGGGCTCTTCCCCCATCCCCGCTGGCACGGCGTCCTCAGCTGGGTCGCCAACATGGGGCGCTCGCTCCCCTTCCTCGTCCTGATGGCCGCGATCATCCCCTTCACCGCATGGATCACGGGGACCACCCTGGGCATCCGTGCCGCCGTGGTGCCCATGGTCATCGCCGGCGTCCCCTTCTTCGCCCGGCTCGTCCAGAACACTCTGAACGACCTCCCTCGGGAGAACCTCGCCGTCGGCCTCGTCACCGGCAGCTCGCCGGTCCAGATCATCCTGCAGACCCAGCTGCGGGAGGCGGTGCCGGGCCTCGTCTCGGCCCTCACCCTCAACACGATCTCGATGCTCGAGTACTCGGCCATCGCGGGGACCATCGGTGCCGGCGGCATCGGCTATCTGGCCGTCACCTACGGCTACCAGCGGTTCGACATGACCGTCATGGCGGCGACCATCGTCGTGCTGATCGTCAGCGTGCAGCTGGTTCAGTTCGCCGGCGACCGCCTCGCCCGGTCCCTGGAACGCCCGTGACCGATCACGGCCGGGCGTCCTCGCCGGGACGCCCACGTTCTCATCCTCGCCCTTCCCCTCGCCCGCTCGACCTCATCAGGAGGCACCCCTTGCCGCGTTCCACTCCGTCCACCACCGGCCACGACCACGGGTTCACCCTGCGGCGGCGCACCGACCGCCTCCCCTGGACCGTGGCCGCCGTCGCCGCGATCATCGCCCTGGCTCTGGGGGTCATCCTGATGCGGGGTGCGGCCCATCCGGCGGTGGCCGCCGGCGGATCGGCGGCGGCCGTCGACCGGCCCCTGCGGGTCCACTACGAGCCCGCCATGGCAGGCGAGGAGCGCATCCTCGAGTACGTGGCGGCGGAGATCGCGCCGCAGCACGGTGTCACCATCGAGCCGGTCGGGATCGCGGACTCGGTCCAGGCGAACCGCGCGGTGGCCACGGGTGAGGTGGACGCCACCATCTTCGAGCACCAGTGGTACATGAAACAGGTGGCGGACGGGAATGGGTTCGACCTGACGCCCACCACGGAGCTGTACCAGTGGGCGTTCGGCCTGTACTCCTCCCGCTACGACTCCCTGGACGGCGTCCCCGCCGGGGCCGTGGTGGCCGTGCCCACGGACCTCGCGAACCAGGGGCAGGCGTTGTGGCTGCTCCAGCGTGAGGGCCTGATCGAGCTGGACCCGTCGATCGAGCCGCGCACTGCCCGCCTCAAGGACGTCACCGCGAACCCCCGCGGCTTCGACTTCCAGGAGATCGACCTGCTGTCCATGCCGCGGACCCTGGACTCGGTGGACGTCGCCGTCGGATACACGAACCTGTTCGACGCCGGCAAGGTGAGCCGGGACAAGGGGATCCTCTTCCCGGACCCGCCCCGGAGCTTCGCCTCCCGCCTGATCGTCGCCACCGACGCCGTGGAGTCGCCGGAGACCAAGAAGCTGCAGGAGGTCTTCAGCGACCCGAAGTTCAAGGAGTACCTCGAGACCACCGACGATCCCCTGGTCGCCGGCGTGCTCACCCCCGTCTCCGAGGACTGACCCGTCGGGCACCCCGCAACCCCGGGTCACACGCCGGCGGCCGCGCAGCCCTCCCGTGCAGGGCGCGGCGAAGGTGACGTTGCGCGCGCCTCGCCGCCACCCCGAATTGCCCCCCGCATCGGCCGGGGCTGGACTGAGCGTCCGACCTCTTCTGCCCTCCACTCCCGAAGGACCTCCTGCCATGACCACCGAGAACACCGCCCAGCCCGCCGTCCCCGCCGCCCCCCCGGCCCCGGGCCGCGGCCGCGAGCTGCTCTTCAACGCCTTCGACATGAACTGCGTGGCCCACCAGTCGCCGGGCCTGTGGCGCCATCCGGACGACCACGCCCGCGACTACAACACGCTGGGCTACTGGACGCACCTGGCCAAGACCCTTGAGCAGGGTCTCTTCGACGGCCTGTTCATCGCGGACGTGCTCGGCCCCTACTCCGTCTACGGGGGCACCTCCGAGGCCGCCATCCGCACTGGTGCGCAGACCCCGGTCAACGACCCGTTCCTGCTGGTCTCGGCGATGGCCGCCGTCACCGAGCACCTCGGCTTCGGGGTCACCGCCGGCACCGCCTACGAGCACCCGTACCCGTTCGCCCGCCGCCTGGCCACGCTGGACCACCTCACGGGCGGCCGCGTGGGCTGGAACGTCGTCACCGGCTACCTGCCCTCGGCGGCCCAGAACATGGGCCAGGACGACCAGATGGAGCACGACGAGCGCTACGAGCACGCGGACGAGTACCTCGACGTCGTCTACAAGCTCCTCGAGGGCTCGTGGGAGGACGACGCGGTGGTCTACGACAAGGAGACCGGCGTGTTCGCGGACCCGGCCAAGGTCCACGACATCGCCCACGAGGGGACGTGGTTCAAGGTGCCCGGCCATGCCGTGACCGAGCCCTCCGCGCAGCGCACCCCCGTGATCTACCAGGCCGGCGCCTCGACGCGCGGCCGCGCCTTCGCGGGCAAGCACGCCGAGGCGGTCTTCATCAACTCCCCCACGAAGGAGCTGGCCAAGGCCACCACCGCGAAGATCCGCCAGGCCCTCGTCGAGGCCGGCCGCGACCCCTACGACGTCAAGGTCTTCGCCATGCAGACCGTGGTCACCGGCGCCACCGACGACGACGCCCGCGCCAAGTACGACGACCTCGCCCAGTACGTGGACCCGCTCGGCGGTCTCGTGCTGATGTCCGGCTGGATGGGCATCGACCTCTCGCAGTACGAGCTGGACGAGCCGATCGGCGACGTGCAGTCCAACGCCATCCAGTCCGCGGTGGAGACCTTCCAGAAGGCCTCTGGCACGGACGAGGAGTGGACGGTCCGCAAGCTGGCCGAGTGGGTGGGCATCGGCGGCTTCGGCCCGGTGATCGTGGGCGGCGGCGCATCGGCGGCGCGGCAGCTGGCCGACTGGGCCGACGAGACGGACGTGGACGGCTTCAACCTGGCCTACCACATCACCCCCGGGACGTTCGAGGACGTCGTGGAGCACGTGGTGCCCGAGCTCCAGCGTCTGGGCCGCTACAAGACCGCGTACACGGACGGCACGCTGCGCCACAAGCTCTTCGGCCGTGGCGACCACCTCCCGGAGGGCCACCACGGGGCGTCCTTCGCGCTGCGCCGTCGTCGGTAAGGTGAGGCGCGAGGACCGCGGGCCCACCCCGCGGCCGCACCGAGGAGGAGAACATGCAGCGCAGACGTGCCGTCCACGCGGCGGGACTGGGGCTCATCGGCGCCCTGGCCCTCGCCGGGTGCGCGTCGGATCCCCAGCCCGCGGGTGAGGCCTGGAAGCAGGCCCGCACCCAGCTCGACGAGGCGGACTCGGTCCGCCTCTCCACCGCGTACACCACGGGACGCCAGGGCCCCAGCGTGGTCACGTGGGACATCGCCGGCGCGCTCGACGGCGGCAACGCCACCTCGACCGCCACCATGGGCGTGGGGGAGGACTCCCGCATGGTCGTGGACACCCGCACCGTGGGCGAGGACGTCTACGCGCGCGTCAGCACGGAAGGCCAGGACGTCCCCGCGCAGGTCCGCGCCGCGTACGGCGACGACGGGTGGAAGCGCCTCCCCGCGGACCAGGCGCAGGCCCAGGCGAACCCGCTGCGCACCGAGCTGGACCGGATCGCCCTCCCCGCCGCGGACGCCCTCGAGGGTGCGGACGTGGAGCCGGAGGAGGTCGAGCTCCAGGACGGCCACGCCCAGCGGTACGCGGTGCCGGCCGACGTCGCGGGCGCGGCCCAGGCCGCCGCGGGCGAAGGCGAGCCCGTCCGCGTGCGCTCCTTCACGGTGGATGAGGACGGCTCCCTCGTGGGCCTGCAGGTGGAGGCCGCGAACGCCCTCCAGCAGTACGAGCTCAGCGACTGGAACGCGATCGACCCGGCCGAGGTGCCGGAGGAGGTGTCCGAGTGATGCGTGGCGACCTGATGAAGCGGCGCGGCGCGCGCCGGGCCCTCCCGCTGGCCGTCCTGGGGACGGGGGCGGCCCTGGTGCTCTCGGGGTGCGGGGCTGACGGCGGCGCCGCCCCCGAGGCGTGGGCGAAGGCCCGCACCCAGCTCGAGCAGGCCGACTCGGTCCGCATGGTCACCGAGCTGCGCGCCGGCGCGCAGACGTCCGCCGGCGCCACCGTGCCGGACTCCACGGACATCTCCGGGCCGACGTCGGGAGAGGCCTTCCGCTACGTGAGCGAGTTCCGCGACGGCGCGTACACCACGCGCGACGAGAGCCGCACCGTGGACGGGCGCACCTTCTCCCGCTTCACGCTCGAGGAGCGCGGCGGCGTGGCCGGGGAGGACCCCGAGTACGCCGAGAAGTGGACCGCGGCCAAGGCCACGGGCGACCCGTCCGCACAGGGCATGGGGGCCATGGTGGACTCGCTGCTGGCGGCGCTGCCCGCCGGCGACGGCCTGGACGGCAAGGAGGCGGACGCGGACACCCTGCGCCGCAGCGGCCAGGACGCCATGCGCTACGTGCTCGACGTGCCGGCGAGCGGGGAGGGCGGCGGCGTCGCGCTGCGGGCCTTCACCGTGGCCCAGGACGACGGCGAGCTGCTGACCGTGGAGACCGAGTCCGCGGGCACCGGGGCCGTCACCACGTTCTCCGAGTGGAACGCCGTGCCGCCCATCGAGGCGCCGGCCGAGGATGCGATCGCCGAGCCCGCCGCGGCACCCGCGGCCTGACCCTCGACGGACGCGACGCGGCCCGCCGCCCCGGAGGGGGAGGCGGGCCGCGTCGTCGGTCCGGGGTGCGCGGGTCAGCGGGCCGTGGGGCCCTCGTCGCCGAGCGGGGTGGAGGGATCCGAGATGAAGTCCGGATCGGCGCCGGTCGCGTTGGCCGCCTGCACGTTGTCGTTGTTGGACTCGGTCACGCGCTGGTCGGCGAAGGAGTCCTCCGAGCGGCTCGCGCGGTCATCGCCCTTGAGCGCGTCCTTCTCACCCGCGCCGACCTTGGCGGCGAGGTCCTGGACCTTGTCCGAGTTCTTCACCTCGGCGAACTTCTGCTGAGCGGTCTCCTGCACGTGTCCCACCTTCTCCTGGGTCTTGGGGTCGTTCCAGAGCTTCTGCGCGTTCTGGGACATCTTGTCGAGGTTCTGGCGGCCCTCGCCGGAGGCGAGGAAGTAGCCGAGGGCGGCACCGAGGCCGAGAGTGAGCCAACGCATGGTGTTCTCCTTCTGTGTCTGACGGTCAGATCTGCCCCGCTGCGGAGGGCCCACCCGGAGGAGGCGCCGTTCCACAGTGGAATCACGCCCTACTCTCGCCCCGCCGAGGGCACAGCGTCAACGTCTCAGGGGCACCGTGCGCTCCCCATGACGCCGGTGCACCCGGTGGATCGCCTCGATGCCTGCGCACGCGAGCCCGGCGATCACCAGGGACGCGGTGAGCACGTCCGGGGCAGGGACCTCGAGGACGTGGTACCAGCGGGAGGCCGGCACGAGCACCACGAGGGCGAGCACCGCGTACATCGCGGCGATCAGCACCGCCGTGCCGCGGGTGAGCGGCCGCGCCATGGTGCTGAGGACCCAGAGGCCCGCGAGCGTCAGGGTGATCATGGCGGCGGTCTGCAGCTGCGCCGTGCCCACCTCGCCCGCGGCCCGGTTCCGCACGTACCAGCCCAGGGCCAGCATGGCCGCGAGGATCACCGCGCCGCTGGGCAGGGCGAACCGCAGCGCACGCCCGAGGAACCCCGGCACGTAGCGCCGGGCGTTGGGCAGCAGCGCGAGGAAGAACGTGGGCGCGCCGATCATGATGAGGTCCACCGTGGAGGCCTGCCGGGGCAGCAGCGGGAACGGCCAGGCCAGGAGGGAGAACACCACGCCGAGCAGCAGCGCATACGTGGTCTTCGTGAGGTAGATGTGCGCCAGGCGCTCCATGTTGGCGATCACCTGGCGCCCCTCCGCGAGCACAGCCGGCAGGCGGTCGAAGCGCCCGTCGAGCAGCACCATCCGGGAGACGGCCTTGGTGGCGGATGCGGCGTTGCCCATCGCGATCCCGAGGTCGGCGGTCTTCAGCGCGAGGGCGTCGTTGACGCCGTCGCCCGTCATGGCCACCACGTGGCCGCGGCTCTGCAGGGCCGCGACCATGGCCCGCTTCTGCTCCGGGGCGACGCGGCCGAACACGCTGTGGGCCTGCATGACCTCCGCGAGCTCCTCCGGATCCGAGGGCAGGGTGCGCCCGTCCACGGCGCCGCCGGGCACGTCCACACCCACGGTGCGGGCGACGGCGGCCACCGTGCGCGGACTGTCCCCCGAGATCACGGCGATCCGCACCCCCTGATCCCGGAAGTACCCCAGGGTCTGCGCGGCGTCCGGGCGCACGTTCTCCTGGAACGTGAGCACGGCGGCCGGATCCCGGCCCGCGGGGGAGCTCCTCGCCGACGGGCGCGGCGTCCGCGCGGCACAGCAGCATGGTGCGCAGCCCGCGGTCCGCGCTGTGAGCGCAGCCCGCCCCGACGGCGTCGGTGCGCTCCGGGCCCAGGTGCGCGGCGTCCAGCAGCGCCTCGGGGGCGCCCAGCAGCCACGTCCCGGCGAGGCCTGGGGCGTGGGCGTCGGCGTCTGGACCGAAGACGACGGCGGACCAGCGCCGGGCACTGGAGAACGGGACCGCGGCGATCGGGATGGACACGGGCGCGGCGGCGAACGGCTCTCGGAGGGCGGCCGCCGTCGGGTTGGCGTCCGGGTCCGCACCGAACCAGGCCAGCGCCGCCCGGGTGGCCGGGGAGATCTCAGCCCTGATGCCAGGCGCGGCACCGGCGTCCCCGGCGTGCGGCGGGCTGGCGCCGTGGAAGCTCACGCCGCCCTCCGTGAGCGTGCCGGTCTTGTCCAGGCACACGGTGTCCACGCGGGCCAGGACCTCCACGGCGGGCTGCTCCTGGATGAGGACCTCGCGCCGGGCCAGCTTCAGGGCGGCCACGGCGAACGAGATGGTGGTCATGAGCGCCAGGCCCTGCGGGATCATGCTGGTCACGGCGGCCACGGACGCGATCAGCGCGGGCTCGAGCGTCTCCTCGCGCGGGGCGGAGAGCGCGCGTCCCCAGCCGCCGGCCGCGGTGACCTGGCCGTTCACGATCACGGCGATGATCGGCACCAGGGCGATCGTGAGCCAGCGGGCCACCTTCTCGAGGCCCTCGCGCAGCTCCGAGTGGATCGCCCGGTACTTCCTGGCCTCGGCGCCGAGGCGGGCGGCGTGCGAGTCGGGGCCCACGGCGGTCGCGCGGACCAGCCCGGTGCCCGCGACCACGGAGGAGCCGGAGAGCACGGCGTCGCCGGGGCGCTTGGGGACGGGGTCGTTCTCCCCGGTGAGGAGGGCCTCGTCGAGGTCCAGGCCCTCCGAGGCGAGCACCTCGGCGTCCACGGGCACCTGGTCGCCGCGGCGCAGCACCACGACGTCGTCGAGCACGATCTGGACGATCCGCACGGGGACGCGCTCCCCGTCGCGGACGACGAGGGCGTCGTCCTGGTTCAGCAGGGCGATCCGGTCCAGGGTGCGCTTGGCGGAGTACTCCTGCACCACGCCGATGACCACGTTGGCCACGGCCGCGAGGCTGAAGAGGAGGTCGAACCAGCGGCCCAGCAGGACCACCACGAGCGCGCACAGGCCGATGGCCAGGTTGAACAGCGTGAGCACGTGCACGCGCAGGATGGTGGCGAGGCTGCGGGAGGTGTCCCGCGGCTGCGCGTTCGTGAGACCGGCCGCCTCCCGCTCGGCCACCTCGGCGTGGGTCAGCCCACAGATCGGATCGGCCCGCAGGCGCACGCTCGCATCGGTCACCCCATGAAACTAGGGGGACGGGCCGGGGGGCACATCCGCCCCAGGGTGGATCTCGGCCCCTGCCCACCCCACCCTGAGTCCCCCGCGCCGCCGCCTCGCTCAGCCCCCCCACGCGACGAGCCCTGCGTCGTCGCTGCCATCCGGGGCGGATGACGGCGACGACGCAGGGCTCGTCACAGGGGTGGGGCGCCCGCTCAGCCGAAGTGCTTCGGCAGGGTGGCCTCCCAGGCCTCGCGCAGCTCGGCGATCGGCAGCTCGAACCCGCCCTGCACCTCGAGGGCGCCGGACTCCACGTCCACGACGCCGATCCGGGTCACGGTGTAGCCGCGCGCGGTGGTCATGTCATTGAAGCGGACCTCCTCGGTGCGCGGCACGGACACGACGGCGCGGCCCTGCGTCTCGGAGAACAGCGCGGTGAACAGGTCCACGCCGTCGCGGCGGAGGACCTCGTCCAGCACGATCCGCGCGCCGACGCCGAAGCGCAGCACCATGTCCGCCAGGGTCGCCGCGAGGCCGCCCTTGGAGACGTCGTGCGCGGCGTCGATCATGCCGTCGCGCGAGGCGTTGACCAGCAGCTCGCCGAGCAGGCGCTCCTGCTCGAGGTCCACCTTCGGGGGCGTGCCGCCCAGGTGGCCGCGCAGGTTCGCGAACTCGGAGCCGTCCAGCTCATCGCGGGTGACGCCGAGCAGGTAGACCGCCTGCCCGTCCGCGTCCCGGCCGAAGCCCGAGGGCGTGCGGCGCGCGACGTCGTCGAGCTGGCCCAGCACGCCCACGGTGGGGGTGGGATGGATGGCGACGCCGCCGGTCTGGTTGTAGAGCGAGACGTTGCCGCCGGTGACGGGCACGCCGAGCACCTGGCACGCATCGGCGAGGCCGCGGACGGCCTCGGCGAACTGCCACATCACCTCGGGGTCCTCGGGGGAGCCGAAGTTGAGGCAGTCGGTGACGGCGAGCGGCACGGCGCCCACGGTGGCCACGTTGCGGTAGGCCTCCGCGAGGGACAGCTGCGCGCCCGCATACGGGTCGAGGTACGCGTAGCGGTCGTTGCAGTCCGTGGCCAGGGCCACGCCCATGCCCGTCTCCTCGTCCACGCGGACCACGCCGGCGTCGTCGGGGGAGGCGAGCGCGGTGTTGCCGCGCACGTACCGGTCGTACTGCCGGGTGATCCAGGAGACGTCCGCCATGTTGGGGGAGGCCATCAGCTCGACGACGGCGGCCTTGAGCGCGTCGCCGTCCTGCGGCAGGTCCTGGCCGGCCGCGGAGGCACGGAACGTGTCCGCCTGGAGCGCATCCTGGAAGGAGGGGCGGTGGTACGGGCGCTCGTACACGGGGCCGTCATGGGCCACGGTGCGCGGGTCGACGTCGACGATGACCTCGCCGTCCCACGTGATGACGAGGCGGCCGTCGCCGGTGACCTCGCCGAGCCACGAGTACTCCACGTCCCACTTGGCCATGACGGCCTCGAACGCCGCGACGTTCTCCGGCGTCACGACGGCCATCATGCGCTCCTGCGACTCGGACATGAGGATCTCGCCCGGGGTCAGCGTGGAGTCGCGCAGCAGCACGTCGGTCAGCTCGACGCGCATGCCGCCTTCGCCGTTGGAGGCGAGCTCGGAGGTGGCGCAGGAGATGCCCGCGGCACCGAGGTCCTGGATGCCCTCCACGAGGGAGCCGTGGAACAGCTCGAGACAGCACTCGATGAGCACCTTCTCCACGAACGGATCGCCCACCTGGACGGAGGGGCGCTTGGCGGGCTTGCCGCCGTCGTCGAAGGACTCCGAGGCCAGCACGGACGCGCCGCCGATGCCGTCGCCGCCGGTGCGGGCGCCGAAGAGCACCACCTTGTTGCCGACGCCGGACGCGTTCGCCAGGCGCAGGTCCTCGTGCTTGAGCACGCCCACGGCGAGCGCGTTCACGAGCGGGTTGCCCTGGTAGGAGGCGTCGAAGGAGACCTCGCCGCCGATGTTCGGCAGGCCGAGGCAGTTGCCGTAGCCGCCGATGCCGGAGACGACGCCGTGCACCACGCGGGCGGTGTCCGGGTGGTCGATCGCGCCGAAGCGCAGCGGGTCCATGACGGCCACGGGGCGGGCGCCCATCGAGATGATGTCGCGCACGATGCCGCCGATGCCGGTGGCCGCGCCCTGGTAGGGCTCCACGAAGGAGGGGTGGTTGTGCGACTCCACCTTGAAGGTCACGGCCCAGCCGTCGCCGAGGTCGGTGACGCCGGCGTTCTCGCCGATCCCCACCATGAGGTTCTTCTTCATCTCCTCGGTGAGCTTGTCCCCGAACTGGCGCAGGTGCACCTTCGAGGACTTGTAGGAGCAGTGCTCCGACCACATCACGGAGTACATCGCGAGCTCCGCCGCGGTGGGGCGGCGGCCCAGGATCTCGCGGATCCGCGCGTACTCGTCCTCCTTGAGGCCGAGCTCCGCCCACGGCTGGGCGACGTCCGGGTTCGCCGCGGCGTGCTCCACGGTCTCGATGGTGAACTGCTGGCTCATGCGGCGCCTCCCCGGCTCGCGAGGGTGGTCAGGACGGAGGTGAAGAAGCCCAGGCCGTCGGTGCCGGCGCGCACGCCGTCCGCGGTGTCCGGGCCGAAGCCGGCCTCGACGGCGTGCTCCGGGTGCGGCATGAGGCCCACCACGTTGCCCGCCGGGTTGGCCACGCCCGCGATGTCGCGGCGCGAGCCGTTGGGGTTCCAGCCCTTGTAGCGGAACACCACGCGGCCCTCGGCCTCGAGGGCGTCGAGGGTGGCGTCGTCGGCCACATACTGGCCGTCCTGGTTCTTCAGGGGCACGGTGATGGTCTGGCCCGGCGCGAAGTCGCGGGTCCACGCGGTGTCCGTGGACTCGACCGTGAGCTCCTGGTCGCGGCAGATGAAGTGCAGGTGGTCGTTCTTGATCATCGAGCCCGGCAGCAGGTGGGACTCCGTGAGGATCTGGAAGCCGTTGCAGATGCCGAGCACCGGGAGCGCATCCGCGCCGCCCTGCGGGCCGCCGGCCGCCTCCGCGATGGCGTCCATCATGGGGGCGAAGCGGGAGATCGCGCCGGCGCGCAGGTAGTCGCCGTAGGAGAAGCCGCCGGGGACGACGACGGCGTCCAGGCCGGACAGCGCGGCCTGCGGGTCCGCGTCGGCGTGCCACAGGGCCACGGCCTCCGCGCCGGCGAGGCGGATCGCGCGGGCGGCGTCGACGTCGTCGAGGGTGCCCGGGAAGGTGACGACGCCGATGCGGGCGCCGGACAGGGGAGTGGCGGGCGTCGAGTAGTCGCCGATGAGGGGGAGGTCCGCGGCCATCAGGCGTGGGCCTCGTCGTCGGTCTCCGCCTCGTCGACGAGCTCGACGTTCACGACGTCCTCGATCACCGGGTTGGAGAGCATCTCCTCGGCGGCCTTGCGGGCGGCGGTCAGGATCTCGTCCGTGACCTCGCCGTCCACGGTGAGCTCGAAGCGCTTGCCCTGGCGGACCTGGCTGAACTGGGTGAACCCGAGGCGGGGCAGGGCCCCGTTGATGGCCTTGCCCTGCGGGTCGAGGATCTCGGGCTTGGGCATGACGTCGACGACGATGATGGGCATCCAACGCTCCTGGTGTCTGAGGGGGCCGTGCGGGTGGCGCTCCGGGGCGGCCAGAGGAGAGCGGTGGTGCCGTCTCACGCCGGGGCCGCCGGACGCTCCGCGAGCTTGCCCGGCCAGTCTACCGAGGGGGCGCGCGGCCCAGTCCGGGGCCGTCCTGCCTGCTCCCCGCTCCGTCTCCGCCCCGCCCCGCCCGCCCCGACCTCCGGCTGTGCTCAGGACCGCGTCCTCATGACGAGGTCCTGAGCACAGCCGGAGGTCCTGAGTCGGAGCACGCACCGACCCGCCGGCCCCGACCCCTCACCCGCGACGCCGGGGCACGCCGTGGCGCGCCAGCTCGGCCTCCAGTCGGGCGGGGGAACGCAGGTCCTCCCACGTCCAGCGGGCGAGACCGGACAGCAGCCGGCGCAGGCGGACCTCCCGCTCCTTCTCCGCCCGGATCGCCCGGCGTCGGTCCGCCTCGGAGGCGTGCAGCCCGACGTCGTACTTGGTGATCCCGTCGAACTCGCCGCCCACACGGAGCTGCGGCCACCAGAAGTCCACCCGGTCCTCGTGCGCGGCGCCCGGGGTGCGGACGCGGTGCTGCAGCACGGGAGGGGCGAACCCCAGCTCATGGACGAGGACGCGGCTCAGCGACTCCCCGGGCGACTCGGACGCGCCGTCGGCGAATGCGCAGGCCCGGGAGAACCGCTCGCGGGCCGCCCGGGAGGCGGGGAGCTCGGCGTGGGCGGCGGCCCATGCGGCGCACTCCCGGGGCCGGTCGCGCAGCAGACGGTCCAGCGGGGCCACGCTCTCCCGCAGGGGCAGGCCGGCCGCCAGCTGCAGGTGCACGGTGGAGAGCGACTCCGCCCGGGCCGTGCCGAGGAGGACTCCGCCCGCCGTCCGCAGCAGGATCTCCACGGGCTCGTGGCCGGGCGCGGAGACCGGGTTCCACACGGGGGAGAGGGTCGGCAGCGGAGGGAGCGGGGCGGCGCCGGGGGCGAGAGCCTGGCGGACGAGGGTCGACCGACCGTGGTGGTGCGGCGTCGTGGCGCGCACGTGCAGCGTCCGGGGCGTCTCGATCAGGGGCAGCCCGTGGAGGTGGGCGGCGGTCGCGCCAGTGAACACCGCGTCCGGGCGGGCGAGCACCACCGCCGACGCCGCCAGGGTGAACCGGTCCCAGGGTGCGGCCCCGAGCCAGTCGGCCACGGGGCAGTAGACGCCGCGCACGAGGCGCAGCAGCTTCCCGGCATCCCAGGCCCGCGCCACCCGGCGGCGCGTGGTCGCGTCCGTGCGGGCGGTCACTCGCAGCAACGGGCCGCGGCCGGTGCGGAGACCGGGGTCCTCGGGCAGGGGTGCGGGGTCCATGCGCTCAGGATCGGCCGCGCGGGAGAGGCTGGGCGCGGGGAGGGCGGCCGCCTGGGGAGGGCGAGGGTTCTGTGGAGGCCTGTGCAGGAGCGGCGGGGCCGCGCGTCGGCGACTAGCCTGGGCGCATGATCCTGGCCCGCATCCCCCGCCGTCGCGACGACCGCGCCGCCGCCCCTCGTCCCGTCCGCCTGGCCGCGGGCCGACGCGCCGCCGTCGCCCCCGACTCCGGGCGTGTCCGTCCCGTCAGCCCGCTGGGCCCGGCCATGGTGCTGGCCCTCGGCGGCGTCGCGCTGTCCGCCGTCCGCCGCATGCGCGCCCGCGCCGGGCGACGACGCGCGGCCGGCACCGATCGCGCCTGAGCCGGTGACAGCCGACCAGCCGGGAGCCGAGCCCTGCCCGTGCGGCCGGGGCCTGCCGTACCCCGACTGCTGCGGCCGCTGGCACGCGCGCCACGCCGCGGACGAGACCCTCGCCGCGCCCACGGCCGAGGACCTCATGCGCTCGCGGTACACGGCGTTCGCCCTCCTGGTCGCCACGGATCACGACGACGCCGCCCGCACCGCGGCCGCGATGGTCGCCTACCTGCGCGCCACCTGGGCGGCCGAGACGCGTCCCGCCGCGGCGGACCTGACCCCGGGGCCGGGGGGGGACGCCCACCGCGTTCACCCGCCTGGCGGTGACGGACACGACCGGCGGCGGCCCCTTCGACACGGTCGGGACCGTGACGTTCACGGCGCTCGGCCGGGACGCCTCCGGGGCGCGCGTGCGCCTGACCGAGCACAGCCGGTTCCGCCGCGAGGACGGCATCTGGCGCTACGTGGACGGGGACGTCGCCGGCTGAGCCGGCCGCGCGGCGCCGTCGGGGCCGGAGGGAGGGGTCAGAAGGCGGAGAGGAACGCGGCGGCCACGCTGAGGATCAGACCCGCGTTGCACAGCAGTGCCACGATCGTGACCACCGGCCGGGTGTGGCGCGGGGAGTCGTCCGGGGCGAGGTCGGCGTCGCGCAGCTCGGGGGGAAGGCCGGTCATGGTGCCCCTGGGGTGGGGCCGGTCGGGGGTCGCGCCAGTCTACGGGCGTTCAGTCTGCGTCTGGGGTGAACAGGTCCTCGATGCGCCGGCCGAACACGGCGGCCAGGCGGAAGGCGAGGGGGAGGGAGGGGTCGTATCGGCCCTTCTCGAGGGAGATGACCGTCTGGCGCGAGACGCCGAGCTCGTCGGCGAGGCGCTGCTGCGACCACCCGAGGCGTGCGCGCTCGGCCGGCAGGGAGTTCTCCACGGCTCAGCTCCGCCGCTTCAGCAGGAGGTACCGGACGGCGGCGGAGAGCGCCATGGCGAGGATCAACGCCGCGCCGACGGTACCCACCTCCGGGTCCCACCCGGCGAGGCTCACCGCGAAGGTGCCCAGGCCGACCACCACCAGGAGGTCGTGGAACGCGCCGGACGTGGCCTTCTCGTACCAGCGGCCCTCGACGGTGTCCTCGGTGTTCCGGACGGCGCCGCGCACGGTGTCCCGGTCCACGAGGAGGACCCAGCCGACGGCGGCGGCCATGGGCAGGACGATCACGGCGAGGACGAGGCCGATCAGCGGGGCGCGTCGGGGGTCGACGTCGGGGGCGAGGGCGGCCAGACCATAGGCGATGACGCCGAGCAGTCCTGCCATGAGGGCGCCCAGCACCAGGGAGACCGCGAGGAGCCGGCCCGTGCCACCGCCCAGCCGGACGGACCGGCCCCAGAACGATCGCGTGTCCCGGCGGGGGTCGGTGGTGGCGCGGGGCGCCTCGGCGGTGGGGGCGGTGACGTCGTCGGTGCCGTGGTCGGAGGTCATGGCCTGCTCCTTCGCGCGGTGCCGGGGCCCGTCCCCGGCGGTGTGAAGCAAGCTTGACAGTCAAGGACGCTGGACGTCAAGGGAGCTTGACCCTTTCGCCCCCCTGCTTGAACATCGGTTGAGTTCTCGGGGGTGCCGGGCGGGAACACGCCCGAGAACTCAACCGGCGTTGGTGGGGGCGGGGGTCGGCGGCACGAGGGCCAGCCACAGCGGCTCGAGCGCGAACCCGAGCGCCTCGTTCATCCGCAGGGACGCCGCGTTCACCTCGGCGCCGCCCGTGCCCCAGATCCGCCCGCCCCGGGCGTGCGTGGCCAGCACCGACGCCGCCTTCACCGCCTTCCCCAGGCCCCGCCCCTCGTGCCCCTGCCGCACCGCCGTCCGGTCGACGTCCCACCGGACGTCCCCGTCCGCTCCGTGCGTGCGGAACAGCAGGGTGACACCGATCAGCTCCGCGCCCGCGAACGCCCCGACGGCGACCCCGTCCTCGCCGTCCAGCCGCGCCTCGAGATCGCCGGACAGGGGCGTGTGGAACGAGCCGTCGGTGCGCGGGAAGCGGGGGGCGGCCTCGGCGTCGAGTGCGCGCAGGGCGAGCGAGTCCGCAGCCTCCAGCACCCGCACCTCCACCCCCTGCGCCTCCGCCGCGGCCACCAGGTCTCGGTACGGGGCGAGGTCGGCGTCGTCGGCCAGGTGCAGGCGTGCGCCCCAGGACCGCGAGCGCACCGTCCACCCGGCGTCCTGCAGTGCGGCGGCCTCGGCGGTGTCCTGCCGGAGGACGCGGGCCTCAGCGCCGGGCATGGCGACGGGCGTCATCAGCGGCACGGGGATGTGGTGCCGGGCCTGCGTGCCCGGGTAGACGTGTGGAAAGCGCTCGGAGGCGGGGTCGGCCGGGTCGTCGGGCTCGCGGCGCACCGCGAAGCCGGACCCGGCGAGCGCCTCCTCGTCCAGGGCGACGAGGAACGCGTCCGGCCGGTCCGCGTAGAACGCCGCAGCCACCGCGGCTGCCTGTCGGGCGTCCTCGGAGGCGTGCAGGAAGCCGACCTCGAAGAAGGTGGCGCCCCGCGTGGACGCCGTGTAGCGGCCCGTGCGGCGGGCCCCGGCCCAGTCCTCGGGCAGGGTGATGTGCAGGATCATGGCGTCACCGTATCGGCCCGACCGTCCCTGTCCCCGCTGACCTGGAATGTTCCGTCCCGGCGGGGCGTTGGGCCCCGGAGACGACATGCCGCCGACCCGCGACGGCTGCGTCCCCAGAGAGGTCGGATCCCCATGAAGATCGACGTGTGGTCGGATGTCATCTGCCCGTTCTGCTACATCGGCAAGCGCCGCCTCGAGCTCGCCCTCGAGCAGACCGGCGTGGACGCCGAGATCGTGTGGCACAGCTTCGAGCTCAACCCGCAGGCGCCGGCGTCGTACGGCATGACGCTGCCCGAGGTCATGAGCACGGCCTACGGCGCGAGCAGGCCCCAGGCGCTCGCGGTCCTCTCCCACGAGGAGGAGCAGGCCCGGAGCGTGGGCCTGGACTTCCAGTGGCGCACCGCGAAGCCGGGGAACACGTTCACCGCCCACCGCGTGCTGCAGCTCGCCGCGTCCCGCGGGCTCGGCGCCGAGGCGGAGGAGCGCTTCTTCCGCGGCTACTTCTCCGAGGGGGAGGAGATCGGCTCGGCCGACGTCGTCCGGAGGCTCGCCCTGGACGTCGGCCTCGAGGCGGCCGAGGTGGACGAGGTCCTCGCGGGCGACCGCTATGCGCGCGAGGTGCGCGCGGACGAGCAGCGTGCCGCGGACCTCGGGGTGCGCGGCGTCCCGTTCTTCGTGGTGAACGACTCCGCCACGGTCTCCGGGGCCCAGAGCGTGGAGCACTTCGCGGCAGTCCTGCGCGACGAGGCCGCCCGGGTCCAGGCCCCGCCGTCCGACGGCGGCGCCGTCTGCCACGACGGGGTGTGCGAGTTCCCCTCGGCCTGAGGAGGCGCCGCCACCGCGGGTCCGCGGACCCTCAGCCCCGGGGCCGGCCGGCGGGCGTGAGGGGGAATCGAGGCGCCCCTCCCGGGCCTCCGGCGCGCCCTCAGAACGAGCTGAAGATCCCCGCCGCCACACTCATCACGAGGCCGATGATGCACAGCCACGTCACGATCAGCACGATCGGGCGCGGGCGGCGGGGCGCGTCGTCGTCGTCGAAGCGCACGCCGCGCAGTTCCGGGGGCAGCTCACTCATGCCGCTCATCCTCCCAGGCCACGGCGCGTCTGCGGCACCCCGATGCCTGCTGACGCCTCCAGGCCTTCCGACCCACCGTGCCCCTCCAGCGCCTCCAGCGCCTCCAGCAGCCGCCTCCGCAGCGCCTGCCCCCGCTCCGCGAACCCGCGCTGCGCCCGCGCGTACTCGGCCCGGCCCTCGGGCGTCTCGATCCGCACGGGCGGGTAGTCGCCGCCGGCCAGGTCGGTCACGCCGGTGAGGTCGTACGGCGAGGCCCGCATGTCCAGGGCCCGGATGTCCCACGCGAGGTCGAAGCAGTCCGCCACGATCTCCGAGCTCACCCACGGCACGAGCTTGTACGCCCACTTGTAGAGGTCCATGCCCGCGTGCAGGCATCCCGGCTGCTCCATGTCCCGCATGCCCTCCCGCGTGGGGAGCGCACCGTCGTCGCCCTCGTTGAGCCCTCGCGCCTCGGGCGCGAAGAAGCGGAAGGCGTCGAAGTGCGTGCACCGGATCCTCTGGGACTCGACCACCGCGTCCGTCCCCGCCGCGCCCAGGCGCAGAGGCAGCTGGGAGTGGCGCACGCCGTGCACGTCCGCGCGGTACGCCATGGCCCACTCGTGCAGTCCGAAGCACCCCAGCCGGGGCGCTCGAGCGGAGGTCCGGGCGAGAAGGTCGCGCGTGAAGGCGACGCCGGTCGCCCGGTCGCGCGCGAAGGCCGTCTCGTCCACGGTCCAGCCCGCGGCCGGCGACGGCGGCCCGCCCGGCGTGAGGGCCTCTCCCGCGCGCACGCGGCGCACGTGCTTCCACGTCCCTCGGGCCGGGGCGCCGGACTCCTCGGCCTCAGCGGCGGCGTTCGACCCGGCGTCGTCGTCGGCGAGGAGCATGCCCGCCCCGGGATGCCAGCGCGCCAGCGCCGCGGGGGAGTGGGCGTAGTAGCCGAACAGGAAGTCCTGCACGGGATGCTTCTCGCCGCGCATGTGCAGCGCCACCAGCGGCGCGGTCCGCGCGGAGATCCGCTCCCGGTGCGCGCGGGCGCGCCCCCGCCACTCCTCGGCGGGGAGCACGACGACGGCGGGGCGCGCGTCCCCGGACGGCGCGGCGACAGGAGTGGGCGGGTCGGTCTGGATCTGGAGCATGGCGCATCCATTCTCCCGCGCCGCGCCTCCCTCCCGGTCCCGACGACGTCCACGCGGCCGCCGGCCGGACCGTGCCCCGCGCCCGGCAGGCCCTCTGTGTCGCTCCTGGGGGGGTGACGATCGTCTGGCCAAACCGGACGCTGTGAGCTACATTGCATCCATCCGACTGTGGTGCGAGTCACACAGGCCCTCCGGCCTCGACCGCCCCCGCTCCCACCGCCTCAGCGACGAAGCGGCACCCGGACCTGTCCTTGATGAGAAAGGCGGAGGCCATGCCCCGTTCCCACACCCCTGCCCGGCGTCGTCTCGCCGCCGCCGTCCTCGGCGCCAGCCTGCTCGGCGCTCCCGCGCTCGCCGCTCCGGCCTCGGCTGTCCAGCCGCCTTCCGGCGCCGCCGCCTCCAGCCCCCAGGGCAAGCTCAGCGTGGACCAGCAGTTCGAGGACGGCCGCTACTTCGTGATCCTCGCGGATCAGCCCTCGGTGACCGCCGAGGAGGCCGGAGCCCCGGCCCCGGGCGCCGCGCCCAAGGAGAAGTTCGATCCGTCGCACCCCCGCGTGAAGAACTACGAGGCCAAGCTCAAGCGCCAGCAGGAGAAGGTCGCGAAGGACCACGGCGTCGCACCGGCCATGACCTTCCAGCGCGCCGTGAACGCGTTCGTCGCCGAGCTCACCGCGGAGGAGGCGCTCCAGCTGAGCAAGGACCGCAGCGTCCTCGCTGTGACTCCGGACGAGCAGGTCGCCCCCGACTACACCTCCACCGAGTTCCTCGGCCTTCCCGGCAGCAACGGCACCTGGAAGACCACGTACGGCTCCGAGAAGAACGCCGGCAAGGGCGTCGTGGTCGGCGTCATCGACTCCGGCATCCACCCGGACAACCCGTTCATCGACGGCGAGCCGGTCGGCCCGCTCAAGGGCAAGCCGAAGGTGGGCGAGCCGTACCGCACCGCGGACGGCCAGATCGCCATGCTCAAGGCGGACGGCACCACCGCCGTCGCCGAGTGTGAGACCGGCCCCGACTTCCCGGCCTCCTCGTGCGACAGCAAGCTGCTGGGCGCCTACGCCTTCTCCGAGGACTTCGAGCGCTTCGTCCCGATCGACGAGCGCGACCCCAACGAGCGCATCTCCCCTCTCGGTGTCGCCTCCCACGGCACCCACGTGGCCACCACGATCCTGGGCAACACCGGCGTGGCGCAGGACATCAACGGCGACTCGTTCGGCGAGGGCGCCGGCGTGGCCCCCGCCGCGAAGCTGATCTCCTACAAGATCTGCTGGGAGGACACCGATCCGGACACCGGCGGCTGCTACACCTCCGCCTCCGTGGCCGCCGTCGAGCAGGCCATCGAGAACAACGTGGACGTGCTCAACTACTCGATCTCCGGCAACAACACGTCCGTCGTGGACCCGGTGGCCATGGCCTTCCGCTCCGCCGCCGAGGCCGGCATCTTCGTCTCCGCCTCCGGCGGCAACTCCGGCCCCACCGCCAACACCGTGAACCACTCCTCCCCGTGGGTCACCACCGTGGCCGCGGAGACCTTCTCCAACGAGCTCACCGGCACCGTGGAGTTCTCGGACGGCACCAAGGTCCGCGGCGCCTCCTCGTCCCGCACCGGCGTCGGCCCGGCGGAGGTCGTGCACGCGTCCCAGGTGGCCGCCGCCGGCGCCACCGCCGACCAGGCCCGCCTGTGCCTGCCCGGCTCCCTGGACCCGGCCAAGACCGCCGGCAAGATCGTGCTCTGCGAGCGCGGCCAGAACGCCCGCGTCGAGAAGTCCCAGGTGGTCGCCGAGGCCGGCGGCGTCGGCATGATCCTCGTGAACGTCACGCCCAGCTCCCTGGACGCGGACATCCACTCGGTCCCCACCGTGCACACGAACGACGCCTCGATCATCGAGAAGGTCAAGGCCGGCGGCCTCACCGCCACGCTCGTGCCGCAGGACACCACGGGCCTGCCCGAGGACCCGCTGCCCCAGATCGCCGGATTCTCCTCGCGCGGCCCGTCCAACGCCGTGAACCAGGAGTTCCTCAAGCCCGACGTCGCCGCCCCCGGCGTGAACGTGATCGCCGGCGTCTCCCCCCTGGACCCGTCCTACGAGGGCAACGAGTTCGGGCTCATGTCCGGCACGTCCATGGCGGCCCCGAACCTCGCCGGCATGGCGTCCCTGCTGATCGGCAAGCACCCGGAGTGGTCGCCCATGGCGGTCAAGTCGGCGCTCATGACCACCGCCGGCGACGTGTTCACCGCGGACGGCTCCGTCAACGAGGACAACTTCGCCACCGGTGCCGGCTCCGCGGACCCGAAGGCCGCCGACCGCCCGGGTCTGGTCTACGAGTCCGACGCCACCCAGTGGGACGCCCTGATCATGGGTGACATCGCCGGGCGCGAGGTCAACATCCCCTCCGTGGCCATCCCCGATGTGGTGGGCTCCACCTCCGTGACGCGCACCGTGACCGCCCTCGAGAACGGCCGCTGGCAGTTCTCCGGCTCGGTGCCCGGCTTCGAGGTGACCGCCTCGCCGTCGTCCCTGGACCTCAAGAAGGGCCAGTCCGCCGAGGTCACCCTGACCTTCACCCGCACGGACGCCCCGACGAACGAGTGGACCCACGGCTCCTTCACCTGGAGCACCGCCAAGGGCAAGGCCGTCCCGGAGGTCACCTCCCCGGTCACCCTCAAGGCCCTGGCGGCCACCGCGACGTCGTCGGTCACCGGCTCCGGCGCCTCCGGCTCCGCCACGGTGGAGATCAGCCCCGGCATGACCGGTGAGCTGACCCCGCAGATCCTGGGCCTCGGCAAGGTGGACGCCACCCCCGTGACCAAGACCCCGGGCGAGTCCATCTCCGTCGACGAGAACACCTCCACCGCGGTGAAGTCCGTGACCGTGGGCGAGGGTGCCAAGTCCTTCGTGGCCAGCATCAACGCCGGCGCCTCGGACGCCGACTGGGATCTCGCCGTGGTCACCCCCGAGGGCAAGGTCGTGCAGATGGCGACCGAGTCGACGAGCGAGACCATCACCCTCGACAACCCGGTGGCCGGTGAGTACCTCGTGATCGCCAACCTCTACGCCACCGCCGACGGCGGCGCGGACGACGCATCCCTGGACACGCTCGAGCTGCGCGAGGACGCGGGCAACCTCACCGTGACCCCGAACCCCGTGCCCGTCACCACCGGTGAGCTCACCGAGGCTGAGCTGTCCTGGTCCGGCCTCACCGACGGCACGTGGCGCGGACAGGTCATCTGGGCCGACGGCGCTGCGACCGACGTGACCGTCACGGTCCCGTGACCGGAGCCTGACCCCCATCGTCCTCGTTGACGAGACGGGCGCTCACGACGCCGCCCCCGCACCTTCTCCGTGACGGTGCGGGGGCGGCGTCGTCCATGTGCGCGAGGGAGGGCGACGGCGGCGCGTGCGCCGCTCAGTCCTCCTGGTCCAGGCGCGGGGAGAGCAGCGCTGCGAAGCCGGGCCATCCGGCGTCGGGCTCGAGCAGGGCGCCCGGGCCCCCGGGGTCGGCGTCCGGGCTCAGCGCCCGGTGCCCCCGTAGACGGTGGCCTGCTCGTCGGCGTCCAGGTCGAACGCGGTGTGGATGGCGCGCACGGCGTCGTCGAGCTTGTCCTCCGCGGTGACCACGGAGATGCGGATCTCCGAGGTGGAGATCATGTCCACGTTCACGCCGGCGTCCGAGAGGGCCTTGAAGAAGGTGGCCGAGACGCCCGGATTGGAGCGCATGCCCGCGCCCACGAGAGAGAGCTTGCCGATCTCCTTGTCCGACTCGATGTCCTCGAAGCCGATGCGCTCCTGCGCTGCGCGCAGGGCGGCCAGGGCGTCCTTGCCCTCCACGATCGGGAGGGTGAAGGAGATGTCCGTGCGGCCGGAGCCCGCGCGCGAGACGTTCTGCACGATCATGTCGATGTTCACGTTGGACTCGGCGATCACGCGGAAGATCTCGGCGGCCTTGCCGGGGACGTCCGGGACGCCGACGATCGTGACCTTGCCCTCGGAGCGGTCGTGCGCCACGCCGGCGACGATGGGCTGTTCCATGGGAGCGCCTTCCTGCAGGGTGATGGTGTCGTTCGGGTCGGGCATGATCCACGTGCCCTCGTGGTCGGAGAAGGAGGAGCGCACGTGGATCGACACGCCGAAGCGGCGCGCGTACTCGACGGAGCGCAGGTGGAGCACCTTGGCGCCGGAGGCGGCCAGCTCGAGGGTCTCCTCGGAGGAGAGCTCGCCGATCTTGCGGGCGGTGGGCACGACGCGCGGGTCGGCCGAGTACACGCCGTCCACGTCCGTGTAGATCTCGCACACGTCCGCCTTGAGCGCCGCGGCGAGGGCGACGGCGGTGGTGTCCGAGCCGCCGCGGCCCATCGTGGTGATGTCCTGGGACTCGGGGCTCATGCCCTGGAAGCCGGCCACGATGGCGACGGCGCCGTCGTCGAGAGCGCCCTGCACGCGGTGCGGGCTGACCTTCACGATCCGGGCGCGGCCGTACGACGTGTCCGTCATCATGCCGGCCTGCGATCCCGTGAAGGAGCGGGCCTGCACGCCCTCGGCATGGATGGCCATGGCCAGCAGGGACATGGAGATGCGCTCGCCCGCGGAGAGGAGGATGTCCATCTCGCGGGCGGGGGCGGCGTCGGTGAGCTCGGCGGCGAGGTCGAGCAGCTCGTCCGTCGTGTCGCCCATGGCCGAGACGACCACGCACACACGGTGGCCCGCGGCGACGGTGGCGGTGACGCGGCGGGCGACGCGCTGGATGCCGGCGGCGTCGGCCACCGAGGAGCCGCCGAACTTCTGCACGATCAGGCTCATGGAGCTCCCTTCGGGCGGGGTCGAGACGAGGTGTCCCCACGGACCGCTCCAGTGTAGGGGCGCACCGCCTCCGGTCCCGCAGTATGATCCGGGACGTCCGCATCGTGAGCTGCCGGGGCTGCGGGGACCGTGGGGTCGGTCCGGGCCACCCGGAACCGCCCGGAACCGCCCGAACCACCCGTGAGGATGACCCCGCGCCGCGCGGGATCATCCTCTGGGCGGACGACGTCGTCGCCCCGCCCCGGTCAGCATGGAGGCATGACCCTCTCCTCGGTGCTCGACGTCTCCCCACCTCCGCCCGCCGCGGGCAGCGGGATCGTGGCCCACGGCCTGGCCCGCTCCTTCGGTCCCGTCCACGCCGTGCGGGACGTCTCCCTCACCGCGCCCGCCGGGACCGTGACCGCCCTCGTGGGGCCCAACGGCTCCGGCAAGACCACGCTCATGCTCCTGCTCGCCACGCTCCTGCGTCCCGACGCCGGCTCCGTCGCCGTGGCCGGCGTGGACGCGACGGCCGACCCGCAGGAGGCCCGCCGGCATCTGGGCTGGATGCCGGACACCCTCGGCGTGTGGGAGTCGCTGACCTGCCACGACATCCTCACGAGCCTGGGACGGCTCTACGGGATGGGCCGCGTCGCCGCCGCCGCAAGGGCGGACGAGCAGCTGGAGTGGGTGGAGCTCACCGAGTTCGCCCGCCGCCCCGCGCGCGTCCTCTCCCGCGGCCAGCAGCAGCGCCTCTCCCTGGCCCGCGCCACCGTGCACCGCCCCGCCGTGCTCCTGCTGGACGAGCCGGCCAACGGGCTCGATCCCACCTCCCGCATCCGCCTGCGGGACGACCTGCGCGCCATGGCCGCCGCGGGGACCGCCGTGCTCGTGTCCTCCCACGTGCTCGCCGAGCTCGAGGAGATGTCCGACCGCGCGGTGTTCGTGCGCGAGGGCGCCACCGTCTCCACGCAGGACTTCGCCGCGGCCGGCGCGCAGACCCGTCCCTACCGGATCGCAGGGCCGGACCCCGCGCGTCGGGACGAGCTGGTCCACGCCCTGGCCGCGCACGGTCTGGTCCCCGGCGCCGATGCCGGGAACCGCCGGGGCGGCGTCGTGGTGCAGGTGCGCGGCGAGCAGGCCGCCGCCGAGCTGCTCGCGGACCTCGTGCGCGACGGCGTGCCCGTGAGCCACTTCGCTCCGGAGGGCTCCCGCCTGGAGAACGCCTACCTGGACCTCGACCTGGACCACCGCCGTCACACCGAAGGAGAACGCCCGTGAGCCACGTCCTCGCCCCCTCGAGCGCGACGCCGGACGCGCCGACTCCCGGCATCGTCCCCCCGCGCCTGGGCGCGGGGGCGGCGGTGCGCACCGTCGTCGGGATGGAGCTGCGCCAGCGGCTGCGATCCCGCGGCTGGTTCGCGC
Organism: Micrococcus sp. EYE_212; assembly: GCF_023147585.1. GTDB lineage: Bacteria > Actinomycetota > Actinomycetes > Actinomycetales > Micrococcaceae > Micrococcus. The sequence goes on from NZ_JAHXOZ010000007.1 coordinate 76,663, forward strand.
TGCTCGGCGTGTTCTTCCTCGTGGTCGGCGCCGTGACGCTCGGCGCTCTCGGCCTGCACGCCTCCACCCTCGGCGAGATGCAGGGGGTGTCCGACGCTCAGCGTGAGACCTCCCTGCGCATGGCCGGCCAGTGGCTGTTCGACGGCGTCCTGATGTTCGTCCTGACCCTCTCGCTGCTGGTGTCCCCGGCGCTCGCGGCCAACGCGATCTCCGGCGACCGGGCGGGCGGGACGCTGGCCATCACGCAGGTGACCCTGCTGAAGACGTGGCACCTCATGGCGGGCAAGTGGCTCGCGGCATGGGTGGCCTCGGCGGCCTTCCTCGTGGCGGCCCTGCCGTGGCTCGTGGTGGCCGCGCTGGTGGGACGGGTCTCTCCGCTGTTCGTCCTCGTGGGCCTCGCGATGATCCTGGTGGAGTTCGCCGTGATCACGGGGATCGGCGTGGCGGTCTCGGCCATCACGGGGCGCACCCTGTTCGCCGTCGTCGTCACCTATCTGCTCGTGGCGCTGCTGACGCTGGGCACCCTGATCAGCTTCCTGCTCTCCCTCTCCGTCATCAACATCACCGTGCAGGCCAGCCAGCCCCGGTACGGCTACGAGACGGCCACGATGGACGAGGCCACCACGCCGGAGGAGATGGACGCGCAGGCGGCCGAGGACCCGGCAGCCTGGGACCTCGTCGCCGACCAGTGCGGGGGCCCTGTGACGGACCAGGTGGTCCCGGACCCGCGTCGGACGGGGTGGATGCTCGCGCCGAACCCGTTCGTGGTGCTCGCGGACGCCACGCCGTGGTCGCCGGTGCCCCAGTCGGAGCCGTACATGGGCCAGATCGGCGCGCTGAACCTCATCTCGGGCGGGGTGCGGTGGACCCAGAGGGACCCGCTGCAGTCCGTGGAGTGCCTCAACGGGGAGCTGCGCGGGATCGACCAGGCGGGTGAGCCGAACCGCGAGGGCACATGGCCCGTGTGGCCGCTCGGCCTCGCCATGCAGGGCGCGCTCACGGCGGGCCTGCTGTGGTGGGGACACCGCCGCCTCGACACGCCGGCCGGGAAGCTGGCCGCGGGCACGCGCGTGGCCTGAGCGGTCCCCCGGAGGCTCCCTCCCCCGCTGACGGCGACGGCGGCACCGACCTCCGGTGCCGCCGTCGCCGTGGGTGCCCGGTCAGCCGCTGATGAGGCGGCGGCCCTCGAAGGCGCGGCCGAGGGTGACCTCGTCCGCGTACTCGAGGTCGCCGCCCACGGGAAGGCCGGAGGCGAGGCGGGTGACGCGGATGCCGGTGGCGCCGAGCAGACGCCCGAGGTAGGTGGCCGTGGCCTCCCCCTCGAGGTTGGGATCCGTGGCGAGGATGACCTCCTGCACGGTCTCGTCCTGCAGACGGGTGAGCAGCTCGCGCACGTGCAGCTGCTCCGGGCCGATGCCCGCGATCGGATTGATGGAGCCGCCGAGCACGTGGTACTTGCCCTGGAACGCGCGGGTGCGCTCCATGGCCATCACGTCCTGGGACTCCTCCACCACGCAGATCTGGGCGGCGTCCCGGCGAGCGTCGCGGCACAGCGCGCACACGTCCTGCTCGGAGACGTTGAAGCACACCGAGCAGAGCCGCACCTTGTCCTTGACGGTGCGGATCGCGTCCGCGAGGCGCGTCATGTCCTGCGCGTCCGCCTCCAAGACGTGGAACGCGATCCGCTGGGCGGACTTCGGCCCGATGCCCGGCAGCCGCCCGAGCTCGTCGATCAGGTCCTGAACCGCTCCCTCGTACACGTCGTCCCTTCGTCTCGCGTGGGCCCGGCCGGCTCCGTCCGGTCCGTCCGCGCGGGGTCACCGCGCTGACGCGAGTCTGCCACGACCACCGGACATGACAAGGGCGCGGGTCGGCCGTGTGGGTCAGCGCACGGGCTCGTGCGGCCGCTCCTCGAGGAGCCGGCCGCCGAGCACGCGTTCGACGACGGCCCGGCCCACGAGCCCGGAGTCTTCCAGCGCCACATCGTCGTCGCTGGCCACCTCGTCCGTCCACGCGACGGCGGGGGAGGACGCGGTGGCCGGCGCGGCGGGCAGAGCCGGCGCGCGGCCCTGTGCGGCCTCGCGGGCCGCCCGGATCGCGGCGGCACGCGGGTCCATCGCGGGAGGAGCGGGAGGCTCCCCACCGGCGGCGGCACGGCTGTCTCCCGTTGGGCGGGCGCCCAGGGCGGTGGGGCTCGGCCGACCCGACGGCGGAGCGGTGCTCCCCGACGGTCCGGAGGAGGCGGAGGGGCCGTTCGAGGAGGGCCCGACCGTCCCGTCTCCGCCGGCGTCGCGGGCGTTGACGGGCGGCTCCAGGGGCCCGCCCGCCTCGAGACGCTCCATGAGGCGCGGGAACATGCTGGCGGGATGCCCCGAACCGCGCGGCGCGGTCCCCGCTGCAGGGGGTCCACCCCCGTCGAGCGCGGGCACGCCGGGGGCCGGCGTCCCGTCCGAGGAGGGCTCGCCGGTGGCATCGGGGTGGGCGTCGCTCGAGACCGCGGCCGTCGAAGCGGCCGGGTGGGGGTCCTCTCGTTCCGAGGCGGCGGGGTCATCGCCCTGGCCCGGGGGGACGCCGTCGCCGTCGGCCCGTCCCGTGCGCGTCTGGTCCGAGGCGGCCGGCGGTGCCGTGTGCTCCGCCCCGCGTGCGTCGGAGGCGCCGCCGCGGGAGCCGCCGTCGAAGCCGGCGGGCCGCGTGGTGCCGAAGCGGGCCTCGAACTCGGCACGCAGCTCCGCCTCGGGCCGGGCGAACACGGGAATGGTGGGGGCGGGCTCGCGGACGAGGGGTCCGGGATCGTAGGCACGCTCCGCCGCGTCAGGGGTCACGTCCTGGAGCCGCTGCGCGGCGTCCGCGGTCGGGGCGGGCCCGGCGGGGGCCCAGGGCTCGGCCCCGGGCGAGGCCGCCTCGTCCGGCCGGGGGGCCGGTGCGGGCTGGTCGGCCTGCGGCGGCGTGCCCCAGTCCGACGGGCTGGGCACCGGCCCGTCCCACCCGGGCGTGCCGCTCGAGGCGTTCTCCTGCGGTCCGCCGCCCTCCTGGGCGCCGTGCGGCGGCACCCATCCCTCGGGACCGGGGGAGTCCTCCATGTCCGAGTCCGGGTCGAACTCGGGGAGGGAGTCCCACGGGTCCTCCTCGCTCGGCGGGGCGTCCTCCCACGCGGGGGGCGCCTCGCCAGCATGGCCCCAGCTGTCCGCGGTCGGAGCCGAGGGAGCGGGGGAAGCAGACGCGGGCGCGGACGGAGGAGCGGGCGCGGCCGCAGGTGGCGCGGACGCGGCGGACGTGGGGCGCCCTGGCTCGGGAGAGGTCCGTGTGTCGGCGGGCGCGGGCCATGCGGTCGCTGGCTGGGCCGGACGGTGCGGAGCGCGCTCCTGCCCACCCGAGGCGGCGCCGGCCGGGGTCTCCGTGGCTGTCTGGCTCTGCGTGGCGCGCAGCGAATCGTTCCGGGGCTGACCGCCCGACGGGGCCGGAGGGCGCGGGAGGCCGCGGGTGTCCGATGCGTCCGGCGGGGGCTGCTGCTGGGGGCGCGGCGACCCCGATGCGGGCCGACCGGAGGCCTGGCGGGCGTCGGCGGGCGCGCGGTGCTCGGGGCGGGGAGCATCCCCGCCGAGGATGAGGTCGAGCTCCGGGCGGATGCCGAGCACACGGTGGACGGCCTCGGCCAGCACCCGGTCACCGCCGCGGCCCAGCAGCGACTGCCGCGGGCCGTCCTGCTGGAATCCGATCGTGAGCAGTGAGCCGTCGTATCCGGTGACCGACGCGTTGTCCTTCACCAGCATCCACACCAGCCGCGAGGAGTCCTCGAGGGCGGCCAGGATGTCCGGCCAGGCGCGGCGCACCATCTCCACGGGGTTCGCGGAGGAGGGGCCCGTGCCGGAGGTGCTCGGGGCCGCGGCCCGGCCCTCGGCCTCGCCGGAGCGCTGGGACGACGGGGCCGCGGAGGTCGGCCCCGCGCCCGTGTTCTCCGGGACCGGCTTCTCCGGGCCCTTGCCCTCCGCGTCCGCCCTGCCGGCGGCCTCGTCCGGCGTGGGGGATCCGTCCTGCTGCGGCGGGGACCACTGCTCGGGGGCGCTCGGCGGCGTCGGCGCGGTCGGCGCTGCGAGGGCGGCCGACGACGGCGGGGTCTCGGGCGCGGCGGGCGCCTGCGTGGGGGCGGCCGGGCGCTGCTCCTGGCGGGCCGGCGCGTCCTGCTGCCGGGCGCTGGGGGTGGTCTCCTCGGTCTCGGGTCGGCGCATGGCTGCGCGGGCCAGGGCGGCACCGGAGAGGCCGGCCGCCTCCCCGACGGCCCCCGTGTGCGGGGTGCCCTCGGCGGCCTCGGCGGCCTGGGCCGGTGCAGAGGCCGCGGGCGAGCCCCCGTACTCGAGCCGCCGCTCGAGCGCCTCGAGGCGGGCGGAGAGGCCGCGGTGCGTGTCGTCCGTGGCGGGCAGCACGAGGCGCGCCATCAGCAGCTCGAGGTGCAGGCGGGGGCTCGTGGCGCCCACCATGTCCGTCAGCGCGAGGTTGGTGACGTCCGCCAGCCGGGAGAGCTCCGCACGGGAGAGCTGGGCGGCCTGCGCGGACAGGCGCCGCACCTGGTCCTCCGGCATGCCGTGCAGGATGGCACCGGCCTCCTCCGGCAGCGCGCGCGCGATCACGAGGTCGCGGAACCGGTCCAGCAGGTCCTCCACGAATCGGCGTGGGTCCTGGCCGGACTGCACCACGCGGTCCACCACGCGGAACACGGTGGGGGTGTCGTCCGCGGCCACGGCGTCGATCACGTCGTCCAGCAGGGCCTCCGGCGTGAAGCCGAGCAGGCTCACCGCGAGGTCGTAGGACACCGCACCCTGCTCGGCGCCGGCGATGAGCTGGTCCAGCACGGAGAGGGTGTCGCGCACCGAGCCCGTGCCGGCCCGCACCACGAGGGGAAGGACGCCGGGCTCCACGCGCACCTGCTCCTCGGCGCACAGCTGCTCGAGGTACGCGATGAGCGGCTCCGGCGGCACGAGGCGGAACGGGTAGTGGTGGGTGCGGGAGCGGATGGTCCCGATGACCTTCTCCGGCTCCGTCGTGGCGAAGATGAACTTGAGGTGCTCCGGCGGCTCCTCCACAATCTTCAGCAGCGCGTTGAAGCCTGCCGCCGTGACCATGTGGGCCTCGTCGATGATCAGGATCTTGTACCGGTCCCGCACCGGGGCGAAGGTGGCCCGCTCCCGCAGGCCGCGGGCGTCCTCCACGCCGCCGTGGGAGGCGGCGTCGATCTCCATGACGTCCAGAGAGCCGGGCCCGCCCGTGGCCAGGTCGCGGCACGAGTCGCACTCGCCGCACGGCGTGGGCGTGGGGCCCTTCGCACAGTTCAGGCAGCGCGCGAGGATGCGGGCGGAGGTGGTCTTGCCGCAGCCGCGCGGGCCCGAGAAGAGGTAGGCGTGGCTCACCCGGTCCTTGGACAGCGCGGTGCGCAGCGGGACCGTGACGTGATCCTGCCCGATGACCTCCTCGAACCGGTCCGGGCGATAGCGTCGATACAGGGCGGTGCTCACCTGGCTCACCCTAGCGGCTCACCCGGACGCCGTACGGCCCGCCGGCCGCCGTCGTCGGCCCCTGCCGCCCGCTGCGACGCCTGTGCAGGAGCGGCGGGAATGGCGTGCGTCCGCGCGGGCGTTGAGGCCGTCATGACCCGGATCGACCACGCCTCCGTCCTGCCCGCCCTCTTCGAGGACCGCCACACCACGAACCACTTCACGGACCAGCCCGTGGACACCGCCCTCGTCCGCGAGGCCTACGAGCACGTGCGCTGGGCGCCGACCGCCATGAACAGCCAGCCGCTGCGCCTGACCGTGGTCGAGTCGCGCGAGTCCCGCGAGCGGCTGGCCCCGCACATGGCCGGGTTCAACGCGGACAAGACCCTCGCGGCGCCGCTCACCCTGATCGCCGCCTACGACCCGCGCTGGCACGAGCACATGCCCCACCTCGCCCCCTTCCGCGAGGGCTTCCGGGAGCAGTGGGAGAACAAAGCCGAGCTGCGCGACGGCATGGGCCGCACCAACGCGCTCCTCCAGATCGGCTACCTCACCGTGGCCCTGCGCGCCCTCGGCCTCGAGGTGGGCCCCATGGCCGGCTTCAGCACCGACGGCGTCGACGCCGCTTTCCATGCCGAGAGCGGCTGGCGCTCGCTCGTGGTGATCAACGTGGGCCACGCGGCCTCCGACCACGAGAAGGCCGTCAGCCCGCGCCAGGGCCGCCTCGAGTTCGACCAGGCCGCGCAGGTCCTCTGAGCCGCGGTCGCGGTCGCGGTCGGCGCCTCGGGTGCCGGCCGCCGCCAGCCGGGTCAGACCACGAAGCCCGCCGGGTCGAACACCCACGGCTCGCGTGGCAGCCCCCGCGGGTCGAACGCCGCCACCGCGCCCTCGAGGGGGCCGGCCGGCAGGCCGAGCGACTCCAGGAGGCGGTCCCGGACGCGCTCCGGCGTCCAGCGGGGGTCCTGCGCCGCGAGGTCGGCGAGGGTGACGGCGCCGTCCCGCTTGGCCAGTCGCCTCCCCCCAGCGTTGAGCACGAGGGGAACGTGCAGGTACTCGGTGGGCGGCGCCGTCTCGCCGCGCGCCGCGCTGAGCAGCTCAGCCAGCCAGCGCTGGCGTGGCGTGGAGTCGAGCAGGTCGTCGCCGCGCACCACCTGGTCCACGCCCTGGGCCAGGTCGTCGACGACGACGGACAGGTTGTACGCGTAGGCACCGTCGTTGCGGCGCAGGACGAGGTCGTCCACGAGGCCCGTGACCTCGCCGTGGAGGACGTCGCGGGCGTGGGCCCGCGGCACGGTGCCCGCCGGCAGGCCGGCCGCCCGTGCCGCGTCGATCCGCAGCGCCGCCGGCCGCGTCCGACGACGCTCGGCCCGCTCGTCCTCCGTCAGGCCGCGGCACGTGCCCGGGTAGAAGCCCGGAGGCCGCCGTGCGGCGCCCGAGGCGAGGGAGGCGTCGGGTGCCGCGCCGCCGTCGTCGCCCCTGGGCTCCGCGGTGGGGTGCGGTGCGGACGTGGCCTCCGCGATGTCCTTGCGGGAGCAGAAGCACTCGTACGCCACGTCCGTGCCGTGGGCGGCGCGCAAGGCGGCGACGGACGCGTCGTAGCGGGAGGTGCGCTCGGACTGGCGCACGGGCGGGGCGTCCCACGTGATCCCGACGGCGGCGAGGTCGGCGAGCTGTTCGGCCTCGGCCCCGGAGCGGACGCGGTCCAGGTCCTCGACGCGCAGCAGGAAGGGCCGGCCCGACGCGCGGGCCGCCAGCCACGCGACCAGTGCGGTGCGCAGGTTGCCCAGGTGCAGGGTCCCCGTGGGCGAGGGTGCATAGCGGCCAGCGGACATGGGACCTCCTGACGACGTGAAAGACCCCTCACGCACCTGCCAGAGCCCACCTACCCTTGCTACCTTCCGGTCCTGGGGGAGTTCAGCGAGATGACACCACGTGAGGGGCCGTCCACGAGTCTACCAGCGCTCGGACGCAGGGCCAGTCGGGCGGGCGATTGGCGTCCCGGCGCGCCACCTGGTTATGATGGAGCCTGCCCTTGTGCGGTCTTCCGCATCGGGGCAGCCAAGGAGGATTCGCCTAGCGGCCTATGGCGCACGCCTGGAACGCGTGTTGGGTTAACGCCCTCGGGGGTTCAAATCCCCCATCCTCCGCGGGTAAGCCCCGTCACCCCAGTGGTGACGGGGCTTTTCGCATGGCCGGAGGATCTGGGCGACCCGTCCGGAGGATCTGGGCGACCGCGGGTGTGGGTGCGGCGGCGGGCGCACGGGCTCAGGGAGTCACGCGTCGAACACTGATGAGACGGGCATCACAGAGTGGCGTACTGTACCCCTCAGCAGATTCCCTTCCTGCCGCGGGGCGCCTTCCCTGATCCCGCTCCGTCTCGGTGCTCGCACCCCGACTTCGGAGACTTACCATGACCTTCGCCGAGTTCATCGATGAGGCCAACGGCTACATCTGGTCGTTGCCCCTGATCGGTCTCTGCCTCCTCGCAGGCGTCTACTTCTCGCTCCGCACGGCCTTCCTCCAGGTCCGGGGCATCCCCGACATGCTCGCCCAGCTCAGGAACGGCGAGAAGTCCGCGGACGGCACCTCGTCCTTCCAGTCCCTCATGATGTCCCTCGCCGGCCGTGTCGGCATGGGCAACATCGGCGGCGTGGCCACGGCCATCGCCTTCGGCGGTCCGGGCGCTGTCTTCTGGATGTGGGCGGTCGCCTTCCTGGGCGCCGCCACCTCCTTCATCGAGTGCACGCTCGGCCAGATCTACAAGGAGAAGGACAAGGACACCGGCGAGTACCGCGGCGGTCCGGCGTACTACTTCGACAAGGCCTACAAGCACACGGCGTTCGGCCCGGTCCTGAAGGTCTACGCCGTGATCTTCGCGATCGTGACGGTCTTCGCCACCAGCTTCTTCCTCCCGGGCGTGCAGGCCAACGGCATGGCGTCGTCCATCAACGAGGCCTGGGGTGCGCCCGCGTGGGCCGTGGCCATCGGCATCGTCATCATCCTCGCGTTCATCGTGGTGGGCGGCGTGAAGCGCATCGCGACGTTCGCCGTGTACGTCGTCCCGGTGATGGCGGTCCTGTACATCATCCTGGCGCTGATCGTCTTCTTCCTGAACTTCTCCCAGATCCCCGCCGTGTTCGGAGCGATCTTCTCCAGCGCCTTCGGCGCGCACGCGATCTTCGGCTCCATCCTCGGCCTCGCCGTGCAGTGGGGCGTCAAGCGCGGCGTCTACTCGAACGAGGCCGGTCAGGGCACCGGCCCCCACGCGGCCGCCGCTGCGGAGGTCTCGCACCCGGCCAAGCAGGGCTATGCGCAGGCCTTCGCCGTCTACATCGACACCCTGTTCGTCTGCACGGCCACGGCGTTCATCATCCTGTCCACCGGCATGTACCGCGTGTACCAGGGCGAGGCCGTGACCACCCCGGTCCTCTTCGAGGGGAACCTCCCCGCCGACTCCAAGGTCGGCCCCGCCTTCGTGCAGAACGGCTTCGACACCGTCTTCACCGGCTTCGGCCCCTCCTTCGTGGCGGTGGCCCTCGCGTTCTTCGCGTTCACCACGATCGTGGCGTACTACTACATGGCGGAGGTCAACGTCGCGTACCTGTTCCGCGGCGCCAAGAACTCGACCGTCCGCCGCGTGGTCATCCGCCTGCTGCAGGGCCTGATCCTCGTGTCCGTGGCCTACGGCGCCGTCACCACCACCGGTGCGGCCTGGGGCCTCGGCGACATCGGCGTGGGTTCCATGGCGTGGATGAACATCATCGGCATCCTGTTCCTGCAGGGCCCCGCCCTGAAGGCCCTCAAGGACTACCACGCCCAGAAGAAGCAGGGCCTGGACCCGCAGTTCGACCCGCGCCCGCTCGGCATCCGCAACGCCGACTTCTGGGAGCTGCGCTCGGACGGGCTCGTCCGCGAGGGCATGACCGGCGAGGAGCTCGAGCGCCACGCGGCCGGCACCCCGGGTGCCACGTCCGTGCGCGACGGCGGCGTGGACGAGGCCGGCTCGCACCGCGCCTGACGCGTCGTCCGCCGACACGACGGGCGCCGGCCCGGTCGGCAGAAAGGGGCAGGATCTGCGTCCTCGACGCAGATCCTGTCCCTTTTCGCAGGTCCGACCGGAGGGACGGTCCGACCGGGGGGGCGGGCTGTCCGGCTCCGGTGATGACGGGCCGCCGCCGTCGGCCGCCAGGGTCCGCTCAGAACAGCTGGCGGATGTTCGCCTTGGCGAGGTCGATGAGCTCGGTGCCCTTGCCGTCCAGCACGGTGCGGATCGCGTAGAGGGCGAAGCCCTTGGCCTGCTCGGCCTCCACGCTCGGCGGGATCGTCAGCTCCTGGCGCTCGGTCGTGACGTCGAGGATCGCGGGGCCCTCGTGGGCCAGGAAGGCGTCCACGGCGTCCGGCAGCTCCTTCGACGTCTCCGCGTGGAAGCCGCGCAGGCCCACCGCCTCGCCCACCACGGAGAAGTCCGGGCTCTTCAGGTCCGTGGCGAACGTGACGAAGCCCGCCGCCTTCATCTCGAGCTCCACGAAGTTCAGCGAGGAGTTGTTGAACACCACCACCTTGACGGGCAGGCCGTTCTGCACGAGGGTGAGCAGCTCGCCGAGCATCATGGAGAGGCCGCCGTCGCCGGCGAGCGCGATCACCTGCCGCCCGGGGTACGCGGCCTGTGCGCCGATCGACTGCATGATGGCGTTGGCCATGGAGCCGTGGTTCATGGACCCGATGAGCCGGCGGCGCCCGTTCATGGTGAGGTAGCGCGCTGCCCAGATCACGGGCGAGCCCACGTCCGGGATGAAGACGGCGTCGTCGGCGGCGCGCTCGTCGATCAGACGGGCCAGGTACTGCGGATGGATCGTGGAGCGGGACGGCGTGGCCAGCTCGTCCAGGTCCTTCCGCGTCGTGCGGTACTCCTTCAGGATCTCCTCGAGGAACGCCGACGACGCGTTGCCGCGCAGCCGCAGCAGCAGGGCCTCCGCGGTCTCCTTCACCCCGCCCACGAGGGGCACGTCCACCGCGATGCGCCGGCCGATCTGCTCGCCCCGGATGTCCACCTGGATGACCGTCGCGTCCTCGGGGTAGAACTGGCGGTAGGGGAGCGAGGAGCCGAGGATGAGCAGCGTCTCCGCTCCCTTGAGCGCCTTGTAGCCGGAGGAGAAGCCGAGCAGCCCGGTGAGGCCGACGTCGTACGGGTTGTCGTACTCCAGGTGCTCCTTGCCGCGCATCGCGTGGACGATGGGCGCCTGGAGCCGCTCGGCGAGGGCCACCACCTCGCGGTGGGCGCCCGCCGCGCCGGCGCCGGCGAGGATCGTGATCCGCTGGGCGGCGTTGAGCGCCTGGGCCGCCTCCGCGAGCAGCGTGTCCGCGGGGACCACGGTGGAGGGCGTGTGCCGGACGGCCTCGGCGGGGGCGTCGAGCTCCGTCAGCGCCACGTCGCCGGAGATCACCAGCACGGCCACACCGCGCTGCTCGACGGCGGCGCGCATCGCCGTGCGCAGCAGGCGGGGCATCTGGTCCGCGGAGGAGACGTGCTCCACGTACACGGAGCACTCGCGGAAGAGCTCCTGCGGGTGGGTCTCCTGGAAGTAGCCGGAGCCGATCTCCTCGGAGGGGATGTGCGCGGCGATCGCCAGGACGGGCGTGCGGGTGCGCTGCGCGTCGAACAGGCCGTTGACGAGGTGCAGGTTGCCCGGGCCGCACGAGCCGGCGCACACCGCGAGCTCGCCGGTCAGCTGGGACTCGGCCGAGGCCGCGAACGCCGCCGACTCCTCATGCCGGACCGGCACCCACTCCACGCCCCCGTGGTCGCGCAGCGCGTCCGTGAGGCCGTTGAGGGAGTCTCCGGAGACGCCGTACATCCGGCGGACCCCGGATGCGTGGAGGCTCCCGACAATGTTGCGGGCGACGGTGGCCATGGTGCGCACCTCTCTGGGTCGGGGGAGGCGCCCCGCTCGGGAGGGGAGGCGCCGCTTCCCGGTCCACGCTAGGACGCAGCCGTGCGGAAGGACAGGGCCCGGGGTCCACTCGGGCCCTGTCCTCCTGCTCACACCTCCGCTCCCGCGGGGTGGCTCAGCGGTTCAGCAGCCCCGGGTGGAACCGCTCGGTCACCCGCGGATGGGCGCGCGCGAAGCCCTTGAGCATGTTGGAGCCGAAGGAGGCGAGCATCGGGTTGGTCGGGTCGTCGGAGACCCCGCGGGCGTCCGCGGCCAGCTCGGCCGGGAGCTCCACCTTCTCGATCACGGCGTCCAGGCGGGGGGAGTAGAAGAACGGCACGGAGTAGCGGTCCACGCCCGGCGGCGGGGACTGCACGCGGTGGATCGTGGCCATGAGGTAGCCGTCCGTGGCCACCTCGAGCATCTCGCCGAGGTTCACCACGAGCGCGCCCGGGATCGGCTCCACCGGCAGCCACGCGTCCTGGCCGTAGGGGCGCACCTCGAGGCCGCCGACCTCGTCCTGCAGCAGAAGGGTGATGAACCCGTAGTCGGCGTGCAGCCCCACCCCCTGCGTCCCGGCCTCGGCCACGCCGCCGACGTAGTGCGCCAGCTTGGCCATCCACGCGCGGTCGCCGTCGAACGCCGCGGAGAAGTGGTCCTCGTCCAGGCCGATGGCCACGCAGAGCGCCTTGAGGAGGTCCTCGCCCACGCGGTCCATCAGCGCCGTCCACGCCATGGCGGTGCGCTCGAGCTCCGGCATGCCGGCGGGCCACTGGTTGCGGCCCTGCAGGTGCCAGAACTCCTCCCCCTCGCCGATCCGCTCGGCCGGGATCGGCTCGCGGTCGGCGGAGAAGTCCAGCTGCTCGCGGGAGTCGGGGCGGCCCTGCGTCCGCTCGGCGGCGATCGCCGAGTAGCCCCGGTAGTGCGGGGACTCCTGGTTGTGCAGCGCCAGCTTCTCCGCCTCGGGGCGGGCGAAGAACTCGGCGGTCACGCGGAACAGCGCGTCCACCTGGCCGGGCTCCGCGCCGTAGCCCACGATCTGGAAGAAGCCCACGTTGTGCGCCGCGAAGCGCAGGCGCTCCAGGAACGCGGGGTCGAAGGAGCCGTCGGCCCGACGCATGGTCGACAGGTCGAGGACGGGAACTTCGAGCGGGGCGGTGACCCGCGCATCGGCGGGGGAGGGGGTGTCGGTTGCGTGCACGGTCATGGGCCCAGTGCACTCTCGATGCCGGCCGGCCGCCACTTCCGGTGTCGCCGTGTTGACGCCGGTGACGCCCCGTGACGCGGACCCGCTCAGCCGAGGAGGTCCCGCTCCGCCCACCGCAGGAGGGACTCGCCGGCGCGCTCGTGCACGTCCTCCGCCTGGCCGACGCCGCGCTCCGCGAGGTCGGCGGCGGTGAGGACGCCGTACGCCTTCTCCGGGATCCCGTCCTCCGGGCGGACGTCCATGTGCTCCACGCGCGCGCCCATGGCGTGCAGGGCGTCCGCCATGGCGTAGTCGGAGCGGGAGTCGCCCGCGGTGATCCAGCGCTCGGGGACGGCGACGCCGTCGTCGGCCATCAAGCCCAGGCACCGCTCGACGCCGAGGTCCTTGCCGGAGGAGGCGTGCTCCACGTCGATCGAGATGATGGTGGGGTCCACATCGAACTCCTCGGCGAGGCCCCGCCTCTCCAGCAGGTCCTCGATCGCCGCGACGACCTCGTCGCGCACCCGGGTGAACTCGGCGTCGTCCGCGCCCACCTCCTCCTCGAGGGAGACCATGACCAGCTTCGTCCGGTCGGCGAACATGACGTCCTCGTCCCGCTCCTCGTTCACGGCCCACATCGCCTCGCGCAGCTCGGGGTCGATCGCCATGTCCGGATCGGTGCGGACCCAGTTCGGGACGGGGACGTCGACGCTCACCTCGGGCAGCTCGCCCTCGGGGACGGCGGAGAAGGGGAACCACACGGCGCCCTTCTCGCAGACGGCGTAGAACGGCGCGTCGTCCGGAAGCCCCGCCGCCCGCAGCGGGGCGATCACGCTGTGCAGGAGGAAGTCGGCGGAGCGGCCCGTGTTGAAGCCGATCGGCACGCGCCGCTGGGCGAGCCGGGCGAGGGTGGTGATGATCCCCTCCGGCACGGTGCGGGTCTCGGTGGAGGCCAGGGGACCGTCCACGTCCAGCAGGAGTCCAAGGGGGGAGGGGGCGCTCATGCCCCCAGCCTAGGCGGGGCGCGGGGGTGGGAGGCCAGACGGTGTGGGAGAGGCACCTGACGGAGGCCGCTCCGGGTTGGCTACGCTGACCACGAACGGCATCCGCATGCGCGGGCGCCATCCGACCCCGACCTGGGAGAGACCATGAGCACCGCCGCCCCCGGCCAGCCCCCCGCCCCGCACTCCGCCCACGCGGCCACCGCCCGCGCCGACCGGAGCGTCGACCTGGGCCGGACCTCCCGCGGCCGTCATGCGGTCATGCTGCTGGTCGTCCTCGCCTCCCTCGTGGCCGCCTTCCTCGGCTCCGGGGCGTTCCTCCGCGACGCGACCGGCGGCTGGTTCACCGACGACGGCTCCTGGCTCTCCCCGTCCCGCCCCGCCCTGTGGCTGTGGGCCCTGGTGGGACTGGGGCTGCTCGCCTCTGCGCTGTGGCAGTTCCTGCCCGCCGCGCAGACCGTGCGCCACGACCGCCTGCGCCCGTGGATCATGGCGAGCGCCGTGCTCGGCGCCGCGTGGATCTGGACGATCCACGCCGCCTGGCTCCTGGTGAGCGTCGTCGTCGCGCTGCTCCTCGTGGCCGTGCTGTTCCGGATCCTCACGCTCCTGGAGTCGGGCCATCCTCGCACCGTGGCCGAGCGCGTCCTCGTGGACGGCGTGCAGGGGCTGCACCTCGGCTGGGCCACGTTCCTCCTCGTCGCGAGCCTCGCGGCGTGGCTCACCTCCGCCGGCTGGGCCGCGGAGCTCATGCCCACCACGTGGGCGCAGACCCTGATCGTGGTCGCCGCGATCGTGGGCCTCTTCACCGCCGTGTACGACGGCGGCCGGCTGGCCCCGGCGCTCGCCCTCGCCTGGGGGCTCCTCTGGGTGGGCGTGGGCCGCTCGGACGGCGCCGGCCTGTTCTCCGGCGCGGTGGCGGTGACGGCGTGGGGCGCGGCCGTGATCGTCCTGCTCGGGTGGGTCGCCTCCCTCCTGCTGTCCCACGTGTCCGCGACGGGTGAGGCGCGCGACCTCGTCCTCGACGCCATCGACGGCGGCGACGACCCGATCGACGGCCGCCGCTGACTCTGGACCTGACCGGAGACGGCAGGGGCGTGCCACACGAGAGTCCGGTGCACTGACCGTGGGAGGATGACTCCGACGGAGGGCCCCGCCGCACGGCGGGGCCCTCGCCCGTCCCCACCACCGTCAGGAGCCCCCGTGACCCCTCTCCGTCCTCTGCGCACCGGACTCGCCGCCGCGTCCGCAGCCCTCGCCCTCGTCGGCTGCACCGCCTCCGATCCGTCGCCCGCGAGCGGTCCGCCGTCCGCCGCGGGCACCAGCGGCGCCGCCGTCCATCCTGCGGCGGAGGTGTCGCCCTCCACCGCGCCCTCCGATGCCGTGGAGGGCGACGCGGCGGTGGTCGTCCGGGTGGTCGACGGCGACACCGTCGACGTGCGCAAGGACGGCGAGGCCGCCGTCACCCGGGTCCGCCTCCTGAACATCGACACCCCCGAGACGAAGCACCCGAGCAAGGCGGTGCAGTGCAGGGGCCCGGAGGCCGCCGCGCTCCTCGAGTCCCTCCTGGAGGAGGGGGACCACGTCACCCTCCAGTACGACGAGGAGCGCTACGACAGGTTCCACCGCACGCTGGCCGGCGTGTTCGAGGGCGCCACGCTCGTGAACGCGGAGATCGCGCGAGCCGGCCTGGGCGTGCCCGTGGTGTTCGAGCCGAACCGTCGCTTCTACGACGAGGTGCTCGCCGCCTGGAACGAGGCGGAGGAGGACGGCGCCGGGCTGAACCAGCCGGGCCTGGACTGCTCCCTGCCGGTCATGGCCGAGCAGGCACCGGCGGGAGCGGAACCCGCGGAGGGCGTGCTCGAGGAGCTCGCACTGGCGTACGCGGGCGCCGCGTCCGGTGAGCAGGCCTGGATGAGCGCCCTCTACCCGGACGTGCTCTCCCGTGTGAAGCACCTCGTCTCCACAGACACGTCGAGCGCTGGGGAGGGCGCCGGCCGGGACGAGGCGCCGACGGCGAGCGCGGCACCGGAGCAGCGGGCCGAGGGTCAGCGTGCCGCGGAGGGCCGTGCCGCCGAGCAGCGGGCCGAGGAGGAGCGGGCAACCGAGCAGCGGGCGGCACAGGAGCGCGAGGCCGAGCAGCGGGAGGCTGCCCGGAAGCGCGAGGCGGCCGCAGCGTCGGCCCGGGCTGCTGAGGCCGAGGAGAGGGCCGCTGCCGCGCGTCGCGCCGCAGAGGAGAAGGCGGCCGAGACCGCGCCCCGGAACGTCGCGGGCACGTCCGGCGGATCCGGCTCGGGGTCCTCGTCCTCCGGCCGGCCCTCCGGCGGGACGTCCAGCAAGGCGCCGAACCGCTGCTACGCCCCGGGCGGCGAGACCTTCGTCTACTGCGACGAGGAGGGGTCCTCGGGTTCAGGCGGTTCAGGCGGTTCAGGCGGCTCGGGATCGGGGTCGGGGTCGTCGGGCTCCGCAGCGGGCGCCGGCGGTCCGGTGGCCGGCAACGGCGGCGTCTGCCCGGACGGCTACCCGGTCAAGGTGAGCAGCTCGGGCAAGTACCACGTGCCCGGCGGAGAGCACTACGACCAGACGAGCGCGAAGAACTGCTACGCGTCGACCTCGGCCGCAGCGGCGGCCGGCTTCATCGCCTCCCAGCGCTGAGGCCGTGAGCCTCCTCGCAGAGGAGGCCCCCCGGCCTCGGCCGCGAGGAGACGAACGGGCGCCCACCTCGATGAGGTGGGCGCCCGTTCGTCGTGCCGGGGACGTGAGGCTCAGGACGTGGCGTGGCGGGGGCCGGAGCCGCCGTCAGAGGTGTCCGGGGCGTCCTCGTGGGCGGCCCGCAGCTCGTAGCCCTTCTCCTCCAGCTCCTCCTGCTTCTCCACCTTCTTCACCAGGGCGTCGGTGTCCTTGGGGGGCAGGCGCACGGCCTTCTCGGCGGGCATGCCGGCGGTCAGCTGCTTGGCGCGCTCCACCTCGGTGTCGATCTCCGCGCCGAGCAGCAGCACGATGTTGAAGATCCACAGCGCGAAGAGCAGGGCCATGATGCCGCCGATCGCGCCGTAGGCGCTGTAGCCGGCGAACTGCGTGAGGTACACGGACAGCGCGACGGCGGCGAGGGCCAGGCCGACGAGCGCGAAGACGTTGCCCGGGCCGAACATGTGGAAGCTCGGCTTCTTCACGTTCGGGGTGGTGTAGTACAGGGTCGCGATGAGCAGGAGCAGCAGCACGATGACCACGGGCCACTTCACCCAGGCCCAGATCGGCAGGAAGGTGTCGAGCAGGAAGTCCACCACGCCGCCCAGGCCGAGCGGCTGGGCGATCGGGGCGAGGAAGCCCTCGACGAGCGACTTGTTGAGGGCCAGGGAGATCAGCACGAGCACGATGCCCACGATCAGGATGAGCGTGGTGAGGAGGTTGGTGAGGGTCAGCTTGACGAAGCCGCGCCCCTCCTCGTAGTTGTAGACCTGGTTCATGCTGCGGTTGAACGCCTTCACGTACGCGGAGGCGGACCACAGGGCGGTCAGGATGCCGATCACCAGGGCGATGATGCCGCCGGTCGCCTGGTTGCTCATGGTGGTGATCATGTCCGTCACCATGGGCTCGTACTCGACGGGCACCGCGCCGGCGATCTGGTTGATCAGGTCGTCCACGGACTGGCGGTTGTTGGAGAGGACGAGGCTGAGGATGGAGAAGATCGCGAGCAGGGACGGGGCCAGCGAGAGCACCATGAAGTAGGTGAGCTTCGCGGCGAGGTCTGTGCCGCCGTCGTTGCCGAACTCCTTGAGGGCACGGGTGAGGGCGTACTTCCAGCCCTTGCCGTCCAGCTTGACGTCCTTCAGGCGCTCCGTGCGCTCCTCCGGGTCGATCCTCGCGCCCTCGAGGGTCGCGTCGACGGGGTGAATGGCCACGGTGGGTCCTTCCGCATGACAGGTCGGGGGTCGCGCCCACAGTAGCCGACCCGGGCCGTCAGGGCCCGGGCCGGGGACCCGTCAGCACTCGGGGACGTTGACGGCGAGCCCGCCGCGCGAGGTCTCCTTGTACTTGGACTTCATGTCCGCACCGGTGTCACGCATCGTCTTGATCGCCTGGTCCAGGCTCACGCGGTGCGTGCCGTCGCCGAGGAGGGCGAGGCGGGCGGCGTTGATGGCCTTCACGGACGCGATGGCGTTGCGCTCGATGCAGGGCACCTGGACGAGGCCGCCCACGGGGTCGCAGGTCAGGCCGAGGTTGTGCTCGATTCCGATCTCCGCCGCGTTCTCCACCTGCTCGGGGGTGCCGCCGAGCACCGCGCACAGCGCGCCGGCCGCCATGGAGCAGGCCGAGCCGACCTCGCCCTGACAGCCGACCTCGGCGCCGGAGATGGACGCGTTGCGCTTGTACAGGATGCCGATGGCCGCGGCGGTGAGGAGGAAGTCCACCACCTTGTCCTCGCGCTCGGCGTCCGTGGCGTCCTCCGGCATCTCGAACCGCTTGAAGTAGTGCATCACCGCGGGGATGATGCCGGCGGCGCCGTTGGTGGGGGCCGTGACGATGCGTCCGCCGGAGGCGTTCTCCTCGTTCACCGCCAGGGCGAAGAGGTTCACCCACTCCATGGCCCACATCGGGTCCTTCTCCCCGGTCTGGGCCTCGAGGTGCGCACGCAGGGCGGGGGCGCGACGGCGGACCTTCAGCCCGCCGGGCAGGATCGGCTCGGTGCGGGTGGTGCCGTTCTCGACGCACTCCTCCATGACGGCCCAGATGGCCAGGAGCTTGCCGCGCAGCTCCCCGAGGTCGTGCTTGAGCGCCTCGTTGGCCAGCATCAGCTCGGCGATCGAGATGCCGTTGGCGCGGCAGTGGGCCACCAGCTCGGCGCCCGAGGAGAACGGGTAGGGCTCAGCGCCCTCGGTGGCCTCGTCCTTCCGGTTCACGTCCCGGGCCTCGTCCAGCTCGGCCTCGAGCTCGTCCGAGGTGACCACGAATCCGCCGCCCACGGAGTAGTAGTCGCGCGTGTGCAGCTCCTCGCCGGCCTCGTCGAAGGCGGTCAGGCGCATGCCGTTGGGGTGGCCGGGCAGGTTCTGCCGCATGTGCAGGACCATGTCCTTCCTGCGGTCGAAGTGGATCTCCCGGCGGCCGTCGAGCGGCATGCGGCTGCTGTCCACGATGTCCTTGACGAGCCCCACGCAGGCGTCGGGGTCGATGGTCTCCGGGTCCTGGCCCGCGAGGCCCAGGAGGACGGCGGTGTCGGAGCCGTGGCCGATGCCCGTGGCGGCGAGGGAGCCGTACAGCTCCGCCTTCACGCGGTGGGTGGAGTCGAGCACGTCGTTCTGCTGCAGGCTGGAGGTGAAGCGGCGCGCGGCGCGCATGGGACCCACGGTGTGGGACGACGACGGGCCGATGCCGATCGAGAACAGGTCGAGGACGCTCAGCGACATGCCGGGGACTCCTTGGTTGCCGGGACGGGGCCCGGGATGTGGGGCGCTCCGCGGGAGGCGTCCGGCGCGTCGGTCCGGGCTCACCGGACGACGGGCGCCGTGGTCGACCCTCCCGTGCTGTCCAGCGTAGGGGCAGACCGGGCCTCAGAGCACGTTGTCGGGGCTCTCCTCCACGGTGGCGGCAGCCCGGAAGGCGGCCAGGTCGCGCAGGTAGTCGGCGGCGCCCGTGAAGTCGGGGCGGGGGGCGTTCGCCCTCAGCATGACGGCCTGCAGCGGCTCGAGGCTCCAGCTCAGGGGCACCACGTCCTCGCACCCCTCGGCGTCGGCGAGGGCGCGCAGCTGCCACCACGTCGGGGCCATGAGGTTCACCGCTCCCGCCCGGAAGCGCTCGAGCAGCGCCGCGGGGGTGGCCCAGCCGTGCTGGGCGGCCTCGGTCGAGACCCGCTCGGGGGACTGGCCCGCGGGCAGGCGGACCACGAAGAAGAAGGTGTCGTAGCGCCGCGCGCCGCCGGGCGGCGTGATCCAGCGCGACCACGGGACGAGCGCCCCGACGTCGGGGGCGAGGCCCTCGTGCGCCAGGAACGCGCCGAAGTCCACCTCGTGGCGCTCCACCTGCGCGGGCAGCTCAGCAGGGAGCGCGGCCACGCGCTGCGCGTCCACCGGGACGCCGGTGGCCGCGTCCCGGGCCAGGAGCACGCCCACCTCCTCGAAGGTCTCCCGCACGACGGCGGCCAGCAGGCGCCCGGCGGCGCGCTCCGGGGCGAGGTCCCCGAGGGTGCTCCGCGCGCCCTCCGGCTCCCCGGGCAGGCCAAGCCTGTCCGCCCACCCCGCGAGGTCGACCCCGTCCCACAGGGCGGGCGGCAGCTCGTCGGCCGGGTCCACCCGTCCGCCGGGGAAGGCCGTGGCGTGCGCGCTGAAGGCCATGGTGGCGGCGCGCTGGAGGGCGAACACCTCGAGGCCGTCCTCCTCGCCCGGGCGCACCAGGAGGAGGGAGGACGCCGGGCGGGCGGGCGCATCGAGGGGCGGAGTGCCCTCGTGGGGGGCGCGGGGCGGGTGGGAGGCTGTCACCACCGTCACACTAGTCAACCGGGGTTGTGTAGCGTGAGCCCTGCATGCCGTGCGCGCCACGAGCAGGGCCTCATCCCGCTCGGCGCCGCGCGGCCCCGAGCGGAGATTCGAGGAGGAGTCACCCGTGAAGATCGTGGTGCTGGTCAAGCAGGTGCCGGACACGTGGCAGGAGCGTGAGCTGAGCCTGGAGACCGGTTGGGTGGTGCGCGACGGCGCGGCCGAGCCCGTGCCGGACGAGATCAGCGAGCGCGTCATGGAGGTCGCCCTGGGCTGGCGGGACGCCGGAGCTGACGTCGAGATCGTGGCCTTGACGGTGGGCCCCGAGGACTCCTCGAAGACGCTGCGCAAGATGCTGGCCATGGGGGCGGACTCCGCCGTGCAGATCACCGACGACGCCCTCGTCGGCTCGGACGCCGTGGAGACGGCCCGCGTGATCGCCGCGGCCGTCGAGAAGGAAGGCGCCGACCTCGTGCTCGCCGGCACGCTGTCCACGGACGGCGGCACCGGCGTGGTGCCGGCCATGGTCGCCGAGCTCCTGGACCGGCCCTACCTGCCGCATGCTGAGGCCCCCGAGTTGGTCGACGGCGAGCTGACCGGCACCGTGGCGACCTCGGACGCGGACGTGCGCGCCGCCGTCGCCCTGCCCGCCGTGGCGAGCCTGACGGAGAAGACCGCGGAGCCGCGGTTCCCGAACTTCAAGAACATCATGGCGGCCAAGAAGAAGCCGCTCACCGTGCTGTCCCTGGCCGACCTCGGCATCGCCGCGGGCCCGGCCCAGGCCGCCTACCGCTCCGTGATGGTCTCGGCGGACACGCGCCCCGAGCGTGCCGCGGGCGAGAAGATCACCGACGACGGCACCGCGGCCGAGCGGCTGGTGGAGTTCCTCGCGGGTCGGGGGCTCGTGTGAGCGCGAACGTGGAGGAGACCGAGATGACGACGCAGACCGATGCCGCGAACAGCGGTCAGACCGTGCTGGTGCACGCCGAGATCGGCGCGGACGGCGCGCTCCGCCCGGTCGTGGCCGAGCTGCTCGGCGCCGCCGCCACCGTGGGCGTGCCCGAGGCCGTCCTCGTGACCGGCGCGGAGGGCAGGGGCGCCGCCGTCGCCCGTCTGGGGGAGTACGGCGCCACGCGCGTCCACGTCCTTGTGGCCGACGACGCCGCCACCACCCTGGGTGACGCGGCCGTGCAGGCCCTGACGGCCGTGACAGCCCGCACCGCTCCCGTGGCTGTGCTGCTCTCCGGCAGTCCGGAGTCCCGCGCGGTGGCCGGTCGTCTGTCCGTTCGGGCCCGCGGCCCCGTGTGCGCGGATGCCGTGGGGCTGCGCTGGGCCGACAACGAGGTCATCGCCCGCCACTCCGTGTTCGGCGGCGACTACCTCAGCGAGTCCACCGGCGAGGGCGGCCCCCGGATCATCACCATGCGCCCCGGCGCCATCGCGGACCGGGCCCCGGCCGTCGAGGCGCCCGAGGTCGTGGAGCTGGCCGCCGCCGAGCTGGGCCCGGTGACCGCCGGCGCCCGGGTGCTCGAGGTGAACGCCCGCACGCAGAACTCCGCCCGCCCGCCTCTGCGCGGCGCGAAGACCGTCGTCTCCGGCGGTCGTGGCGTGGGCTCCGAGGAGGGCTTCGCGATCGTCGAGCAGCTCGCCGACGAGCTCGGCGCCGCCGTGGGCGCCTCGCGTGCCGCCGTCGACTCGGGCTACACCGCGGCCGACCGCCAGGTGGGCCAGACCGGCGTGATCGTGTCCCCGAACCTGTACATCGCCCTCGGCATCTCCGGTGCCATCCAGCACCTGGCCGGCATGAAGACCGCCAAGACCATCGTGGCGATCGACAAGAACGAGGACGCCGAGATCTTCGAGCACGCCGACTTCGGAGTGGTCGGGGACATCTTCCAGGTGGTCCCGCAGGTCATCGAGCAGCTGCGCACCCGCCGCGGCTGAACCGGTGCGGGCGCGGTCTGCCTCGGACCGCGCCCCTCGGACGAGGAGAAGCATGCCCAAGCAGCGAATGGCCGGATACGTCCCCCTGAAGGGCGCCCCGGCCGAGACCGAGCCCGCCCCCGCCCTGGAGCAGGACACCACGACGGCGGCCCCGGCCCCGGTGGTGGCGCCCGCCGCACCGGTGGCGCCGACCGCACCGGTGGCGCCGACCGCACCGGTGGCCGCGGCCGCCGCCCCGGTGGCGCCGACCGCACCGGCGTCGGCTCTGACCCCCCTGTCCACGCGACGCCGCATGGCCGGATACGTCCCGTTCGCCCGCGAGGCCGAGTGGCTCGGCGGGGCCCCCGCCCCGGCCGCCGGCTCGACCCCGGCCGCGGCTTCGGCGCGGTCTGCCGCCCCCGAGCCGAACGCCGCCTCGGTGTCTCCGACGCAGGCCCCCGCACCCGTGGTGACCGAGCCCGTCGTGCCGGACGTGGCGGCCGCCGTCGCCGCCTCCTCGTCCGGTGCGTCGGCCGCCGCCGGGGCGGGCACGCCCGTGGAGTCCGACCTCGTGCCACTCGCGGAGCGGCGGCGCATGGCCGGGTACGTGCCGTTCGCCCGGGAGGGGGAGTGGTTCACCGAGCTGGCCGCCGTGGGCGCCCCCGCCGCGCCGGAGACGGTGGCGCAGGAGGTCGTCGCACCGGAGCCGGCCACCGCCGAGCCCGCCGCCGCGGCGCCGGCCCGGCCGGTCGTCGCCGAGCCGGCCGATGCGGAACCGGCCCTCGCCGCCCCCGTGGCCGCGGCGCCGGCCGCGGAGCCAACCCCCACCGCGCCGGACACCCGTTCGGCCCCGCCGGCCTCCGCCGCGCAGCCGCCCCAGGCCGCCCCCGGTGCCGCCACCGGCACGCCCGCCCGCGCCGCTGACGCTGCCGCCCCGTCCCGTCTGCGCAAGGCGCTGCCGGCGGTGGCCGGCGTCGTGGTGCTGGCGCTGCTCGCGGTCCTGGCCGGGCGCTGGCTGCGGAGCCTGGACCCGGTGGCGGACTTCATCGCCGCCTACGACGGGCACCCCGTGCTGCCCGAGGGCACCCCCGAGGGGATGCCCTGGTGGATGGGCTGGCAGCACTTCCTGAACATGTTCCTGATGGTGCTGATCATCCGGACGGGCCTGCAGATCCGCCACGAGACGCGGCCTCCGGCCAACTTCACGCCGACGAAGGACGGCCTGTTCTCCGCACGGGGCAACACCCCGAAGAAGTTCTCGCTCACCATCTGGATGCACCAGGCACTCGACGCGCTGTGGCTGCTCAACGGCGTGATCTTCGTGGTGCTGCTGATCGTCACCGGCCACTGGGCGCGGATCGTGCCCACGGACCCGCACGTGTTCCAGCACGCCCTGTCCGCCGGCATTCAGTACCTGTCCCTGGACTGGCCCACGGAGAACGGCTGGGTGCACTACAACGCGCTGCAGATGCTCTCCTACGCGCTGGTGGTGTTCGTGGCTGCCCCGCTCGCCGCCCTCACGGGCTGGCGCATGTCCTCGTGGTTCCCCACGGAGGCCAAGGGGCTGAACAAGGCATTCCCCATGGAGGCGGCCCGCAAGGTGCACTTCCCGGTGATGGTCTTCTTCGTGGCGTTCATCCTGGTGCACGTGTTCCTCGTGGCCTTCACGGGCCTGCTGACGAATCTGAACCACATGTACACCTCCCGGGGCGGGGCCACAGACGCGTGGGGCCTGGTGGTGTTCCTCGTGAGCGTGGCGGTCACCGCCGCCGCGTGGTTCTTCCTGAAGCCCGCCTTCACGGCCCCCGTGGCCTCCCGGTTCGGCACCGTGGGCCGCTGAGTCGGCCCCACGATGACGGCGCGTCCTCCCGTTGGAGGGCGCGCCGTCGTCGTGTGGTCCGTCAGGTGGACGTGCCGATGAAAATCGTTGCACGTCCGACTTTCGCCCCCTAGTGTGATTCAGAACACAGCGACGTCGACCGTCGCGGTGCCCCCCGCACCCTAGGAGCGTCCCCCATGGCCGAGTCCCTCGCCCCGCCCGCGGCCTTCGTCGCCGAAGCCCCCGTCACCCCCGTGCAGCGTCGGCGCGCGTTCGTCGGCGCCATCGCCGGCCACCTCATCGAGTGGTACGACTACGGCGTCTACGGCTTCCTCGCCGTCTACGTGGCCGCCAACTTCTTCAAGAGTGAGGACCCGATGGTCGGCATCCTGGCCGCCTTCGCCGTCTTCGCGCTCAGCTTCTTCGTCCGTCCGCTCGGCGGCCTGTTCTTCGGGCCCCTCGCGGACCGGATCGGCCGCCGCAAGACCCTCATGCTCGTGCTCGGGCTGATGTGCAGCGCCACGGCCGTGATCGGCATGCTGCCCACCTACGCGACCATCGGCGTCGCGGCCCCGGCCCTGCTCGTGCTCATGCGCCTGGTCCAGGGCTTCTCCGCCGGCGGCGAGGTGTCCACCATCTCCGCGTTCGTGGCCGAGTACGCCGTCAAGGGCCGGCGCGGCTTCGCGACCTCCTTCCTCATGGTCACCGCCGCCGTGGGCCTGCTGCTGGGCGGCGTCGTCGCCAACGGCCTGGGCGCGATCATCGGCACCGAGGCCATGGCCGCGTGGGGCTGGCGCCTGCCGTTCCTGCTGGCCGGCGTGCTGGGCGCGGTGGCGGTGTTCATCCGCATGAAGCTCGAGGACAGCCCTGAGTTCCAGCGCCTGCACACCGAGGGCCGCACCTCGAAGGCCCCGCTGCGCGAGACCCTGCGTCACCAGCGGCAGCTCTTCCTCATGGGCGCGGTCATCACACTGCTGGGCTCCACGTTCTACCTCGTGCTGACCTACCTGACCACCTACATGAAGACCATCCTGGAGGTCGAGCCGGGCGCCATCTTCTGGCTGGTCCTGCTGACGGGCGTCACCGCCGCGGCGTTCATGCCGGTCGGCGGTGCGATCTCGGACCGCATGGGCGACCGCCGCCCCATGCTCGCGATCGGCGCCCTGCTGGTCTCCGGCGCCGTGGTCTGGTTCTTCCTCACCGCGCCCGGCACAGAGGGCTCCCTGCCCCTCGTCCCCTCGCTGCTGGCCCTCGGCGTCACCACCGGCCTGTACTGCGGCGTCCCGTACGCCACCATGACCGAGCTCATGCCGGCGCACGTCCGCTCCACCGGCGTCGCCCTGGGCTACAACGTGCCGGTGGCCCTGTTCGGCGGCTCGGCCCCGTTCATCGCGACCTGGCTCATCAGCCAGACCGGCGACGTCGCCTCCCCGATGTACTTCTTCCTCGCCACTGCGGCCGTGTCCCTGCTCGGCGTGGCGATGCTGCGCCCGGCCGACCTGCTCGGCCACGAGGACGTGCCGGTGATCGGCTCGCCGGACGCGGTGGGCGCCCCCGTACTCCCGGTACTTTCGAACGTGACTTCGGGGAAATGAGCGCTTTCGAACGTGAGATAGGCCCTATCTCACGTTCGAAAGCGCTCGGGCGTGCGGGGCGTCAGCCCCGGGCCGCGCGGAAGGTGACCTGCACCTGGACCATCGGCTTGTCCGCCACGGGGTCGCCGTCGGCGCCGACCGGCACGAGGTCCACGTCCACGAGGCGCAACGACCGGCCGGCGTGCCGCACCCGCGTGAGGGCGACCATCTCGCCGTGGCCCGGGCGCACGAACACCACGCGCACGCCCTGGACGTCGTAGCGCTCGCGGTCCGGCATGGCCGCCTGCGCGGCCGTGACCGCCCGCAGGGTCATGGCCCCGCCATGCACCGCACCGGAGGGGTTGGCCAGCTCGGGCTTGGGGGCGAAGCGGGCGCCCGGGGTCGCCGCGGCGGCGACCCCGGGGCGCACGTCCCGCTCGGCCGGAGCCAACGACGCCGGGCGGGCGGCCAGCAGCACCGGCATGGGCACGCGGGTCTCGGCTCCGCGAGGCAGCCGTCCGGCGGCGACGAACTCGGCCATCCGCTCCGGTGCTCCGGCGGGCACCGACTGGAACCAGCCGGTCGCCTCGACCACGCGGCGTCCGCCCGCGTCCTCGAGCCAGGCCCGGGCCACGCCACCCCCCGCATCCCAGCTCAGCGGGCGGGTCCAGCACTCCAGCAGCGGGCCGTCGTCGTCCCCGGCGGCGACGGCCGCGGCGTCGAAGGCGGGCAGCGGGCCGAGCACGTTGACCTGCAGCTCGGTGGTGACCACGGCCTCGATGTCCCGGGCCGCGTGGTGCACGGCCACTGCGGTGGCGTTGTCCATGATCACGGTGGCGGCCGCGCCGGTGGGCCGTCCGTCCAGGTCGAGGCACCAGGGGCCGACCTCGAACGCTGCCGGGTTGAGGGCGCCGTCCCGCGCGCTCATCAGGGCATGACGACGGATGCCGAACAGCTGCTCCGTTCGTCCGGAGGCGTGGGAGCGGGGGCCGGTGGGCGAGTCCGCGGTGGGGCTGGTGGTGGTCTGCACGGGCAGAACGCTAGCCCACGGCCCGGTGGTGAGGCGGAGAATCGTTGGATGTCCTATTATCGTGGTGACGACAGTCACACCATGGCGCCGCCCACGCCGTCACCCGCCCCACCCCGTCGTGGACCGCCCGCGCGGCCGGACCGAGCCCCAGGAGGACGAACCCATGTTCCCCCTCACCGACGACCAGAAGGCCCTGGTCGACGCCGTCCGCGACTTCGCCGAGCAGCGCGTCACCCCGCACGCTCTCGACTGGGACACCGAGAAGCACTTCCCGGTGGACGTGCTCGCCGAGGCCGGCGAGCTCGGCCTGGGCGGCATCTACGTGGGGGAGGAGTACGGCGGCACCGGCCTGGAGCGCACGGACGCGATCCTGATCTTCGAGGAGCTCGCCAAGGCGGACCCGGCCTTCGCCGCCTACATCTCCATCCACAACATGGTGGCCTGGATGATCGACTCCTTCGGCAGCGACGAACAGCGCGCACGCTGGATCCCCGAGCTCGCGAGCATGGAGCACCTGGCCAGCTACTGCCTCACCGAACCCGGTGCCGGCTCGGACGCGGCCGCGCTGAAGACCCGCGCCGTCCGCGACGGCGACCACTACGTCCTCAACGGCGTCAAGCAGTTCATCTCCGGCGCCGGCGCGTCCGACTGCTACGTGGTGATGTGCCGCACCGCGGACACGGGCGCCCGGGGGATCTCCGCCGTCGTGGTCCACAGGGACACCCCCGGCCTCTCCTTCGGCCCCAACGAGACGAAGATGGGCTGGCACACCCAGCCCACGCGCCAGGTGATCTTCGAGGACGTCCGCGTGCCCGTGGCCGACCGCCTCGGCGAGGAGGACGACGGCTTCCGCATCGCCATGAAGGGCCTCAACGGCGGCCGCCTGAACATCGGCGCCTGCTCGATCGGCGGCGGCCTGGCCGCGCTGGACAAGGCCACCCGCTACCTCAAGGAGCGCAGCGCGTTCGGCGAGCCGCTCGCCACCAAGCAGGCCCTCGTCTTCGAGCTTGCGGACATGTCCGTGAAGCTGGAGACCGCCCACACGATGCTCATGCGCGCCGCGGACGCCCTGGATCGCAACGATCCGGACACCGTGCGCCTGTGCGCCATGGCCAAGCTCGTGGCCACCGAGTCCGGCTACGAGGCCGCCGACACCGCCCTGCAGCTGCACGGCGGCTACGGCTACCTGCACGAGTACGGCGTGGAGAAGCTCGTCCGGGACCTGCGCGTGCACCGGATCCTCGAGGGCTCGAACGAGATCATGCGCATGATCGTGGGCCGCGGCCTGATCGGCTGAGACCGGGGGCCCGCCCGGTCGCCCCGCCCGGCCCCCACACACACAGCACGGCGCCCCGCGGTCACCACACGTGACCACGGGGCGCCGTCCGTCGGGGCGGGCTCAGCCGAGCTGCAGCGGGTCCACCCCGGACACGGGCTCGAAGTGCCTGGCCACGTCCTCGGCCGAGACGTCCTCGAGCCGGGCCGGACTCCACGTCGGTTCCTTGTCCTTGTCCACGAGCAGCGCGCGGATGCCCTCGGCCATGTCCGGCTCGCGCATCAGGTGGGTGCCGATCGTGAACTCCTGGCGCAGCGCGTCGGCCACGGTCAGGTCCGCCCCGCGCGCGGCCAACCGGCGCTGGGCCTCATGGGCCACGGCGACGGCGGTCGGCGACTTGGTGCGGATGGCCTCGGCGGCCTTCCCCGCGGCCCCGGCGTGCTCCCCGCCCGCGGCGGCGCGCTCGTCCAGGGTGGCGAGGACCTCGGCGGCCGTCTCCCGGCCGTAGGCGTCCTCGATCCACTCGCGGCCGGCCACGAGGGCGGAGGCGGGCCGCTCGCCCTCGGCCACGGCGAAGCGAGCGAGCACCTCATGGGCGGCGGCGAAGGCGGCCTCATCGCGCGTGCCCGCGCCCTCGGCCGGGGCGAGGGCACCGAGTGCCCCGGCGAGCGCCTGCTCGAGCTCGTCCAGCCGGGCGGACTCCACGAAGACGTCCGCCAGGCCCAGGGCCACCGCGTCGGACCCGGAGGCGTGCGCCGAGGTCGCGGCCAGGTGCCGGCCGGCCTGGAAGGGGGCGCGGGCCAGGTGGAACGAGCCGCCGACGTCGGGGGTGAACCCGATCGCCGTCTCGGGCATGCCGGCGCGGGTGCGCTCGGTGGCCACGCGGTGGGAGCCGTGCACGGACACGCCCATGCCGCCGCCCAGGACGATGCCGTCCATGAAGGCCACGTACGGCTTGGGGTAGGTGGCGATGCGCTCGTTCATCGCGTACTCGTCGCGGAAGAACTGCTCGGCCTCCGCGAACCGCCCGGCCAGGAGGGAGGCGCGCAGGGAGACGACGTCGCCGCCGGCGCACAGCCCCTTCTCCCCGGCGCCGCGGATCAGCACGCCGCGCACGGCGGGGTCCGCGGCCCAGTCGGTCAGGGCCGCGTCGATCGCCCGGACCATGTCCTGCGTCAGCGCGTTCAGGGCGCGCGGACGGTTCAGCGTGATGCGGCCGAGACCGTCGCGGACCTCGAGGAGCACCTCGTCCGCCGCACCGTCCTGCCCGGCCGCGGGGGCCGTCGTCGTGGTGGTCTGCGCCTCGCTCATCGGTGCTGCCACCCCGCCTCGCGCTTGCTCGCGAACGCGTCCATGCCCTCCTTCTGGTCCGCGGTGGAGAAGCCGGCGTGGAACACGCGACGCTCGAACGCGATGCCCTGGGCGAGCGTGGTCTCGAAGGCCGCGTTGACGGCCTCCTTGGCCATCTGCGCGGTGGGCTTGGACTTGGACGCGATGGTCGCGGCGACCTCGAGGGCCTCGGCGACGACCGCGTCGTCGGCCACCACGCGGCTGACGAGGCCGATCCGTTCCGCCTCCTCCGCCCCGACCATGCGGCCGGTGAGGATCATGTCCATCGCCTTGGCCTTCCCGACGGCGCGGGTCAGGCGCTGCGAGCCGCCCATGCCGGGGATGACGCCGAGGTTGATCTCCGGCTGGCCGAACTTCGCGCCCTCGCCGGCGATCAGCACGTCCGCCATCATCGCGAGCTCGCAGCCGCCGCCGAGCGCGTAGCCGGTCACGGCCGCGACGATCGGCGTGCGCGCCCGGGTCAGGCCCTCCCACCCGGCGAACCAGTCGGCCGCGTACATCTCAGAGAAGTCCTTGGCGGCCATCTCCTTGATGTCCGCGCCGGCCGCGAAGGCCTTGGGCGATCCGGAGAGGACGATCGCGCCCACCGCGGGGTCGACGTCGGCCTCCTGCACGGCCGCGACGACGGCCTTCATGGTGGCCTCGTCCAACGCGTTGAGCGCCTTCGGCCGGTTGAGGCGCACATGCGCCACGCGGCCCTCGCGCTCGACGACGATCGGCGACGCGGCGCTGTCGGGGGTGGTCTGCTCGGTCATGCCTGATCCTCCTCGGTGTGTGCTGCCCGGATGTCCTCGATGATGCCGGAGAAGTCCCGCCCGGCTCCATCCCCGGCCGCGTACTCGGCGTACTTGGCCTGCGCGAGGCGGCCCATGTCCGCCGCCACGCCCTGCTGGTCCAGGGCCTGCAGGGCGAGGCCGAGGTCCTTGGACATGAGGGCGCCGGCAAAGCCCGGCCGGTAGTCGCGGTTCGCGGGGGAGCCCGGCACCGGGCCGGGCACGGGGCAGTTGGTGGTGAGCGCCCAGCACTGCCCGGAGGCCTGGCTCATCACGTCGTAGAGGGCCTGGTGGTCCAGGCCGAGGCGCTCGCCGAGCACGAAGGCCTCGGCCACGGCGATCTGCGTGACGCCCAGGACCATGTTGTTGCAGATCTTCGCCGCCTGGCCCAGCCCGGACCCGCCGCAGTGCACGATCCGCCCGCCCATCACCTCGAGCAGCGGCAGCACCTCGGCGTACACGTCGTCGTCGGCGCCCACCATGAACGCGAGCGTCCCGGCCTCGGCGCCCACCTGGCCGCCCGAGACGGGCGCGTCGGCGGCCCGCATGCCCGCGGCCACGGCCGCCTCGGCGGCCTCGCGGGCCTCCGCCACGTCGATCGTGGAGCAGTCCAGGAACACGGTGCCCGGGCGGGCGGCGCCGAGCAGGCCGCCGTCGCCGTCCGCACCCCGGTAGACGTCCAGCACCAGGCGCCCGTGGGGCAGCATGGTCAGCACGACGTCGGCCTCCGCGGCCGCCGCCGCCGTGTCCGAGACGGTCTCGATCCCGGCCGCACGGGCCTTCTCGAGCGCTGCGGGGACGAGGTCGAAGCCGAGCACGCGGTGGCCCGCGGCGGCGAGGTTGGCGGCCATGGGGCCGCCCATGTGGCCGAGGCCGAGGAACAGGACGGTGGTCATGGGGATCCTCCGAGTCGGGGTGGGTGCGTGGGGGGCGGGTCAGGACCCGGCGGGCATCACGAAGCTGGCGCCCTCGCGGTTGCCCGAGGGCCAGCGCGTGGTGATCGTCTTGGTCTTGGTGTAGAACTTCAGCCCGTCCGTGCCGTGCTGGTTGAGGTCGCCGAAGCCGGACGCCTTCCAGCCGCCGAACGTGTAGTACGCGATCGGCACGGGGATCGGCACGTTCACGCCGACCATGCCGACCTCCACGCGGGTGGTGAAGTCGCGGGCCGTGTCTCCGTCGCGGGTGAAGATGGCCACGCCGTTGCCGTACTCGTGCTCGTTCGGCAGGGCGAGGGCGTCCTCGTAGTCCTTCGCGCGGACCACGCAGAGCACGGGGCCGAAGATCTCCTCGCGGTAGATCCGCATGTCCGGGCTCACGCGGTCGAACAGGGTGGCGCCCACGTAGAAGCCGTCCTCGTGGCCCTCGACGACGACGCCGCGGCCGTCCTCGACCAGCTCGGCGCCCTCCTCGACGCCCGAGGCGATGCACTCCTCGATACGGCGCTGCGCGTCCTTCGAGACGACGGGCCCGAAGTCCGAGGACTCCTCCAGCGACGGACCGACCCTCAGGCCCTCCATGCGCTCGCGGAGCAGGGCCACGAGGCGGTCGGCGGTCTCCTCCCCGACGGGGACGGCCACGGACAGGGCCATGCAGCGCTCGCCGGCGGAGCCGAACGCGGCGCCGATCAGGGCGTCCGCGGCCATCTCGAGGTCCGCGTCCGGCATGATCACGGCGTGGTTCTTGGCCCCGCCGAAGCACTGGGCGCGCTTGCCCATGCGGGCGGCGTGCTCGTAGATGGACTGGGCGATCGGGGTGGAGCCCACGAAGCCCACGGCCTTCACGCGCGGGTCCTCGATGAGGGTGTCCACCGCGAGCTTGTCCCCGTGCACCACGTTGAGGGTGCCCTCGGGCATGCCGGCCTCGAGGGCCAGCTCGGCCAGGCGCACCGGCACGGAGGGGTCGCGCTCGGAGGGCTTGAGGATGAACGCGTTGCCCGCGGCCAGCGCGATGCCGGCCTTCCACAGGGGGATCATCGCGGGGAAGTTGAAGGGGGTGATGCCCACGACCACGCCGAGGGGCTGGCGGATGGAGTGCACGTCCACGCCGCGGCCGACCTCGGAGGAGAACTCGCCCTTGAGCAGGTGCGGCGCGCCGGCGGCGAACTCGACCACCTCGACGCCGCGCTGGATGTCGCCGCGAGCGTCCGGGACGGTCTTGCCGTGCTCCTGGGCCAGGGTCCGGGCCAGCTCGTCCGCGTGCGCGTTGATCAGGTCCACCCAGCGCAGCAGGATGCGGGCGCGGCGCTGCGGGTTGAGGCG
This sequence comes from Micrococcus sp. EYE_212, assembly GCF_023147585.1. Lineage (GTDB taxonomy): Bacteria > Actinomycetota > Actinomycetes > Actinomycetales > Micrococcaceae > Micrococcus. The sequence goes on from NZ_JAHXOZ010000007.1 coordinate 108,736, forward strand.
GGACCAGGCCTGGAACCCCTGCTCCGCGGAGGCGACGGCGGCCTCCACCTCCTCCTTCGTGGCCAGCGGCACGCGTCCGGCCACCTGCCCGAGGGCCGGGTGGTACACGTCGCCGAAGCGGCCGGACTCGCCGTCGGTGCGGCGTCCGTGCACGAAGTGGGGGATCACGGGGGTGGAGGTCTCGAGGGACATGGTGGCGGCTCCTGAAGCGATGGTCGAGGCGGTGGAGGTCGGTCCCGGGAGCCCGGAGCTGGCGCTGCCGCGGGGCCGTGCGGTGTGATCTGGATGACGTTGCCGCTAATCTATGGCGAGAACGTAGGACATGCAACTATCGAACGCCGGGAGTAATCCCCGCCCCGAGGTGAGGAGCCCTCATGGACCTGAAGAACGCCAGCGCCATCGTCACGGGAGGCGCCTCCGGCCTCGGCCGCGCCACGGCGCGCCGGCTCGCGAAGGCGGGCGCCGCCGTCGTGGTGGTGGACCTGCCGGACCGTGAGGGGGAGACCCTCCGCGCCGACGCCGTGGCCTCCCTGGGCGAGCGGGCGCGGTTCGTCCCCGGCGACGTCACCCAGGAGGCGGCGGCGGAGGCCGCCGTCGCCGCGGCCGCCGAGCTCGCGCCCCTGCGCGTCCTGGTCAACTGCGCCGGCGTGGCCACCCCCGGCAAGCTCGTGGGCCGCGGGGGCCCGCTGCCGGCCGAGACGCTGGCGCGCGTCCTCGCGATCAACACCGTGGGCACCGTGAACTTCATGGCCCGTGCCGCGCAGGCGATGCAGGGGCAGGAGCTGTGGGGCGAGGACCGCGGCGTGATCGTCAACACCGCCTCCGTGGCCGCCTACGACGGCCAGATCGGGCAGATCGCCTACGCCGCGTCGAAGGGCGCCGTGGTCGCGATGACCCTCCCGGCCGCGCGCGAGCTCGCCCAGAGCGCGATCCGCGTGGTGACGGTCGCGCCGGGCCTGATGGAGACTCCGATGATGGCCGGCCTGCCCGAGGCCGCGCGCGAGGCGCTCGCCACGAAGACCCCGCATCCCGCCCGCCTGGGCCGCCCGGACGACTACGCCCTGCTCGTGGAGCAGATCGTGGCCAACCCGTTCCTCAACGGCGAGGTCATCCGCCTCGACGGCGCCGTGCGCCTCGAGCCCCGCTGAGCCGTCCGGCGGGGCTTGGCTGCCCGGGCGGACAACGGGGCGGGCTCGTTCACGAGAAGCGGACGAAGCCGCGCATGCCGCCGTGCGGGAAGTCTCGGATCTCCCGGAACCCCAGGGACTCGTAGAAGGCGCGCTGCCTCTCCTCGGCGTCCGTCATGAGGACGTGCTGACGGACGGACGCGAACGGCGCGAACGCCCTGCCGACCAGCTCGGAGGCGATCCCGCGGCGCTGGTGCTCCGGATCGACCAGCACGTCCTGCAGGTACGCGATGGTGTGGCCGTCCGAGATCACGCGGGCCAGGCCCACGAGGCGCTCGTCCCTCCACGCCGTCACCACGTGCGCCGAGCCGGCGAGCCCGCGCATCAGGGAGTCGAGGTCGTCGGTGTAGGCGGACCAGCCGACGGAGTCGTAGAGCGCCCGCACGTCCTTCGCGCCGGGGATCCTGCCGGCGGAGCAGCGGATGTCCGCGGGCGTCCCGCTCATCGGTCCCGCCCGGCCGGGCTCTCCGCGCCGTCCCCGGCCTCGAAGTCCCCCGCCTGGGCCCGGAAGCGGGCGAGGATCTCGTTGAGCTGCGCGACGTCGCCGTCCTCGAAGCCCGTCTGCCCGAACACCTCCGCGTTGAGCGCCTCCGTGGCCTCCGCGGCCACCCTCGTGCCCTCGTCCGTGAGCACCAGCACGAGGGCCCGACGGTCGGACTCGTGCGGCCGGCGCTCCACGAGGCCCGCGGCCTCGAGGCGGTCCACCGCGTTGGTCACGGACGTGGGGTGCACCTGCAGGAGCGCGCTCGCCTTGGACATGAGCAGCCGCTTCTCCCGGGAGAAGTTCAGGAGGGCGAGCAGCTCGTAGCGGGCGAACGTCAGGCCGAACGGCTTGAGCACCGTCTGCGTGCGCGCCAGGAGGATCTGCTGGGCGCGCATGATCGAGGTGACCGCCGCCATCGGGGCCGCGACCTCGCCCCATCCGTGGCGCTCCCAGTTCAGGGCGGCCTCCGCGATGGGGTCCTTGGTCAGGGGCGTGCTGTTGGCGGTCATGGATTCCAGCCTAGTCAGCGCTGCAGGTCCAGGTCCTCCTCGCGGTACTCGGCGCCGTAGCCCTCGGGGGCCTCGCCGGTCTCGGACCGGGAGACCTCCGCCTTGCGCAGCTCCACGCGGCGGATCTTGCCCGAGATGGTCTTGGGCAGCTCGAGGAACTCGATGCGGCGGATCCGCTTGTACGGGGGCAGCTGCGTGAGCGTGTACTGCAGGATCGCCCGGGCCGTCTCCGCCGTGGGCTCGTGGCCGGGGGCGAGGGTCACGAACGCCTTGGGCACGGCCAGGCGCACCTCGTCCGGGGTCGGCACGATGGCCGCCTCCATGACGGCCGCGTGCTGCACGAGCACGGACTCGAGCTCGAACGGGGAGACCTTGTAGTCGGAGGACTTGAACACGTCGTCGGCGCGGCCCACATAGGTCAGCACGCCGTTCTCGTCGCGGGAGGCGATGTCGCCGGTGTGGAAGACGCCGTCGCGGAAGACGTCGTCGGTCTTCTCCTGGTTGCCGTAGTAGGACTTCAGCAGGCCCACGGGGCGCGGGTCCAGGCGGAGGCAGATCTCGCCCTCCGCGGCCTCCGCGCCGGTCAGCGGGTCGATGAGGACCACGTCCATGCCGGGCAGGGGGCGGCCCATGGAACCGATGACGACCTTCTGCCCCGGCGTGTTGGCCACCTGGAGGGTGGTCTCGGTCATCCCGAACCCGTCGCGGATCGTGGCGCCCCAGGCCTTCTGGACCTGGTCGATGACCTCGGCGTTCAGGGGCTCGCCGGCGGAGATCGCCTTCGTCGGCGGGGTGGCCAGCTGGGTCATGTCCGCCTTGATCAGCATGCGCCACACGGTGGGCGGGGCGCAGAAGCTCGTGACCCCGTAGCGGGCCATGTTCGCCATGAGGGAGGCGGGGTCGAACTTGCGGGCGTTGTGCACGAAGATCGTGGCCTCCGCGATCCACGGGGCGAAGAAGGTGGACCACGCGTGCTTGGCCCACCCTGGCGAGGCCACGTTCAGGTGCACGTCGCCGGGCTCGAGGCCGATCCAGTACACCGTGGTCAGGTGGCCCACGGGGTAGGAGGTGTGGGTGTGCTCCACGAGCTTGGGCTTCGAGGTGGTGCCGGACGTGAAGTAGAACAGCAGCGTCTCCTCGGCCGGTGTCGGCTCGTCCGGGGTCAGCTCCGAGGAGGAGGCGGCGGCGTCGTCGTAGGAGAGCACCGTGTGGCCGGCGACTCGAGGGGCCGTGCGGTCCGCACCCTCGGCGAAGACGCCGGGGACGTGCACGAGGCGCAGGCCCTCGCCCACCCCCGCGAACTTGGCGAGGTCCTCGGCGCCGGCCACGGCCCACGAGGCCTCGGCGCGCTCGACGCGGTCCTCGAGGTCGGCCGACGTCATCTGCGTGGTGGTGGGGATCATGACGACGCGCAGCTTGATGCACGCGAGCATGAACTCCCACAGCTCCACCTGGTTGTTCAGCATGAGGATCAGGCGCTCGCCACGGCGCAGGCCCTGCTCGGTGAGCCAGGTGGCCACGCGGTTCGAGGCGGCGGAGAGCTCCGCGAAGGTCCGCTCGGTGCTGCGCCCGTCGTCCTCCGCGATGATCAGCGCGGGCACGTCCGCGCGGGCGGGGTCCTTCGCCAGCTGGTCGAACCAGTCGAATCCGAAGTTGAAGTGCTCGAAGCGGGGCCACGCGAACTCGGCGCGGGCCCGGTCGTAGTCGGTCTGGCACTCGACGAGGAGGTCGCGGGCGGCGCGGAACGCCGCGGTGACCTCGCTCTGGTCTGTGGTGGCGGGGGCCTGGGGAGTGGTGTCCGGGGTGGTCAAGGGAGTCCTCCTCGTCGGGGCGGGCGGCAGGGGCGCGGGCCGCCCGTGGCCGATGTCCGTTGTGATCTGCAACACTACTCACAGACATGGATAGTCGGAAGTCCTACAGTCGGACTGACGCGAAGACGTCGGCGGCCGCCGGCTCGTGCGTCCGCCGCGCCCGAAGGAGACACCGTTGACCAGCCCCGCCACCCCCTCGCCCTCCGCCCTGCCGCACGTGGACCTGCTCCGTCTGCGGGACGGCCTCGACGAGGCCGAGCGCGCGCGACTCGAGGCGATCGAGGAGCACCTGCAGACGCAGGTCCGCCCGCGCCTGGCCCCGTACTGGGATGCCGAGGAGTTCCCCTTCGACCTCCTGCCCGGGCTGGCCGGGCTCGGCCTGGGGCGGCTGCTCACGGACGGCTCGTCGGCGCTCTTCCAGCACCTCGTGCACGCGGAGATCGCGCGCGTGGACCTCTCCCTCTCCGCGCTCGTGGGCATCCACAACGAGCTGAACCTCGGGATGATCGTGCAGCTGGGCTCGGACGAGCAGAAGGCCCGCTGGCAGGGGCCGCTCCAGCGGTTCGAGGCGATCGGCGCCTTCTGCCTGACCGAGCCGGAGCACGGCTCGGACATCGCGGGCGGGCTGGAGACGACCGCGACGCGGGAGGGGGACGAGTGGGTCATCCGCGGCGCCAAGCGCTGGATCGGCGCGGGGACCATCGCGCAGGTGGCGCTCGTGTGGGCGCGTGACACGGCCGACGGCGAGATCAAGGGCTTCGTGGTCCCCACGGACACCCCCGGCTACGAGGCCACGAAGATCGCCGGGAAGATGGGCCTGCGCATCATGCAGAACGCGGACATCACGCTGGACGTGCGCCTGCCGCTGGACGCTCAGCTGCCCGGCGCGGCCACCTTCGACGCCACGCGCGACCTCCTGCGGGACTCGCGCATGTGGGTGGGCTGGCAGGGGGTGGGCGTGCAGATGGGCCTGCTCGACGTGCTGCGGGCGTATGCGCTGGAGCGCCGGCAGTTCGGCCGCCCGCTCGCCAAGTTCCAGATGATCCAGTCCCAGATCGCCGAGGTGGCCGGCAACCTGGCGGCGGCCTCCGGGATGATGATGCAGGTGCACCGGCTCAACGAGGCCGGGACGATGGACATGATGCACGCGGCCATGGGCAAGGCCACGTCCACGCGCCTGGCGCGCTCCTCCGCGGCCCTCGCCCGGGACGCCTTCGGCGGCAACGGCCTGCTCAGCGAGTACGAGGTCTCCCGGATGATGGGCGACATCGAGGCCATCTACAGCTACGAGGGCTCCTACGGCATCAACGCGCTGATCGTGGGCCGCGCCCTGACGGGCGTCTCGGCCTTCGTCTGAGCCACGCCTCCCTCAGGTCCTGGACGAGGGGCCGGTGGGCGATCAGCAGGAGCACCGCGGCCACGGGCACCACCACCTCGAAGCCGAGCCAGAGGTACCCCAGGGCGCCCGCCATGCCTCCCAGGAAGAACAGGGCCACGAGTCCGGCCAGGGCGGCGATGCGCCGCGGCTCCCCGACGACAGGGTCCGCGGCGTCCGCGGGACTGCGGTAGAGGGCCTTCCCGATCTCGACGCCGATGTCCGTGACCATGCCCGTGATGTGGGTGGTGCGCACGGGCCACTCGCCGATCCGTGTGATGAGCGCGTTCTGGAGGCCCATGGTGAAGCAGAGGACACCCACCACGACCACGGACCGGTGGGCGTCCTGCAGGCGCTCGGCGAGCAGCCCGAACAGCAGCATCCCCATGCCCTCGAGCAGCAGGATGTTGGCGTAGCGCGAGCGCAGTCCCCGGACCCGCCCCCAGTTGAAGACGAGCGCGCAGGCCACCGCCCCCAGCACGAAGGCCGTCAGCGCGAGTGCTCCCACGGCCACCAGGCCCGGCAGGCCCAGGGCGATCGCGTCCGCCATCGAGGCGACGATGCCGGTCATGTTCGAGGTGTACCGAGCCACGGCGACGAACCCGACGGAGTTGAGGATCCCCGCCACCACCGTGAGGACGCAGGCGAGGTGGAGGTTGCGGCGCACGGTGCGCTCGGGGCTGCGCAGGTTGAGCACGTCGTCACCCTAGGTCGCTCTCGCAGAGGACGCGGGCGGGTTGCGCCGCCGGTCGTCGACGCGGCCTGCTCCGGAGCTCCCGTTGCGCACACGGAAGCGGGCGCCCTCACGCCAGCAGGGCCGCGCCCGCTCCGCCCACGGCGACCGCGACGGCGGTGCTCCCCGCGCCGAGCACGAGCGGCCTCGGGCCCACGGCGGCGATCGAGCGCAGGTGCACGTTCAGGCCCAGCGCCACCATGGCGGCGGCCAGCAGCACCTGCTGCAGCACGGCGACGGCGTCCAGGACTCCGGCGGGCAGCACGCCGGTCGCCCGGATCGCGACGGCGGCCAGGAACCCGAGCACGAACCACGGCACGAGCGGTGGCCGGGTGGCGCTCGCGGCCGGATCCGCGCCCGGGACGGCGGCGTCCTCGCCCGTGGCCGACCCGGCCGGACGGCGCCGCTCCCACCAGGCCAGGCCCGTCATGACCGGCGCGAGCAGGACGACGCGCGCGAGCTTCACGGTGACCGCCACGGAGAGTGCCGTCGGGCCGACGAGCCCGCCGGCCGCCACCACCTGGGCGACCTCGTGCGTGGACGCGCCGATCCACAGCCCGGCCACCCGCTCGTCGAGCCCGAGCGCACCGGTGAGCAGCGGAATCAGCGGGATCATGAGCGTCCCGAACAGCACCACGAGGCCGATCGCCGTGGCCGCCATCTCGCGGCGCGCGCGCACCACGGAGTCCGCGCCGGCGACGGCCGCCGCGCCGCAGATCGAGAACCCCGAGGCCACGAGGGCCGTCAGGTCCCACGGCAGCCCCAGCGCGCGCCCCAGAGCCACGGTCGCCGCGAACGTGAGGCCGACGGCGGCCACCACCAGCGCGATCACGCCCGGGCCCAGCGCGAGCACGTCGGCGAGCACCAGCTGCAGCCCGAGCAGGACGATGCCCGCGCGCAGCACCGGCTTCGCCGCGACCGCGATGCCCGGGGCGAGGGTCGCCGGCACGGGGGCGAGGTTCCGCCACGCCAGGCCCACGAGGATGGCGAGCAGCAGTGGGCTGAGCGCGGGCATCCAGGGGCGCGCCGTCGTCGCGATCAGGACGCAGACGACGCCGAGCACCGTGCAGACCGCGAGGCCGGGCAGCCAGGCGAGGCGGGCGGGGCCGGCCGTCGGCTGCGGGGCGGACCTGGGGGTGGAGGAGGGTGATGCGCGCACGGGGCCACCCTAGGGGAGGCCGCGCGACACGGCTGCGCCGGTGCGCCCACCCTGAGGTCCGTGCCGCAACGCCCTCGACGTCGCGGCACGGACCTCAGGGTCGGCGAAGGGGACCGGTGTCCGTCAGCGGCGCGGCTTCGGCACTCCGCTGCGGTCGAAGCGGACCACCTGGACGTCGTCGTACGCGCGGCGCTCCGTGCGCACCAGCCGGTACTGGGCGTCCAGGATCGGGAACACGTACATCGGCGTCAGCGTCATCTCGGCCTCCTGGCCGCGGCGCCTCAGGTCGATCTGCAGGTGGCCGTAGTGCATGCCGCCGTCCACGAGCTGGCGCACGCCGTCCACGTCGGCCCAGGTCTCGGGCTCGTGCGTGTTGGCGGTCCACTCCATGTGGGTGTTGAAGCGCACCGGGACGTACTCGCCCGCCGCGTTCTTGGCGTACTGCTCGCCGCGCAGGCCGTCCGCGGCCACGCCCACGTCGTAGGCGTGGAAGCCGCGGCCGTCGCCGTCCGCGTCCACCCACGAGCGCTGGAACATCTCGTCGTGCCCGGAGATGACGACGGCGACGCCGTACTTCTCCAGCAGCGGCGTGTACACGCGCATCGCGACGCCGGACTGGTCGTCCGGGAACTCGTGGTTCGGCGGGGTGCCGTGCACGCCCACGGAGTAGGGCGCGTGGTGGAACTCGACCATGATGATCTGCCCCTTCGCCCGCGCGTCGGCGAGCTGGCGCTCCGCCCAGGCCCACTGGTCGTGGCCGGGGTTGAACACGGGGAGGTCGGCGTCCGCGGCGGTGGTGCCGGGGAAGACCTCCGTGAAGGCCTCCTCGTAGGCGGCCTGGGTGAACGAGCCCTGCGTGTCGGTCGGCATGCGCTCGGCCGTGAGGTTGCGGTCGTCGCCCGAGAACGTCTCGCCGGAGAGCAGGCCCGCGCCCACGGACTCGTCCGGCACGCCGTTCGTGGAGTCCAGCGTGAGGATCGTCAGCGGCCCGTGGTCGGTGCGGTAGTAGGAGCCGCGGTACTGCGGGTTCTCCTGGTCCGTGCCGGCGCCGGTGCGCTCGAAGTAGGCGTGGTACTTGTTGCGCGAGCGGACCACGGGGGAGCGGTCCTCGGGGGTGCCGTAGCCGCCGTTGATCGAGGCGAAGGTCTCCCAGTTGCCCAGCGAGGTGATGAGCGGGACATGCGAGGCGATGTCCGAGAGCTCGCCCGCGAAGTGGCGGAAGAACTCGTCCCAGCCCGGCTGGTAGCCGCCGCCCTGGCCGAGGTCGCCGGCCACGAGCAGCAGGTCCGGGTCCGCGGCCTCGATGTGGCGGACGTTCTCGGTGAGCGCGACGTCCTGGGTCAGGGGGTATTTCAGCGTGAACTGGCCGTAGCGCGTCGTGGAGCCGAAGGTGTGGTGCCACAGCGAGCCCTCGCCCGGGCGGGGCAGCGAGCCCTCGGTGTAGGGGGTGACCTGGTTGAGCTCCCACTCGCGGTTCTCGACGCGCCCGAAGGGCTCGGTCTCGGTGTCCGAGAAGGCGATCACGCGCAGGTCGTGCCAGCCGTTGCCGGCGTCGGCCGTGCGGAACGTGGCGGTGTGGCGCTGCCCGCCCTGGGTGACGGTGTAGGTGTACTCCTTGCCGGGCTTCAGGCCGGTGAGGGAGACGCGGTGCTTCCAGTTCTGCGCGCCCAGCAGCCACGAGCCCTGGGCGAGGCCCTCGATGCTCTGGGCCAGCTCCGCCTCGGTGTAGTCGAGCAGGGGCTGGTGCTCGGGGGCGGAGACGCGCGTGCCCGCCGGGCGGGTGCGGCCCTTGCCGTGGTTGTTGCCCAGGCCCGGGCCGGAGACGACGACGGTGCCGGCCACGCCGCGCTCGGAGAACCACACGAGGTCCATCGAGGTGGCGGTGGGCTCCATGAGGTAGGGCAGGACGCGGAAGCCGTCGCCCCCGGCGGGGGCGGCCGAGGCGCCGGCGGCGGTCTTCGCCAGGGCGGCGGGGGCCGCGGTGGACACGGCGCCCGCGACGACGGCGGCGGCCAGGGTGCGCAGGCCGGTGCGGCGGGAGAAGGTCGGGTTCAGGGCGTTCACGGTGGCCTCCGGGAGGGTGGGTGGCGAGGGTGCGGCTCCGATCCTGCGCCCCGGAGTCGGCGGGCGGCTCAGCGTCAGGTGGACGGCCGGCGTCGGGCGGGTGAACTCGGGTCGCCCGCCGTCGTCCTGCCCCCGTCCGGCCGGGCGACCGTCCACCCGGCCTCTGTGTCCCGCGCGACACCGTGTGGGATACTCGAGCCACGCCGCATGCCCCCCGCGGGAGAGCGTCGACGCGCCCCGTGCCCTGCCGGGCCCGGAGCGCCGGTCGGCCGCCGAAGGAGCAAGTCCTCCCCGGGAATCTCTCAGGCACCCGTACCGCGAGGGGTCAGGCGCTCTGGAAAGCGTCCTTGTCGCGCCCGCGCCCGCGGCCGTGCAGGGGCCACCGACGGTGCAAGCCGGCCCCTCAGGCTGGCGGAAACTCTCAGGTCCATGACAGAGCGGGGAGGAGCAGACCACGCCGTGACCGGCAGGATCCCCCGGAGGTAGCTCGTGACCAGCCCCCAGACCGCAGCCCAGACGACGGCGGACACGCCCGCCACGGACGGCCTCGAGCCGCGCGACGGCGCGTCCGCCCCGTTCGTCGCCCGGCACATCGGCGCCCGTGACGAGGACGTCCGCCACATGCTCGAGACGCTGGGCTACGACTCGCTGGACGCCCTCGTGGACGCCGCCGTGCCCGCCGGCATCCGCCAGCCCAGGCCGCTGGACCTGCCCGCCCCCCTCACCGAGGCGGCGGTGCTGGAGCGCCTGCGCGAGATCGCCGGCCGCAACGTCATGAAGACCCAGATGATCGGCCAGGGCTTCTCGGACACCGTGACCCCGGGCGTGATCCTGCGCAAGGTCCTCGAGAACCCGGCCTGGTACACGGCCTACACGCCGTACCAGCCGGAGATCTCCCAGGGCCGCCTCGAGTCGCTCCTGAACTACCAGACGATGGTGCAGGACCTCACCGCCCTGCCGATCGCCAACGCGTCCCTGCTGGACGAGGCCTCTGCGGCCGCTGAGGCCGTGCTGCTGATGCACCGCGCCAACCGCAAGAAGGGCGACGGCGTCACCCTCCTCGACGCGGACCTCTTCCCGCAGACGCTCTCCGTCGTCCGGATGCGCGCCGAGGCCGTGGGCATCGACGTGCGCGTCGCGGACCTCTCCGCCGGCATCCCCGAGGACGTCCGCGCCGAGGTCGAGGAGAAGGGCCTGTGCGGCGTCGTGCTGCAGCAGCCCGGCGACTCCGGCCGCCTCCACGACCACGCCGCCGTGATCGCGCAGGCCAAGGAGGCCGGCGCCCTCGTCACCGTGGCCGCGGACATCCTCTCCCTCGCCCTCATCACGCCTCCCGGCGAGCAGGGCGCGGACATCGCGGTCGGCTCCACGCAGCGCTTCGGCGTCCCGCTGTTCTTCGGCGGCCCCCACGCCGCCTACATGGCGGTCAAGGACGGCCTGCAGCGCTCCATGCCGGGCCGCCTCGTGGGCGTCTCGCACGACGACGCCGGCAAGCCCGCCTACCGCCTGGCCCTGCAGACCCGCGAGCAGCACATCCGCCGCGAGAAGGCCACCTCCAACATCTGCACCGCGCAGGCGCTGCTGGCCATCGTCGCCTCCATGTACGCCGTCTACCACGGCCCCCAGGGCATCGCCGCGATCGCCCGCCACGCCCACCGCCAGGCCGTGCGCCTCGCGGAGGCGCTGCGCTCCGGCGGCGTCGAGGTCGCCCACGAGGCCTTCTTCGACACCCTCACGGTGAACGTGCCCGGCCGCGCCGAGGAGATCCTGCGCGCCGCCGAGGAGAACGGCGTGAACCTGCGCCTCGTGGACGCGGACACCCTGCGCATCGCCGCGGACGAGACCACCGTGGACGCGGACCTGGCCGCCGTGCTCACCGCCTTCGGCCTCGACGCGGGGACGCTGCCCGCCGGCGCGCACGACGGCGCCGTGGCCACCCCGGCCATCCCGCGGGAGCTGCGCCGCACCTCCGCGTTCCTGACGCACCCGGTGTTCAACAGCCACCACTCCGAGACGCAGATGCTGCGCTACCTGCGCCGCCTCTCCGGCTACGACCTGGCGCTGGACCGCACCATGATCCCGCTGGGCTCGTGCACGATGAAGCTCAACGCCACCGCGGAGATGGAGGCCATCTCCTGGCCCGAGTTCTGCTCGATCCACCCGTACGCCCCGGGCCACCAGACCGAGGGCTGGCGCTTCCTCATCGAGGACCTCGAGGACAAGCTCGCCGAGATCACCGGCTACGCGGGCGTCTCGGTGTCGCCGAACGCCGGCTCGCAGGGCGAGTTCGCGGGCCTGTGGGCCATCCGCCAGTTCCACCTGGCCAACGGCGAGGGCGAGCGCGACGTCTGCCTCATCCCCGCCTCGGCGCACGGCACCAACGCGGCCTCCGCGGTGCTCGCCGGGCTGAAGGTGGTCGTGGTGGCCACCGCGCAGGACGGCACGATCGACGCCGCCGACCTCGACGCCAAGATCGCGGCGAACGAGGGCCGGATCGCCGCCATCATGATCACCTACCCCTCCACGCACGGCGTGTACGACGCGGACGTGAAGGACGTGTGCGCGACGGTGCACGCGGCCGGCGGCCAGGTGTACATCGACGGCGCCAACCTCAACGCGCTCGTGGGCCTCGCCCAGCCGGGCGAGTTCGGCGGCGACGTCTCCCACCTGAACCTGCACAAGACCTTCTGCATCCCGCACGGCGGCGGCGGCCCCGGCGTCGGGCCCGTGGCGGTGGGCGAGCACCTCAAGCCCTACCTCCCGAGCCGCGACGTGCTGATGACGGCGGCCCCGCACGGCTCCGCCGGCGTGCTTCCCATCTCCTGGGCGTACATCCACCTCATGGGCGCCGAGGGGCTGAAGGACGCCACCGAGCACGCGCTGCTGGGGGCGAACTACATCTCGCGCCGCCTGGCGGACCTCTACCCCACGCTGTACACGGGCAACGACGGGCTCGTGGCGCACGAGTGCATCCTCGACCTGCGCGAGCTCACGGCCAAGACCGGCGTGACCGCGGAGGACGTGTGCAAGCGCCTCATCGACTACGGCTTCCACGCGCCGACCCTCGCCTTCCCGGTGGCCGGCACCCTGATGGTGGAGCCCACGGAGTCGGAGGATCTGGGCGAGATCGAGCGCTTCATCGAGGCCATGACGGCCATCCACGCCGAGATGCTCGAGACGACGCCGGAGACGGTCGAGGACTCGGTGCTGCGCCGGGCCCCGCACACGGCCACCACGCTCATCACCTCGTCGTGGGACCGCGCCTACTCCCCGGAGAAGGCCGCGTTCCCCGTGCCGAGCCTGCGCATGGACAAGTACTTCCCGCCGGTGGGCCGCATCGACGGCGCGTACGGCGACCGCAACCTGATCTGCTCGTGCCCGCCGCCGGAGGCCTTCGAGGAGGCCGCCGCCGACTCGGCCGCCGCGTCCCTGGGCCACTGAGAGAGGAACCTGACATGACCGACTCCCTGCGCAACTCCCCGCTCCATCCGGTCCACGAGGCCGCCGGGGCCTCCTTCACCGACTTCGGCGGCTGGAACATGCCCCTGAAGTACGGGTCCGAGCTGGCCGAGCACAAGGCCGTCCGCGGCTCGGCGGGCCTGTTCGACCTCTCCCACATGGGCGAGGTCCGCGTGAGCGGCCCCGAGGCCGGCGCCATGCTGGACCACGCCCTCTCCAGCACGCTCTCCGTGCTGAAGCCGGGCCGCGCCAAGTACGCGCTCTGCCTCACGGACGCCGGCACGATCCTGGACGACCTGATCGTCTACCGCAGGGACGACGGCGCCGCGGGCTCCGAGCCCGACTTCCTCGTGGTCCCCAACGCCGGCAACATCGCCGCGGTGCACACGGCCCTGAACCAGCGCGCCTCCGGGTGGGACGCGACGGTCGAGGACGAGTCCGCCTCCACGGCCGTCGTGGCGGTGCAGGGCCCGTGCGCCGAGGCGATCCTGGCCCACGCCATGCCCGCGCAGGCCGAGCAGCTGGCGGGCCTGAAGTACTACGGCCACCTCACGCTGAGCCTCCCCACCGACGCCGGCGAGGTCACCGTGCTCGTGGCCCGCACGGGGTACACGGGCGAGGACGGCTTCGAGCTGTTCGTGCCCGCGGACTCCCGCCAGGAGGCGGGCGACCGCGGCTCCGCCGTGTGGAACGCGATGCTGCAGGCGGCCGAGGCCGCCGACGTCGAGCTCACCCCGTGCGGCCTCGCCTCCCGCGACTCGCTGCGCCTCGAAGCCGGCATGCCGCTGTACGGCAACGAGCTGGACACCGCGCACCAGCCCCACGCCTCCGGTGTGAGCTTCGCGGTGCCGGCGGCCAAGGAGGCGGACTTCGTGGGCAAGGCCGCCCTCGTGGGCGCCGACGGCGTCCAGGAGGTCCTCGTGGGCCTGCGCGGCGAGGGCCGCCGGGCCGCCCGCCACGGCTATCCCGTCCTCGACGCCGAGGGCAACCGGGTCGGCGAGGTCACCTCGGGCGCCCCGAGCCCCACGCTCGGCTTCCCGATCGCGATGGCCCGCGTGGCCCGCGAGCACGCCGCCGAGGGCACCTCCCTCCAGGTGGACCTGCGCGGCAAGGGCGAGCCCTTCACCGTGGTGCCGCTGCCGTTCTACCGACGCGAGCGCTGACCGCGGGGGGCCCTCGCGCGCACCCGGCGCCGCGGCGCCCCGGACCCGCCGCACGGCAGGTCCGGGGCGCTTCGCTAGACTCGGCCTCCGGGCCCGACGGCCCCGCCCGCGGGGCGGTCGTCGTCCCCCACCCTCCATCGCCCACCTGCAGGAAGTCCGCATGACTCACGTCGCCGCTCAAGCCCGGGTGCCCAAGAAGGGCTTGCTCATCTTCCTCGGGGTGGCGGGCCTGCTCCTGCTCCTCGGGGTGCTCTCCGTGCTCAAGGGCATCGTGGACGAGCGCTCCCGCGTGGACATCGTCTCCGTGGTGGACGGCAACACCGTGGTGGTGAACGCGGGCGGGGAGCAGAAGACCCTGGTCATGGCCGGTGTGACCGCGGCCCCGCGCAATCCGGACGGCCTGCGCGTCGGCACCGAGTTCTGCCTGGGCGAGGAGTCGTACGCGTGGCTGCGCGACCGCCTGCCGCAGGGCGCCGTGGCCACCGTCAAGACGAGCCGTCACGGGGCGCCCGAGGGCACCGAGTCGGCGGTGTTCACGCTCGCCGGCTCCACCGTGAACGTGGACATGGCGGAGGCGGGCATGGCGGCCCCCACCGGCGAGGGCGTGGGCCGTGGTCTCCGGGAGGAGATCGCCCAGGCCAACGAGACGGCGCGGAAGAGCGCGAACGGCCGGGGGTCGGGGCTCTACGACGTCGAGGAGAACTGCACGCTCAACCACGAGCTCTACGAGTCCTCCTACGCCCTCGAGCACGCGCCGACGAGCGCCGAGGCCACCGTGGACGCGATCGACCAGCGCTCCGTGGAGTACGCCGACACGCTGGACGAGGTGCGGCTCGTGCGCCAGGACATCGCCGAGCTCGACGCTTCGCGTGGCACCTTCACGGACCTCGCGTGGGCCCCGGCCAAGGAGGACCTCCAGAAGAAGGCGGACGCCGTCGTCTCCGAGGGCCTGCAGGTGCTGCGGGACCTCAACGCGAAGCGCAACGAGCTCGTCGCGCAGGGCTGATCACGCCGCGGCGGGATCCTCGGCGCCCGGCGTCACGACGTCCACGAGCGGCCGGGCGGCCATGCGGCCCAGGCCCATGAGCACGCCGGCCGGGAACCCGATCACCGGGATGAGCATCGGCAGCACGCCCCCGGCGCCCTGCGTGAGCACCACGAGCCCGTAGAGCATGCCCACGAGGGCGTAGGCCAGCACGTGGACCCACTGGTTGGTGACGTGGCGGAAGGCCACGTTGACGAGCAGGCACAGCGGCAGGCCCACCACGAGGCCCGCGATCCCGACCACGCTCAGCAGCGGCGTGAGGCTGCCGAACTCCTGGAGCCCCGGGATGAGGGAGAGCGCCGCCACGATCGCCGCCATCACCAGGTTCGGCGCGAGCCAGGCCACGAGGAACCCGTTGAGGCCCATCCGCAGGCGCGGACGCGGGCCCGCGGCGGCGCGCTGGGCCGCGCGGCGGGCGCGAGCGGTGGACTTGACCGGGGCGGGGGTGGTCATGGGGCACTCCGTGGTTGGACGACGTCGGGGGGCGGCCCCCCCGAGTGGGGGGGGGCCCCGCCCCGCGGGGGGCCGGTGGGGGGGGGTTGTGTGGGGGGGCGCGGCGGGCCCCCCCCCCCCCCGCCCCCCCCCCCCCCCCCCCCACGCCGGTCGTCCAGGGTGTCAGCGGCGCTCGCCGTCCACCTCGAAGGACAGCTGGTGCACGCCCGGCCAGGTCTGCACCGTGGGGATCTCGTCCCACACGAGGCGGCCGGACTCCTCATCGGGGGAGACGGTCAGGGCGCCCAGCTCACCGTCGATCACCAGGAGGGTGAGCTCGAACGGCTGGCCCTCATGGGTGAAGTGGCCGCGCACGGGCCAGGTGAAGTCGTGGGGCACGGCGCGCTCCACGTCCTCCTCCACCTCCACCACGAGGGGGAGCCAGTCGATGCCCTCGGCGTCGCCGTCGGCGGGGATGCGGACAGCGTCGGCGACGGTGCGCATGTGCGGCAGCTGGGCGCGCAGGGCGGCCGCGCCGGGCAGATCACGGCCCTCGAAGAGCGTGGGGTCCAGCAGCGTCTCCACCAAAACGCGCGCCTCCACCGGCACGGGCGCGGTCTCCACCGCGTCGTCGGCCTCGTCCGTGACGTCCGTGGCGAGGGGCACGTAGGCGTCCTCCACGGCGGGGCGGCGGTCCGTCTCCGCGGTGGCCACGAGGGGGGCGTAGGAATACACGCCCTCGGCCACGTCCTCACGGCGGCGGGAGCGCGCGGAGCGGGTGAGCCCGACGGCGGCGGCGACCGTGGCCGCGAGGGCCGCGAGGGCGGGGCCGTAGGCCTCGGGTCGCAGGAGGCGCTCCATGGGGGTGGGCTCCGGGGTGCGGGCGTGACGCACGGCCGCGGCGACCGCCGTGGCGAGGGCGCCGGTGGCGAGGGCGCCGCCGCCGAGCAGCCAGGGGAGGCGAGAGGACTCCGAGGACTCTTCCACGCGGCGGGTCGGGGCGTCGGTGCCGGTCACCACGGTGCGCACGACCGGGGGCTCGGGCGTGGTGGTGCGCACGTCCACGGTGCGCTCGACGCGTTCCTGGGCGGGGACGCGGGTCTCCACCACGACCGGCGGGGCCGGGGTGGTGCGGGTGGCCATGACGTCGGCGGGGGCGGTCAGGCCGAGGTCGTCGGCCGGGGGGACGGGGGCGCCGGACGTGGCGGGGCGATGAGTGTCCATGACCCCAGTCTGTGCCATGACCCCGCGGGGTGTCCCGGGTTGGCGGCTCCCTCGTCCCGCCCGCGGCGGCACCGGTCCCGCCCGCCCGGCTCAGCGGCCGAGCACGTGCAGGATCCCGGCGAGGGCGGCGTGGACGCCCGTGGTCAGGGTCGGCTCCAGCACGGGGGCGAACTGCGGGGTGTGGTTGGCGGGGTTGTCCTCGAGCTCGTCGCCCTCGAATCCGCCCAGGAACCAGTAGACCAGCGGGACGCCGAGCGCGTCGGCGAGGGCCCCGACGTCCTCCGAGCCCATCAGCGGCGGCATCTCGGTGACGGCCTCGGCCCCCAGCTCCGCGCGCAGCGCGTCCATCACGGACGGGGTGAGCTCGACGTCGTTGTGGGTGCGGGGGAACGAGTTGTACCGGACGATCTCGGGTTCGGGGGCGCCGGAGGCCAGCGCCTCGGCCGTGAGGATCCGGTGGATCGCCGCGGAGACCTTCGCGCGGACCTCGGGCGTGGGCGTGCGCACGTTCAGCGCGATCTCCGCGGTGTCCGGGATGACGTTCTCCTTGAGCCCGGCGTGGAAGGTCCCCACCGTGACGACCGCGCGATCGGACGGGGCCACCTCGCGGGAGACGACCCCCTGCAGCCGCGTCACCGCGTGGGCGGCCAGGAGGATGGGGTCGATCGAGCGCTCCGGCATGGACCCGTGCGCCCCCCGGCCGCGGAAGGTCACGCGGAAGGAGTCGGCGAGGGACATCGCGTCGCCGGTGACGTAGTGGACGGTGCCCGCCCGCGCCGGCATGACGTGCTGGCCCAGCACGGCGGCGGGGCGGGGCACCCGGTTCCACAGTCCGTCCTCGAGCAGCGCGGCGGCGCCGGCATCCCGGCCACCTGCACCGTTCCGGACTCCAGCAGCGCCGCCCCGTGGCGGGCCACCGTGCGCTCCGGGGCGCCGAGCACCGTGGCGATCCGTCGCCAGCTGGCGCGGGGGTCCACCTGCAGGGCCGTCGCGACCGCCAGGTCCAGACCTGCGAGCGGGGTGGGGGATGCGCCCACGCTCACGCGTGCGACCGCCCGCTCACGCGCGCCCGCCGCCCGGTGCCACAGTCGGGCGCACGGGGTCGTGCGCCCTCCGCAGGCCGCCCTGCCACAGCGCGGCGAACGGGGTGGCCCCCTCCACGGCCTGGGCGATGCCCGCGGCCACGAACTCCTTCGCGCGACGGGCGGCCTCGAGTGGGGTGGCGCCCTTGGCGAGCTCGGCGGTGACGGCGGCGGCCAGCGAGCAGCCGGCGCCGGAGACGCCGGCCTCCCCGATCTTCGGGTGGACGAGCACCTCCACGGTGTCCCCGTCCACGAACACGTCCACGGCGTCCGGGCCCGCGATGTGCATGCCGCCCTTGGCGAGCACGGCCGCGCCGGAGATCTCGTGGATTCGCTCGGCGGCGGCGGTCAGGTCCTCCACGGTGCGCACGGTCATGCCGGAGAGCTGCTCGGTCTCGAAGTGGTTCGGGGTGGTGAAGGTGGCCAGCGGGAGCAGCTCGTCCCTCAGGGCCCGGTCCGTGTCCAGCGCGTGGCCCGGCTCCTGGCCCTTGCAGATCAGCACCGGGTCCAGCAGGACGTGGTCCCACTCCTGGCGCTTCAGCGCCTCGGCGGTGGTGCGGACGGTCTCCGGGGAGCCCATCATGCCGAGCTTCACGGTGCGCAGACGGCCGGCGTAGTCCGCCTGCACCGCCTCCAGCTGATCCGCGAGCACCGCGGTGGGCACGGGGAAGAAGCGGTGGCTCCACTCGTCCTGCGGGTCGAAGGAGACGATGCACGTCAGGCTGACGACGCCGAAGACTCCGAGCTCCTGGAACGTCTTCAGGTCGGCCTGCGCACCGGCGCCGCCGGTGGCCTCCGATCCGGCGATGGCCAGGGCGAGCGCGGGGGCGGACGCGGAGTGCTGGGGGGAGTGCGCGGTCTGGGGCATGCGCCCATGGTAGGACCGACCCCGGACGGGAAGCGCCCGACGGCCGGCGGTGTTCACTGGGGAGCGAGGGTCCTCGGACCCGGAGCGTCCGCCCGGGCGCCCCGAGCGACCCGCGAAGGAAGGGGACGGACGTGCTCGAGTTCCTCACCGGCACGGGCCTGGCCACCTCGGCCGGGCTCAACGCCTACATCCCCCTGTTCGCCCTGGGTCTGCTGGACCGGTTCACGGGGCTCGTCGACCTGCCCGCGGGCTGGACGTGGCTGTCCGCCGACGCCTCCCTCTGGATCCTCGGCGTCCTGCTCGCGCTCGAGCTCGTCGCGGACAAGATCCCCGGGGTGGACGCGGTCAACGACGTCGTCCAGACGGTCGTGCGTCCCGCGGCCGGCGGCATCGTGTTCGCCTCCGGCGTCGGCGCCGAGACGACGGCGGTCCACGACCCCGGCACCCTCTTCGCCGGGTCCGGCTGGGTGCCGGTGATCATCGGCGCGGGCATCGCGCTCGCGGTGCACCTGGCCAAGGCCGGCACGCGCGTGGGCGCCAACACGGTCACGGTGGGGGCCGCCGCGCCCGTGCTCTCGGCGGCCGAGGACGTCTCGGCCGCCGGCCTCGTCGCGGCCGCGCTGTTCCTGCCGGTGCTGGTCGCCGTGCTGGTGGTCGCCGTCGTCGTGGGCCTGTGGCTGCTGGCCCGGCGGTTCCGCGCTCGGCGGACGCGAGGCCGTGCCGCTGCCGCCCCGGGTGGGTCAGAATGGACCGCATGATCCTCATCTAGTCCATTAGGGGTCTGACCAGGTGCTTTGCGCTCCACGGGTAGGGCGTGACTACCCCACGACAAATAAGTGCCCCGGCAGGACGGCCATCCTCCGGGGCTTGGCCACCACGATCTAGGACGTGATGACGTGCCCCAGCGTACCCGTACCCTCCCCCAGCTTCTCCAGCCCGTTGCCCGCGCCGTCGTCTCCACGGCGCTCACGGCGGCGGGCTTTGTCGTGCTGTTCCTGCCCTCGATCTGGACCGGCCCCATGTGACCGAACGGCCCCCGCACGCGGGGCCGCGTCCTGTCCGCCGTCGTGACGGTGGGCGGCACGAGGTCACAGCGTGATCCTCCAGCGTCTACAGCCCTCTGTGCTGCCAATCATGAGGGCGCGGTGACACCCCTCCCGAATCGTCCGAACCGCCGGGCGAGGGGCGGCCAGTCGACGGCCAGCCCTAGGGCCACATGAGAGACACCCTGCCGATGGTGGGGGGTCTACTCGCCGTGGGCGAATGTCGCAGAGCGGGGGCGGAGGGCGGCGGGTCGTCTGGAGTGAGGGACCGGGAGACCTGGGCCCGTAGGGCTCCACTAGCCCCGTAGGGGCCTGGCAACCACGCACCTAGTCCAGCCCTGGCAGTAGAACACCACCCGCACCCCCGGAAACACGAATGGCCCCGACCATCCCATCCCGCAATGGGAGGGCCGGGGCCATTGTTTCTGTTCGCGTTGTGGACAACTCACGCCCACGTCGCCAGGCTGCGCTAGGTTGTCCTCAGCGCCGCCCGCCGCATCCCCCCTCCGCTGGCCTGGCGGCGTTAGGTGCCCTCGGTCGATCCCGTTTCAAGGCCGGGGGCACCGTCATGCCTGGGGGACTCCGGCGGTCACCACGCGGCCACCTCGGCGCACATCCACGCCCACCGTGCGCGTCCAGTCCTCCCCCACCATCGGCGGCGCTAGAGCCTCGGCGTGGTCGCACCACGCGCTCAGGTCATCGGCGGTCAGAGAGTCGGCCCACGCCTGGGAGTTGAGCCACGCTTCCCAGCGCGCATAGAGCGTGTCCCCCTCCCACGCGGAGGGGTCGAACTCGGGGAATGCGCCCGTGCGGTAGTAGGCATCCAGTACGGGAGGGGCGGCACGTTCACGACGGCGCATCACTTCACCGCCCGGATACCGACGCGCTGTTGTGGCAGCCGCCCGGCCTGCTGCTCGTCCTCCAGCGGGATACGCAGAGAGGCAACCAGCTTCGCCAGCGTCACCCGCTGCTGACGGGCCTCCACGAGTGCCGGATGCGCCCGCACGCCCTGGGGCGATTCGTGCGTGACGCCCTCGGCGTTCACGATGCGCTCCAGCTCGTCCAGGGCGTCCACAGTCCGCGCCGCCTGCAACAGCACCGATAACTCGTGCTCGGCCAACTCGAACTCATCCGCAACAGCCCTCCACAGGCGCTTACCGCCCGCTTTCAGCCCACGAGGGGCACGCGGGGCGGCGTACTCGTCTACATGTGTCGTCATGGTGGTGTACTCCTTCAGGGGCAGGTGGTGGCCGGACATGGCCGGCAAGAATCAGGGGCCGTCAAAGTGCCCGGGAACGGCACAATCACGCGGCAGGACGCGCTGCTGTGTGGCCCGTAGAACGGCGCGCGAGACGGCGGTGAGCAGAGGGTCAGACAGGCCATGAACGGGCGTCATAGGGGCCGCTAGGGCCGTCTGGGACAGGGCGAATCATCCACACCCTAAGAGGGAGTTCGCTAGACACGCAGGGCACGAGAACAGCGGGGAGGGGACCCTCCCCCCGCACCCCCTCGGATTCGAGACGGCGCATCGGGGCAGTGGGCAGTGCGTGAGCGTGTTGAGCGTGCGCGCCGTCGTGGACGCGGCGGGCGGGCATGTGTGGAAAAGCGTGGGATCTGCGGATTTGGCCTGTGCGTGTGCCACTACACCGACAGGGAGCGCCAGCACGGGGGGCGGGGAGGGGTAGGGGGTACCCCTTCTACGTCACGACGATGAGCGGGGTGAATGCCGCCGCCGTGCTCATCACGAGGACAAGCACGGCGACGGCAGGTGACGGGCAACGGCAAGTGGAAGGAGGGCGACTGCCTTTCGGGGTCGCGTGCCGTTGTTTTCCCCGTGGCGCAGGACGATCGCAGCCGGACCAGGCTCCCATCCTTCATTCAGCACCGCTCATGGTGAGCGGCCCGCCGTGATGTTGACGCCCGATCTTCACGCGGTCACAGGACGATGGACCCGCGCGCCTGAGCCTCCCGTCGGCGACGCTCCAACTCCTCGGCCTTCTCGTCCTCCACACGCTTCACCCGCGCCTGGAAGGCGGCGGCATCCTTAGCGAGAGAGAGCGTGTAACCGGCATGAACGGCGTCCCACGAGGTGACCTGACCCATCTTGTGTTCAGGGGTGTTGGTGTCCGTGATGATCACGTTCCGCTGGTGGTGCCACTCATCCAGCTCAGTAGCGCTGAGGTCCATCCACAGCAGCGGGCGCATGGAGTCATTCGGGTGGGGCATGTTGCTATCCATCACGATCAGGTTCCCCCACTGCTCGCGGATCAGCTCCACCGTTGCGTGCGCCCGCATGGTGGTGGCGGTCGTGGCCGCATCCTCGGGGGTCATCCCGGCGGCGATGGTCAGCGGGGCGCGCAGGTCGAAGTAGCCCAGCGTGGCGGCGGCGTTCTTCATGTCCTGAACGGCGGCGTCGAACTTCTCGATCACCTGAGCGCGGAGGGAGGGGGCCGCGTCCTTGAACTTCTGAATGTAGGCCGCGTCCTCGCGTGCCTTCATGGCCTCGTAGAAACCGCCCGCGCCAAGTCGCTCGGCCACGACGGCACGGAGCACGGCGGGATCGTCCAGGGGGTCACGGCCCGCGTCGATAGCGTCGATGGCGGCGGCGTTCACCTTGGCCGGCATGGCGGTGAACTTGGACGGGTCGGTGTCGCTGGGGGTGTGCTCAGGCTCGGGGATGCCGAGCATGTTCAGGGCCAGGCGGTAGGGGGCAAGGGCGATGCTGGAGTGGTCGTTGAGGTTCATGGCGAATGCCTTTCGTTAGGGGGTGATGGCAGGTCAGAGAGTCGCGGCGTCGGGGCCGGAACCGGCAGTGACGACGCGCCAATAAATCCAGTCGCGGATGACGGCGAGGACAACGTCGTCGCCGCGCGTGATGTTCAGGACGCCGGAGCGATTGACGGCCTGAAGGTGCGCGCCGTGGAAGTGGAGCGTTCCGTGCTCGGGGACGAGAACTTCGAGGTCGCGGGGGGTGGTGTCGGGGTTCATCGGTATTCCTTTGGGTAGGGGTCGGGATCAGGGGTCTCTACGGCGTCGGCGGCGTCGTGCAGCGCGTCGGCAAGCTGGCGGGCCTCGGCGGTGCTCAGGTGGCCGGTGAGTCGGCCCTGGTAGAACAGGCCCACGCCGTCCTCAGTGCGGGTGCCGATGCGCCATTGCCAGGGGCGCACGGTGTCCAGGCGGAGCAACCTCATCGGTCCCCCGGTTCGCTGGGATCGGACGCGGGGAGGGGCGGCTCGGCGGTGCCGTCCGCGGCGGTCAGGGTGGGCCGTGGGCGCGTGGTGACGGGCTCGGGGTTGTGCAGCTCGGGCCAGTCACGCGGAATCGGCGCCGGGCCGGTGAGCACGCGAGTACCCGTGTCCAGGGCGGTACCGGCCGGGTGCCGTCGCATGGCCGCGTGACGCTCGCGCCGGGAGTCCCGGCCACCACGGGCGAGGGCTACGAACCGGCGGACGTCGGCATCGGTGTACGTGGGGCGGGCTCTCATGGGCGCTCCCGGGATCGGTCGAGGGCGTAGCGGATGCTGTCGCACTCATTCCGCAGGTACGAGAGTTCAGCGGCTATGCGTTCCAGTGCGGTGACGGCGGCGTGTTTCGGTGTAGGCCGGGAGGGGGTGCTCACGAGTGGGGCTCCTTCTTCAGCTGGGCTAGTTCGGCCTCGGCCTTCTCGGCGCGGATGCGGAAACGCTCGGCGCGGTCCATGTGGAAGCGCACTTGCTGGCGCATGTTGTCCTCTGCGCTTGGGCGGTCGGTGTTCGGTGTGTCGGTCATCGTTGGGCCTTTCTGGGGACGACGACGGCCCCGGCATCGCAGGGATGCTCGGGGGCGTCTGGGGGGGTGAGTGGGTCCCAGTGGGTCCCAGTGGGTCCGGGTCACTGGGAACCGGGTCCCGTGAGTGGGTCCCCGTCCCGCTCTCTAAGAGCGGGACCCGGACCCACTCGGGGGCCTCAGTCGGGCAGATGATGAAGGGTCGAACGCTTCGGGCCGGGAGACGTCAGTAGCTCTCCCGTTTCCACGAGGTCCCGGACCGTCGCCACCGTGTCCGCCTTCCGCCCGGGGACTGCGGAGATGATGCTGTTCAGGCTCGGCGGGCTCGGGGAGTCACGGACCCATGCCAGGACTGCGGCGCGCCGGTCGGCGTCCACCTGGGCGGCGTGCGCCTCGGGGTCCACCTCGCGGGCCGGGGCTTCCAGCGTGAACACGATCCGCGACGGGTCGGTCGAGTCGATCAGCGCGACGGCGACGGCCTGAGTGCGGTCCGACTTCCGCCAGCTCCCGCCGTGAGGTCGCACCCGCCCGGGCCGATCCTTGCCGATCCGAACGGCGAGTTTGCCGGCCATTCCCACCCCCAGGGGGGCCAGCGGCTCCACGAGGAATGAGGCACCGTCCAGGGCGGAGAGTTTCGCCTGAGCACCGATAGCGAATCGCCCCCGGCCCTCCGTGGACTTGGTGACGT
>NZ_JAHXOZ010000008.1 GCF_023147585.1 Micrococcus sp. EYE_212
AAGGGCCCCGGTGAGGGGCTCGCGCCTCTATTAGCGATCCGTGGTCACCAGACCGGTCCTCGGTGACAACACCCCCCGGATCATGCAGTCGACTGGGGGCAACGATCATGCCGAGGACCGGCTGGCCGGCACCTGCTCATCCTGATCGATGGAGGAGCCACGAGAAAGGTAACGGGGCACGGGGTCAGAGGACCTCGAACCGCTCCAGCCCGCCCACGTAGGGGCGCAGCGCCTCCGGCACGGTCACGGAGCCGTCCGCGTTCTGGTGGTTCTCCAGGATCGCGACGATCCACCGCGTGGTGGCCAGCGTGCCGTTGAGCGTGGCGACCACGCGGGTGCCGCCCTTGGCGCCGTCGTCATTCTTCATCCGCTCGCGGATGTTGAGGCGGCGCGCCTGGAACGTGGTGCAGTTCGAGGTGGAGGTCAGCTCTCGGTAGGTGCCCTGCGTGGGGACCCACGCCTCGCAGTCGAACTTGCGGGCGGCGGAGAGGCCGAGGTCGCCGGCGGCGGTGTCGATCACGCGGTAGGGGACCTCGACGGCCGCGAGCATCTGCTCCTCCCACGCGAGCAGGCGGGCGTGCTCCGCCTCGGCCTCCTCCTGCGTGGTGTAGACGAACATCTCGAGCTTGTTGAACTGGTGCACGCGGATGATGCCGCGGGTGTCCTTGCCGGCCGAGCCGGCCTCGCGGCGGTAGCACGTGGACCAGCCGGCGTAGCGCACGGGCCCCTCGGAGAGATCCATGATCTCGTCCGCGTGGTAGCCGGCCAGGGCGACCTCGGAGGTGCCCACGAGGTAGAGGTCGTCCCGCTCGAGGCGGTAGATCTCGTCGTCGTGCTGCACGTCGAAGCCGGTGCCCTGCATGGTCTCGGGGCGCACGAGCGTGGGCGGGATGACGGGCACGAACCCGTTCTCGATCGCCAGGTCCAGGCCCATCCGCATGATGCCCAGCTCGAGGCGGGCGCCCACGCCCTTGAGGAAGCTGAAGCGGGCACCGGAGACCTTCGCACCGCGCTCCATGTCGATCGCGCCGAGCAGCTCGCCGAGCTCGAGGTGGTCCCGGGGCTCGAAGCCGTCCGCCGCGAAGTCGCGCGGCGTGCCGACCTCCTTGAGCACCTCGAAGTCGTCCTCGCCGCCGGCCGGGATGCCCTCCACGATGAGGTTGGGGAAGCCCCGCTGCAGGTCGGCCACCTGCGCCTCAGCCTCACCGGAGGCCACCTCCGCCGCCTTCACCTGCGCGGCGAGGTCCTTCACCTCGGCGAGCAGGGCCTGCTTCTCCTCGCCCTGGGCCTGCGCCACCTGCTTGCCGAACGCCTTCTGCCGGGCGCGCAGCTCCTCGAAGCGGGTGATCGCGGAGCGCCGCGCGGCGTCCGCCTCGAGGAGGCGGTCCACGAGGGACGCGTCCGCCCCACGGGCCTCCTGGGAGGCGCGGTACTTCTCGGGCTGCTCGATGAGGTCCTTGACGTCGATCACCCGCCCAGACTAGCGAACCCGCGCCCCTCTAGACTGGCCGCATGCCCCTCGAACTGATCCTGGCCGTCCTCGCCCTCGTCGCGGTGGTGGCCCTGGCCGTCGTCGTGATCGGCCACGTGGTCTCCGGCCGGCGCCGCGACCGCGAGATCGCCGCCCTGCGCGCGGACCGCCAGTCCCTGGCCGCCCGTGTCGAGGAGCTGCGGGAGCGCGTCGTCGCCACCGAGGAGGCCGCGGCGCCCTCCCACGAGGTGGCGCTGATCCTCAACCCCGTGAAGAACGACGCGGAGCAGGTCCGCGGCAAGGTGATGGACGCCGTGCGGCACTACGGGTTCGGCGAGGCGCTCGTGCTGGAGACGGCGGAGGACGACGCCGGCACCCAGATGGCCCGGGACGCGATCGAGGCGGGCGTCGGGCTCGTGATCGTGGCCGGCGGCGACGGCACGGTGCGGCTCGTGGCGGAGGAGCTCACCGGCTCCGGCATCCCGCTGGGCGTGGTCCCGATGGGCACGGGCAACCTGCTGGCCCGCAACCTCGACCTGCCGATCAACGACCTCGAGGAGTGCATCCGCATCGCCCTCCACGGGCGCCGCCGCGTGATCGACACGGTGGACATCCGCCTCACGGACGCGGACGGCGGTCAGCGCCGGAACACGTTCACGGTGATCGCCGGCGCCGGCTACGACGCGGACATCATGGGCGACACCCGCGACGACCTGAAGAGCAGGGCGGGGTGGCTCGCCTACAGCGAGGCGGGGCTTCGCCACCTGGGCGGCGCGCGCCACGAGGTCACCGTCACCCTCGACGGCGGCACGACCAAGCGCTTCAAGGTGCGCAGCGTGATGGTGGCCAACTGCGGCATGCTCACGGGCGGCCTGGAGCTGCTGCCGGAGGCCAAGCTCGACGACGGCCTGCTGGACGTGGTGGTCCTCTCCCCGAAGCACGCCCTCGACTGGGCACGGATCGCCGCCAAGACCCTGGTCCGCTCGAAGCGACCCATCCCCGTGCTCGAGACGGAGCAGGCCACGCGGGTCTCGATCCGCCTCGCCGAGCCGATGCCCTCCCAGCTCGACGGCGACGCGACCGGCGACGTCGTGGCCATCGACGCCCGCGTCCAGCCGGACACGCTCACCGTGATGATCGGGAACGAGGAGCGCGCCTCGGTGGAGTGAGCCGGCGG
The DNA here is from genome assembly GCF_023147585.1 of Micrococcus sp. EYE_212. Lineage (GTDB taxonomy): Bacteria > Actinomycetota > Actinomycetes > Actinomycetales > Micrococcaceae > Micrococcus. The sequence continues at coordinate 2,649 of NZ_JAHXOZ010000008.1, forward strand.
ACGAGCCGGCCTCGGCGTCGAGGACCCGGGTCAGCGCCCGCGCAGCCCCTCGACCCACTCCCGGCCGGCCCGATAGGCCTCGTCCGAGGTGTGCGGCGCCACGACGGCGGCCCGGTGCTCGGCCCGCGGGTAGGAGCCGAGGAACCGCACGCCCGGGAAGATCCGGTGCAGGGCGGCCAGCGCCGCCCCCACGCGCTCCTCGGCGAGGTGCCCCTCGAGGTCGATCGAGAAGAAGTACTGGCCCAGCCCCGTGCCCGTGGGCCGGGACTCGATGCGCGAGAGGTTGACTCCGCGCGTCGCGAACTGGTCGAGGATCTCCCGCAGCGCACCCGGGTGGTCGTTCGGCAGCGGCACCGTGAGGGTGGTCTTGTCCGAGCCGGTGGGCGCGGGCAGTGAGCCGGGCCGGGAGACGAGCACGAAGCGCGTCACGGCGCCCGTCACGTCCTCGACCCGCTCCGCGAGCACGGGCAGACCGGTCTGCTCGGCCACGAGCGGTGCGCACACGGCGGCGTCGAAGGCCGCGCCCTCCAGCAGCAGGCGCGCGCCCGCGGCGGTGGAGGAGGCGGGGGTGAACTCCGCCGCGGGCAGGGTCGCCTCCGCCCACCCCCGCACCTGGGCCCACGCGTGCGGGTGCGTGGTGATGCGGCGGACGTCCCCGAGCCCCGTGATCCCGGGCCGCCCCACGAGCACGAAGCTGATGGGGACGAGCACCTCGGCCAGGATCTGCAGCTCGTCGCCCAGGGCGATGTCGTCCAGGGTGGCGGAGACGCCGCCCTCGACCGAGTTCTCGATGGGCACCATCGCCCGGTCCACCTCGCCGGCCCGGACCGCGGCCAGGGCCGAGATCACCGACGCGGCGGGCACGAACTCCGAGCCCTCCTCATCCGCGACCCGGCGGAGCGCCGCCTCCGTGAAGGTGCCCTCGGGGCCCAGGAAGGCGTAGCGGGGACGCTCAGGGCTCACTTGACGGTCGGCTCGGCGTCGCCGTCGGCCTCCATGGGCTTGCCGGCCTCGAGCCACGCGCCCGAGCCGCCGGCCACATTGATCGCCGAGTAGCCGCGGCCCACGAGGAACTCCGCGGCGCGCGCGGAACGGCCGCCCGTGCGGCAGATCACGTGGTAGTCGGTGTCCGGGTCCAGCTCCTCCAGGCGGTCCGGCAGCTGGCCCAGCGGGATGTGCTGGGCGCCGGCGGCGCGCCCCAGGGCCCACTCGTCGTCCTCACGCACGTCCAGGATGGGGGCGTCGGCGGGGATCTGGTCCACGGTCACGGTCTCGAAGTTGCTCATGGCTCCACCCTACGGCGGCGCCCGGACACCACAAGGCTGGCTACCCTCGTCCCCATGGAGAACTCCGCCGCCCGCACCGCCCGACTCCTCGACCGCTCCGCCGTGGAGCTGCGGGACGCGCTGGCCGCACGCGAGCTGTCCGCGCGCGAGGTCACCCGGGCCGCGCTCGACGCCGCCCACGCGAACGCCGACCTCGGCGCGTTCGTGGTCCTGGACGAGGAGCGCGCTCTCGCCCGGGCGGACGCGCTCGACGCCGAGTCCGCGCGCCGCGGCTCGCACGCCGCCGGCTCCGGCGCGGACGCCCGGCGCGCAGCGGGCGACGACGTCGTCCCCGCCTCCCTCCACGGCCTGCCGGTGGCGTTCAAGGACCTGGTCGACGTGGCCGGGCTGCCCACGCGGCAGGGCTCCGCCCTGCTGGCCGACGCCCCGCCCGCCGCCGAGGACGACCCGCTCGTGGCCCGCCTCGGCTTCGCGGGGACCGTGACCCTCGGCACGACCACGGTCCCCGAGTTCGGCCTCGACTCGTACTCGGAGAACCTCGTGGACGCCCCCGCCCGCAACCCCCTGGACCCGGCGCGCACGCCCGGCGGCTCCTCGGGCGGCTCGGCCGCGGCGGTGGCCGCCGGGATCCTGCCGTTCGCCCCCGGCTCCGACGGCGGCGGCTCGGTGCGCATCCCCGCCGCGGCCTGCGGGCTCGTGGGCCTCAAGCCGGGCCGTGGCACGCTGCCCACGGACCGGTCGGAGGACACCGTCCGCAACCTCACCGTGGCCGGCCCCCTCGCCCACACCGCGGCGGACGCGGCCCTGCTCTTCGACGTCCTCGCCGGCACGGAGGGCTTCGCCGGCCGCGCCCTGACGGACGTGCGCAGCACCGTGGAGCGGGCGAGCGCGGGCGAGCGCGGGGACCCCCGGCGGATCGGGGTGACCATGGCCTCGCCCTTCAGCCCGGACGTGGAGATCACGCTGGCCCGCCCCGCGATCGCCGCCCTCACCCGTGCCGCGGCCGCCCTGGGCGGCGGCGGCCACCGCGTGGAGCAGTTCAGCCCCTACTACGGCGAGGACTACCACCGGGACTTCCGCACGGCGTGGACCTCGGGCCTGCTCGAGGCGCCCCTGCCCGACGGCGCCGAGGTGCACCTGGGCGCCGTCGCGGCCTCGTTCCTGCGCTCCGCGCGGGCGACGGGCGCCGAGGAGATCAGCGCCGCCGTCGCGCGCCTGGAGGAGTGGGCGCACGGGATGCGCGCGCAGTTCTCGGACGTGGACGTCGTGATGACGCCCGTGCTGGCCACGGCGCCGCCCCTCGTGGGGCACTTCCTCGCCATGGCGCCGGAGGAGAACTACGCGGCGCAGTGCGCCTTCACCCCCTACACGTCCATGGTCAACGTGATGGGCCTGCCCGCGGTGTCCGTGCCCGTGCTCACCGACGACGACGGCCTGAGCTGGTCCGTGCAGCTCATCGGCCGGGCAGGCACCGAGGGGGCCCTGCTGCAGCTGGCGGCGCACCTGGAGCTGCTGCTGGCGGGGTGAGCGGGGCCCCGCGGTCTCCGGTGATCAGGCGTCCAGGCCCTGGACGGCGTCGTTGTACACGGCGTCCATGGACATGCCCATCACCACGATCAGGAGGATGAACCCCACGACGAGCAGCGCCAGCAGCGCGAGGGAGATGTAGTTCATCACCAGCCCCGCGATGGCCATGCCGCGGCCGTTGGGCTCCCGCTTGAGGCCCATGTGGCCCAGCACCACGCCCACGATGGGCGGGAAGAACAGCATGACGCCGCCGACCAGGGACACGATGCCGAGAATCATGGAGGACACGGACAGCCCTGTGCCCGCGGTCTGCCCCGGTGCGAGGGGCTGGCCGCCGTACGTGTAGGCGGACATGCCGCCGCCGTACGCGCCGTAGGACCCCGGGGCGGTCCCGTGGGCACCCGGGGATGCGCCGTCGCCGCCCCGGCCGTACGGTCCGGGCGCGGTGGTCTCCGGCCCACGCGTGCCGGAGGCGTCCGGCCAGCCGGCGGCGCTCGACCCGTTCGCGCCGTCGGCGGAACCGCTCCCGTACCAGCTCGGCTGGGACGCGGGAGCGCGGTGCGGGTCGGGCTGGGCGTTCGGCTCGGTCATGTCACCAGTCTAGTCGGCAGGGCCTCACGCGACCCAGGCCCGGTCACTGGCCACCGGACCCGCCCGCCGGTCACCGCGCTGCCGAACCTGCCCCACCGGACCCGCCTCCGCGCGAGCTGGGCGCAGTACTGCCAGGCAACCTCGGGGGTTGCCTGGCAGTACTGCGCCCAGCTGAAGGGCAGGCGCGCCGGACAGGCGCTCCAGGCCGATGCGCCCTGGGCCCGCTCACTCCCCGCCCGCCTCCCGCAGGAACCCGGAGAACCCTCCGGGGGTGCGGCCCACCAGGCGGGCCGAGGTGCAGACGCGCGCGCGGTCCGTGGCGATCACCCGCTCCTCACCGAGTGCCCGCACCGCCCCGGTGAGCTCCACGTCCTCGTGCTCGGGGACGGCCGGGAAGCCGCCCGCGGCCTCGTAGAGGGACCACGGCAGGCCCAGGTTGGCGCCGTGCACGTGGGGGTGCCCCTCGCCGTGGCGGTAGGCGGCCCGCCAGGCCTCGAGCGCGGCGTGGCGGGCGGTGCCGGCGGCGCCCTCCGCCGCTCCGGAGCCCTCACCGGAGCCCGCGCCGCCTGCCTCCAGCTCGACGTCCACGGTCCCGAGCACGAGGGCCTCCCGCTCGCCCGCCGTCGTCGTCTGGGCGAGGAGCCAGTCGGCGGGGACGCGCGAGTCCGCGTCCGTGGAGGCGAGCCAGAGGCGCTCCGCGGGCACGTCCGGGAAGAGGCCGCGCGCGTGCCCCGCCGCGGCCCTGCGGGCCCGGCCGACGCCGCCCTCGCCGTCGCCGAGCTCGAGCACGTGGAGACGCGGGTCCGCGTGGCGGGCGCGCTCGGCGACCGACACGGTGGCGTCCTCGCACCCGTCCGCCGCCACGACGACGGCCACGGAGCCCTGTGCGTGGTGCTGCTCCCAGCGGTCCATGGCCGTGCTCAGCGCCGCGAGGCAGCCGGGCAGCAGGGCCTCCTCGTTCCGAGCCGGCACCACGACCACGGCGTGGGTGGCCGCGGCCGCGCGCACGTGGAGGCTGATCCGGAAGTCGTCCTCGGTGTGCTCGGCATGCAGGCGCCAACGCGGGTCGGCGGCCACGCGGGCGTGCACCGTGTCCCCGTCGAGGGGCCAGCCCTGGATCGGGTGGCGCCAGTGGCACAGCAGCAGCTCCCCGCCGGGGGCGAGGTCCTCGGCCACGCGGTCGAGCATGGCGTCCAACTCCTCGGGCTGCAGGAAGTAGCCGATCTCCGAGGCGATCACGAGGTCGGCCCCGGCCGCGTCCGCGGGCCACTCCCCCGGCAGCACCGCGCGGCGCACCTCGGCATCGGGCAGGCTCGCGAGCCGCTCGGCCGCCCGCTCCACCGCCACCGGAGAGGCCTCGAGCCCCACCACGCGCTCCGCCCGCTCGGCCACCTGCGCGGTGAGCACGCCGATCGACGCGCCCGCCTCCACCACGGTGCGGTACCGCGGGCGGGTCAGCATCGCGAGGGTGAGCGCGCGCTTGCGGGCCTCGTAGGGGGAGCTGAGGTACCGCCACGGGTCCGCGTGCTCCCGGTACAGCCGGTCGAACACGGCCGCGGCGCGGCCGGCGTCGGCGTCCTCGGGGCCGGAGTAGCGGTGCACCTCGAAGGGCCGCTCGTGGTGGGCCAGGACGTTCGGGCCGAGGATGGCCTCGTCGCCGGGCGCCTCGGACAGCGGCGCCACCTGGGAGGCGTGCGCGGCGAGGGAGGCGCGGCGGGCCGCCCGGTCCTCATCGGTGAGGGGCAGCCGCCGGTAGCGGCGCGCGGGCAGGTCCGCGGGGTCGCCCCAGTGCCAGAACCAGATGGGGAACGCGCACAGCGGCAGGTCGCGCTCGCCGGCCAGGTCCGCGACGACGGCGCCCACCGCCTCGTGGTCCGCGTGCCCGTCCCCGGGGTCATGGGAGGCGAGGACGACGGCGCCGTCCGGGTGCGCACGGAGGTGCTCCTCGATCGCCGCGACGACCGCCTCCCGCACCGCGTCCGCGTGGTCCGCGACGCCGGAGTCGGGCAGGCCGAGCGAGGCCCAGGTCAGCGCCTCGCGGCGGTCCCCGCCGTCCGGGCCGGTGCCGGCCGCGAGCGCGTCCATCGCGTGGTCCATCTCCCCGCGGCGGATCCGGACGAGGTCCTCCGGCGTGTGGGTCGGCGAGTCCGGGTGGGAGGCCTCGCCCGCGGTGGCCACGAGCACGCGCACGCCGGCCCCTCCCCGCAGCGCCGCGCGGATCAGGCCGGTGGCGCCGAGCGTCTCGTCGTCCGGATGCGCGACGGCGACCAGCAGCAGGGTGCGCGGGGTCCAGTCCGGCGGGGTCAGGGCGGGCAGCTCGGCGATGCCCCCCGCGGCCCAGGCGTCCTCGGAGGTGCCGGCGTCCAGGTGGGAGAAGCTCACCAGGCCCACGCACCGTCGGTGGTGGGGACCGGCGCCGCGTCCCGAGCGTCCCCGCGCTCCAGCAGGGCCCGGCCGAGGCGTGCGTCGTCGCGGTGGCCGTGGTGCTGGCGCAGGTAGACCTGCAGGTCCGCCACGGCCCGCGCGTGCCGCGCGTTCCCCGTGAGCGGGCCGGGACCGGTGGCCTGCCCGACGACGTCGAGCACCTCCGTGCACAGCTGCGTCACGGTGCCGCGGATGCGGTCGGCCTCGAGCATGCCGTCCCCGTGGTCGAGGCGCCCCGCGTCCACGTCGGCGGCCGCGCGCGCGAGGAGGGTGCCCATCGCGTGCAGGAGGCGGTCGACCCGGCCGAGCGCGGCCTCGCCGACCTGGTCCGGGCCGGAGCCCGCGCCCGCCGCCCGCCGCCGCAGGGAGTCCCGCAGGGTGCGCGCGATGCCGACGGCCCCGCCGAACCACACCGCGGCCACCCCGATGCCGCCCCACGCGAAGCCCGGGCGGGTCAGGTACCACTCGTCCTTGCCGACGGGCTCGCCGGGGACGTCCGCGAAGCGCAGGCCGACGGTGGTGATGGGGGCCAGGCCGAGGGCGGGCCACGCGGCGTCGGCCGCCGTCACACCGGGATCGCCGAGGTCCACGAGGAGGGCGTGGCGCACGCCGTCGCCGTCCTTCGCGGTGACGACCGCGTGGGAGCACTCGTCTGCGAGAGAGCACCAGGGCTTCTCGCCGTCGAGGCGCCAGCCGTCGGCGGTGCGGCGCACCGTCGGGGTCTGCCCGCCCGACTCGGACGCGTAGACGCCGAGCATGCCCTCCGGGGCGGGGACGCCGGCCTGGGACAGGATCGAGAGCGCGTCCAGGTGGGGCTCGAGCACCCGGGCGGCGGAGAGGTCCTGCGCGGCCACGGAGGCGAGCAGCTCCCACTGCTCGCGGGTGGCGCCCTCGCCGGTCAGCGGGAGGTCGAGAGGGGCGTCGCCGTCGGCCGCGCCCTCCCTCAGCAGCGCCACCATCGGGGCGACGTCGCCCCCGCAGGCCGCAGCAGTCGAGAGGAAGGCGGCGTCGTCGCGGGGAAGCACGCGGGCGCCCGTGGGGAGCGGCCCCCGCGCTCCCCGTGTCGACGGCCGCTCCCCGGAGACCAGGGGGAGCCGGACGGGCTCGGGTGCGCTCATGACGGGGCCTTTCTTCCGCGTACGGCCGCGGTGCCGCACTGGGCGTTCACCCTAGCGAGCGGCCCCGGAGCGGGGGAACGGCCCGGGGCCGGGGCGTCACACGCGGAGACGGACGCGGCAGGGGCGCTTTCTTGACAAGTTCCAGAAAAGGCGGTGACATGGGGCCCATGCGCCCGTCGTCGACAGCCCCGCTCCCCGAGAACGCGCTCCTGCGCGACGCCGGGCTGCGTGTGACGCGCCCACGGCTCGCGGTGCTGAGCGCCCTGCGCTCCCACCCGCACGCGGACGCGGCCGCCGTCCTGACCGCGGCGCGGGAGGTCCTGCCCTCCGTCTCGCACCAGGCGGTCTACGACTGCCTCCACGCGCTCACCGAGGCCGGGCTCGTCCACTCGATCCAGCCCGCCGGCTCCGCCGCGCGCTACGAGATCCGCCGCCATGACAACCACCACCACCTCGTGTGCCGCGGGTGCGGCGCCGTGGTCGACGTGCCGTGCCACACCGGGTCCGCCCCGTGCCTGCAGGCGCAGTCGGACCACGGGTTCCTCATCGACGAGGCCGAGGTCTACTACTGGGGCCTGTGCCCCGCGTGCCGCGACGGGCAGGACGAGGCGGCCCCGCCGTCGTCGTCCGCCGCGGCCCCCTGAGCCCCCCATCCATCCCGCGACCCCACCTTCCGTCCCCGAAAGGATCACGCCATGAGCGCTGAAGAGAAGAACCTCCCGCACGGCGAGGAGAGCACCACCGTCGGCGAGATGAACGACACGGTCGCCGTCGGCCAGCCCACCGTGCCCCGCCACGACGCCGACGGCCCGGACACGGCCACCGACGCCGCGGCCAGGAACCCGCAGTCGGACGCCGCCGAGGGCAAGTGCCCCGTCGCGCACGGCGCCCCGCTGGCGCACCCGACCTCCGGCGACGCCAACCAGCAGTGGTGGCCGAACCGCCTGAACCTGAAGATCCTCGCGAAGGACCAGCCGGTCCAGCGCCCCGAGGACGGCGGCTTCGACTACCCGGCCGCGTTCGAGAAGCTCGACCTCGCCGAGGTGAAGGCGACCATCGCCGAGGTGCTCACCACCTCCAAGGACTGGTGGCCGGCCGACTTCGGCAACTACGGCCCGTTCATGATCCGCATGGCCTGGCACTCCGCGGGCACCTACCGCGTGACCGACGGCCGCGGCGGCGCCGGCGAGGGCCAGCAGCGCTTCGCGCCCCTGAACTCCTGGCCGGACAACGCCTCCCTGGACAAGGCCCGCCGCCTCCTGTGGCCGGTCAAGAAGAAGTACGGCCAGTCCCTCTCCTGGGCCGACCTGATCGTCCTGGCCGGCACCGTGGCCCACGAGGTCATGGGCATGCCCACCTTCGGCTTCTCCGGCGGCCGCATCGACGCCTACGAGCCCGCGGACGACGTCTACTGGGGCCCCGAGACCGAGTGGACCAACGGCGGCGCCGAGCGCTACAAGGGCGACCGCGAGCTGGACAACCCGCTCGCGGCCGTCGAGATGGGCCTGATCTACGTGAACCCAGAGGGCCCCGAGGGCGAGCCTGACCCGCTGAAGTCCGCCAAGGACATCCACGAGACGTTCTCCCGCATGGGCATGAGCGCCGAGGAGACCGTCGCGCTGATCGGCGGCGGCCACACCTTCGGCAAGACCCACGGCGCCGGCCCCGTGGAGGGCAACATCGGCGCCGAGCCCGAGGCCGCGGACATCGAGCAGATGGGCCTGGGCTGGAAGAACGCCTACGGCGAGGGCAAGGGCCGCGACACCATCACGTCCGGCCTCGAGGTCACCTGGACCTACCACCCCACCCGCTGGGACAACGAGTTCTTCCACATCCTCTACGCGTACGAGTGGGAGCTCATGGAGTCCCCGGCCGGCGCCAAGCAGTGGCGCCCCGTCAACGGCGGCGGCTCCGACATGGTGCCCGAGTCCGACTTCCGGGGCCGCCGCGAGCCCCGCATGCTGACCTCGGACCTGGCCCTGCGCTTCGATCCCGTGTTCGGCGAGATCTCCCAGCGCTTCAAGGACGACTTCGGCGCGTTCCAGGACGCCTACGCCCGCGCGTGGTTCAAGCTGACCCACCGTGACATGGGCCCGATCGCCCGCCACTACGGCCCCGAGGTGCCCGCCGAGGAGCTCGTGTGGATGGACCCGGTCACCGCCCCGGCGACGGTCCCCGGCGACGCCGAGGTCCAGGCCGTCAAGGACGCCGTGGCCGGCTCCGGCCTGTCCGTGACGGAGCTCGTGAAGACCGCGTGGGCCGCGGCCTCCTCCTTCCGCTCCTCGGACAAGCGCGGCGGCGCGAACGGCGGCCGCATCCGCCTCGAGCCGCAGCGCTCGTGGGAGGTCAACGAGCCGGCCGTGATCGGCCCGGTCATCGCGAAGCTGGAGCAGATCGCCGAGCAGACCGGCGTCTCCTTCGCCGACACCCTCGTGATCGCGGGCAACTGGGCCGTGGAGAAGGCGGCCGCCGATGGCGGCGTGCCCGTCTCCGTGCCCTTCACCCCGGGCCGCGGCGACGCGACCCAGGAGCAGACGGACGTGGAGTCCTTCCGCCACATGGAGCCCAAGGTGGACGGCTTCCGCAACTGGGATCCGCGCCCGTCCAAGCAGTTCCCGTCCGAGTTCGCGCTCGTGGACCGCGCCAACCTGATCGGCCTCTCCGCCCCGGAGATGACGGTGCTCGTGGCCGGCCTGCGCGTGCTGGGCGCCGTGCCCGCGGGCTCGAAGGACGGCGTGTGGACGGAGAACGTGGGCGTCCTGTCCCAGGACTTCCTCACCGCGATCACGGACATCGACACGCAGTGGGAGAAGGTGGCCGAGGGCCGGTACCGCGGTGTGACCGCCGAGGGCAAGGAGCTCTTCGGCACCCGTGACGACCTCGTGTTCGGCTCCAACTCCGAGCTGCGCACCCTGTCCGAGGTGTACGCCGCCGACGACGCCAAGGAGAAGTTCGTGCGCGACTTCGTGGCCGCGTGGGCCACGGTCATGGACGCGGACCGCTTCGACGCGCGCCGCGCCGCCAAGGAGTCCACGAACCAGGGCTGACGCCCCTGGGCCTCGGACGCCCGGACGCGCCGAGGTCCTGGCCGGACGACGACGGGCGCTCACCCTCGCGGGTGGGCGCCCGTCGTCGTGGGGGGCGGGTGCGTCAGGCCAGGACCGTGCGGCAACCGCGAGTTCTTCCCCCGCTCACCCGCGCGTGCCAAGGTGAGGGGCATGACCGAGAACGCCGCTCCCGTCCCCGCCTCCCAGCGCCCTGGCACCCCCGCACTGCCGGAGGACCTGATCGACGTCGAGGCCCTCCTCGAGGCCTACCGCACGGGCCACCCGGACCCGTCCGACCCGGCGCAGAAGGTCGTCTTCGGCACCTCCGGCCACCGCGGCTCCGCGTTCAAGACCTCCTTCAACGACGACCACATCGCGGCGATCACGCAGGCCGTGGTCGAGTACCGCGCAGAGAAGGGCATCACGGGCGCCGTCCTCGTCGGCCGTGACACCCACGCCCTCTCCGAGCCCGCGCAGGACACCGCGGTGCAGGTGCTGCTCGGCAACGACGTCGAGGTGCTCGTGGACGCGCGCGGCGGCTACACGCCGACCCCGGCCGTCTCCCACGCGATCCTGCACCTCAACGAGGGCCGCGACCTCACGCCGGCGGGCTTCTCCGCCGACGGGGACAACACCGGTCTCGTGGACGGGCTGGTCATCACGCCCTCCCACAACCCGCCCGCCGACGGCGGCTTCAAGTACAACCCTCCGCACGGCGGCCCCGCGGACACCGAGGCCACGTCCTGGATCGCGAACCGCGCGAACGAGCTGCTCGCCGCGGGCCTCGACGGCGTGCGCCGCGTGGGTGCGGACGAGGTCGCCGGCCATCCGAAGCTGGGCGAGTTCGACTTCCTGGACCGCTACGTCACGGACCTGCCCGAGGTGATCGACCTCGAGGCGATCCGCGAGGCCGGCGTGCGGATCGGCGCGGACCCCATGGGCGGCGCGTCGGTGGCGTACTGGGGCGAGATCGGCAAGCGGCACAGGCTGGACCTGACCGTGGTGAACCCGGAGGTGGACCCGCGGTTCGGCTTCATGACGCTGGACTGGGACGGCAAGGTCCGCATGGACTGCTCCTCCCCCCACGCGATGGCCTCGCTCATCGAGCGCATGACCCCGGACGCGGACGGGGTGGCCCCCTTCGACGTCGCCACCGGCAACGACGCCGACGCGGACCGTCACGGCATCGTCACCCCCGACGGCGGGCTGATGAACCCCAACCACTTCCTCGCGGTGGCCATCGACTACCTCTACCGCAGCCGGAAGGGGTGGCCGCAGGACGCCGGCGTCGGGAAGACCCTCGTCTCCTCGTCGATGATCGACCGCGTGGCGCGCGACCTCGGGCGCGACCTCGTGGAGGTGCCGGTGGGCTTCAAGTGGTTCGTGCCCGGCCTGCTGACCGGCACGGGCGTGTTCGGCGGCGAGGAGTCCGCGGGCGCGTCCTTCGTGACCTTCGACGGCGACGCCTGGTCCACGGACAAGGACGGCCTCCTGCTGTGCCTGCTGGCCGCGGAGATCATCGCGGTCACGGGCCAGTCCCCGTCCGAGCGCTACCGGGACCTCGTGGCCCTGCACGGCGCCCCGGCCTACGCGCGCATCGACGCCCCGGCCACCGCCGAGCAGAAGGCCCGCCTCAAGGAGCTCACCGCGGACGACATCACCGCCGAGACCGTGGGCGGCGAGCAGATCCTCCACGCCCTCACGACCGCCCCGGGCAACGGGGCGGCGATCGGCGGGCTCAAGGTGGTCACGCAGAACGCGTGGTTCGCCGCGCGCCCCTCCGGCACCGAGGACGTCTACAAGATCTACGCGGAGTCCTTCCTGGGCGAGGAGCACCTGGCGCAGGTGCAGCAGGACGCGCAGCGGCTGGTGGACGGCGTCATCGGCTGAGCGCGGAGGCGCACCCTGCCGCCGCCCAGCCCGCCTGGGTAGCGTGGGCTCCATGAGCAACGGCACCCCCGAGCAGCCCCGTCCCCGCCACGCGAGCGAGGAGCCGGACACGACCCGCACCGACGCCGCCTCCCCCCACGACGGCAACGTCACGGACACCGCGGACACCGCGGACGACGCAGCGGCGACCGGCACCCCGGCCCTCCTGACGACGGCCGGGGCCCTCCCGGAGGGCCTGGCCGCGGACGTCGGCTGGGACCTCGGCGAGGACGAGCCCGAGGAGGAGACCGCCGAGCCCCTGCGCGAGCCGCTGCCCACCGAGGCCCTGCCGATCATGCCTGCCGGCACCCGACCCGAGGAGCCGCACGCCGCCGTCGGGAGGCTGCGCGCCGCCGCCCGCCTGCGCGCCGCCCACCCCCGCACCGTGCGCCTGCACCAGCTGCGCGGGCTGAAGCGGATGCTCACGGAGCAGCAGGAGCGGTTCGTGAACGCCCTGGGCGAGGACCTCGGCAAGGCGCCCACGGAGGCGCTGATGACCGAGGTGATCTCGGTGCGCTCGGAGGTGGACCACGCGATCCTGCACCTGAGCGAGTGGATGGAGCCGCGGCCCGCAAAGCTGCCGCTGACCCTGCAGCCCGCGAGCGCCGAGGTGCGGCCACGGCCCAAGGGGCTCGTGCTGATCATCGGCGCGTGGAACTACCCCGTGCAGCTCACGCTCGCCCCGCTGGTGGGCGCGCTGGCGGCGGGCAACGCCGTGGTCATCAGCCCCTCGGAGAAGGCGCCCGCCACGGCCCGTGCCCTGCAGGAGCTGCTGCCTCAGTACCTGGACTCCGCGCTGATCTCCGTGGTGGCCGGCGGCAGGGACTGCAACACCGCGCTGCTCGCGGAGCCGTGGGACCACATCCTCTACACGGGCGGCGAGCGCGTGGGGCGGATCGTGTACGAGGCCGCGGCCAAGACGCTCTCCCCCGTCACGCTGGAGCTGGGCGGGAAGTCCCCGGCGGTGGTGACGCCCGCGCGCAACACGGGGGCGATGGCCCGCCGCCTCGCGTGGGCCAAGTTCACCAACGCGGGCCAGACGTGCGTGGCCCCGGACTACATCCTCGCCGTGGGCGAGGAGGCCCACGCGCAGGTGGTGGCCGAGCTGCCGAAGGCGATCCGCGAGTTCTACGGCGCGGAGCCGCGCGAGTCCAAGGACTACGGCCGCCTCATCTCCGCCGAGCACGCCCAGCGCCTCGCGGACATGGTGGAGAAGGACGTGGCTGCCGGCGCCGAGGTGCTCGTGGGCGGCGAGGTCGACCCGGCCGCGCGCTACATGGCGCCCACCGTGGTCACGGGCGTGCAGCCGGACGGCGCGCTCATGCAGGAGGAGCTGTTCGGCCCCGTCCTGCCCGTGCTGAAGGTGGGGGCGTTCCAGGACGCGCTGGACTTCATCGCCGACCGCCCGCACCCCCTCGCGGCGTACCTCTTCACGGACCGCCCGCGCCTGCACCGCGCGTTCGACGAGCAGGTCCAGGCCGGCGGCCTCGGCTACGACGTCGCCCTGCTGCACGCCGGCATCACCACGCTGCCCTTCGGCGGCATCGGATCCTCCGGGATGGGCGCGTATCACGGGCAGGCGGGCTTCGAGACGTTCTCCCACCTGCGCCCGTCCATCACGAAGTCGGACCAGGTGGACACGCTCAAGACCGCGTACCCGCCGTACGGCTGGATGAAGCGCAAGATGATCCCGAAGATGCTCTGACATGGACAGCCGGCTGCGCCGCCTGCCGCCGGCCCTGGTGATGACGGGCCTCCTCGCCGTCACCGGGTGCGGTGCCGGTCCGACGTCGGGAGGGTCATCGGAGGGTGCCGGCGCCGGGTCCCCGAGCGGGGCGACGCCGTCGCGCATCTCCGCCTCCGACCTCGCCGCGCCCGGCGCGGCTCGGGGCCGGGGCGGCGATCTGCCGGTCGGCACGCAGCCCCACGCGGTGACGTCCCTGGCCTGGGACGGGCGCCCCGTGGCGACGGGTCCGTGGACGAGCGTGGACGTCGACACGGGCGCGCCGTTCACGTTCACCGCTCGGGAACTGTGCGGGCAGCCGCGCGTGGACGTCCTGAGCGTGATGCCGGACGGGTGGCAGGCGCACCCGAGCGAGGGCCAGCCGGCCGTCGCGTGCCTGCCCGAGGACGAGACCGCCTCGGCGTCCGAGGCGGTGCGTCGGCTCTTCGACGGCCCGGTGGCCGTGGACGAGGCGGAGGACGGCGCGCTCACCCTGACGCGGGCCGGCGTCGAGCTGGTGCTGACGCCGCGCCGGTGAGGCTCAGCGCTGCGGCCAGAGGCCGCGGCGCGTGAAGACCTCCGCGAGGACGTCGGCACGGTCGGTCATGACGCCGTCGACGCCGAGGTCCAGGAGCCGCTCGATCTCCTCGGCCTCGTCCACGACCCACACGTGCACGGGCAGGCCCGCAGCGTGACAGCGGCGCACGAAGTCGGCCGTCACCACCCGGATGCGCCCGTGCCGGATCGGCACCTGCACGCAGTCGATGTCGAGGGCGTGGCGGCGCAGCCACCCCGTGAGGCCAAGCGGGCCGAGCAGGACGAGCGCGGCGATGGCGGCGGCCCCGCCCGACGTCGCGATGCGGTGCGGGCCGTGCGCGCGCTCGGCGTGGCCGAGGGCGGTGAGAGAACGCCGGAAGAGGCGGCGGCGGGAGTCGTGGAAGGACGCGACGAGCACGCGGTCCCACGCCTCGTGCTCGGCGAGCAGGTGGGCCATGGCGGGGGCGGCCGCGCGGTCCTTGAGGTCCACATTGAGGCGGGCCTCGGGGAGTGCGGTGAGGAGGTCGGCGAAGCGCAGGAGCGGCTCGCCGCCGACCATGACGGAGTGGAGCTGCTCCCACGTGACGTCGGAGATCCGGCCGCGGCCGGTGGTGACGCGGTCCAGGGTCTCGTCGTGGAAGACCACGAGCACGCCGTCCTTCGTGGTGCGCACGTCCAGCTCGAGGTAGGCGAAGCCCGCATCACAGGCCGACTGGAACGCCGCCAGCGAGTTCTCCCGCTCGTTCCCGGCGCCGCGGTGCGCGAAGCCGAGGGGCCGGCCGACACGGCCGGGCAGGGAGTCCGCGAGGTAGGCGGGGGCGGGACGGGGCGTTGGCCGGGGCGCACGCAGGGAGCGCGCGGGACGGGCACGCGGGGACGGCGACGGGCCTGAGGACGGCACGGTTCGGCGGGTCACGGGGTCAGGGTAGCGGGCGCCCGGAAACCTCCCGTTGCGAGTCCGACGGCGACGAGGGTGCTTCCTAGACTGGACCCACCTCGTCCCCGTCTTCAGGAGCCCTCCGTGCCCCGCACCTCGTCCCGCTCGCGTGGCCGGGCCGGGCCGTCCTCGCGCCCCGTCCACCACCGCTTGATCTGGGTCGACGTCGCCCGCTGCCTCGCGCTGATCTCGATGATGCTCGCCCACACCGCGCCCACCGGCGGCCCCGGCGGTGTCCTGAACCTCACCGAGCACCTCACGGCGGCCCTGTTCGCGGCGCTCGTGGGCGTCTCCGCCCGCCTCGAGGTCCAGCACCTGGGCATCGGCCGCGCGGCGGCCCGCGCGGTCATCCGGGCGCTCGTCCTCGCGGCGTGCTCCTGGCTCGTCGGGTTCTTCGGCGCCCAGGTGCACGACATCCTGCCGCACCTCGCCGTCGTCGCCCTCCTCACGGGCCTGCTCGCCGCGCTCCCGCTCGCCGCGCAGCTCGTCCTCGCCCTCCTCTCGGCGTCCGGCGGCGTCGCCCTCGTGGCCCAGGGCACGACGGCGGCCGTCGCCGCACTCCTGCCGCTGGCCGACGCGGTGGGCCTGCCCGCGGACCGCCTCGCGACGGGCGTGGCCACGATGCTCACCGACGCGCCCTACCGCCTGCCCCTGCTGCTCGCGTGGGCGCTGCTCGGAGCGGTCGTCCTGCGCACCCTGCACGGGACCCGCGAGGACCCGGCCCGCCGCATGCGCGTGGACGCGGTGTGGTGGGCGGTCGGCGGGGCGGCCCTGGCCGGCGTCGTCCTCGCGTCCTCCCGCGCGAGGACCGGTGCGATGCCCGTCCCGTACTCCGGCACCGTGCCCGAGGTCCTCGTGGACACCGGCCTGGTGCTGCTGGTGCTGGGACTGTGCGCCGCCGTCGTGCCGAACCACGCGAACCCCGCCACCGAGCTATTCTCCATCCCGGGAGCGATGACCCTGTCCGTGTACGTGGCGCACCACGCCTACCTCGGGTGGGTGGCGCACCTGGCGGGGCCGGGCCCGTGGCGCACGCCCGGCGGCGCGGACGACACGTGGTTCAACGTGGTCGTGCTGATCCTCGGCGCGGTCGCGCTGCCCCTGCTGTGGCGCACGTACGTGCGGTCGCGGCCCTGGCGGGCGGGCCCGATCGAGGGCGTGGCGCGCCTCGTGACGGACCGGATCGGCGGCCGCTGATGGCCCGCCGCGCCGACCTTCCCGCGGGCTCGCTCGAGACGCCCGCCGTCGAGTTCCACCCCGCCACCGCCACCGCCCCGCGGACCGCGTCCGCCCCGCGGGGTAGCCTCGAGACCGTGAGCGAGCGAACCACCTACCTGCTGGTCGACGGCGAGAACATCGACGCGACCCTCGGCACGTCCATCCTCCAGCGGCGCCCCCAGTCCGACGAGCGGCCGCGCTGGAAGCGCCTGCTTCACTTCATGCAGGACCACTGGAACCAGCCCGTCAAGGGCCTGTTCTTCCTCGCCATCGACGGCGAGATCCCGATCCCCTTCGTGCAGGCGCTCACCGCACTCGGCTACCAGCCGATCATGCTGCGCGGCGAGGGCAAGGTCGTGGACCTCGGCATCCAGAAGACCATGGCCGCGCTCCAGGCACGCGAGGACGACGTCGTCCTCGTCAGCCACGACGCCGACTTCGCCCCGCAGCTGGCCGACCTGGCCTCCACCCCGGGCCGCCGCACCGGCATCATCGGCTTCGAGGAGTTCCTCTCCGGCATCCTGCGGGCCATCCCGGGCGTGGAGTTCTTCGACCTCGAGTACAAGGTCGAGGCGTTCGACTCGTCCTTGCCGCGCCTGCGCGTCATCGACGTCGCCGAGTTCGATCCGCTCGAGTTCCTCTGAGCCACCGGGGCCCGTGCGTCAGCGCACCGGGCCGGGCTCCTCGAGGGGCAGCATCGGGCGGTGCTCGTAGAAGGTCTGCAGCACCACGGTGGTCCGCGTGTTCACGGAGGCCACGTGGCGGATCTCGTTGACGAGCGCCTCGAGCTCGCGTGGCGAGCCCACCCGGACGAACAGCATGTACGCCGCGTCCCCGGCCACGGAGTGGCAGGCCTCGATCGCGGCGACCCCCTCCAGGAGCTGCGGCGCGTCGTCGGGCTGCCGGGGGTCCAGTGGCGTGATCTCGGTGAAGGCCGCGAGCGGCTTGCCGACCGCCTCGGGGTCCAGCAGCGCCCGGTATCCGGTGATCACCCCGCTCCCCTCGAGCTTGCGCAGCCGCGCTTGCACCGCGGACGAGGAGAGGCCGACCCGCTCCGAGAGCTGGGCGAGGGTGGCACGCGGATCACAGGAGATTTACCGGCGACACAGCGACAGGAGGCGTTCATGACCACTTCTCTGCCCACGGAGCAGGCCATCATCGGCGAGCCGGAGGTCGTCGAGGACGCCCGCCACGCCGAGTCCCACCCGGCCTGGCTGCGACTCAAGGCGGCCGCCACGGCACTCCAGGGACACCAGGCCGAGGACGGCTCGGTGCCTGACCCCGTCGACCACCCCGCCGCCCGCGACCACGTCGCCGTGATCACCGCCGCCGTCGCCACGCTGGCCCCGCTCTTCCCGCACGACGCCGCCTACCTCGCCGCCCTGCCCCGCGACGTCGCGCGCTGGGAGGCGGACGGCTTCGGCGTGCCCGACTTCCTGGACTCCCTCGTGGCGTTCCAGCCGCAGGAGCACCGCGTGGACGGCATCCGTCACCTCGTGGTCTTCCCGATGTACACCCAGAACGGCTCGCCCGACCGACACGTCGAGGCCCTGATCGTGGATGCCATCTGGCCGGAGTTCATCGCGGACCTCGAGGCCGGCGACCACGGCAACAAGCTCTTCCTGTCCCTGCGGCTGATCGACTTCACGCCGGGCTACGACACGAACTCAGCGGTGCTGTTCCCCGAGACCGTGGCGATGCGCGAGAGCCCCACGTTCACGTGGGGCGCGATCTTCCAGGACCGCGAGGCGGCCCGCTTCCGCCGCGTCGTCGCCGCGGCCGCGGACATCACGAAGCTGGACCTGCCCGCCGACGCCGCGGAGCTCGTGGCGGACCAGGACCTCGCCGAGAGGACGTTCGTCATGTGGGACCTCATCCACGACCGCACGCACATGCGCGGCGACCTGCCCTTCGACCCGTTCATGATCAAGCAGCGCATGCCGTTCTTCCTCTACACGCTCGAGGAGATGCGCTGTGACTTGACCGCGTTCCGCGAGTGCGTCCGGATCGAGCAGGCCCTCACCGCCCGCGCGGAGGCCGGGGAGGACCTGAGCGAGACGGAGCAGGCGACCCTGCGTCACGCGAAGCTCGTGCACTACGCCGTGCTCTTCGACCGCGTCTTCCGCTTCGCGCTCACCGGCTCCCGCGTGCGCAACTACGACGGCCTCGGCGGCCAGCTGCTCTTCGCGTGGCTCCACCGCCGGCACGTGGTGGAGTGGCGGGACGTGAAGCTCAGCGTGGACTGGGAGGGCCTGGCGCCGGCCGTCGTCGCGCTCGGCGACGCGATCGACCGGCTGTACTGGGAGTCCATCGACCGCCCCAAGACCGTGCACTGGCTCAAGGCCCACGAGCTGGTCGCGTCCGTGGTGGCCCCGCATCCGGCCTCGGCGTGGGCGCAGGGCCTCCCCCAGGACGTGCTGGCGGGCCCGCCGAAGGGGCTCACCGACCTCGTGCTCGACGACGAGTTCCCGCTCTCCATGTTCTTCGAGGCGCTCGAGAAGAAGATGCGGGGCGTCATCGTCTCCACGGCCGGCATCCGCGCCGCGGACGCCTGAGGCGCGTCGCACGATGACCACCCACCGGAAGGGGACCGACATGCAGAGGATCCACGACGCCGAGAGCCGCGGGTTCGCCTCGGACAACTACTCCGGGGTGCACCCGGAGGTCCTCGCGGCGATCGCCGAGGCCAACGGCGGCCACCAGACCGCCTACGGCGAGGACGCCTACACCGCCCGGCTGCAGGAGGTGGTCCGCGGGCACTTCGGCGAGCAGGCGCAGGCCTGGCCGATGTTCAACGGGACGGGCGCGAACGTCGTCGCCCTGGAGTCCATGCTGCCGCGCTGGGGCGCGGTGGTCTGCGCGGACACCGCCCACATCCACGTGGACGAGGGCGGCGCGCCGGAGAAGGCCGCCGGGATCAAGCTCCTGCCCGTGTCCACCCTGGACGGCAAGCTCACCCCGGAGCTGATCGACGCCGAGGCGTGGGGATGGGGGGACGAGCACCGGGCCCAGCCCCTCGTCGTCGCGATCACGCAGTCCACCGAGCTCGGCACCCTGTACACGCCGGAGGAGATCCGCGCGATCACCGAGCACGCGCACGCGCGCGGCATGACGGTGTTCCTGGACGGGGCGCGGATCGCCAACGCCGCGGCCGCGCTCGACCTGCCGCTGCGTGCGTTCACCACGGACGCCGGCGTGGACGTGCTCTCCCTGGGCGGCAGCAAGAACGGGGCGCTCGCCGCGGAGGCGATCGTGGTGCTGAACCCGGACGCCGTGCAGGGCCTGGCCTACCTGCGCAAGCACCAGATGCAGCTCGCGTCCAAGATGCGCTTCGTCTCGGCGCAGCTGATCGCGCTCTTCGACGGGGACCTGCACCTGCGGATCGCCGGCCACGCGAACGCCATGGCCCGGCGCCTCAGCGACGCCGTGACGGCCGGCATCGCGGACGGCTCCCTCCCCGGGGTGGCGCTGACCCAGAACACCGACGTCAACGCGGTCTTCGCGACCCTGCCGGCCGGCGTCGCGGACCGGCTGCGCCGGTCCTTCCGGTTCTACGACTGGGACCCCGCGACGGGCGAGGTCCGCTGGGTGTGCAGCTTCGACACCACGGAGGAGGACGTCGACGCGTTCGTCGCGGCCCTGCGCGAGGAGCTCGCCGCGGCGGGCTGACCCGAGGGCGACGCGCGCCGCGGCCCCGTCCGGGTGTAGAGTTCTGCGACCTCGAATCCGGGGTGGAGGCGCCGGACGTGCGCCCGCCCCCAGCGACGAAAGACCTCCGTGAACTCCAGAGACACCCCCGGCTCTGCCCTGCCGGCCGGCAGCACCGCCGCCGGCCCCGCCGCCAGCACCGCCGCCCTTCCCGCCCCGTCAGAGGCGCACAACGGCCTGCGCCGCACCCTGGCCGCCCGCCACCTGATGATGATCGCGATGGGCGGCGCCATCGGCACCGGCCTGTTCGTGGCCTCCGGCAACAGCATCGCCACCGCCGGCCCCGGCGGCGCGCTGCTGGCGTACGTCGTCATCGGCTTCATGGTGTTCCTGCTCATGCAGTCCCTCGGCGAGATGGCCACCTACCTGCCGGTCTCGGGCGCCTTCGAGGAGTACGCCACCCGGTTCGTCAGCCCCTCGTTCGGCTTCGCCATCGGCTGGAACTACTGGTACAACTGGGCGATCACGGTGGCCGCGGAGCTCGTCGCGGCCGCTCTGGTCATGCGCTACTGGCTCCCGGACGTCCCCTCGTGGGCCTGGTCTGCGCTCTTCCTGGCGATCCTCTTCGGCCTCAACGCGCTCTCCACCCGGGCCTACGGCGAGTCCGAGTTCTGGTTCTCGCTCATCAAGGTCGTCACCGTGGTGGTCTTCCTCGTCCTCGGCGTCATGATGATCGCCGGCATCCTCGGCGGCGCCGCCCCGGGCTTCGAGAACTGGACCACCGGCGAGGCCCCGTTCGTGGGCGGCGCCCCGGGCATCCTCGCGATCTTCCTGGTGGCCGGCTTCTCCTTCCAGGGCACCGAACTCGTCGGCGTCGCGGCCGGCGAGGCGGAGGACCCGGAGAAGAACGTCCCGAAGGCCATCCGCACCGTGTTCTGGCGCATCCTGCTCTTCTACGTCGGCGCGATCACCGTGATCGGCTTCCTGATCCCCTACACCAGCCCCAACCTGCTGGGCAGCGGCGTGGAGGACATCTCGATCTCCCCGTTCACCCTGGTGTTCGAGAACGCCGGCGTGCTGGCCGCGGCCGCCGTGATGAACGCCGTGATCCTCACAGCGATCCTCTCCGCCGGCAACTCGGGGCTGTACGCCTCCACCCGCATGCTCTGGGCCCTGGCCGACTCGGGCAAGGCCCCGCGGTTCCTCGCCAAGGTCAACCGCCGCGGCGTTCCCATGAACGCGCTGCTGGTCACCACCGCCGTCGGCGCCCTGTGCTTCCTCACCACCCTCGTCGGAGACGGGGCCGCCTACGTGTGGCTCGTCTCCGCCTCCGGACTGGCCGGGTTCATCGTGTGGATGGGCATCGCGTGGAGCCACTACCGGTTCCGCCGCGCGTACATCGTCCAGGGCGGCCGCCTCGAGGACCTGCCCTACCGCGCCGCGCTCTTCCCGTTGGGCCCGATCGTCGCGCTGCTGCTGTGCACCGTGGTGGTCCTGGGTCAGGGGTACGGGGCGTTCGGCGAGGGCGTGGACCTGCTCGCCGCAGCCACCGCGTACCTCGGCCTGCCGCTGTTCCTGGCCCTGTGGCTCGGCCACAAGCTGGTCACCGGCTCGAAGCCGGTGCGCGCCGAGGACGCCGACCTCACCCGCGAGCGCTGGTGACCCCGGCGGCCGGGCCGGGCCGGTCGGCCGCGCCCGCCCGTCAGACCTCCGGCAGCGCCAGCAGCTCCTCGATCGCCCCGGCCACGCCGTCGTCGTCGCAGGCCCCGACCACCGCGTCCGCCGCCGCGCGCAGGCTCACGTGGCCTGAGGCCACGGCGCAGCCGAGGCCCGCCCACGCAAGCATCTCGGCGTCGTTGGGCATGTCCCCGAAGGCGACGACGTCCGCCGGCGCGATCCCCCGGCTCGCCGCGAAGTCCGCGAGGGTGGCCGCCTTGTGCACGCCCGGCGCGGACATCTCCACGAGGGCCACGCCGGGCGCGGAGTGCGTCGCGCTGACGAGCTCCCCGAGCTCGGCGCGCGCGGCCTCCAGGAACGCGTCCGGCTCGAGGGCGGTCGAGCGGGCCATCAGCTTCACGACGACGGCCTCCGCGGGCAGCACGCCCTCGAGGGCAGCCGCGGCCGGCGTGGCGTCCTCGAACGCCGACGCCTCCGTGAACGCGGTCTCCCAGAAGAAGCCGTCGAGTGTCTCGGCGCCGAACGTGGCGGTGGGGTCCAGGGCCCGCAGCCGCTCGACCGCCGTCCACACCGTCCCCCGCTCCATCGGGCGGGACTCGAGCACCTCGCCGGTCGCGGGATCCACCACCACGGCGCCGTTGGAGCAGATCACCGGTCCGACGTCGCCCAGCTGGTCCGCGAGCGCGTCCAGCCAGCGCAGCGGCCGCCCCGTCACGAACACGACGACGACGCCCGCCTCGTGCGCCGACCGCAGCGCCGCGATGGTCCGCGGGGAGAGCCGCCCCGAGCGGGTGTGCGCGTAGCCGATGACGGTGCCGTCCAGGTCCGTGGCGACGAGCCGGGGGCGGCGGATCGAGGTCGGCAGAGGCATGCGTCGAGTCTAGGCGGGGTCCTCGCGAGGGGCGCGGGCAGTTGGCAGGATGAGCGCATGGACACCCAGAGCAGCGCCGCGCGCACCGCCCCCGCCCCCATGAGTGCGGCCCAGACCCCCCGCACCGTCACCGTCACCGGCGCGGCCGGCAACATCGGCTACGCGCTGCTCTTCCGGATCGCCTCCGGCGAGATGCTCGGCGCCGACGTCCCCGTGCGCCTGCGCCTGCTCGAGGTCCCGGCGGCGCTGCGGGCCGCCGAGGGCACGGCGATGGAGCTCGCGGACGCGGCGTTCCCCCTCCTCGCGGACGTCCAGGTCACGCACGATCCCGCGGTGGCCTTCGACGGCGTGCAGCACGCCCTGCTCGTGGGCGCCCGCCCGCGCTCGGCCGGCATGGAGCGCGGCGACCTGCTCGAGGCCAACGGCGGCATCTTCGGGCCCCAGGGCCAGGCGATCAACGACCACGCAGCGGAGGACGTGCGCGTCGTCGTCGTGGGCAACCCGGCGAACACGAACGCGCTGATCGCCGCCTCCCACGCTCGGGACGTGCCGGCCGACCGCTTCACCGCGCTCACCCGCTTGGACCACAACCGCGCGGTCTCGCAGCTCGCGGCGAAGGCCGGCGTCGCGGTGACCGCCGTGGACGGCATCACCATCTGGGGCAACCACTCGGCCACGCAGTTCCCGGACCTCACCCACGCGCGCGTGCGGGTGGGCGGCGCCGACGGCGGCTGGCGCCCCGCGCTCGAGGTCGTGGACGCCGGATGGGCCGCCGAGGAGTTCATCCCGCGGGTGGCCGAGCGCGGCGCGGAGATCATCAGCGTGCGCGGGGCGTCCTCGGCGGCGTCGGCCGCAAGCGCGACGATCGACCACATGCGCGACTGGTTCCTCGGCACGGGCGTGGGCACGGACGGGCAGGCCCGGCGCACCTCCGCGGCGATCGTGTCCGACGGCTCCTACGGCGTGCCCGAGGGCCTGATCAGCTCGTTCCCCGTGGAGTCCGAGGGCGGGCAGTGGCGGATCGTGCCGGGTCTGGAGCCAGACGCCGCTCTGCTGCCGGACGCGGCTGAGCGCCTGGAGAGGACCGTGGCCGAACTCGACGAGGAGCGGGAGGCCGTCACGGGGCTCGGGCTGCTCTGAGCGAGCCGGCTGGGGAACGGGCGGGCACCGGACGACGGGACGCCGCCCGCCCCTCAGGGTGGTCACGACACGCCGTCTGGAGGCATGGCACGCGGCGTGTTGTGACCACTCTGCGTCGGACGGCGTCCGCACGCGGCGTGTTGTGACCACTCTGCGTCGGACGGCGTCCGCCCGCGTCGTCGTCAGCCCGCGAGCTCGGCCCGCGTCGGCGGGTCGGCGCCCGGGCGGGACGCCGTGATCGCGGAGGCGCGGGAGGCGTAGATCAGCACGGACTCGACGTCGGCCGGGTCCATGGCGTGCAGCCGCTCCCGGTGGGCCGCGCCGAGCAGGGAGCGGTCGTCGAGGGCGGCCAGGAGCGCCGCGGTGAACGAGTCGCCGGCACCCACGGTGTCCGCGACGTCCACGGGGACGATCGGGCGCTCGCGCACGCCGTGTGCAGTGACGGCCACGATGTCCTCGGCGCCGCGCGTCATGACCACGAACGCCGGACCCATGGCCTGCCACGCCTTCAGGGTCTCGAGCAGCGGCCGGTCCGGGTAGAGCCAGGCGATGTCCTCGTCAGAGGCGTGGACGACGTCGGAGAGGCGCACCGACTCCTCGGCGCGAGCACGGGCGAACACCCGGTCCGGGACGATGCTGGGCCGCACGTTGGGGTCGTAGCTGACGGTGGTCTCCGGGGAGAGCGCCTCGAGCAGACCCATGACCTCGGCGTCGCCGGGGGCGAGCATCGTGGCGATCGAGCCGGCGTGCACGTGCTTGAGCGACCCGCCGGCGGCCGCGCGGAGGTCCCGCACGAGGGCGGCGGCGGGCGGCAGCGTCCAGTCGAGGTCGAACTCGTAGCTGGCGGCGCCCGTCGGGTCCAGGCGCGCGGTGGCCTGCGACGTCGGGGAGGAGTCCGGCTCCAGGAGGCTGCGCACGCCGTTGCCCTCGAGATGGGCGGCGATCATGGCGCCGTACTCGTCCTGGCCGAAGCGGCCGGCGAACAGCACGGGGCGCTCCAGGCGGCTCACACCGACGGCCACGTTCAGCGGGCTCCCGCCCACGTGCGCTCGGGGCGTGGCGGTGTCCGAGAGGACCACGTCCACCAGGGCCTCGCCGATCACTCCGAAGTACTCAGACACACCTCAAACGGTACCCTACAGACCGACGCGCGCCCCGATCCGAAGCCCGGTCCGGCGCCCTCATCCACTCCTGAACGGCAAGGCGGCCATGGCCCACAGCACCCCCACCTCACCCGCTCGGCACGCCGACCCCTCCCGGGGGTTCGGCTGGCGCGTGCACGGCGACGGCCGCACCATCACGCCGGGCACCGTCGTCGCCCCGGACGAACGCCTCAGCTGGCCACGCACCGTGGGCATCGGCGTGCAGCACGTGATGGCCATGTTCGGCGCCACCGTGCTCGTTCCCGCCATCACCGGCATGCCCGCGACGACGGCGCTGCTCTTCTCCGGCATCGGCACCCTGCTGTTCCTCGTGATCACCGGCAACCGCCTGCCGAGCTACCTCGGCAGCTCGTTCGCGTTCATCGCCCCGCTCACGGCGGCCACCGCGCTCGAGGGCACGGGCGCTGCGCTCGGCGGCATCATGGCGACGGGGCTGCTGCTCGCGGCGATCGGCGTCGTCGTGCACCTGTCCGGCACCGGCTGGATCCACGCGCTCATGCCGCCCGCCGTGATGGGCACCATCGTGGCGCTGATCGGCCTGAACCTCGCCGGCGCGACGACGGCGGCCATGCAGGAGGTGCCCCTGACCACCTTCGGCACGGCGCTGGCGGTGGTGCTCACGGCGGTGCTGTTCCGCGGCCTCGTCGGGCGGCTGTCCATCCTCGTGGGCATCCTGGCCGGGTACGTGCTGGCGCTGGCCCAGGGCCAGGTGGACTTCGCCGCGGTCGGCGAGGCGGCCTGGGTGGGCCTGCCGCCGTTCCACGCGCCCGAGTTCAGCCTCCAGGTGCTGCCGCTGTTCCTGCCGGTGGTGCTCGTGCTGATCGCCGAGAACATCGGCCACGTCAGGACCGTCGGCCTGATGACCAAGCGGGACCTCGACCCGCTCACCGGCCGCGCTCTGATCGCCGACGGCCTCTCCACCACCTTCTCCGGCCTGGGCGGCGGCGTCGGCACCACCACGTACGCGGAGAACATCGGCGTCATGGCGAGCTCGCGGGTGTACTCGACCGCCGCGTACTGGGTGGCCGGCCTCACCGCGATCGCCCTCGCCTTCCTGCCCAAGTTCGGGGCCGCCGTCGCGACCATCCCGGCCGGTGTGGCCGGCGGCGCCGGCATCATCCTCTACGGCATGATCGGCGTGATGGGCGTGCGGATCTGGGTCCAGAACCGCGTGGACTTCTCCAACACCATCCACCTCATGACGGCGGGCGCGGGCCTGATCGTGGCGATCGCGGACCCGCAGCTGACGGCGGGCGGGCTGGTGTTCGGCGGCATCACGCTCGGCACGATCGCCGCGCTCGTGGTGCACCACCTCATGACGGCCGTGGCCCGCTGGCGCGGCACCGAGCCGGTCCCCGAGGACGAGGACGCCGAGCGGTACGAGGCCACCCAGGCCGGCCGCCTCGGCTGAGGTGGACGGCGAGCCCTACCGGGGCTCACCGCGTCAGCAGGTACGCCGCCACGGCCCAGCCGTTCATGATCAGGTGCGCCAGGATGTTCATCGCGATGTTCCGGTACCGCCACCACAGCAGGCCCAGGAACAGGCCCGACGTGCCCTGCACCGCCACGATCAGTGCGGCATCCCGGGCCAGGTCCGCGGACCCGTGCGTGCCGAAGTGCATGAGCCCGAACAGCACGCACGTCAGCGCGATGCCCGCCGCCGGCCCCAGCCACACCTCCAGCCGCGTCTGCAGCCAGCGGCGGTAGAACAGCTCCTCGCCCACGCCCGCCGTCAGCGCCGTCACCGCCGCCCCGAGGAGCAGGAACGTCAGGTCGTCGCCGGAGAAGTCCGCGGCCGACACCCACGGCGCCGCCTGGGACAGCCACGCCCACACCACGACGACGGCGAGCGGCGCCCACCAGCGCCACCCCCCTCCGGCGCGGAGCACTTCCACCCCGCCACGCCACACGAAGCGCAGCGCGAGGGCGGGCAGCACCATGAACAGCAGGGCCTTCGAGAGCACGAAGTCCACGTCGGACAGCGGCGAGAGGCCGAGCCCGATCGTGAGCACGGCCAGCCCGACCAGGAAGGCCGTGCCGTGCCGGAACGCCCGCGCCTCTCCCCTCACCGCCGGTTGGGACGTCCGACGGGGCGGCAGCAGGAGGGTCAGAGCGACACCCACCACGGGCGGCAGGAACACCTGCCACAGGGGCAGGGTCGGGGCGGAGGGGTCGGCGGAGACGGTCAGCCCCTTCGGATGGCCCAGGACCACTGACCCCACAGAGAGCGCATACGCCAGGGCGCACGCGGCCAGCACGGCCGTGCGCAGCGTCCGGGAGGCCCGCCCGCCTCGGCCGCCCCCGTCGACGACGCCTGCGCCGTGGGCCCCCTTCACCGCGGATGGGCCCCGCGGCGCAGGGCTCGTCCTGTCGGCGGTGCTCGTCTTGTTTGCCCGCCGGGTCATCGCGAGCTCCCGGGCCGCCGTCCCCGGCTCACGCCGACGAACGTCTGGACCAGCGACGTGTCCGCCTCCTTGAGCCAGGCCAGGCCCACGTCCCAGCCGGGATGACGGGGGTCGCCGGCCTCGTAGGCGGCCCCCTCCGCGGACACCTCGCCCTCCACTCCCGTGTCCTCGACGGCGGCCTCGAGCTCCTGGAGCATCGCCTCGGCCTCGCGGTCGGCGCGGGACTTGCCCACGACGTCGTCCAGCGCGCTGGCCACGGGCAGCACCACGACGTCCTTGCGGCCGAACATGCGCGCCACGGACATCGGCAGCACGACGTGCCCGGTGCCGGACGCGGCGATCTCGATGGCCATGCGCTCGCCCGCGCCCGGCACCTCGGCCGGGTCCAGGGGGTCCTCGCTCGGGGCCGGGGCGAAGCGGGCGGGCTCGAGCTCCTCCTCGGGGTCGAGCTCGGCCATGGGCACGGGGCCGTCCGCGTCCACGTCCCACGCGGAGAGCAGGTGGTCCTTGCCGACGCACACCACGGGCAGCTCGGAGTAGGAGGTGACCGTGTGCACGTGCCGCGGGTCCACCCCCGCGTCCTTCACCACGTCGTCGAGCCTGCGGTCCCGCCGCCACCGCACGTAGCCCAGCTGCGGCAGCGGGTGGAGCGGCATCCCGGCGTCGTCATGGGCGAGGTGCGCCAGCTGCGCCGACTCGTCGTGGTTGACCAGCTGCACCGCGCGCTCGCGCGAGGTGAACCGGCCGACCCACGTGGACGGCGTCGCCCCCGGGATGGTGGCCAGGAACAGGGTCTCGGGCGGCGTCTCGGGGAGGTCGAAGCGCACGGGCTCGGCCCGGGCGTCCCGACGCCGGCCCCCGCCCCCGGCGGCACCGCCCCGGCCGGCGGCACGCGCAGGTCGGGCGGGCCCTCCGCGGCTCGCGCGCGACCGGCCCCCGCCGCGGCCGCCTCGTGCGGGGCTCAGCGGACCTTCTCCTTCAGGAAGGAGACCGCGCGGCCCCAGGCGAGCTTCGCTTCGGCCTCCTGGTAGTTGCCCGCCGGGTTCTCGTCGTTGTGGAAGGCGTGGTCGGCGTCGTAGTAGAAGTACTCGACCTCCGCGCCGGACTCCTCGCGGATCTGCTGCTCCTGCTCGCGCGCCTTCTCCACGGGGAACATCTGGTCCCGCTCGGCGTAGTGGCCCTGGACGGCGGCCTCCACCCCGGAGAAGTCGCCGGGCACGCCCTGGCCCACGCCGTAGAAGGGCACGGCGGCGGAGACCCTCGCGCCCTGCTGGTTCGCCAGGGCGAGCACGAAGCCGCCGCCCATGCAGAAGCCGATCGCGCCGACGGTCTCGGAGGTGACCTCGTCGCGGGAGAGGAGGTAGTCGACCGCGCCGGCCAGCTGGCGGGCACCCTCCTCGGCGGGGAGGTTCTCCATCATCTCGCCGGCCTCGTCGCCGTCATGGGCGATCCAGCCGCCGTAGAGGTCCGGGGCGAGGGCCACGAAGCCCTCCTCGGCGAGGCGGTCGCACACGTCCTTGATGTGGTCCACGAGGCCCCACCACTCCTGGATCACGATCACGCCGTGGCCCTGGCCGGACTCGGGGAGGGCAAGGTAGCCGTGGCCCTGCTGGTCGCCGTGCGCGGCGTCCTTCGTCGGCAGCTCGAACGTGGTGTTCTGGTGCGGGGTCTTCGAAGCCATCATGCGCCCCACCCTACGGATCGCGCCCGGGGTGCGGCGAGGGCTGGTCGCACTCCGCGCTGTGGTCACGACACGCCGCGCACGCTCCGGGGCGGACGGCGTGTCGTGACCACAACGCGCCGGAGCGCCGAAGCGTCGGAGCGTCAGCGCTTCAGCACCTCAGCGCTTCGGCAGCAGGTGCGCGATCCGCTCCGCGAGCGCCGAGCGCTTGAGCTTCTGCGTGGGCGTGAGGAGCGCGGCGAGCTCCTCGGGGTCCGGCAGGAGCACCTTGTAGGAGCGCAGCCGCTCGGGCACGGGGACCTTCGCATTGGCGGCGTCGATGGCCGCGCCCACCGAGTCGCGGATCCGCTGCTCGGAGACCTCGATCATGCGCCCGGCCTCGTCCCTGAACCGCTCCGCGGTCTCGGCGCCGTCCCGCAGGCGGGCGGACACGGCGTCGGGCACCTGCCAGTCCGGCAGGTGACGCTGCACCCACGCGGCGAGGGCCTCGCGGTCCAGCAGGATCATGGCGGTGGGGTGGTCCAGGCCATCGCCGATCACCACGGCGTGGCCGACCGCGGGGTGCAGCTCCACCTCGCGCTCCCACGCGGCGGGGTTGATGGTCTTGCCGTTGGCGGTGACGATCACGTCCTTGACGCGACCGGTCACGGTGAGCCGGTCGTCGTCGTCGAGACGGCCGAGGTCCCCGGTGCGGAACCACTCGCCGTCGAACGCGGCGGCGGTCTCATCCTCGTCGGTGTACCCGGCGAACACGCCGGGGCCGCGCATCTGGATCTCGTCGTCGTCAGCGATCCGCACGGACATCCCGGGCAGGGGCAGGCCCACGGTGCCGGGGACCACGTCCCCCTCGCGATGGCCCACGGCGGGGGCGGTGGTCTCGGTGAGCCCGTAGCCCTCGAACACGGTCAGGCCCATGCCGGTGAACAGGCGCAGCAGGTCCGGGTCGAGCTTGGCCGCGCCGCACAGCAGGTGGGTCACCCGGCCGCCGAGCAGGTGCCGCACCCGGCGGTAGAAGAGCCGCTCGTAGAGGGCCAGCTGGGCGCGCACGGGCACCAGGAGCTTGGGGTCCTCGCCCAGCACCACGCGCCCCTTCGCGACGGCGGCCGCCCGGGCGCGCTCCCAGAGCACGCCCACGGAGAGCGGGCCCACGCGGGTGCCGCGCGCCTTCTCCTCCACGCCGAGCACGATCTTGGACAGCACGCCGGGGACCACCATCACGAAGGTCGGGCGGATCTGCCCCATGGACGGCACGGCGGCCTTCGGGTAGCCCACGTGCGCCACGGACATCCCACCGTGCAGGCAGATCATCTGCACGGCGCGGGAGAGCACGTGCGCCAGCGGCAGGAACAGCACGGTGGAGCCGCCCGGGTGCACGAACCCCCGGTAGGCCTCGGCCACGTTGAGCACCTGGTGGACGAAGGACCGGTGCAGGATCCTCGTCCCCTTGGGCTCCCCCGTGGTGCCGGACGTGAACACGATCGTGGCGACGTCGTCCAGGCCTCGGGCCGTGCGGGCCGCCTCGAGCGCCCCGTCGGTGACGTCGGCGCCGAGCGCCTCGAGGGCGCGCAGGTCGCCGGCGGGGACGCCGTCGGCGTCGGCGTCGTCCAGGGTCCACACCGCGGACCCGTGGGGGCCGCGAGCGGCGCCGTCCCGCGCGTCGAGGGCCTCGCGCAGCGTGGCTGCGGCGGCCCGGGAGCCGGCGAAGGCGGCGCGCACGCCCACGACGTCGGCGATCGCCGCCATCTGCGTGGCCGGGGCGGAGTCGAACATGGGGACCACCACGGCGCCCGCGTAGAGGCAGGCGAGGTCCATCAGGGTCCACTCGTACCGGGTGGCGGAGACGATGGACACGGCGTCCCCCGGGCGGATCCCCAGCGCGATCAGGCCCTTGGCCAGCGCGCGCACCCGGGCGTGGAACGCGGCCGTGGTGACCGGCTCCCACGGGGCGTCGAACGGCGCGGCGGGGTGGCGCACCTGGAAGGCCACCACGTCGGGGTGCCCCGCGACGCGGCGCTCCAGGACGTCGGTGATGTTGCGCAGCTCGGCGGCGTCGGCGAGGGCGGGCATGTCCACCTGGCGGCGGGGGACCGGGGAGGCGGACGGGGCGGCGGGGACCGGGGAGGCGGAGTCCATGGTGACGATTCTCGTGCATCCGCGGCCCGCTGACCTGCACCCGGTCCGGCCACGGCGACGCCGGCCGCCCCGGGGTGGGGGCGGCCGGCGTCGTGGGGTGTCCGGGGGGGGAGACGATCAGCCCCGGACGTCTGCGGGTCCGGCGGGCCGGGCCCGGATCAGGCCTGGACGAACTCGGCGTCGATCTCGATCTTCACCTTGTCGCCCACCAGCACGCCGCCGGCCTCGAGCCCGGCGTTCCAGGTCAGTCCGAAGTCCTTGCGGGAGATCTCGGTCTTGGCCTCGAAGCCCACGCGGGTGGTGCCGAACGGGTCGGTGGTCTGGCCGCCGAGCTCGACCTCCAGCTCGACCTGCTTCGTGGTCTCCAGGATGGTGAGGTCGCCGACCAGGACGAACTCCTCGCCGTCGAAGCCGCGGACCTCGGTCGAGCGGAAGGTCATGGTGGGGTGCTTCTCCACGTCGAAGAAGTCCTCGCCCTTGAGGTGGCCGTCGCGGTTGGCGTCCTTGGTGTCGATGGACTGCATGTCCACGGTGATGTCCGCGGAGGAGCGGGCGAAGTCCTCGGCGACGGTGAGGGTGCCGGAGACGGCCTGGAAGGTGCCGCGCACCTTGGAGATGCCCGCGTGGCGGACCGTGAAGCCCACCTCGGTGTGGGAGGCGTCGAGGTTCCAGGTTCCGGGGGTGACCTGCGTCATGGGGATGCTCCTTCAAGGATGTTCGGATCTGCGGTCACAGGGTGCTCCCCCGTGCTTGTTTCAAATCTAAACATCTCTCTCCATCGCGCGCCCAGGACTTGCACGTGAAAGTCAGAAACACTCCGTCACACTTCACGTGTGAACCGCGGAATCTCGTCGTTCGCGCGCCGGGGGCGCGGGCATCGTCGTCGCGACCGGTGTCCTGTAACCTGGGCCACACGTGCCGCCCACCCGCGGCCGCTCCCGGCGCCGACCTGCGCTGACGACGACGGGCCCCCACCTGGTCCTCCCCGTCCGACCGATCCGCGTGAGGCACCCCGCCCGCGGACCGTCCGACGACGACACCAGCCCCGGCGACCCGCCCCCGCGTCGCCCTCCCGCCTGAAGGAGGCCCAGCCATGACCGTCACCCTCTCCCCCTCGCCCACCCAGCCGTTCTCCCCCGTGCCCGGCCAGCGGATCGACCCCGAGCTCGCCCGCTCCTGGCTGCTCGTGAACGCCGCGCAGCCCGAGCGCTTCCAGCCCGCGGAGGACTCGGCCGCGGACATCGTCATCCTGGACGTCGAGGACTCCGTGGCCCCCGCGGACAAGCCCAAGGCCCTGCAGGACACCGTCGACTGGCTCACCTCGGGCCACACCGCGTGGGTGCGCCTCAACGGCTACGGCTCGAAGTGGTGGGAGGACGACGTCGCGGCGCTCGCCGCGACCCTGCCCGCGCACCTGGGCGGGCCGGTCGCCGAGGGCGGCCTGGCCGGCGTCGTGCTGGCGATGGTGGAGTCCACCGACCACGTGAACGAGACCGCGAAGCGGCTGCCGGGCGTGCCCGTGGTGGCGCTCGTGGAGACGGCACGCGGACTGCAGCGGATCGACTCGATCGCCGCCGCGAAGGGCACGTTCCGCCTGGCGTTCGGCATCGGCGACTTCCGCCGCGACACCGGCCTGGGCGAGTCGCCGATGGCGCTGGCGTACACGCGGTCCCAGTTCACGATCGCGGCGAAGGCCACGGGGCTGCCGGGCGCGATCGACGGGCCCACCGTGGGTTCCACCGGCGTGAAGCTCGCCGAGGCGACGGCGGTGACCGCGGAGTTCGGCATGACCGGCAAGCTGTGCCTCGCGCCGGAGCAGTGCGCGGCCGTGAACGAGGGGCTCAGCCCGTCCCAGGAGGAGCTGGCGTGGGCCCACGAGTTCCTCGCGGACTTCGAGGCCGACGGCGGCGAGATCCGCAACGGCTCCGACCTGCCCCGCAAGGCGCGCGCGGAGAAGATCCTCGGGCTGGCCGCCGCGTTCGGGGTGCACTCCACGCGGTACCCGGACCAGGACGACGCGATCACGGCGCCGTCGGACACGTACCACTACTGAGCGGGGCCGTCGCCCACCAGAAACGCGGGTTGAGTTGTCACGGGTGCGGAGGCCGCACACCGGTGACAACTCAACCCGTGTTGCCTCGGGGGGCGCGGATCCCGCCTCCGCTCAGACGTCCCGGCGGGTGCGGCTGACGACGGCGGCACGCACGGAGAACGCCAGGACGACGGCCAGGATCCCGTAGATCACCCACGTGATGGGGCTGGAGACCAGGATGGCGGGATCGCCCACCGAGCTCAGCAGCGCATCCCTGAGGCTGGTCTCGGCGAGCGGCCCGAGGACCATGCCGATCATGAGCGGGGCGAGCGGGTAGCCGTAGCGGCGCATGAGGAAGCCGAGCACGCCGAGGGCCAGCAGCATGAGCAGGTCGAACACGGCGCCCGTGGTGGCGTAGATCCCGAGCCCGCAGAACAGGGTGATCCCCGCGTACAGGTAGTGCTGAGGGATGAGCAGGAGCTTGGCCCACAGCTGGGCGAACGGGAGGTTGATGGCCAGGAGCACCACCATGGCGATGAAGAAGCTGGCCAGCAGCGCCCACACGAGGTCGGGCGAGCGGTCGAACAGCAGCGGGCCGGGCTGCAGGCCGTACTGCCGGAACGCCGCGAGCATGATCGCGGCGGTCGCCGAGACGGGCAGGCCCAGCGTGAGCAGGGCGCCCATCGCCATGCCGGTGGTCGCGTTGCCCGCGGCCTCCGGGGCGGCGAGGCCGCGGATGGCGCCCTTGCCGAACATCGGGACCCGGCGGCGCCTGTCCAGGCGGCGCTCCGCGGAGTAGGCCAGGAACGTGGGGACCTCGGAGCCGCCGACGGGGACGATGCCGAACGGCAGGCCGATCGCGGTGCCGCGCAGCCACGCGGGGGCGGCCTCGCGGAACTCGGCCCCGGAGAGCCACGGCCGGCCGGTGCGGCGGATCCGCAGGTCCCTCCGCTCGCGGCGCACGCGGGAGGCGACATGGAACACCTCGCCGAGGGCGAGGACGGCCACGGTCACGGTCACCAGCGGGATCCCGTCGAAGAGCTGCGAGGAGCCCATCGTGAACCGCTCGGTCCCGGTGACGCCGTCGATGCCCACCACGGCGATGCCCAGCCCGAGCACGAGCGATGCCAGGCCCCGAAGCACGGAGTCGGCGACCACGGAGGAGGTGGCCACGAAGGCGAACAGGGCGAGCGCGAAGTACTCGGCCGGTCCGAAGCTAGTGGAGAACTCGGCCAGCACGGGCGCCAGGAACACCACGCACACCGAGGCGATGATGCCGCCGATGAACGCGCCGATCGCCGCCGTCGCGAGCGCCTGGGCCGCGCGCCCGTCCTGGGCCATGCGGTGGCCCTCGAAGGTGGAGGCGATGGCCGAGGCCTGCCCCGGGGTGTTCATCAGGATGGCCATGGTCGAGTCGCCGAACAGGCCGCCGAAGTACACGCCGGCGAACAGGATGAACGCGGCCGTGGGCTCGAGCGCGAACGTCATGGGCAGCAGCAGGGCCACGGCCATGGACGACCCGAGGCCGGGCATGACGCCCACGGCGGTGCCGAGCAGACAGCCGAGCACCACCCACAGCAGGTTCATCGGGGTGAGGGCTCCCGCGAAGCCCTCCATCAGAAGACCGAGCGTCTCCATGTCAGAAGCCACCTCCCAGGACGCCCGAGGGCAGGGTCAGACCGAGCACGACCGCGAACGCGAGGTACGCGAGCGAGGAGACGAACAGGGCCACGAGGATGTCGAACACCGGCCGCGGCGAGCCGAAGGCGCGGGCCACGGTCCAGAACAGCAGGGCGCCGGCCAGGATCCAGCCGAGCCACGGCAGCAGCAGAGCGAACGCCAGGAAGCCCAGGAACACCCAGGCCAGGGCGGAGAAGTCGGAGTGGAAGCGGGTGAGGGGACCGGCCGGCTGGCCGACCTCGCCGTCCGCGTCCGCCTGGCCCTCCGGGGACTCGCGCGTCACCGCCACCTGGACGGCGAGGGCCACGGCGAGCACCAGCCCGACCGCCGCGAGGATCAGCGGGAAGAACGAGGGGCCGGGGAAGTCCATCCCCTCGGTGTCCATGCGGAGCGAGCCGATCAGCAGGTAGAGGCTGAACGCCGCCAGCACGCCGGGCATGACGAGGGCCGAGAGGCCGGTGGCACGCCCCCAGCGGGAGCGCTCGGGCGAGACGGCGGGGACGGTGGTCGAGTCGCTCATCGGATCTCCTCCGTCAGCCTCTGGATGCGCTGGACCTCGTCGTCGATGAACGTCTCGAGCTCCGGCCCGGTCAGGGGCACGAGGTTCCAGTAGTTGCGTTCCACCGCGTCCGCCCACTCGGGGGCCTGCAGCGCCTCGGTGACGAGCGCCTCGAGATCGGCCCGGTCCTCGGTGGAGATCCCGGGAGGGGCGAAGAGGCCGCGCCAGTTGGTCAGCGTCACGTCGTAGCCCTGCTCCCGCAGCGTGGGGATGTCCTCGACGCCCGTGAGTCGCCCCGGGGCCACCACGCCGAGCGCCCGGAGGCGGCCGCCCTGCACCTGGGGGTACATGTCGGCGAAGCCGCCCGCCGTGGCCTGGGCGGTGCCGTTCAGCAGGGCCTGGATCGCCTCTCCGCCGCCGTCGGAGTTGATGTAGGTGGTCTCCTCCACATCGATCCCGGCCTGCCCGGCGAGGTCCGCCATGACGAGCTGGTCGAAGGATCCGCCGCCGGTCCACCCCACGTGCGGCGGATCCGCGCGCCATGCCTCGATGAGCTCGTCCATGCTCTGGTACGGCGAGTCGGCGGGGACCACCACGAGGTTGTACTCCTCCACGGCCCGGGCGATCGGCGTGACGTCGGACAGCTGCGGTCCCGCCCCCCGGGCCGCGTGGGTCGCGATGTGTCCCGTACCGCCCACCATCAGGTTGTTCGGCTCCTCCAGCGTGCTCAGCTGGCCCAGGCCGATGGTGCCGCCGGCGCCGGGGATGTTCACGACCTGCACGTTGTTCACCAGGCCGTTCACGCGCATCGCCTGCTGGAGCTCCCGCTGGAACGAGTCCCAGCCGCCGCCGGCCGCAGCCGGGGCGATCAGGGTGAGGTTGGTGCGGACGTCCGTGCCGCCCGAGGCCGAGCCGATGGAGAACGCGCTGGCGACGATGACGGTGATCACCGCCACCACGGAGAACAGGAGGCGGCCGAGGCCGCCGCGGCGAGGCGGATCGGCCGTCGAGGAGGAGGGCATGCTGGGGTCCTTCTGACGAGACCCGGCAGGGCGGAGACATCCGCGCCGACGGGTCTTGGTGCGAGTGGTGGTGAGACGGTATCAGCGATGTGGGTCACATTCGATCGAGGGCGCCACATGTCTCCTGGAGGGGACAAACGCCCGACCCATCGCGCACAGTGGACCCCATGACTATCGTGATCGCCGGCACCGGTTCCCCCGAGAGCGCCGCAGCCCACCGGGCCGCCCTGAGTGAGGCCGCCCTGCGCGGCGAGAACCTTGTGTACTTCTCCCTCGACGGCACGGAGCCGGACCCGTCCGAGGCGGGGAACGCGGGCGTCGAGGTGTCCGTGGAGCATGCCCAGGAGCGCGGACGGGACGCCGTCGGAGATCTGCTGGACCACGCCGAGCGCATCGGCGCGACGCGGATCGTGGTGGGCGTGAAGCACCGCTCCCCCGTGGGCAAGCTCCTCCTGGGCTCCGCCGCCCAGCAGCTCATCCTCGAGGCCCGCGTGCCCGTGCTCTGCGTGAAGCCCTGACCCGCACCCCGGTGACGACGTCGGCCCCGCGCCTCCGAGGGGGAGACGCGGGGCCGAGGTGCAGTGCACAGGCGCCCTCAGGCGCCCCCGATCACGGGTAGAGGCCGCGCAGCAGGTGCGCGTCGGCCACCCGCTCCACCGCGGTCACGGTGGCGGCCTCACGAAGGGTGAGGCCTCGCTTCTGGCTGGCCTCCAGGAGCGCGTCCCACGCGGTGACCATGCGCTTCTCGAGGCGCTCGTCCACCTCCTGGCGGGACCACCAGTAGGCCTGGTTGGCCTGGGCCCACTCGAAGTAGGAGACGACCACGCCGCCCGCGTTGGCCAGGATGTCCGGCACCACGAGGACGTCGTTCTCGGTCAGGATGCGGTCGGCGGCGGAGGTGGTGGGCCCGTTGGCGCCCTCCACCACGATCCGCGCCGTCACGTCGCCCGCGTTCTCCTCGGTGAGCACACCCTCGACGGCGGCCGGGACCAGCAGGTCCACGTCCATCGTCAGCATGGCGGCGGCGTCCATCGGCTCGGTGTCCGGGGCGTCCACCACGCTGCCGGTCTCCTTCATGTGCGCCAGCAGCGAGTCGTAGTCCAGGCCGTTCGCGTTGTGCACGGCGCCATACTGGTCCGAGACCGCGACGACCTTGACGCCGGCCTCCGCGAGGAACTCGACCGCGCCCGCACCGACCTTGCCGAAGCCCTGGACCACCGCGGTGGCGCCCTCGGGCTTGATGCCGCGGTGCCGCAGGGCGGCGAGCGCGACGTGCACGACGCCGGCCGACGTCGCCGACGCGCGGCCCAGGGAGCCGCCCAGGGCGACGGGCTTGCCGGTGACCACGCCGAGCGTGGTGTGGCCGCGGCTGGTGGAGTAGGTGTCCATCATCCAGGCCATCATGCGCTCGTCCGTGCCCACGTCCGGGGCGGGGATGTCCTGGTCCGGGCCGATGATCGGCAGGATCTCGGAGGTGTAGCGGCGGATGACGCGCTCGAGCTCGCCGGCCGAGTACTGGCGCGGGTCAATGCTGACGCCGCCCTTGGCGCCGCCGTACGGCACGTCCAGGAGGGCGCACTTCCAGGTCATCCACATGGCCAGCGCGCGGACCTCGTCGAGCTCCACGTGGGGAGCGAACCGCACGCCGCCCTTGGCGGGGCCGCGGGAGAGGTTGTGCTGCACGCGGTAGCCTCGCAGCACCTCGACCTCACCGGAGTCGCGGCGCAGCGGGATGGCCACGGCCATCTCGCGGCGGGGGGTGGCGAGGAGCTGGTGGAGCCCCTCGTCGTAGCCCAGCGTGGCGACGGCGGCGGCGAGCTGGGCCTTTGCGTCGTCCAGGGGGGAGCGGGGCGCCGGCGCCGTGGCGGCGCCGGTCGGGGTGGTCGTCATCGTTGAACGTCCTCGGTCGGTGATGGGGGTGGTCACCGGCCGGACCTGAGCAGGCGTCCACGTCAGTGGGGAGGCCGGTCCGGACGGATTCACGCCCGCGCCGTCAGGTGGACGGTCAGCGGGCACCCGGCCAGCGTAGTGGCCGGAGGCGCCACACCCCAGGGACGGGCGACGGCGGCCCGCGTCACACCCCACGACACGCGCCGGACCCGCCCCTGACATGGGGGGACGACCCCCGCCGATAGGGTGGAACACTCTCCTTCCCCGATCCGGCCCCCGCACCCGCGCCGGATCGTCCCGCTGACCCCGAGGTGCCCCCGCGGCCGCCCGCACCCAGGAGGGCCGACCGCGGGACAGCCGTCCGCCTGGGGCCAGACCGGACCCCTCGCATGCCCCTCCCCCGCTCCCGCGCCCTCGCCGCACTCACGGCCGCCCTCGCGCTCCTCGCGTCCGGCTGCGTCCCCCCGGACAGCACCGCCTCCACGCCGACGCCGGACCCGAGCCGGGCGGCCGCGTCCGTCACCCGGGCGGCCGAACCCACGCTGCCCGCACCCGAGGCGGCCTCCAGCCCTACGACGACGGCCGTGCCGCCGTCGGGGTCCGCGACGTCCGAGGCGACGATCCCTCCCGAGCCCGCGCCGACGTCGTCGTCCGCGCCGGAGGCCCAGGGGCAGGCCCGATCCGGGAGCGCCCTCGCGGCCCTGGAGCGGCTGGAGGTGAAGGGCCGCGCGCCCAAGACGGGCTACGACCGCGCGGAGTTCGGCCCGGCGTGGACGGACACGGACCACAACGGCTGCGACACGCGCAACGACGTCCTTGCCCGTGACCTCGTGGACGAGACCTTCAAGCCGGGCACGCGGGACTGCGTCGTGCTCACGGGTGTCCTCGAGGACCCGTACACGGGCACCCAGATCCACTTCACGCGCGGGCAGGGGACGTCGGAGGCGGTGCAGATCGACCACGTCGTGGCGCTCTCGGACGCGTGGCAGAAGGGCGCCCAGGGGCTCTCCGAGGCCCAGCGGACGGCCCTGGCCAACGACCCGCTGAACCTGCTGGCCGTGGACGGCCCGTCCAACCAGAAGAAGTCCGACGCCGACGCCGCCTCGTGGCTGCCTCCGCGGAGCGCGGCGCGGTGCCCCTACGTGGCGCGGCAGATCGCGGTGAAGATGACCTACACGCTGTGGGTCACCGACGGGGAGAAGGGCGCGATGGAACGCGTACTCGAGTCCTGCCCGGACCAGGAGCTTCCCGACGGCGGCGCGTCGCCGGGGGCGATGAGCGAACCGCAGGCGGCGCCGGAGCCCGTGAGGAGCAGCGCGGCGCCCGCTCCCGCCCCGAAACCCGCACCGACCAAGGCCGCGCCCCGGCTGGCGACCACCGAGCCCGAGGCGGCCGAACCGGATGAGGCTGAAGCCGAGGAATCCGCGACGGACCCGCGCTTCAGCAGCTGCAAGAAGGCCAAGGACGCCGGGTACGGCCCCTACGCGTCCGGCTCGGACCCCGAGTACGCCTGGTACCGCGACGGCGACGATGACGGGGTCGTCTGCGAGTGAGGCTGGAGTGCATGATCACCACATGAATTCAGAAAAGGACCGCCCGAGTGTCTGGATCGTCCTCCAGGATGAGACGCCGGACAACACCGTCTTGGGCGTCTTCGAATCCCGCTCGGCGGCGGCAGCGTTCTCCGACGAGGTGAGCTGCCTCTTCCCGCGCCGTGTTCTCTACGCCGAGTACCCGATCGGGTACAGATTCACGGGCCACTCCCGGTCCGCCTGACTCCCTGAGCGTGGGCACGAGCACGCCCCTGCCCGGACATGCAGAAAGGACCCGAGATCCTCTTCCGAGGTTCACGGGTCCTTCCGTGCGGCCGGCGTCCGGCCCGCTGTGCGCGAGGGGGGACTTGAACCCCCACGTCCTTTCGAACACTGGCACCTGAAGCCAGCGCGTCTACCTATTCCGCCACTCGCGCGAGTGACTTCCTGCTCGTGATCCGCTTTTCACACGAACCGCCGCAGGCAGCGAGAGATACTCTACCCGCACGCCCGGCCACCCCGCAAATCCTCTCGCCACGGTCCGGCCCCGTACTATCGGAGGCGACGACTGTGGAAAGGGGCCCCATCGGTGGGACTTCTGGACAACCTCGAACACGGCCTGGAGAAGGCCGTGCGCTCCGCGTTCTCCGCGGGCGGCTCACGCTCGGTGAAGCCGGTGGAGATCGCCACGGCGCTGCGGCACGCGATGGACGACGAGTCCTTCGCCCTGTCGGAGGGCCATACGGTGGCGCCCAACGACTTCGTGGTCCACTTCTCCCCCGCGGACTTCGAGCGTGCCCGCGCGTGGGGCAGCCCCCTGGCGAGCCAGCTCTGCGACGAGGTCATCCGCCACGCCGAGACCCAGGGGTACGGCCTCCCCGGCGCGGTGCGCGTGGCCTTCCACGCGGACGAGGCGGTCCGCCCCGGCAGCCTGCGCGTCGTCTCGCACCTCGACGACGGCTCCTCGAGCTCCTCCTCCCCCGCCGCTCCGGCGCCGACTGCCCCCGCACCGCCGCCGGCACCGGCAGCACCGCAGCCCGCACGCCGGCCGGCCCCGCGCCGAGCCGCTGCGCCGGCCGTCCAGCCCACCGTGGTCCTGCCCCGCGAGCCGGCCCGGCCCCGCGTTCCCGCACTCGAGCTGGACGGCGTCCACCACCGCATCGACACCACGGACGTGGTGCTGGGCCGGTCCGCCGAGCGCGCCGATCTCGTGGTGCCGGACACCTCGGTCTCCCGCGAGCACGCACGCCTCGTGCGGGTGGGCGCCACGGTCACCCTCATCGACCTGGGCAGCCGCAACGGCGTGCTCGTCAACGGCCGTCGCGTCGACGGCTCCACCACCCTGCGCGAGGGTGATCGGATCACCGTGGGCCAGACCGAGCTGGTCTTCCACGCCGCCGCGCCGACCGGAGGGACCCGGGCATGAACGAGCTCGCCATCGCCGTGCTGCGCCTCGGCC
The DNA here is from genome assembly GCF_023147585.1 of Micrococcus sp. EYE_212. Taxonomy (GTDB): domain Bacteria; phylum Actinomycetota; class Actinomycetes; order Actinomycetales; family Micrococcaceae; genus Micrococcus. The sequence continues at coordinate 43,818 of NZ_JAHXOZ010000008.1, forward strand.
TCCTGCTGGCCCTGTGGATCCTGATCATCTCGATCGTCCTCTCCCAGGGACGAGACCTCGTGGTGGGCCGACGCAACAAGACCCGCTTCGAGCAGGCCCGGCGCGACGCCGAGGTCCAGGCCCCCGTCGCCCGGGTGGCCGCCGGCCCCGTCCCGGCCACCGCCGGAGCCTCCGCGGCCGGGTCCTCGCCCGCGGCGCCGTCGTCGTCCCCCGCACACGCCGCGCCCGCCGCCGCGAGCGCCCCCACCCTCCCCGCCCCGCGCCTGGCCCGCACCCTGCGCGTCGTGGAGGGCCCGCTCGCGGGCCGCACGGTGGAGCTGGACGGCCGCCCGCTGCTCATGGGGCGCGCGCAGGACGCAGGCCTGGTCCTCGTGGACGACTACGCCTCCGGCCGCCACGCACGGCTCTTCCCGCAGGGCACCCGCTGGTTCCTCGAGGACCTGGGCTCCACCAACGGCACCGCCGTGGACGGCGCGCCCGTGACCCGCGCCCTGCCCGTGGGCCCGGAATCGGTGATCCGCATCGGCAAGACCGTCATGAGGCTCGAGGCCTGATCCGATGACCCTCGTCCTCCGCTTCGCCGCTCGGTCCGACGTGGGACGCGTGCGCTCCAAGAACGACGACTCCGCCTACGTGGGCCGTCACCTGGCGGTGCTCGCGGACGGCATGGGCGGGCACGTGGGCGGCGACGTCGCGAGCGCCTCCACGGTGCTGGACCTGGCCCCGCTGGACGACGTCGGCTACAAGGACCCGGGCACGGTCCTGCCGGACGAGATCCAGAACGCGAACCTGATCCTCAACGAGCTCGTGCACGCCAACCCCAAGCTGGCCGGCATGGGGACCACCTGCACCGCCGCGCTCCTTGCCGGCGAGACGCTGCACATGGCGCACATCGGCGACTCGCGGGCCTACCGCCTCGCCGACGGCGCGTTCTCCCAGGTCACGCGCGATCACACGTTCGTGCAGAAGCTCGTGGACGAGGGCCGCCTGGAGGCTGCCGAGGCGCAGTTCCACCCCAACAAGAACGTCCTCATGCGGGTGCTGGGGGACGTGGACGCCTCCCCCGAGCTCGACGTGTTCGACGTGCCCGTGGCGGCCGGCGAGCGCTGGCTGCTCTGCTCCGACGGACTCACGGACGTGGTCACGGTGGAGCGCATCCACCAGGAGCTGGCCGAGGGCGAGGCCCTCAACACCGTGGTGGACAACCTGGTGGACCTCACCCTCAAGGGCGGCGCCCCGGACAACGTCACCATCGTGGTGTTCGAGGTCGCGGAGGGCACGCCCGAGGAGCTCGCCCCTCCGCCGGAGGTGCACCTCTCGGAGGACGCCCTGGCCGTGGCCCAGGCGCCGGAGGCCGGCGCGGTGTCCGGGCGCCTGCTGCGCGAGGACCTCGCGGCGCGGCCCCACCTGATCGTGGGCGCCGCCTCCTCCGCGGTGAAGACCGACCGCATCCCCGTGGTCACCCGCAGCTCCACCCGCCGCCGCGCGGCCGCCCTGCTCGGCGAGACGCCCGCCCCGGAGAACCGTCCCCGCCGGACGGCCGCGCTCCTCACGAGCGGCGGCGAGTCCGTCACCCCCGCGCCGCTCGACTCCGCCGTCGGCCCGTCCGGCCGTCCCGGGACCCCCGGGGAGGCGGAGGCCGCGTCCGCCTCGGACACCCCGGCGGCGGGCGCCGTCGGGACCCCGGAGGGCTCCGCGACCGCGCAGTCCCCGGCGGACGGCGCCGACGACGGCAGCCGCCGCAGGCGCGACGGGAAGCCGACGCAGTACCGCCGCGGCTGGTTCATCCCCGTGTTCACCACCCTGCTGGCCCTCCTCCTCGCCGCCGTGGCGCTGTGGGGCTACCTGTGGACCCAGACCCAGTACTACGTGGGCGAGGACGCCGGGCAGGTGGCCGTGTACCGCGGCGTCCCCCAGCACCTGGGCCCGCTCGACCTCTCCCATGTGGACCGGCGGACCGACCTGTCCGTGGACGGCCTCCCCTCGTACGCCCAGGAGCGCGTCCGCTCCGGCATGGCGGCCCGTGACCTCGGCCACGCCGAGCAGATCGTGACCGAGCTGAGCGAGTCCCTCGCCCCCGGCGCCCCCGCGCCCACGGGTGAGACCCCGGAAGGAGGCGAGCGCTGATGCCCGACGTCATCTCCCCGCCGCGGCCGCGCCGCACCACCGAGCTGATCCTGCTGGTCTTCGCCCTGGCCGTGGCCGTCGGCGCGGACCTGCTGGGCATCCTGGGCGCGGGCGGCACCGTGACCCGCACGGACCTCGTGCCCCTCGGGGTCTTCGCCGCGGCCACCCTCGTGATGCACGTCGTGCTGCGCCTGCGCGCGCGCTACGCGGACCCCTTCATCCTGCCGATCGCCGCGCTGCTCAACGGCCTGGGCATCGCCGTGATCCGCCGGCTCAGCGAGGACACGCGCGGGGCCAGCGCCGACTCGCAGCTGATGTGGTCCGTCCTCGCCGTCGCGGTGGCCACGGCCCTGGTGTTCCTGGTGCGGGACCACCGGCTGCTGCGCCGCTGGCCGTACCTCTTCCTGGCGGCCTCCGCCCTCCTCCTGGTGCTGCCGCTCGTGCCCGGCCTCGGTCTGAGCGCCAACGGCGCCCGCATCTGGGTGAACGTCGGCTTCGGCACCTTCCAGCCGGGCGAGATCGCCAAGATCACGCTGGCCGTCTTCTTCGCCGGGTACCTCTCCGCCAACCGGGACCTCATCCTGCTGGCCGGGCGGCGCGTGGGCCCGCTGACGTTCCCCCGGGTACGCGACCTCGGCCCGCTCGTGGCGGCCTGGCTCGTGGCGCTCGGCGTGCTCGTGTTCCAGCGGGACCTCGGCTCGGCGCTCCTCTTCTTCGGCATGTTCATGGCCATGCTGTACATCGCCACCTCGCGGTTCTCCTGGATCCTGCTGGGCCTGGGCCTGGTGGCCGCGGGCGCGGTGCTGGCGTTCCTGTTCATGCCGCACGTGACCGCCCGCTTCCAGATCTGGCTCCACGCGTTCGACCCGGAGATCTACCACCGGGACTTCGGCGGCTCCTACCAGGTGGTCCAGGGCCTGTTCGCCATGGCCTCCGGAGGCCTCATGGGCACGGGCCTCGGAGCGGGCAACCCCACCCAGGTGCCGCTGTCCTTCTCGGACATGATCCTCGCCAGCATCGGCGAGGAGCTCGGCTTCGTGGGCCTGGCCGCCGTGCTGGTCCTCTACCTGCTCCTCGTCACCCGCATGATGCGGGCGGCCCTCGGCGTGCGGGACGCGTTCGGCAAGGTGCTCGCCTCCGGCCTGGCCTTCACCATGGCGTGGCAGGTCTTCGTGGTGATGGGCGGCGTCACCCTCGTGCTGCCGCTCACCGGCCTGACCACGCCGTTCCTGGCCGCAGGCGGCTCGTCCCTGCTGGCCAACTGGATCATCGTGGGCCTCGTGCTGCGCATCTCGCACGCGGCCCGCCGGCCCGTCGTGGTGGACGCCATGGTGAACGCCTCGGGCCCCGGCGCCGGCCACCTCGACCCGGGCGCGGAGCTGCCGCGCGCCGCCGTCGCCTCCGGCTCCTCCTCCACGGGGGGTGGTCCGCGATGAACGAGGCGATCCGACGCACGTGGACGGTCATGGTGGCCATGTTCCTGGTGCTGGCCGCAGCGGCCTCCGTGATCCAGGTGGTGGCCGCGGACCGGCTCAAGCAGAACCCCCTGAACTCGCGCCAGATCTTCCTGGAGTTCGGCGCACCACGCGGGCCCATCCTGGTGGACGGCGAGCCGATCGCCGAGTCCGTGGAGTCCGACGACGCCTTCACCTACCAGCGCGTCTACCACGACACCGCGCTGTATGCGCCGCTGACCGGCTTCTACTCGCTCACGTACGGCACGGAGGGCCTGGAGAAGGCCATGAACGAGCAGCTCGCGGGCACCCCCACCTCGCAGTTCATGGACCGCGCCGTGGAGATCATCACGGGCGCCACCGCGGAGGGCGACCAGGTGGAGCTCACGATCGACCCGGAGGCCCAGCGCGCCGCCTACGCCGCGCTGCCCGAGGGCGTGCGCGGCTCCGTGGTGGTCACGGACCCCGAGACGGGAGAGATCCTCGCGATGGCCTCCCGCCCGGGCTTCGACTCCAATGCCCTCTCCTCCCACACGCGTGCGAAGGCCCAGGAGGCCATGTCCGCGCTCGAGGCGATCCCGGGCGCGAGTGCGTACCGCAACCGTCCGTCCGAGCAGACGGTCTCCCCCGGCTCCACGTTCAAGCTGATCGACGCCGTCGCCATGCTGGAGTCCGGCGACTACGCCCCGGACGACGTCCTGGACGTCCCCGCGCGGTGGACCCTGCCCGGCACCTCGGCGCAGATGGGCAACTACGACGGCGGCCAGTGCGACGGCATCGAGAAGGCCACGCTCACCACGATCATGGCCCAGTCCTGCAACACCCCCTTCGCGATGGCCGCCGTCGAGCTCGGGGAGGACGCGATCCGCGACACCGCCGAGCGCTTCGGCTTCAACGAGGAGGGCTCGATGCCGCTGCCGATCGCCGCGTCCCGCTTCCCCGAGGACCTCGACGACGCGTCCCTGGCGCAGTCCGCCATCGGGCAGCGCGACGTGCAGGCCACGGCCCTGCAGATGACCATGGTGGCCGCGGGCATCGCCAACGAGGGGATGGTGATGGAGCCGCAGCTGGTGCGGGCTGTGCGCCGCCCGGACCTGACCACGGTGGAGGAGTTCAGCCCCCGGGAGCACGGCCGAGGCACGGACGCGGACGTGGCGCGGCAGATCACGGGGATGATGGAGGAGGTCGTCCGCAGCGGCACCGCGACGGGCGCGGCCTCGGACAGGATGAGGATCGCGGCGAAGACGGGCACGGCGGAGATCGGTGACAGTGAGAACGTGCACTCATGGATCACCGGCTTCGCGCCGGCGCAGGACCCGCAGGTCGCGGTGACGATCGTCATCGAGGACGTGGACACGAGTTTCGGACACCGGACAGTGGTGGAGGGCATGAAGAGCATCATGGAAGCGGTGGTCGCAGAATGAGGCCGACATCGGGGATCACCCTCGGGGGCAGGTACCAGCTGACCGATCGGATCGCGATCGGCGGCATGGGCGAGGTCTGGAAGGCGCGGGACAAGGTCCTGGGCCGGATCACGGCCGTGAAGATCCTCAAGGAGGAGTACACGGGCGACCCCAACTTCCTGCGCCGCTTCCGGGCCGAGGCCCAGCACACCGCCCTGCTCAACCACCCCGGCGTGGCCAACGTGTACGACTACGGCGAGGAGAAGGGCTCCGCCTACCTCGTCATGGAGCTCGTGCCGGGCCAGCCGCTCTCCGCGATCCTGGAGAAGGAGACCTCCCTCTCCCCGGAGCGCACCCTGCGGATCATCTCCCAGACCGCCGCGGCGCTCTCCGCCGCCCACGCGCAGGGCCTGGTGCACCGGGATGTGAAGCCCGGCAACCTCATGATCACGCCCTCGGGCCGGGTGAAGGTCACGGACTTCGGGATCGCGCGCCTGGCGGACCAGGTGCCGCTGACGGCCACGGGGCAGGTGATGGGCACCGCCCAGTACCTGGCCCCCGAGCAGGCCACGGGCCAGCAGGCCACCGGGTCCTCGGACATCTACTCGCTGGGCATCATCGGCTACGAGGCCCTCGCCGGCCGCCGGCCGTTCACGGGCGAGTCCCAGATCGCGATCGCCCTCGCGCAGGTCAACGACACCCCTCCGCCGCTGCCGGACACCGTCCCCGCGCCGGTCCGCGCGCTGATCATGTGCATGCTCTCGAAGGACCCGAGGGAGCGTCCCTCCGACGCCACGGCCCTCTCCGACGCGGCGGACGCCCTGCGCCAGCGGGACACACGGGCCGCCGTCGCCGCCGCGCCCGTGCTGGCCTCGTTCCTGGAGGAGCAGGGCGTGCCGGCCGAGGCGGACCAGGAGACCGCCACGCTCGACTACGCGGGCATGCGCGCGACGCATCAGAGCGGCTCCGAGGACGGCCGGGGCGGCGGGGACGGCCCAGCCACCGCGGAACTGCCCGTGGCCGCCGCGTCCGCGCCCCAGGCCGACCAGGACATCTCCGCCACGCGCCCGGCGGACACCCGCCCCTCGCCCATGGTGGCGCCGGCCGGGGAGTCCTGGGGCGCCCCTGCGGCGGCGCCCCGGTCGGGCTCCGCGCCCGCGGGCCGGCGCCGCGGACCCCGCTGGCCGCTCATCGCCCTCCTCGCCCTCCTCGTGTTCGCGGTGCTCGGCGCCCTGCTGTGGCCCCTGGTCATGGGGGCGCGCGACGGCGGCGCCCCAGGCTCCTCCCCCTCGGCCTCGGCCGTCCAGGTGGACGCCGAGGCCTACCGGGGCCGCCCCGTGGCCGAGGTGCGCCCCGAGCTGGAGCGGCTCGGCCTGACCGTGGCGCAGGAGGACCGTGACGACCCGCAGCCGGAGGGCACCGTGATGGGTGTGAACCCCGTGGGCCCCCTGCAACGCGGCCAGACCGTGACCCTGGCCGTCTCCACCGGCGCCGGGACACTCCCCCAGGACCTCGTGGGCCAGCCCGTGGACACGGTGGTCGCGCTGCTGCGCGAGCGCGGGTTCAGCGTGGACCGTGTGGACGATCCGGAGGCCGACGGCGCCGCCGGCGAGGTGGTCCGCGTCGTGCCCGGCTCGGGGGAGCGGCACCGCTTCGACACACCCGTCCAGGTGATCGTGGCCACGGCCGGCTCGGGGACCGCCCCCGCGGCCCCGCCGGTGGAGCCGGCCCCGGCGTCGTCCTCGGCCCCCGCCGCGCCGCCGGCCGCGCCCAGCACCTCCCAGCCCGCCGAAAGCACCCCGGCCGCCCCGGTGACCCCCGAGGGCTCCCCGACCGCCTCGGCCGCCGAGCCCCTCCCGGAGCCGACCACGGAGGCCCCGGCCCCGACTCCCCCCGACCCCTCGTCGGCCGAGACGAGCACCCCGTCCCCCGCGGGCGGGGGCGCCTCCTCGCCCGGCGTGGCCGACCCCTCGGCCACGGACGTCCCGACGTCCACGGCGACCCCCGCCGGCTGACGCCGGCCGACGGAGGTGCCCGTGCCCGGACCCCGCATCCTCAACGACCGCTACCGGATCAACGAGCTGATCGGACGCGGCGGCATGGCCGACGTCTTCCGCGGCCGGGACCTGCGCCTGAACCGGACGGTGGCCGTGAAGCTGATGCGCGCGGACCTCGCCCGGGACGCCCAGTTCCAGGCGCGGTTCCGGCGCGAGGCCCGCGCCGCCGCCGCCCTCAACCACCCCTCGATCGTGGGCGTGTACGACACGGGCGACGTCTGCATGAGCGAGGACCAGCACCATCCCGTCGACTGCCCGTTCCTGGTCCTCGAGCACGTCTCCGGGCGGACCCTGCGCGAGGTCCTCGACGACGGGTGCGTGCCATGGCGGCGCGCCGCCGCGTGGACGGTGGGCGTGCTCGAGGCCCTCGAGCACTCGCACGCGGAGGGGATCGTCCACCGGGACGTGAAGCCCGCCAACGTGATGGTGACCCCCGCCGGGGACGTGAAGGTCACGGACTTCGGACTCGCCCGCGCCCTCGCGGACACCTCGGCGAACACGTCCCAGCAGACCGTGGTCGGCACCGCCCTCTACCTCTCCCCCGAGCAGGCCACGGGGCGCGCGGTGGACGCCCGCGCCGACCTGTACTCGGCGGGCTGCGTGCTCTTCGAGCTGCTCACGGGACGGCCGCCGTTCACGGGGGACACCCCTCTGGCGGTCGCCTACCAGCACGTGCGCGAAACCCCTCCCGCGCCCTCGGAGGTGGCCTCCGGGCTGCCGCCGGCGCTGGACCCCGTGGTGCTGCGCGCCCTGCGCAAGGACCCGGCCGAGCGGTACGCCTCCGCCACCGAGTTCCGCCGTGCCCTCGAGGCCGCCGTCGCCGACCCCACCGCGCTCCCCCTCGCCGAGGAGGGACCGGTCACCCGCGCGCTCCCGGCGGCGCCGCCCGCCGTGGGCGAGGGGGGACGGCCCGACGACGCGCCCGACGACGCGGACACCCAGGCTGTGGCCGGGCACGCCGTGGCCGGCACCTCCCTGCCCGGAGCACCCTCGGCCGCCCAGCTCGCCGCCGCGGCCTCCGTGGACGGACGCTCCCCCAGCACCGGCTCGCACCACGCGGTGGCCCCGGCCCGCCCGACCACCGTGCCCCTGGCGCTCGCGCCCGCAGCCCCGACGCCCGCGGGCTCCCATGCCGCGCCGCCGCCGCCCGAGCCGGGGACGTCCCGCCGTCGGCTCCTGGCCCTCGTGGGCGCCATGGGGGCGGTGCTGCTGCTCCTGGCCGCCGTCCTCTCCCTGACGCTGGGCGGGCGGGGCCTCGGCCCCTCGACGGTGCCGGACCTGCAAGGCCGGACCGAGGCGGAGGCCGTGGCGGCGCTCTCGGACGCGGGCCTCACCGCCGCCATCGTCCCGGTGTTCCACGCCTCCGTGCCCGCCCAGCACGTGGTGGACACCGATCCTGCCGCCGGCGCCGCCGTGGACCGGGGCGCCGAGGTGCGCGTGCACGTCTCCCGCGGCCCCGCCGACGTCGTGGTCCCGGAGTCCCTGCAGGGCGCGCCCGAGTCCACGGTGCGCGCGGAGCTGGAGCGGCTGGGACTGTCCGTGTCCTCCGTGGAGTACCAGGACGCCGGCGGGATGGCGCGGGGCCGGCTCGTGCGCACGGACCCGTCGCTCGGCAGCGGCGTGGACTCCGGCACTCCCGTGGTCCTCTACCTCTCCTCCGGCATGGTGCCGGTCCCGGACCTGGTGGGGATGACGGTGGAGGACGCCCAGGCGACGCTGCGCCGGACGGCCCCGGACCTGGCGACCCGCGTCCAGTCCGACGAGGGCGGGGCCGTGGACACCGGCGTCGTGGTGGGCCAGGATCCGCCCGCGGGGACTCGCGTGGACACCCGGTCCGCGATCACGCTGACCACGTCCTCCTCCGCGATCGCGACCGTGGAGGGACCCGCCCTGGTGGAGGACCCGGCCGCGCCCGCCCCGTCCTGGATCGAGCCCGAGCCGACGCGGGACCCCCCGCCGGCGGAGCCGCCCGCCACGGCCCCGCGGCCGGATCCGACCACCGCGGCCCCGGCGCCTCCGAGCGACCCGCGGCCCAGCAGCGACGACCCGGAGCCGAGCACCTCCGTCGAGCCGACCCCGGACCCGAGCACTGAACCGCCGAGCGATCCAGTGCCCGGCCCGGACCCCTCGGAGCCCTCACCCAGTGGCCCGGCACCCGACCCGGAGCCGACCGCACCGGCCGATCCGGACCCCTCGACCTCGGGCGGCGTGGAGCCCGTGGTCCCCGAGCCCTCGATCGAGCCGACGCCCTCCACGTGAGCCGCGGGGCGGCGGGGACCGCTCAGCCGTCCTCGTGGGCCTTCGTGGTCAGGCGTCCTCGCGGACGAGCGGCGTGAGCTGCGCGCCGCGCTCGGCGGCGCCGTCCAGCCCCACCGACTCGAGCCAGTTGCCCAGCATGCGGTAGCCGCCCTCGGTGAGCACCGACTCGGGGTGGAACTGCACGCCCCACAGCGGGGCCGTGCGATGCGCGAGGCCCATCACGACCCCGTCGTCGGTCTCCGCGGTGATCTCCAGGACGGACTCGTCCACCGTGTCGCGCACGGCGGCGAGCGAGTGGTAGCGGGTGGCCGTGAAGCGCTCCGGCAGCCCCGTGAAGGTCGCATGCCCGTCATGGCGCACCACGGACGTCTTGCCGTGCATGAGCGTCTCAGCGTGCGTCACGGTCGCGCCGAACGCCTCCGCGATCGCCTGGTGGCCCAGGCACACCCCGAAGAGCGGCCGGCCGCCGTCTGCCGCGGAGCGGATGAGGTCGAGGGAGACGCCGGCGTCGGCGGGCGCGCCCGGCCCGGGCGAGATGAGCACCGCCGTGTGCTCCGCGGCCAGGGCGAGGACGCGCTCGGCGTCCACCTCGTCGTTGCGGATCACGGTGGTGCGGGCGCCCAGCTCCTGGAGGTAGCCCACCAGGGTGTAGACGAAGCTGTCGTAGTTGTCGACGACGAGCACGGAGACCGGAGAGTCGCTCACGAGGGCCGCTTCTTCCTCCCCGCCGCGCGAGGGCGGGGTGCATAGACTGGCCCGGCACGCCGCGCGCCGGTCCTTCGGCAGGTCAGGGAAGGATACCGCGTGGCCCCTGGACCCCCACGTCCCACCCGCGACGCCCGGACCCGGGCAGCAGAAGGAGCATCACCGTGGCAGCCCCCTCCGGCAAGCGCAAGGACTCGGCCCGCCGCAAGCGCGCCGAGCTCGAGAGGGCCCGTTCCGGCGCCCGCGCCTCCTCCGTGAGCACCGACCTCGGCGTCGTCGACGCCGGGCCCGCTCCCCTGCCCCGCTGGTACAAGGCCGTCATGTTCGGCCTGATGATCCTCGGCCTGCTGTGGGTCTGCACCTACTACCTCACGCAGGGGCTCTTCCCGCTGGTGGGCCTCGGCGGCTGGAACATCCTCATCGGCTTCGGCCTCGCCCTTCTCGGGTTCCTCATGATGTCCCGCTGGAGCGAATGACACGGGTGTGATTCTCCACAGCGGTGGACAACCCTGTGGAGAACTTCATCGGCCCGCTGACGCGGCTGAAGCAGTTGTCCCCGGGTTTGTCCACAGGTGTGGACGGTGACTGGGCCACTCCTGCACAGGGCCCCTGTGGACAGTCCGCCACCGCGCGGGCCGGCCTGCCGGCCCGCGCGGTGGCGGACCGGCACGGCTCACATCACCAGCGCGTCGAGTCCGATCCGGGAGGCACCCAGGGCGGTGAGGCCCCCGAGTGCCGCCAGCACGACCACGAGGCCCGCCACCTGGGCGCCCACCCCGCCGCGCCCCCGCCCGGGAGTGCCCGGCAGCGGGCCGAGCCGGGTGAGGACCAGGGCGACCGCCGCTCCCGTGAGCAGGCCGCCCACGTGGACCTGCCACGAGATCCCCGGCAGGGCGAAGGAGGCCGCGAGGTTCAGGCCGATGAGCACCGCGATCGAGCGCACCTGACCGCCGCCGATCCGCGTGAGGAGGAAGAGCGCCGCGAAGAGCCCGTAGACGGCGCCGGAGGCGCCCACCACCGGCTGCAGCGGGTCGGAGGTCCACAGGGCGAACACGGCTCCGCCGACCGCCGAGATCGCGTACAGGGCGAGGAATCGCCACAGGCCCAGCACCGGCTCGAGCACGCGGCCGATCACCCACAGGGCCAGCAGGTTCAGGGCCAGGTGAGTGGGCCCGGAGACGTCGTGCACGAGGGCGTAGGTCAGCAGGCGCCACGGCTCGAAGGCCAGCGGCGAGGTGTAGAGGCCTGCGTACCAGAGGGACGGCGTCACGCCGGTGACGGGGTCCCGGTACAGCCACTGCAGCGCGTACACGAGGGCGGTGAGCACGATGAGGCCGGTCGTCGTCGGTGCCGCGGTCAGGGCGCCGAGGACGCCGCCGCGCCCACGGGACGCCCGCGCGGGGGCGGACGACGGCGTCGGGGCGGCGCCGCTGCCGGGCGCCGCGGCGCAGTCCGCGCACACCATGGCGCCGCCGGCGGGGCGCTGGCACTCGAGGCACGCGGGGCGGCCGCACGCGGGACAGGTCACATACGCCGCACGGCCCGGATGCCGCGGGCACACCGGGGGTGTGCCGTGCGCGGACTCCGGGCCGTGCGGTCCTTCGGGGGTGGTGCTCACCGGGAGCGGGCCGCTCAGGCCTCGGCGATCTCGATGGACTCGATCACGACGTCCTCGAGCGGGCGGTCGCGCGGGTCCGTGGCGACGGCGTTGAGCTGGTCCACGATCTCCTTCGAGGCCTCGTCCTTCACCTCGCCGAAGATGGTGTGCTTGCCGTTGAGCCAGCCGGTGGGCACGGAGGTGATGAAGAACTGCGAGCCGTTGGTGCCGGGGCCGGCATTGGCCATGGCGAGCAGGTAGGGGCGGTCGAACTGGAGCTCGGGGTGGATCTCGTCCCCGAACTGGTAGCCCGGGCCGCCGACGCCCATGCCCAGCGGGTCGCCGCCCTGGATCATGAAGTCCTTGATGATGCGGTGGAACACGGTGCCGGAGTACAGCGGGGCGCCGTTGTTCTTCTCGCGGGTCTGGGGGTGGGTCCACTCCTGCTCGCCGGTGGCGAGGCCCACGAAGTTCTTCACGGTCTTCGGCGCGTGGTTGCCGAAGAGCTCGACGACGATGTCGCCGTGGTTGGTGTGGATGGTCGCGGTATGCGTTGCGTTGGCGGTCATGGGCGTCATTGTTCCACCCGCGGCCCCCGCCTGCCCCGGCTCGACCGACGCGCCCTCCGCGTCTTCGCGGTGGGCCGAATCGCGGCGCCCCGGCGGGGCGGTGCTCGAAGAAGGGGCGCGCTCGGACCGTGCCATGGCCACCGCACGCCACTAGGCTGATCCGGAGACGACCAGTCCAGCGAACATCCGACTGCACGGGAGGCAGACATGGCCCGCAAGAACCCGACCACCGACTCCGCGATCCAGCACGACGGCGGGGCGGACACGTTCCTGACCCGCCAGGGCGAGATCCTGCGCCACTGGGCCGAGCCCAGGATCGAGGCCGCCCTCGCGTGGGGCGAGGCCGGCACCGCCTTCGGCGAGGTGGGCACCACCGTCGCCGCCGAGGAGGGCCGCCGCCGCGCCAAGGACGTCAAGCAGGACATGGCCCCCCTGGCCGAGCGCGCCGGCAAGGCCGTGGCCGGCGGCCTGGGCGCCGTCGCCCCCGTGGTCGCGAAGCAGAAGGACGGCCTGCACGAGTTCTTCTCCGCGCTCCAGGACCAGGCCGCCGAGCTGGGCGAGGAGTTCACCAAGGAGGCCGAGTCCGCCCGCAAGGCCGCGAAGAAGGCCGGCAAGCGCGGCGCGAAGAAGACCAAGCAGGTCCGCAAGGATGCCCGCGGCGCCGCCAAGAAGGCGGACACGAAGGCCGACGTGCTGGGCTTCCTGACCGCCCAGAAGGCCGGCAAGGCCAAGGACGCCGCCGCGAAGGGCGGGCTCACCGCCGCCGGGCTCCTGGCCGCCGCCGTCGCCGCCGTCCAGGACCAGGGCGAGAAGCTGGCCCCGCAGGTCCAGGAGCGCCTCGCCGAGGCCTCCCGCTACGCCGAGCAGCGCCGTGAGGAGTTCGCGCCCGTCGCCGCCTCGCGTCTGGCCGACGTGGCCGGCAGCGCCCGCCAGACCGCGCACGACGTCCAGGTGCCCACCTCCGTGGAGCAGGCCCTGATCGCCCTCACCGGGGACAAGAAGATTGTGGCCAAGCTGCGCAAGGGCGCCGAGCACTACGCCGGCCAGACCGAGAAGGACCTCAAGCGCACCGCGCGCAAGGCCGACCGCTCCGAGCGCGCGGGCGGCCGCGGCTGGATCGTCGCGGGCATGGCCGCCGCCGCCGCGGGCGCCGGCTTCGCGATCTGGAAGCTCACCAAGCCGGTGCAGGACCCGTGGGCCGCGCCGACCCCCGGCCCCATCACCGCCAACATCCCCGTGGTGGAGCGCGGGGCGGCGAACGATCCCTACGCCAAGCAGCGCGAGGCCGTCGCCGAGGCCACGGGCCACCGCGTCGTCGGCCAGGGCCAGGCCGTGGCGGACGCCGACGCCCGCGTGCCGGGCGAGCCCACCCGCTGACATGACGAGGCCCCGCCGGATCGCTCCGGCGGGGCCTCGACGTCGTGGGGGGCCGTCAGCCGGTCACCAGGACAGGCTGATCTCCAGCTCGGACGTCCCGCCCTGCTCGACCTCCACCTCGACCTCCAGCTCCACCCGGTCGGGCACGGCCACGACGACGTCGCGACCGCCCTGCACCACCCGCACCTCGTTCTGGCGTGAGAGCTGGTCGGCGATCTCGCGCAGGCGGGCGGCCGCCTGCTCGCGGGTCATGGACTGCTTCTGCTCGTTCTCGAAGAGCTCGCTCATGAGGCCGAGGCTAGCGGGCGCGGCGGCGGAAGGCGATAGGGTCCGGACCGTGAGCATGCGCGTGCTGGTGGACATGGACCCGGGCATCGACGACGCGTGCGCGCTGATCCAGCTCGTGGGCGCCGGCGCCGAGATCGCGGCGGTGACGGCGGTGGGCGGCAACGCCTCCGCCCGGCAGTGCGCCCTCAACGCGGCCGGCCTGCTGGAGGTCCTGGGGCACGACGACGTCGAGGTCGCCCTGGGTGCGGAGGCCCCCCTGCGCTGCCCGGCCGAGACCACCCCGGAGACGCACGGGCCGCAGGGGCTGGGCTACGCGCGCGTGCCGTGGCGCGAGGAGCGGATATCGGCGCGCCCCGCGCTCGACGTGTGGCTCGAGGAGCTGCGGGCACATCCGGGCCAGAGCGTGCTGCTGTGCACTGCTCCCCTGACGAACCTGGCCCTCGCCCTGCGCGCCGAGCCGCGCCTGCCGGAGCTGGCGAAGCAGATCGTGATCATGGGCGGCGCCTTCCACCACCCCGGCAACACCACGCCCACCGCGGAGTGGAACACGTGGTGTGACCCGGACGCGGCGAAGGAGGTCTTCGCGGCCTTCGAGGGGCTGCCCGAGGAGCGGCTGCCGATCGTGTGCGCGCTCGAGACCACGGAGCGGATCGAGTACACCCCCGCCCTGCTGGACGCGCTCCTCGCGGACGCCGGCCGCTCCCCCGTCGGGTGGAGCGCGGACCGTGTCCGGCAGCCCGGCCCCCTCGCGGGGACCGGGAGCGCCGTGCTGGACGTGCTGGCCGACGCGCTGCGGTTCTACTTCGAGTTCCACCACGACTACGACCAGGGCTACGTGGCGCACCTGCACGACCTGTTCGCCGCGCAGGTGGCCACGGGTCAGGCGGAGATCACGACGGCGGTCACGGTGATCGACGTGGAGGCAGAATCGGACCTGCTGCGCGGCACCACGGTGCACGACGACCGCGGCATCTGGGGCCGCCGCCCGAACGCGCGGCGCGTCACGGGCAACGACCCCGATGCGGTGTTCGCGGCGTTCGCTCAGGCGGCCGGCGAGGCCTCGCGGTAGATCTCGAAGCCGGGGGCCCGGTAGGTGGGCTCCCGCTTCTTGAGGGCTCGGATGATCAGCAGGGTGACGGGCACGATGAGGATCTCGATGAGCGTCTTGTAGAGGAAGCCGGTCGCCGTGTAGTTCGCCAGTTCCAGCAGTGAGATGGTGCCGGCGTAGGCGATGGTGCAGAAGACCAGGGTGTCGAAGAACTGGCCGACCACGGTGGAGAGGATGAGCCGGAACGCCACGTGCCGTTCCTTCATGCGCTCCTTGAGGCGGACCACGATGGACGCGTTGAGCAGGGAGCCCACGAGGAACGCGACGATGCCGGCCACGGTGATCCGCAGCATGGGCGCGAGGGCCTGGTCCCACACCTCGAAGTTCTCGACGGGCGTGGTCCAGGAGACCACCGTGTAGGTGAGGGCGGCGAGCACGAGCATCGCGAACCCGAGGACGATGGCGCGGCGGGCCCGGCGCCAGCCGTACACCTCGGCCAGGATGTCGCCGATGATGTAGACGAACGGGAACAGGAAGGCGCCGCCGTCGAAGATGAGGGGGCCGCCCTCGTAGAAGACGTCGGAGAGGATCGGCACCGTCGGCCCATAGAAGAGCTTCGCGGCGGTGACGCCGGAGAGGATGAGGAGGGCGACGAAGACGCCCACGAAGATGTCGTAGTAGCTGTGGGGCACCGCGGCGTAGGACGTGGGGCCCTGCCCAGATGCGGGCTGGTCTGTGGTCGGGTGTTCGGTGGTGTTCACCGACCCATCCAACCATCCCGCGGGGCAGGCCCGGCGCGACGGCGGCGGCTCGAGTTGTCCACAGGGCATCCCGGAGGCGTGGGGCGGGCCGCTAGCGTCGGCGGCATGGAGGGGAGGAGGCGAATCGTGGGAGGGGCCGTGGTCACCGTGCTGGGCCTCGCCCTCCCGGCGTGGGGGGTGCTGGAGGCGTGGACCGGCAGCCCGCTCCTCGGCAGGCGGGATCGCCGGCAGGTGACCTTGATGCTCCTCCTCTGCGGCGCCGCCTGGTGGTCGGCCGGACGTGTCCTCCTCCGCCCGCCGCGCGCAGCGCCCCCGCCGCTGCACGGGCCGCCCCGCAGCCCGGAGGAGGAGGCGAAGCGGCGCCGGATGCGTCTCGCCGTGACGGCACTGCTCGCGTATGCCGTGGTGCACACCGCGTGGGAGGCCACGCCGGGTGCACCGGTCGCCGCGGGCTACCTGGCCGTCACGGGCGGGCTGGTCCTCTGGGCGGGCCTCGTGATGTCCCTCCCGGGCGTCGCCGCCTGGGCGCGGCGTCAGCGGGCCTCGTGGACCGGGGAGGGCAGGGCGCCGGACACCCTCCTGACGGTCCCCGGGACGTCCGTGGTCCACTTCGTGGACCGGTCAGCGCGCGGCGGGCGCACGGGCGAGATCTGCAGAGACGGCGAGGGCCCCGCCGGAGCCGATCGTCTCGATCGTCCGGCGGGGCCCTCGTGATGGTCCGTCCGTGGAGGCAAGGGGACTCGAACCCCTAACCCCCTGCTTGCAAAGCAGGTGCGCTACCAATTGCGCCATGCCCCCGAGCGGTCCGCTCCACGTCTCCGGTTCAGGAGGCGGGTCGGTCCTTCGGCGCCGGGTCCGCGTGGGACACGCTCTCCGGCAGGCCATCCGTGGCCGAGGCCCAGATGTCCTTCCCCTCACGGTTCGCCCGCCACGTGCGGGCTCCGTAGGCCGCCGCGGCGGCGGCCGCCACGAGGGCGACGCGGGCCAGACGATCCATGGGAAACCCTCCGGGTACGAACGGAGCCCCAGCGGACCGGGGCTCTGTGGTGGGAGTGGGCGTACCAAGACTTGAACTTGGGACCTCTTCGTTATCAGCGAAGCGCTCTAACCGCCTGAGCTATACGCCCTCACCGTCGTTCTCGGCAGAAGCCGTTCACAACAGGAGATGACACTACACGAGCGCGGGCGCCCGGCGCAAATGCGCGCGGACGCCCACCGCCGTCGGCCCATACGGGAGAGACCGACGGCGGCGGTCAGTCGTCCGTGAGCGTGACGCCGATGCCGCCCACGAGGGACGCGCAGAGGTTGTACAGCAGCGCGAACACGGTGGCGAGAGCGGTCAGCAGGATCACGTTCAGCACGGAGAGCACGGTGGCCAGGGAGGTCACGGTGCTCAGCGGCGCGAGGCTCTGCACCGTGAAGCGGCCGGCCTCCACGCCCAGGACGGTGCCCAGGATGCCGTTGACCTTCTCGAACACGCCCGTGACGTCGGCGAGCGAGTAGAGCGCCACGGAGGCCACCACGGTCAGGATGCCCAGGGCCACGGAGAGCAGGAACGCGAGCTTGAGCACGGACCACGGGTCGATCCGGCTCAGCATCAGGCGCGCGCGGCGCACCTTCGCCTTGGGAACGGCGCGGACCAGGTTCTCCTGCCCCGCGGACGAGGTGGCCTTGCGGACCGGACGGGAGGACCTCTCCGTGCCGCCCGCGGCCCGGCCGGAGCCGGACGGGCGCTGCGCTGCGGACGTGCTCACTGCTCTCCTCCGTCTGCATCCTCAGCATCGGACGCCTCGAGGGCGCCGTCGGCCGCGGCTACGGGGTCGTTCTGATCGGCTGCTGCGTCCAAGGGTACATCCGGGCCCGTCACGCCCTCGGAGGCCTCGTCGGCTCCCGTCTCCACCCCGGCCACGACGCCCAGGCCGGCCGTGCTGACCGCCGGATCCGCGGCGTCGCCGAGGGCCTCGCTGGCCGCCTCGGGCGCGTTCGCCTCGGCATCGGCCTCCGCGTCCGCCTTGGCCACCATCTCCTGCTCGTTGTTGAGCGTCACGGCCACGATCCGGTCCTTCTTGTCCGGCTTCGCGAAGATCACGCCCATCGTGTCGCGGCCCTTGGCGGGCACGCCCGCGACGGCGGAGCGCACCACCTTGCCGGAGGCCATCACCACGAGCACCTCCTGGTCCCCGTGGACGACGAGGCCGCCGGCGAGGCCGCCGCGGTCGTCGACGAGCTTGGCCACCTTGGTGCCCAGGCCGCCACGGCCCTGCAGGCGGTACTCGCCCACGCGGGTGCGCTTGGCGTAGCCGCCGTCGGTCACGGTGAACACGTACGCGTCGTCGTCGCCCTCGGCCCGGATGACGTCCATGGCCAGCAGGGAGTCGCCGCCGCGGAACTTCATGCCGGTCACGCCGGAGGTCGCGCGGCCCATGGGGCGCAGCGCCTCGTCCGTGGCGGTGAAGCGCAGGGACTGGCCCAGGCGGGAGATGAGGACGAGGTCGTCCGTGTCGGAGACCACCCGGGCCGAGACGAGCTCGTCGCCCTCGCGCAGCTTGATCGCGATCAGGCCGGCGGTGCGGTTCGTGTCGTAGTCCAGCAGCGGGGTCTTCTTCACGAGGCCGCCCCGCGTGGCGAGCACGAGGTAGGGGGCCCGGGAGTAGTCCGTGAGCGGCTGGATCTGGGCGATCCGCTCGTCCGGCTGGAACGCGAGCAGGTTGGCCACGTGCTGGCCCTTCGCGTCCCGGCCGGCCTCGAGCAGCTCGTACGTCTTGATCCGGTACACGCGGCCGAAGTTCGTGAAGAAGAGCAGCCAGTGGTGCGTGGACACCGTGAGGAAGTGCTCCACCACGTCGTCGCCGCGCAGGGTGGCCCCGCGCACGCCCTTGCCGCCGCGCGCCTGGGAGCGGTACTGGTCGATCCGGGTGCGCTTGACGTAGCCGCCGCGCGTGATGGAGACGACCATCTCCTCCTCGGGGATGAGGTCCTCGATGGACATGTCCCCGTCGAAGCCGGCCACGATCTCGGTGCGGCGGTCGTCGCCGTGCTTGGCCACGATCTCCGCGAGCTCGCCGGAGACCACCTCGCGCTGGCGCTGCGGGCTCTCCAGGATCTCCGTGTACGCGGCGATCCGGGCCATGAGCTCGTCGTACTCGTCCTGGATCTTCTGGGACTCGAGCGCAGCGAGCTGGCGCAGCTGCATCTGCAGGATGGACTGCGCCTGGACGTCGTCGATGTCCAGGAGCTCCTTGAGCGCCTCGCGCGCCACCTCGGCCGAGGCGGAGCGGCGGATGGTGGCGATGACCTCGTCCAGCATGTCGAGCGCCTTGAGCAGGCCGCGCAGGATGTGGGCGCGCTCCTCGGCCTTGCGCTTGCGGAACGCGGTGCGGCGCACGATCACGTCGATCTGGTGCTTCACCCAGTGGTGCACGAAACCGTCGAGCGAGAGGGTGCGCGGCACGCCGTCGACGAGCGCGAGCATGTTCGCGGAGAAGTTGGACTGCAGCTCGGTGTGCTTGTAGAGGTTGTTCAGCACCACCTTGGCCACGGCGTCCCGCTTGAGCACGATCACGAGGCGCTGGCCCGTGCGGCCCGAGGTCTCGTCGCGCATGTCCGCGATGCCGCTGATCTTGCCGTCGCGCACCATCTCCGCGATCTTCGCGGCGAGGTTGTCCGGGTTGGTCATGTACGGCAGCTCGGTGACCACGAGGCACGTGCGGCCCTGGAGCTCCTCCACGTTCACCACGGCGCGCATGGTGATGGGCCCGCGGCCGGTGCGGTAGACCTCCTCGATCCCCTTGCGGCCCAGGATCTGGGCGCCCGTGGGGAAGTCGGGGCCGTGCACGCGCTGCAGCAGCGCCTCGAGCAGCTCCTCGCGCGTGGCCTCGGGGTGCTCGAGGTACCACTGGACGCCGGAGGCCACCTCTCGCATGTTGTGCGGCGGGATGTTGGTGGCCATGCCCACGGCGATGCCGGAGGAGCCGTTGACCAGCAGGTTCGGGTAGCGCGCGGGAAGGACGACGGGCTCGAGCTGCTTGCCGTCGTAGTTCTCCTGCATGTCGACGGTGTCCTCGTCGATGTCCCGGACCATCTCCATGGCCAGCGGGGCCATCTTGGTCTCGGTGTAGCGCTGGGCCGCCGCGCCGTCGTTGCCGGGCGAGCCGAAGTTGCCCTGGCCGAGCGCGAGCGGATAGCGCTGCACCCAGTCCTGGATCAGGCGGACGAGGGCGTCGTAGATCGCCGTGTCGCCGTGCGGGTGGTAGTTGCCCATCACCTCGCCCACCACGCGGGCGGACTTGTTGAAGGAGCGGTCCGGGCGGTAGCCGCCGTCGTACATCGCGTAGAGGACGCGGCGATGCACGGGCTTGAGGCCGTCGCGCACGTCCGGGAGCGCGCGGCCGACGATCACGGCCATCGCGTAGTCCAGGTAGGAGCGCTTCATCTCGGACTCGAGGTCCACGGGCTCGACCTTGTCGGCCGCGCCCTCGGGCAGCACGTAGTGCTCGATGCCCTCGCTCACCTCAGCCGGGACCACGGCGGCGTGCACGCCGCCCTCCGGGGCGGTGCCCTCGGGCATCTCGGTCTCGGGCGTCTCGTTCTCCGGCGACTCGTTCTCCGGGGGGGTCGTCTCGCTCACGCGGGTCCTCTCGTCCTCGTCAGCTCATGCAGGGGAAGTCCGGGGGCCCGACGCGCGGGGCACCCGTGGGGTGCCCGCCCGCGCGTCGGGCGCGGATCAGATGTCCAGGAAGCGGATGTCCTTGGCGTTCTGCTGGATGAAGCCGCGGCGGGACTCGACGTCCTCGCCCATCAGCATGGAGAACACGGCGTCCGCGGCGGCCGCGTCCTCCATGGTCACCTGCAGCAGGGTGCGGTGCTCCGGGTCCATGGTGGTGTCCCACAGCTCCTGGTAGTTCATCTCGCCCAGGCCCTTGTAGCGCTGCACGCCGTTGTCCTTGGGGTAGCGCCAGCCGCGGGCCAGGCCGGCCTCGATCGCGGCGTCACGCTCCTCGTCGGAGAACACGTAGTCGTGCGGGGCGTTGGACCACTTCACGCGGTACAGCGGGGGCTGGGCCAGGAACACGTGGCCCGCCTCGATGAGGGGGCGCATGTAGCGGAACAGCACCGTGAGCAGGAGCGTGGTGATGTGCTGGCCGTCCACGTCCGCATCGGCCATGAGCACGATCTTGTGATACCGCAGCTTGGAGAGGTCGAACTCCTCGCCGATGTTGGTGCCGAACGCCGTGATCATGGACTGGATCTCGGCGTTGCCGAGGGCCTTGTCCAGGCGGGCGCGCTCCACGTTCAGGATCTTGCCGCGCAGCGGGAGGATCGCCTGGGTGTCCGGGTTGCGGCCCTGCTTGGCCGAGCCGCCGGCGGAGTCGCCCTCCACGATGTACACCTCGCAGCGCGCTGGGTCCTTCGAGGAGCAGTCGGCGAGCTTGCCGGGCATGCCGAAGGACTCGAGCGGGGACTTCCGCCGCGCATGGTCACGCGCCTTGCGGGCCGCCAGGCGGGCGTGCGAGGCCTGGATGGCCTTGCGGATGATCTCCTTCGCGGTGCCCGGGTTCCGCTCGAGCCAGTCGCCCAGGTGCTCCGTGACCACCTTGGACACGAAGCCGCGGGCCTCGGAGTTGCCCAGCTTGGTCTTCGTCTGGCCCTCGAACTGCGGCTCTGCGAGCTTCACGGAGAGCACGGCCGTCAGGCCCTCGCGGATGTCCTCGCCCGTGAGGTTGTCCTCCTTGGGCTTGAGGATCTCCTTGTCCCGCGCGTACCGGTTGATGAGGGCGGTCAGGGCGCTGCGGAAGCCCTCCTCGTGGGTGCCGCCCTCATGGGTGTTGATGGTGTTGGCGTACGTGTGCACGGACTCCGAATAGGCGCCCGTCCACTGCATGGCCACCTCGACGGCCATGGATCGGTCCCCGTCCTCGGCCTCGAACGCGATGACGTCCTCGTGCACGAGCTCCACCTTCTTGGAGGAGTTCAGGTGGCGCACGTAGTCAAGCAGGCCGTTCTCGTACCGGTAGGTCACGGTGCGGCGCTGGGGCGCGGGCGCGGCCTCGTCGAGGCCGTTCTCCTCGAGGGCGTCCCCGACGGTGCCCTCCCCCACGATCTCGTCGTCCTGGACCGCGTTGTCCTCCTGGACGCGCTCGTCCGTGAGCGTGATGCGCAGGCCCTTGTTCAGGAACGCCATCTGCTGGAAGCGGGCGCGCAGCGTCTCCCAGTCGAACTCCACGGACTCGAAGATCTCCGGGTCCGGGTAGAAGGTCTGGACGGTGCCGGTGGCGTCCGTCTCCTCGCCCTTCACGAGCTCGCCCTGCGGCACGCCGCCGTTCGCGAAGCTCATGCGCCACGCGTGGCCCTGGCGGCGCACCTCGGTGTCCACGCGGCGGGAGAGCGCGTTGACCACGGAGATGCCCACACCGTGCAGACCGCCGGACACGGCGTAGCCGCCGCCGCCGAACTTGCCGCCGGCGTGCAGGATCGTCATGACGACCTCCACGGTCGGCTTGCCCTCGGTGGGGTGGACGTCCACGGGGATGCCGCGGCCGTTGTCCTCCACGCGCACGCCGCCGTCGGCCTGCAGCGTCACGTCGATCCCGTCCGCGTACCCGGCCAGGGCCTCGTCCACGGAATTGTCCACCACCTCGTACACGAGGTGGTGGAGGCCGCGCGGGCCGGTCGAGCCGATGTACATGCCGGGGCGCTTGCGCACGGCCTCGAGGCCCTCGAGGACCGTGATGGCGGAGGCGCCGTAGTCGCCGGGCACCTTGCGGTCGCGCGGGGCCGGCGCGGCCTCGGCGGAGGCCTGCGGCGTCTCGGGCTGCGGCGTGGCCGCGGGCACCTCGGCCGGGTTCTCGGGCGTTGCGTCGCTCACGGGTGCTGGTCACTCCTCAACGTCGGCGGCATCCTCACGTGGCATCCCGCGCGCGGGCGCACGGCCGGGGGGCGGACGGCGCCGCGGTCCTGCGGGAGGACGCGGACGGGCTGCTGCGGGGGCGGAGCGTCGGATGGGACCGGGGCTCCGCAGTTCCCCACCAGTCTAGGCGCTTGCCGCCCTCGTGCCCGCCACATCGCGGAAGGCGGAGGCCGAGACCGCCCCTGAGCGGCCCCAGAGACCCCTCAGGAGGGGTGCGGGATCCCGTCCAGGACACCCGGGCCGTCTGACGGGCCCTCCGTGCGTCAGAGGGGCGCCTACGGTCCCGGGTCACCCGTAGGTGTCACGGGGGCCGCGGCCGCCCCGCACGGTGCGCGGGCCCTTCCGCCAGCTCGGCGCCTGCGGGCCGAGCGCCTCGAGGCGCGTGACCACGCCCGGGCCGAGCGCCTCGTCGAACCGCTCGAGCAGCACCGGCGCCATGAGCCGCAGCTGCGTGGCCCATGCCGTGGAGCTGGTGCGCACCCGCACCACGGAGTTCTCGAAGGACTCGGGGCGGCAGTGCAGCGCGATCTCCGGGCCCACCAGCTCGGTCCAGCGCGTCAGCACGGAGCCCACGGCCACGGGCGTGGACCAGCCGCGGTCCCGGATGAGGCGGGAGAAGACGTCGGAGACCTCGGCCGGGTCCCGGTCCGCGCCGGAGAACGGCCGGCGACGACGGACGCCGTCGTCGTGCCCGCGGGGGCCGCCGCCCGTACCCGCCATCGACGCCGCGAGCCCCGCGCCGCTCCCTCGTGTGCGCAGGGGGGCCTCTCCGCGCTCCCGGGCGGCGTCGCGGACCCGGCGCAGCTGCACGAGGGCGAGGTCCGGGCGGTCCGGGGTGAACGGGGGCTCCGGCTCAGCCATCGCGGCCGCCCTCGCGGGGGGCGCGGATGTCTCCCTCCACCGGGTCGGCGGCCGGCACGGCCTCGGATCCCTCCGCGTCCTGACGGATGAGGATCCGCGGCCCGGTCAGCTCCGCCGGGATGTCCTCGACGGCGGCGCCCGTGACGATCACCTGCTCCGCGCGCCCCACGAGGCGGGCCAGGCGCGAGCGCCGGGCGGAGTCGAGCTCCGCGAAGACGTCGTCGAGGATCAGCACGGGACGGCCGTCCGGATCCGGGTCGTCGGCCACGAGCACGTCGTACGCCGCGAGGCGCAGGGCGAGCGCGAGAGACCAGGTCTCCCCGTGCGAGGCGTAGCCGCGCGCCGGGGCCGGGCCCAGGAAGAGGGTCAGCTCGTCCCGGTGCGGGCCCACGAGGGTGAGGGCGCGGGCCTGCTCCTCGTCGCGCTGGGCGAGGAGGGCCGTGGCCATGTCCGCGGCCAGCTCGGCCACGGAGGGGACCTCCGCGTGCGTGCCGCGGGCCAGCGGGACGGTGGAGTCATAGGCGTAGGTCGCGGCCTTGGAGCCGTTGGTCAGCGCCGCGTACATCTCCTGGAGCGGGTGGGCCAGCAGGCGCAGCACGTGGAGCCGGCCGTGCAGCAGCCGGGCTCCGGCCGCGCACAGGTGCTCGTCCCACACCGCGAGGGTGGACTCCTCCTCCGCGCCCCAGCGCCGGGCACGCCGCGCGGACTTCAGCAGCGCGTTGCGCTGGCGCAGGACCCGCTCGAAGTCCGAGGCGGCCTCGCCCAGGGCGGGGCGCAGCTGCACCATGAGCTGGTCGAGGAAGCGACGGCGGCCGCCCGGGTCCTGCGTGACGAGGCCGAGGTCCTCGGGGGCGAACACCACGGTGCGCAGGATGCCGAGGCCCTCCTTGGCCCGCACGGGGGCGCCGCGGTTGATGGCCACCCGGTTCGAGCGGCCCGGGAGGATCTCGAGCTCGAGCGCCACCGTGCGCGAGCCGCGGTGCACCCGGCCGGCGATCCTGGCGCCGGGCTGGCCGAAGCGGACGAGCTGCGCGTCGGCGCTCACCCGGTGGGACTGGTGCGACCCCAGGTAGCCGATGGCCTCCACCAGGCTCGTCTTGCCCACGCCGTTGGCCCCGAGCAGGACCGTGGAGCCCGGCTGCATCTCGAGGTCGGCCCACCGGTAGGACCGGAAGTCCTGGACGGTCAGGCGGGACAGGCGCACGGGGTGGGGGCCGGGCCCGTCAGGCCAGGCGCACCGGCATCACGAGATACCGGTAGTCGGAGACGGTGCCGGCGTCCTCGGAGACGCCCGTGAGCAGCGCGGGCTTCGGAGCGGCGGTGAAGGAGAAGCGCACCTGCGGCTGGTCCACGACGGCCAGGCCCTCGGAGAGATAGGACGGGTTGAAGGCGACCGTGATCTCCTCCCCCTCGAGAGTGCAGGGCACGGACTCGGTGGCGCTCGCGTCGTCCCCCGTGCCGGCGTCGAGGCTGACCTCGCCCTCCCGGAACACCATGCGCAGCGCGGTGTTGCGCTCGGCCACGAGGGCGACGCGCCGCGAGGCCTCCACGAGGGCGCCGGTCTCCACGACGGCCTGGATGGGGCTCGACTCCGGGAAGAGGGAGCGGATCTTGGGGTACTCGCCGTCCACGAGCACCGAGGTGGTGCGGCGACCGCCGGAGGCGAAGCCCACGAGGTCCACCTTTTCGCTGACCATGATCTCGAGGTCACCGCCGCCCCCGAGGGACTTGGCCACCTCGGTGAGGGTGCGGGACTTGACCAGCAGCGAGGTGGAGATCGAGGGGTCCGCGGGGGTCCAGCGGATCTCCTTCATGGCCAGCCGATAGCGGTCCGTGGCCAGGAACGTCATGGTGTCGCCGTCGATCTCGACCTTCACGGCGGTGAGGATCGGGAGTGTGTCGTCCTTGGAGGCGGCCACGGTCACCTGCGCCACGGCGTGCGCGAAGGCCGCGCCGTCCACGGTGCCGACGGCCGTCGGCAGCTCCGGGAGCGAGGGGTAGTCGCCCACCGGCATGGTGGCCAGGGCGAAGCGGGAGGAGCGGCACGTCACCACGACCTTGCCGCCGTCGAGCTCCACCGTGACGGGGGCGGCGGGCAGGGAGCGGACGATGTCGTTCAGCAGGCGCCCGGACACGAGGACCTGGCCCTCGGCCTCCACGTCCGCCTCGATCTCCAGGCGTGCCGAGGTCTCGTAGTCGAAGCTGGCCAGGGAGACCAGGCCGTTCTCCGCCGTGAGGAGCAGGCCGGAGAGCACCGGAACGGGGGGCCGCGGGGAGAGCGAGCGGGCGGTCCAGGAGACGGCGTCGCTGAGGATGTCGCGTTCGACGGTGAACTTCACGAGCTCTGCACTGCCTCTCTGGCGGGGACGTCGGTCATGGGAGACCCGTCCCTCTTCGGCGCGAGCGCCGGCGGAGGGGATGGGAGGCCTCGGCGGTGACGGACTCGGGCGTGCGGTGCGGGACCGCGGTTCGGCGAGCCGTCACGTGAACGTCAGCATAGGCGCTCGGCGCGGGCGGTGTCAGTTCACCCCCGCTCTGTGGAGGGCTGCCGAGGACGTGTCATTCAGGGGCCCGGCAGGGGCCGGGAGCGGGGCGCGGCGCAGGGAGCCTTGATGTTGCTTGACAGGATCTCTACGGAAGGGTCAGTAGGGGTAATAGCACGTGTGGATTCTGTGGACAACCGCGATGTGCGGCGTCAGGCCGCCGATCTCGCTGTGGGGGGCGTGGGGATTCCGTCCCGTCGGGGGTGTGCACGGCCGGTGGATGAGCCGATCGCAGCCCACCGACGTCGTCCACAGGGGTGTGGGAGGTTGTGCGGTGCGCTGCACCGTTTGTCCTCCGGCCGTCCACAGTTCTGTCCACAGACCTTGTCCACACCTCGCTGGATCCGCGGAATCATGCGGTTCACGCCTGTGGACGCCTGTGGATGACGGTGGAGAACTCCTCGCTCGAGGCTGGCTCCCCACCCTGTGCGCGGCCACCGTCCCCAGGGGTGTGGACCGCTCGGAATCGGCGCGGGGATCCCGCGGGGACGGGGCGCGCGTTGTCCACAGTGGGAGCGCTTCTCCACAGGGTTGTCCACAGTGGTGGACAATGTGGATGGAGTCTCAGGCTCCGGTTGAAGGGGATCGGACGTCCCTCAGGCGCCGCGCTGCTTGCGCTTGATCTCGTTGGTGAGCTCGGTCACCTGGTTGTAGATCGTGCGACGCTCGGCCATGAGCTCGCGGATCTTGCGGTCTGCGTGCATCACGGTGGTGTGGTCGCGTCCGCCGAGCTCCTGGCCGATCTTCGGCAGGGACATCTCGGTCAGCTCGCGCAGCAGGTACATGGCGATCTGGCGCGCCGTCACGAGCGTGCGCGTGCGGGACTTGCTGGTCAGCTCCTCGAGGGTGAGGTTGAAGTACTCCCCCGTCGCGTGGAGGATCAGCTCCGGCGTGATCTCCTGCGCCGAGTCGTCCGTGATGAGGTCCTTGAGGACGTGCTCGGCCAGCTCGATGTCCACCGGCTGACGGTTCAGCGAGGCGAACGCCGTCACGCGGATGAGGGCGCCCTCGAGCTCTCGGATGTTGGTGGAGATGCGGGAGGCGATGTACTCGAGGGCCTCCGGCGGGGCCACGAGCCCCTCGGCCTCCGCCTTCTTGCGCAGGATCGCGATGCGGGTCTCCAGGTCCGGCGGCTGGATGTCCGTGATCAGGCCCCACTCGAAGCGGGAGCGCAGGCGGTCCTCGAACCCGGAGAGCTGCTTGGGCGGCAGGTCCGAGGTGATGACCACCTGCTTGTTGTTGTTGTAGAGCGTGTTGAAGGTGTGGAAGAACTCCTCCACGGTCGCTTCCTTGTCCGCCAGGAACTGGATGTCGTCGATCAGCAGGATGTCCACGTTGCGGTAGAGCTGCTTGAACGAGGCGCCCTCGTCATGGCGGATGGAGTTGATGAAGTCGTTGGTGAACTCCTCGGAGTTCACGTAGCGCACGCGCAGGCCCGGGTAGAGGCGGCGGGCGTAGTGCCCGATCGCGTGCAGCAGGTGCGTCTTGCCCAGGCCGGACTCACCGTAGATGAAGAGCGGGTTGTAGGCCTTCGCCGGCGCCTCCGCCACGGCGTTCGCCGCGGCGTGGGCGAAGCGGTTGGAGGAGCCGATCACGAACGTCTCGAAGTGGTAGCGCTCGTTGAGGCGGCTCGTCTCGGCCGAGGTCGACGGCGGCGCCGGCGTGGGCGCGCCGGCGGCGGGACCGCCCGGGGCCGGGGTCTCGGGTACGGGGTCCTCCTGGCGACGCTCGAAGCCGGGGAGCTCGGCGGCGACCGCGCGACGGCCGGGCCGGGAGTCGGGGTCCGGGGTCGGCTCGGCGCTCACGGGCTCGCCGGCGAGGGCGGAGCGGCGGGCCTCCGGCTCGGGGGTGCGGGGCGGCTGCAGGTTCGCGTCGATGGAGATGGCGAGCAGGATCTCCTCGCGGAACACCGCGGTGAGGGCGTCCGTCAGGGCCTCGGCCACCTGGGCGCTCTGGAGCGTCTCGCGGGTGGTCTCGTTGGGCACCGCCAGCAGGAGGGTGTTGCCGATCTGCCCCTGCGGCTGGGCCAGGTAGACGTAGCCCATGAGACGTGCGCTGACCCGCGCGTCGTCCTCCAGCGTGCTCACGACGGAGCGCCACGACGTCAGCACGGCCTGATCTGCCACCACGGAGACTTCCTTTCCTGGGGCAGCCCACCAAAGGTGAGAAGACTGCGGCGAACGGCGTCCTTCGGACTCGGTGAGGGGAGTCTAGCGACTGTCCACAGGGTTGTGCACAGTCGGTGGACAACCCTTATCCTCCTGTGGACGACCCCGCCCGCCCGCCCCGCGCGCCCGGGCTCGCCCGCGCACCCGTTTGACCCGCGCGTCCGTGGGAACTAGAGTTGCCTGGTCCCCCGGGCTGTCGATCCATCGTGCCCGCCGGGGATTTCATGTCAGAGCCTCACCGGTCCATCCCCCTGGTTCACCTGTTCAGGTCGGCGGTCGCAGGCACACACAACACGTCGTGGAGTGATCACAGTGAGCAAGCGCACCTTCCAGCCCAACAACCGCCGCCGCGCCCGCAAGCACGGCTTCCGCGCCCGCATGCGCACCCGCGCCGGCCGCGCCATCCTCTCCGCCCGCCGCGGCAAGAACCGCGCGGAGCTGTCCGCCTGATCAGGCGCCTCCAGGGCTGACGCGCGCCGTGCTGCCCCGAGACCGGCGCGTCCGGACCCCCGCGGAGTTCCGCCACATCGGCCGCACCGGCACCCGGGTCGGCCGTCGGAGCGTCGTGGTGTCCCTCGCCCTGGACCCTGCGCCGACCCGGCCCTCGACGCTGAGCACGCCTCAGCGACCGCGGGCCGGGTTCGTCGTCTCCAAGTCCGTGGGGAACGCGGTCGTCCGCAACCGCGTCAAGCGCCGCCTGCGGGACATCGTCCGCCACGAGTTCGAGACCCCGGCCCTTCGGGGGCTGCCCGTGCTCGTCCAGGTGCGGGCCCTGCCCGCCGCGGCCGACGCGGACCACGCCACGCTGCGCCGAGACGTGAGCAGCGCCCTCGCCAAGGCGCTGCGCACCCGCGGCCTGACTGCGGACCCCTCTCCCCTCCCCCCGCCGCCGCCCCTCGCGAAGGAGGCCTGATGGCCACCGCCTCCTCACCGTTCACGGTGCGCGAGCCCGCGCGGGAATGGGGACCCCTCCGCGCCCTGCCCTCCACGCTGTTCGCGTGGGTCATCATGGCCTGGCGGTTCGCCGTCTCGCCCCTGTACGGGCAGGTGTGCCGGTACTTCCCCAGCTGCTCCGCCTACGGCCTCGAGGCCGTCCACGTGCACGGGGCCGCGAAGGGGAGTCTGCTCACCGCTCGTCGGATCGCCAGCTGCCACCCGTGGGCGGACGGCGGGGTGGACCCCGTGCCGCCAGGCCGACGCGTGTGGCCGCCGGGCCGGCAGCCCCGGATCATCTCCCTGAACCACCCTCCCGTCCCACCCGACCCTCAGCCGGAGGATTGACCCCCATGTTCGAAGCCATCCTCGCCCCGTTCCGCTGGCTCATGTCCTGGATCCTCGGGGCGTTCCACACCCTGCTGGAGACGGTGGGCATGCCCTCCGACTCCGGCTGGACGTGGGCGCTGTCCATCCTCCTGCTGGTGGTGCTGATCCGCACCCTGCTGATCCCGCTGTTCGTCAAGCAGATCAACGCCCAGCGCTCCATGCAGGCCATCCAGCCCGAGCTGCAGAAGCTGCAGGCCAAGTACAAGGGCAAGAAGGACCAGCTCTCCCGCCAGGCCATGGCGCTCGAGCAGCAGGCCCTCATGAAGGAGCACAAGGCGAACCCGTTCGCCGCGTGCCTCCCGCTGCTGGTGCAGATGCCGTTCTTCTTCGCCCTCTACCAGGTGCTCATCGGCGCGCGGACCGCCGCCGAGCAGGGCCAGGGCATGGACGCGCTCTCCGCGGACCAGATCCGCTCCTTCGAGGGCTCCACGATCTTCGGCGCCCGCATGTCGGACACCTTCATGCGCTCGTTCGGCCAGGACGGCGGCCTGCCCGTGCTCATCGTGGCGCTGGTCCTCATCCTGCTCATGAGCGGCTCCATGTTCTACATGCAGAAGATGCTCATGTCCAAGAACATGAGCCAGACCGCGTTGACCGGCCCCATGGCCCAGACGCAGCAGATCATGCTCTACGCGATGCCCCTGATCTTCGGCATCGGCGGCATCAACTTCCCCATCGGCGTGCTCCTCTACTGGACGTACTCCAACTTCTGGGCCGTGGGCCAGCAGTGGTGGATCATCCGCAACAACCCCACCCCCGGCTCGATCGCCGAGCAGGAGCTCAACGAGCGCCGCGCCGCCAAGGGCCTGCCCCCCGTCGGCAAGAAGGTCACCGAGGCCCCGGCCGCCTCGTCCTCCGCGCACACCTCGGGTGCGTCCGCCGGCACCGTGCTCAACGGTGAGCCGCTCCGCCCGGGTCAGCGCGTGCAGCCGCAGCGCAAGAACCGGAGGAGGAAGTGACCGTGCCCGCACAGGATCCCTCCGTCGAGGAGGACGTCCGCCTTCCGGAGGGAGGTGCAGTGCCCGACGACGGCGCCGCTCCCGGCGCGGACGAGGCACCCGAGGAGGACGGCCTGCGCCGCCTCGAGGAGGAGGGCGAGGTGGCGGCCGACTACATCGAGGAGCTGCTGGACATCGCCGACCTCGACGGGGACATCGACATCGAGGTGCGCGACGGCCGGACCTACGTCTCCGTGGTGTCGGAGGAGGACGACGAGCGCCTGGCGGCCCTGGTGGGCCAGGACGGCCGCGCCCTCGAGGCGCTGCAGGAGCTGGCGCGCCTGGCCGTGCTGACGTCCACGGGGCACCGCTCCCGCCTCATCCTGGACATCTGCGGGCACCGTCGGCGCCGGGACGCCGAGGTGCGCGCGCTGGCCGCCGACGCCGTCGCGCGCGTGCGTGACGGCGAGGGCCCGGTGCGCCTGGAGCCCATGGGCGCCTACGAGCGCAAGATCGTGCACGACGTGGTGGCCGAGGCGGCCCTGACCTCCGAGTCGGACGGCGAGGGCGCTGGGCGCCACGTCGTCGTGTCCGCCGATGCCTGAGTCGCCGACGCCGTCCTACGAGGAGCGGCCCGGGCTGCGCCCGGGTGAGCGCGGGGAACGACCCGCGCCCGAGGGCCAGCCGGCCCCGCCGCTCACCGCCGAGCTGGCCGGGCCCGCCCGTCAGCTGTTCGGGGACGCCCTGCCCCTCGCGGAGCGCTACGTGGCCCACCTCGCGGACACCGGCATCGAGTGGGGCCTGATCGGCCCGCGCGAGGCGCCGCGGCTGTGGGAGCGGCACGTGCTCAACTGCGCCGTCGTCGCGGAGCTGCTGCCCCGGGACGCGCATGTGGCCGACGTCGGCTCGGGCGCCGGGCTGCCCGGGCTCTGCCTCGCGCTGGCTCGCCCGGACTGCCGGTTCGTGCTCATCGAGCCCCTCGAGCGGCGTGTCGAGTGGCTGGACATGGTGGTCGAGGACCTGGGCCTGGGGAACGTGGACGTGGTCCGTGCCCGTGCGGAGCAGGTGGTGGGCGAGGTCAGCGCCGACGTCGTGACCGCGCGCGCTGTGACAGCCATGAAGAACCTTTTGCCCCTGACCATGCCCCTGCTGCGCGGGGAGGGCGAGCTGCTGGCCATCAAGGGACGCTCCGCGCCCGAGGAGATCCGCGCGGCCCGGAAAGTGCTCCGCACGTATGGTGGAGCTGAACCGGAGATCCTCACGCTGGGCGAGGGGCTGCTCCCCGAGACCACCACGGTGGTGCGCGTGGCCGCCCGACGCCCCCGCTGACCCTCCCCTCCCCCGGGAGGGGCCGGCGCGGATCCCCGTCGACGACGTCGTACCCGCCTCACGGAAGGAAGAGCCGCATGGCGCAGGAGCAGGAGAGCCGGGGTGGGGCCTGGAAGGCCCTGCGCCAGAAGTGGTCCGGACGGCCCCCCGAGAAGTCGGGCGCCGAGGAGGCCGCCCGCCCGAAGGCGCGCCGACTGGCGCGCCCGGAGCGGACGCGGGTGATCACCACGTCCAACCAGAAGGGTGGCGTCGGCAAGACGACCACCACGGTGAACCTGGCCGCCGCCCTGGCGCGGGCCGGGATGCGCGTGCTGGTGATCGACATCGACCCGCAGGGCAATGCGTCGACCGCGCTGAACATCCCCCATGCCGGGGACGTCCCCTCCGTGTATGACGTGCTGCTCGACGAGATGGAGATCCAGGACGTCGTGCAGGACGCGCCCGACGTCGACGGGCTGCAGGTGGTCCCCGCGACCATCGAGCTCGCCGGCGCCGAGATCGAGCTGGTCTCCCTCGTGGCCCGCGAGCAGCGCCTCTCCCGTGCCTTCGAGCGCTACGTGGCATGGCGCGCCGAGCAGGGCCAGGAGCGGCTGGACTACGTTTTCATCGACTGCCCGCCCTCGCTGGGGCTGCTCACCGTGAACGCGTTCGTGGCCGCCGAGGAGGTGCTCATCCCCATCCAGGCCGAGTACTACGCCCTGGAGGGCCTCTCGCAGCTGCTGAAGAACGTGCAGATGATCCAGAAGCACCTGAACAGCAGGCTGCAGGTCACGACCATCCTCCTCACGATGTTCGACGCGCGGACCAACCTGGCGGTCCAGGTCGCCGAAGAGGTCCGGGCCCACTTCCCCCAGCAGCTGCTCCAGACCGCCATCCCCCGCAACGTGCGCATCTCCGAGGCCCCGAGCTATCAGCAGACGGTGCTCACGTACGACCCGGCGTCTGCCGGTGCGGTGGCGTATCGGGAGGCGGCGGTCGAGATCGCCGGGCGAGGTGCCCCGACGCCTCTGTGACGGGTCGGCCCGCGTTACATCGAACGCGATGAATTGATGTTTGTCCTGATCGTGCAGGGCAAGAGGAGCGACGGCGGCGCCTGCGGGCGCCGCCGTTTCACGTGAAACCGCGCGTGAGGCATCCTCGACGGTCGACCCTTCGCGGGAGGGGACTGGGCGGGCCCGGGCCGGTGGGTGCCGGTCGGGGCCGCGGGCCCGGTGCGGCGGGGTGTTCGAGGCGTGCCTATCCGGCGCGGGACGCCTCCCCAGGCATGGGCCACTCTGCAACGAGCAGTCGGCGCCGGCGTCGCGCCCTCTCCCCCGGGCGGTGCCGCTTCTGTGCGGACCGTGACGGGGTCCACGCGTGCGACGGACCTCAGTGCATATGAGCGGTGCTGGGCGCGCCATCCCCGCGGAGACCCTGCTCGCCACTCGCCCATTCCCCCAGCGCCGCGGGTCGATCCCATGCGACCGCGCAGAGGATGAGGGAGAGTGGATGACCGTGGAGCCCCGGGGAGCAGGAGGAGGATCCGCTGTTGATATGTGGAGAACTCCTGTGGACAACGACGACACCAGTCTGCTGGCATACAGGTCGATTGCTGTTCATGAAAGACCTCCGTGTGGATAACGGGGCCTATTCTCACTCTTTCGCCTGTGGACACCGGGGTGTGCACGAGGCGCCGAGCTGTGGATGGCGAGTTGCCAGCCGCGGTCTGAGGGTCGCAGTATTCGCTGGAATGCGGCTGCAATGCTCGGGCATCTTCCGAGCACTGGCCCCTGGTCCCCTTGTGCCCGCTATTTCCCGTGGCGAATTCAGAGGCAGAAGGGGCGTGGTTTCCCTCGGACTCCTCTCGCCGAGAAAGGGGAGCGCTCAATGGCGGAGCCGGGAACTGTATACACGGGGACGTGCCGGCGGGTGCTGCGCCGTTCTGGGAAAGCGGTGCTGGCCGGGTGGCACCTCGCGTTTGGACGGACCGCTCCCCCATCGGGGATGACACCTGCACCGTCTAGTTGTGATGTCCAGGGACGTTGTTGCGTGAACAGCTGACAGGCGAAGGCCTCCTGTTGCGAGAGTGGAGCTGTCGAGAAACCGCTCACGCGAACAGAAGGCCTTCATGTCCCACGCTAACGCCGCCCTGACCCCTCGCGCCCGCCTACGCCTGGCCAAGCTCATCGTCGAGGAACACTGGCCGGTCGCCACCGCGGCCAAGATGTTCATGGTCTCCCCACCCACCGCACGCAAATGGGCCACACGCTTCCGGGCCGAGGGACCTGCAGGGATGGCAGACCGGTCCAGCCGGCCGTCCACGATGCCGACCAGAACACCGCCGGCGGTGGTGAAACAGATCGTGGCCGCCCGATGGCGCCGACGCCTGGGGCCGGCACAGATCGCCGGAGAACTCAGGATGCCGGCCTCCACCGTCCATGCCGTGCTCGTGCGCTGCCGGATCAACCGCCTCGCCCGTCTGGACCGGGTCACCGGCGAGCCGATCCGCCGCTACGAGCACCCCCACCCCGGCTCGCTGATCCACGTCGACGTCACCAAGTTCGGGCGCATCCCCGACGGGGGCGGACACCGATTCGTCGGGCGCCAGCAGGGCCTGAAGCACCGCGCGGCGACCGCAGACCGTGAAGGAACCCGTGATGCCCGATACCAGCCCCGGCTCGGGGTGGGCTTTCTGCACACCGTGATCGATGATCACTCCCGCTTCGCCTATGTCGAGATGCACTCCGATGAACGCAGCCAGACGGCCATCGCGGTGTTGCGCCGCGCGGTCGCCCACTTCGCGCGCCTGGGCGTGGAGGTGGAGCGGGTGCTCTCGGACAACGGCTCGGCCTACCGCTCGCATGCCTGGCGTGATGCCTGCACCGAGCTCGGGATCAAGCCCAAGCGGACTCGGCCCTACCGGCCGCAGACGAACGGGAAGATTGAGCGGTTCCATCGCACGCTCGCTGACGGGTGGGCCTACGCCCGGTTCTACAGCTCAGAGACGGAGCGCAGGGCCGCGTTGCCTGGATGGCTGCACTTCTACAATCATCATCGCGTCCACTCCGCGATCGGCGCCGTGCCTGCCACCAGGCTCAACAACCTCCCTGGACATCACATCTAGTTCACCTGCGGCTCCGGCGTAAGCGGGGACGGAGAAGGATGAACGCAATGGGCGAGCGAAGGCGACGGCCAGCTACCTTAGCCGTGTTTCACGTGAAACAGCGGGCGATTCGACCTCGCGCGCCCTGTGGCCCGTGGTTCTGAAGCCTTCCGAGTGCTCCGATCGCCATCCTTGAGAAATGCATTTGAGGATTATCCGGCGAACCTTGAGTGAAGTCTCTGCTCTTCCTTTGGGCCTGACGCAGGTGGAAGGGTGCGCCCTGAAGTGGTCCTTCGGATACGACACTCCACAGAAGGCAGCCCTCCTCTATCGGGCGCATAGGTGGGCGCTAGCGTCGGGCCGCGAGAGGCGGATGCATCGGCACGTGCCGGTAATTGTCTATGCGCGCGTCCGCCCGTAGCCCAAGAGTCGGAACAAGTGCCTGATTCACCGCATCGTGATACACCTGGCCTGACATGTTTCACGTGAAACGTGGAGCGTTTCGTCTCGGCACCTAGGGCGGAGTGGATCCCCGCAGACGGCCGGGATCGGACTCCCCTCGGGGCAGGTCATCGCCGTGGCCGCCACTCGCAGGACCTCGGGAGTTGTCCGCCGTGTTCGAAGCTGGGCACTGCGCACTGGATACTTGGCACGGGTTGTAAGGCCGTCAGCTGCGGGCCGCATCGGCACATCTGGACCTCAGCTGCCGATGCACATCTGAAGGACTCCGGTACAGGCGCTTCTGGTTGTTGAATCGAGTTTCTGTACGGGAGCGGGGCCTCAGCCGAGCGTGTACGTCGATAGCCCCAGAGTTCTGAATCTCCCCTGCGGCCGAAGGGCACGGATGGTGTTTCACGTGAAACGACAGACCCTCAGAGCTGCCGGGGAACATCCCACCCCGTGACGGCCGTCCTCGCTGGCGTCGTTCCGGCCGCAACGCGGCTTCGGCAGAAAGGAACAGGCAGCAACCGAGAGCGAGAGCCGCGCATAGACTGACCTCGACCACCCCACTCGCCAGGAGGACCTGTGAAGACCAGCCGCCGCGGAGGCCTCGGCCGAGGCCTTGGAGCATTGATCCAGAGCACCGCCGAACCGGAGATCGAGCAGACCGAGGCAGGGGAGGAGGCCACTCTCGTTCCCGCGGAGCAGGCGCGCGACACCAAGGCCGGCAAGGACGTCTCGGCCGCCACGCCGAAGACGGAGAACGCTCGGAAGTCGCGCCCTGCGGACAAGGCAGACAGTGAAGGCGGCACTGGGGGCAAGACGAAGGCCGCCCCTTCCACGGACGATGCTCCGCAGTCCAAGGCCGGCACCGCACAGACGAGCGGGGGAGCCGCAGGACCGCGTCCCGTGGACGTCTTCTTCTCCTCTCCCGCCGAGCCCGAGTCGTCGGGAGAGGCATCCGCCGCCGTCGAAAACACCCCAGCGACGGCCTCCGATGAGCCTGTCTCTCGACAGGCCCCGCGGGGCGGCCGGCCGGTCATGCCCACGGTGAAGGCCCCGGCGACGAAGAAACCCGGACGAGCGGACACCGGAACGAAGCCGGCCGACGCCGGAGCGACGGGCGCCACGACCACGGAAGCTCCGCCCGCCGGGCGCGCCACTGCCGCCCGTCCTGCACCGCAGAACGAGGGCACCGTCCCCACGAGCATCGCCGTGCTGCGGGAGATCCCCGTGGGGGACATCCAGCCGAACCCGCGGCAGCCGCGTGAGGTGTTCGACGAGGAGCACATGGCGGAGCTCGTCACCTCCATCCGCGAGGTGGGCGTGCTGCAGCCGGTGGTGGTCCGTGAGGTCTCCGGAGCCGTCCCGTACGAGCTCATCATGGGTGAGCGCCGCTGGCGGGCCACCCAGCTGGCCGGGCTCGAGACCATTCCCGCCATCGTCCGGCACACCCCAGATCAGGACCTGCTGCGAGACGCGCTCCTCGAGAACCTCCACCGATCCCAGCTGAATCCTCTCGAAGAGGCTGCCGCGTATCAGCAGCTCATGGAGGACTTCGCCTGCACCCAGGACGAGCTCTCGCAGCGGATCGGCCGCTCCCGGCCGCAGATCTCGAACACCATGCGCCTGCTTCGCCTGCCTCCCCTGGTGCAGCGTCGGGTGGCCGCGGGAGCACTCTCCGCGGGCCACGCCCGCGCTCTGCTGGGCCTCACCGATCCGGCGGAGATGGAGCGCCTCGCTCAGCGGATCGTGGCCGACGGGCTCTCTGTGCGTGCCACCGAGGAGGCTGTCACCCAGCTCCAGGGCACGGTTCGCCCCGGCCCCGCGGCGCGACGCACACGAGGGGAGAGCGCCCACCACGAGCGGCTGGACCACTTCGCCACGGCGCTGACCTCGCGGCTCGACACGAACGTGAAGATCACGCTGGGCGCGCGGAAGGGCCGGATCGCGATCGACTTCGCCTCGGTGGACGACCTGAACCGGATCATGGACGTCATCCAGGGAGGCACCTCCCGCTGACCCCGCACACCGCTGACACCGCACACCGCACACCGCTCATCGGTCCGCGTCCGCGGACACAGCAGGGCCCCCTCCGTCTGGAGGGGGCCCTGCTGCGTGAGTCAGGGGAACTGATCAGCCCAGCAGCGCGGAGAACTCCTTCTCCAGCGCCGCCTTGGGCTTGGCGCCCACGGACTCGGCGACCTTCTGGCCGCCCTGGAATCCGAGGACCAGCGGGATCGAGGTCACGCCGTACTGGGCGGCCGAGGCCGGGTTCTCGTCCACGTTCACCTTGGCGATGACGACCTTGCCCTCGTAGTCGTCGGACATCTCCTCGAGGACGGGGCCGAGCATGCGGCACGGGCCGCACCACTCCGCCCAGAAGTCCACGAGGACGGGGAGCTCGGAGTCGAGGACCTTCTGCTGGAAGTCGGCATCGGTGACGGTGATGGTGCTCATGGGAGCCTCCTGGTTGTCGGTTCGAGACGGGTTCAGGGTCGTTCTTTGGTACGAGGGTGACGCAGTCCCGCGAATCTCACGGGTCAAACGTCAGACGGTCATGCCGGCACGCTGTCGGAGGCCGGCTCGGCCGGGGCGGCCTCCTCCACGTCCGCGACGGTGGCCAGGTAGTGCTCGACGTCCTGGGCGGCCACGCAGCCGGAGCCGGCCGCGGTGATGGCCTGGCGGTAGCTGTGGTCGGTGACGTCGCCGGCCGCGAAGACGCCGGGCACCGACGTGCGGGAGGACGGGTGGTCGATGCGGATCGTGCCGTGCTCGGTGAGCTCGAGCTGGCCCTGCACCAGGTCGGTGCGCGGATCGTGGCCGATCGCCACGAACAGGCCGGTGACGTCCAGGGTCGACTCCTCGCCGGTCGCGGTGTCCCGCAGGCGCACCGACTCGAGCTTGTCCGCGCCCACGAGTTCGACGACCTCGGTGTTCCAGCGGAACTCGATCTTCTCGTTCTCCTCGGCACGGCGCGCCATGATCTTCGAGGCCCGCAGCGAGTCCTTCCGGACCAGGACGGTGACCTTGGAGGCGAACTTGGTGAGGAAGAGGGCCTCCTCCATCGCGGAGTCGCCGCCGCCCACCACGGCGATGTGCTGGTCGCGGAAGAAGAAGCCGTCGCACGTGGCGCACCAGCTCACACCGTGACCGGAGAGGCGCTTCTCGCCCTCCACGCCCAGCTCGCGGTAGGCCGAGCCGGTCGTCATGATGACGGCGTGGGCGCTGATCCGCGTGCCGTCGCCCAGGGTGAGCACCTTGGGGGTGGAGGTGAGGTCGGCCTCCACGACGTCGTCGTAGCGCACCTCCGTCTCGAAGCGGCGGGCCTGGGCTTCGAGGTTGGCCATCAGCTCCGGGCCCTGGATGCCCTCTGGGAAGCCGGGGAAGTTCTCCACCTCGGTGGTGTTCATCAGCTCGCCGCCGGCCGTCACCGAGCCGGCCAGCAGCACGGGCTCCAGGTGGGCGCGCGCGGTGTAGATCGCGGCGGTGTAGCCGGCCGGGCCGGAGCCGATGATGGCGACGTTGCGGACGCTCGGGTCCTGATCGGTGGGTGCCACGGGGGTTCCTCCAGATGGGGTCGGGATGACGGACGCTCACCCGGCACAACAGCGGGCCGCGCCCCGGGTATTCCGCCCGCAGGCGCCCCGGGTGGTTCCCGACGCCCCGCGTGGGACGGCTCAGCGGACGGTGACCTCCGTCAGGCGCAGTCCGTACGGGCGCTCGCCGCCCCCGGCCTCCAGGCGGGGCAGGGAGGTGATGCGGAGGATCACGTGGCCGGCCGCCGCGTCGTCGGCTTCCACAGGGACCACGGAGCGGTCGGCGTCGAAGGTCCCCTGGCCGATCTCGCGGGCGTTCTCCCCGTCGGGGGAGTCCGCCAGGAGCACCGTGAACGCACCGCCGGAGCCGCCGGCGTGGTCGACCACGACCTCGTTCACCCGGGCCGGCTCCTCGAGGGCGACCGCGAGGTCCATCGAGGCCACGTAGCCGCCGAAGTTGGGGCGCGTGTAGGTGTAGCTCTGCCAGGCCGTGGACGTGTCGCCGTCCACGAGGCTGTCCAGCTCGCCGTCGTGGGCGTCCTCCAGGCTCGGCATGTCCGGGACGGACCGGGCCACGCCCGCGGCGCGGGGGCGCCCGGCGGGGGCCGTCTCCGACGACGACGCGCCCCCGGTCGCGGCGGGGGAGCTCGCCGCCGGGGCCGCGGACTCGGCCGGGGACTGCGTCTCGGACTCGGCCGCGCTGGTGGCCGTCTCCGCGGGGGAGGAGGCTGGTGACGACGAGGCCGCCGGGGGTGCGGCGGGGGAGGAGCTCTCCGCCGCCGGCACGGCGCGCAGGTTCTGGTTCAGCAGCAGGAAGCCCAGGGCCACCGCGGCCAGCAGGCCCAGGAGGATCAGCAGGGGCAGCAGCCACTTCGACCGTCCGCCCGAGCCCTCCGGGGCCTCGGCGCGGGAGCCGGCCTCGGCGTCGTGGACGTGGTCGGGGGCGACGGCGGGGCGCGCCGCCGCCTCCTCGGCGCGCGGCAGGGCGTCGGGGGCCAGGGGAGCGATGGGGGTCAGCGGGGCGCGGGACGCGTCGGGGGACTCCCCGGACGACGCTGCGGGCGTCTCCCCGCCCTCCGTGCCCGGGGTGGTGCTCAGTGGCGTGAAGGCGGGCAGCGCGCGGCGGGGCGCGGGACGGGTGCGCTGCGCCGGCTCGGCGCCGGTGGCGGCCACCGTGGCCGCGGCGACGTCGGCCCGCCAGGAGGTCGCGGTGTCAGCCGACGGCTCCTCGGGGTGCGTCGGAGCGGGTGCGCGAGTCTCCGTGGACGGCGTGGCCGCGGCATCCTCGAGGGTCTCGGACGCGTCGGCCTGCGTCTCGGTCGGGGCGTCGGCGGCCTCGTTCGCCGTCGGGGCGTCGGTGGCGCCGTCCGCCTGGACGACGGCGACGGACTCCGTGGGATCGGGTTCCTGCGTGAGCTCGTCCCGCGGCCTCAGCTCAGACTGCTGGGCGTCGGCCTGCTCCGAGGCCGCGCGCTCCTCTCGGGCCTTGACCTCCTCGACGCGGGCGCGCGTGGTGGCGGCGGCGGCGGCGAGGGCGGAGGCCGCCGCGGCGGCCTTGGCCGCGGTGCCGTCCGCGGGGCGGATCCGCTCGGTGAGGCGGTCCGAGATGCGGTTCAGGATGCCCGGGCGGCGCCGCGACTGCTCCTCGTCGGCGCGCAGCTGCCGGTCGAGGTCGGAGTAGTAGTCCTCGTCGTCCTCGTAGCGGTGCGCCTCGCCCCGGCGCGCCTCGCCGAAGATCTCCGAGCCCAGGGTGTCGGTCTGGAACGGTTCGACGAACACCTCCTGGGGGTAGGCCAGGCCCAGCAGGACGTCCGGGTCGGGCCCGCCGCCGGCGATCAGGTAGGTCCGCCCCTCGCTGAGCCCCAGGTCCAGGACCTGGACGTCGTCCTGGCGCTCGCCCGTGGCCAGCTCCCGTGCGGAGGTGGCCACCTGGGCCGCGTCCTCCCTTGAGGCCACCAGGATGGTGACGCGTCGGTTGAGGACCTGGTCGGCGCCGAGGAACACGAGGTTCTGGTCCGCGGACGTGACCAGGTGCTCGGTGATGCGGTAGCGGCCGCCCAGGACGGAACCGACGGCGAGGGGCTGGGTCACGGGGTCTTCTCCTGACGACGGGGACGAATCCCGATGATACTGGGGCGGGGCCCGCCACGGCGGGTCGGGGGCGGGGTCAGCGGGCGGAGGGGGAACGGGAGCCGAGCACGCGGCCCAGGGCCGGCACGCGGCTGACGATCGGCCGCAGCGCGTCGTCGAGCTCGGGGAAGCGCAGGGCCCGCAGCACCATCAGGTAGACGGGGGCCATCACGGCGCCTGTCAGTGCGCAGGTGAGCAGCGCCGTCAGGATGGAGTCCCACGCGTAGCCGCCGTCGTAGCCGCCGAGCATCCACACCACCGCCGCGCCCGGCACCGCGGCCACGAGGGCCGCCAGGCCGGTCTGCGCGTGCGCGGCCACCACGGAGGCCAGGCCGTAGTCGCCGATGCGCCGCGCCGTCAGCACGTGGGCGACCACGAACTGATAGACGTAGGAGAGCGTGCCGACGGCGGCCACCCAGTGGCCGAACGACCAGGCCGGGAGCACCCAGGCGCCGGCGTACGCGAGCACCAGCATCCCGAGGGCGGAGGTCACCTGGATGACCATGGGCGTCCGGGCGTCCTCGGCCGCGTAGAAGCTGCGCAGCAGGTAGAAGCTCGCGGAGCGGAACGGCAGGCCCGCGGCCAGGATGAGGAGGATCTGGCCGATCGCCACGCCGGAGGCCAGCGCGGTGTCCGCGGAGGAGCCGAAGATGCGGCCCAGGGGCCCGGCGAGCACCACGTAGAGGCCCACGGCGAAGAGCAGCGGCACCGTGAACGCCCGCAGGCCGGAGCGCAGGGAGTCGCGGACGGCCCCGTCGTCGCCCCTGCCCACGGCGCGGGTGAGCCGGTTGAAGAGCACGGTGGCCAGGGAGATCACGAACACCGAGTGCGGCAGGATCGCGATCAGCATGCCCACGTTGTACGCCTGGAGCCCGGGCACCGCGGCCTGCGCGAAGGCGTCGGACCAGTCCTCCGTGCCGGGGATGCGGGCGGAGGCGTCCGCGCGGGCCGCCGTCGCGCCGGTGACGATGCGGGTGCACAGCAGGTTGACCACGTTGCCGACCAGCATGGTCAGCAGGGTCCAGCCCGCGAGCCTGCCCGTGGAGCGCAGGCCCATGCCCCTCCAGCCGAACGTGGGGCGCAGGCCCAGGCCGAGTCTCCGCAGGGGCAGGAACAGGATGAGCGCCTGCGCCACGATGCCCAGGGTGTGGCCGCCGGCGAGCACCATGGTCTGCGTGGTGGTCCACTCCGCGAGCTGGTCCCCGCCCGAGTAGCGGCCGAACATCACGAGGTAGAGGACGATCGTGGCGATCGCGACCACGTTGTTCACCACGGGCGCCCACATGTACGCGCCGAACCGCCCGTGGGCGTTGAGCACCTGGCCCACGATCGCGTACATCCCGTAGAAGAACACCTGGGGCAGGGTCCAGACGGCCAGGACCGTGCCGAGCGCGAGCATCGGCTCGGACCAGCCCGCGGTGAGGGTGCTCATGAGGGGCGCGGCGGCCAGCGTCAGCAGCACCGTGAACGCCGCCATCACGAGGGTCGCCAGGGTCATGAGGCGCGAGGTGTAGTCCGCGCCGCGGTCGGCGTCCTTCGCGTGCTTGATCAGCTGGGGCACGAGCACCACGTTGAAGATGCCGCCCGCGAGCAGCATGTAGATCACGTTGGGGATCGTGTTCGCGGACTCGAAGACGTCCGCCACGAGCGCGGTCGAGCCGATCGCGACCGCCAGCAGGATGGTGCGCACGAAGCCCAGCACGCGGGAGACGAGCGTTCCCGCGGCCATGATCGCGGTGGAGCGGGCGGCGCGCTGCTCGCCCTCCGGCACGACGTCGGCGGGCGCCGTGGCCTCGGTGGCCGCCGAGGGCGTCGCCCCGGGGGAGGCGGTCTGCGCGGCCCCCTCGGCGGTCACCTCGTCCTGGGTGGGGGTGGCGGCCGGGGCGGTCTCCAGCGCGCGGCGCGGGGCAGGTCTGCTGCTCATGGGGGTCACCCGTCGTTCTCAGGCGGCCCCGCGCTCGGGGCCGGGGTTCAGGGGCGGTGGTCGCGGGCGCCGCCCGCGGGGAAGTGCTGGTCCACGATCCGCCGCGCCAGGTCCACGATCCGGCGCTCGTTGGCGAAGGAGAGGCGCCGCGCGACGTCCTCGAGGCGCACCCACGCCACGTCCACGGCCTCGTGGTCCGGGTCGTTCTCGATGGTCAGCTCGCCG
Organism: Micrococcus sp. EYE_212; assembly: GCF_023147585.1. Taxonomy (GTDB): domain Bacteria; phylum Actinomycetota; class Actinomycetes; order Actinomycetales; family Micrococcaceae; genus Micrococcus. Next base: position 86,873 of record NZ_JAHXOZ010000008.1, read on the forward strand.
CCGGTCGCGCGCAGCAGGAAGTGGTGCACGGTCTTGTGCACGCGGTGGCGGGACACGGTGAACCAGTAGTCGATGGAGCCCAGCGGCTCGAGGATGTGCCCGGCGATCCCGGTCTCCTCCTCGACTTCGCGCACGGCCGCCTGGCGGTGGTCCTCGGCGCCCTCGGGGTGGCCCTTGGGCAGGCACCACTCGAGGCGTCCGCCGCGGTTGTACCGGGCGATGATGGCCACCTCGAGGCCGTCCTCGTGCTCGCGGATCACGATGCCGCCGGCGGAGACCTCCTCGACGGTGGGCAGTCCGGCCGCCCCGGGGGCCCGCGGCGCGACGACGGGGGGAACCTCCGCTCGGACGGGCTCGGGACGACGTCGTCGCAGCCCCAGTGCGGAGGGCAGGGGGGCGCCCCGGTGCGCAGAAGGATCGGGGCTGGTCATGCCCACAACTCTAACGCGGCGGGCGCGGAGCCGGGGCGGAGAGGGTCTGGCACCCTTGTAGGCATCATGGAACTGAGCCACGACTCCCTCGCACTGCCCCCCGGCTTCCCCGCGGACGCCTCCCTGCCCGCCGTCGTCGTGGAGCTGGGGGAGAGGTTCGCCGGCGCCGGGCACGAGCTGTCCCTCGTGGGCGGCCCGGTGCGCGACCTCTTCCTGGGGCGGGACTCGGGGGACCTGGACTTCACCACGGACGCGGACCCGGACGCCGCCGAGGCCGTGGGCGCCGGCTGGGCGGACGCCACGTGGGACGTGGGCCGGCGGTTCGGGACGATCGGCTTCCGCAAGGGCGGCTGGCAGCTGGAGGTGACCACCTACCGCGCCGAGCAGTACGACCCGGAGAGCCGCAAGCCGCAGGTGGCCTTCGGGGACAGCCTCGAGGACGACCTCTTCCGCCGCGACTTCACCGTGAACGCGATGGCCCTGCGCCTGCCCGAGATGGCTCTCGTGGACCCGCACGGCGGCGTGCGGGACCTCGCCGCGGGCGCGCTGCGCACCCCCGGCACCCCCGAGGACTCCTTCTCGGACGACCCGCTGCGCATGCTGCGCGCCGCCCGCTTCGCCTCCCAGCTCGGCTTCGAGGTGGCGCCCGAGGTGGAGGCCGCGATGACGGCCATGGCCGAGCGCATCGCGATCATCTCCGCCGAGCGCGTGCGGGAGGAGCTCGTGAAGCTCGTGTGCGGCGCCCACCCGCGGCGCGGGCTGGACCTGCTGGTCCGCACCGGCCTGGCCGAGCACGTGCTGCCCGAGCTGCCCGCGCTGAAGCTGGAGACGGACGAGCACCACCGCCACAAGGACGTCTACGACCACTCCCTCACGGTGCTCGAGCAGGCCGCCCAGCTGGAGGCGGAGTACTCCCCGGAGCGGCCCGACGTCGTCCTGCGCCTCGCCGCGCTGCTGCACGACGTCGGCAAGCCCGCCACGCGCCGCTTCGAGAAGGGCGGCGCCGTGACGTTCCGGCACCACGAGAACGTGGGCGCCAAGCTGGTGCGCAAGCGGCTGCGCGCCCTGAAGTTCGACAACGACACGATCAAGGCCGTGGCCCGCCTCGTGGAGCTGCACATGCGCTTCTACGGGTACGGGGACGCCGGGTGGACCGACTCCGCCGTGCGCCGCTACGTGCACGACGCCGGGGACCTCCTGCCGCGTCTCCACGCGCTGACCCGCTCGGACGTGACCACGCGCAACCGCCTCAAGGCCGAGCGCCTGGCCCACGCGTACGACGACCTCGAGCGGCGCATCGCCGAGATCTCCGAGGCGGAGGAGATGGCGGCCGTCCGTCCGGACCTGGACGGCGAGCAGATCATGGCGCTGCTCGGCCTCCGCCCCGGCCCCGTGGTCGGGCGGGCCTACCGGCACCTGCTCGAGTGGCGCCTCGACGAGGGCCCGCACGAGGCGGATGTGGCCGAGGCCGAGCTGCGCCGCTGGTGGGCGGAGCAGCCGGAGGCTCAGGAGGGCGCGGAGGGCTGAGGGGCGGCGGCCCGCGAGGGCCAGGTGGCAGGATCGGCCCCATGAACGACGCCGAGATCGCCGCCGCCCATCCGATCCGTCCGATCGCCGAGATCGCGGCCGAGGCCGGGATCGCCGAGGACCTGCTCATCCCCTACGGCCGGCACATGGCCAAGGTGGACGTCCACGCGCTGACCGCCCCCGAGCGCGGCCGCGTCGTGCTCGTCACCGGCATCAGCCCGACGCCGGCCGGCGAGGGCAAGACCACCGTCACCGTGGGCCTGGCCGACGGCCTCAACCTCCTGGCGCAGCAGCCGGACGCGCCGGGCGCCGTCGCCGGAGCCCGCACCGTCGTCGCGCTCCGCGAGCCCTCCCTCGGGCCGGTGTTCGGCATCAAGGGCGGCGCCACGGGCGGCGGCCGCGCGCAGGTGGTGCCCATGGAGGACATCAACCTGCACTTCACCGGCGACTTCCACGCCATCACCTCCGTGCACAACCTGCTCTGCGCCCTCGTGGACAACCACGTGCAGCAGGGCAACGCGCTGGGCATCGATCCGCGGACCATCGCCCTGAAGCGTGCCCTGGACATGAACGACCGCACGCTGCGCGATGTCGTCACGGGCCTGGGCGGCCGCACGCAGGGCGTGCCGCGCGAGGGCGGCTTCGAGATCACCGTGGCGACCGAGACCATGGCCGTCTTCTGCCTCGCCGCGGACCTGGCCGACCTCAAGGCCCGCCTCGGCCGCATCACGGTGGGCTACACGTACGACGGCGAGGCCGTCACCGCCTCCCAGATCGGCCCGAACGGTGCCCAGGGGGCCATGGCCGTGCTGCTCAAGGACGCGATCGAGCCGAACCTCGTGCAGACGCTCGGCGGCACGCCCGCGCTCGTGCACGGCGGCCCCTTCGCGAACATCGCCCACGGGGCGAACTCCGTGATCGCCACGCGCACGGCCCGCCGGCTCGGAGACCTCGTGGTCACGGAGGCCGGGTTCGGCGCGGACCTCGGCGGACAGAAGTTCATGGACATCACGGCCGTGGCCGGCGGGTTCCCGCCCGCGGCCGCCGTCGTCGTCGCCACGGTGCGCGCGCTCAAGCTGCAGGCCGGGATCGCGCTGCCGGACGTGAAGGCGGGCGTCGCCGAGGCGGCCGAGCGCTCGGGCCGGGGCCTCGCCGACGTGCGCGCCGAGCACGTGGACGCCCTGCGGGCCGGCCTGGCGAACCTCGAGCGGCACGTCGGGAACATGCGCGCGTACGGGGTGCCCGTCGTCGTCGCCGTGAACCGGTTCACGCAGGACGACGACGCCGAGCTCGACGTGCTGCGCGCGTGGGGCGTGGAGAACGGCGTGCCCGTGGCCGTCGCGGACGTGTGGGGCGGCGGCGGCGAGGGCGCCCTCGAGCTGGCCCGCCTGCTGGGGGAGCACCTGCCGGCCCCGGGCGAGCCCGCGCCGCCGCTGACCGGGCTGTGGACCGAGGGGATGGAGGTGGAGGAGCGGATCCAGGCCGTCGTCCGCCGCGTGTACGGGGGCGCCGGAGCGGAGCTGAGCCCCGTGGCCCGGCGGCAGCTCGCGCAGCTGCGTGCTCGTGGACTGGACCGCCTGCCAGTGTGCATGGCCAAGACGCAGTACTCGTTCTCGGACGACCCCACGCTCCTGAACGCGCCCGAGGGGTTCACCGTGTCCGTGCGCGAGCTCTCCGCGAAGACGGGCGCCGGGTTCGTCGTCGCGCTCACCGGCGCCGTCATGACGATGCCGGGCCTGCCCGCCTCCCCGGCCGCCGACCGCATGGACGTGGCCGACGACGGCACGGTGACGGGGCTCTTCTGAGGGGGAGGCCTTGGGGTCACCGGGGCCTCCCCCAGATGAGCTGGGCGCAGTACTGCCAGGCAACCCGGTGGGTTGCCTGGCAGTACTGCGCCCAGTGCGGCGTGCGGTCCGTCAGCGCTCGATGTCGCCGCGGATGAACGCCTCGACGAGCTCGCGGGCCTCGTCGTCGTTGTGCTGGACCGGCGGGGACTTCATGAAGTACGAGGACGCCGAGAGGATCGGGCCGCCGGTGCCGCGGTCCAGGGCGATCTTCGCGGCGCGCACGGCGTCGATGATCACGCCGGCCGAGTTGGGGGAGTCCCACACCTCGAGCTTGTACTCGAGGCTGACGGGGGCGTCGCCGAAGTTGCGGCCCTCGAGGCGCACGAAGGCCCACTTGCGGTCGTCGAGCCAGGCCACGTAGTCGGAGGGACCGATGTGCACGTCGTCCGCCGCGAGCTTCGCGGTGGTGTTGGAGGTGACGGCCTGCGTCTTGGAGATCTTCTTGGACTCGAGGCGCTCGCGCTCGAGCATGTTCTTGAAGTCCATGTTGCCGCCGACGTTGAGCTGGTACGTGCGGTCCAGGGTCACGCCGCGGTCCTGGAAGAGCTTGGCCATCACGCGGTGGGTGATGGTGGCGCCGATCTGGGACTTGATGTCGTCGCCCACGATCGGCACGCCGGCCGCGGTGAACTTCTCGGCCCACGCGGGGGTGCCGGCGATGAACACGGGCAGGGCGTTGACGAAGGCGACGCCGGCGTCGATCGCGGCCTGCGCGTAGTGCTCGGCCGCCTGCTGCGAGCCCACGGGCAGGTAGCAGACGAGCACGTCCACCTTCGCGTCCTTGAGCGCCTGGGCGACGTCCACGGGCTCCGCGTCCGACTCCTCGATGGTCTCGCGGTAGTACTTGCCGAGGCCGTCCAAGGTGGGGCCGCGCTGCACGGTGACGTCGGCGTGGGGGACGTCGGCGATCTTAATGGTGTTGTTCTCGGAGGCGAGGATCGCCTCGGAGAGGTCCAGGCCCACCTTCTTCGCGTCCACGTCGAACGCGGCCACGAACTCCAGGTCGGAGACGTGGTAGTCCCCGAACTGCACGTGCATCAGGCCGGGCACGGCGTCCGTGGGCGCGGCGTCGCGGTAGTACTCCACGCCCTGGATCAGGGACGTTGCGCAGTTGCCCACGCCGGCGATGGCGACGCGGATGGGGTTCTTGGCCACGGTCAGGTTCTCTCCTCAGCGGATCCGGGATGGATGCTCGGCGCGGCGGGCGCGCACGAGGGGCCCGCGCAGCGGTGCGCGGGCGCACTGTCCCGGGGGAACAGCGCCCCCAGTTTACGACGCACGGGGGCACGGGGGCGCGACGAGGTGTCCTCCGCGCTTCCTAGGATGGGAGCATGAGCCCGGCCCCGGCGCACGCCGCCACCCCTGACGAGCCGCCCACGCATGCCCTCTCCGGGCCGTCCCGGGAGGCCTCCGAGCAGGGCCGTGGCACCGCCGCGCGTTCCGCTGAGGGCGCACACGCGGCGGCCTCGGCGGCGCGCATCGGGCGCGGGGCGGGCCGGTTCGCCCTCCCCGGGGGCCTGGCCGCGAACGGCCCCGGCCGGGGGACCGGATCCTGGGCCTCGCCCGCGGCCCTCGCCGGGCTGCTGGTGGCGCTGGCCGCCGTCGTGAGCCTTCTGCAGAAGGCGCCGTGCCTGCTGAACGGCTGGGGCGCGCCCAACGTGTACTACGCCGGGTGCTACTCGGACTGGGCGGCGCTGTACGGCGGGCGGGGGTTCGCGGAGAACGCGTGGGCGCCGTTCGCGGCCGGGTCCACCTTCGAGTACCCCGTGCTGATGTCCCTCGTGGGATCGGTGACCGCGCAGATCACGCAGGGGCTCCCGTTCGGCGCCGAGCAGGGCACGCTCGTGTTCTGGATCGTGAACCTGCTGTTCGTCACGGGGCTGTGGGCCGCCGTCGCCGTGCTGACCGTGCGCACCGCGGGCCGCCGCTGGACGGACGGGCTCATGGTGGCCGTGGCCCCCGGGATCATCCTGGCCGGCACCATCAACTGGGACCTGTGGGCCGTGGCGCTGATGGCGTGGGGCATGTGGGTGTTCTCCCGCGGGCGGCCCGGCTGGGCGGGTGTGCTGTTCGGTCTCGGCGCCGCCACGAAGCTCTACCCGCTGCTCATCCTCGGGCCGCTGCTGATCCTGGCCGTGCGCTCGCGCCGCTGGGCGCCGTTCCTCACGGCGACGGCGGGCACCCTGCTCGCGTGGACCGCCGTCAACGTGCCCCTCATGGTGGCCAACTTCGACGCGTGGTCCGTGTTCTTCACCTTCTCCGGCGAGCGCGGCCCCGGCCTGTCGAGCGTGTGGCACGCGTGGGACGTCGTCGCCGTCCAGGCCGGGTGGGGGAGGGTGCCGGCGGACTCCCTCTCCCTGTTGGCCTACGGGGCGTTCGCGGTGTGCTGCGCAGCGATCTTCGTGCTCGGCGTGCGCGCGCGGCACACCCCGCGCCTGGGGCAGCTGACGTTCCTCGTGGTGGCCGCGTTCGTGCTGACGAACAAGGTGTACTCGCCGCAGTTCGTGATCTGGCTGATCCCGCTCATGGCGCTGGCCCTGCCGCGCTGGAGGGACTTCTGGGTGTGGCAGACCGTGGAGGCCCTGCACTTCTTCGCCGTGTGGATGAACCTGGCCAAGACCGCCGCCGGCTCCATGCCGCAGCACTCCATGGACGACTCCGTGTACGTGGCCGCGATCCTCGCCCACATGCTCGCCGTCCTCTGGCTCTGCGCCCGCGTGGTGCGGGAGATCCTGCACCCGGAGGAGGACCTGGTGAAGCAGTCCGAGGGCGCCGGTCCCGACGCCGACCCGCTCGCCGGCGCGTTCGGGACACCCGGCGCGGTCGGCTCCGGTCAGGCGAAGTCCCAGCGGTGGATCGGGCAGTCGGGGGAGGGCTCGACGACGTCGGCGCCGGTGACGCCGGCACCCGCGCCGCGGCCGTCGGCGGCTCCGGCCGGCTGAGGGCACGCGCACACGGCGCCCGAGGCGGCGGTCGCGGCCTTCATCTGCGCCCGCCAGGCCGCATTGGGGTCGGTGCCGGGGTCCACGGCGGGGGCGCCGGGGGTGCGGTGCGGGGCGGCGTCCCTGTCCCGGTCGAAGCCCATGCGCACGATCAGCCAGCCGCCCACGGTCCAGGCCACCATGAGGAACACCCCCACGGCCACGGCGGTCAGGATCTCCACGGCGTCTCCTCCTCGCTCGACGACGGCGACGCGCCCAGGCTACGGGGGCGGGGCGCGGGCGTGGGCGCGGGGTGCCGGGGTGCCGGGGTGCCGGGGTGCCGGGGTGCCGGGGCGCGGGGGTGCCGGGGCGCGGGCCGCGGGCTGCGGGCGCGGGCCGCGGGCCGCCGGCCGCCGGGCGTCAGGTGCAGGCAGGTGCCCGGTGCGGGTGCCGCGTCCGGGGTGCGCGGTACGGTCGGGACATGACCACCGTGACCCCGGACACCCCCGCGCTCTCCGCCCACCTGCAGGACCTGGCCGCGTTCGTGCAGGCCTCCCCCTCCAGCTTCCACGCCGCCGCCGAGACCGCCCGCCGGCTCGAGGCCGCGGGCTTCACCCGCCTGGACGAGGCCGCCGACTTCCCGGCCGCCCCCGGCGGGTACGTGGTGGTGCGTGACGGCGCCGTGATCGCCTGGATCGTGCCGGAGGGCGCGGACGGGAGTGCGGACGGGAGTGCGGCTGGACGTGCGGACGGGAGTGCGGCTGGACGTGCGGGCCGGGGCGTGGGCGGCGTTCCGACGTTCCGCGTGCTCGGCGCCCACACCGACTCCCCCAGCTTCAAGCTCAAGCCGCAGCACATGAGCGTGACGGCTGACGGCTGGGTCCAGGCCGGCGTCGAGGTGTACGGCGGGCCGCTGCTGAACTCGTGGCTGGACCGGGAGCTGCGCTTCGCCGGCCGGCTCGTGCTCGCGGACGGCACCCAGGTGCTGGCCGCCACCGGGCCCGTGGGCCGCATCCCCCAGCTGGCCGTCCACCTGGACCGCGACGTGAACTCGGACGGCCTGGCCCTCCAGCGCCAGCGCCACACGCAGCCCATCGTCGCGGCCGTGGGCTCGGCCGCCGGTGGGGACACCGCGTCCGTGCAGCTCGGCGGCAACGTGATCGCGCTGCTCGCGGCCCAGGCGGGCGTGGACATGGCGGAGGTGCGCGGCGTGGACGTGGTGGTCGCGGACGCACAGGCCCCGGGGGCGTTCGGCGCCAACGGCGAGTTCTTCGCCTCCGGCCGCCTCGACAACCTCTCCTCGGTGCACGCCGGGCTGGCGGCCATGGAGGCCCTGGCCCCCGGTTCAGGCGAGGAGGGCGCCGGGGGTGCGGGCGGCGTCGTCGTGCCGGTGCTGGCGGCCTTCGACCACGAGGAGGTGGGCTCGGCCACGCGCACCGGTGCGGGCGGGCCGCTGCTCGAGGAGGTCATGGACCGCGTGCTGGACGCGCTCGGCGTGAGCGGCCAGGGGAGGGCGCGCTCGCGGGCGGGCTCGTGGCTGCTCTCCGCGGATGCGGGGCACCTCGTCCACCCCAACTACGCCGAGCGCCACGATCCCGTGAACCACCCGCGCGTCAACGCCGGCCCGCTGCTGAAGATCAACGCGAACCAGCGCTACGCCACGGACGCCGAGGGCGAGGCCGCGTTCGCGCGCTGGTGCGCGGCGGCGGGCGTGCCGTTCCAGACGTTCGTCTCGAACAACGACATGCCGTGCGGCTCCACGATCGGCCCCATCTCCGCCACGCGCCTGGGCGTGCGGACGGTGGACGTGGGCATCGGCCTGCTCTCCATGCACTCCGCCCGGGAGATGTGCGGCGCGCAGGACCCCGCGTGGCTGAGCGCGGCGGTGGGGGAGTTCTTCCGCGGGGTGTGAGCGGGAGGCGGGGCCGGAGTTCTGGGGCGGGTCGTGAGCGGGAGGCGGGGCGCGAGCCGGCGTGGTCCGGGCGAGGTGAGCGCGGCGCGGCATCAGCTGGGCGCAGTACTGCCAGGTAACCCCCGGCGTTGCTTGGCAGTACTGCGCCCAGCTCATGGGCGGCTGGCCGGCGGTGCGTCCAGCCACCCGTACGGCCGCCCGTCCATCGACCTGTACGGCGGTCCCTTCGGCGGTCCGTCCGGCGGAGCATCCCGCCATCCGATCTGCCGGTGGGGAGACCTGGAGCCCTCGACGTCGGCTCCTGCACCGGCTCCGCGGGCCGGATTCCTGTGCACAGATGGGCCGCGGGCATGCCGGCGAGGCGCTGCGCCGCGCTTCACTGCGGGAGTGAGTGATCCTCTCGACGCCCTGCCCGAGTCCGTGTTCCCCGTCGACCGCGCGGTGACGGCAGGTCTGACGACGAGCCGAGCGCGCCGGAGCGACCTGGAGGCCGCCGGCCGAGGGCTGCGCCGTCGTCGGGGATCCCCACCGGACCCCCTGCAGACCGCGATCGCGCATGCTCGGCGCGACCGCAGCCTGGTCCTCAGTCACAACACCGCCGCCGCCGTGTGGGGGATCTGGCTCCCTCATGGCGGCCAGGTGCGGCCGCACCTCGCACGCGTGCGGCCCGGAGCCCAGCCGCGGGTGAAGGGCGCGCACGGCCACCGGCTGCGCCTGGACCCGGAGCGGCATGTCATCACGCTGGGGCAGGACGACGACGCCTACTCCGTGACGAGTCCGGTCCGTACGTGGGCCGATCTCACCGCGAGCGGTCTGCCCGTGGAGGACCTGGTGGTGGCCGGGGACTCGCTCCTGCGCCGGGCCGACGGCCCCCGCGGCAGCCTGCCGAGGGGATGGAGGCACCCGCTGGCGAGTCGCACGGCGATGTGGCAGGGCGCGGAGGAGTGGCGCGGCCTGCGCCGGTGGAGCGTGATGGGAGAGGCGCTTGAGCGGGTCCGGGAGGGGTCGGACTCCCCGCAGGAGACGCGACTGCGGCTCCGTCTCGTCGAGGCAGGGCTGCCGGAGCCTGAGGTGAATCCCCCGGTGGTGCTCCTGCGCGACGCCCTGGGGCGGGTCCTGCAGTCCACGTCGGTGGACCTGTTCTACGAGCGAGCTCGCCTGGCGATCCAGTACGAGGGGGAGCACCACTTCACCCACGCCGCGCAGTACCGGCGGGACATGCGCCGCGACGAGGAGCTGCGGGATGCGGGCGTCGAGGTGCTGCGGGTGGACAAGGAGGTCTTCGGCCTCGCGGAGTGGCCGCGCTTCGTGGAGCGGGTGGCCCGGCTTCTTCGGCAGCGGGGCCACGCATGAGCAGGAGACGCATGAGATGGGCGCGGTCGGAGCGCTGTCGTCAGGTGCGGGGCAGTCATGAGCGGAGCACCCATCAGCTGGGCGCAGTACTGCCAAGTAACCCCCGGCGTTACCTGGCAGTACTGCGCCCAGCTGATCGGTGCCCAGCTGATCGGCCCCCGGCTATCGGCCCCCAGTTGATCGGCCCCCAGCTGATCGGTGCCCGGCTGATTGGTCCCCGGCTGATCGGTGCCCGGCACCTGCTAGACTCGATTGGTTCCCTGCGTGCCGCCGAAGAGCGCGGACACCCACGCGGGGACAAGCACAGAACCTCCTGCCACGGAGAGACCGTGGCCGCAAGCCCAGAGGAGGTGGGTTCGCATGCGTGCTTATGAGCTGATGGTGCTGATCGACCCTGAGGTCGACGAGCGCACCGTGGAGCCGACCCTCAAGAAGTACCTTGAGGTCGTCACCAACGCTGGTGGCACCATCGACAATGTCGATGTGTGGGGCCGTCGCAAGACCGCCTACGAGATCCAGAAGAAGTCCGAGGCCATCTACGTGGTCGTCAACTTCCACTCGGAGCCGGCCGCCACCCAGGAGCTGGACCGTCTTCTGAACATCAACGAGACGATCCTGCGCACCAAGATCATCCGTCCCGAGGAGCAGAAGGTCACCGCCGAGTGACCTCGTTCGTCCGGGTGTCCTGACCACCCGCCCGTTCCCGCGAACACCAGGAGTGACCATGGCCGGAGAAACCGTCATCACCGTGGTCGGCAACCTCACCGCCGACCCCGAGCTGCGCTTCACCCCGAACGGTGCGGCGGTCGCGAACTTCACGATCGCGTCCACCCCGCGCACGTTCGACCGTCAGACCAACGAGTGGAAGGACGGGGAGACCCTGTTCCTCCGCGCGTCGATCTGGCGTGAGGCCGCCGAGAACGTGGCCGAGACCCTCACCAAGGGCACTCGCGTGGTCGCCCAGGGCCGCCTCAAGGCGCGCACGTACGACGACCGCGAGGGCAACAAGCGCACCAGCTACGAGCTGGACGTGGACGAGATCGGCCCCTCGTTGAAGTACGCCACGGCCAAGGTCACGCGATCTCAGCGCGGCGGCGGCGGCGGTGGGTTCGGCGGCGGCCAGCAGGGCGGCGGCTTCGGCGGTCCCCAGCAGGGCGGCTCCGGCTTCGGCGGCAACGCCGGCGGCGGCTCCAACGACGGCGGCTTCGGCGGCGGTCAGCAGAGCGGCGGTCAGCAGGGCGGCGGCTGGGGCGGTCAGCAGGGCGGCGCCAACGCTGCTCCGCAGGACCCCTGGGCCGGCAGCGGCGGCGGCGGAGGATGGGACACCCCCTCCTCTAACGAGCCTCCGTTCTGAGCCGTCCCGCCACGGGACCGAAGGACACCGAGACGATTTCCGTCCGGGCGCACGGCGCCCGGAGGCCCGCCCCCCCCGGCGGACCACCCCGAGCACCCCGGCACCGCCGGGGCGCCTCTCACGCGGCAGCGGCCCCTCCGGGTCGCCGCGTGATCCCATCCCGCAGAACCGTTCTGCGGGCTCCAGAGAACATTGAGGAGCACCACGATGGCGAAGGCTGAACTCCGCAAGCCCAAACCCAAGTCCAACCCGCTCAAGGCCGCCAAGATCACGGAGATCGACTACAAGGACGTGGCCCTGCTGCGCAAGTTCATCTCGGACCGCGGGAAGATCCGCGCTCGCCGCGTGACCGGCGTGACCGTCCAGGAGCAGCGCAAGATCGCCCAGGCCGTCAAGAACGCCCGTGAGGTGGCCCTGCTGCCCTACGCCGGCGCTGGCCGCGGCTGATCGAGCAGAGGAAGGAAGACAGATGGCAAAGCTCATCCTGACCCAGGAGGTCGCCGGTCTCGGCGCCTCCGGTGACGTGGTCGAGGTCAAGAACGGGTACGCCCGCAACTACCTGCTCCCGCGCGGTGTCGCCACCGTGTGGTCCAAGGGCGGGGAGAAGCAGGTCGAGTCCATGCAGAACGCCCGCGCCGCGCGCGCCGTGGCCAACCTGGAGGACGCGCAGGCCCTGGCCGCCAAGCTCCAGGGCGCCACGGTGAAGCTCGAGCGCACCGCCGGTGAGGGTGGCCGCCTGTTCGGCGCCGTCCAGGCCGCGGACGTGGCCGAGGCCGTCGAGGCCGCCGGCCTCGGCTCCATCGACAAGCGCACCGTGACCCTGCCGGCCCACATCAAGTCCGTGGGCACCCACCAGGCCCACGTGCGCCTGCACGAGGACGTCGTGGCCGTGATCGACCTGCAGGTCGTCGCCGCCAAGGCCTCCAAGAAGTGATCATCCGCTTCTGACCGATCGGCTCGCCGATCACCCCGACGCCGCCCCGGTCCGCTCGCTCGAGCAGGCCGGGGCGTCGTCGTCCCCCCATCCTGACGAGACGCCCGCACCTCCGGACGGTGTCAGCCCTCGTCGTCCTCGGCGGAGCGCCGTGCGGCCTCCGGGTCGCCCTCGGCGACGCGCGGGGGGAGGCGCCGGCCGCCGTCGGGGGTGGGGAACGTGGAGCCGGGCCGGCCGCCGAGCTCACCGATGTGCACCAGCGCGTCCCCGCGGTGCACGAGCGGGGCCTCGGTGCGGCCGATCACCACGCCGGACAGCTCCGCCTTCACGTCCGAGAGCCGCCGGCCGAACGAGTTGTAGAGCGCGCCGATGCTCTCCCCGGCCCGCACCTGCTGGCCCAGGGTGACCTCGAGGTGCAGCAGGCCGTCGGCGCGGGCCCGCACCCAGCTGGAGTGCCACACGGTCAGGGGCGCGTCCTGCTCGCCGTCCACGACGCTGGCGTGCACGATCTCCGCGTCCTCGCCCATCGCGTCGAGGGCCTCGGGGACGTCGGTGGTGGCGTCGCCGAGGGGCACCACGACGTCGGCCGCCTGGGCCGCGTCCTCGGCCGACGCCGGGGGCAGGGCCACGCCCACGTCTCCGCCGTCGACCATGCCGAGCGCGGTGAGCACGCGCAGCACGCCGTCCACGCCGGGGGCGATCGCGTACTCGTCGAAGCGCCAGCCCTCGCCGGCCTCGTAGAGGAGCACGCGTGCGCCGGTCTCCCGGGCGGCGGCGCGCAGCGAGCCGTCGCGCAGCTTGGCGTGGAAGAGCACGGGCGCACCGAATGCCTCGGCGAGCTCCCGGGTGCGCCGGTCCTCCAGGTCGCAGCGGATCTGCGGGAGGTTGGAGCGGCGGTCGGCGCCGGTGTGCAGGTCGATCCCCACCTCGCAGCGGCTGATGATCTGCGTCATCATCAGGTGAGCGATCCGGGCCGCGAGCGAGCCGCGGGCCGCGCCGGGGAAGGAGCGGTTCAGGTCCCGGCGGTCCGGGAGGTAGCGGTCCCCGGCCATCACGCCCAGCACGTTGACGATCGGCACGGCCAGCAGCGTGCCGCGCATCCGGCCGGGGGAGAGGCGCTGCAGCACGCGGCGGATGACCTCGATGCCCACCACCTCGTCCCCGTGGATCGCGGCGGACACCCACACCGTGGGGCCGTCGTGCCGGCCGTGGAGCACGTGCACGGGAAGGGTGACCTCGGCGCCGGTGACCAGGCGGGAGATCGGCAGGGAGACCTCGCGGCGGTGCCCGGGGCGCACCTCCACCTCGCCCAGGCGGAAGGACTCGCGGGTGCGCCGCCGGCCGCGTGGGGCCCGGGTGGGCTCCGCGAGGGGCGCGTCGCCGTCGTGGCGGCCGGGTGCGCTCACAGCGCGCCCCGGTTGCGGCGGCGCACGCCGCGCGGCGGCTGGCCGCCCAGGTAGGAGGCGGCCGGGTCCACCAGGAGCCCGGCGGCGGCGAGGGTGGTGCGGCCCACGAGCATGCGGAAGCCCATCTCGTCGCGGTGGGTCAGCGTGACCTCGGCCTGCACGGTGCGGCCCATGAGCGTGAGCGGCATGACGACGACGATGCGGTCCTGGACGTTCCCGTTCGAGGAGCGGACGGCGCGCACGTCGGCGATCGGCATCTCGACCACCCGTGCGTCCGCGGCGGAGGTCTGCCACGGGTGCACCTCGAAGCGGACCCAGTCGCCGCCCTCGCGCTCGAACCGGCGGATGCCGAAGGCGTGCAGCGCGGAGGTGCGGGCGCCGGTGTCGATCTTCGCCTTGATCCACGGCGTCTGCGCCCCGGGCAGGCCCACCCACTCACGCCAGCCGACGCGGGCGCCGGGGGCGTCCGCGCCGCCGTCGTGACCGGTGTGGACACCTGCGGGGATGGACACCTGCGTGTGCTTAGATTCGGTCACGTGACCCATCTTCGCAGGAACACCCGATGAAGCTCGCGATCCTCTCCCGTTCCCCGCGCGCCTACTCCACCCAGCGCCTCAAGTCCGCCGCCCTCGAGCGCGGCCATGACGTGAAGGTGCTGGACACGCTGCGCTTCGGCATCGACCTCTCCACGGAGGAGCCGGACCTGACCTTCCGTGGCCGTCCCCTCTCCTCTTACGACGCCGTGCTGCCGCGCATCGGCAACTCGGTCACCTACTTCGGCACCGCCGTCGTGCGCCAGTTCGAGCAGATGGACGTCTACACGCCCAACACGGCCGCCGGCATCATGAACTCGCGGGACAAGCTGCGTGCCACGCAGATCCTCTCCCGCCACCAGATCGCCATGCCGGCCACGGTGTTCGTGCGCAACCGTGGCGAGGTGTCGTCCGCGATCGACATGGTGGGCGGCGCCCCCGTGGTCATCAAGCTGCTCGAGGGCACGCAGGGCATCGGCGTGATCCTGGCCCCCACGAAGAAGGTGGCCGAGGCGATCATCGAGACGCTGCACGGCACGAACCAGCAGGTGCTCATCCAGCGGTTCGTGGAGGAGTCCAAGGGCAAGGACATCCGCGCGCTCGTGGTGGGGGACCGCGTGGTGGCGGCCATGCGCCGCAGCGCCCAGGGGGACGAGTTCCGCTCCAACGTGCACCGCGGGGGGTCTGTGGAGCGCGTGGAGCTCACGCCCGAGTACGAGGAGACCGCCCTGCGCGCCGCCCACATCATGGGTCTGCGCGTGGCCGGCGTGGACATGCTCGAGGGCACGGACGGGCCACTGGTCATGGAGGTCAACTCCTCGCCCGGCCTGCAGGGCATCGAGGCGGCCACCGAGCTGGACGTGGCGGGCGCGATCGTGGACTACATCGCGGACCAGGCCGGCTTCCCGGACATCGACGTGCGCCAGCGCCTCTCCGTCTCCCGCGGCTACGGGGTGGCCGAGGTCGCGGTGCACGCGGGCTCGGAGATGGTGGGCGAGAGCATCGAGGACTCGGGGCTGCTGGCCAAGGACGTCCAGGTGCTCACGCTGCACCGCGGCACGTCCGTGTTCCCCAACCCCGCCGACTCCAAGGTGCTCGAGGAGGGCGACCGCCTGCTGTGCTTCGGCAAGCTGGAGAACATGCGCTCGCTCATCCCGGCGCGCTCGCGGCGCCCGAAGAAGGTGCGGAAGCTGCCGGAGAACCCCATCCTCGAGCCCGTGGCCGAGGAGGCGGCCGCCGCGCCGGCCGCACCCGCGCTGTCCGCCACGGATCCGGGCACCGGCTCGGACGCCTGAGGGCCCTCCCGGGCACGACGACGGCGCCGCACCGTCCGGGAGCAGTTCACGCCCGGACGGTGCGGCGCCGTCGTCCCGTCAGAGGTCCTGCGCGGCGCTCACCCCGGGGCGGTGCACCGCCTCGAAGGCCTCCCGCAGGGTCGGGGACAGCGGCGCGGTGGCGCTCATGTCCGCGGTGAGATGCACCATCAGGGCCTCGGCGGTCACGGCCACGGCGCCGTCCTGGATGAGCGCGTGCTGCAGCACGAACGAGGTGGTGCCGATCCGCGAGACCCAGACCCGGGCCGTCAGCGCGGGGGCGTAGTGCACGGGGCGCAGGTACTCGAGGTGGAGCGTTCGGACCACGAGCGCGCCGCTGCCCGGCGTGAGGGGGTAGGCCCACTCGGCCAGCGCGCGCACCCGGGCCTCCTCCGCCAGCGTGACCAGCCGTCCGTTGTTCACGTGGCCGTAGGCGTCCTGGTCCGACCAGCGCAGCTGCAGCTCCGTCTCGAAGGGGGCGGGATCGTGGGCTGTGCTCATGCGCGGCACTCCTGAGGGTCGGTGGGCGCCCGGACGGGCGGGTCGTCAGGGGCGACGCTACGCCGAGCGGGAGAGGAACGCTCGGGCCGGCCGACGCCGTCGTCGCCGGGTGCCCGGTGCGGGTGCCGCGTGCCAGGGTGGGGGCATGACCGACGCGACCCCTGCCCCCACTCCCGACTCCGATCCCACGACTGATCCCCGCGCCGCCGGCGCCCGCCTCGGCGCCCCGCTGACCCTGCCGAGCGGGGCCGTGCTGAAGAACCGCATCGCCAAGTCCGCCATGAGCGAGGCGCTCGCGGGCAGGGACCTCGCCCCCACCGTGGCCCACGAGCGGGTCTACGGGCGCTGGGCGCGCGGCGGCGCGGGCCTGCTGATCACGGGCAACGTGATGGTGGACGCGCACGCCCTGGGCGAGCCGGGCAACGTGGCGGTGGAGGACGGCCGGCACGCGGCCGCACTGCGCCGCTGGGCCGAGGCCGGCACTCAGGGCGGCGCGCACCTGTGGATGCAGCTCAACCATCCCGGCCGGCAGGCGCCGAAGTCCGTGATGCGCACGCCCGCCGCCCCGAGCGCGGTGCCCCTCGGCGGCTCCGCGGGCCGCTTCTTCGGCATGCCCCGCGCCCTGGAGACGCAGGAGGTGCGCGGGATCGTGGAGCGGTTCGCCGTCACGGCCGCCCACGCCCGGGCCGCGGGCTTCACCGGCGTGCAGATCCACGGTGCGCACGGCTACCTCGTCAACCAGTTCCTCTCGCCCGAGGCCAACCGCCGCACGGACCGCTACGGCGGGGACCTCGAGGGGCGCATGCGCTTCCTCGTGGAGATCTACGCCGCGCTGCGCGAGGAGCTCGGGGACGGCTTCCCGATCGGCCTCAAGCTCAACTCCTCCGACTTCTCCGAGGGCGGCCTCACCGAGGAGGACTCGCGGCGGGTGGCCCAGCGCATGGGCGAGCTGGGCCTGGACCTCCTCGAGGTCTCCGGCGGCTCCTACACCAGCCCCGCCATGATGGGCGGGAACAACGACGGCGGCACGTACTTCGAGCGGTACGCCCGCCGCCTGCGGGACGTCACCGACGTCCCCGTCATGCTGACCGGCGGATTCCGCTCCGCGGCGACGATGGCGGCGGCGCTCGCGGACGGGGTGACCGACGTCGTGGGCCTGGCCCGGCCGTTCGTGATCGAGCCGGAGCTGGCTGCCCGGGCGATCGCGGGGCAGGAGATCGAGGTGGAGCTGCCGCGCGTGAAGACCGGCCTCGCCGCCGTGGACTCCACGCTCGGGCCGGCACTGGCCCTGCCCTGGTACGAGCTGCAGCTGGCCCGGCTGGGGAAGGGGCTCGAGGCGCAGGATCGGATGAGCGCCGTCGCGCCGGTGGTCCACATGGTGCGGCAGCACGGCCCGGCGGCGCTCAGCCCGCGGCGGGGGTGAGGCCGCGGCGACGGGAGTGTCCTCCGGGTTAACAGGAGGTGTCAAGCTGGCTCTCCCCAGGTCAGGCGGGTTTGTCCACAGTGTTTGTCCACAGATGTGGACGGTGTGGATGGAATGCGGGCCAACCCCCGTTGCCAGAGGGGAGAGACGGGGGCAAGGGGGGCCTGTGTCAAGTCGACTCCGCGCTCTCCAGGAGCGGAAGAATTTTCTTCTCCACAGTCGTGGGGATAGGAAAACGCCAGGTCAGACGCCGATTCTGGGAGACGTCACAGGGCTGTCCACAGCGCCGTCCCCAGGGCGTCCACACGACACGCCGCAGAATCCACCCGTTGTCCACACTGGCTGTGGACAACGTGCTTGCCCGGCCCCCTGACCGCGCGTAGTGTCCCGAAGTATCCCCAACGCGAGAGCGGGTATTGGCCCCAGGCCCTCGAGCCAGGCGCGCATCCGCTTGCATGATCGTCGCGGCCGGGGGCCGCCGCATCCGCCTCTCGCAGGTGGGTGCGGCGGTTCACCGTGGGGACCAGCAGGATCAGGGGCCGGCGCGCGCCGGCCATGGGGGCCGCCGTCGTGGGGGCCGGGGAAGGGAGTCTCCGCAGTGACGGACAACTACGGAGACTCGGGCTCCTACGACGGCGGCCGTTCCACCGAGCGGTTCCTCCCGCCCCAGGACCTGGAGGCGGAGCGCTCGGTGCTGGGCGGCATGATGCTCTCCAAGGACGCGATCGCGGACGTGGTGGAGCTGCTGCGCGGCCATGACTTCTACCGCCCCAGCCACGAGATGATCTATGAGGCGATCATCGACCTCTACGGCCGCGGCGAGCCCGCCGACGCCGTCACCGTGGCGGACCTGCTGAACAAGCGCCAGGAGCTGAGCCGCGTGGGCGGCCCCGCCGTGCTCCACGAGCTCATCCAGTCCGTCCCGACGGCAGCCAACGCCAACTTCTACGCGGCGATCGTGGCCGAGAAGGCCATCCTGCGGCGCCTGGTGGGCGCCGGCACCAAGATCACGCAGCTGGGATACCAGGGCGACGGCGAGGTCGAGGAGATCGTCAACGAGGCCCAGTCCGAGATCTACAAGGTGGCGGAGAACCGCCAGTCCGAGGACTACGTCCAGCTCTCGGAGATCATGGAGCACGCGGTGGACGAGATCGAGGCCGCGGGCAACCAGGGCGAGGGCATGACCGGCGTGCCCACGGACTTCTACGACTTCGACGAGCTGACGCAGGGCCTGCACGGCGGGCAGATGATCGTGATCGCGGCGCGCCCCGCCGTCGGCAAGTCCACGCTCGCGCTGGACTTCGCGCGGGCCGCGGCCATCCACCACAACATGGCCACCGTGTTCTTCAGCCTCGAGATGGGGAAGAACGAGATCGCGATGCGCCTGCTGAGCGCCGAGGCGACGATCGCGCTGCAGGACCTGCGCAAGGGCACCATCCGGGACGACCAGTGGTCCAAGATCGCCGCGACGGTGGGGCGGCTGAACGAGGCGCCGTTCTTCATCGACGACTCCCCGAACATGACCATGATGGAGATCCGCGCGAAGTGCCGCCGGCTCAAGCAGCGCAACAACCTCAAGATGGTGGTGCTCGACTACCTGCAGCTCATGAGCTCCGGCAAGAAGGTGGAGAGCCGCCAGCAGGAGGTGGCCGAGTTCTCGCGCGCCCTGAAGCTGCTGGCCAAGGAGCTCGACGTGCCGGTGATCGCGTTGAGCCAGTTGAACCGTGGAAGTGAGCAGAGGACGGACAAGCGGCCCCAGGTGTCCGACCTGCGCGAGTCCGGCTCGATCGAGCAGGACGCGGACATGGTGATCCTGCTGCACCGCGAGGACGTATATGACAAGGAGTCCCCGCGGGCCGGCGAGGCGGACCTGATCGTGGCGAAGCACCGCAACGGGCCCACGAAGACCATTGTGGTGGGGTTCCAGGGGCACTACTCGCGGTTCTCGAACCTGGCGAGTGACGCGGCGGGATCGGGAAACTTCTAACAGCTCCGATGTCGAGATGCAGCGAAGATTTCACGAACGTGTGAAGGGCCTGGCGTGAGTTTGGTTGACACGAGCTGTCGGGCGAGGGCAGTCGCCGACTCCGCGCTCACCGTCCGCCTGGTCGCCGACGACGCGGTACCGGACATCGCGCGGCCGCAGCTGGGTCGCCGAGATGGGAGGGCGCCTCGTGGCTATTTCGACCATCTCCCTGCCGCCGTCGCCCGGGCTGCGCGAGCTCAGCGATGAGGCCGCCGTGCCCGGGCGGGCGTGGCTGAACCAGATGGCCGTCCACCCCGACGTGCGGGGCACGGGTCTCCCCCGGCGGCCGTGGGAGACCGGCCGGACGTGGGCGGCGGGGCAGGGGACGACGTCAGTCTGCGTGGACACCGCGGCGCCCGCCGAGCCCCTCGTCGCGATCTACCGCGTATGGGGCTTCGAGCCGACTGGCACCATCCACTGGGAGGGCAAGAGGTACGACAGCGTGGTGATGGTGCGGCTGACCGTGGAGTGAGCGGTCCATGCCGCAAGGGGCCTGACCGTGACACATGACACCCTGAGGATGCACACTCGTTCCTGAGGCCGGGCCTGGGTTCAGCCCAGCACGGAGCCCCTCGGTCGGCCACGCACCAGGATGGAGGACCCTGCGGTGAGATACAGGCGGGGGGCGTGCAAGGTGAGATGGAGTGAGCAGGCCAGAAGCCTCTGGGCGAAGACCGGGCCGGAGTCCGAGGACTGGCTGCCCCTGGTTGCGCATCTGACGGACAGCGCCGCTGTGGGCGCCCTGTTGTGGCGAGAGTGGCTGGCCCCGGGTGTGCGGCGCACCCTCATCGAGGCACTTGATCTCGAGGATGACGGGGAGAAGTTCGCCGCGTGGCTCGCCGGGGTCCACGACCTGGGCAAGTGCTCTCCGGCATTCGCGGGGCAGCTGATGGACCTGCCCGACCGCGCACGATTCAGCGATCGCATCATCGACGCCGGACTTCCCCTCGCTCACCGGGCGTCACGCCTCGGCTGGTATCCGCACTCCGCTGCCAGCGAGGTCGCCATCGCGCGCTGGCTGCGGGACGCCTTGCCTGGACCGGGCGCTCGTAGGAACAGCATCCGAGCCCTGGCCGCCGTCGCCGGAGCGCACCATGGGCTTCCTTCCCGCGAATCCATGCGGAGTGCGTGCGAGGCCGATCTGTCCGGAGAATGGCTCCAGGTGCAGGATGAGCTGCTGGACGGAATCACGGACATCACGGGGGCTCGCGAAGTGCTCTCCCGGGTGCTTCGGCGCCGGTTTCGCAGTGACCACCAGATGCTGTTGACGGGCCTCGTGATCATGGCGGACTGGATCGCCTCCAACCAGGACCTCTTCCCCTTGAGCACGGTGGAAGGACGAGACGACCGGATCCCGGGGCAACGAGCGCAGAGGGCGTGGGCGGCTCTCGACCTCTCCCCTCCGTTGCGGACGGCGCCTGTGTTAGAGGCGCCCGGCGAGGCCTATGGCCGACGCTTCGGCTGGCCCGCGGGACGTGAGCCGTGGCCCGTCCAAGCCGACGTCCTCGAGATGGCACGCGGCCTGCCCGATGGCGGGCTGGTCTGCGTGGAGGCCCCCATGGGCGTCGGTAAGACGGAGGCCGCCCTCATGGCCGCCGACGTGCTCGGTGCGGCCACTGGACGAGGCGGCCTCCTCTTCGCGGCCCCCACCATGGCGACGTCGGACGCCCTCTTCCGGCGCGTGGCCGACTGGGCCGAGCGGGCCGGGGTGCCGGAGTTTCCGGTCTCGCTGTTCTTGGCCCACTCGAAGTCCGTCCTCAATGAGGACGCGCAAAGCCTGCCGCGACAGGGGTTGGGCGTCGCCGCCGTCGGTCTCGACGAGCCGACGGACCACGCCTCCGTCGTCGCCCACGAGTGGCTGAGCGGCAGGAAGAAGGGTCTGCTCTCGACGGTCGCCGTGGGAACGGTGGACCAGGTGCTGTTTCTCGCGCTCCAGACCAAGCACCTGATGCTCCGCCACCTCGGGCTGGCCTCGAAGGTGGTCGTGATCGACGAGGTCCACTCCTACGACGCCTACATGAGCCGGTATCTGACCCGCGCCCTGCAGTGGCTCGGTGCGTACGGCGTGCCGGTCGTGCTCCTGTCCGCGACGCTGCCGCACGCGGTGAAGGCCGAACTCGTGGCGGCCTACCGCGCCGGTCTCTCCGGCAGCCGCCAGCGGCCGCAGGACGTCCCCGACACGGGCACGTCCTACCCCGTCCTCACGTCGGCGACCGCGGACGAGGTTCGCAGCGTCGTCACGCCCCCCTCGGGCCGAGCGCAGGAGGTCATCGTGACGGGGGTGGAGGACGACGCCGAGACTCTCGTGGAGCTCATGCAGCCTTGTGCCGACGACGGAGGCTGCCTGCTGGTGGTCTGCACCACGGTCGCCCGGGCGCAGCGTGCCTACGAGCTGGCGCGTGAACTCGTCGGGGAGGACGCCCGCCTGCTGCACGCGCGCTTCATCGCGGCGGATCGGGTGGCCCTCGAACAGGAGCTGACGGCGGAGCTGGGGCCGGAGGCTCGCCGGGGTGCGGGGCGCCCGCAGCGGCGCATCGTGGTGGCCACCCAAGTGGTCGAGCAGTCGCTTGACCTGGACTTCGACGGCATGGTCACGGACGTCGCCCCTGTCGACCTGGTCCTCCAGCGATGCGGACGCGTGCACCGTCATGCCCGCCCCGAGGGCGAGCGTCCTCCGTGGGGGGCGTCTGCACGGGTCTGGGTGCGCGGCATGGAGTCCCGTGGCACCGCCGCGACCCCGCCGACCTTCGAGGCCGTGCAGGAGCTGATCTACGCCCCCGCGGTGCTGCTGCCGACGGCCTTCGCGCTGGGGCTCCACGACGGCGGACGGGTGCTCCAGCTGCCCGGGGACATCCCCGGTCTCGTCCGCGAGGTCTACGGAGACCATCCGGCGCTTCCTCTGGAGTGGGACGAATCGTGGCGGGCAGCGCGTGAGCGCTGGGATGCCGAACGCGCCGACGCCGGGCGGCTCGCCGAGGGGTACCTCTTGGGGCTGCCTCAGTCCGTCCAGGACTTCGAGGAGCTCTGGACGATGGCGGGGCGGGAGACCGACTCCCCGGCGGGTGAGGCACGCGGTCTCGCGCAGGTGCGGGACACGGATCCCACCCTCGAGGTGCTCCTGACAAGGGCCGCAGACGGCGGCTACACCACCCTCTGGGCCGGGCAGGACGACCCCGTGGTGTCCGCGGGGCAGGTCCCGTCCTGGCGCACCGCGAGGGACATCGCCGCGAGCTCGGTGCGGCTGCCGTACCGCTTCTCCCGCCCCCGGCTCTTCGACGCTGCGCTTGACGAGCTCGAACGAGGGACGGACCTGGCGTGGCAGCAGTCGCCTCTGCTGCGTGGCCAGCTGCAGCTCTGCGTGGACGAAGAGGGGCGTGCCGTCGTCGCCTCCCACCGGCTCCGCTACGACCTCGAACTCGGACTGATGGAGGAAGCATGACCCAGGATCGCGGATCAAGCGGGGCCTCGTTCTCGCTGGTGGACGAGCCATGGGTGCGTGTCCAGATGACGGACGGCACACTCGAGGAGCTCTCCGTGCGGGAGGTGTTCCGCCAGGCCCGCCGCATCGGGCGGCTCTCGGGGGAGACGCCCCAGCAGGACGTCGCGCTCCTCCGGCTGCTGCTCGTGGTCTACTGGCGCGCCCATCGGCATGACCCCCTGCTCCAGAACGACGACGCCGAGGACCACGCCGAATGGTGGGTCGGACAGTTCACCGGTCCGACCGAGGACCTCGACGCCATCGAGCACTACCTCGATGAGATCGCTCCGCGGTGGGACCTCCTCGACCCAGCCGTCCCGTTCATGCAGGTGGCCGACCTGCAGACTGCCAAGGGGGCGCCCAGTGACGTCGCGAAGCTCATCCCGGACGCCGAGTCACCGTACTTCTCCGTCCGGGCCGGTCGGGCGCTCGAGACCCTCGGCTTCGCCGAGGCCGCGCGGTGGCTCGTCCATCTGCAGGCGTGGAGCTATTCGGGGATCAAGTCCGGTGCGCTGGGCGACCCGCGGGTGAAGGGCGGAAAGGGGTACCCGATCGGCACGGGATGGAGCGGCCGCGCCGGAGGCGTCGTGCTCCACGGGCACGACTTCGCCGAGACGCTGGTGCTCAACACCGTGGTGCCCTTCGTCTTCACGGAAGAGACCGAGCGGGACCTGCCCGTCTGGGAACGCGAGCCGGACACGGCCGCACCACGGGGAACGGAGCGTGCAGCGGGACCCTCGGACCTGCTGACGTGGCAGATCCGCCGCGTCCGGCTGTTCCATGACGGCACCCAGGTGACCGGCGCCCTCGTCTCCAACGGTGACCGCCTCGAGTCACAGGATGAACTCGCCGACCCGATGACCGCCTACCGCCGCGGCGACGCCCAGTCCAAGGCGGCCGGCCGAGACGTCAGGATGCCCCGCCGGCACGCCCCCGAACGGACCCTGTGGCGGGGGATCGAGCCGTTGCTCGCCCGCACCGAGGAGTCCTCAGCTGCAACCAGCCCCCCGAGGACGGTCACCGCGCTGCGCGGGATGCGCCAGTCGTTCATCGACGCCGGCCACCAGGCCGAGGACCTCATCGTCACCGTAGAGCTCGTCGGCATGGACTACGGCACCCAGGACGCCGTCGTCGTCTCCACCCTGCGCGAGGAGTTGCCGCTGCGGCTGGCCGTCCTCCTGGAGGAGCAGCCGAGGACGCGTCGCGTGCTGATCGACGCCGCGCAGGCGACGATGGAGGGCGCGATCGACTTCGGCCGGTTCTCCGGGGCCCTGCGACAGGCGGCGGGCGCGGATTACGCCTTTGACTCGCACGCGACGGCGGCGCTCCTCGCGGACCTCAACGAGCCCTTCAAGGCCTGGCTCGCCGGCGTGACCCCGGAACGGGACCCGGCGATACAGCTCGAGCAGTGGATCTCGTCGGCCGAGAGGGAGATGCTCGCACGCGCCACCGCCGCTGTTGCGTCCGCCGGTCCACGAGCGGTGGTGGGACGCGAAGACCAGAACGGACGACTGCTCTCCGCGGCATCCGCCCACGCCCTGTTCCGGCGCAGACTCTCCGCCAGTCTGGGCCGCGGGACCTCGCGCTCCCGACCCCGGACCACCACACCCCTTACCCCGGCCACCGAGAGGCGATCATGACGGACACCGTTCCCACCGCGGCACCCCAGGCCACCGTGCAGCCCCCATCGTTGTATCGGGCCGTCGCCTCGGCGGCCCACCGCCTGCAGCGTGAGCTCCTGGACCAGAACAGCCATCTCGAATCGAACGCGCGCTCCGTCCTCAGTCGGCTGCGACGTGCCGTCGCCTCAGACCTGGGAGAGGACCCCCTCGCTTGGTGGGCGGTCTCTGAGGAGGTGCTCGGCGACCTCCCCGAGGGGGACATCGGTCGCGGAGATGAGCCGTCCTTCTCGGAATGGGCCGCCTTCACGGCGATCACGCTGTTCGCCGTCCACCAGCAGTCCCAGTCGGCGCCGATGCATGTGGCCGCCGTGGACCTGGGACGGGCCGTGGGCACGCTGCGGCGCCGTTCGGACAGCGGCTCTGTGAAGCAGCGGCTGGACGCCGTGATGCTGGCGCCCACCCCCACGGCGCAGCGCTATCACCTGCGCTCCCTCATCACGTTGCTCTCCTCGCACGGGATCGGTCTCGACTATGGCCGCCTGGCCGAGGATCTCCGGGCCCTGCGTCATCCGCGTTCCCGGCCGGGCGTCGTCGTGCGGTGGGGCCGCGAGTACGCGGCCGCCCTGCACGCCCAGCCCGGCGACGTCGCCGACTGACCCCCTGATCCCCTCCGCACACATCGAAGGACGAACCATGAGCCTGTTCATCGACATCCATGCCCTCCATACCCTGCCCCCGAACAACATGAACCGCGACGACACCGGATCGCCCAAGACCGCCATGTTCGGTGGAGTACCCCGCCAGCGGGTCTCCTCGCAGGCGTGGAAGCGGGTGATCCGCCAGGACTTCGAGAACTACCTCGACACCTCCGAGCTGGGCGTGCGCACCAAGCGCGTGGTCGAGAAGATCGCGCACCGCGTCCTCGAGCTGCAGGGCAACTCCGAGCCGAACGTGGACGATCCCGCGGACCGCGCGGCCCTGGCCGAGGCGGCCGGCGGGGTGGAGGCCGTGCTCAAGGCGGCCGGCCTCAAGCCGGAGAAGAAGAAGACGAAGAAGGGCGCCACCGAGGAGGAGCAGCTCGAGGCCCTCTTCGCCGAGGTCTCCTACCTCCTGTTCCTCAGCGATCAGCAGGTCACGCGGGTGGCGGAGGCCGTCATCGAGCGCCCGGAGCGTCCCTGGACCAAGAAGGAGGCGGCGGCGATGCTCGACGACGCCCACTCGGTGGACGTTGCTATGTTCGGCCGCATGGTCGCGGACGTCACGGCCTACAACGTGGACGCCGCGGTGCAGGTGGCGCACGCGATCGGCGTCAGCCCCTCCGAGCCCGAGTTCGACTACTTCACCGCCGTGGACGACGTCCGCGAGGACGCGGAGGAGGCCGGTGCCGGCATGATCGGCACTGTCGCCTTCACCTCCTCCACGCTCTACCGGTACGCCAACGTGAACGTGGACGCCCTGGTGGCCAACCTCGGCTCGAAGGAGGTCGCCCTGCGCGCCGTGGCCGCCTTCGTGCAGGCGTTCATGACCTCGATGCCGACAGGCAAACAGAACACGTTCGCCAACACGACGCTCCCGGACGCGGTCGTCGTCGCCGTGCGGCAGGACCGACCCGTCTCATGGGTCAACGCCTTCGAGGTGCCGGTGCCCGGTGATGCCGAGGGAGGCCGACGGATCGAGGCGGCGCGACGGCTCGCCCAGGAGGCGACCGCCCTCGACGCCATGTACGACACGGCGCCACGGAAGACCTGGGTGCTGGGGTCCACCGCGTTGCAGGGGGCCCTGGATGGCCTCGGCGCCTCAGTCAACCGCACCCGGCTGCTGGCAGAGCTGAACGCAGAGCTGGCGGAGGTGCTGGCATGACGTCTCTGCTCCTTCGACTGAGGGGGCCGATGCAGTCCTGGGGCCATGACAGTCGCTACCAGGCACGCCGGACGCACCACGTGCCCACGAAGTCCGCTGTGCTCGGGCTGCTCGCGGCCGCGGAGGGCCGACGCCGCACGGACCCCGTGGAGGACCTTGCAGGGCTCGAGTTCGCGGTGCGAGTCGACCAGCCCGGGACGTTGTTGCGCGACTACCAGACTGCCGTCGACTGGCGGAAGGGGCCACCCGCGAGGCTCAGTGAGCGCTTCTACCTGCAGGATGCGTGCTTCGTGGTGGCCGTCTCCGGGGAAGACCAGGTGGTGCACGGCCTCGCCGACGCCGTGCGGTCGCCGCACTTCCCCCTGTTCCTGGGGCGTCGGTCGTGTCCCGTCGGCCCGGACCTCCTCGTCGGTGTGGTGGACGGTGGCGCGGAGGAGGCCCTGCGTTCCCTCGAATGGCAAGCGGCACCTTGGTATCGGCGCACGCGCGGCACGGAGGTCGCCCTGCAGATCTACCGCGACGCGCGTCCCGGCGAGGCCGTCGAGGAGCGGCTCAACGACGTCCCCGTGAGCTTCGACCCCCAGAAGCGGGACTACCGTTGGCGCGCCGTCCACATGCCTGACCCGCACGTGGTGGAGAACCCGGAGGGCTTGAAGACGACTGATCCGTTCTGGGAGGCGGTGGTGAGCCAATGAGCGTCCTGACAAGGATGGCGCTGAACCCGGCGACCCGCGGGGGTCGCAAGCTGCTGTCCAACCGGCAGGCGATGCATGCGGCCGTCATGAGTGCGTTCTCCCCGGACGCCCATGACGACATGGACGGCAGGATCCTGTGGCGGATCGACCATGACGGCCATCGGCACGTCCTGTACATGGTGAGCCCGGTCCAGCCGGATCTCATCCATGTGGTGGAACAGGCTGGCTGGCTTGGGCAGTCGTGGGATGCCGTCTCCTACGACCACTTCCTGGGCCGTCTGGCCAGAGGGCAACGGTGGGGGTTCCGGCTGACGGCCAATCCTGTGCGGGCCGTCGCCCGCAAGGACGCGCGCAGCAAGGTGGTGCCGCATGTCACCCCCGCCCAGCAGGTCGGATGGCTCAACGAGCGGGCCGCGGGGTGGGGCTTCAGCTTGGCCACGCCGGACGGTTCGGGGAATCCCGAGGAGAGCGGAGGAGATCATGTGCTGGTCTCTCAACGCCATGATGACCGGTTCGGCCGCGTAGACGGGGACGTGGGGCGCCGGCGACGGGTGACCCTGCGGATCGCCCAGTTCGACGGCGTGCTGGAGGTGACCGATGCCGCCGTGCTCCGAGGGGCGCTGCTGAGTGGCATGGGCCGCGCCAAGGGCTATGGGTGCGGCCTCATGACGCTCCGACCCGTGGGGGGATGAGCCGTGTCCGCTGACAGGTCGCACATGCAGGCGCGGGAGCTGACTCGAATCTCCGAGCGGTTCTCCTTCGTCTACGTGGAGCGCGCCACGGTGCACCGTGAGGGCAACGCAGTCACGGTGACCGACCAGGACGGTGTGCTCCACGTGCCGTCGGCGAGTCTGGGTTGCCTCCTCCTGGGGCCCGGGACACGGATCACCCACGCCGCCATGTCCCTGCTGGGCGAATCCGGCGCCTCCGTGGTGTGGGCCGGGGAGAACGGGGTCCGCTTTTACGCGGGCGGTCGGTCTCTCGCGCGGTCGACCAGGCTGTTGGTCCAGCAGTCGCGGCTCGTCTCATCTACGCGCAGCCGCCTGGCGGTGGCCCGGCGGATGTACGCGATGCGGTTCCCCGGTGAAGATGTCTCGGCGCTGACCATGCAACAGCTGCGTGGTCGGGAAGGGGCTCGTGTTCGCGGCCTCTATCGGGCCCATGCGCAGCGGACGGGCGTCGACTGGGGGCGCCGCGACTACGACCCGCAGGCCTTCGAGGACGGCGACGCTGTCAATCGGGCCCTGACCGTCGCGAACACCTGCCTCTACGGCATTGTCCATGCCGTGGTGGCCGCCCTGGGCTGTTCCGCCGGCCTCGGCTTCGTTCACACCGGCAACGACCGCTCGTTCGTCTACGACATCGCGGACTTGTACAAGGCGGAGATCAGCATCCCCGTCGCCTTCGACGTCGGGTCGATCGACGACGCCGACGTGGAGCCGGAGACCCGCAGGCGCGTGCGGGACG
Source organism: Micrococcus sp. EYE_212 (assembly GCF_023147585.1). Taxonomy (GTDB): domain Bacteria; phylum Actinomycetota; class Actinomycetes; order Actinomycetales; family Micrococcaceae; genus Micrococcus. The sequence continues at coordinate 115,476 of NZ_JAHXOZ010000008.1, forward strand.
CCGTCGTCCAGAACCGGCTCCTGGAGAGGTGCGCGAAGGACATCTCGACTCTCCTGCTGGGCGAGAGCCCGGAGACCCCTGAGGAATGGGTGCAAGACGATGCACTGTCTCTGTGGAGCGGGCGCGCGGGAGGCGTGGTGGCGGGTGGGGTGAGCTACGGGGCAGAGACGTGATGGTCCTCGTGGTGACTGCCGCCCCGGCGGGTCTGCGAGGTGAGCTCACCCGCTGGCTGCTGGAGATCGACGCCGGGGTATTCGTCGGAAACCCGAGCGTCAGGGTCAGGGACGAGCTGTGGAAGCGGACGAAGGAGTCCATCCGAGACGGCCGAGCGCTGCTGGTCTACCGTGCGAACAACGAGCAGCAGATGCGCATCGAGACGCATCGGCATCACTGGACGCCAGTTGACCTGGACGGGCTCACCCTCATGCGCCGGCCTCTTCCCTCCGACGGCGAGACGGGTTTCGCACGACGTGGCACAGGCTGGAGCAATGCCCGTGGGCGGCAGAGGTCGCTGAGGCCGTCCTGGCGACGAGGGCCATCGCCCGAAAGTGAATGAGAAGGGCGCGTTGTGATCGCCATACCCTAGGGTTTTCGACGATCTTCAAGTGTGCTCCCCGCGCGAGCGGGGATGAGCCCATCACCGGCACCCAGGGCACGTGGACCCGCACGTGCTCCCCGCGCGAGCGGGGATGAGCCCCGGCAGGTAGTCCCCTGTGAGGCGACAGCCCAGTGCTCCCCGCGCGAGCGGGGATGAGCCCCAGACGTCCCCCCGGTAGTGCTGGCCGTCCTCGTGCTCCCCGCGCGAGCGGGGATGAGCCGCACCAGTCGCCCTTGGTCGGGCCGACCACCTGGTGCTCCCCGCGCGAGCGGGGATGAGCCTCGGACGGCTCGTAGAAACGAGACTGCCCAGACGTGCTCCCCGCGCGAGCGGGGATGAGCCCATGGAGGCTCCGTGATTTTGAGCGCCTATCGAGTGCTCCCCGCGCGAGCGGGGATGAGCCGCTGCGCGCCACCTACGGTGACCTGCCGCTGATGTGCTCCCCGCGCGAGCGGGGATGAGCCGCGGAGAAGGGTCACGAGGAGCTCCTAGCGTGTGTGCTCCCCGCGCGAGCGGGGATGAGCCTCCACGCCGTTGTCCGCGTGCGTCATGCAGGCGGTGCTCCCCGCGCGAGCGGGGATGAGCCCGAGCTCAAGGCGCTGCGGCAGACCACGACGGCGTGCTCCCCGCGCGAGCGGGGATGAGCCTGCGCATGGATCACGGCGCCCGGCTCCGACCCGGTGCTCCCCGCGCGAGCGGGGATGAGCCGCCTCTCCACGATGCTCAAATGCGGCGCGCAGGGTGCTCCCCGCGCGAGCGGGGATGAGCCCGTGCCCGTTTCGCGCACCTCGTACCGGGCGTTGTGCTCCCCGCGCGAGCGGGGATGAGCCGCTCACCGGCACCGTGTCCCAGGTGCGCCAGTTGTGCTCCCCGCGCGAGCGGGGATGAGCCGAGGCTCACGACGTAGGTGGCCTTCGTGAGGGCGTGCTCCCCGCGCGAGCGGGGATGAGCCCTGCTCAAGGCCGCCAACCGGGCCGAGAAGGCCGTGCTCCCCGCGCGAGCGGGGATGAGCCCCGACGCACCACCCCCGGCGACCTCCGCGACGAGTGCTCCCCGCGCGAGCGGGGATGAGCCCAGCCTGACCCTGGGGACGGTGACCGGCGGGGGGTGCTCCCCGCGCGAGCGGGGATGAGCCGGTCATCGACGCGCTCTTCCGCTCGGGCATGATGTGCTCCCCGCGCGAGCGGGGATGAGCCGTTGTCGATCCGAATGTCATCCGAGACCGTGGAGTGCTCCCCGCGCGAGCGGGGATGAGCCCGGGCTGCTGCTGCGCATGCGCCCGACTGACACGTGCTCCCCGCGCGAGCGGGGATGAGCCCGCCCGGTACGCGCAGGTCCACGACGTCATCGAGTGCTCCCCGCGCGAGCGGGGATGAGCCGGGGATGCGCTGGTACGGCACCGGCAAGACCTCGTGCTCCCCGCGCGAGCGGGGATGAGCCGGGGGTGCCGTCCGCGTCCAGCGCGACATGCGAGTGCTCCCCGCGCGAGCGGGGATGAGCCGGTGAAGATGGTGTGGACGTCGCCGGGCAGGACGTGCTCCCCGCGCGAGCGGGGATGAGCCCCTACGCCGCCCACGGCATCCACAAGACGGAGGGTGCTCCCCGCGCGAGCGGGGATGAGCCCTAGTCGGCACGCGCTTCCGGAGCTTGAACAGCGTGCTCCCCGCGCGAGCGGGGATGAGCCCACCACACACCCGCACCAAGGAGAAGAAATGACGTGCTCCCCGCGCGAGCGGGGATGAGCCGCATGAGTGCTTGTCGTCGGCATAGTTCGCCAGGTGCTCCCCGCGCGAGCGGGGATGAGCCGATCTTCGCCCAGTCGCTGCTCGCCGTGCTTGGGTGCTCCCCGCGCGAGCGGGGATGAGCCGGGCCTCCCCCTGGTCGGCACCGGCCGCACGGCGTGCTCCCCGCGCGAGCGGGGATGAGCCCGCCCAGTCGTCGCGGGTGCCGTCGATAGGCTCGTGCTCCCCGCGCGAGCGGGGATGAGCCGGAGAACTGACCGATGGCTACCTACGAGATCCCGTGCTCCCCGCGCGAGCGGGGATGAGCCCGTGTACGTGACCCCGACCCCTGACACTGTGGCGTGCTCCCCGCGCGAGCGGGGATGAGCCTGGCACCGCCGACCTTTATCTGACCAAGGCCGAGTGCTCCCCGCGCGAGCGGGGATGAGCCCTACCGGCCCGTCCGCGGCTCCACCAACGTCTGGTGCTCCCCGCGCGAGCGGGGATGAGCCCAGTCCGGGCGCGTCGGGGTGATTCAGGGCGGCGTGCTCCCCGCGCGAGCGGGGATGAGCCCCACCAGGTTCGTGGGCCCGGCACTGGTAAAGAGTGCTCCCCGCGCGAGCGGGGATGAGCCCGGGAGGGCGGGCTCGAGCTGGCGGACCGGGTCGTGCTCCCCGCGCGAGCGGGGATGAGCCCGTCACCCAGACCCGCGCCTGGTTCGAGAAGCAGTGCTCCCCGCGCGAGCGGGGATGAGCCCGGTTCGCCAGTCTCCGCCACCATGTCAACAACGTGCTCCCCGCGCGAGCGGGGATGAGCCCGTGTGGGAGGGCCCGAACGACGAGCTGCGGCCGTGCTCCCCGCGCGAGCGGGGATGAGCCCCGTATCCAGACCCTCACCACCCCCCAGAATGGGTGCTCCCCGCGCGAGCGGGGATGAGCCCGCTCCGGCGTTCACGAAGGCCGCGGACGTCAAGTGCTCCCCGCGCGAGCGGGGATGAGCCGATCATCACGATTCCGACCCGCTGAGACGAGAAGTGCTCCCCGCGCGAGCGGGGATGAGCCTCTTGGTGATGTTCGCCGTGGACCACGCGGTGTGTGCTCCCCGCGCGAGCGGGGATGAGCCGGGAACCAAACCGCAATGACTGAGAATCTCCTGGTGCTCCCCGCGCGAGCGGGGATGAGCCCCCAGGGTGTGCCCCGCCGTCGAGCCACCCCGTGTGCTCCCCGCGCGAGCGGGGATGAGCCGTAGCTGGGCCTGCCAGCCCGCCACAGCGGCCAGTGCTCCCCGCGCGAGCGGGGATGAGCCTCCGTAGCTAAGTTCCACGTATCCAACGGTGAAGTGCTCCCCGCGCGAGCGGGGATGAGCCCCCTCCCGCCCCATGCAAGCCGCTCACATGTTGGTGCTCCCCGCGCGAGCGGGGATGAGCCGGACACGGCAGGGGGCAGAGATGCCTTGAGGGAGTGCTCCCCGCGCGAGCGGGGATGAGCCTGGAGCCCCCGCATGAGCACCGAGCACACGACCGTGCTCCCCGCGCGAGCGGGGATGAGCCCTGTGCCATGCGACGGGGGAGCACGCCCTTGCCGTGCTCCCCGCGCGAGCGGGGATGAGCCCCTACGACGCAAGATGCGCGACGGCGAGGTGACGTGCTCCCCGCGCGAGCGGGGATGAGCCGATGGCTCTTGACGCCTGGATCCGGGGGCGGCAGTGCTCCCCGCGCGAGCGGGGATGAGCCCTCCAGGCCCACGAGGGCGGGGACGTAGACGACGTGCTCCCCGCGCGAGCGGGGATGAGCCCTTCCTCGCCGCGCTGTTCTGGCAAAGCTTGTTGTGCTCCCCGCGCGAGCGGGGATGAGCCGCGCACCAGCACCTCGGAGGCGAGAGCGGAGTCGTGCTCCCCGCGCGAGCGGGGATGAGCCCTTCGAGAGCGCGGGCGCGGTGAAGACGGGTGAGTGCTCCCCGCGCGAGCGGGGATGAGCCCCACATGTAGTAGTTCCTGTAGTAGGCAGGGGTGTGCTCCCCGCGCGAGCGGGGATGAGCCCGCGGCACCTGGCCCAGCTCCGAGGCCCAGCGAGTGCTCCCCGCGCGAGCGGGGATGAGCCTCCGTGGCGGGACAACCCGCCGGTCTATGGGGAGTGCTCCCCGCGCGAGCGGGGATGAGCCGTCGTGGCGGCGGTGCAGCTTGAGCACGGCCTCGTGCTCCCCGCGCGAGCGGGGATGAGCCCCTCGGCCCGGCGGCGACGAACGAGGTCGCCTTGTGCTCCCCGCGCGAGCGGGGATGAGCCCGTCCGCGCAATATCCGCACGGGAGAGGCCATCGTGCTCCCCGCGCGAGCGGGGATGAGCCCGGCACCTATCGCGGGCGCGTCACATACAAGGGGTGCTCCCCGCGCGAGCGGGGATGAGCCCGCGATCTGGGCGTCCTCCACGCCACCCAGTGGGTGCTCCCCGCGCGAGCGGGGATGAGCCGATCGAGAGCATCACGATCCACCACTGGTCGGAGTGCTCCCCGCGCGAGCGGGGATGAGCCCATCTCCGACGCGCTCCGCCAGCGCCCCGGCATGTGCTCCCCGCGCGAGCGGGGATGAGCCCACGGCGGCGACGAGCAGGGGCCCGAAGATGGCGTGCTCCCCGCGCGAGCGGGGATGAGCCCGTGTCCTCCTACGTGGATTCCTCCACGGTGGCGTGCTCCCCGCGCGAGCGGGGATGAGCCGTGTGGCCGCACCATCCCTGGCGGCAACAGCGGGTGCTCCCCGCGCGAGCGGGGATGAGCCCGATCCGCTTGGTGGGGGTGTCCCATCCCAGGTGTGCTCCCCGCGCGAGCGGGGATGAGTCCGCGCCCGCCGTGAGGAAGAGGAGCGGCAGAAGGTGCTCCCCGCGCGAGCGGGGATGAGCCCTGGCATGAGCTGAAGGCGGCGCTGCCGGACTAGGGCGTGTCTGACAATCGTTTGGACCACGCGATCACCGCGTTCAGCACCACGGCGGCCCGGTAGACGGTGGAGTACTTGTCATACCGGGTTGCCAGCCCGCGCCACTGCTTGAGTTGGGCGTACTGGCGCTCGATGACGTTGCGGCCCTTGTAGGCGGCCGCGTCGAGGCCCACGGGCCTACCACCGCGGGGGCCGCGGCGTCTGCGATGGCCCTGCTGGTCGGCCGGCTCGGGGATGACCGCCTTGATCCGGCGGGCACGCAGGTGGGCGCGGATCGCCCGTGATGAGTACGCCTTGTCGCCCAGGAGCGCGTCCGGGCGGGTCCGGGGCCGGCCCACCGGGCGGGCCACGTGCAGCTGCCCCAGCAACGGCAGCAGCATGGGGGAGTCTCCTGCTTGGCCGGCGGTGATCAGGCTGACCAGCGGCAGCCCGGTCCCGTCCACGAGCTGATGGATCTTCGTGCTCAACCCGCCGCGAGAACGTCCGATGCCGTGATCGGCCGGCTCCTCATGCGGATTCTTGTAGTTCGATCCATCCCCCTATGTGGCGGGTGGTGTTCGTGGCGTGCTGGTGAGCGCGGGCGATCGTGGAGTCCACCGAGACCGACCAGTCCACCAAGCCCTGCGCGTCAGCGGCGGCGGTCAGCTTCGTCAGCACCGTGTCCCAGGTGCCCTCGGCCGCCATCCGGCGGTGCCAGGTCCACACTTCTCTGCCAGGGCCCGTAGACCTCGGGCAGATCCCTCCAGGGGATCCCGCACCGGTACCGGTAGATGATCGCCTCCACCATCGTGCGGGCATCGGCGAACGGCCGGCCCTGCCGCCCGGTCCGGGTCGGGAGCATCGGGGCGATCAGTTCCCATTGGGCATCGGAGAGCATCTGGAAACGAGACATGCCTTTCAGGGTGTCAGCCGGCCCCTGGACTCATTGTCAGACACGCCCTAGGCCTGGCCGGTGTCGGTCAGGGCGAACAGTGGCCACGCGGCCAGTACCGCGACGATGCCTCCGGCCATGGAGGCGCGGCTCGAGCCCCAGGCCGCGGCCACGCGCCCGAAAGAGCAGGATCACGAAGATCTGCGCGGGGGCGACCACCAGGGTCGCGTTGGCCACTGTTTGGCGGTCGACACCGAGGGTGTTGGTGATGGCGGAGAGCACGAAGGTGTTCATCACGTAGAAGCCGCCGCACTGAAATTGGACACCCGCCGATGGCGGGGTGGCTTGCCCCGGCGGTCAGTAAGCCCTTGCCTCCATCCAGGCGAGGACATCGAAGACCCGGAGCATAGAGACCTCGGCGGGCAGTGACGCCGCCGAATGGTAGGACGCGAGTCGCTTCCAGAGGGTCCTGTCTTGTGCCGAGAACGCCGCATGCAGCAGCTCACGCCCCGTGTGGCTGTCCTGCCGCGTCTCATAAAAGACGGTCTGGCGCAGCTCGGCGTCGATGATCGGGAAGAATCGCGGCCGCTTGCGGGCGACGAGCTTCGACGCAATCGTCGGGCCGATCTTCGGCAGGGTCTTCAGCGCCTCATAGAGCTCGTACACCGGTGCCATGTCCTTGCCGGACGGGTCCGGGTCGACGTCGATGAAGTCGCGGTCGGGCCCGACGGCCTCCAGTAGCCCAGCGAAGCGCTCCCTCTGTGTGATGAGCAGATGCACGACGGCACGGCCCGGCACTGGCGTGTTCAGCAGGGCGGCGGAGGCGACGTCGTCGGAGGTGAACACGTTCGCAGACGCTGCGCGCGTCCCGCTCGGGTCGAACCCGTCCCATCGGCTGCCGATGAACTTGCAGGGCGTGAAGGAGTGGCCGAGGAGGTCGACGGCACGCTCGGTCTGATCGGAGACGACGGTGCGGGGCAGGTGCAGCTGGGGCGCGGTCATGGCTTCCTTTTCCGATAGGAGGCGTCACGGTGATTGTGGCTGTGGGCTCATCGCAGCGGAAGGGTGATCAGGGGTCCTCGGCAGAATGGGGTCCCATGGAGTCCACCCAGCCCTTCGTCCTAACCCTCGGGGCCGTCCTCGCCGCCGCCGGCCTTGACCCGCACGACGTCCTGGCCATCCGCCACACCTACAAGGAGTCGGGGCTGCCGTCGCGGGCGGCAGCCACGCCGGAGCGCGTGCTCGCCTACACGCGGGAGCAGCACCACGTGGGGAAGTTCCCGAAGGAGCCCGCCCGCCACTGGCTGATCTTCATGGGGGAGGGCGGGCGTCGCTCCCGCCTCACCGCCGTGTACGAGAACCGCGGGGAAGCCGTGGCTGAGCGCACGGAGCGGTACCGGTACTACGACGTTGCGCCGGTGCCGCTGCTGGCCTCCCTCGAGGAGCGCCTGGTGGTGGAGTGGTCCGCCGACCCCGTGAACTGGGCCAAGCGCGGCCCCCTGGCGGCGCGGTTCCCCGTCCTCGAGATCGCCGACCCCACCACCGAGGCGTTCCCCGGCTTCGACCACGTGCTGCTCAGCTACGGGGACCTGCAGTCAATGGTGACCGAGACCCGCTATGCCGGCTGGCGCACCGCCCTGGAGGCCGTACGCGGGATCTACCTGATCGCCGACGAGACCGCGGGCCAGTGTTATGTCGGCAAGGCCGACGGCGAGCGTGGTGTGCTCGGGCGGTGGGAGGCCTACGCCCGTGACGGGCATGGCGGGAACGTCGCCCTCCGGGATGCCCTGGAGCTCGACCCCGCCCAGCCGGAGCGGTACACGTTCAGCCTGTTGCGCGTGTTCGGCTCCAACACCCCGCAGGCCCAGATCGACGCCGCGGAGAAGCACTACAAGGAGGCTCTGATGACGCGCCGGTTCGGGCTGAACCGGAACTGAACGGACTTCGTTGTTCTGGGGGAGAGAGCGAAGGGCAGACGGGGGGATGGAATGCCGCGCCGAGCCTCGGAGAGGAGGACAAGTGCGCCATCCAGGCACTGCAGCCACCGCTGAGTTCCTCGAATGCGACTGCCCACGAGCACACGGGGCATCTGCAAGCCGCCCGCATTGATGTCGTCGCGCGGCCCAGGTCTGATGGGTGTGAACGGCCCACCCAGAACCGGCAAGACGACCATGCTCCGGGACATCCTGGCGTCCAACGTCGTCGAACGAGCACGCCGATTGTCGGCGTGTGAGAACCCACTCGACGCCTTCACCGAACGCACCCATGAGTGGACCGGCGAGGGCAGGACGCGACGACGGGTGCGCAAACTCTGGCCCGAGGTGGTCGGCTTCGAAATGGTGGTGGCCCCGGCGAACAACGCGGCCGTGGAGAACATCTCCGAGGAGATTCCACATCGGAGCGCCATCAAGGACGGCCGAGACGTGGATGCGGACTACTTCGGCGAACTGGCCACCGCCGCTTTGGGCGGAAGCGGCGGGGCAAGAGGACGCCCTGGGTGAGGACAGCTTGACGTCGGAGCAGCCGGGCACCTCGGGCCTGGCCACTGCGCCGATGGCAACGGCACCGACTCCGCCCCGCTCCGCGCGCAGGCGGCCGACGAGGGGGTAGTGCTGCTCGGGGTCCTTCTGGAGGGCCCGGACCGGCTCGGACCGGCCCGGGCGCACGGATCGGACGGCTCAGCCCTGGGCCGACTCGACGTCCTCGTCGACCCAGTCGCGGGAGCGTTCCACGGCCTTCTTCCACAGCCGCAGGGCGCGCTCAGCCTCCTCCTCGTCCATGGTGGGCTCCCAGCGCTTGTCCTCTTCCCAGTTGGCCACGAGCTCGTCCTGGGACGCCCAGAACCCCACCGCCAGGCCTGCGGCGTAGGCGGCGCCGAGAGCGGTGGTCTCGACGACCTTGGGGCGCACGACGGGCACGCGCAGCAGGTCCGCCTGGAACTGCATGAGCAGCTCGTTGGCGACCATGCCACCGTCGACCTTCAGTTCGGTGAGGTCCACGCCGGAGTCCGCGTTCATGGCGTCCAGGACCTCGCGGCTCTGGAAGGCGGTGGCCTCGAGCGCCGCGCGGGCGATGTGCCCCTTGTTGACGTAACGGGTCATGCCCACCATGGCGCCGCGGGCCGCGGCGTCCCAGTGCGGGGCGAAGAGGCCGGAGAACGCGGGGACGAAGTACACGCCGCCGTTGTCCTCCACGCCGGCGGCCAGGGTCTCGACCTCCGGGGCGCTGCCGATCATCCCGAGGTTGTCCCGCAGCCACTGGATCAGCGAGCCGGTGACGGCGATCGAGCCCTCCAGCGCGTACACCGGCTTCTGGTCGCCAATGCGGTACGCCACCGTGGTGAGCAGGCCGTTGTCCGACTGCACCGGCTCCTCGCCGGTGTTGATCAGCATGAAGTTGCCGGTGCCGTACGTGTTCTTGGCCTGGCCGACCTCGAAGCACGCCTGGCCGAAGGTCGCCGCGTGCTGGTCGCCCAGGATGCCGGTGATCGGCGTCTCGCGCAGCAGCTGCTGGCCGGATACGGTGCCCACCTCGGCGGAGGAGCTGACGATCTCCGGAAGCATGGACATCGGGATGCCCATGTCCGCGCAGATCTCCTCGTTCCAGTCGAGGGTGTCCAGGTTCATCAGCATGGTGCGGGAGGCGTTGGTGACGTCGGTGACGTGCCGGCCGCCCTCGCCGCCGCCGGTGAGATTCCACACGAGCCACGAGTCCGTGGTGCCGAAGATGAGGTCGCCGTTCTCGGCGGCCTCCCGGGCACCGTCCACGTTCTCCAGAATCCAGGCCACCTTGGGGCCGGAGAAGTACGTGGCCAGGGGCAGCCCGACGCGCTCCTTGTAGCGGTCCGCGCCGACGTCGCCGGCCAGGCGCTCGCAGAGGCGGTCGGTGCGGGTGTCCTGCCACACGATGGCGTTGTACACCGGCTTGCCGGTGTTGCGGTCCCACACCACGGTGGTCTCACGCTGGTTCGTGATGCCCACGGCGGCGACGTCGTGTCGGGTCACCTCGGCGCGGGCCAGGGCCTCGCCGACGACCTCGCGGGTGTTCGTCCAGATCTCCACTGGGTCGTGCTCCACCCAGCCGGCGCGCGGGAAGATCTGCTCGTGTTCGCGCTGACCAGTGGACACGATGGCCCCACTGTGGTCGAAGAGGATCGCGCGCGTGGACGTGGTGCCCTGGTCGATGGCCATCACATAGCGGGGGGTGGTCATGTCCTACTCCTTCGGAGGTGGTCACGGGGGTGTGGGGGTGGCGGGCGCGTTCCCGCAGGGGAACGTGCCCGCCGGGGTTGGACGGGCAGACCGCTCAGATGAACGGGCTGCTCAGACGAACAGCGGCGCGGCGAGGCCCGCCAGGACGGCGCCGACGAGCGGGCCGACGATCGGCACCCAGGCGTAGCCCCAGTCCGAGCCGCCCTTGTGCCGGATCGGCGCGACGGCGTGGAACAGGCGGGGGCCCAGGTCGCGCGCCGGGTTGATGGCGTACCCCGTGGGGCCGCCCAGGCTCGCGCCGATCGCGACGACGAGCAGGGCCACCGCGAGCGGGCCGAGCCCGGAGGGGGTGGAGCCGAAGAGCAGGATCACGAACACCAGGACGAACGTGGCGATCAGCTCGGTGACCATGTTCCACAGCGGGTTGCGGATCTCGGGGCCTGTGGCGAAGGTGCCCAGGATCGCGCCCTGGTCCGTCTCCGCCTGGTAGTGGTCGCGGTAGGTCAGCCAGGCCAGGGCCGCGCCGAGGAAGGCGCCGATCAGCTGCGCCGCGAAGTACGCGAGCGTGGTGCCGAGGGTCACGGCGATGCCGGGGGCGTACTCCTCGGCGCCGCTGACGAGCAGGCCGACGGTCACGGCGGGGTTCAGGTGCGCACCGGTCGCGGCAGCGACGTAGACGCCCGCGAAGACGCCCAGCCCCCAGCCGAAGTTGATGAGCAGCCAGCCTCCGCCGTTGCCCTTGGTCTTCGTGAGGACGACGTTGGCGACGACGCCGACGCCGAGCAGGAGGAGGATCGCCGTGCCGGCGATCTCATACAGGAAGATCGTGCCCATGGACGGGCTCCTCTCAGTGGATGGGGGCGGCGTCGGCGGCTGCGAGCGCGGCGGCGGCGGTGACGTCGTCGTGGGCGGTCTCGCCGCGGAGGCGTGCGGCGACGAGGTCCTTGTACGCGCGGATCTCACCGGCGATGCGCTCAGCGTCCCAGCCCAGCTCGGGGGCCACGAGGGACGCGATCTCCTCGGCCGCCGCGACGCCACGGTCGCGGACCTCGGTGGACAGGCGCGTGCGGCGCTCGATGACGTCGTCCAGGTGGACGACGCCCTCGGCCCGGGCGGCGTGGACGATCTCGGCGCGCAGGTAGCGCGGCGCCTCGGCGAGAGGGACGCTCAGGGACCGGTCGGCGTCGATCAGGTCGAGCACGTGGCGCAGCACGGTGCCGTAGCGGAACAGGAGCCGGTCCACGCGGGCCTCGTCCAGGCCGTAGTCGGCGGCGATGCGGTCCGCCTCCGCCTCGATCTCCGAGTAGCCGAGGCCGCCGAGCACGGGGATGCGCTCGGTGAGGCTGGGACGGGTCGGGTGGGTCTCGCGCACCACGAAGTCCACGACGTCCTCGGCCATGGCCCGGTACGTGGTCCACTTGCCGCCGGCCACGGCGGTGAGGCCGGGGGCCACCTCGGTGACGGTGTGCTCACGGGAGATCTTGGTGGAGCCGCCGTCGGATCCGGTGACCGGCTGCAGGAGCGGGCGCAGGCCGGCGTACGTGGCGATCACGTCGTCACGCGTGAGGTCCTCCTTCAGCACCGCGTTGGCGTGCTCGAGGATGTAGTCGATGTCGTCCGCGGTGGTGGCCGGATGGGCCACGTCCTCCGCCCACGGGGTGTCCGTGGTGCCGATCACCCAGTACTCGTCCCACGGGATGAGGAACAGCACGGACTTCTCCGTCTTGGTGATCACGCCGGTGGCGGCGTCGGCGCGGATGCGGTCGCGCGGGACGGTGATGTGGGCGCCCTTGGAGGCGAGCACCTCGAGGCCGCCGTCGGCCTCGGCCAGCTCCTGCTGCTCCTGGGTCCACACGCCCCCGGCCAGGATGACGGCGCGCGCGTGCACGTCGAACTCCTCGCCGGAGGTCTCCTCGCGGACACGCACGCCCTGCACACGGCCGTCGTCGCCGCGCAGGTAGTCGGTGACGGCGGTGTAGTTGGCGGCCACGGCGCCGTGGTCCACGGCGGAGCGCACGAGCATCATGGCCAGGCGGGCGTCGTCGAACTGGGCGTCGGCGTACTCGACCGCGCCGACGATCTTCTCGTCGTCGAGGGAGGGGAAGGTCGCGGCCATGGAGCGGCGGCTGAGATGGCGGTGCGCGCCCATCGCGCGGCGGCGGCCGAGCGACTGCATGGCGTCGTACATGGTGACGCCGGCGCCGATGAAGCCGCGGTCGATCACCTTGTGGAAGAACGGGAAGACGAAGCGCAGGGGGCGCACCAGGTGGGGCGCGGTCTGGGTGAGCAGCAGGTCGCGCTCACGCAGGGCCTCGTACACCAGCTTGACGTCCAGCATCTCGAGATAGCGCAGGCCACCGTGCATGAGGCGGGAGGAGCGGGACGAGGTCCCGGAGGCCCAGTCGCGGGCCTCGACGATGCCCACGTCGAGGCCGCGGGTGGCCGCGTCGAACGCGGCGCCCACGCCGGTGGAGCCGCCGCCCACGATCAGGATGTCGAGGGGGGCCTCCGGGCTGGTGGCCCGGAGGCGGGCGAGGTGGTCCTCCCGCGTGGCGGCGGAGAGGGGGACGGTTCGCAGGGTCGGCATGGAGGGGTTGCTCCTTTATCGGTGGAGGCACAGCGTAGTGGCGTGGCTCACGATACCCGGTGTCACGTCACGAGATCCGGTATCAGCACGATCCGAGGTCCATGACGTCACTCCCGGGCCGCGGGTATCCACGCGGCGGCCACGCGCCGGGTGGGCGTGGTCAGGCCTTCCACCACATGCCGGTGAGGTCCTCGGTGCCGTAGGCGGTGACGGGCCCGGTCTCGCGGAACCCGAGCCGCTCGTACAGGGGCACATTGGCGCGCGTGGAGGCGACCCGTCTCGCACGGTCCCCGGGCTGTGGCACCTCACCCTGTCCCGCTGGAACGAGGGTGGAGCGCCCCGGGTGACGCGTGCCCCGGGCGGTGTCACTGCTGGCTCTGAAGCATCTCCACGACGTACCCGATGAACAGGGCGAGGGGGGCGCTGACGACAGCCAGCGCGCCGGACAGCAGCGCCAGCAGAACGCGTTTCGCCGCAGCGAAGCAGAGCGCGGACAGTGCGTAGCAGCCGATGATCAGGGCGAAGAAGGCCATCGTCTCCCGAGGCGTCTCCGAGCCCGTGATCAGCAGGAGAACCAGGATGCCGGTGGAGATGGCGAAGGCGGCCAGTCCCGCGATGGTGAAGGCTCCCGTTCGCGTCATGGCGTCGAACCTATGTACGCGGTGAGGGTGAGTTGTCCGGGCCTTCACTCGTCTGGCCTCAAGTCCAATCCCCAGCATCACCGGTGAAGACGCCCCACGCGCCCTCGGGTGAGGCCCCGCCCCTATACTCCGACCATGGACATCACCGTCGGCGCCGTCGGCCGCGCCTCGCTCTCGGACTGGGAGCAGGCATGCTGCGGTGACCCGATCGCCGTGGGGGAAGTCCACGAGCTGATCCTGCTGCCCTCCCGGGGAGTGAGTCAGGCTGGGCCCCTGGCATCTGCAGGCTGGATCGTCGCCCATCACGACGACGGCAGTCCCGCCGGGTCGATCCCGTTGCGTCGTGTGCGGGCCGTGGTGAGGGCGGCACACGAGGTGTGGCCCTCGGGGCGGCTCGCCGAGATCGACCGCGTCCCCGGCCACGCTGATCTGACGATCCTTGAGCCGGAGGAGGGCACCGGCCTCAGTATGGGGGAGGTCGTCTACGTCGGCGCCTACGAGCCGGTGCTCCCCGAGACTCCCCGCCCTGACGAGTGGCTTCTCGACCTGGAGATCCTCGAGGACCTCGGTCCGCACACCTGGTGAGCCTCGCGAGTCCACCCCCTCACGGTGTCGAGCTACATGGGGTGAGCGTAGAAGTCCGTTCGGCGGCACGGATTGCGCCCGACACGCCGACCTCGGTGCGCATGGATGCGAACGTTCACATCACCGCATCCCCCACGCCTCTCCACGATGCGCAGGTGGGGGATTTCTCTTTCGCCACGGGGCCCTAGGCTGTTCTTCCGGAGCTGACGTTGCCTTCGTCGTCATAGATGGCCCCTCACCCCCCGGTCGCTCGCGAGCATCGCGTAGACGAGGGTGCCCGTCCACTCGCCCTTGCTCCACAGGTCCTGCCGGTGGTGTGCCTCTCGACGCATCCCGAGCGTCTCGGACAGTCGGGCGGACGCCGTGTTGCGGGCATCCATCTGTGCCACCACCCGGTGCAGGCCAGACGTCTCGAACCCCAGGTCCAGCAGCGCAGCCGCGGCCTCCCGGGCGAAGCTTTGACCGGCATGCCGCGGATCCAGTGCCCAGCCGATCTCCGCGACACCGCGCTCGCGGTCCGTCAGCCACAGGATCACGTCACCCACGGGGACGCCCGCGTGCTCCACCACCAGGGACACCGCTCCGGACGGGCCGCCGAGGTCGTCCCACGTGATCCGCTTGGCCAGCTTCGCCCGCGCGGTCGCCTCGTCCCAGGGCTCGTCCAGCAGGTGGCGCACCACCTCGGGCTGCGTGCACATCTCCTGCAACCAGCTGAAGTCGTCCTCCCGGTGCGGCCGCAGCGTCAGCCGCGCGGTGGGCAACGGCCAGTCAGGGGCGCGGCCGCCCGCAGCCGCGCCCTCCTTGCGCCCCGCCGGAGGCGGGGCGTCGACGTCGGCGGGGACCGGCGTCGTCGTGCCGGACGCCCAGTCCTGGCGCAACGTTGCGTAGGCCACGGACGCGAGCGGCTCGCCGCCGTCCACGGGCCAGCCGCGCCGGTAGTGCGCCTCCTTGACCCAGCCGGACCGGCGGAAGGTGCGCAGCATGGGGACGTTGTCCTCGCGGGTCCGGCCCTCGAAGCGGTCCACCGCGGGCATCGTCTCGAAGACGTGCCGGGTGAGCGCGGTGAGGATCTGCGCGCCGAGCCCGCGCCCGCGGAACCGCTCCGCCACGCGCAGGTCGAACAAGGGGGTGGGGTCCGTGAGGTCCTCCAGGCGCACCACGCCGACGCGGCCGTGCTCGCGATGCTCGATCCAGAAGGTGCGGTGGTCCTCATCCTCCCAGGCGCCGCCATCGACGGCCTTCTCCGCCTCCGGCCGGGTGACGCGCGGGCGCGTGTGGAACGGCCACGCGTTCTCGGTGAGCAGGGCGACGAGCGCGTCCCGGTCGGCGCCTGCCGGGTCGAGCGGAGCGAAGGTGACGTCCATGGGGCCGAGAGTAGGGGAGGGACGTCACCGCCGCCCGCTGCCGTGACCCCATGGCCACGCCCCTCCTCGACCTCGCGGCGCGCCGCGCGAGGAAGCCCGGGACGCGCAGGCCGAGATCGGCTGGACCATAGCAACGGCCCACGCCGGCCGGGGCCACGCCACCGAGCTGGCCTGTGCCCTGCTGGACCTCGCCTTCGCGGGCCTCGGCGTCCGACCCGTGGAGGCTCGCGCCTTCGCGGACAACGCGCCCATCCCGCGCGTGATGGAGAAGGTCGGCCTGCGCCACGAGGGCACCTTCAAGGAGGCGTCACTGCACCGCACCCGCGGCTGGGTGGACGGCGTCACTGACGCGATGCTCGCCTCGGAGCATCGGGCCCGGGGCTGACGGCTTTCCATCTCACGACGCCCAGAAGTACGCAACGCTCTAGACATAACGTTGCGTAAGGTTGCGGCATGAGCAACGATCTGCGCCCGACCCCGTGGGTCGTCGGGTGGGAACAGCGCCCCTGGACCGCGGACCCCGACGACGCCGGCGTCCTCACCCGCCGCGCTCGCGTGCGCGCGGCGGGCCCGTATCGAGCCGCGCTCCCGGCCCGCATCGCCCGACTCGGGTTCGACCTGCCCTCTGATCTGGCGACCGAGGTCGAGGAGGCGACGGCCGCCGTCGTGCGCTTCGATGCTGAGATCAGCCACGCCCTCCCGGGGCTCACGGGAGAGATCGCCCCGATCGATGCGGTGCTCCTTCGCACTGAGTCCGCGTCCTCCTCGCAGATCGAGCACATCACCGCGGGCGCGCGAGCCCTCGCCCTGGCGACTCTCGGCGAACGCACCCGCCCGAACGCAGCGCTCGTGGCGGCGAACGTGAGGGCCATGGGCGCTGCTTCCCGGCTGGCCGCCGACCTCGACGAGCCCGCCCTGCTGGCCGCCCATCGTGCCCTCATGGACGGTCAGGAGCATGCCCGGCCGGGCGCCTACCGCGATGCGCAGGGGTGGATCGGGGGAGGGGCGCCCACGCCGCACACGGCGCAGTTCGTCCCGCCCCACCCGGAGCGCCTGCGTGCCGGGATGGACGATCTCTTCGCCTATCTGCGACGCACGGACGTACCCGCCCTCGTGCAGGCCGCCATCGCGCACGCCCAGTTCGAGACCATCCACCCGTTCGCGGACGGCAACGGCCGCACCGGGCGCGTCCTCGTGCACGCCGTGTTGCACCGGGCCGGCGCGATCACCCGTATGGGGGTGCCC
>NZ_JAHXOZ010000009.1 GCF_023147585.1 Micrococcus sp. EYE_212
AAGGGCCCCGGTGAGGGGCTCGCGCCTCTATTAGCGATCCGTGGTCACCAGACCGGTCCTCGGTGACAACACCCCCCGGATCATGCAGTCGACTGGGGGCAACGATCATGCCGAGGACCGGCTGGCCGGCACCTGCTCATCCTGATCGATGGAGGAGCCACGAGAAAGGTAACGGGGGGCACGGAGATGTCCGTCCGCACCGCCTCTCTCCGACCCCGCCCACATCTTGTGCCCTCCGGACCCCCGACACGCCGGGCCCGGATGTGGTGGACCAGACCTTCGGGCTGTGCGTTTCCCGGGCCGCTGAACCCACCGCCTGTGGACATCTCGCACAGCCTCTCGGCGTGTCCCGCATGCCCGCGCGGATCGCCGCCGGGCGCCCGCTGTGGACAGCTCTGGGGACAGTCTCACCCGTGGAATTACATCCGTGTCACTACTACATCTAGGGATGCACGGGCTCCGGCATCACTAGATGTAGTATCGATCGGGACCGGACAGAACACCTCCCGTTCACCCGGGAGACGTCATTTCGGGCCCCTCACGGGCCCACGAGGATCGAAGGAACAGGGAAGCCGCATGACCGTCACCGTGTACACCAAGCCCGCCTGCGTGCAGTGCAACGCCACCTACCGTGCGCTGGACAAGAAGGGCATCGCCTACGAGGTCGTGGACATGTCCCAGGACCCGGCCGCCCTCGAGCGCGTGCGCGCCGCCGGCTTCATGCAGGCCCCCGTCGTGATGACGGAGACCGACTCCTGGTCCGGCTTCCGCCCGGACAAGATCGACGAGCTGGCCACCTCCGTGGCCGCCTCGGTGGCCTGATCCCCACAGACCGCGCCATGAGCCCCACCCCTGCGGACCAGACCCACATCCGGTCCGCACAGGCGCAGGGCCTCACCCCCACGGACGCGCAGCTGATCTACTTCTCGTCGACGTCCGAGTACACGCACCGCTTCGTGCGCAAGCTGGACCTTCCCGACGGCCGCGCGGCACGACTGCCACTGCACACCCGGGAGCCCACCCTGGGGGCCACCGCGCCGTTCGTCCTGCTCACCCCCACCTACGGCGGGGGAGACGGCGACGGCGCGGTGCCCAAGCAGGTGATCAAGTTCCTCAACGTCCCGGGCAACCGAGCGCTGATCCGCGGGGTCATCGCCTCCGGGAACACCAACTTCCACGAGGGGTACTGCCTCGCGGGCTACATCATCGCCCGCAAGTGCCAGGTCCCCCTGATGTACAAGTTCGAACTCATGGGCACCCCCGACGACGTCACCGCCGTCCGGGAGGGCCTGAAAGGACTCCAGCCATGACCGTCACCGAACAGGACCTGATCCAGCAGGCCAAGACCATGCCCCCCGAGTGGCAGAACCTCGGCTATCACGAGCTGAACGCCATGCTGAACCTGTACGGGGCGGACGGGCGCATCCAGTTCGAGGCCGACCACGCCGCCGCGCGCCAGTACTTCCTGCAGCACGTGAACACCAACACGGTGTTCTTCCACGACCTCGAGGAGAAGCTCGAGTACCTGCAGAAGAACGACTACTACGAGACCGAGACCTTCGAGCAGTACCCGTTCGAGTTCGTCAAGGACCTCTTCGGCCGCGCCTACAAGGCGAAGTTCCGCTTCCCGACCTTCCTCGGCGCGTTCAAGTTCTACACCTCGTACGCGCTGAAGACCTTCGACGGCAAGCGCTACCTGGAGCGGTACGAGGACCGGGTGTCCGTCGTCGCCCTCCACCTGGCGCGCGGCGACCAGGAGCTGGCCACCCACCTCGTGGACGAGATGATCTCCGGCCGCTTCCAGCCGGCCACCCCCACGTTCCTGAACGCGGGCAAGAAGCAGCGCGGCGAGCTCGTCTCCTGCTTCCTGCTGCGCATCGAGGACAACATGGAGTCGATCGCCCGCGGCATCAACTCCGCCCTGCAGCTGTCCAAGCGCGGCGGCGGCGTGGCCCTCTCGCTCACCAACATCCGCGAGCACGGCGCGCCCATCAAGCAGATCGAGAACCAGTCCTCCGGCGTCATCCCCGTGATGAAGCTCCTCGAGGACTCCTTCTCCTACGCGAACCAGCTCGGCGCGCGCCAGGGCGCCGGCGCCGTGTACCTGCACGCGCACCACCCGGACATCCACCGCTTCCTGGACACCAAGCGCGAGAACGCGGACGAGAAGATCCGCATCAAGACCCTCTCGCTCGGCGTCGTGATCCCGGACATCACGTTCGAGCTGGCCAAGCGCAACGAGGACATGTACCTCTTCTCGCCGTACGACGTCGAGCGCGTCTACGGTGTTCCCTTCTCCGAGATCTCCGTGACGGAGAAGTACGACGAGATGGTGGACGACGCCCGCATCAAGAAGACCAAGATCAACGCGCGCGAGTTCTTCCAGACCATCGCGGAGATCCAGTTCGAGTCGGGATACCCGTACGTGGTGTTCGAGGACACCGTGAACCGCGCGAACCCCATCAAGGGCCGCATCACGATGTCCAACCTCTGCTCCGAGATCCTCCAGGTCTCCGAGGCCTCCGAGTACAACGAGGACCTCACCTACGAGCACATCGGCCAGGACATCTCCTGCAACCTGGGCTCCATGAACATCGCCAAGACCATGGATTCCCCGGACTTCGGGCTCTCCGTGGAGACGGCCATCCGCGCGCTGACCGCCGTGTCCGTGATGAGCGACATCCAGTCGGTGCCGTCCATCGCCAAGGGCAACGCCGCCTCCCACGCGATCGGCCTGGGCCAGATGAACCTCCACGGCTACCTCGCCCGCGAGCGTGTGCACTACGGCTCCGAGGAGGGCATCGACTTCACGAACATCTACTTCTACTCCGTGCTGTTCCACGCGCTGCGCGCCTCGAACCGGATCGCCATGGAGACCGGCCAGCGCTTCGGCGGCTTCGAGGACTCGACGTACGCGTCGGGGGAGTTCTTCGACATGTACACGGACGCCGAGTGGAAGCCGGCCACCGCCCGGGTGGCGCAGCTCTTCGCCGACGCCGGGATCGCCGTCCCCACCCAGGAGGACTGGCGCGCGCTGAAGGCCTCCGTCATGGAGCACGGCATCTTCAACCGCAACCTGCAGGCGGTGCCGCCCACGGGCTCCATCTCCTACATCAACAACTCGACGTCGTCGATCCACCCGGTGGCCTCGAAGATCGAGATCCGCAAGGAGGGCAAGCTCGGACGCGTGTACTACCCGGCGCCGTTCCTCTCCAACGACAACCTCGAGTACTACGAGGACGCGTACGAGATCGGCTACGAGAAGATCATCGACACGTACGCCGCCGCCACGCAGCACGTGGACCAGGGCCTCTCGTTGACGCTGTTCTTCAAGGACACCGCCTCCACGCGTGACCTGAACCGCGCGCAGATCTACGCGTGGAAGAAGGGCATCAAGACGATCTACTACATCCGTCTGCGCCAGCTCGCGCTGGAGGGCACCGAGGTCGAGGGCTGCGTGTCCTGCATGCTCTGACCCACGGACGGGTGCACGCCGGAGGGCGGGGTCTCGGCCGGGCCGCTCACGCCCGCCAGTATGCCGAGCCGTCCGCCTCGCGGGCCAGGACGCCCAGGTCGCACGCGTGGCGGCGGAAGAACGCCACGTCGACGACGAACAGGGCCAGTCGGTCGTTCAGCGTCGCCTCGCTGACGCGGTCACCGGGGGAGAGGACCCGCTCGGCCACGGCGCGAACGGTCCCGTCCACCGCGTCGAGAGGAAGGTCGGGCACGGCGATGCGCGCGCCGTCGAGCACGGCCAGCGGGCTCAACGCCCGGTCCAGCGCGGCGGCCGCGTTCGCGAGGAACGCCTCCTCGAGGACGGGCGCGCCGTCGTCGCCAGAACGGGCCAGGCCCACGGACTCGGCGCCCTTCAGCGGGCCGTGGTGTTCGCTCCCGACGTCGGCCCCGGAGAGCAGGGCGGCGACGGCCCGGCGGATCCTCGGATTGCGCAGCATGGCGACGAGCGAGCGGGTGGGGCGAAGGGAGTCGTGCATGAGGGGGAACGTAGTCGTGGCGGCCGCCGGGGAGGTCGATCCTGGATTGACATGGGTGACGGCGGATCGGCCATGTCATTCGCCGGGACGTCTCCGGGCTCCCGAGGAGGTAGCGGAGGTCACCGGCCATCGCCGTCCTCGGGTAGGGCCGGAGAGAGCCGACACGGCTAGACTGGCTCATCGGAACGAGCCACTGGCGTCAAGCCCAGATGTGCCCGACAACGGCGTGAATCCGCCGATCTCTGCTCTAGAAGGACGTGAAGCGACATGACCGCGACCCAGGACCAGCACGCCCACGGACCCTCCGTGAAGCACCACCTCGTCGAGGCCGTGAACTGGAACCGCATCCAGGACGAGAAGGACGTGGAGGTCTGGAACCGCCTGGTCAACAACTTCTGGCTGCCGGAGAAGGTGCCGCTGTCCAACGACGTCCAGTCCTGGGCGCACCTGACCGACGACGAGCGCCTGCTCTCCATGCGCGTGTTCACCGGCCTGACCCTCCTGGACACCATCCAGGGCACCGTCGGTGCCGTGTCCCTCATCCCGGACGCGCTGACGCAGCACGAGGAGGCCGTCCTGACGAACATCGCGTTCATGGAGTCCGTGCACGCGAAGTCCTACTCCTCGATCTTCTCCACGCTCTCCTCCACGAAGGAGATCGACGAGGCCTTCCGCTGGTCCCGCGAGAACGAGAACCTGCAGCGCAAGGCGCAGATCGTCGTCGACCGCTACGACGGCGAGGACCCGTTCAAGAAGAAGATCGCCTCGACCCTGCTGGAGTCCTTCCTCTTCTACTCGGGCTTCTACTGGCCCATGTACCTCTCCTCCCGGGCGCGCCTGACCAACACGGCGGACCTGATCCGCCTGATCATCCGCGACGAGGCCGTGCACGGCTACTACATCGGCTACAAGTACCAGCGCGGCATCGAGGCGCTGCCCGCCGAGCGCCGCGAGGAGCTGAAGAACTTCACCTTCGAGCTGCTCTTCGAGCTGTACGAGAACGAGGTCGAGTACACCCACGACCTCTACGACGCCGTGGGCCTGGCCGAGGACGTGAAGAAGTTCCTCAACTACAACGCCAACAAGGCCCTGATGAACCTGGGCTACGAGCCGATGTTCCCGGCCGAGGTCACCAACGTGAACCCGGCCATCCTCTCGGCGCTCTCCCCGAACTCGGACGAGAACCACGACTTCTTCTCCGGCTCCGGCTCCTCCTACGTGATCGGCAAGGCCGAGAACACGGAGGACGAGGACTGGGACTTCTGATCCCGCCCGCCTGATCTCCGTCCCGACGACGGCCGGTCGCCTCCCCACGGAGGCGCCCGGCCGTCGTCGTCTCGCGAGATGCACCACACTCCGGTGCCCTGTCCTCGCAGTATGACGCTGCGCGTCACCATCACGCCGGATGGAGCGCACACGCTGCGATAGGCTTGGGCCCAGCTTCAGGAGAAGCGGCTGTGGACCCCGCCTCGGCGGGTCTACGTGGTCCCATGACGAGCCGCTCGCCAACCCCATGTTCACGGGTGGCAACGGACCGAGAAGCGGCCCGCCTCCGCTGCGTGCAGACCCATCGAGGGCAGCCCGCAGTGACTGGGGGACGGGCAAGAGCAGCGTTCGAAAGGATCCCGGCCTCCGGCTCGGGGCGTCTCTCGCCCCCCGCCCGCCGTGCTGTGCCCCGCGGGGAACCACCCACCGCACGGCCCACCCCGCACCGTTCCGTGCCCGCCGTGCCCACCCGCGCCGGCGGCCTCGCCCTGTCCTCCAAGGAGAACCCCATGACCCCCTCGAACATCTCCCGCCGCTCGTTCGCCGGCCTGTCCCTGGCCGCCGTCGGCGCGTTCGCCCTGACCGCCTGCAACTCGCAGGCCGAGACGAAGGGCGACGACGGCGCCCAGACCGTGCGCATCGGCGTCGTGTCCGAGAACGAGACACACCGCGCCCTGGTGAAGCTCGCCAAGGAGAAGCACGGCATCGACGTCGAGATCCGCAACTTCACCGAGTACACGCAGCCGAACCCGGCGCTGGACAACGGCGACATCGACATGAACTGGTTCCAGCACATCGCCTACCTGGCCGACTACAACCAGGCCTCCGGCAAGGACCTGACGCTGATCGGGACCACCGAGATCATCCCGCTGCCCCTGTACTCCAAGAAGTACACGGACGTCTCCGAGTTCAAGAAGGGCGACACCGTCGCCATCCCGAACGACACCGTGAACCAGGCCCGTGCCATCAACGTGCTCGTCGCCGCCGGCCTGTTGAAGCTGTCCAACGAGACCATCCGCCCTGAGGTCCGCGACATCGACGAGGCCACCTCCACCGTGAAGGTGCAGCCCGTGGCCGCGCAGCAGACCGTGAACGCGCTCGAGTCCGTGCAGGGCTCGGTCATCAACAACACGTTCTCGGCCGACGCCGGCATCGACACGAACACCGCCCTGTTCAAGGACGACCCCCAGGCCGACTCCGCCAAGCCGTTCGTCAACGGCTTCGCCGTGCGCCGCGCGGACCGCGAGAACGAGACCTACAAGAAGGTCGCGGCCCTGTACCACGAGCAGGCCGTGCTGGACGAGTCCGCGAAGCTCTCCTCCGACACGAGCGTGCCGGTGCAGCTCGACGCCGCCCAGATCGACGAGACCCTGAAGCAGTACCAGGACGCGATCGCGAAGCAGGACGCCTGATCCATGGCAGGTTCCCATACGTCCGACCGTGACGCGGTCACCCCGGGGCGCCACTCTGAGGGCGCCCCGGGGGAGCCGGTCATCGTCTTCGACCACGTCAGCCGCGTCTACGCCGCCAAGAAGGGCCGCGGCGTCACGGCCGTGGACGACGTCTCGCTCTCCGTGCGACGCGGCGAGGTCTTCGGTGTGATCGGCTTCTCCGGCGCCGGCAAGTCCACCCTGATCCGCATGATCAACGGGCTCGAGAAGCCGACGTCGGGCACCGTCACGGTGCTGGGCCAGCAGGTCTCACACCTGTCCGAGGCGAAGCTGCGCCCGCTGCGCACCCGCATCGGCATGGTGTTCCAGCAGTTCAACCTGCTCACCTCACGCACCGTGGCGGGGAACATCGAGTTCGCCCTGGACACGGCCGGCTGGCCGCGGTCGAAGCGCCGCGCACGCGTGGCGGAGCTGCTCGAGTTCGTCGGCCTGGCGGACAAGGCCAAGCACTACCCGGAGCAGCTCTCGGGCGGCCAGAAGCAGCGTGTCGGCATCGCCCGCGCGCTCGCCGCCGAGCCGGAGATCCTGCTCGCGGACGAGGCCACCAGCGCCCTCGACCCCTCGACGACGCACGAGGTGCTCTCCGTGCTGCGCCGCGTCAACGAGGAGCTCGGGGTCACGATCGTGGCCATCACCCACGAGATGGAGGTCATCCGCTCGATCGCCGACCGCGTCGCCGTGATGGACACCGGCCGCGTGGTGGAGTCCGGCAAGGTCTACGACCTCTTCTCCCGGCCCGCCCACTCCGCCGACGCCGCGTCCTTCGTGGCCACGGCGCTCAAGGACCGGCCGAATGCCGAGGAGGTGGCCCGCATCCGGGCGCGCACCGAGGGCCGGCTGATCATGGTCTCGCTCAAGGACGCCGCCGCAGTGTCGGCCGTGCTCGGCACCGCGTCGACGCGCGGCGTCAGCTTCGAGATCGCCCACGGCGGCATGTCCGCCACCAAGGACTCCGCGTACGGCCTGCTCACCGTGGCGCTCACGGGTGAGCCCGCCGCAGTGGACGCGTTCGTCGCGGACCTGGCCGGCGCCGGGGACGTGCAGGAGGTGCACCAGTGATCGACCGTTTCCAGAACCTCGACTGGGGGTACTACGGCCCCGAACTCCTGACCGCCGTGGGGGACACCCTCTACATGGTCGGCTGGGCGTTCGTCCTCGGCGGCGTCCTCGGCCTGCTGGTCGGGCTCCTCCTCTACACCACGCGCCCGGGCGGCATCTTCGCCAACCGCGCCGTCTACCTGGTCACGAACTTCATCGTGAACCTCATCCGGCCCATCCCGTTCGTCATCCTCATCGCCGCCCTGCAGCCGCTGACCATCGCGACGCTCGGCACCGGCATCGGCAACACCGCCGTGGTGTTCTGCATGATCTGGGCGTCCACGTTCGGCATCGCCCGCATCGTGGAGCAGAACCTCGTCTCCCTCGACCCCGGTGTCATCGAGGCCGCCCGTGCGATGGGCGCCTCCCGCATGCGGATCGTGCGCACCGTGGTGCTGCCCGAGGCCCTCGGCCCGCTGATCCTCGGCTTCACGTTCGTGATCATCTCGCTCGTGGACATGTCCGCCATGGCGGGCATCATCGGCGGCGGCGGCGTCGGCAACTTCGCCATCGTGGAGGGCTACAACCGGTTCCGTCCGGAGGTCACCTGGCTGGCCGTCGTCGTGGTGATCGTGTTCGTCCAGGCGCTGCAGCTGATCGGCAACGGCATCGCCCGCAAGGTCATGCGCCGCTGAGCCTCGGCTGGGCCCACGCCGTGACGGCCGGTGACATCCCCGCGGGGACGTCACCGGCCGTCGTCGTTCTGGCAGACTTCGGCCCATGACCGACATCACCTCCACCCCCGCGACCTCCGTCGCCGACGATCCCCTGGCCTTCTACGTCCGCCTCGGCGAGCCCACCGTGGACGCCGACGGCGTCCGCACCTCCCGCGTGCGCTCCACCGTGCACGCCCAGGGCGCATGGCGGGACGAGGAGATGCACATGGCCGCCGTCTCGGGCCTGCTGCTGCACGAGGTGGCCGCGCACGAGACCACTCCCGGGCTGCGGGTGGGACGGCTCTCCTACGACATCCTGGGCACGCTCTGGTCGGGCGAGCTCGAGGTGGTCACGCGCACCCTGCGTCCGGGCCGGACCATCGAGCTCGTCGAGTCCGTGCTCCACGCCCGGGGCCGCACCGTGCTGACCCTGCGCGCCTGGCTGCTGTCCACCTCGGACACCTCCGCCGTCGCCCAGCTGCCGGACGAGCCCCTCCCGCCGCGCTCGCAGGCGCAGTCGCACAACGCGCTCCACGGATGGGGAGGCGGGTACATCGCCTCCCTCGACGGCGTCATCCTGCCCGGCCATGGGCCGGGCCACGGCCGGGTGTGGCTCACCACGGACCGGGAGATGGTGGCGGGGGAGAGCACGAGCGACCTGGTGCGCCTGATCAGCCTCACTGATGCGGCCAACGGGATCGCCCCGGCCCTGCCGGCGAAGCCGGGCGGGTGGTTCTTCCCCAACGTGGACCTGCAGATCCACCTGTACCGCGAGCCCACCGGCCACTGGCTCGGCCTCGCGGGGCAGGTCACGGTGGGCCCGGACGGCGTGGGTCTGACCAGCACCGTCCTCCACGACGACGACGGCCCCTTCGCCCACGTCGAGCAGACCCTCACCCTGCGCTCCTGGCCGGTCGAGGGCGGCCTGTGAGCGCAGCTCCCCGGCTGCGCTGGGCCGTGCAGGAGCGGACCTTCGGGGCCGCTGACGACCTCGACTGGGCCATGGGCGAGCTGGCCGTCTTCCGCGCAGCCGCGGCCGAGGGAAGGGCCCTCGACGACCTGATCCGCGTCTACGTGCCCGAACCGACGGTCGCGTTCGGCCAGCGCGACGCGCGGCTGCCCGGCTTCGCGGCCGGGGCCGCTGCGGCCCGGGCCCACGGCTTCGAGCCGGCGGTGCGCCGGGCCGGCGGACGGGCGGCGGCCTACCACCACGGCTGCCTGGTGGTGGACCACCTGAGCCAGCAGGAGGACGCGGCACTCACCCAGCAGGCCCGGTTCGCGAAGTTCGCCGACCTGTTCGTGCGGGCGTTCGCGCGCCTGGACGTGCCCGCCTCCGTGGGAGAGATCCCGGGGGAGTACTGCCCGGGCGAGTTCTCCGTGCAGGGTCCTGCGCCGACATACCCGGTGAAGCTGGCCGGCTCCGCGCAGCGCGTGGTGAAGGGGGCGTTCCTGTTCTCCACCCACGTGGTGGTGTCCGACCCCGCCCCGCTGCGGGCCGTGCTCGTCGACGTCTACCGGGAGCTCGGCCTGGACATTGACCCCCGCACGGCGGGCGCGGCCGAGGACGTGCGTCCCGGGGTGAGCGTCCCCGCGTTCGCCGCGGCCCTGCGGGAGGAGTACACGGCGTGGGCCGCCGCCGCCGGGCTCGAGGTCGTGGACGAGCAGCTCGCCGTCCTCGCCGCGGGCACCTCCGGCTGAAGGCACGGGCGGCCCAGCTGCGGGAGGGCCGTCAGGCCGTGAGATCCGCGATGATCTCCCGTTTGCGTCGCGGGGTGAAGCCGGCCGCCACAGCCGCCGCCCGGCGCGCCGCGTCCGTCCGATACAGGGACCAGCCCCGCTGCACGAGGAACGGCACCGGCTTGCGGCGTTCGGCGACGTCGCGCACGAACCGGCGGGCCGCCGTCGTGGTCCGCGCCTGGTCGATGTACCAGGCCGCGTAGTGGACCCCGGCCCGGTCCAGGGCGGTGGGCATGCGCTCGGCGAAGATGCCCTCCGCCACGATCACCCCGCCCGGCTCGAGCGCGACGGTGCCGTGCCCGCGGACGGAGGACGTGGAGATGTCGTAGTCGGGCACGCGCGTCGTGCCGTCCTCGAGCAGCTCGACGACCGCGTCCACGGCCGCCTGCTCATCCCACGTTCCGGGGTGGTCCCAGTCGATCTCGCCATACGGGGTGCGCGGGAACACGGGGCCGGGCCCGCCCGCGGCGCCGTCGTCGGACTGCGGACGGTAGAACGCATCGAGCGAGAGGTGGGGCCGGCCGTGCCGCCGGGCCAGGTAGGACTTGCCGGAGCCCGACGCGCCGCCGAGCAGGATCACGGAGGGAGGGGGCGAGGCGGGGAGGATGGTCACGGGGGACCATTCTTCCCCACCTCGGCGCGTCCTCAGTGGCCGCGGTCGATCCACTCCTGCAGGTGCGGCTTCTCGTCCCCGATGCGGGTCGAGCCGCCGTGGCCCGTGTGGACCACCGTGGACTCCGGCAGCGTGAGCAGGCGCTCGCGGATCGATTCGATGATCGTGTCGAAGTCCGAGTACGAGCGGCCCGTGGCGCCGGGCCCGCCCTGGAAGAGCGTGTCGCCGGAGAACAGCACGCCGGTGGGGGTGCCGTCGTCGTCCTGCTCGCCGAGGTCCGGGGCGTGGAGGCACACGGAGCCGGGGGAGTGCCCGGGCGTGTGGAGCACGCGCAGCTCGACGCCGGCCACACGCATCACGTCGCCGTCGGTCAGGTCGCCGTCGGGGGCGTCGTCGGGGAAGACGGCGTCCCACAGCATGCGATCGGCCGGGTGCATCAGCACGGGGGCGTCCACCATCTGGCGGAACTCCTGGACCTGGCGGATGTGGTCGTCGTGGCCGTGGGTGAGGAGGATGGCCAGCACCTGGCGGCCGGCCACCTTCCTCCACACGGCGGAGGCATCATGCGCCGGGTCGACGACGACGCACTCCTCCGCGCCGCCGACGACCCACACGTTGTTGTCCACCTGGTGCGTCTCGCCGTCGAGGGAGAACGTGCCGGAGGTGACGGCGTGGTCGATGCGCGCGGCCATCAGAGCACCACCACCGAGCGCAGGACGTCGCCGGACTTCATGGTCTCGAAGGCCTCGTTGACCTGGTCGAGGGCGACGGTCTCGGTGACGAACTCGTCCAGGGGCAGGCGGCCCAGGCGGTACTGCTCCACCAGCATGGGGAAGTCGCGCTCGGGCAGGCAGTCGCCGTACCACGAGGACTTCAGGGCGCCGCCGCGGCCGAACATCTCGAGCAGCGGCAGGGTGAGCTGCATGTCCGGGGTGGGCACGCCCACCAGCACCACGCGGCCGGCGAGGTCGCGCGCGTAGAACGCCTGCTCGTAGGTCTCGGGGCGGCCCACGGCCTCGATGACGACGTCGGCGCCGAAGCCGCCCGTCGCGGCGCGGATGGCCTCCACCGGGTCCTGCTCCTTGGAGTTCACCGTGTGGGTGGCGCCCAGCTCGGTGGCCTTGGCGAGCTTCTTGTCGTCGATGTCCACCGCGATGATCGTGGTGGCCCCGGCGAGCTTCGCGCCCGCGATCGAGGCGACGCCCACGCCGCCGCAGCCGATGACGGCCACGGACTCGCCGCGCTTGACCGCGCCGGTGTTCATGGCGGCGCCGATGCCGGCCATGACGCCGCAGCCCAGCAGGCCCACGGCGGCCTGCTCCTCGACGCCGTCCACGCCGTCCACCGTGGTGCACTGCTTGGCGTGGACGAGGGTCTTGTCAGCGAAGGCGCCGATGCCGAGGGCGGGGGAGAGCTCCGTGCCGTCCTCGAGGGTCATCTTCTGGGCGGCGTTGTGCGTGGCGAAGCAGTACTCGAGCTGGCCCTTCTTGCACGCGCGGCACTCGCCGCACACGGCGCGCCAGTTGAGGATCACGGTGTCGCCGACGGCCACGTGGGTGACGCCCTCGCCGATCGCCGAGACCACGCCGGTCGCCTCGTGGCCGAGCAGGTACGGGTACTCGTCGCCGATGCCGCCCTGCACGTAGTGCAGGTCCGTGTGGCACACGCCGCACGTCTTGACGTCGACGACGGCCTCTCCCGGTCCCGGGTCGGGGATGATGATGGTCTCGATGCTGACGGGGGCGTCCTTCGCCATGGCGACGACGCCGCGGACCTTCTGTGGCACGCTGACTCCTTGTGCAGTGGGGGTGGCTCGGTGTCCATCCCACCACACGCGAGGCCGGGGTGGCATCCGGTGGGGACCGGCGGCGACCCCGTTGTGGTGGGGCACACTGGGGGCATGTGCGGACGGTATGTGATGGCCCGGGCGGCCGGTGACCTCGTCAGGCTGGGCGGCGGCATGCTGCCCGATGAGACGCTCGAACTGCGGCCCAACTGGAACGTGGCCCCGACGGCGGACGTGCCGATCCTGCTGGAGCGGGCGGTGGACGGGGACGGCGCGGGGGCGTCTGGCGGGGGCGAGGCGCCCGACGGGGAGGTGCGGCGCGAGCTGCACGTGGCGCGGTGGGGACTCGTTCCGCCGTGGGCGAAGGAGCTGTCCGTGGGGTCGCGGGCGTTCAACGCCCGGTCCGAGACGGTGGCACTGAAGCCGACGTTCCGGGCGGCCGTGCGTTCGCGCCGTTGCGCGGTGCCGGTGGAGGGGTACTACGAGTGGAAGAAGCCGGAGCCCGGGGCGAAGGGAGCCGACGGGAAGGCCGCCGAGAAGCAGCCCTTCTACGTGCACCCGGCCGGCGCCGGTGACGGCGAGGGGCCCGTGATCTGGTTCGCCGGGCTCTACGAGTGGTGGCAGGACCCGGAAGCGAAAGCCGCGGGAGAGGACGCGTGGGTGCTCTCGACGTCGATCCTGACGATGGCGGCGCCGGACATGGAGGCGGAGGATCCGCTGCTGGCGGAGCTGGGGGAGCTGCACGACCGGCTGCCCGTGCCCTTGGGAGCCGAGGCGATGGCCCGCTGGCTGGAGCCCGGGAAGCTCGGGTCGGCAGAGGAGGCCGAACTGCTCGTGGACGAGGTGTGCGCGCAGGCGTACGGCGTGGCGTCGGGGTGGCGCCTGCGCCCGGTGGGCTCGGCCGTGGGGAACGTGCGGAACAACGGCCCGGAGCTGATCGAGGAGCCCGGCGAGGTGCAGGAGCGACTCCTCTGAGGTGGGCCGGGTGGGGCGCCCGGAGGTGAGCCGAGGAGCGGCCTTCAGCCGCCGTCCGGGGCGTCGATGGGCCCGGTGCAGCCCCACGCGGAGGCGTCGGCGCCGCAGTCGTCGGCGACGTTGCGCGTGACTGTGCGCCAGATGTCCGCGGTGACCGGGGCGGCGTCCAGGGTGATGGTGCCGGGGATCAGCTGCCACTCGCCGCCGGCCACCCGGTACTCGCCGACGTACACCGTGGTCAGCCCGACCGTGTAGGACCCCGTGTCCTCGTAGACGTGGCTCGTGGGGGTGGGCACGTTGAACTCGGGCTGCGCGTGGCCTCCGTCGTGGGTGGTCACGGTGCCGGTGCCGTCACCGTAGGTCCAGTGGAAGGTGACGGGCGTGGCGCGGAGTTCGATGTCCTGGCCGGCGATGGTCGTGGTCAGGGAGACCGGCTGCGCGAGGGTGTAGAAGTTGGTCTCCGCGTTGCGGACGCCGCGGCCGGCGTTGTCCGACTCGATCGTCGGCTCCAGGACCAGGAGGGTGCGGACTTCGTCGATGGTGACCGGGGGAGCGGCGTCGCCTGCGGCGCCGATGGGAGCCGGGCCGGTGCCGGTGCCTGTGCAGATGGGGGTGGAGTAGGTGACCTGTGGTGTACCCGTACTGATGTCAGTTGTCTCCGTCATAACCCACTCGCCACCGTCAGGACAGAACTTTTCCTTCTGCTCTTGACAGGTTTTGAAGTCTGGGTTGCCCACCTGGTTCGGGTCGCAGGCGTTCATTGTGACGTTTGTCTTCAGTGAGGGCTCTGGTGCGGACGCCTCTTCTATCTCCCGCGGAGGCGCTTCTGGGTCAACGTCATTGACGATCCCCGTTCTTTTAGAAACTCCGCCCTGGTGGCACTTCTTTGAGACAGCGATGGACGAAGCGGACAGTGCGTAGATTGCTTTATTGGTGGTGCATTCCTCGGAGATTTGCTCGCCGCGAGCCGGGGTGACGCCAATGATTGCCAGCGTGAGGATCAACAGGGCCATATTTTTGATTGATCTGGTGGTTTTGAATTTCATTGTCATCTATCCCCGCGTCCTTGGAAGGTCATTGATTCTACAAGCCAACTCTTCAAGTCATCATCATAGATGAGATCAGCTACCCAAGGGGCGCCCTTTGATTCCGGTACGTTTCCCCCCTTGGGCGTAGAGCCATCGCGCATGTATCCCGTACCGCTGGAGAAATTCATGATAAGCGTCGCGTTATATCCACTAGAAGATGGCCTGAGGCGAGCGGAACTCACATTGGACTGGGTGCCTGTGAACCATCCTTCATTCGAGTAGATGGCCTCCATCGAGCTAATTATGTGACTGCAGAAGGCGCAAGCCTCCCAAGATGCGGTGCGTGTGGGACCCGCATCCCCCGTCTGCTGCATGTAGTAGACCGTCTCCCAGAAGTACTTCACCGCCGCCTCGGCGCCCTCCTGGGTCTCTTCCTTCATGACCTCGGGCATCACCGGCTTCGGCACGTTCTGGGCGGGGCCTTCGGCGGAGGCGGGGACGTACGGACCGCTCGCCGTTGCGCTCGCGGGTCCGCTCCCGCTCCCGCTCGATGGCGCCGTGCCGCCGTCGGGGGTGGAGGGAGATGCGCCGGCCGTAGCCGTAGCCGTGGGGGTGGGGGTGTCAGCGGCCTGCGTGGACGAGACGGGCGCCGTCGTCGTGGCCTCGGTCGGTGCCGGGTCTCCGCCGCCGCAGGCCGTGAGGACCAGTGCGAGGGCGGCTGCCAGCGATGCGGCCTGGGCGGGGCGTCGGCGGGGCAGGGCGCGTGGGGGTGCGGTGATGGACAAGGTCCCCTCCTCAGAAGACATCCGTTCCGTCCGCCGCCACGGCTCTGATCCCGTGAAGACCACCGCGTGAGCGGCGTGTGAGTGGCGACACTGGCGAGTGTACGCATGCCTCCGCGACACGCGAGGGGTTCTCCACAGGGCGGACCGTGAACATCGTCAGACGCGCAGGTGTCGTGTTCCCGACCGTTCATCTGCTCGTTCCGTGGGCGTTCCACGCCGGGCATCCCCGGGGTCATCTCAGCCTCCTAACGTCCAGGTCAGGGACGCTTCCGCGACGTCATCGACCGCCGCTTCAGCAGGAGAGAGCCATGACCGATCGCATCCCCGAGTCCCCGTCCGTCGACCGCCGCGGCATCCTCGCCGGAGGCGGAGCCTTCGCCGCGGCCGGCGTGCTGGCCGCTGCCCCCGTCGCCCAGGCCGCGCCTCCGGCCCACGCCCCTGCCCATGGACGTCGCCGTGATGCCGGCGCCCAGTCCATGCCGCTGGCGTTCGGCAAGAGCCGCCGCTTCAAGATCGTGCAGTTCAACGACACCCAGGGCGGCCACGCCGCGGACCGTCGCACCCTCGAGTTCATGGGCAAGGTCCTGGACCGGGAGAAGCCGGACTTCGCGCTCATCAACGGCGACGTCATCGACGGCTCGCCCACCACGGACCTGCAGGTGATGCAGGGGATCAACAACTTCGTCATGCCGATGGAGTCCCGCGGCGTGAAGTGGGCCATCACCTTCGGCAACCACGACGAGGACTCAGTCACGGAGCACGGCACCTCGATGACGGCATCCCGGATCGTGGACTTCGTGCGCCAGTACAAGCACAACCTCAACCCGGCCGTGGACCCGTCCAAGCCGGGCCACTCCGACGCCCAGCTGCTCGTGCGGGGGTCCCGCGGCGCCGCCCCCTCCTTCGCCATCTGGCTGCTCGACTCGGGCCGCTACGCGACCGCCCAGGACGCCGCCGGGCAGTCCACCGAGGGCGTCATGGACTACGACTGGATCCGTCCGCAGCAGATCCGCTGGTACGAGGAGGCCTCGGAGGCCACCGCGGAGCGCTTCGGCAAGGGCGTCCCCGGCCTCATGTTCTTCCACATCCCCACGTTCGAGCACTCCTACATGTGGTACGCCTCCCAGGGCGAGAAGGACGAGGCCCGCCACGCGGAGGCCGTGCGCCGTCACGCCATCGAGGGTGTGAAGCACGAGGACGTCTACCACGGTCTGATCAACTCGGGCATCTACGCCTCCGTGAAGGAGCGCGGCGAGGTCAAGGGCATCTACTGCGGCCACGACCACATCAACACCTACAAGGGGAACTACTACGGCGTCGAGCTCGGCTACGCGCCCGGCACCGGCTTCGACACCTACGGCCTCAACGACGGCACGTGGGATCAGCACACCCTCCGCGGCGCCCGCGTGTTCGAGCTCGACGAGCGCACCGAGGCCGTCTACACCGGCGACACCCGCATCGTCTGGGCCCGTGACCTCGGGATCGACATGAACCCGGAGGGCAAGCCGGTGGCCGCGCCTGCCGCCTTCCCGCGGTACGTGAAGGCCTGAGCGCGGCCCCGCCCCGCCCGGGGGCGTGAGAACGGCGACGTCGGCACCCGCGCGGGTGCCGACGTCGCCTTTTCCCCGGGCCCCCTTAACGTGTCCGCTGCCACCCGTAGTGTCCCTCCCATCGGGTTCGAACACATGTTCGAGTACGATCGAGAGTGCGACCTCCGGTCCTCGGTCCCATCGCGGGCCGAGGCTTCCCGACTCTTCCCCTGCCCGCCGTCGCGGGTGGGTCGCGCTCCCGCCGTCCGTCGGCGCCCGCCGGCGGATCCGTCCGCAGCGCACACAGGGAGAGAGCAGCATGGGAGTCTTCACGCAGTCCGTGGCGGTGGAGCGCGCCCCGGACGGCGCGCCGCAGGGCCTGCATTGGAACGGGCGGGACTACGTCATCGCCGAGCGGCCGATGCGCTGGTTCGAGCGTCGCCGCTGGTGGGCCGAGGAGGTGCGGGCCGAGAAGGGCCGCGGGCCGGGCCTGGTGGACCATGAGATCTGGCGCCTGCAGGTGCGCCTCGCCCGGGCCGGCTCCGCCCCCGTGCAGACCCTGGACGTCGCCCACCACCTCGACTCCGGGCGTTGGCGCCTCATTCGCGTCCACGAGGTCGCTCATGACCTGCGGAGGACGGCGTGAGGTCCCGCCCGCCCCTCCGGGGCCTGCCCCCCGCTTCCGTCATTCGAACATGTGTTCTATTGTGGGTGAGTGGCCGCCTCGGCGGCCACAGGCTGCCCCGACCGCCTCCTTCCCCTGGCTCGGACCCCCGCACGCTTCCCGGCTCGTGCACCCGCCGCGCTTCCCGCGCCGCCCCCGTCGGAGACCCCGGCGGGGTGGTCCAGCACGTCCAGGAGAGCTCCCCATGGGTGACCGCACGCCCCCGCCCGTCCCGTTCCCCCATCTGCACGTGGCCTCGGCCTTCAGCGCCCACTACGGGGTGAGCTGGCCCGAGGACCTCGCCGCGGCCGCCGCCGCGGCGGGCATGGACCTGCTCGCGTGCACCGATCGCGACGGCCTCTACGGCATGGCCAAGCACGTGGGCGCGTGCCTGCAGCACGGCATCGCGCCCGTGGTCGGGGTGGACCTCGCCCTGCGCTGGTCGGAGGAGGACGGCGACGCCGGCCGGGCCGTCATCCTCGCCCGGGGCGGCTCCCACGGGTCCGGCTACCGCGCCCTGTGCCAGGTGATCTCCGCGGCCCATGCCCGTACCACCGGGGGAGCGGGCGGAGGCAGCCCCTGGGCCGCCGTCGCCGAGCTGGCGGAGGCCGCCGGGGGGCGCGTGCCCACCGCCGCCAACCCCGCGAACCCGCCGAGCCCGGAACTGTTCGTGCTCCTCGGGCCGGACTCGGACCTCGGACGCCACCTCGCCCGCCGCCACTACGCCGCGGGAGTGGGCGCCCTGCGCCGGTGGCGCTCGGCCCTGCCCGCCGGATCTGTGCACGTCGACGTCGTCACGCACCTCTCCGCGCCCGGCCGACGGCTGGACACGGGCCACGCCGTGAAGATGCTGCGCGCCGCCCGGGACACCCGCACGCCCGCCGTGCTGACCAACGCCGTGCGGTACGCCGCCCCGGACGGCGCGGCCACCGCGGACGTCCTCGACGCCGCCCGGGCGCTGAGCTCCCTCGACGCCCTGCACGACCTGCAGCCCAACGGACAGGGCTGGCTCAAGCCCACCGAGCACATGCACCGGCTCGCCCGTGAGGTGTGCGAGGCCGCGGACGAGCCTGCCGCGCCCCTCCTGGAGTCCACCCGCCGCCTGGCCGAGGCCTGCGCCCTCGACCCCGAGAGCGATCTCGGCTGGGGTCGGCCCCGGGTGCCCGAGGCCTCCGTCATCGGGGTGGACGGGCCGCCCGACCGCGTGCTGCACGAGCGGACCCTCGCCGGCCTGGCCGCCCGCTACCCGCGTCTGCACACCGGCTCCGGGTTCGGCACCAGTCAGGAGGCCCGCGACCTGCAGGACCGGGTCGAGCACGAGCTCGGGATCATCTCGCGCCTCGGGTTCGCGAGCTACTTCCTCACGGTGTCCTCCGTGGTGGACCTGATCGAGGGGATGGGCGTGCGGGTCTCCGCGCGCGGCTCCGGGGCGTCGTCGCTGGTGAACCACGCGCTGCGGATCTCCAACGTGGACCCCATGGCCAACGGCCTGATCATGGAGCGCTTCCTCTCGGACGCGCGCTCCACCCTGCCGGACATCGACATCGACGTGGAGTCCGCGCGCCGCCACGAGATCTACCGTGCCGTGTTCGAGCGCTTCGGGGCCGAGCGGACCACGCTCATGAGCATGCAGAACGCCTACCGGGCCCGCGGCGCCGTCCGGGACGCGGGGATGGCCCTGGGCCTGCCGGACGAGGACGTGGACGTCATCGCCAAGCAGCTGTGGCGCTTCTCCGCCTCCAGCTTCCGCGAGGCGCTGCAGCGCATGCCCGAGTTGGGGGAGCTCTCCCGGCGCGTGGAGTCCGGCCGCCGGGCGGGGCGGCATCAGCTGGACCTGCTGGTGGACATCACGGAGCGTCTCGATCGCCTGCCCCGGCACATCTCCATGCACCCGTGCGGCGTCATCCTCGGCGACGCCACCCTCCTGCACCGCACGCCCGTGCAGCCCTCGGGCATGGGCCTGCCGATGAGCCAGTTCGACAAGCACGACATGGACCCCATGGGCTTCCTCAAGCTGGACATCCTCGGCGTGCGCATGCAGTCGGCGATCGCCTACACGCTGGCGGAGGTGGAGCGCATCACGGGGGAGAGGCCGGACCTCGAGCGGGTCCCCCTCGACGACGAGGCGACCTTCGAGATGATCCGCACCACCCACACCCTCGGCTGCTTCCAGATCGAGTCCCCGGGCCAGCGGGAGCTGATCGGCAAGCTCGCCCCCCGCGAGTTCAACGACCTCACGGTGGACATCTCCCTCTTCCGTCCCGGCCCCATGCAGTCGGACATGGTACGGCCCTTCCTGGAGCAGCGGCACGGCTGGGCGGCGGCCCGCTGCCCGCACCCGCACCTCGAGCCCGTGCTCGCCGAGACGCACGGCGTCACCGTGTTCCACGAGCAGGTGCTGCGCACCATGGACGTCATGACCGGCTGTGGCCTGGCCCGCGCGGACGAGTTCCGCCGGCTCCTCGGCGGGTCAGCCGAGCGCACGGTGGAGGAGTACTTCCGCTCCCACGCGCTGGAGAAGGGGTACGACCTCGACGTGATCGACGAGGTCTGGGGCACCCTC
Source organism: Micrococcus sp. EYE_212 (assembly GCF_023147585.1). Classification (GTDB taxonomy): domain Bacteria; phylum Actinomycetota; class Actinomycetes; order Actinomycetales; family Micrococcaceae; genus Micrococcus. Next base: position 20,144 of record NZ_JAHXOZ010000009.1, read on the forward strand.
CATGCCTTCGGCTCGTTCGGCTTCTGCAAGGCCCACGGCGCCGCGTTCGCCGTGCCCACCTACCAGTCCGCCTGGCTCAAGACGCACCACCCCGAGGCCTTCATGGCCGCCATCCTCGAGCATGACCCCGGCATGTACCCGGCCCGCCTCATGGTGGCCGAGGCCCGCCGCATGGGCATCCCCGTGCTCCCGGTGGACGTCAACGCCTCCACTCGGCACGTGCGCGTCGAGTGGGTGCCCTCGCACCCGGAGGTGGACGGCCACGGCCTCCACGGGGAGGGCGCCCACGACGACGGTGCGCGTCACCCCGCGGACGGCGGATGCGCGGACGACCACGGCGCGTCCGGTCCTTCCAGGCCCAGCACACCCGGCCCTTCCAGGCCCAGCACACCCGGCCCTTCGAAGCCCAGCACGCCCGGCCCTTCGACGCCAAGCCCACCCGCACCCGCCAGCTCCGCGACCGGTCCCGACGGCCGCGCTCGCGGTCGCTGGGGGATCCGCCTGCCCTTGACGAGCCTGTCCGGGTTGAGCGAGGCGGAGGTCGAGCGCCTCGACGCGGGCCGCCCCTACCACTCCCTCGCCGACGTCCGGGACCGTGCCCGGCCCACCAGCCGCAACCTGGAGCGGCTCGCCCAGCTCGGCGCCCTCGACTGCCTGCTGCCGCCCGGCGGGGCGTCTCGCACCGACCTCGTGCACCACCTCGAGCTGCAGCACTCCAGTACGCGGGGCACCGGCCCGGGCCGCGGGGCCACCCGTTCGCGGCCCCCGCGGACCCGCCAGGTGGACGGTCAGCTGGCCCTGGACCTGCCGGACACCGAGCTCAGCGCCCTCACCCCGATGTTCCCGTCCCCGCCCACGGCCGCGCAGGTGCGCACCGAGCTGGACCTCACCGCTCTGGACGTGACCGCCCATCTCATGGACTCCCACGCGCCGTACCTCGACGCCCTCGGGATCACCCGCGCGAAGGACCTGCTGCGACTGCGCTCGCAGTCGCGCGTGCTCGTGGCGGGGGTGCGCGTGGCCACGCAGACCCCGCCCATGCGCAGCGGCAAGCGGGTGGTGTTCCTCTCCGTGGACGACGGGACGGGCTGCGTCGACGCGTCCTTCTTCACCGAGGCCCAGCACGCCTCGGGGGAGATGCTCTTCTCGGCGCGCCTCCTGCTGATCGAGGGGACCACGCGACGCACCGGCCCGCAGGCCGTCTCGGTGCAGGCCGTCCGCGCATGGGACCTGCACCGCTCCGAGACCCTGCCCGACCCCGACTACCTCGACGCCACCCGGGAGCAGTGGCGGCGCTGGCTGGCCGCCGACCGGAAGGCGGCCGCGGTCCGGCGTCGCGGCGGCACGCCGGGCGGGCCCGGCGGCGGGGCGTCCCTGCCGGACATCCCGCACCACGGCACCGGCGGCTGGCCGGTCAAGGTGCGCCCCGAGGCGCTCGTCGCCCAGGACGCCGAGCGCGTGGAGGCCGGGGCGAGCGCCGGGACGCCGCAGGCCACGGCCGAGGCCCCGGGGTGCAGCACGCCCATCCCGGTGCCCCACCCGGACACGTGGGAGCTGCTGCCCACGCCGGAGCGGTGAGCCGTCCGGCACGGATGAGGGGCTGCTTAACGTGTCCGGGCCCCGTGATGGACTGCATGAGGAAAGGGGGGAAGAGACATGGACGTGATCGGTGAGACCAGGCGCGTGATGAACCCGTCTGCGCGCCTCGGCAACGCCGCTGACGGCGCCGGCAGCGGCAGTGCAGACCGGAGTTCCGGCGAAGGCCTCGGCGAGGGTCCACGCTCGCCTCTCGGCGCGCCGGTCGCGGACCTGCTCGGGGCCGCGCAGTCGGACGTCCTGGCTCTGCTCGAACGGCTCGGGGACCCGGAGTGGCCCCCGGAGGCCGAGGACCTGCGGCTCCCGGCCCTGCTCCAGGAGGTGGAGCGGCTCGCGCGCACCGTCGCCGCGGTGCAGACCTCCCTCGCCGGGCACCTCGCCCAGGTCTACGGGCACGAGGCGGATCGTCATGAGCTCCTGGGCATCCCGCCGGGCAAGAGCCCCCACCGGGACGAGGCCGACTGCCTGCGCTCCCTCCTCCACATCGACCGCCGGGACGCCCAGCGCCGACTCCGCCGAGCCGAGGCCACCCGACCCCAGCGCGCCTTCGCCACGGCGCCGGTCGCGGAGCCGCAGCTGCCCGCCATCGCCCGTGTGGTGGCGGCCGGGGCCGCCGAGCCGGGGGCCTGCGACGTCGTGATCGAGACGCTGACGCGTGCACGCACCGACGCCCTGATCGCCGGCGTGCCTCGGGACGAGGTCGAGGACCTGGTCGACGCGGGAGAGGCCATCCTGGCGGACCAGCTCCAGCGGATCGAGCCGGACGGCATCCGTCGGCTCTGCGCCCGGTGGCGTCAGAACCTCGACGCCCTCGTCATGCCGGACACCGCCGCGCCCACGGAAGCGGAGCTGAACGCCGCCCAGGGACTGTTCCACCGGGGCCATCGCCGTGGGCTGCACCGGTGGGACCTCCACCTCACCGACGCCCAGCATGAGGTCCTGCAGACCGTGGCATCCGCCGCGACGAACCCCCGCGCCGTTGCCGGCGTGCAGGACGCCGGCTCGGCCCCGGATCCCCGGACGCGCGGGCAGCGGCAGGCGGACACGCTGGTGAGCGCCCTCCAGGCGGCCCTCGCGCATGCCGGTGCGGAGGCATTGCCCTCCACCGGCGGGAACCGTCCGCAGGTGCTCGTCACGATCGACCATCGGACGCTCCTCGGGGAGCTGCGCGCCGCCGCCGACGGACGCATGGGGTCCTCCGTGTCCACGGCCGACCTCACTGGACCGATCGACCCCCGCGAGATCCGGCGCATCGCCTGCGACGCGGACATCATCCCCGCCGTCCTGGGCGGCGAGGGGGAGATCCTCGACCTCGGCCGGGCGCGTCGTCTCTTCACCCGTGCCCAGCGGCGGGCCGTGACGGCGCGGGACGGCGGATGCGCCGCACCCGGCTGCGCGCTGCCCGCCAGCTGGTGCGAGGTCCATCACATCGGCCACTGGGAGCACGGCGGGCCCACGGACGTGGCCAACGGCGTGCTGCTCTGCTCGCACCATCACCAGGCCGTGCACGCCGGGTGGTGGGAGGTGTCGGTCATCGAGGGCGTCCCGTGGTTCGTCCCGGCCCGCCACCTCGACCCGGACCGCACGCCGCGCCGGAACCAGCATCACCGGACACGCCCGGGCCCACCCGGGGCGGCTCCTGCTCCGGCGAGGCGGGAACCACTCCCTCCGCCGGAGCGACCAGCCCTCCCCGAGCCCTGGACCCGGCTTCAACCGCCCCTGCGGATCGGTCGCGCCCAACGGAGCCCCGGCGGGTGGGAGGAGTCCGCCGCGTCGACGCGGGTCGGCGCCCTCCTGCGTCGTCGCCGCCCTGTTCCCGCCCGCCCCTAGAATGGGGGCGGCTGGCGGTGGCCTCCGTATGCCACACGCCCAGAAGCCTGACCCGAGAAGGAGCACCGTGTCCGAGCCGAAGAACATCCTGCTGACCGTGGACGGCCAGATGCGGGAGGTGACGCACGGCATCACCGGCCTGGAGCTCTTCCGGGAGCAGCCCACCACGGTGGTCATGCGCGTGGACGGCCACCTGTGGGACCTCGCCCGCGCAATCCCGGCCGGCGCCAGCGTCGAGGCCGTGGACATCACCGAGCCCGAGGGCCTGAACGTGCTGCGCCACTCGACCGCCCACGTGATGGCCCAGGCGGTGCAGCAGCTGCGCCCCGACGCCAAGCTCGGCATCGGCCCGTACATCACGGACGGCTTCTACTTCGACTTCGACGTCGCCGAGCCCTTCACCCCGGAGGACCTCAAGCAGCTCGAGAAGATGATGCTGAAGATCGTCAACGCGAACCAGCAGTTCCGCCGCCGTGTGGTCACCGAGGACGAGGCCCGCGCCGAGATGGCGGACGAGCCGTACAAGCTCGAGCTCCTGGGCAAGAAGAACGAGGCCGACACCGCGGGCGAGGGCGCCTCCGTGGAGGTCGGCGCCGGCGAGATCACGGTCTACGACAACGTGGACCGCAAGTCCGGCGACGCCGTGTGGTGCGACCTGTGCCGCGGCCCGCACCTGCCGAACACGAAGCTCATCTCCAACGCCTTCGCGCTGACCCGCTCCGCGGCCGCCTACTGGCTGGGCAACGAGAAGAACAAGCAGCTGCAGCGCATCTACGGCACCGCCTGGCCCACCAAGGCCGACCTGAAGGCCTATCAGGAGCGGCTTGCCGAGGCCGAGCGCCGCGACCACCGCAAGCTGGGCGCGGAGATGGACCTCTTCTCCTTCCCGGACGAGCTCGGCTCGGGCCTGCCCGTGTTCCACCCGCGCGGCGGCATCATCCGCAAGACGATGGAGGACTACTCGCGCCGCCGCCATGAGGAGGCCGGCTACGAGTTCGTCTACACGCCGCACATCACGAAGCAGCACCTCTACGAGGTCTCCGGGCACCTGGACTGGTACGCGGACGGCATGTTCCCGCCCATGCAGATCGACGAGCAGCGCGACCCGGAGACCGGCGAGGTCACCCGGCAGGGGCAGAACTACTACCTCAAGCCGATGAACTGCCCCATGCACAACCTCGTGTTCCGCTCCCGCGGCCGCTCGTACCGCGAGCTGCCGCTGCGCCTCTTCGAGTTCGGCTCCGTGTACCGCTACGAGAAGTCCGGCGTGGTCCACGGCCTGACCCGCGTGCGCGGCATGACCCAGGACGACGCCCACATCTACTGCACGCGCGACCAGATGAAGGACGAGCTCACCACGACGCTCACCTTCGTCCTCGACCTGCTCAAGGACTACGGCCTGGACGACTTCTACCTCGAGCTGTCCACGCGTGACCCGGAGAAGTCGGTCGGCTCGGACGACATCTGGGAGGAGGCCACCCGCACCCTCGCCGAGGTCGCCGAGGGCTCCGGCCTCCAGCTCGTCCCGGATCCGGGCGGCGCCGCGTTCTACGGGCCGAAGATCTCCGTGCAGGCCAAGGACGCGATCGGCCGCACCTGGCAGATGTCCACCATCCAGCTGGACTTCAACCTGCCCGAGCGGTTCGACCTCGAGTACCAGGCCGCCGACGGCACGCGTCAGCGCCCCGTGATGATCCACCGCGCCCTCTTCGGCTCGATCGAGCGCTTCCTCGGCGTGCTCACCGAGCACTACGCGGGCGCCTTCCCGGCGTGGCTCGCCCCCGAGCAGGTCGTGGCCATCCCCGTGGCCGAGGCGTTCAACGACTACCTGGCCGACGTCGTCGCGAAGCTGCGCGCCGAGGGGATCCGGGCCCGCCTGGACGACTCCTCGGACCGCTTCCCGAAGAAGATCCGCACGGCCTCCAAGGAGAAGGTGCCGTTCGTGCTCATCGCGGGCGGCGAGGACGCCGAGGCCGGCGCGGTCAGCTTCCGCTTCCGCGACGGGTCGCAGGACAACGGCGTTCCCGTGGACGAGGCCATCGCCCGCATCGTGAAGGCGGTCCGGGAGCGCGAGGTCACGGCGTGAGCACCCCCGACGGCGACGCCGCGGCGACGGACGGCTTCGGGCTGCCCGGCGTCCCGGACGCCTTCGATCGGCTCTGGAACCCGCACCGCATGGCGTACATCAACGCCGGACCGGACCAGGTGAAGGACGAGCACACGTGCCCGTTCTGCGCGGCGCCGCATCGCACGGACGAGGAGTCGCTGATCGTGCACCGCGGGCGCACGGCCTTCGTGATCCTCAACCTGTTCCCGTACAACCCGGGGCACCTGCTGATCTGCCCGTACCGCCACGTGCCCATGTACACGGACATCACGGCGGAGGAGACGGCGGAGATGGCGGAGCTGGCCCAGACGGCCATGCTCGCCCTCGAGGGGGCCAGTCGCCCCAAAGGCTTCAACCTGGGCATGAACCAGGGCGTGGCCGGGGGAGCGGGCATCGCGGCACACCTGCACCAGCACGTGGTGCCGCGGTGGACCGGCGACGGCAACTTCCTGCCGATCATCGCGCACACCAAGAACATGTCCCAGACCCTGGGCCAGACCCGCGACCTCCTCGTGGCGGCCTGGCCCGCCGCGGCCGCCGAGCTCACCGCCCGCAGGAGGCGCGACGCCGGGGCAGAGCCCGACGACGCTCCCGGCGCTCCGGACGCTCCGGACGCTCCCGGCGACGCGACGCCCGCCGCGGCACCGCAGGGGGACGTGCGCTGATGCTGGACCGGCATGCCCGAGGGGTGACCACGCGCGTCTTCCTGCCCGTGGCCCGCGGGCTGCTGCGCGCCGGCGTCAGCCCGGACGCCGTGACGGTGACGGGCACCGTGGGCGTGAGCCTCGGCGCGCTCGTGTTCTACCCGCTCGGCGAGCTGTTCTGGGGGACGATCGTCATCACCCTGTTCGTGTTCTCGGACCTCGTGGACGGCATCATGGCGCGCGAGGCCGGGACCACGGGCCGCTGGGGATCCTTCCTGGACTCGACCCTGGACCGCGTGCAGGACGCCGCGGTGTTCCTCGGCGTGCTGTGGTGGGGCTTCGGCGTCGGGGACAACCCGACCGTGGGCGTCCTCGCCGCCTCCTGCATGGCGCTCGGCATGCTCGTGTCCTACGCCCGGGCCAAGGCCGAGTCGCTCGGGTTCACCGCCGACGTGGGCATCGCCGAGCGCGCCGAGCGGCTCGTGGCCACGCTGGTGGCGGTGGGCCTCACGGGCCTGGGGCTGCCGCCCGTCCTGCTCACCGTGGTCCTCGCGCTGCTCGCGCTCGCCTCCGTGGTGACCGTGCTGCAGCGGGTCGCCGCGGTGCGTCGCCAGGCCCGCGCGTCCGCGGCCTGAAGCACCCTGCCGCCTCAGCCAGCAGTCACCTCAGTCGGCAGCGATCGCCGCCACGACGGCGCCGCTCACCGCGACGAGGTCGGCGGGGGCCAGCTCGACGTCGAGCCCACGCTGCCCGCCCGAGAGGTACATCACCTCTCCTGTGAGGGCGGACGCGTCCACCACCACGGGGTGCCGGTTCCGCTGTCCCAGCGGGGAGATGCCGCCCCGCACGTAGCCGGTGCGCCGCTCGGCGACCGCGAGGTCGGCCATCACCGCCTTCTTCACCCCCAGCGCCGCCGCGGCGGCGCGCAGGTCCAGCTTCCCGGACACGGGCACGACGCACGCGGCCAGCGAGCCGTCCGGCAGGGCCACCATCAGGGTCTTGAACAGCCGCTCCGGGGGGACCTCCAGTGCGTGGGCCACCTGCGCGCCGAAGCTCTCGCCGCCGCCGTCGAGGGCCACCTCGAACGTGTGGAGCACGTGCGGCACCCCGGCCGCCACGAGCGCCGCGACGGCGGGGGTCGCCGTGTGCTTCAGCGCGCCCCGATCCGTGCCGCCCCGCCTCCGTGCCATGCCGGCCGTCCTCGCCGGCTCAGAGGCCGGTCTGCTCGCGCACGTTGCGCTTGATCCGCCCGAGCATGGCGGACATGCCGCGCAGCCGCAGCGGGGTCAGCGCCTTCTGCAGGCCCAGCTTCGCCGGGATGTCCTCGGGGACGTCCAGGACCTCGCGCGCCGTGGACCCGTCGAGCCCCTGGGAGAGGACGGAGGCGAATCCGCGCGTCGTGGGTGCCTCCCGCGGCGCCGTGATGTACAGGCGCACCACCGCGTCCGGGCCCGGCTCGCCCTCCAGCTCGACCGCGAGGAACAGGGGCGACTGGCACTCGACCACCTGCTCCATCTCGGCCTCGTGGCCGTGGAAGCGGGCGGGCAGCTCCGCCAGCTCGTCGGAGAACTCCAGCAGCAGCTCGAGCTTCTGCGGATCGGGCACCGCCGCGAAGTCGTCGATGATCTCGGACAGGGCGGCGGGGGTCGCGGTCGACTCGGTCATGGTCACCCAGTCTAGTGACGGCCCCCCGCACGGCGGTCAACGGTCCCGCCTGCCCCTTCCTAGACTGGAGCCCATGTCATCCGTCTCACACCAGTTCCACGACGCAGGGGATTCGTCCGCCCCCGCCGTGGCCATCGACCCCGACGCCGACCCCACACCGGACCGCCGTGTCGAGCGGGGGTGGGTCGTCTCGCTCTTCGGCACGGCCGTCGGCGCGGGAGTCCTGTTCCTGCCGATCAAGGCGGGCCTGGGCGGCGTGTGGCCGCTCGTCATCGCCACCCTCCTGATCGCTCCCATGACGTACTTCTCCCACCGGGCGCTCTCCCGGTTCGTGTGCGCGTCCCCCAACCCGGGCGACGACATCACCGCCGTGGCCCGCAGCACGTTCGGACCCGGGGTCGGCGGGCTCATCTCCGTCCTGTACTTCCTGGCGATCTACCCGATCGTGCTGATCTACGGCGTCTCCATCACCAACACGGTGGACTCGTTCATGGTGAACCAGCTGGGCCTGGCCTCCCTGCCCCGCCCGCTGCTCTCGTTCGTGCTGATCGCCCTCATGATGGCCGTGATGATCGCCGGGCAGAAGCTCATGCTCGCGATCACCGGGTGGCTGGTCTACCCCCTGATCCTCATCCTCTTCGGGGCGAGCGTCTACCTCATCCCGTCCTGGAAGCCGGACGCCCTCTTCACCGGCGGCCCGGTGGACCTGGGCGGCATCCTGCTCTCCACGTGGCTGGTCATCCCCGTCCTGGTGTTCGCGTTCAACCACTCGCCGGCGATCTCCCAGTTCTCCCTGGCCATGCAGCGCCAGTACGGAGCGGGCGCGGCCACGCGCGCCTCGGCGGTGCTGGCCAAGGTCACGGGCCTGCTCGTCGTCTTCACCATGTTCTTCGTGTGGTCCTGCGTGCTGGCGCTCGGCCCGGACGGCATGGCCGAGGCCCAGGAGCAGAACCTCCCGGTGCTGTCCTACCTGGCCAACGTCCACGGCTCGCCGCTGATCTCGCTGCTCGGCCCGGTCGTGGCGTTCCTGGCGATCGTCTCCTCCTTCTTCGGCCACTACCTCGGCGCGGCCGAGGGCGCTGCCGGCGTCGTCCGCTCCCTGGTGGACAAGGACGGATCCCGCATCAGCGACCGCACCCTGCGCGGGGTCATCGCCGTCGTCATCTTCTTCACGACCTGGGCCGCGGCGATCGCCAACCCCAGCGTCCTCGGCCTCATCGAGACCGTCGGCGGGCCGGTGATCGCCATGATCCTGTTCCTCATGCCGATCTACGCGATCCACCGGCTGGACGCCCTCGCCCCCTACCGGGGGAAGGCCTCCAACGTGTTCGTGGTCCTCGCCGGCCTCGCAGCCGTGAGCGCCCTCGTCTACGGCATCGTCCGCAGCGTCACCGGCGCCTGAGGCCGCGCCGACGCGCCTCACGCCGACACGAGTCCGGCCCTCACCCCGCGGGGTGAGGGCCGGACTCGTCCAGGGCGGCGGGCGCCGCGCGTGCGACAGTTCCGTGACGGTTCAGCGGCGGATCAGCGCGCGGGCGCCGCGCCGGGCTCCTCGCCCAGGGCGATCGGCAGGCGCACGCCGTTGCCCCACTCGGTCCACGAGCCGTCGTAGTTGCGGACGTCCTCATGGCCCAGCAGGTGCTTGAGGATGAACCAGGTGTGGGACGAGCGCTCGCCGATGCGGCAGTAGGCGATCACGTCGTCGCCCTCCTTCAGGCCGGCGCCGTCGCGGTAGATCTCCTCGAGCTCGGCGCGGGACTTGAAGGTGCCGTCCTCGTTCGCGGCCTTCGCCCAGGGCACGGAGGCCGCGGTCGGGATGTGGCCGCCGCGCAGCGTGCCCTCCTGCGGGTAGCCGGCCATGTGGGTGGTCTCGCCCGTGTACTCGGCGGGGGAGCGGACGTCGATCAGCGGGGTGGTGCCGATCGCGGCGAGGACGTCCTCGCGGGCGGCGCGCTCGGTGGTGTCGTCGCGCTGCACCACGGGGTACTCGGCGCGCTCGACCTGCGGGACCTCGCGGGTGGTCTCGCGGCCCTCGGCGATCCACTTGTCGCGGCCGCCGTCCATGAGGCGCACGTCCTCGTGGCCGTAGAGGGTGAAGACCCAGAGGGCGTAGGCGGCCCACCAGTTGGACTTGTCGCCGTAGAAGACCACGGTGGTGTCGCGGGAGATGCCCTTCGAGGCGGCCATCTCGGCGAACGCCTCGGGGCCCACGAAGTCGCGGGCCACGGGGTCGTTGAGCTCGGTGTGCCAGTCGATCCGCTGGGCGCCGGGGACGTGGCCGGTGGCGTACAGCAGGGCGTCCTCATTGGACTCCAGGACCACGACGTCTGCGTCGTGGACGTGGTCGGCGACCCACTGCGTGGAGACGAGCTTCTCGGGATGGGCGTACTCGGTGGTCTGCGCGGTGTTCTCGGTCATGGGTGCCACATTACGCCAGGCCGATGATGCGTAATGGGGAAGGCGAGCCTCAATCCGGACACGCGGGGTCACACGCCGGGCAGCAGACGGGGCCTCCCGACGCCGGGGGCGGGTCCGCCCGGCGCCGGGCCGGGGCGGGCACCCCCTGGGGCGGCCACGACCGCGCCGGTAGCATGGCCCGGTAGTCCGCCCCCCACACCAAGGATGGAGCACCCCGTGGCCCAGACCGTCCACCTCGCCGACCGCTCGCCGCAGGTCACCCCGGACCAGCTGCTCGCCGGCTTCCATCCCTCCTACCGGTTCGGGGAGGTGTCCTTCGACTCGTACATCCCGGATCCCGCGCATCCCTCCCAGGCCGAGGCCGTGCAGCGGCTGCGCGACTTCGCCGCGTCGATCGGGCGCCCCGCGGCCGGGGGCGGCGGCGGCTTCTTCGGTGGGCTGTTCGGCGGCGGCCGTCCCAAGGCCTCGGCCCAGCCGGCCGGCATCTACCTCGACGGCGGCTTCGGCGTCGGCAAGACCCACCTGCTGGCCTCCACGTGGCACGCCGCCCCGGGGCCCAAGGCGTTCGGCACGTTCGTGGAGTACACCAACCTGGTGGGCGCGCTGGGCTTCCGCAACGCGGTGGACGTGCTCACGCAGTACACGCTCGTGTGCATCGACGAGTTCGAGCTCGACGACCCGGGGGACACGGTCCTGATGTCCCGCCTCATGCGCGAGCTGGCCGACGCGGGCGTGCGCCTCGTGGCCACCTCCAACACCCTGCCGGGCTCGCTCGGCGAGGGACGGTTCGCGGCGCAGGACTTCAAGCGCGAGATCCAGGTGCTCTCCGAGCAGTTCGACGTCATCCGCATCGACGGTGAGGACTACCGCCACCGCGGGCTCGCCGCCGCCCCGGCCCCGCTGCCGGACGCCGAGGTGGACCGCGCCGTGCAGGCCAACTTCCCGCACGCCGGCGTCGTCGCGGTGGACGACTTCGATGCGCTCACCGCGATGCTCTCCCGTGTCCACCCCTCGCGCTATCGCGAGCTCGTCAAGGACGTCGACGTCGTCGCGCTCCATGGTGTGCGCACCATCACGGACCAGGCCACGGCCCTGCGGTTCGTGGTGTTCGCGGACCGGCTCTACGACAAGGACGTGCCCGTCGTCGCCTCCGGCGTGCCGTTCGACGACCTGTTCACCCAGGAGATGATGCACGGCGGGTACATGAAGAAGTACTTCCGCACCGTCTCCCGCATGACCGCGCTCGTGCGCGAGGGACAGCTGGGCGAGGTCGAGGCGAAGTGACCCGCTGAGCCGGGGCGGGCCGCGCGCCCGCCCCGGCATGGGCCGCGCTGGTCCCGGCCTCCGACGACGAAGGCCCCCTCCCGTGCGGGGAGGGGGCCTTCGAGGTGGAGCGGATGACGAGATTCGAACTCGCGACCTCCACCTTGGCAAGGTGGCGCTCTAGCCAGCTGAGCTACATCCGCGTGGCCCGCCCCGCGAGGGGGGTCAGTCCGTGCGCGATACTGGGATCGAACCAGTGACCTCTTCCGTGTCAGGGAAGCGCGCTACCGCTGCGCTAATCGCGCTCATCCATTCCGAGGAACGGTGAACATGCCGCCACCCTCATGCCGGGGGACTGCGAGGTCGGGACGGGATTCGAACCCGCGTATACGGCTTTGCAGGCCGCTGCCTCGCCTCTCGGCCACCCGACCAGGGGTGAAGGTGGAGCGAGCGGATGACGAGATTCGAACTCGCGACCTCCACCTTGGCAAGGTGGCGCTCTAGCCAGCTGAGCTACATCCGCAGAAGGGAACCGGGAGCCCGTTCCGAAGAACCGAAACCGCGATTTCCAACGAGAAAGAACTCTAGACCATGCCGGGCCCTCCCGCCAAATCGGCCCCGTGCCGGCGTGTCCGGGCGGATCCTGACCGTCCCCGCCGCCCTGTCCCGTCCGGGGCGTTTGAGAGGATGTCTGACCATGACCCAGCCACGACTCGCGCACCAGACGCCGTCCGGACGCATGTACGCCCGCTCGCTCTCGGGCCTGCCCGAAGTCCCCTCCATCACGACGGTGATCGGCATGGAGAAGACGGACCTGGACGGCTGGATCGGATGGATGGCCGCGGACGCCGTGGTCAAGGACGAGCGCCTGGCCCAGGCGGTCGGCTCCTCCGCCCGCCTGCGGGAGGTCGCCCGCCAGTCGGCGGACGCGGCCGCGCGCTTCCGCGACGCCGCGGCCGAGCGCGGAGACCGCGTCCACGACTACGCGGAGCAGGTCTCGCGCCGCGCCCTCGGGCAGCCGCACACCATGGCCGAGGCCCGGGCCGCACTGATCGAGCACGGGGAGGGGGCCTACGCAGACCGCTTCGACGAGTGGTGGGACCTCTACGACGTGAGGCCCGTGGCCGCAGAGATCACCGTGTGGAACCACACCGTGGGCTACGCCGGCACCCTGGACCTCGTGGCGCGGATCGGCGGTCGGCTGTGCCTGATCGACTACAAGACCAAGGGCACCGGCAGGGACGGCCGCGTCAAGGCGCTCGACCCGAAGGTGGTCATGCAGCTCACCGCGGGCCTCAAGGCGGAGGAGTCGCTCGTGGACGCCGAGGCCGGCACGTGGGAGCCCTGGCAGCACGGCGCCGCGGAGATGCTGCTCGGCGTCGCCCTGGGGGAGACGGAGGTGGCCGTCCACCAGGCCAACCCCGCCGTGCTGCCGCGGCACTGGCACAAGTTCTGGGCGCTGCGCCAGGTGTGGACGCACGCGCAGGCCGTCGCCGACGCGGGCCCGGCGCTGCGCGTGATCGGCCCGCCCCCGGTGGCGGTCCCGGCGGCGTCGGCGGGCGGCCTGGAGGCCGCCCGCGCGGCGGCCTTCGGCGGGGCGGCGGAGCCGACCGGCACCGGGCCCGCGGCCGCGGAGGCGGGCCCGGCCGATAGGGTGACCGCGTGACCGTCCTCCCCCTCCGCACCGTGCCCGATCCCGTGCTGCGCACCCCCGCCGCGCCCGTCCCCGCGGGCGTCGACGTGCGCCGCCTCGTCGCGGACATGGTCGAGACCATGCACGCCGTCGGCGGCGTGGGGCTCGCCGCCCCGCAGGTGGGCGTGGGCCTGCGGGTCTTCGTGTTCGACGTGGACGGCATGGCCGGCCACGTGGTGAACCCCGTGCTGGTCCGGGGCGAGGAGACCAGCCGGGACCTCGGCGAGGGCTGCCTCTCCGTGCCCGGGCTGCGCTACCACCCCGCGCGCGCCGTCGAGGCCGTCGTGACCGGCGTCGACGTGGACGGGGCGCCCGTCGAGCACCGGGGGACGGGCCTGGTGGCCCGCTGCCTGCAGCACGAGGCCGACCACCTCGACGGCATGCTCTACATCGACCGGCTCGACGGCGACGAGCGCCGCGAGGCCCGCCGCCGCCTGCGGGCCGGCGAGGTCGACCGCACCGCCGCCCGGGTGAGCGCGGAGCGCGCCGCCGCCGTCGGCTCCGTCTTCGCCGGCTCGGCCCGGGGAGGCGGCCGATGAGCGCCCCCCTGCGCGTCCTCTTCGCCGGCACGCCGGCCACCGCCGTGCCCGTGCTGCGGGCCCTGCTGGCCTCCGACCACGACGTCGTGGGCGTCCTCACCCGCCCGGACGCTCCCGTCGGCCGCAAGCGGGTGCTCACGCCCTCGCCCGTCGCGGCGGCGGCGGCCGAGGCCGGGCTCCCCGCCGTCAAGGCGGATCGCCTGCGCGGCGAGGCCGGCGCCGAGGCGGTGGCCTCGATCCGCGGGCTGGACGCCGACGTCGCAGTGGTCGTCGCCTACGGGGCGCTCGTCCCCGCCGACGCGCTGCGGATCCCGCGCCTGGGGTGGCTCAACCTGCACTTCTCGCATCTGCCCGCCTACCGCGGCGCCGCCCCGGTGCAGCGCGCCGTGATGGACGGCGTCGCGGTGACGGGGGCGGACGTGTTCCAGCTCGAGGAGGGCCTGGACACCGGCCCGGTGTTCGCCCGCCTCACGCGCGAGGTGGCCCCCGACGAGACCTCGGGCGACCTGCTGGCGGACCTCGCCGAACGGGGCGGCCCGCTGGTGCTGGACGTGCTCGACGCGCTCGCGGACGGCACCGCCGTCGCCGCGCCCCAGGAGGGCGAGCCCACCCACGCCGCCAAGCTCACCGCCGAGGACGGCCTGGTGGACGCCGCCGCCCCCGCCGGCCGGGTGGCCGCGCGCATCAACGGTGTCACCCCCGAGCCGGGCGCCTGGGGCTGGCTGGCGGCCCGCGCAGACGCCGAGCCCGTGCGCTTCAAGCTCGGCGGCGTCGCCCCCGTGGCCGAGGACGACGCCGCCTGGCCGGCCGAGCTCGCGCCGCTGGCCCCGGGACGCATCGCCGTGGTGGCCAAGGGCGCCTGGCTGCGGACCGACGGCGGCGCGGTGCGGCTGAGCACGGTCCAGCCGGCCGGCAAGACGACCATGCCCGCCCTCGACTGGGCGCGCGGCGCCGGCGAGGGCGCCACGCTCCTCTCCGGCGCCGCACTCGCGGCCCACGGGGAGCGGGAGCAGCAGCGGGCGGCCGAACGGGCCGCCGCACGGCAGGAGGGACCAGCATGAGCGGAGCATCCGAGGGGACCGGCGGCCAGGGCCGCGGGCGCGGCGGCGCCGGAGGCGGAGAGCGCTCGGGCCGGCCGGCCGCAGCCGGCAAGGGCGGGCGCGGCGAGCCCCGCCGCGACGCGCAGGGGCGCACCCGCAGCCGCGGCCGCTCCGGAGCGGGACGGCAGTTCTCGTCCCAGGCGCCCTCGCAGCGCTCCCGCAGCGCCGACCCCGCGCGCCGGGTGGCGTTCGAGGCCGTGCGCGCCGTCCACGCCGAGGACGCCTACGCGAACCTCGTGCTGCCCCCGCGCATCCACCAGGCCCGGCTGGACCGCCGCGACGCCGCCTTCGCCACGGAGCTGGCCTACGGCACCCTGCGCGGCCGCGGGCTCTACGACGCCGTCCTGGCCCGCTGCGTGGACCGTCCCCTGGAGCAGATCGACCCGCCCGTGCTGGACGCGCTGCGCCTCGGCGCCCACCAGCTGCTCGCCATGCGCGTGCCCGCGCATGCCGCGCTCGACGCCACGGTCGCGCTCGTGCGCTCCGAGATCGGCGCCGGGCCGTCCGGCTTCGTCAACGCCGTCCTGCGCCGTGTCTCCGAGCGCCCGCTCGAGGACTGGCTGGCCGACGTCGCCCCGGCCGACGGCGGCGACGCCGCCCTGGCGGTGCGCACCTCCCATCCCGTGTGGATCGTGCGCGCACTGCGCCAGGCGCTCGCCGCCCACCCCGGCGCGGACGCCGACCAGATCGAGGAGCTGCTCGCCGCGGACAACGCGGCACCGGTGGTGAACCTCGTGGCCCTGCCCGTCGACGGCGGGGAGGAGGCGCTCGCCCGGGTGATCGCGGACGGCGCCGAGCCCGGTCCGCTCGCTCCCGGCTCGGCCCTGCACGCCGGCGGCGACGCCTCCCGCCTGCCCGGGGTGCGTGAGGGCCTCGTCCGGGTGCAGGACGTCGGCTCCCAGCTGACGGCCCGCGCCCTCGTGGCCGTGCCCCGCGCGTCCGACGCCTCCGAGCGGGCCGAGCGCTGGCTCGACCTGTGCGCGGGGCCCGGCGGCAAGGCCGCCCTGCTGGCCGCGCTGGCCGCCGAGCGCGGCGCCACCCTCACGGCCAACGAGCTCGCACCGCACCGCACCGACCTGGTCCGCTCCGCCCTGGCCGCCGTGCCGCGGGAGGCCTGGACGGCGCACACGGGGGACGGGCGGCGGATCGCCGACGCGGTGGAGACCCCGGGGGACGGCTACGACCGGATCCTCGTGGACGCCCCCTGCACCGGCCTGGGCGCCCTGCGCCGCCGGCCCGAGTCCCGCTGGCGCCGCACGCCGGCCGACCTCGCCGAGCTCACCGGCCTGCAGGCCGAGCTCCTGGACGCCGCCGTCTCCGTCCTCGCTCCCGGCGGCGTGCTCGCCTACGTCACGTGCTCCCCGCACGTGGCCGAGACGACGGTCCAGGTCCAGGACCTGCTGCGCCGCCATCCGCGGCTCGAGCAGGTCGACGCCCCGGCGGCGCTCGCGGAGGTCGCGCTCGCGGACCTCGGGCTCGGCGGCGCCCCGGCCGGCGCCGGTGACGGCGGGGAGGACGACGGACCCCCGGCCGAGGAGGCCACGGCCCGCACCGCCCAGCTCTGGCCCCACCGCCACGGCACGGACGCGATGTTCCTCGCCCTGTTCCGGGCGCCGGCGGAGGGTGAGGACCGTGGCTGAGGGTCCGCACGCCCCGCGTCTGCACAGCCCCCGTCTCCACCCCTCGATCCTCTCGGCGGACTTCGCCCGGCTGGCGGAGGAGCTCGCCCGCATCCCGAGTGCGGACGCGGTGCACGTGGACGTGATGGACAACCACTTCGTCCCGAACCTGACGCTCGGCCTGCCCGTCGTGCAGGCCATCCGGGCCGCCACGGCGCTTCCCCTGGACATCCACCTGATGATCGCCGACGCCGACCGGTGGGCCCCGGACTACGCCGAGGCCGGCGCCGAGTCCGTGACCTTCCACGCCGAGGCCTCCGGCGCCCCCGTACGCCTGGCCCGCGAGCTGCGCGCCCGCGGGTCCCGGGCGGGCATGGCGCTCAAGCCGGCCACCCCCGTCGAGCCGTACCTGGACATGCTCCCCGAGCTGGACAAGCTCCTGCTGATGACGGTGGAGCCCGGCTTCGGGGGCCAAGCGTTCCTGGACGTCGTGCTGCCCAAGATCCGCCGCGCCCGTGCCGCCCTGGACGGCGCCGCGACTCCGCTCGCCCTCCAGGTGGACGGCGGCGTCAACCGGGACACGATCGAGCGCGCGGCCGAGGCCGGGGCGGACACCTTCGTGGCCGGCTCCGCCGTGTTCGGCGCCGACGATCCGGACGCGGCCGTCGTCGCCCTGCGGGACGCCGCGCGTCACGCCTGCGGCTGAACACCCTCGGCCCGCAGCGCCGGCCCCGCGAACCCCCGAGGCCGCGTGGCATACTGGAGCACGCAACGTGCTCCGAGATGCGGTGGAAGTCCGCACCGGCGGTGACAGCCCGCTAACCGCGCGCCCCGCCCTCACCCGAGGGTCCGGGACCGCGGCCTGACCGGTGGAATTCCGGTGCCGACCGTACAGTCGGGATGGGAGAGGCACGCGGCCGTGCCGTCCCGCGCGCTGACGCGGGAGGGCTGCGGAGCGCACCCCTCGGAGTCCCGAACCGAGGAGGTGGCGTCAGCCCCCATGCAGTGGCTCGTGGACGTCTTCACCTGGACCATCCCCGTCGCCGGCGGCGGCCTCCTGATGCGGGAGGTGATCGGCAACCTCTTCGGGCTGGCGTCCGCGCTCGGCGGCATGGCCCGCAAGGTCTGGGCATGGCCCGTCGGGATCATCGGCAACGCGCTCCTGCTCACGGTGTTCCTCGCCTCCCTCTTCGGCGGCGCCGACCACGCGACGCTCCTCGGCCAGGCCGGCCGCCAGGTCATGTTCATCGCGGTCTCCGTGTACGGCTGGGCCCGCTGGCGGGCCGCGAGCCGCGGCCGCGGCGACCACGCCCCCGCGATCACCCCCGAGTGGGCCGGCCGGGGCGGGCGGACGCTCCTCGTGCTGGGCCTGCTGATCGGCACCCTCGCCCTCACCCCGGTGTTCCGCGCCCTCGGCTCGTGGGAGCCGGTGTGGGCGGACGCCTGGACCTTCGTCGGCTCCCTGCTCGCCACGTACGGCATGGCCCGCGGCTGGGTGGAGTTCTGGCTCGTGTGGGTGGCCGTCGACGTCGTCGGCGTGCCCCTGCTGTGGAGCAGCGGCTACTACGCCTCCGCGGTGATGTACGCGTTCTATGGGGTCTTCACCCTGATCGGCTTCTTCGTGTGGCTGCGCGCCAAGGACCGGGAGGGCACGCGATGAGCACCCCCTCGACGAGCACCCCGATGGACCTCGCGGCCGCCGCGGCCCTGCGCGGCGTGCGCGGCGCCAACCCGCTCGTGGGCGCCGTCCTGACCGCCCCCGACGGCGCCGTGCTCGCCGTCGGTCACCACCGCGGCCGCGGCACGGCCCACGCCGAGGTCGACGCGATCGCCCGGTGGGAGGCCGCCCGCGCCGCCGGCCCCGGGCTCGCCGCCCTCGACACAGCGGCGTTCGACCCCGCCGACCTCACGCTCCACGTGACCCTCGAGCCCTGCGACCACACCGGCACTACGGGCCCGTGCTCGGAGGCCGTCCTCCGCGCGGGCTTCGGCGCCCTGCGCTACGCCGTCGCCGACCCCACGGGTGACGACGGCGGGGGCGCCGCCCGCCTGTCCCGCTACGGGGTGCGCGTGGAGGGCCCGACGGGGGAGGCGGCCGCCGTCGCCCTCACGGCGCGCTGGCGGGCCGCGCGCGCCGCGGGACGCCCCTGGGTGACGGCGCACCTGGCCCAGTCCCTCGACGGGAACGCCGCCGCCGCCGACGGGACGAGCCGCTGGATCACGGGGGAGGCCTCCCGCCACCACGCCCACGAGGTGCGCGCCCGCGTGGACGCGATCGTGGTGGGCACGGGCACCGTCCTCGCCGACGACCCGCGCCTCACCGCCCGGGCCGCCGACGGCGCCGCGGCCGCGCGCCAGCCCGTCCCCGTGGTCCAGGGCCGCCGTCGGATCCCCGCCGACGCCGTGCTGCTGCACGCCGCGCACCCCGTCGTGCTGCAGACGGGAGAGCGCGACCCCCACGACGTGCTCGCGGCGATCGCCGCCCACCCCGGGCCGTGGCCCCACGGCCGCCGCGCCGAG
This sequence comes from Micrococcus sp. EYE_212, assembly GCF_023147585.1. Taxonomy (GTDB): domain Bacteria; phylum Actinomycetota; class Actinomycetes; order Actinomycetales; family Micrococcaceae; genus Micrococcus. Next base: position 39,138 of record NZ_JAHXOZ010000009.1, read on the forward strand.
CACGTCCTCGTCGAGGGGGGCCCGCACGTCCTCGGCGCGTGGTTCTCCGCCGGCCTCGTGGACGAGGTCATGGCGTACACGGCGCCGCTGCTCCTGGGCGCGGGGCTGCCCGCCGTCGCCGGTCTGGATGTCGGCACGCTCGCCGACGGAATCCGCCTCGTCCCCGACCCCGCCGAGGGCGGCCCTGTGAAGGCCCTCGGCGAGGACGTCTGGACGCACCTCATGCCCGCGCCCTGACCCGGGCCACCGCCCCCCCTGCTGCCCCCTCGCCCCCACGACCAAAGGATCCGCATGTTCACCGGGATCATCACCCACCTCGGCACGGTGCGCGCCGTCGAGCCGCGCCCCGAGCAGGACACGCTCACGCTTGTCCTGGATGCCGGCGGCGCCCTCGACGGGCTCCCCGCGGGCGGCTCGCTCGCCGTCGACGGCGTGTGCCTCACCGCCCTCGACTCCGGGAAGGAGTCCGACGGGCTCTTCCGCGCCGACCTCATGGGGCAGACCCTCGCGATGACGAGCCTCGGGGACCGCGTCCCCGGGGACCGCGTCAACCTCGAGCGCTGCCTGCGCCCCACGGACCACCTCGACGGGCACCTCGTGCTCGGCCACGTCGACGGCGTCGGGGTGGTCCTCTCCGTCACGCCCCAGGGCGCGTGGACCACGATCCGCATCGGCCTGCCCGCCTCGCTCGCACGCTACGTCCCCGCCCAGGGCTCGATCGCCCTGCAGGGCGTCTCCCTCACCGTCACCGCGGTTTCCGCGCCCGGGGACGCCGAGCACTGGTTCGAGGTCGGGATCATCCCCGCCACCCTGCGGGCCACCACCCTCGGCGGGCTCGCCCCGGGGGACCGCGTCAACCTCGAGACGGACGTGATGGCCCGCTACGCCGAGCGCCTCGCCCTGATTCCCGCCACCCGCGCCGCCGAGGAGGACGCCCATGAGTGAGCACGGGAGTGAGCACATCCGCCTGGACGCCATTCCCGACGCCGTCGCCGCGATCGCCGCCGGACGTCCCGTCGTCGTCGTGGACGATGCGGACCGCGAGAACGAGGGCGACCTCATCTACGCCGCGGCCCTCGCCACCGACGCCGTCACCGCGTTCACCGTGCGGCACACCTCCGGCGTGATCTGCGCGCCGCTCCCGGGGGCCCTCGCGGACCGCCTCGAGCTGCCGCCCATGACCACCGTGAACGAGGACCCCAAGGGGACCGCGTACACCGTGAGCGTCGACGCCGTCGCGGGGACCACCACCGGCATCAGTGCCGCCGACCGCACCCGCACCCTGCGCGTGCTCGCCGGCGCGGACAGCGACCCGGCCGACCTCACCCGCCCCGGGCACGTCTTCCCGCTGCGCGCCGTCCCCGGGGGCGTGCGCGCCCGCCGCGGCCACACCGAGGCCGGCGTCGAGCTGTGCGCGCTCGCGGACCTGCCGCCCGTCGCCGCGATCGCCGAGCTCGTCCACGACGACGGCACCATGATGCGCCTGCCCGCCCTGCGCGCGTTCGCCGACGAGCACGGCCTCGTGCTCGTCTCCATCGCGGACCTCGTGGCGCATCTCGAGACGGAGAGCCCGCTGCCGGCCGACGTCGCCCCCGAGGCCACCCTGCCCACCCGCCACGGCGTCTTCCGCGTCAGCGTGCACCCCGACCCGCAGACGGGGGCGGAGCACGTGCTGCTCCTGGCCGACCCCGTGCCGGCGCCGGAGGACCCGCTCACGGTGCGCGTGCACTCCGAGTGCCTCACGGGCGACGTCTTCGGCTCCCTGCGCTGCGACTGCGGGCCGCAGCTCGAGGACGCCCTGGCGCACGCCGCGGCCGAGGGCGGCGCGGTGCTCTACCTGCGCGGCCACGAGGGGCGCGGGATCGGCCTGGCCTCCAAGATCCGCGCCTACCGCCTCCAGGAGGAGGGCCTGGACACCGTGGAGGCCAACCTCGCGCTCGGCCTGCCGGGGGAGGCGCGTGACTACGCCGGCGCCGCCCGGGTGCTGATCGAGTCCGGGCACCCGCGGGTGCGCCTCGTGACGAACAACCCCGCCAAGGTCGCGGGCCTGCGGGCCGGCGGGGTCGAGGTGGTGGAGCGCGTGCCCGCCCCCACGCCCGTCACCGAGCACAACGCCGCGTACCTGCGCACCAAGCGCGACCGCATGGCCCATGCCCTCGCGGACCGTGACCTCGGCGAACCGGCCTCCACGCCGACCCCCATGCACCCCACCCCGAGCCCCCAGGAGGAGACCGCATGAGCGGCCACGGAGCACCCCAGACCACCCTGTCCGCCCTGTCTGAGGCCGACCGCGCCACGGCCGCCGGGCTGCGCGCCGTGATCGTCGCCGCGCAGTGGCACACCGAGATCATGGACGGCCTCATCGCCGGCGCCCGCGCCGCCGCCGCGGAGATCGGCCTGGAACCGGCCCTCGTCCGCGTGCCCGGCACCGTCGAGCTGACCGTGGCGGCCGCCCGCCTGGCCGCGGACCACGACGTCGTGGTCGTGCTCGGCGTCGTGGTGCGCGGCGGCACCCCGCACTTCGAGTACGTGTGCCAGTCCGTGACCCAGGGCGTCACCGAGGTCTCCGTGCGCACCGGAGTGCCCGTCGGCTTCGGCGTCCTCACCGTGGACACCGAGGACCAGGCCCGCGACCGCGCCGGGCTGCCCGGTTCGCGCGAGGACAAGGGCCGCGAGGCGCTCGAGGCCGCCGTGCTCACCGAGCTGGCGCTGCGCGGCGCCGGGGCCTGAGGCACGCCCGGCCGGCCGACGAGGGAGCCGCGCGCACGCCGTCCCCGGAGGCCGGCCTCCTCGGGGCCCTGCTCCTGGCGGCCTCCCTGGTGGTGATGCTCGCCGTCGGGGTCCATGCCGCCGGGCTCGGGCCGGACCCAGCGTTCCTCTGGGAATGCGACGACACCGGGCAGTGCGAGGATCTGTGGGCCGAGGCGCGCGAGCACGACCGCATGGTCACGCTCCTCGCCGCTGCAGCGGCCGTCACGGGGTGGTTCCTGGCCGCGGAGGGTCGGCGTGCGGAGACGGAGACCGGCGACGCCCCGACCCCCGGCGGTCCCACCCCGCAGCGTCGGGGTGTCGACGTCCCCGTCGTGCTCCTGGGCTTCGTCGGCGGCGTGATCCTCGCGGTCTCGTTGCGGATCGGACCGGCCCTCACCGGGTCCAGCGCCGGGGGACCACCAGGGAGGGACGGCCTCCTCATCGCGGCGCTCACGGGCGCCGTCGTGTCGATCCTCGTCCTCCTCGTCACCCCACGGCATGCCCCGGGGCGGCTGTGGGTGGCGGCGGTCCCGGTGATCGACCTCCTCGCGCTGCCCCTCCTCCTCCTGGCGCTCGGCCGGTCCCTCCACCTCGCGGCGGCGGTGACGGCGCTCGCGGCCGTGATCGCCGCGCTGATCGGCCGCACCTACCTCGAGGCGCACGGGCGCACGCCCCGGGATGCCCACCGCATCGCCGGTCTTGTCGCCCTGGCCCACATGGCGACCGTGCTGCTCATCGTCCCGCTGGCCGCCGTGACGGTCGGCCTGGGACCGCTGGTCTTCGTCGTGGCCCTCCTTCCGCCCCTGCTCCACGGTCTGTGGTTCACGACTCTGGGGCGAGGCGGAGTCGACCGCGCGCCCGCGGCCCCCTGCTGCGGTCCGCCGGCACGGCGACGGGCCAGGCCGGCCGTCGTCCTGCCGGCTGCCGCGGCCATCGTCCTCATGGCCGCCTGGGCCGCCTGGCCGGTGCCCGCACCCCCGGCCGACGCCACACCGCAGGCCCGGCCGGCACGCCATCCTGCGGCTCAGAGCAGCTCGCACTCACGGTCGGCGGATTCGACTCCGCGATGGGCACGTCCTCGGCGGGGATCACGGCCGTGAACACGTCGGACGCCGCCTGCGCCCTGCGGGGCCGCCCGGACGTGGAGATCGTGCAGGGCGGCGACCCGATCGGCCTGCGCCTCGCACCGATGGACGCCCGGACCCTGACGCCCACCCCGGAGCAGGCGGCCCGGGAGGACCCCGATCTCGGCGTGGTCCTGGAGCCCGGGCAGCAGGCCGTGGCCGGGCTCCTGTGGCCGGGCTACCGCACTCTGGCCGACGGGAGGACTCCGCAGGCCGTCCGGGTCGGACTCGCCCCGGGAGACGCCGCGCTCCGGGCCCCCATCGGCGTGTCCGACGAGCCGGGAGGGAGTCCGGGCCCGGCGCCCTTCGACCTCCAGGACGGCGTGCCGGGCGGAGCGGAGCTGCGCGTCGGACCGTGGACGTCACGCCGATAGGGCACGCCGGACGGTGCTGCCGCGTCACACGAGGACGACGACGGCGCGCCCCACCGGGGTGCCGCTAGGGTGACGGCCGTGAAGACCTTCGAAGAGCTGTTCGCCGAGCTGACCCGCACCGTGGCCGAGCGCCCTGAGGGCTCCCACACGGTCGCCCGTGTGGACGCCGGCGTCCACGCCATCGGCAAGAAGGTCGTCGAGGAGGCCGCCGAGGTCTGGATGGCGTGCGAGCACGAGTCCGACGACGCGGCGGCCATGGAGATCTCGCAGCTGCTCTACCACCTGCAGACGATGATGATCGCCAAGGGCCTCACCCTCGAGGACGTCTACCGCCACCTCTGAGCGGGACCGCGCGACGACCTCGCGCGTCCCCGCCGCCCGCCTGAACCCCCCACGAGGAGAGACCGTGCTGCGCATCGCCGTCCCCAACAAGGGCGCCCTGTCCGAGGCCGCCCGCGAGATCCTGCTGGAGGCCGGCTACCGCCAGCGGCGCGACTCCCGGGAGCTCGTGCTCGTCGACCCGGAGAACCAGGTGGAGTTCTTCTACCTGCGGCCGCGCGACATCGCGGTGTACGTCGGCCAGGGCACCCTCGACGTCGGCCTGACCGGCCGAGACCTGTTCTGCGACGCGCAGGTGGGGGACACCGCCGAGGAGGTCATGGCGCTCGGCTTCGGGAGGTCCGTGTTCCGCCTGGCCGCGCCGGTCGGCGCGTTCAGCGCGGCCGGCGAGCTCTCGGGCAGGCGCATCGCCACGAGCTACGACGGCCTGCTCACGGCGTACCTCGAGCGGACCGGCCTGGACGCCACCGTCGTCCACCTCGACGGCGCCGTCGAGTCCTCCGTGAAGCTCGGCGTGGCGGACGCGATCGCCGACGTCGTGGAGACCGGCAACACCCTGCGCGCCGCGGGCATGGAGGTCTTCGGCGAGCCGATCCTCGACTCCGAGGCGATCATGATCGGCCGCCGGGGCGCCCAGCCCGAGGGCCTCGACGTGCTGCTGCGCCGCCTCAACGGCGTCCTCGTGGCCCGCCGCTGGGTGATGATCGACTACGACATCCGCCGCGAGCTCCTGGACCGCGCCACCGCGGTCACGCCGGGACTGGAGTCCCCGACCGTCTCCCCGCTGCGCGACGAGTCGATGGTGGCCGTGCGCTCCATGGTGCGCAAGGGCGACGCCAACCGCGTCATGGACGAGCTGTACGACCTCGGAGCCCGCGGCATCCTCATCTCCGCCATCCACGCCATCCGCCTCTGACCCCCTCGGACCACACGGTCCGCACCCCCGTCGGCCTCGAAGGAGCCCCGCCATGACCGTCGCCGTCCGCGTCATCCCCTGCCTCGACGTCGACGCCGGGCGGGTGGTCAAGGGCGTCAACTTCGAGGACCTGCGCGACGCCGGCGACCCGGTCGAGCTCGCCCGCCGCTACAACGCCGCGGGGGCGGACGAGCTCACGTTCCTCGACGTCACCGCCTCCACCGCGGACCGCGCCACCACGTACGACGTCGTCACCCGCACGGCGGAGGAGGTCTTCATCCCGCTCACGGTGGGGGGCGGCGTCCGGACCGTGGACGACGTCGACCGCCTCCTGCGCACCGGTGCGGACAAGGCCTCGGTGAACACCGCCGCCGTCGCCCGCCCTGCGCTCATCACGGAGATCACCCGGCGCTTCGGCTCCCAGGTGCTCGTGCTCTCCCTCGACGCGCGGCGCACGCAGGACCCCGCGTGTGCGTCCGGCTACGAGGTCACCACCCACGGCGGGCGCACGGGCACCGGCATCGACGCGGTGCAGTGGTGCCGGGAGGCGTCCGAGCGCGGCGTGGGGGAGATCCTGCTGAACTCGATCGACGCGGACGGGACGCGGGCCGGCTTCGACCTCGAGATGATCCGCGACGTCCGGGCCGTGACCCGTGTGCCGCTGATCGCCTCGGGCGGCGCGGGGGAGCCGGCCCACTTCCCGGAGGCGGTGGCCGCGGGGGCGGACGCGGTGCTGGCCGCGTCCCTGTTCCACTTCGGCCCGGACGACATGCTCGCCCGCGTCAAGGACGCGCTGCGCGCCGCGGGGCACGTCGTCCGCTGAGGGGCACGGACCACGCCGCGCGGCTCAGGCTGCGCCGGTGACGCGGTCCGTGGTCACGAGCGCGGCGCGGCGTCGCCCGTGCGCGTGCAGGACGAGCTCGCCGGCGGCCCCCGTGACGCGCACGCTCACGCCGTCCTCGCCGGGCCGGCGCGCGACGATGGGCGCGTTGTCCACGCGCGAGGCGGGCCGGGGCCGGCGGGCGAGCACGATCCCGGTCTCGGCCCCGCGGTAGAGGAGCCGCGCGCGACCGCGCAGGCGGGTGTAGAGCATGTCCGCGTAGTCGTCGGCGAGGATGCGCGGGGCCCAGCGCTCCTGCGCACGCCGCACGTCCTCGGTGTGCACGAAGAACTCGAGCAGCTGCACCTGGCCGGCCACGCGCCGTCCCGGGGCGGTCCGGCGGGCGGCCGCGGCCAGCCCCCGCAGCCGGGCTGCGACGCGGGGACCCTCGCCGGGCGCGCGCAGGGGTCCGCGCGCCACCAGCGCGACGAGCTCGGCGTAGCCCTCCTCGGAGGCGTGGGCGTCGCCGAGCTCCTGCGTGAGCTGGGCGAGCCGGCGGCGGGCGACCCCGGGCAGGACGATCCCGGCGGCCGAGGGGGAGGTCTCGCGCAGGTGCACGTGGGCCGCCAGGTGCTCCGTGCGCCAGCCCTCACACAGCGTGGGCGCCCCCGGGCCCGCCGCGAGCAGCGCCTCCACCAGCGCGGCGCGCGAGGCCACCGCGAAGTCGGTGGCGGTGTGCTGCGCGGCGGCGGGGGTCTCGGCCATGGCCTCCACGCTACACGCGGCTCCCTAGAATGGACCTCCATGAGCACCCCCCAGACCGCCGGCCTCCCGGAGTCCCTGACCTTCGACGACCGGGGCCTCATCCCGGCCATCGCGCAGCAGCACGACACGGGCGAGGTGCTCATGATGGCGTGGATGGACGAGGAGTCCCTGCGCCTCACCCTCGAGTCCGGATGGGCCACCTACTGGTCCCGGTCCCGCGGGAGGCTGTGGCGCAAGGGCGAGAGCTCGGGCCACCGACAGCGCGTCCTCGCCGTCAGCGCGGACTGCGACGGCGACACGCTCCTGCTGCGCGTCGACCAGACCGGGCCCGCGTGCCACACCGGCACCGCCAGCTGCTTCACCGACCGCCGGATCGCGGACCTGACGGGCCGCACCCCCGAGGAGGACGCCCGATGACCCGCCCCCACGCCTCCGACGCCACCCCCGACCGCGCCGAGTTCCTGCGCCTGGCGGACACCGCGCGCGTGATCCCCGTGGTGCGCACCGTGCTCGCCGACGGCCTCACGCCCCTGGCCATCCACCGCCGCCTCGCCGCATCGCGTCCGGGCACCTTCCTCATGGAGTCCGCGTCCCAGGGCGCCGCGTGGTCCCGCTACAGCTTCATCGGCGCCGGCTCCGCGGCCACCCTCACGGCGCGCGACGGCGAGGCCCACTGGCAGGGCACGCCCCCCGAGGGGCTGCGCCGCGAGGGCCCGGCCCTCGAGGTCCTCGCCGACTCCCTGCGCCTGCTGCGCACGGACGTCCGGGACCGGGTGGGGGTGGCGCTGCCGCACCTGGTCTCGGGGCTCGTCGGCTTCCTGGGCTGGAACACGGTGCGCTCGTGGGAGCACCTGCCGCACCCGCCCGATGACCACCTGCGCCTGCCCGACCTCGCCATGAACCTCGTCACGGACCTGGCCGTGCACGACGCGGTGGACGGCACCGTCACCCTCATCGCGAACGCGATCAACGGCAACGGCCTCGCCACCGGGGCCGAGCAGGCCCACGACGACGCCCTCGCGCGGCTGGACGCCATGGTCGAGCGGCTCCGCACGCCCGTGCCCGAGCCCGTGAACGCCGTCTCCCGCCGCTGGCTGGACGCGTCCGCGGAGGACGTGGCGGCGCAGGCCGAGGACCGCTGGGGGGCCGAGGGCTTCCGAGCCGCCGTCGGGAAGGCCCAGCAGGCCATCCGGGACGGCGAGGTCTTCCAGGCGGTGCTCTCCCGCCGCCTCTCCGTGACCACGGACGTGAGCGGGGAGGACGTGTACCGCGTGCTGCGCACGGTCAACCCGAGCCCGTACATGTACCTCTTCTCCTTCGAGACGCCCGAGGGGGAGCCGTACGAGATCGTCGGCTCCTCGCCCGAGGCCCTCGTCACCGTCCAGGACCGGCGCGTCGTCACGCACCCGATCGCCGGCTCGCGCCGCCGCGGGGCGAGCGCCCAGGAGGACGCGCGCCTCGGCGAGGACCTGCTCCACGACGAGAAGGAGCGCGCCGAGCACCTCATGCTCGTGGACCTCTCCCGCAACGACCTCTCCCGGGTGTGCGAGGCCGGTTCCGTGGCGGTCACCCAGTTCATGGGCCTGGAGGCGTTCAGCCACATCCTGCACCTGGTCTCCCACGTGGAGGGGCGCCTGCGCGACGACGTCGACGCCCTCCAGGTGCTGCGGGCCGCCTTCCCGGCCGGCACCCTCTCCGGAGCCCCCAAGCCGCGCGCGCTCCAGCTGCTGGACGAGTGGGAGCCCACCGAGCGCGGGCCGTACGGAGGAGTCGTCGGCTACTTCGACCTCGCCGGCAACATGGACATGGCCATCAACATCCGCTCCGTGACCCTGCACCGCGGACAGGCCCACGTGCAGGCCGGCGCCGGGATCGTGGCGGACTCGGACCCGCGGGCCGAGGCCGCCGAGACGGTCACCAAGGCCACCGCCCCGCTGCGTGCGGTGCTCGCGGCCGCCGAGCTGGAGGAGGCGTGATGCGCCGCCGCACGGCGGTGCTCCTCGCCCTCGCCTCCGGCGCGCTGGTCCTCGCGACCGCGGGGCAGACCTGGGTCGAGGCGTCGGGCCTGACGGGTGGGACGGCCGACCACGCGCGGGCCGTGGGCGCCTCCGCGGCGCCCGTGGCGACCGCGATGGCCGTCGTCGTGATGGCCGGGGCGCTCGCCCTGACCACGGCCCGCCGGGTCGGCGCCGTCGTCGTGGGCCTCCTGACGGTGCTGGCCGGCGTGGTCATCGCCTCGTCCGCCGTCGTCGCCGCCCTGGACCCGGTGGCGACGGCGACCCCGGCGGTCGCCGCCGTCACGGGCACCACCGCTGACGCCGCCTCCTACGCCGTGACCGTGTGGCCGTGGGTGTGCGCGGCGGCCGGCGTCCTGGCCGCCCTCACGGGGGCGGCCGCCCTGGCCTCGGCCCGCTCATGGCGCTCCACCCGCCGCTACGAGGCGGCCGCCGGCACTCCCGCCGGCGCCCCCGCGGGCGCGACGGCCGCACCCGCCGCGACGGTGGACGAGATGGACGCGTGGGACGACCTCTCGCGCGGTCACGACCCGACCTGAGCGGCGTCCCGTGGCACAATGAGGGGCAGTCGTCATGCACACCACGTCGAGTGAGGGACACCCATGAGCCACACCGAGACCACCACCACCTCCGGCACCCGCCGTCGCGACCTGCGCGAGGAGCGCGTCGCGGACCGCGGCGTCGACGCGGGGATCGTCGTCACCGAGGACGGCCGCGTGCTGGGCGACCCCACGCACGCGGAGGTCCCGGACCACGGCAACACCCCGGGCGGCTGGATCATGGCCGGTCTCGGCGTGCTCGGCGTCCTCGCCGGCTGCATCGGTGCGCTCACCGACCTGCAGATCCTCATCTGGATCGGCCTCGCCATGCTCGTGATCGGCGGCATCGTGGGCCTCGTGTCGGCCAAGCGCCAGTCGGCCCGGCCCGACTCCGCCCGCCGCGGCCACTGAGGCCCGCTCCGTGAGCGTCCTCGACGACATCGTCGAGGGAGTCCGCGAGGACCTCGCCGAGCGCCGCCGATCGCTCCCTCAGGAGCGGCTCGCGGAGCTCGTCGCGGCCGCCCCGGCCCCCCTCGACGCGCACGCGGCGCTGACCGGCGGCCGCACCGACCCCGCGGGGATCCACGTGATCTCCGAGGTCAAGCGCGCCAGCCCGTCCAAGGGGCACCTCGCCGACATCCCCGAGCCCGCCGCCCTGGCCTCCGCCTACGAGCGCGGGGGAGCCTCCGCCGTCTCCGTGCTGACCGAGGCCCGACGCTTCGGCGGCAGCCTGGCCGACCTCGACGCCGTGCGCGCCGCCGTCGCCCTGCCCGTCCTGCGCAAGGACTTCACGGTGGAGGAGTACCAGGTCCACGAGGCCCGCGCCCACGGGGCGGACCTCGTGCTCCTCATCGTGGCCGCCCTCGACGACGCACGCCTGCGTAGCCTCCTGCAGCTGACGGAGTCGCTCGGGATGCACGCCCTCGTCGAGGCCCACACCCCCGGGGAGGTCGAGCGCGGCGTGGCCGCCGGCGCCCGGATCCTGGGCGTGAACGTGCGCAACCTGAAGACCCTCGACATCGACCCGGACCGCTACGCGGCCCTGGCCGCCGGGCTCCCCGAGGACGTCGTGCGCGTCGCCGAGTCCGGCGTGGAGTCCGAGGAGCAGATCCGCTCCTACGCTGCCGCCGGCGCCGACGCCGTCCTCGTGGGCGAGGCCCTCGTGCGCCACGGCCACCCCGAGGCGGCGCTGCGCGCGTTCCGCGCCGCCTCCCTCACCGTCCGCTGACCCCCCGACCGAAGGAAGTGGTCCGCCCATGAGCGCGGAGCGATCCAGCACCCAGCCGTCCATCGAGTTCGAGGGCGTGTTCCAGGGCCTGCCGGGCCCGTACTTCGGCCGGTACGGCGGGCAGTGGATGCCCGAGTCCCTCATGGCGGCGCTCAAGGAGGTCACGGAGACCTACGACGTGGCGCGCCGGGACCCGGCGTTCGAGGAGGAGCTGCGCGGCTACTTCCGGGACTACGTCAACCGGCCCTCGCTGCTCACCGAGGTGCCGCGCTTCGCTGCCGAGACCCCGGGCGTGCGCATCTTCCTCAAGCGCGAGGACCTCAACCACACCGGCTCGCACAAGATCAACAACGTGATCGGCCAGGCGCTGCTGGCCCGGCGCATGGGCAAGACCCGCCTGATCGCGGAGACCGGCGCCGGCCAGCACGGCGTGGCCACCGCCACCGCGGCCGCCCTCTTCGGGATGGAGTGCACCGTGTACATGGGGGAGGAGGACACGCGCCGCCAGGCCCTCAACGTGGCCCGCATGCAGATGCTCGGCGCGGAGGTCATCCCCGTGACCATCGGCGCACGCACCCTGAAGGACGCCATCAACGAGGCGCTGCGCGACTGGGTGGCCTCGGTGGACACCACGCACTACCTGATCGGCACCGTCACCGGCCCGCACCCCTACCCCACCATGGTGCGGTACTTCCACTCCGTGATCGGGGAGGAGGCCCGCGAGCAGGTCCTCGCCCAGACCGGCCGCCTGCCCGACGCCGTCGCGGCGTGCGTGGGCGGCGGATCCAACGCGATGGGCCTCTTCCACGGGTTCCTGGACGACGAGGGCGTGGAGCTGTACGGCTTCGAGGCCGGCGGCGAGGGCCTCGAGTCCGGCCGCCACGCCGCCTCCATCACCCTGGGCCGCACCGGCGTGCTGCACGGCGCCCGCACCTACCTGATGCAGGACGAGGACGGGCAGACCATCGACTCGCACTCGATCTCCGCGGGCCTGGACTACCCAGCCGTGGGCCCCGAGCACGCCTTCCTGCACGACACCGGCCGGGCCGCGTACGAGCCCGTCACCGACGCCGAGTGCATGGCCGCGTTCCAGCGGCTCACCCGCACCGAGGGCATCCTGCCGGCGATCGAGTCCGCCCACGCCCTGGCCGGCGCGCTGCGCCTGGCCCGCCGCTGGGCCGACGAGGGCCTCGTGGGCGCGGACACCGCCGAGGGCGAGGAGCGGATCATCGTGGTCAGCCTCTCCGGCCGCGGCGACAAGGACGTGGCCACGGCCGCGGCCTGGTTCGGCCTCGGGGAGGCGGACGAGCAGAAGGACCCGCTGGACGAGCTGACCCCGGGAGAAGAGCAGTGAGCACCGACGTGACCTCCAAGACCGCCGCCGCGATCGCGGCCGCCCGCGACGCCGGGCGCACCGCCCTCGTGGCCTACCTGCCCGCCGGCTACCCCTCCGTGGCGGACTGCGTGGAGGCCGCCGTCGCCCTCGGGGAGAACGGCGCCGACGTGATCGAGATCGGCCTGCCCTACACCGATCCGGTGATGGACGGCCCCGTCATCCAGCGCGCCACGGCCGCCTCGCTCGCCGCCGGCTTCCGGGTGGCGGACGTGTTCGAGATCGTGCGGCAGGTGACCGCCCGCACCGACGCGGCCGTGCTCGTCATGACGTACTGGAACCTCGTGGACCGGATGGGCGTCGAGGAGTTCGCGGGCCGCCTGGCCGCGGCCGGGGGAGCGGGGCTCATCACGCCCGACCTCGTGCCCGAGGAGGCCGGGGAGTGGTTCGAGGCCTCGGACCGCCACGGCCTGGACCGCGTGTTCCTCACCGCCCCCTCGTCCTCGCCGGAGCGCGTGCGCCTCACGGTGGAGGCCTCGCGCGGGTTCGTCTACGCCGTCTCCGTGATGGGCGTCACCGGCGCCCGCGACCAGGTCTCGGACGCGGCCGAGGCCGTCGTCCGGGCCGCCCGTGAGGCCGGTGCCGAGCACGTGTGCGTGGGCCTGGGCGTCTCCCAGGCCGAGCATGTCCGCGAGATCGGGGCGTTCGCGGACGGGGCGATCGTGGGGACCGCGCTGGTGCGCGCCCTCACCGACGGCGGCCCCGAGGCCGTCGCGGCCCTGACGCGCGAGCTGGCCGCCGGCACCGTGCGGGAGGCCTGAGCATGCTCGCCGGTGCCCTCGCCCCCCTCGCGGCGATCCCGTCCCCGTCGTGGGACGGCCTGCAGCTGGGCCCGCTGAAGGTCCACGCCTACGCGCTGTGCATCATCCTCGGCATCATCCTGGCCCTCTGGCTGGCCTCGCGCCGCTGGGAGGACCGGAACGGCCCCGAGGGCGCGGTCCTCGACGTCGCGATCTGGGCCATCCCGTTCGGGTTCGTGGGCGGCCGGCTCTACCACGTGCTCTCCTCCCCGGACCGGTACTTCGGCCCGGGCTTCGACGGCACGGGCGATCCGGTCCAGGCCTTCTACGTGTGGAACGGCGGCCTCGGGATCTGGGGCGCCATCGCGCTGGGCGCCGTGGGCGCCTGGATCGCGTGCCGCCGGTACGGGCTGCGCCTGAGCGCCTTCGGCGACGTCGTCGCCCCGGGCGTCCTGCTGGCCCAGGCCGTGGGCCGCTGGGGCAACTGGTTCAACCAGGAGCTCTTCGGCGCGCCCACCACGCTGCCGTGGGGTCTGCGGATCGACCCCTCGCACGCCAACTTCCCGGTGGGCACGCCCGCCGACACGCTGTTCCACCCCACGTTCCTCTACGAGAGCCTGTGGAACCTCGCCGGAGTGGCCCTCCTCCTGCTGCTGGACCGCCGCCTCCACCTGCGCCACGGCGCCATGCTGTGGGCCTACGTGGCCTGGTACACCCTCGGCCGCGTCTGGATCGAGATGCTCCGGATCGACGACGCCGAGATGATCACCCTCTTCGGGGTCACCCAGCGCCTGAACGTGTGGACCTCGCTGCTGCTCCTGCTCGTCGCGCTCGTCATGCTGGTCTGGACCGTCGCAGCCCGCGGCGCCATCGGCCCCCGCACCCCCGAGCGGGACGACGTGTGGCTGCCCGGGCGGGCCCCCGCCGTCGCCGCCGGCGCGCAGGGCCGGGCGGGAGTCTCTGGTCACACCGCGGACGATGAGGGCGGCTCCGCCCTCGGTGGGAGCGACGCCCGCCGCTAGTCTGTGCCGTATGCGCCACGCCAAGATCATCGCGACCTTCGGACCTGCCACCGCGAGCGACGAGGCCACCCGGGCGATCATCCGCGCCGGGGCCGACGTCGTCCGCATGAACATGAGCCACGGCGACCACACGGTTCATGCGGAGACCTACGAGCGGGTGCGTCGCCTCTCGGTCGAGGAGGAGCGCCCCGTCGGGATCTTCGCGGACCTGCAGGGCCCGAAGATCCGGCTGGGCCGCTTCGCGGACGGCCCCCATGAGCTGGCCGTGGGGGACCGGCTCACCATCACGACCCGCACCGTGGAGGGCACCCGCGAGCTCGTCGGCACGACGCACCAGGGCCTGCCCGGCGACGTCTCGCCCGGCGACGTCCTCCTGATCGACGACGGCAAGGTGCGCGTCCGGGCCGTCGAGGTCACGGACACGGACGTGGTGACCGAGGTCGAGATCGCCGGCACGGTGTCCGACAACAAGGGCATCAACCTGCCGGGCGTGGCCGTGAACGTGCCCGCCCTGTCCGAGAAGGACGAGGACGACCTCCGCTGGGCGCTGCGCACCGGCGTGGACATGGTGGCCCTGTCCTTCGTGCGCGACGCCGCGGACGTCGAGCGCGTCCACGCGATCATGGACGAGGAGGAGCGCCGCGTCCCGGTGATCGCGAAGATCGAGAAGCCGCAGGCCGTGGAGAACCTCGAGGCGATCGTGGACGCGTTCGACATGATCATGGTGGCCCGTGGCGACCTCGGCGTGGAGCTGCCGCTCGAGGAGGTGCCCGTGGTGCAGAAGCGCGCCGTGGACCTCGCCCGCCGCTGGGCCAAGCCGGTGATCGTGGCCACCCAAGTGCTCGAGTCCATGATCGAGAACCCGCGCCCCACCCGCGCCGAGGCCTCGGACTGCGCGAACGCCGTGCTCGACGGCGCGGACGCCGTCATGCTCTCCGGCGAGACCTCGGTGGGCACGTACCCCGTGCTGACCGTGGAGACGATGGCGCGCATCATCGAGTCCACGGAGACGCACGGGCTCGAGATGATCCACCCGCTCGGCTCCCGGCCGCGCACGCGCGGCGGGGCGATCACGCGGGCGGCCGTCGACGTGGCCGACCAGCTGGACGTGCCGTTCCTCGCCACCTTCACGGAGTCGGGCGACACCGCCCGCCGCCTCTCCCGTCTGCGCCCGCGGCAGCCGATCTACGCGTACACGCACCGCGAGCACACCCACAACATCCTGTGCATCGCGTGGGGGGTGTACCCCAAGATGGTCCCCTTCGCGGAGACCACGGACCACATGACCCGCCTCGTGGAGGAGTCCCTCACCTCGGAGGGCATCGCCGAGCGCGGAGACCTCGTCGTGATCGCGGCCGGCTCGCCCCCCGGGCAGGTCGGCTCCACGAACACCCTGCGCGTGCACCGCGTGGGCGACGGCGCGAGCGGGGTCGCCGTCCCGCCCTCCGAGCGCGAGCCCGTGGGCTTCTGGCCCGCGCACTCCCCGCGCTGAGCGGCGTGGCGGCCGCGGCGGCCAGCCGTCAGCCGTCAGCCGACCTGGTCGACGACCGTCTGCGCGACCTCGCGCATGGTGAGGCGCCGGTCCATGGAGGTCTTCTGGATCCATCGGAAGGCCTCCGCCTCCGTCAGGTCCATCCGCTCCTGGAGGAGCGACTTGGCGCGATCCACGACCTTGCGGGTCTCGAGGCGATCGCCCAGGTCCCGGACCTCCGCCTCGAGGCTGCGCAGCTCGTCGAAGCGCGCGACCGCGAGCTCGATCGCGGGGACGATGTCGCTCTCCGTGAAGGGCTTCACCACGTAGGCCATCGCCCCGGCGGTGCGGGCCCGCTCCACCAGCTCGCGCTGCGAGAAGGCCGTGAGCATGACGACCGGTGCCAGGCGGTCCCGGGCGATCTCCCCGGCCGCCGCGATCCCGTCCATGACCGGCATCATCACGTCCATCACGACGATGTCCGGGCGGTGCTCGCGCACGGCGTCCACGGCGGCGCGGCCGTCGCCGGCCTCCGCGACCACGGTGTAGCCGGCCGCGGTGAGCAGCTCCACCACGTCGAGACGGATGAGGGCCTCGTCCTCGGCGACGACGGCGCGCAGGCGGGGGGTCTCGGCGTTGGGGCTCATGGGGACCTCCGGGTGAGGGGGCCGGGCCGGGTGCCCGGGCGCAAGAAGCGTACCGTGTGCGCCTGAGGCCCCCTGTTAGAGTGGTCGGGGCCGCCGTCGTGCGGACCTGCCCGAATGGTGGAATCGGTAGACACGCCGCACTCAAAATGCGGTGCCGTGAGGCGTGTGGGTTCGAGTCCCACTTCGGGCACCCCCATCGACCCGCCGGAAGGAGGCGCCTGCATGGAGTCTCCTGACACGCGCTGTGCCGACGTGAGCGCCCGGGGCACCAACGGGCAGGTCTCCTCGTGGGGGGCGCTCCACGCCGGCGTGCCGCCGAGCCGCCCCTGAGCCGGCCCGCCGCGGACCTCCCTCCGCCCGTGGGCCCCACCGGCCCACGTCCGACGTTCCTCGACCATGCGGGGTGTCCCACTTGCTCCTGATCAGCCTCTGTCTCACCGCCCTCGCGGTGGCGGCCGCCGTCCCGCTGGGACGGTGGCTCGGCCGCGACGCGGGATGGGTGCTGGCCGTGCCCCTCCTCGCGGCCGCCGGCGTCCTCCTCTCCTCCTGGACGGGGGAGGCCGTCCGCGAGCACCACGCCTGGATCCCCGCGATCGGGGTGGACCTCGACCTGCGCCTGAACGGGCTCGCGCTCGTGTTCTCGCAGATCGTGCTCGTGATCGGCGCCGGCATCCTGGCGTACTCCAGCCGCTACCTCGGCCGGGACCGCGAGAAGGAGCGCCACGGGACGTTCTACCTGCTGATGACCGTCTTCGCCGCCTCGATGCTCCTCCTCGTCCTGGCGGACAACCTCGTCGTGCTGTTCGTCGCGTGGGAGTTCACCTCCTTCACCTCGTTCTTCCTGATCGGGCGGGCGGGGGAGAAGGGCCGCGAGCCGGCGATCCGCACGCTCCTCGTCACGGTCGCCGGCGGCCTCGCGCTGCTGGGCGCGGTGGCCGTGATGATCGTCCAGGCCGGGACGGCGTCCCTGTCGGACGTGCTCGCGGCCGACCTCTGGCGCGACCCGGCGGTGAGCACCCTCGTGGCGGTCCTGCTCGCGGTGGCGGCGTTCACCAAGTCGGCGCAGTTCCCCTTCCAGGCATGGCTGCCCGACTCGATGGTCGCGATCTCCCCGGTCTCGGCCTACCTGCACGCCGCCGCCATGGTGAAGGCCGGCGTGTTCCTGCTGCTCGTCTTCAGCCCCGTGCTGGCCGGCACCGCCGTGTGGTCCACCCTGCTGATCGCCTCAGGCCTCACCACGGCGATCTTCGGAGCCGTCTCGGCCATCCGCCGCCATGACCTGAAGGGCCTGCTCGCCTACTCCACGATGAGCCAGCTCGGCCTGCTCGTGACCCTGATCGGCGTGGGCACCCCGGCCGCCCTCACGGCGGCGATCGTCCACACCGCGGCGCACGCGCTCTTCAAGAGCGCCCTGTTCATGCTCATCGGCATCGTCGACCACCAGGCGGGCGGGCGGGACCTGCGCGACCTCGCCGCCCGGAACGTCCGCATGCCCGTCACCGGGACGGCGATCGTGCTGGCCGCCGTCTCGATGGCCGGCGTGCCGCCGCTCTTCGGCTTCGTCTCGAAGGAGGGGCTGCTGGACGCGGCCCTCGACACGCCGGGGCCGGCGTGGACGGCCTGGGTCGTCACGGGCGGGATCGCCCTGGCCTCCGTCTTCACGTTCGCCTACTCCGGGCGTCTCGTGCTCGGCGCGCTCGGCCTGTGGGGCAGCAGCCCCACGGGCGCGCGCCACACGTGGCAGTCCGGCCGGGGCGAGCCGGTGCACGACCCCTCGTCCACGTTCTGGGCCGTCCCGGCGCTGGGCGCGCTGGCCGGCCTCGTCCTGGGGCTCGCCCCCGGGGTGCTGGACGAGCCGCTCGGGGAGGCGGCGACGGCCGCGGCGGGCCTGCCGGTCCACCCTCACCTGGCCCTGTGGCACGGGCTCACCCCCGCCCTGGGCGTCTCGGCCGCCGTGATCGCGTGCGGCCTGCTCCTCGTCGCACTGCGCCGCCCCGTCGAGCGGATCGCCTCCCACGTCGAGCTGCCCCTGTCCGGTCTCGCCGCCGTGGACGGCGTGCGCCACGCCCTCGTGGACATCGGCGCCTTCGTCAGCCGCGCCTCCGGGACCATCGCCCCGCGCGGCCACCTGCTGACGCCCGCACTCGTGCTCGGCGTCTTCGCGGTGGCGGGCGTCCTCACGGTCGAGGACCTCCCGGCTGTGGTGGGCCAGCCCTCGCGCTGGCACGACTGGGCCCTGGTCCTCCTCGTGGGCGCGGGCGTCGTCGCCACCATCCGCGCCAAGACGCGCATCGCGGCGATGGTCGTCGTGGGCGTCGTGGGCTTCGGCGTGACCCTGTGGTTCTTCACCCTCGGGGCCGTGGACGTCGCGCTCACCCAGCTCCTCGTCGAGGTCCTCACGGTGTGCGTCATGGTGCTGCTGCTGCGGCGCCTCCCGGCGCGGTTCCGCACGGACGGCACCCCCCGCCGGGCGGGGGCCGTGGTGGCGGCCCTCATCGCTGGCCTCGCGTCCATGCTGGGCGTCCTCGCCTTCACGGGCCGCGGCGGGGTCTCGGAGATCTCCCGCTACTACCTGGAGCACTCCTACCACGACGCCGGCGGGTACAACGTCGTCAACGTCATCCTCGTGGACTTCCGAGCCCTGGACACCTACGGCGAGATGACGGTGCTGGGCGTCACCGGCCTGACGATCGCCGCCCTCCTGATGAACCGGCGCCCCGCGCCGCCGCGCCCCTCCGCCGTGGACCTGAACTCACCGCTGGCCTCCGTGCGGGAGAACCTCGTCTACGCCCGGACCTTCGGACGCGCGCTGAGCCCTGTCATCATCGCCCTGTCCCTCCTGCTGTTCTTCCGCGGGCACTACGAGCCCGGCGGTGGCTTCATCGCGGCGCTCGTGGGCGGTGCCGGGTACGCCCTGATGTACCTGGCCGCGGACACGGGGACGGCGCGTCGCCTGCAGTGGCCCTACATGAGCCTGATCGGCGGGGGCATCACCCTCGGCTCGCTCGCCGGCCTCGCCGGCTACCTCACCGGCAAGGGCTTCCTGGGCTCCGCGAGCGTCACGGTGCTCGGCTATGGCGTCTCCACCACGCTCGTGTTCGACCTGGGCGTCTATCTCTCCGTCATCGGGCTCGTCGTCGCCGCGTTCGCGCTGCTGGGCGGGGACGAGGCGGAGGAGGAGTCCGACGAGCACGGCCCGGTCGACGACGGCGCCCCGCCGGGAGTCCTCCCCGCGCCTCCCGGGGCACCGATCACGGCCGTCGCCCCGACCACCACGATCACGACGACACGAGAGGGGGCCTCCCGATGACCATCGCCATCACCGTGGGCCTGCTGATGTTCGGGGCCGTGTACCTGTTCTCCAAGCGCGAGCTGCTGCGCGTGATCCTCGGCATGGTGCTGCTGGGCCACGCCGCCAACCTCGCGATCATCGCGGCCGGCGGCACCGACCGTCGGACACCCCCCTTCACCCCCGGGGGAGCGGTCCCCGAGGGGGCGGCCGATCCGCTGCCGCAGGCCTTCGTGCTCACGGCCATCGTGATCTCGTTCGCCATCACCGTGCTGCTGCTCGTGCTCGCCGTCACCGGCCGCACCGACGACGCCACGGCGGACCCCCACGAGACACCCGATGCGCTGGAGGCCGCGGCCTCCGACGCCCGCTTCCCCGCGGCGGAGCGCAGGGCCGCCGCCGAGGAGCTGCGCAGCGGCGCCATCCCGCGCGTGTCCGCGCGGGCCGCCGAGCCGTCCGCCCCGCACGGTCCGGGGGCACGCGCATGAGCGACCACGCCGTCGGGCTGCTGCTGCCCCTGTTCGTCGCCCTTCCCCTGCTCGCGGCGGGCCTGCTCGTGATCGCCGGCGAGCACCGCCGACTGCATCGGGGGGCCCTCACGGCGCTCCTCGCGCTCACCGCCGTGGCCGGCACGGCCCTGCTCGTGCGGTCCCTCGACGGCTCCGTCGCGGCCGCCGGGGTGGGCGGCTGGCCGGACGGGGTCGCGATCCCGTTCGCCGCCGACACGCTCACCGCCCTCATGCTGACCCTCACGAGCGCCCTCACCCTTGTGGGCGCGGCCTTCGCCTACGGCTCCCGCGTGGCCAACTCGGTCCACTTCGCCCCGCTCATGCTCGTCCTCGTGGCCGGCGTGAGCGGCGCGCTGCTCACGGCGGACCTCTTCAACCTGTTCGTGTTCATCGAGGTCATGCTGCTGCCCTCGTACGGGCTCTTCGTCCTCTCAGCCAACCGCCGCGAGCCGCTGCGCCGCGTGGACGGCGCCCGTCTCTACGTGACGCTGAACCTGCTCACCTCCACGATCCTCGTGACCGGCGTGGGCTTCGTGTACGCGCTCACCGGCACCGTCAACCTCGCGGCCCTCGCCGGGGCGGCCGCCCGGGACGAGCGCGTCGCCCTCGCCGCGGGGCTCGTGCTCTTCGCGCTCTCCATCAAGGCCTCGGTGCTCCCCCTCCACGGCTGGCTGGCCCGCGCCTACCCGTCCACATCGCCCGCCGTCACGGCGATCTTCGCGAGCCTGCACACCAAGGTCGCGGTGTATGCGATCTACCGGATCTACTCCGTGGTGTACGACGGCGACCCGCGGCACCTCTGGCTGCTGCTCACCCTGAGCCTGCTCACGCTCGTGGTCGGCGCCGTCGCCTCCGTGGGCGAGCACGGCACGCGCTCGGTCCTCTCGTGGCAGATGGTCAGCGGCATCGGCGGCATCCTCCTGGGCGTCGCCCTCTCCACGCAGGCCGGACTGTCCGCCGGGCTCTTCTACCTGATCCACCACATGGTGGTGATGGCCTGCCTGCTCACGGCCACCGGTGCGATCGAGGTGCGGTACGGGACCGGCCGCCTCGCGGACCTGCAGGGCCTCGCCCGGCGCGAGCCCCTGATCGCCACGGCGTTCTTCGTCGGCATGCTCTCCCTCATCGGCATCCCCCCGTTCTCCGGCTTCGTGGGGAAGCTGATGCTCGCGGTGGCCGGCGTCGAGGCGGGTCGGACCGTCATGGTGACCCTGCTGCTGGCCTCCTCGCTCGTGAGCCTGTGGGCGCTGTTGCGCGTGTGGAACGCGTGGTTCTGGGGCGAGCCCCGGGCCCCGCACGGACACCGCGAGCGGCTCGCGACGTCGGCGATGCCCGTCGTGAGGGCGGGGCAGAGCGCCCTCCCGGAGCCGGCCGGCTCCGCCGCGACGGGCCGCGGGTCGAGCACGGACACCGAGCGCACCGAGTCCTGGATGTCCTCCGAGGCCCTCGACGCGCCCACGGGCGTGCTGCCCGTGGTGCTCTCCCCGGACGAGGACGCCCACCGATCGCGCATCCCGGTGCGCCTGGCGGCCCCGGCCGTCCTGATGGCCGCCACGACGCTGGCCCTCGGCCTCGGCGCCCAGGGCCTGTGGACCCTCACGGACCAGGCCGCCGCCGGCCTCGTGGACCCGAGCGCCTACATCGAGGCGGTGCTCGGCCTGTGACCCCCACTCCGCAGACCTCAGGGAGGCCCGGCATGACCCCCACGGACGGGACGGTGGACCTGCGCCCGGGCACGAAGGGCGCGCTCTCCTGGCCGGTGCGCTGGCTCGTGTTCTGGTGCTGGTACGCCTGGGCGCTGGTGACGTCGTCCGGCGCCGTGCTGCACGACCTGATCACGCCCGGCGACCAGGCCCGCTCCGGGATCGCCCGCGTGCACACCAACTGCCGCACGGACCCGGAGCTGACCCTGCTCTCGACGCTCATCACCCTCACCCCCGGCACCCTCACGCTGGGCACCCGCCGTGAGGCGGACGGCCGGCGCCTGCTCTACGTCCACGGCCTGTACGCGGACGACGCGGACGCACTCCGCGAGGAGATCCATGACATGGAGCGGCGCATGCTGCATGCGATGCGCCGCACGGGGGTGACCGCATGAGCGCGCTCGACTACGAGTGGTCCCACCTCGGCATCGACATCGCCCTGGTCCTCCTGCTGGTCTCCGCCGTCGTGTCGGCGGTCCGGATCCTGCGCGGGCCGCTCGATGCCGACCGCGCCGTCTCCGGCGACCTGCTCAGCTTCAGCGTGATCGGGATGGTGGTGCTGTTCGGCGTGCGCGCCGGGAATCCGTTCACGTTCGACCTGGTCCTCGTGGCGGCGATCGTGGGCTTCCTGTCCGGCATGTCCCTGGCCCGCGCACTCACGCGCGGAAAGCGATGAGGAGGTCCTGACGATGGACGCCTTCCTGACGGTTCTCGGCTCGATCATGGTGGTGGGGGGAGCCCTCGTGTTCCTCGGCGCCGCCGTCGGGCTGATCCGCTTCCCCGACCCCTACATGCGCATCTCGGCCACCGGCACCGCCGGCGGCGTGGGCATGATCCTGATCGTGGTCGGCGCCCTCCTGCACATGCCGAGCGTGTCGAACCTCGTGAAGGTGGTGCTGATCGTGGTGCTCCAGCTCGGCAGCGCCGCGGTGGCCACCATGGCCCTCGGGCGCTCGGCCTACCTCACGGGCGTGCCCATGGCCTCGGGCCACTACGACGAGCTCGCAGCGGACACCCCGGGGCGCGAGCACGGCGAGCCGGCGCCGCGGGCCGCCGACGCGGACTGAGGGGCTCCGGCGCGGTCGGAGCGGCCGTGGCGTGGTGCGTCAGCCCTGGCGGGCGAGCACGAGGTTCGTGATGCGGGCCGTCGAGAGGCGGCGCCCGTCCTCGCCCGTCATGACCACCTCGTGGGTGATGAGCGTGCGGCCCACGTGGACCGCCGTCGCCGTGCCGGTGACGGTTCCGGCGCGCGCCGCGGCGTGGTGCGTGGCGCCGATCTCGATGCCCACGACGTTGTGGTCCCGCCCGGCGGCGACCTTGGCGGCCACCGAGCCCAGCGTCTCGGCCAGCACGAGGTGGGCGCCGCCGTGCAGCAGGCCCACGGGCTGCTCGTTGCCGGCCACCGGCATGGTGGCGACGGCGCGCTCGGCGGTGAGCTCCGTGAACACGATGCCCATCTTCAGGGCCAGCGGGCTGACGCCGGCCCCGCCGAGGGCGTCCTGCAGCTCGGGCGGCAGGCCCGCCGCGGCGGAGAGCTCCGCGAGCTGCTCGGGCGTGAACCGCGGTCGCACCCCCGCCCGGAAGGTGAGGTCGGCGAGGGCGGCCGGGAGGTCGGGGCTGCAGGCGGGGGCGTCGGTCATGGGCACTAGGCTGGCACCTGGACCACGAGAGGAGCAACGAGACCATGGGTGAGACCGCCGCGGCCGAGACCGGCACCTCCGAGACCCGGCCGCGCCTGCTGGTGCTGGACGGCCATTCGATGGCGTTCCGCGCCTTCTACGCGCTGCCGGCCGAGAACTTCGCGACCGACACCGGTCAGCACACCAACGCGGTCTACGGCTTCACGGCGATGCTGCTGACGATGATCCGCCAGCAGGCGCCCACCCACGTGGCGGTCGCCTTCGACCTCTCCGGGCCCACGTTCCGCTCCGCCGAGTACGCGGAGTACAAGGCGGGCCGCTCGGAGACCCCCGCCGAGTTCGCGGGGCAGATCGAGCTGACCGTGAAGGTCATGGAGGCCCTCGGCATCCCCACCCTCACGGTGGAGGACTACGAGGCGGACGACATCGTGGCCACGCTCTCCGCCCGCGCCGAGGCCGCGGGGTGGGACGCCGTCGTCGTGTCCGGGGACCGGGACGCGTTCCAGCTCATCTCCGAGCACACCACGGTCCTGTACCCGAAGAAGGGCGTCTCTGACATCCCGCCGATGGACGCGGACGCCGTCATGGCCAAGTACGGCGTGAGCCCCGCCCAGTACCCGGACCTCGCCGCGCTCGTGGGGGAGTCCGCGGACAACCTGCCGGGCGTGCCCGGCGTCGGCCCCGGCTTCGCGGCCAAGTGGATCAACGCCTACGGCGGGCTCGAGGGCGTGCTGGAGAACGCGGACAGCATCACCGGCAAGAAGGGCGAGGCCCTGCGCGCCCACCTCGAGGACGTGCGGCGCAACCGCCGGCTCAACGCCCTCGTGCGGGACCTCGACCTGCCCGTCGACCTCGAGGCCATGGCGCTGACGATGCCGGACCACGACACCGTGTCCGAGCTCTTCGACGCCCTCCAGTTCAACCGCATCCGCGACCGCGTCTTCGAGGTGTTCTCCGAGCGCCTCGGCGCGGACGCCCCCGCCGCCGAGGTCGAGGAGGCCCCCGAGCACGTGGTCGCGACGACGGCCGCGGACCTGGGCGGGTTCCTCGCCGCCCACGCCGGCGCGCTGCTCGGGGTGCACGTCGTCGTGGACGGCCCGGACATGCTGCCGAAGCGCAAGGTGCCCGTGCCGGGCACCCACGGCACCCCCGTCGGGGTGGCGTTCGCCGCCGACGACGCCGCGCTCTACGTGGACCTCGACGCCGAGGGGCCGGACGCGGAGCTCATGGCGGCCGTGCGCGACGCGCTCGAGGACGCCGGCACCGCCAAGGCCGTGCACGACCTCAAGCGCACCGTGAAGGCGCTGGCCGCCCCGACCCGGCCGGCCGGCCTGGGGGAGGGAGCCGTGATCGGCGGGGTCGAGGACGACGTGCTCCTCTCGGCCTACCTGATCCAGCCCGACCGCCGGGACGTGGACCTGGCCTCGCTCGCCGAGGCGCACCTGCGCACTCCGCTCGCCGCGCCGGCCACGGGGCAACCCGCCTCCGCCCAGGGCGAGCTCGACCTCGACGGCGGAGCCGCCGCGGCCGAGCGCGCGCAGCGGGCCACAGACGCCGTCCGCGCCGCGTGGGTGGTCCGCCGCCTCTCCGCCGAGTTCACCCCCCAGGTGCTCGAACGCGGCGCCCAGCGGCTGCTCCAGGAGATGGAGATCCCGCTCGCGCGCCTGCTCGCGCGCATGGAGCTGGCCGGGATCGCCGTGGACCGCGACCACCTCGAGGCGCTGCGCGCCGACTTCGCCGAGCGCGCGGACGCCGCGAAGGAGTCCGCGTGGGCCTCGGTGGCGGAGGAGACCGGGGGCATGGAGGTCAACCTCGGCTCCCCGAAGCAGCTGCAGGAGGTCCTCTTCGAGCGCCTCAACATGCCGCGCACCCGCAAGACGAAGACCGGCTTCTCCACGGACGTGGACTCGCTGCAGGACCTGCTCGAGCAGACGCAGCACCCCTTCCTGGAGAACCTCATGGCGCACCGCGACGTCACGAAGCTCCGCCAGACCGTGGAGGGCCTGCTGGAGACCGTGGCGCCGGACGGGCGCATCCACACCACCTACTCGCAGACCGCCGCGGCCACGGGCCGCCTCTCCTCCCTGCACCCCAACCTGCAGAACATCCCTGTGCGCACCGAGGCCGGCCGACGCATCCGCGAGGCCTTCACGGCGGGCGAGGTGGACGGCACGGAGGCCGTGCTGCTCTCGGCGGACTACTCGCAGATCGAGATGCGCATCATGGCCCACCTCTCCGAGGACGCCGGCCTCATCGAGGCGTTCAACATGGGGGAGGACCTGCACAGCTTCGTCGGCTCGCAGGTGTTCGGCGTGGACCCGCACGAGGTGAGCGCGGAGCAGCGCTCCAAGGTCAAGGCGATGAGCTACGGGCTCGCGTACGGACTGAGCTCGTTCGGCCTGTCCAAGCAGCTGAAGATCTCGGTGGACGAGGCCCGCGGCCTGATGAAGGGCTACTTCGACCGCTTCGGCGGGGTGCGGGACTACCTGCGCGACGTCGTCGCCCAGGCCCGGCAGGACGGCTTCACCTCCACCATCGAGGGGCGGCGCCGCTACCTGCCGGACCTGAACTCGGACAACCGCCAGCTGCGGGACATGGCCGAGCGCGCCGCCCTCAACGCCCCGATCCAGGGCTCGGCGGCGGACATCATCAAGCGGGCCATGCTGGACGTGCAGGCCGGCCTTGAGGAGCAGCGCCTGCGCTCCCGCCTCCTGCTCCAGGTCCACGACGAGCTCATCCTCGAGGTCCCGCGCGACGAGCTCGCGGCCGCCACGGCCCTGCTCAAGGAGCGCATGGGGCGGGCCGCGGACCTCTCCGTGCCGCTGGACGTCCACGTCGGCGAAGGAAGGACCTGGCATGCCGCAGCCCACTGACACCACCGCCCCTCGAGAGTCCTCCGGCCCCACGGCGCCGCCCGATCCGGCCGGCGCGCTGGCCGAGAACGGGCTCGAGCTGCGCCCGGTGCCCTCCCCGTGGGAGGCCGGGCTGGCGGACCCCGAGGCGCCGTTCGACCTTGCGCGCCGCTGGGACGACGCCCCCGCCGTCCGCCGGCACACGGCCGTCCTGCAGCGCACCTTCCACGAGGTCGGCGACCCGGAGCTGCGCCTGGCCGACCGCTTCATCGGCGTCGAGCAGGGCGACCGCCGCCGGCTGGTGGGCGTCTACCCTGTGGGCGCCGACCCGGACGCCGTCGACCCGGTGGGCACTCTCGTGGACTTCACGAAGGACCTGAATGTGGGCGCCGGGCGCCTCCTGCCGGCCTGGTGCATCTCCGAGGTGACCGTCTCGCCCACGCACAGGCGCCGCGGGATCCTGCGCGCCATGATGTCGGACTCGCTGCGCCGCGCCCGTGAGGCGGGCGTGCCGATCGCCGCGCTCACCGCCACCGAGGCCACCATCTACCGCCGCTTCGGCTTCGGCGTCTCCACGTACTACCGCTCCGTGTGGCTCGACGTCACCCGGGGGATCCAGCTGCGCGGCGGCCGCCCCGAGGGCGACTTCCGGTTCATCGAGCCCACCACGTCGGGCGAGCTGATCGAGGGCCTGTGGCGTCGGGCCTTCGAGGGACAGCTCGGCTCGGTCGAGCGCATCCGCTTCCACGCGGCCAAGGAGACGGACCGGGACCCGCGCGTGGACGAGGGCCGGCCGCAGGGGCTGCGCGGCGTCGTGTTCTCCGGCCCCGACGGCACGGACCGCGGCGTGGCCGTCTACCGGGTGACGGGGGAGACCTCCGAGCTCGTGGCGGACGAGCCCGTGACCGCCACCGTGGTGGCCCTGTGGGCCGCCGACGCCGAGGCCTACCGGGCCCTGCTGGAGTTCCTCGGCAACCTCGACCTCGTGGTGCGGCTGCGCCTGCCCTCGGTCCCCAACGACCGCATGCTCGAGTTCCTCGTGCGCGACGAGTCCCGGATCTACACCCGCGGCGTCCACCACCACCTGTGGCACCGGATCCTGGACGTCGCCGCGTGCTTCGAGGCCCGTCCCTACCTCCACGACGGCGCCGTGGCCGTGACGGTCGAGGACGACCTCGGCCACGCGGCCGGCACGTGGGAGATCTCGGCGGCGGACGGCCGGGGGCGCGTCCGCCCGGCGGACGAGGACCA
Source organism: Micrococcus sp. EYE_212 (assembly GCF_023147585.1). Lineage (GTDB taxonomy): Bacteria > Actinomycetota > Actinomycetes > Actinomycetales > Micrococcaceae > Micrococcus. The sequence continues at coordinate 66,526 of NZ_JAHXOZ010000009.1, forward strand.
GGCCGAGCTGACCCTCGACGTGGCGGAGCTGGGCTCCGTGCTCCTGGGCGGGGTGCAGGCCGAGGTCATGCGCGAGGCGGGCATCCTGCGCGAGCACCGCCCCGGCGCGGCCACGGACCTGGACACGCTCCTGCGCCAGCCCCGCCTGCCCTTCGCCCTGACCGGCTTCTGACGCGTCCCGACCCAGGAGGACCCATGCCCCCGCACCACGCCCACGACGACAGCCTCGCCGCGCACGGCCTGCAGCTGGTGGTGGCCCCGGGACGCGCCGGCGACCCGGCGTTCGAGCGGCACACCCTGGCCGTCGAGCGGGGGTTCTACGAGGAGCCGCCCGCGGGCGAGTCGCTCGCGCAGCTGCTCGAGGCGGGGGAGGCGGACGGCCGGCGCATGGTCGACGCGTACGCCGCCGGAGACGACCCGGCCGCGTCCCGCCCCGTCGCCACGTTCGAGGACTTCCCGTCCGAGCTGACCGTCTCGCCCGGCGTCACCGTCCCCGCCTGGCTCATCAGCGCCGTGACCGTGGACCCGGGGTTCCGCCGCCGGGGGATCCTCCGGGCGCTCATGGGCCGCAGCCTCGCGGACGCGGCGGCGGCCGGGATGCCCGTCGCGGCCCTCACCGCCTCCGAGGCCGCGATCTACGGACGCTTCGGGTTCGGCGCCGCGACCCGCTGGCGCCGCACGCACCTCGACGTCCGCGGCGAGGTGCGGCAGCGCGGCGACGCGCCGGCGGGACGGGTCACGCGGGAGGAGCCGCGCGAGATCGGCCCCCTCGCCGACGAGCTCTACCAGAGGGCCCGCCGCGCGACCCCCGGCGCCACTCAGCGACCGGCCATGACCGCGATCCGCTGGGAGGACCGCAGCCGGTTCAAGAACGACGGCAAGGGCACCGGCCTCTACGCCGCCGTGCATCGGGACGCGGCGGGGCGGGCGCAGGGGATCGCGCTGTACCGTTTCAAGGGCTGGGACGTCGAGCCCCCCACGGTGACGATGGAGCTCTTCATCGCCCTCACCCCTGAGGCCCGCCGCGGCCTGCTCGCGCACCTCACGAGCCTCGACCTCGTCGAGCGGGTCGAGTGGGAGCGGGCCCCCGAGGCCGGATGGGTCGAGGCCCTCCTCGAGGACGAGCGCCGCATGCGCACCCAGCGCGACGGCGACGACCTCTACCTGCGGATCCTCGACGTGCCCGCCGCCCTCGGCGCCCGTGACGACCTGGGCGAGGGCGAGGTCGTCCTGACGGTGGCGGACCCGCTCGGCCACGCCGACGGAACGTGGCGGCTCGCGGTGCAGGAGGGCGCCGCGAGCGTGGCCGCGGCCGAGCCGGCGGAGGCCGATCTCGTGCTCGACGTGGCCGACCTGTCCGCGGTGTGGCTGGGCGGGCACGGGGCGGCGGGCGGGGCCGCGGCCCGCGTGGCGAGCGGCCTGGTGGAGGAGCGGGTGCCCGGCGCGGCGGACCGCCTGGACGCGATCCTGCGGCCCACGGCGCCCGTGCGGTCCCTGGTGGGTTTCTGATAGCCTGGAAGGGCACTTTCGTGCGCTCTTGAATCTGACCATCACAACCCATGCCGGGTGACGGACACGCGCGTGCCCGGGCCGCCTCGGCATGAACCCCAATCCCATCGGAGTCCCTCCTACATGACCACCACTTCCAACGCCCCCCAGGTTGCCGTCAACGACATCGGCACCGCCGAGGAGCTGCTCGCCGCGATCGACGCGACCATCAAGTACTTCAACGATGGCGACCTCGTCGAGGGCACCGTCGTCAAGGTGGACCGCGACGAGGTCCTGCTCGACATCGGGTACAAGACCGAGGGCGTCATCCCCTCCCGCGAGCTGTCCATCAAGCACGACGTGGACCCGGATGAGGTCGTGGCCGTGGGCGACTCCGTCGAGGCCCTCGTCCTCACCAAGGAGGACAAGGAAGGCCGCCTGATCCTCTCCAAGAAGCGCGCGCAGTACGAGCGCGCCTGGGGCGACATCGAGAAGATCAAGGAGGAGGACGGCGTCGTCGAGGGCACCGTCATCGAGGTCGTCAAGGGCGGCCTCATCATCGACATCGGCCTCCGCGGCTTCCTCCCCGCCTCGCTGGTGGAGATGCGCCGCGTGCGCGACCTGGCCCCCTACATCGGCCAGAAGCTCGAGGCGAAGATCATCGAGCTGGACAAGAACCGCAACAACGTGGTGCTCTCCCGCCGTGCCTGGCTCGAGCAGACCCAGTCCGAGGTCCGCTCCAACTTCCTCCACAAGCTGGAGAAGGGCCAGGTCCGTCAGGGCGTCGTGTCCTCGATCGTCAACTTCGGCGCGTTCGTCGACCTGGGCGGCGTGGACGGCCTCGTGCACGTCTCCGAGCTCTCCTGGAAGCACATCGACCACCCGTCCGAGGTCGTCGAGGTCGGCAAGGAGGTCACCGTCGAGGTCCTCGAGGTCGACATGGACCGCGAGCGTGTCTCCCTGTCGCTGAAGGCGACCCAGGAGGATCCGTGGCAGCTCTTCGCCCGGACCCACGCCCTGGGCCAGGTCGTGCCCGGCAAGGTCACCAAGCTCGTCCCCTTCGGCGCGTTCGTGCGCGTCGAGGACGGCATCGAGGGCCTCGTGCACATCTCCGAGCTGGCCTCGCGCCACATCGACACCGCCGAGCAGGTCGTGTCGGTCAACGACGAGCTGTTCGTCAAGGTCATCGACATCGACCTCGAGCGTCGCCGCATCTCCCTCTCCCTCAAGCAGGCCAACGAGGGCGTGGACCCGGACGGCACCGAGTTCGACCCCGCGCTCTACGGCATGGCCGCCGAGTACGACGAGGAGGGGAACTACAAGTACCCCGAGGGCTTCGACGTCGAGACCAACGAGTGGATGGAGGGCTTCGAGTCCGAGCGCGCGGCGTGGGAGCAGCAGTACGCCGACGCCCAGACCCGCTGGGAGGCCCACAAGGAGCAGGTGCGTCGCTCCGTCGAGGAGGAGGCCCAGGCGGGCACCGAGTCCTCCTCGGCCGGCGCCGGCGCCTCCACGTACTCCTCCGAGGCCCCGGCCTCCGACGGCGGCACCCTCGCCTCCGACGAGGCCCTCGCCGCCCTGCGCGAGAAGCTGACCGGCAACTGATCCGGTGCGGTGAGCCGGTGACGGCCGCCGCCCGGGCGGACGCCCACCACGGACGAGCGCCCCGTCCCTCCATCAAGGAGGGGCGGGGCGCTTCGTCGTGTCCGGGGTCAGCCGCGCCGCGTGGAGACCGTCACCGTGAACGTGCGGTTCCGCGCGACCTGCCGGGTGGGCCCGACGACGGACTGCAGGATCCCGCGGTGGTGCAGGTGCGAGTTCCACACACACCACAGCTCCCCCTCCGGAGCCAGGACGCGCGCGGCGGCCCCGAAGAGGCGGTGTGCGACCGTGGGGTCCACCGCGTTGCCGTCGTGGAACGGGGGGTTCAGCAGGATCCGCTCCTCGGAGGCGTCCGCCCACGAGGCGAGCGCGTCGTCCCGGACGGCCTCGACCCGCTCGGCCAGGCCGTTGGCCTCGGCCGTCGCCCGCGTCGAGGCGACCGCGACGGCGGACTGGTCCGTCGCGGTGATCCGGGCGTGGGGCCACAGGCGGGCCGCGCCGACCGCGATCAGGCCGTTGCCGCAGCCCAGGTCCACGGCGCGGGCCGGGGGGCGCGGGTCCTCCGCCAGCGCCTCGAGGAGCAGGCGGGAGCCGGGGTCGGCGTGCGCCCCGCCGAACGTGCCGGCCTCGGCCACGAGGCGCACGGGGCCGATCCCCGGCAGGGCCGCCGTGGTCTCGTCATGGGGCCGGGGCGCCACGCCCGCGCGGGGCGCGCGGGCCGTGAGCACGCGCGCCTTGCGGCGGCCCCGGTTCGCGACGACGTCCTGGAAGGACGCCGCCAGCACCGCGTTCATCCGCGGGCTCATGTGCTTGTCCCGGCCCCCGGCCAGCACGACGACGGAGGGGTCCGCGCCGCGCGCCAGGATCCGGGCGATCCGGTCCAGCTCGTCGAGGGAGCGGGGCAGGGGGAGCAGCACGGTCCGGGCGCCGCGGACGAGCCGATCGTCGAGCTCCGCGTGCGTCAGGGACCCGGCGGAGCCCCGCAGCAGGCCCTCCGCGCGCCAGCGCTCCAGGTTCGCCCGCACCGAGCGCTCGGCGGACGCGTCGTCCTGGGCCAGGCGGACGTCGTGCCCGGCCGCGAGCAGGGGGAGGGTGAGGGCGCCGTGCCGGTCCTCGAGAACCACCACGGGGCCGGCCGCGTGACCGCACGCCAGCCATCCGGCGAGGGTGTCGAGGAGCAGCACGTCCGCGGCGTCGTGGGCGGCGCGCCCCGCCTCGGCGGGCAGGGGCCAGCGCGTGAGGGACTCCCACGGCACGCCGCGGGTCAGGTCGTCCGGGAGCCCGCCCAGCACCACGTCGGGGGTCACCCCCGCCGGGACGCGGTCGCGGTCATCGTGCGAGGTCGTCGTCATGGTCCACCCAGTCCTCTCCGACGCGCTCCACGCGTCCGCTGCCCGCGGTGATCCCCGCGAGGCTCTGCTCGAGATCCGCCCACGCGGCGGGGGAGTCCGCCACCGCGACGTGCAGCCACGCGGCGTCGGCGGCGTAGTCGGTCGCCGTGACGTGCACCCCGGCGGCACGCAGGTCGTTCTCCCAGCGCCCCGCGTCGGCATGGGGCGCGGCGATCGTTCCGAGCGCCATGCGCTCCCGGGAGAGCAGCGGCGCCGTGGCCAGGGCGGCGGAGACGGCGCCCGAGTATGCGCGCACCAGGCCGCCCGCCCCGAGCTTCACGCCCCCGAACCAGCGCACGACGACGGCGCAGACGTCCGTGAGGTCGGCGTGGCCGGGGCGGGTCTCCCGCTGCACGAGGGCCTCCAGCATGGGGGTGCCCGCGGTGCCGGCCGGCTCGCCGTCGTCGGAGGAGCGCATGCGCTCCCGGCGCGGGCCCAGGACGAAGGCGCTGCACACGTGCCGCGCGTCGTGGTGGCGGCGCCGCAGCTCGGCGACCATCTCGCGGGCCTCGTCCTCGTCGGCGACGCGTCCCAGGTAGGCGCGGAAGCGGCTGCGCCGCACCTCCTGCTCGAGGCGGACCCAGCCCTCGGGGCGCCGTGCGCCGGCGGGGAGCACGGTGCACCGCGCGGCGTCGGCGGGCCCGGGCAGGCCCGGGGCGGGGTCGACAGACATGGGCACCAGCGTAGGCGCTCGGCACGCGCTGACCGCGGGCGCACGCTAGCCTGGTGACCCGTGCCACCCGGCACCGGCCCACCGGTGAGCGCACGAACCGCCGCCGCGGGCTGGACCCGACCCCGTCTGCGAGACCCATGACCTCCCCGCTCACGCGCCTGCACGACGCCCTCCGGCTCCGCACCAGCCCGGCGATCTTCTTCGGCTCCCTCGGCCTCATCGTCCTCTTCACCGCGGCCATGGGGCTCTTTCCGGGCCCGGTGCAGCGCACCTTCGGCATCGTCGCCACGTGGCTGCGCTACGACGCCGGCTGGATCTACACCCTGAGCCTCACCGTCCTCGTCGTCTTCATGCTCGGCCTGGCCTTCAGCCGCTATGGCCGGGTCAAGCTCGGCGACGACGACGCGGTCCCCGAGTACTCCGGCCTCGTCTGGTTCGCCATGATGTTCGCCGCCGGCGTCGGCGCCGTGCTCATGTTCTGGGGGATCGCGGAGCCGATCAACCACTACGCGAACCCGCCGCTGGCCGGCACCGAGCCCTTCTCCGACCAGGCGGCGTCGGAGGCGATGAGCATCGCCAACTTCCACTTCGGCATCCACATGTGGGCGATCCTGCTGGTGCCGGGGCTGTGCTTCGGCTACTTCACGTACAAGCGCAAGCTGCCCCCGCGCGTGTCGTCGGCGTTCCAGCCGCTGCTGGGCGACGGCATCCACGGCCCCGTCGGCAAGGCCATCGACATCATCGCGGTGGTCTCCACGGTCTTCGGCCTCGGCGTGTCCGTGGGCCTGGGTGCCCTGCAGCTGAACTCCGGCATGAACGAGGTGCTGGGCACGCCCGTCGCCCCCTGGGTCCAGGCCCTGATCCTCGCCGTGATCACCGCGGTGGGCGTCGCCTCCGTCCTCGCGGGCATGGACAAGGGCGTCAAGCGCCTCTCCTACGCCAACATCATCCTCGCGATCGCCCTCCTGGTGTACGTCCTCATGTGGGCGGGCTCGAGCATGGACGTCATCCGCGGGACGGTGCAGGCCGTCGGCGAGTACGTCACCGCACTGCCCCTGCTCTCCACCTACAACGACACCTACAACTCGGGCGCCTGGTCCGGCGACTGGACGGTCTTCTACTGGGCCTGGACCGTGACGTGGGCCCCGTTCGTCGGCATGTTCTTCGCGCGCATCTCCCGCGGCCGCACCATCCGCCAGTTCGTCGCCGCCGGACTCGGCCTGCCGACGGCGTTCGTGATCATCTGGATGGGTGTCTACGGCCATTCGGCGTTCCAGTCGGACCGGGCCACGGCCCCGTCTCCGGGGACGGGCGGAGACCTGACCCGGACCATCGTGGAGGAGGGCAACGTGCAGGCCGCGCTGTTCCAGCACCTGCAGGGCACCCCCCTCTCCCTCGGCGCCGCCGTCGTCGCGCTCGTGGTCATCTCGCTGTTCTTCATCACCTCGATCGACTCCGGCGCCCTGGTCATGGATGCCATGGTCAACGGCCACGAGGACCCTGCCCCGCGCATCCAGGGCGTCGTCTGGGCCGTGTCGATCGGCGCCGTGTGCGCCGCGATCATCCTCACGGCGGGGGAGGACGGCCTGGCCGCCCTCCAGGAGGTCATCATCGTCATCGGCCTGCCGATCCTCATGATCACCGTCGTCCAGGTGGTGCTCCTCGTTCAGGCGCTCCGTGAGGACGCCGGCGCCGTCCGTCCGATGCGCACCCGCCAGTGGAAGAAGGTGCTCCCCGCCGAGGAGTACCGCCGCCGCGCCGCGGAGGACGGCGCCGACGTGTCCGACTACGTCGTGCGCCCCGAGTTCGAGGTGGGCACGGAGCCGGAGTACGACACCCACACGCCGAAGACGTGGCACCAGCAGCGTGCGGCCGCCGAACACGCCCTCCTGACGGTCGGCCTGACCGGCGGCGTCGCGGCCGGCCGGACCGCGGTGGGGGAGGAGCTCGAGCGGCTCGGTGCCGTCGTCGTCGAGTTCGACGACCTCATGGGCGAGGTCCTCGTGCCCGGCAGTGCCGTGCTCGACGAGCTGCGCGGGGTGTTCGGCGAGGAGATCGTGCACGCGGACGGCTCCCTCGACGTGCGCGCCCTCAACCGCCTGACCACGGAGAGCACGACGGCGCGCCGCCGCATGTACGAGATCGTCGCGCCGGCGGTGCGCACCGAGGCCGACGCCCGGGCCAGGGCCGTCGGGGAGGACGCCGTGCTGGTGATGGACCTCGCGCTCCTGACCGAGACCGGCTCCGCCCGCGAGTTCGACCAGGTGCTCGCGGTCTCCGCCCCGGCCGAGCTGCGCGTCGCCCGCCTCATGGACTCCCACGCGATGAGCCGCGAGCGGGCCTGGGCGTTCATCGACGAGGAGGCGGCGGACGAGGAGCGCGCCGAGGTCGCGGACACGGTGCTCGAGAACGCCGGCACCCTCGAGGAGCTCCGCGACGAGGTCCGGGCATACTGGGACGCGAGGATCCAGCCCGTCGTCGACGCCGCCGGTGCCTCCCACCCTGCCCGCTGAGTCCTCCAGGAGAGTCGATGTCCGAGCCCCCCGCCCCCGTCGCCCACCGTCCCCGCGTCCACGTGGGGCTCACCGGGGGCATCGCGGCCGGCAAGTCGGCCGTGGCCCGGGTGCTCGAGGAGCGCGGCGCCCTGCTGGTGGACTCGGACGCACTGGCCCGCGCCGTCCTCGAGAAGGGGACGGAGGGCCTCGCCGCCGTCCAGGACGCGTTCGGGGACCGGGTGATCACCGCCGACGGGGAGCTCGACCGGGTCGCGCTGGCCCGCATCGTGTTCGGCGACGCGGGCGAGCGGGAGCGGCTCAACCGGATCGTGCACCCCCGGGTGCGGGAGATGGCCCGCGGGATCGTGGCCGAGGCGGGCCCGGACGCCGTCGTGGTCCAGGACGTGCCGCTGCTCGTGGAGACCGGCCAGGCGGACGCCTTCGACCTCGTCGTCGTCGTGGAGGCCCCGCTCGAGGAGCGGATCCGGCGCATGACGCAGGACCGGGGGATGAGCCGGGAGGACGCCGAGGCGCGCATCGCCGCGCAGGCGAGCGACGCGCAGCGCCGCGCGGCCGCCGACGTCGTGATCGTCAACGACGCCGACCTCACGCGCCTGGCCTCCGCCGCGAACCAGGTGTGGGACCGGTTCCTCGCTCCGCCCGCTGCGCCGTGACGCGCTGACGCGTCGGCGGCGCGCGTAGGGTTCTGCCCATGAGCCTGGCCAAGCAGATCAACCGCGTCGTCGCGCCGTTCGAGGTCGTCTCCCCGTTCGAGCCCTCAGGCGACCAGCCCGCCGCCATCGCGGAGCTCGCCGAGCGTGTCCAGGCGGGGGAGAAGGACGTCGTCCTCCTGGGCGCCACCGGCACCGGCAAGTCGGCCACGTCCGCGTGGCTGATCGAGAGGCTGCAGCGGCCCACCCTCGTGATGGTGCAGAACAAGACGCTCGCGGCACAGCTGGCCAACGAGTTCCGTGAGCTGCTGCCGAACAACGCGGTCGAGTACTTCGTCTCCTACTACGACTACTACCAGCCCGAGGCCTACGTCCCGCAGTCGGACACGTTCATCGAGAAGGACTCCTCCGTCAACGAGGAGGTGGAGCGGCTGCGCCACTCCGCCACCAACGCCCTCCTCACACGCCGGGACGTGGTGGTGGTGGCCACCGTCTCCTGCATCTACGGCCTCGGCACGCCCGAGGAGTACATCGAGCAGATGGTCACCCTGCGCCGCGGCGGGGAGATGGACCGGGACGCCCTGCTGCGCCAGTTCGTGCAGATGCAGTACGTGCGCAACGACATGGACTTCCACCGCGGCACGTTCCGGGTGCGCGGGGACACGGTGGAGATCATCCCCATGTACGAGGAGCTCGCGGTGCGCATCGAGTTCTTCGGGGACGAGATCGAGTCCATCCAGACCCTCCACCCCCTCACCGGCCAGGTCGTGCGGGAGGAGACGGAGATGTACATCTTCCCGGCCTCCCACTACGTGGCCGGGGACACGCGCATGGGCAAGGCGATCACGTCGATCGAGGACGAGCTGCGCGAGCGTCTCCAGGAGCTGGAGTCCCAGGACAAGCTGCTCGAGGCCCAGCGCCTGCGGATGCGCACCACGTACGACCTCGAGATGATGCAGCAGATGGGCTACTGCAACGGGATCGAGAACTACTCCCGGCACATCGACGGGCGGCCCGCCGGCTCGGCCCCCCACTGCCTGCTGGACTACTTCCCGGACGACTTCCTGCTCGTGGTGGACGAGTCCCACGTGACCATCCCGCAGATCGGCGCGATGTACGAGGGGGACATGTCCCGCAAGCGCACGCTCGTGGAGCACGGCTTCCGCCTGCCCTCGGCCATGGACAACCGGCCGCTGAAGTGGGACGAGTTCCTCGAGCGGATCGGGCAGACCGTCTACATGTCCGCCACGCCCGGCACCTACGAGCTCTCCCAGGCGGACGGCTGCGTGGAGCAGATCATCCGCCCCACCGGGCTCGTGGACCCGAAGATCGTGGTCAAGCCGACGCAGGGCCAGATCGACGACCTGCTCGAGCAGATCCGCGTCCGCGTCGAGAAGGACGAGCGCGTCCTCGTGACCACGCTGACCAAGCGCATGGCCGAGGACCTCACCGACTACCTGCTCGAGGCGGGTGTGAAGGTCGAGTACCTCCACTCGGACGTGGACACCCTGCGCCGCGTGGAGCTGCTGCGCGAGCTGCGCCAGGGCGTGTTCGACGTCCTCGTGGGCATCAACCTGCTGCGCGAGGGCCTGGACCTGCCCGAGGTCTCGCTCGTGGCCATCCTGGACGCGGACAAGGAGGGCTTCCTGCGCTCCTCCACCTCGCTCATCCAGACCATCGGCCGCGCGGCCCGCAACGTCTCCGGCGAGGTGCACATGTACGCCGACCGCGTCACGGACTCCATGCGGCAGGCCATCGAGGAGACCGACCGCCGGCGCGCCGTGCAGGTGGCGTACAACGAGGAGCACGGGATCGACCCGCAGCCGCTGCGCAAGAGGATCGCGGACATCACCGACCAGCTGGCCCGCGAGGACGCGGACACCGCCGATTTCCTCAAGGGCATGGGGGGCGTGAAGTCCGGCTTCGACTACGGCATGGGCCACCGCGGGCTCTCCTCCGTCCGCGAGGGCGCGGAGCGGGCGGGCACGGGCTCCGACGGCGACGCGCCCGCCGTCGGAGCCGGGTCCATCCCCGCCAAGGACCTCCAGGACCTCATCGAACAGATGTCCGCCCAGATGCACCAGGCCGCCACCGAGCTGCAGTTCGAGCTCGCGGCGCGCCTGCGCGACGAGGTCGCGGAGCTGAAGAAGGAGCTGCGCCAGATGGAGCGCGAACAGTGACCCCCGCCGGGCTCCTCGACACCACCCCCCGGCGCGCCGCCCGACGCCGCACCGTCCGCACCCTCGCCGCCAGCCAGGTCTTCTCCGGCCTCGGCAACGGCTCCGCGCTCGCGGTCGGCTCGGTCATGGCCGTCGAGCTCAGCGGCCACGCCGGCTGGGGCGGGACCACCACCATGGCCATGTCCCTCGCCGGGGCGCTGAGCGCGCTGCCCCTGGCCCGCCTGGCCCTCGCCCACGGCCGGCGCACGGCCCTCACCGCCGCCTACGGTCTCGCCGCCCTCGGCACCGTCGGCATGGTCCTCGCCCCCGTGCTCGGCAGCTACCCGCTGCTCCTCGCCGCCGCGCTCCTCGTGGGCCTCGGCGCCGCCGGCAACCTCCAGGCCCGCTTCGCCGCCACGGACCTCGCCGACGACGCCACCCGCGCCCGCGACCTGGGCCTCGTCGTCTGGTCCATCACCCTCGGCGCCGTCGCCGGCCCCAACCTCATCGGCCCCGGTGCCGCCCTGGCGCGACCGCTGGGGCTGCCGGACACCTCCGGCCCGTTCCTGCTGTCCCTGGCGGGCATGCTGCTCGCCGTCGCCGTCCTCCAGGTCGGCCTCCGCCCCGACCCCCTCACCACGGCCCTGCGCCTCGGGGGCGGACCCCCCGCCCCCCGCCCCCGGCTCGCGGACGGTCTCGCCGTCCTGCGCCGGGAGCGGGCGGTCGCGCTCGCCGTGACGGCCGTGGTGACCGCGCACGCGGTGATGGTGGCCGTCATGTCCATGACGCCCGTGCACCTGGCCCGCCTGGCCCAGGACGCGGCGGCCCAGGACGCGGCCTCCGGTGCGGCGCACGCCGCGCACGACCATGCCGCGCACCTGGACACCGCTCCGGACACCTTCGTGGTGATCGGGCTCGTCATCTCCCTGCACATCGCGGGCATGTACGCGCTCTCCCCGGTGATGGGCCACCTGGCGGACCGGTGGGGACGCGTGCGTCTCACCGCGGTCGGGCTGGGGACGCTGGCGGCCGCGTGCCTCCTCGCGGGGGCGGGTCGGGCCTCGGTGCCCGTGGTCACCGTGGGCCTGATCCTGTTGGGCCTCGGCTGGTCGGCGGCCACCGTGGCCGGTTCGGCCCGGGTGTCGGAACTGGTCACGGGGACGGACCGCGTGCTGGTGCAGGGCGTCACCGACGCCGGCATGGGACTGGCCGGAGCCGCGGGCGCCGGGCTGGCCGGCGTCGTGCTGGGCGTGGCCGGCTACGGCGGCCTGGCGGTGCTGTCCGCGATGCTGGCCCTCGTCGTGGCCGCTGCCGCGCGGCGGGGGGCATTGCCCGGACCGTCCCGTGTCAGGAGTGCTGATATTCGCTGATTATCAGCAGTGATGTAACATCAGGGCCATGCCACGTCGCCGGACGGACACCCCAGCGCGCGAGCCCCGACCCACCCGGGGCGTCGCCGTGATCGCGGACATCGTCGGATCCCGCACCCTCGCGGACCGGGCGGCCGCCCAGGCCGCGATCCTCCACGCCTTCGCCGCGGCCGAGCGCCAGGTGCCCCCGCTCCTGCCGGGCTGGGCCACGGTGGGGGACGAGTTCCAGTCGCTCCACACCCACTGGAGCACGGCCGCGCGCGCCGTCCTGCGGGTCGGCCTGGCGCTGCCGCCCGGGCTCGCGCTGCGGTTCGGCCTTGGCGAGGGGGACCATCACGAGGTCGGCGGGGACGCGGGGGAGGGCGGCCCGATCCTGGACGGCACCGCATGGCACCGCGCCCGCGCGGCCCTCGAGACCGCGGACGGCCGGGCCCCCGGCGCGGCCACGGCGTTCGTCGGCCCGGACCCGGAGCTCTCCCTCGCCGTGGACGGCCAGCTTCTCCTGAGGGACCACCTCGTCGGGCGGCTCCGGGCCCGGGAGCGCCGCCTGGCGGCGGCCCTGCTCGCCGGGTCCACGCAGACCGAGGCCGCACGGCAAGAGCGCATCACCCAGTCGGCGGTCTCCCAGGCCGTCGCCCGCTCCGGCGTGGGACGGATCCTCGAGCTGGACGCCCTGCATGCCGCCGCGGGGGAGGGCCGATGACCGCGCTCGCCCTGCTCGCCGTCGGCCTGTACGACCTCGCGCGTTCGCTCGCGCCGGCGGCGTGGTCCCCGGGTCGGGCGGGGCGGACCGCCCTGGGCGCCGCGGTCGTCGGCGTGCTGCTGGGCGCGGCCGCGCTGGCCGTCGTCGGCCCGCCGTGGACCTCGGTGGCGGGCGCGGTCCTCGTGGCCTGCGGAGCCCTCCTGGCGTGGGGCGCCACGGGAGCGGAACGGCCCCGCGTCCTGCTGGGCGTGGTGGCCGCCCTCGGGCTGGTCGGCGTCCTCGAGCTGGGTCTCGGCGCACCGGAGCACCGCTTCGCACCGGCGGGGCTGACGATGGTGGCGGTGGCCGTCGCCCTCGCCGAGACGTCCAATCGCATCACGCGCGCCGTGCTGCAGCTCGCCGGGCGCCGCACCGGGGAGTCGGACGCCGCCCCGGCCGCCGAGGCGGAGCCGCCCCTGCGCGGGGGCCGCTACATCGGCCCCATGGAGCGGGTGCTCATGGTGCTCCTCGGCCTCGCCCACGCGTGGCAGGTCATCGCCGCGCTCATGGCGGCCAAGGGCATCGTGCGCTTCCCGGAGATCTCGGCCGATCGGGGGGACGGCTCGCGCGCCGAGGAGTTCCTGGTGGGCTCACTGGCCAGCTGGGGGCTCGCCGCCGTCGGCGGTCTGCTCGTGTGGCTCTCCCTCGGCTCTCCGCCCTTCCCTGCGGGAGGGTGAGACAGCGACGACGCCGTGTCACACGAACACTGATAGTCCCCCCATATAAGCAGTTTCACGCGAACGCACCGGAGGCCCGCCCCCATGACCCACCACCACCACGACGCCGACTCCCCGGCTGCCCTGGCCCGCGCCGACTTCCGTTCCGGCCTCGTCCGCCCGACGTCGGGCCTGGCCCCGGGCCGCACGCAGGCCAATCTCGTGGTCCTGCCGCGGGACTGGGCCTTCGACATGCTGCTGTTCGCCCAGCGCAACCCCGGCCCCATGCCCCTGCTGGATGTCACCGAGCCGGGAGAGCCGACGACGTCGTGGGCACCCGGCGCGGACCTGCGCACCGACCTGCCGCTCTACCGCGTGTGGCGCGGCGGCGAGCTGGTCGAGGAGGTCTCGGACGCGACCGACCACTGGGGCGAGGACGCCGTCGCCTTCCTCATCGGCTGCAGCTTCGGCTTCGAGGCCGCGCTGCAGCGGGCCGGGGTGCCCGTGCGCAACCTGGACCAGGGGCGCAACGTGGCGATGTACCGCACGGACCGTCCGCTGCGCCCCGCGGGGCGGATGCGCGGCGAGCTCGTGGTCTCGATGCGTCCCGTGCCGCCCGAGCTCGTGGCGACGGCCGTCACCGTCAGCGCCGCCGTGCCGTTCGCCCACGGCGCCCCCGTGCACGTCGGCGACCCCTCCCGCCTCGGCGTCGCCGACCTCGCCGCGCCGGACTACGGCGAGGCCACGGACCTCGAGCCGGGCGACGTCCCCGTCTTCTGGCCGTGCGGCGTCACCCCGCAGCGGGCGCTCGAGGTCTCCCGGCCGCCGTGGGCCATCACGCATGCGCCGGGGCACATGTTCATCACCGACGCCGTGGAGGGGGCGGCGCGGGTCTAGACTGACGGCCGCCCCGCCGACGAAAGGACCCCCGTCCATGGACGTTCTCAGCCCCGCCTTCGAGGTCGGCACCCTCGTGGTGCTCGGCCTCATCCTGCTGCTGGACCTGCTCTACGTCGCGCGGCGGCCCCATGAGCCCTCCATGAAGGAGGCGGGCCTGTGGATCGGCTTCTACGTGACGCTCGCCCTCGTCTTCGCGGGCCTGCTCTTCGTCCTGGGCGACGCCCAGCACGGCACGGAGTTCCTTGCCGGCTGGGTCACCGAGTACAGCCTGAGCGTGGACAACCTGTTCGTCTTCCTCATCATCATGGCCAAGTTCCAGGTGCCGCGCCGGTACCAGCAGGAGGTCCTGATGGTGGGCATCATCATCGCCCTCATCGCGCGGGCCGTCTTCATCGCGATCGGCGCGGTGGCCATCGAGCACCTCACGTGGGTGTTCTACATCTTCGGAGCCTTCCTGCTCTGGACCGCATGGCACCAGCTCAACGACGACGACGACGGCGAGGAGTCCGAGCCCGGGATCGTCGCCCGGCTCACGCGCCGGCTCAACGTGGCCCCGGACTACGACGGGAACAGGCTGCGCACCACCGTGGACGGCAAGCGCATGTTCACCCCCATGGTGGTCGTGTTCATCACCATCGGCCTGACGGACGTCATGTTCGCGGTGGACTCGATCCCGGCGATCTTCGGCCTCACCCAGAACTGGTTCATCGTGCTGACGGCCAACATCTTCGCCCTCATGGGCCTGCGCCAGCTCTACTTCCTGCTCGGCGGGCTCATGGACCGCCTGGTGTTCCTCAAGCACGGACTCGCGTTCATCCTCGCCTTCATCGGCGTGAAGCTCATCCTCCACGCCCTGCACGAGAACGAGCTGCCCTTCCTCAACGGCGGCCAGCCCGTCACCTGGGTGCCGGAGATCTCCACGTTCGTCTCGCTGGCCGTCATCCTGGGCACCCTCGTGGTCGCCACCCTCGCCTCCCTGCTGTGGGGCAAGGCGCCCGAGGACGGGGCGGAGCCGGTCTTCCACGGCGCGCACCGCATGCAGGACATCGCGGAGCGGGCGGAGTCGGACGGCCGTTGAGCGGGCGGGCGCGCCCTCCGGTAGAGTGGGCCCGTCGTGGGGGAGTATCCACAACGCTGTGAACGTCAGTACGCGCGCCGATCGGTCGAGAATCCCGATGCGGCCCGCCGGGCACAGCGGCCTGGGCGCCGGGAGGAACCGGAGGCGAGGCGGAGAGACTTGCGAGCACTCATCGAGACCCCCTCACGAAAGGTGCTCCCATGGAGATCACCGGTCTGACCTGGGGGCTGACGATCGCACTGATCGTGGGCCTCCTCGCCTTCGACTACTTCGCCCACGTGCGCAAGGCGCACACGCCCACCATCCGCGAGGCCGCGGTCTGGTCCGGCGTCTACATCGGCATCGCCCTGCTCTTCGGCCTCGTCTTCTTCGCGTTCGGGGACGCCCAGCACGCGGTGGAGTACTACACCGGCTACATCCTGGAGAAGGCGCTCAGCGTCGACAACCTCTTCGTGTTCCTGGTCATCATGGCCTCGTTCCGGGTCCCGCGCGACTACCAGCAGAAGGTGCTGCTGTTCGGCATCACCTTCGCGCTCATCTCCCGCACGGTCTTCATCCTGCTGGGCGCGGCCGTGATCTCGGTGTGGTCCGACGTGTTCTACCTCTTCGGCATCGTGCTCCTGATCGTGGCCGGCAACCAGCTCAAGGGGGAGCTCGCGGGCGACTCCGCCGAGGACGAGGCGGACAACGTGATGGTCCGCCTGGCCAAGCGCTTCCTCCCCGCCTCGGACTCGTTCGACGGCGACCGGCTGTTCACGGTGGAGAACGGCAAGAAGGTCATGACGCCGATGCTGCTGGTCATGGTGGCCATCGGCGCGACGGACATCCTCTTCGCCTTCGACTCCATCCCCGCCATCTTCGGCGTGACCCAGGAGGCGTACATCGTCTTCACGGCCACCGCGTTCTCCCTCATGGGCCTGCGCCAGCTGTACTTCCTCATCGACGGCCTCCTGGACCGCCTCGTGTACCTCTCGTACGGCCTGTCCGCGATCCTCGCCTTCATCGGCGTGAAGCTGATCCTCCACGCGCTGCACGAGAACAACCTCTCGTTCATCAACGACGGCCAGAACGTGTCGGTCGTGGAGATCCCCACGGTGCTCTCGCTGATCGTCGTCGTCGGCATCCTGGTGCTGACCGTGCTGGTCTCCCTGGCCTCGCCCAAGGGCCAGGCCCTGCGGACGCTGCAGAACGCGGAGAAGTTCTCCCACCGCTTCACCCAGCTCGACCCGCAGGCGCCCCTCGAGGAGCGCCGCGCGGCCGCCGAGAGGATGGACACCTGGACGGCCAAGGCCGAGCAGGTCGACCAGAAGTGGCGGGACAAGCTCCTGGACCACAAGGACCGCTACTCCCAGATCATCCGCACGGCGCACGAGACGCGCCTCTCCGACCCGGACTCGGCGGATCCGCGCGGCGTGTCCGAGGCGATCGTCCGCCAGGCCGGACCCCGCGTCTGAGGCACGCGGCGTCGCCGCACGGGCAGGCCCCCGCCCCGATCACCCGATCGGACCGGGGGCCTCCGTCATCTCCAGGAGACGGGCGAGGACGGCCGCGCCGTCGTCGGCGAGCCCGTCGTGGTGGAATGCGTCGGTCTCCCACACGCGCAGCCCGCGCACCCGTGCGGCCGTCTCGAGGGAGAGGTCGCGGTCCACGTAGACGTCGTGCGTGTAGACGGCCGCGGCCACGGGCACGCGGTTGGCCGCGAGCGCGCCGAGGTCGTAGAGCGCGCCCCAGTCCTCGCGGGCGGCAATGAGCTGCGCGGCCTCGGCCAGCGGGTGCAGGGGCGCCCCGGCCTCGAGCTGCCACGCGAACACGTGCTCGCCCGTGAGCAGGGGGGTGCCCTCCGGGGCGGCGTCCCCGCCGCACGCGCCCGGGTCGAAGTCCGGGTGCTCCTGGAGGACGCGCGCGGCCGACCAGTCCGTCGGCGCGGCGCCCGGCTGGGCGTAGATCGCCTCGTGGAGCAGCGTGTACAGCGGCGTCTGGGCGCGGTCGGCCTGGGCGGCGACGGCGGCCCGGAAGCCCTCGCTCAGCCGCGCCTGGCGAGCACCCTCGTCGAACGCTTCGGTCAGCACGTAGAGCAGGGAGTCGACGCGGGTGTTGCCGCCCAGCAGCATGCCGAGCATCTGGGCGCGGGCCACCGTGAGCGCGGTGCCGTCCGGCAGGCGCTCGGGCGTGCCGGCCGCCTCGCGGGCCCGAAGATGGGCGACGACGCGCTCCCAGGCCACCCACGCGTGCGGGTGGCGGTCGAAGAACTCGCGGTTCCGCTCCCGCATGCGCGCGTAGGTGGCCCGGTACACGCGGTCCGCGTGCCCCGTGAGCGGGGCGAGGCCGCCCGTGACGTGGCAGCGCGCGAGGCCCTCGGGGAACCAGGAGAGGTAGCTCAGCGTGCAGAAGCCCCCGAAGCTCTGGCCGAGCGTGGCCCACGGGTTCGCGCCGAGGGCGAGGCGGACCATCTCGGCGTCCGCGACGATGGAGGGCGCCCGCAGGTGCCCCAGGTACGCGGCCTGGGCCTCGGGGGACATCCCCGCGAGGGAAGCGACGGTGGCCGGGGTGGCGGCCCCCGTCCCGCGCTGGTCCAGCAGGAGCACCCGGAACCGCCCCGCGGCCTCCTTGAGCCAGCCGCCCAGGCGTGCGGGCCGGGCGGCGCCGCTGCCCGGACCGCCCTGCAGGTACAGGAGCCAGGGCAGGTCCGCCGACCCTGCCGCCGGTCCGCGCACCTCGTGCGCGACCACGCGGAGCGTGCCCGCGCCCCCGGGCCCGAGCCCCGTGGCGGACGCGTCCTTCGCCCGCGCCTGCTCGAGGGTGTCGGCGTGGTCGACGGGGACGGTGAACCGGTGGTCCACGATCACCGTGCCGTCGAAGAGCGTCGTCTGCGCGCCGCGCACGTGCTCCGCGGCCTCCCGGGGCGCGAAGCCGCGCGGGTCGCCGGGCGGGAGCGCCGAGGCGGCCCCGCCCCCGGAGGCGGGGGAGCCGCCGTCGTGCGTCACAGCCCCCACCCGGACTCGGGCGCGCCCACCGAGACGACGCGGATGACGGGGTGACCGGCCTCGTCCGAGGCGTCGAGGTCGACGACCGCGTTGATGCCGTGGTCGAGGTCGCCGTCGTGGTCCTTGAGGACCTGGCGGACGGCCCACCAGCGGGCGCCGGTGAGCTCGAGCGGTGCGGGCACGGGGGGCGCCGTGGCCACGCGGAACAGCTCGGGGCCGCGCGCGGCGGCCGAGTCGTCGATGTCCTCGTGGTCGTCGAAGTACGCGTCGAGCGCGTCGGCCCAGTCGTCCGCAGAGAGGCCGCCGGAGAGCTCGGCCAGCCGCGCGTCCTGCTCGTCCCCGAACAGGCGCACCCGCTGGAACAGCGCGTTGCGCACCATCACGCGGAACACCGGCGTGTTGTCCGTGAGGCGCGGGGGAGCGGGCGGGGCGATGGACTCCATGTCCTTGCGGAGCTCCTCGATGTCCCCGGCCACGAGGTCCTCCCACTCCTCGAGGAGGGAGGAGTCGGTCTGCTTGACCATCTCGTCGAGCCAGTCCAGCAGCACCTGCAGCTCGTCCGTGCGCGACTCCTGCGGCACCGTGTGGCGCAGCGCCTTCACGGCGTCCGTGAGGTAGCGCAGCAGCACGCCCTCGGAGCGGGCGATCCCGTAGAAGCGCACGTAGTCGCCGAAGCCCATGGCGCGCTCGAACATGTCCCGCACCACGGACTTCGGGGCGAGCTCGAACTCGGCGAGCCACGGGGCGTCCTTGCGGTACACCTCGAACTGCTGCTCGAGCAGCTCGGCGAGCGGCTGCGGGTACGTGACCTCCTCGAGGGCGGCCATGCGGTCGTTGTAGTCCATGCCCTCGGCCTTCATGGCGGCCACGGCCTCGCCCTTGGCCTTCTTCGCCTGGGCGGAGAGCACCTGGCGCGGCGGGTCGAGGGTCGCCTCGATCACGGAGACGACGTCGAGCGCGTGGTCCGGCTCGGCCGGGTCCAGGAGCTCGAGGGCGGCCAGGGCGAAGGGGGAGAGCGGCTGGTTGAGGGCGAAGTCCGCCTGCAGGTCCACCGTGAGGTCCACCGTGCGGCCCTCGGCGTCCGGCTCCGGGAGCTTCTCCACGATCCCCGCGGCGAGCAGCTCGCGGAAGATGCCGAGCGCCTGCCGCATCAGCGCCGCCTGGCGGGCCGGCGTCTCGTGCGTGCCGCGCAGCAGGCGCCGCACCGCGATCACGGGGTCCCCGGGCCGGTCCAGGATGTTCAGGAGCATGGAGTGGGTGAGCTGCATGCGGGAGGACAGCGGCTCCGGCTCGGCCTCCACGAGGCGCTCGAAGCTGGCCCGGCCCCACGAGACGAACCCCTGCGGCGGCGACTTCTTCTTCGCGCCCTTGAGGGACTGCTTCATGCGCTTCTCGCGCTCGGCCTCGTCCTTGACGGACGCGAACTTCGCGGCGGCCCTGCGCGCGGCCGCGGCGTTCTCGATCACGTGCTCGGGGGCCTGGACCACCACGGTGCCCGAGGTGTCGTAGCCCGCGCGCCCGGCCCGTCCGGCGATCTGGTGGAACTCGCGGGCCTGGAGGAGGCGGGTCCGCTCGCCGTCGAACTTGGACAGCGCGGTGAGGAGCACGGTGCGGATCGGCACGTTGATCCCGACGCCGAGCGTGTCCGTGCCGCAGATGACCTTGAGCAGGCCGTCCTGCGCGAGCTTCTCCACGAGGCGCCGGTACTTCGGCAGCATGCCCGCGTGGTGGACGCCGATGCCCGCGCGCACGAGCCGGTTGAGCGTGTGGCCGAACCCGGCGGAGAAGCGGAATCCCGCGATACGCGCCGCGATGGCCTCCTTCTCCTCCTTGGTGGTCACGGAGATCGAGGAGAGCCCCTGCGCCGTCTCCACGGCGTCGAGCTGCGAGAAGTGCACCACGTACACGGGGGCCTGGTGGGTGGAGACGAGCTCCTCCACCTTCTCCTGCAGCGGGACCTCGGACCACTCGTAGGTCAGCGGGATGGGCCGCTCCGCGTGGGCGACGACGGCGACCTCGCGCCCGGTGCGGGACCGCAGGTCCTCCTCCAGGCGGGTGGTGTCCCCGAGGGTCGCGGACATGAGCAGGAAGCGGGCCTGGGGGAGCTCGAGCAGGGGGACCTGCCAGGCCCAGCCGCGGAAGGGGTCGGCGTAGTAGTGGAACTCGTCCATGACGACGGTGTCCAGCTCCAGGCCCGTGCCCTCGCGCAGGGCGCGGTTGGCGAGGATCTCCGCCGTGCAGCAGATGATCGGCGCATCACCGTTGACCGTGGAGTCACCCGTGACCATGCCGACGTTCTCCGCGCCGAACACGTCCACGAGCTGGAAGAACTTCTCCGAGACGAGGGCCTTGATGGGGGCCGTGTAGTAGGAGACCTTCCCGCGCGCCATGGCGTCCGCGTGGGCGCCGAGCGCCACGAGCGACTTCCCGGACCCGGTGGGGGTCGCCAGGATCACGTGGTTGCCCTGGACGAGCTCGAGGACGGCCTCCTCCTGCGCCGGGTACAGGGAGATCCCGCGCTCGTCCGTCCACGCGGTGAACGCCTCGAACACCGCGTCGGCGTCCGGGGACGCGTCCAGGGCGTCGAGGCGGGCGAGGAGGGCGGGCGGAGTCGTGGCGGAGGCGGGAGCGGGGGCAGAGGAAGTCATCCCGCCCAGGGTATCGGCGCCGGCCGGGGTCACCAGCCGCGCTCGGCCCACTCCGGCAGGTGCGGCCGCTCGTCGCCGAGCGTGGTCGAGTCGCCGTGGCCGGGGTGGACGTGCGTGTCGTCGTCGTAGACGTCGAAGAGGCGCGCGGTGACGTCGGCGAGCAGGGAGGCGAACCGCTCCGGATCCTTCTCCGTGCTGCCCACGCCGCCGGGGAAGAGGGAGTCTCCGGTGAAGAGCAGGGTCGCCTCGTCGGGGCCGGGCTCGTAGGCCAGGGCGATCGAGCCCGGGGTGTGGCCGCGCAGGGCGATCACGTCGAGCACGAGGCCGTCCACGGCGATCCGGTCGCCCTGGCCGACGGCCCGGTCGATCTGCACGCCGGACTCCTCGGCGATGGCGGCGGCGTCGTCGGCCCCGGCGTAGAGGACCGCCTCCTCGTGGGCCCCGGCGACCTCGGCGAGCGCCCGGACGTGGTCCCAGTGACGGTGCGTCGTGACGATCGCCGCGAGCCAGGTCTCGCACGGGGTGTCGACGTCGGCCGAGGCCAGCAGCGCCTCGATCGCGTCCGCGTCGTCCGCGGCGTCGATCAGCACCTGTGCTCCCGTCGTCTTGGAGGTCAGGAGGTACACGTCGTTGTCCATCGCGGAGACGGGGCGGACGCGCACGGAGATTCCCGGCAGGTCGTGCAGGACGCGGTTCTTCGAGGTCGCGGGCATGCGGACCAGTGTGGCCGAAAGGCCCCGGAGGCGCCAGGGGCGGACCGGCCCGGACCGGAGAGCACCGACCCGGGCCGGGGCCCGGACCGGGGCTCGGACGGGGAACGACGGTCAGCGTCGGCGCGCCCGGGCGGGCCGGCTCCGCCGCGCGGGGAGTCCCCCTGCCGTGTCCGGTGCCCCGCCTACACTGGCCGGGTGCCGAAGAACACCGCCCCCACCCCGTCCACCGCCGCCCCCGAGTCCGCTCCCGGTCCCGCCGTCGAGCCGGAGCGTGCCGGGCTCGCGTCCGGCCACGGCCGCCTCGCGCAGGCCGGCGCCGAGCGGGACCGCATCGTCGTGAAGGGCGCGCGCGAGCACAACCTGAAGAACGTGGACGTGTCCATCCCGCGGGACGCCATGGTGGTCTTCACGGGCCTGTCCGGCTCGGGCAAGTCCTCCCTCGCGTTCGACACGATCTTCGCCGAGGGCCAGCGGCGCTACGTGGAGTCGCTCTCCTCGTACGCGCGCATGTTCCTGGGCCGCGTGGACAAGCCGGACGTGGACTTCATCGAGGGCCTGTCCCCGGCGGTCTCCATCGACCAGAAGTCCACCAACCGCAACCCGCGCTCCACGGTGGGCACCATCACCGAGATCTACGACTACATGCGTCTGCTCTGGGCCCGCGTCGGCGTGGCCCACTGCCCCGTGTGCGGGGAGCCCGTGAGCCGCCAGACCCCGCAGCAGATCGTGGACCAGCTCGAGGAGCTGCCCGAGCGCACCCGCTTCCAGGTGCTGGCCCCCGTGGTCCGCGGCCGCAAGGGCGAGTTCGTGGACCTCTTCGCCCAGCTGACCACGCAGGGCTTCGCCCGCGCGGTGGTGGACGGGGAGACGGTCCAGCTCTCCGACCCGCCCACGCTGAAGAAGCAGAACAAGCACACCATCGCCGTCGTGGTGGACCGCCTGGCCATGAAGGAGGGCATCCGCCAGCGCCTCACGGACTCCGTGGAGACCGCGCTGAAGATCGCGGACGGCCTCGTGGCGGTCGAGTTCGTGGACGTGGAGGTCGAGGAGCAGAAGGGCAAGAAGAACACGGGGGAGTGGGGCGGCAAGGACGCCGAGGGCAACCCGCGCTTCCGCACGTTCTCGGAGAAGCTCAGCTGCCCCAACGGGCACGAGCAGACCGTGGACGAGATCGAGCCGCGCTCCTTCTCCTTCAACAACCCCTTCGGCGCGTGCCCCGAGTGCACCGGCATCGGCTCGCGCCTGCAGGTGGACCCGGACCTCGTGGTCCCCAACGACGAGCTGTCCATCCGCGAGGGCGCGATCGTCCCGTGGTCGCTCGGCAAGTCCACCTCGGACTACTGGCTGCGCGTGCTCGGCGGGCTGGCCACGGAGATGCGGTTCTCGCTCGACGCCCCGTGGCACGCGCTCACAGCGGAGCAGCAGGACGCGGTGCTCCACGGCAAGGACTTCAAGGTCGAGGTGTCCTTCCGCAACCGCTTCGGCCGCGAGCGCCGCTACACCACGGGCTTCGAGGGCGTCCTCCCGTACGTGATGCGCAAGCACGGGGAGACCGAGTCGGACGGAGCGCGGGAGCGCTACGAGTCCTTCATGCGCGAGATCCCCTGCCCCGTGTGCAAGGGCGCGCGCCTGAACCCCACCGTGCTCAACGTGCTCGTGGGCGGCAAGTCCATCGCCGAGGCGACCGCCCTGCCCATGCGGGACACCCTCGAGTTCCTCGAGGGGCTCACCCTCACGGACCGCGAGCGGCAGATCGCGGACCAGGTGCTCAAGGAGATCCTCGCCCGCCTCGCGTTCCTCCTCGACGTGGGCCTGGAGTACCTGAACCTCGAGCGCCCCGCGGGCACGCTCTCCGGCGGCGAGGCGCAGCGCATCCGCCTGGCCACCCAGATCGGCTCGGGGCTCGTGGGCGTGCTCTACGTCCTGGACGAGCCCTCCATCGGCCTGCACCAGCGGGACAACCGCCGGCTGATCGACACGCTGCTGCGCCTGCGCGACCTCGGCAACACGCTGATCGTGGTGGAGCACGACGAGGACACGATCGCCGAGGCCGACTGGATCGTGGACATCGGCCCCCGCGCCGGCGAGCGGGGCGGCGAGGTCGTGCACTCCGGCTCCCTCGAGGAGCTCAAGGCGAACACGCACTCCGTGACCGGCGACTACCTCGCGGGCCGGCGCTCGATCGCGGTCCCCGAGCGGCGCCGTCCCCTGGACAGGAACCGCAAGCTGACCGTCAAGGGCGCCCAGGAGAACAACCTGCAGAACGTGTCCGTGGACATCCCGCTGGGCGTGCTCACCGCCGTCACCGGCGTCTCCGGCTCGGGCAAGTCCACGCTCATCAACGAGATCCTCTACAAGGTGCTGGCCAACCGGCTCAACGGCGCCAAGATGGTGCCCGGCCGGCATCGCACGGTGGCGGGCCTCGAGCACCTGGACAAGGTGGTGCACGTGGACCAGAGCCCCATCGGCCGCACGCCGCGCTCCAACCCGGCCACCTACACCGGCGTGTTCGACGCGATCCGCAAGCTCTTCGCGGAGACCCCGGAGGCGAAGGTGCGCGGCTACCAGCAGGGCCGGTTCTCCTTCAACATCAAGGGCGGGCGCTGCGAGGCGTGCGCGGGCGACGGCACGCTGAAGATCGAGATGAACTTCCTGCCGGACGTCTACGTCCCGTGCGAGGTGTGCCACGGCGCCCGGTACAACCGCGAGACCCTCGAGGTGCTCTACAAGGGCAAGAACATCGCCGAGGTCCTGGACATGCCGATCGAGGAGGCCGCGCAGTTCTTCAGCGCGTACACCCGCATCTCGCGCTACCTGGACACCCTCGTGGACGTCGGCCTGGGCTACGTGCGCCTCGGGCAGCCGGCCACCACGCTCTCCGGCGGCGAGGCCCAGCGGGTCAAGCTCGCCGCGGAGCTGCAGAAGCGCTCCAACGGCCGCTCCATCTACGTGCTGGACGAGCCCACCACGGGCCTGCACTTCGAGGACATCCGCAAGCTGCTGCAGGTGCTGCAGTCGCTCGTGGACAAGGGCAACACCGTGCTCACCATCGAGCACAACCTGGACGTCATCAAGTGCGCGGACCACGTGATCGACCTCGGACCCGAGGGCGGGTCCGGGGGCGGCACGATCGTCGCCACGGGCACCCCGGAGGACGTCGCGAAGGTCGCGGAGAGCCACACCGGCCGGTTCCTCGCCGAGCTCCTGGCGTAGCATGACCCGATTCCCGACCACACGCTGAAGGGCGGAGACACCATGGCCACCTCGGAGCCCATCCGCCGGTCCGCGGCGGCGTTCCTGCGTCTGTCGTGCCGGCCGGAGGTGACCGGCCTCGAGAACGTTCCCGCATCCGGGCCGTTCATCCTCGCCTCCAACCACCTCTCCTTCTTCGACTCCGTGATCCTCCAGGCGCTCGCCCCGCGCCCGGTCGCGTTCTTCGCCAAGGCGGAGTACTTCACGGGCGCCGGGCCCCGAGGCCGCGCCCAGAGGTGGTTCTTCGACGCCGTCGGATCGATCCCCGTGGAGCGCGGGGAGCAGGCGGCCTCCGTCGCGGCCCTGGACCAGCTGGTGGGCCTGATCGAGGCCGGCCAGGGCGTGGGCATCTACCCCGAGGGCACCCGCAGCCGCGACGGGCGCCTCTACCGCGGACGCACGGGCGCGGCATGGCTCGCGCTCACCACGGGCGCCCCCGTGGTCCCGGTCGGCCTGCGCGGCACCGAGGGCCTCCAGCCCCCCGGCACCAACGGGTTCCGCCCGCACCGCTTCACCCTCGCGGCAGGCGAGCCGCTCGACTTCGGGCACCCCGGCCGCCGGCACGCCCTGCCGCAGCGGCGCGAGGCCACCGAGGCGATCATGGCCGCGGTCGCCGCGCTCTCCGGCCAGGAGCGCGTGGACACGTACAACGCCGCGCCGTCGTCGGACCAGGGCGCCCGTGGCTGATCCGTCCACCTACCGCCCCGCGCCGGGCGAGATCTCCACGTCCCCGGGCGTGTACCGCTTCCGGGACGCGGACGGCCGCGTCGTCTACGTGGGCAAGGCGAAGAACCTCCGGTCGCGCCTGAGCTCCTACTTCCAGGACCCGGCCCGGCTGGCCACCAAGACCCGCACCATGGTCTTCACCGCGGCCGCCGTGGAGTGGACCGTGGTGGGCTCGGAGCTCGAGGCGCTGCAGCTCGAGTACACCTGGATCAAGCAGTACCGGCCCCGCTTCAACATCATGTACCGGGACGACAAGTCCTACCCCTACCTCGCCGTGACCATGAACGAGCAGTTCCCGCGCGTGCAGGTGATGCGTGGGGACAAGCGGCCCGGCGTGAAGTACTTCGGGCCCTTCCACCCCGCCAAGGCCATCCGCGAGACCGTGGACCTCATGCTGCGCGTCTTTCCCGTGCGCACGTGCTCCGCGGGGGTGTTCCGGCGCGCGCAGGCCCAGGACCGCCCTTGCCTGCTCGGCTACATCGGCAAGTGCTCCGCCCCGTGCGTGGGGCGGATCAGCCCGGCCGAGCACCGCGAGCTCGCGCAGGACTTCTGCGACTTCATGGCCGGGGACGCGACCCGCTTCATCCGCGAGCTCGAGGCGGCCATGGGGGACGCCGTCGCGGACCTGCGCTACGAGGACGCCGCCCGCCTGCGCGACGACGTCGCCGCCCTGCGCCGCGTGTTCGAGCGCAACGCCGTGGTGCTCCCGGAGAACACCGAGGCGGACATCTTCGCCCTCCACTCGGACGAGCTGGAGACCGCCGTGCAGGTGTTCCACATCCGCCAGGGCCGCATCCGCGGCCAGCGGGGCTGGGTCATGGACCGCGTGGAGGACGTGGGGGAGGACGTCATGGTGGAGGAGCTGCTCAAGCAGGTCTACGGCGACGCCGCGGACACCGAGCGGATCCCCGCCGAGGTCCTCGTGCCCGTGATGCCGAGCGAGGCGGAGCAGCTGACCGAGTGGCTCTCCGGGCTGCGCGGGGCCCGGGTCTCCATCCGCGTCCCGCAGCGCGGCGCCAAGCAGGACCTCCTGGGCACGGTGCGCCAGAATGCGGAGATGGCCCTCGGTCTCCATAAGTCGCGCCGCACGGGGGACCTCACCGCGCGCTCGGCCGCCCTGACCGAGCTGCAGGAGGCCCTGGAGATCGCCGAACCCCTGCTGCGCATCGAGTGCTACGACATCTCGCACTCGCAGGGCACCGACGTGGTCGGCTCGATGGTGGTCATGGAGGACGGCCTGGCCAAGAAGAAGGACTACCGCCGCTTCAACGTCACCGGTGAGGCAGCGCGGGACGACACCGCGTCCCTGCGGGACGTGCTGCGCCGCCGGTTCTCCCGGCTCGCCGCCGAACGCCGCGAGGGCGTGCCCCTGACGGGGCAGATCGCCGAGGACGGCGAGACCGGGTCGGAGGAGCGCCGGTTCGCGTACCCGCCCTCGCTCGTCGTCGTCGACGGCGGCGCGCCCCAGGTGGCGGCCGCGGCCGAGGTGCTCGCCGAGCTCGGCCTCGAGGACCTCCCTGTGGTCGGCCTCGCCAAACGGCTCGAGGAGGTGTGGCTGCCCGGGGACGAGTTCCCCCTGGTCCTGCCGCGCAGCTCCGAGGGGCTGTTCCTGCTGCAGCGCATCCGCGACGAGTCCCACCGGTTCGCCATCGCCGGCCACCGCTCCCGGCGGACGAAGGGCATGACCGCCTCCGTCCTGGACGAGGTGCCCGGCCTGGGCCCCGCCAAGCGCCAGGCGCTGCTCACCCACTTCGGCTCGACGGAGCGCATGCGGGCGGCCGGCATCGAGGGGCTCACGGAGGTGGCCGGCATCGGACCCCGCCTCGCCGAGGCCGTGCACACGGCGCTGACGGCGTCGGCACCGGCGCCCGCAGACCCCTCTGTCGCGTCCGCCCCGGCGGATACAGTGACCCCATGACCGCTCCGAGTCTGCAGCCCGAGAAGCCCCCGTCCCCCGAGGTCGTCGTCATCACGGGCATGGCCGGCGCCGGCCGCACGACCGCGGCCCACGCCCTCGAGGACCACGGCTGGTACGTGGTCGAGAACATGCCCCCGCAGCTCTTCGTCACCCTCGCGGACCTCGTGGCCCGCTCTCCCGAGGCGTTCGCGCGCGTGGCCATCGTGGTGGACATGCGCTCCCGCACGTACGTGGAGGCGCTGTGGACCGCGCTCCAGCAACTCGAGAACAACGGCGTGGAGTTCCGCATGGTCTACCTCGAGGCGGAGGACGAGGTGCTCGTGCGCCGCTTCGAGGCGGGCCGCCGCCCTCATCCGCTGCAGGGCAACGCCCGGCTCCTCGACGGGATCCAGGCGGAGCGGGAGGTCCTCGCGGACCTGCGCGCCCGCGCCGACGTCGTGGTGGACACCTCGAACCTGAACGTGCACGGGCTGGCCACGGAGATCACCCAGCTCTTCTCCGAGTCCGGCACCATCACCCTACGCCTGAACATCATGAGCTTCGGGTTCAAGTACGGACTCCCCGCGGACGCCAACTTCGTGGCGGACATGCGCTTCATCCCCAACCCGCACTGGGTGCCCGAGCTGCGCCCGTTCACGGGCCGCGAGGAGCAGGTCTCGGACTACGTGCTGCAGCAGCCGGGCGTGCAGGAGTTCCTCTCCGCGTACACGGCGGCCCTCGTCCCCGCCTTCGAGGGGTACCGCCGCGAGAACAAGCACTATGCGACCCTCGCTGTCGGGTGCACCGGCGGCAAGCACCGCTCGGTGGCGGTCGTGGAGGAGCTGGCCCGCCGGCTGGCCCAGCGCCCGCACGTGAGCGTGCACGTGCAGCACCGGGACGTGGGCCGCGAATGACGTCCCCCCTCACGGGCCAGCTGCCCCTGCCCCCCGGATCCGACGGCCGCGGGGGAGTGCGCACCCCGGGCGCCGCCCGCCCCGGCGTGCGGGTCACCGCCCTCGGTGGCGGCCACGGCCTCTACGCCTCCCTCTCCGCGCTGCGGCTCGTGGCCGGCCACCTCACGGCCGTCGTCACGGTGGCCGACGACGGCGGCTCCTCCGGCACGATCCGCAAGGAGATGGCGGTCCTGCCGCCCGGGGACCTCCGCATGGCGCTGGCCGCCCTGTGCGACGACACGGACTGGGGCCGCACGTGGGCGCAGGTGATGCAGCACCGCTTCCGCTCCACCGAGGTGCCCGCCCATGAGGCGACGCTGGACAACCACGCGCTCGGCAACCTGTTGATCGTCGCGCTCTGGGAGCTGCTCGGCGACCCCGTGGACGGGCTGCGCTGGGCCGGCGCGCTCCTGCGCGCCCACGGGGAGGTCCTGCCGATCTCCCGCACGCCCCTGACGATCGAGGGCGACGTGCTCAGCTCCGACGCCGAGGGCCGGCTGCGCACGCGCCGTGTCGAGGGGCAGGTGGCGCTGGCTCGGGCCGCGCTCGAGGGGCGCGTCACGGGCGTGCGCCTCAACCCTGCGGACGCCGTGCCCGCCCCCGAGGCGCTGTCCGCCATCGAGCTGGCCGACTGGGTCGTCATCGGCCCCGGATCCCTCTACACGTCCGTCCTGCCGCACCTGCTCATGGCGGACGTGCGGGCGGCCCTGAGCGCCACGCCCGCGCGTCGCCTGTACCTCATGAACCTGCACACCGGGACGCAGGAGACCACGGGCCTCACGCACGCCGACCACCTCGCCGTGCTGCACTCCCACGCCCCCGACCTGCGGCTCGACGTCGTGATCGCGGACGCGGACGCGGTCCAGGACCGTGCCGAGGTCGTGCGGGCCGCCCGCCGCATGGGCGCGCGCGTCGTCTTCAGTAGAGTGGGCAGTGCCCTCGACCCGCAGGTCCACGACCCGCTGCGCCTGGCCGTGGCGATCGACGAGGCCATGACCGACTGATCGCGTCGGCGACGGCCGCCCATCCGGGCGCAGACCCCAGAAGGAGGCCGAGCGTGGCCCTGACCATGACCCTGAAGGAAGAGCTGGCGCGCGTGCCGGTGGGCTCGACGTCCGAGCGGCGGGCGGAGACCGCCGCCATGCTCCGGTTCGCCGGGGGGCTGCACCTCGTCTCCGGCCGCGTGGTCATCGAGGCCGAGCTGGACCACGGGGCGAGCGCCCGCCGCCTCCGGGCCGCGATCACGGAGCTGTACGGCCACACGACCGAGATCGTGGTGGTCTCGGGCGGGAACCTGCGCCGGGGCCAGCGCTACGTCATCCGCGTGGTGCGGGGCGGCGGGGACCTCGCGCGGCAGTCCGGGCTGCTGGACCTTCGCGGCCGCCCCGTGCGGGGCCTGCCGGCGGTGCTCGTGAACGGCACCCGCGGGGACACCGCCGCCGTGTGGCGCGGCGCCCTGCTCGCCCACGGCTCGCTCACGGAGCCCGGCCGCTCCGCCGCCCTCGAGGTCACCACGCCCGGCCCGGAGGCAGCCCTCGCCCTCGTCGGCGCCGCGCGGCGCCTCGGCGTCGGCGCCAAGGCCCGCGAGGTCCGCCAGGCGGACCGCGTCGTCGTGCGGGACGGCGAGGGGATCGCGACCCTCCTGACGGCGGTGGGCGCGGAGCAGACCGCCACGCTGTGGCAGGAGCGGCGCGAGCGCAAGGAGGTCCGGGCCACGGCCAACCGGCTCGCCAACTTCGACGACGCCAACCTGCGCCGCTCGGCCCAGGCCGCCGTCGCCGCCGGGGCCCGCGTGGAGCGCGCCCTCGAGATCCTCGGCGCAGACGTGCCGGACCACCTGCTCGAGGCCGGACGCCTCCGGATCGCCCACAAGGAGGCCTCCCTCGACGAGCTCGGCCGCCTCGCGGACCCGCCCATGACGAAGGACGCGATCGCCGGTCGCATCCGCCGCCTCCTGGCGATGGCCGACAAGCGGGCCGCGGAGCAGGGACTGCCGGGGGCCTCCCCCACCGGATCCTGAACCCCGGATCCAGCGCACCGATCCCGCGCTCCGGATCCCGAGCGCCGGATCCCGAGTGCCGGGGCGGTGGGCCATGGCGCCGCAGGGCCCCGCGCGACCAGAATGGTGGTGTACGGAATACGCCGCCGAGAGGCGGAGTTCGCACCAGGTGACGGCCACGGGCGCCCCGCCCGCGGTCCCGCCGACGAAGGAGGAAGCATGACGGAGTACGTTCTGCCGGAGCTGGACTACGACTACGCCGCCCTGGAGCCGCACATCTCTGCGCGCATCATGGAGCTGCACCACTCGAAGCACCACGCCACCTACGTGAAGGGCGCCAACACGGCGCTCGAGAAGCTCGCCGCCGCCCGCGACGCCGAGGACTTCTCCGCCGTCAACCAGCTCTCCAAGGACCTGGCGTTCAACCTCGGCGGCCACACGAACCACTCGATCTTCTGGAAGAACCTCTCCCCGGAGGGCGGCGACAAGCCCACGGGCGAGCTCGCCGCCGCGATCGACGATCACTTCGGCTCGTTCGAGAAGTTCCAGGCGCACTTCACCGCCGCCGCCCTCGGCATCCAGGGCTCCGGCTGGGCCGTGCTGGCCTACGAGCCCATCGGCGGCAACCTGGTCATCGAGCAGTTCAACGACCAGCAGAACGGCGTCCCCGTGGCGACCATCCCGCTGTTCCAGCTGGACATGTGGGAGCACGCCTTCTACCTGGACTACCAGAACGTGAAGGCCGACTACGTGAAGGCGGTCTGGAACATCGTGAACTGGGCCGACGTCCAGGACCGCTTCGAGGCGGCCCGCTCCGGCGCCCGCGGCCTCGTCCTCCCGGCCTGACCCGCCCGACCCCGCAGCGCGCAGGGCGGCGCGCATCCTCCTCCACGGAGGCGTGAGCGCCGCCCTTCGGCGTGTGCGGACGCAGGAACCCGAAGATCCCGAACCCCCAGAGCCAGATCGACAAGAGGGAACCCCATGACCAAGATCGCCATCAACGGATACGGCCGCATCGGACGCAACGCTGTCCGCGTGCTCCTCGAACAGGGCCACGACGACCTCGAGCTGGTCGCGGTGAACGACCTCGCGAGCACGGAGGACCTCTTCTGGCTCACCAAGTACGACACCATCCTCGGCCGATTCCCGGGCGAGCTGGAGCTCACCGACAAGGGCTTCCGCATCAACGGCAAGGAGGTGGCCTTCTTCTCCGAGAAGGACCCCTCCGCGCTGCCGTGGGGCGAGCTCGGCGTGGACGTCGTGGTGGAGTGCACGGGCATCTTCACCACGGGCCCGAAGGCCAAGGCCCACCTGGACGCGGGCGCCAAGAAGGTCCTGCTCTCCGCACCCGGCAAGGAGGTCGACGGCACCTTCGTGATGGGCGTCAACGAGGAGGACTACGACTCGGCGTCCATGGACATCGTCTCCAACGCGTCCTGCACCACCAACTGCCTGGCCCCCATGGTCAAGGTGCTCAACGACGAGTTCGGCATCGTCGACGGCATCATGACCACGATCCACGCGTACACGGGCGACCAGAACCTGCACGACAACGTGCACAAGAAGGACCGCCGCCGTGCCCGCGCCGCCGCGCAGAACATGGTCCCCACCTCGACCGGCGCCGCCAAGGCGATCGGCGAGGTCATCCCGGAGCTCAAGGGCAAGCTGGACGGATTCGCGATGCGCGTGCCGACCATCACCGGCTCCGCCACCGACCTCACCGTCGAGCTGACCCGCCACGTGGAGGTCGAGGAGGTCAACGAGGCCTTCCGCAGGGCGGCCGAGTCCGAGCGCCTCAAGGGCCGCCTCGTGTACTCCGAGGACCCGATCGTCTCCTCGGACATCGTGACCTCCCCGGCCGCGTGCACCTTCGACGCTCCCCTGACGAAGTCCATCGGCCAGACCGTGAAGATCATCGGCTGGTACGACAACGAGTACGGCTACACGTGCCAGCTCATGGACATGGCGTCCCACATGGGCCGCCAGCTCTGACCTGCTGAGCACCCCCGACGGCCCGGCCCGGTGGCATACCACCGGGCCGGGCCGTCTGCCTAGATGTGATGTCCAGGGACGTTGTTACGTGAACAGCTGACAAGCGAAGGCCTCCTGTTGCGAGAGTGGAGTTGTCGAGAAACCGCTCACGCGAACAGAAGGCCTTCATGTCCCACGCTAACGCCGCCCTGACCCCTCGCGCCCGCCTACGCCTGGCCAAGCTCATCGTCGAGGAGCACTGGCCGGTCGCCACCGCGGCCAAGATGTTCATGGTCTCCCCACCCACCGCACGCAAATGGGCCACACGCTTCCGGGCGGAGGGACCTGCAGGGATGGCAGACCGGTCCAGCCGGCCGTCCACGATGCCGACCAGAACACCGCCGGCGGTGGTGAAACAGATCGTGGCCGCCCGATGGCGCCGACGCCTGGGGCCGGCACAGATCGCTGGAGAACTCGGGATGCCGGCCTCCACCGTCCATGCCGTGCTCGTGCGCTGCCGGATCAACCGCCTCGCCCGTCTGGACCGGGTCACCGGCGAGCCGATCCGCCGCTACGAGCACCCCCACCCCGGGTCGCTGATCCACGTCGACGTCACCAAGTTCGGGCGCATCCCCGACGGGGGCGGACACCGATTCGTCGGGCGCCAGCAGGGCATGAAGCACCGCGCGGCGACCTCGGACCGCGAAGGAACCCGTGATGCCCGATACCAGCCCCGGCTCGGGGTGGGCTTTCTGCACACCGTGATCGATGATCACTCCCGCTTCGCCTATGTCGAGATGCACTCCGATGAGCGCAGCCAGACGGCCATCGAGGTGTTGCGCCGCGCGGTCGCCCACTTCGCGCGCCTGGGCGTGGAGGTGGAGCGGGTGCTCTCGGACAACGGCTCGGCCTACCGCTCGCATGCCTGGCGTGATGCCTGCACCGAGCTCGGGATCAAGCCCAAGCGGACTCGGCCCTACCGGCCGCAGACGAACGGGAAGATTGAGCGGTTCCATCGCACGCTCGCTGACGGGTGGGCCTACGCCCGGTTCTACAGCTCAGAGACGGAGCGCAGGGCCGCGTTGCCTGGATGGCTGCACTTCTACAATCATCATCGCGTCCACTCCGCGATCGGCGCCGCGCCTGCCACCAGGCTCAATAACCTCCCTGGACATCACACCTAGACTGACCACGTACGCGCACGACGCACCCCAGGAGGCCCGCATGACCGCCCAGACCCTGACCGACCTGCTCGAGGCCGGCGTCGCCGGACGCACCGTGCTCATCCGCTCGGACCTCAACGTCCCGCTGGACGGACAGACCGTCACCGACGACGGCCGCATCCGCGCCTCCCTCCCGGCCGTCAAGGCCCTCGCCGACGCCGGCGCCCGAGTCGTCGTGATGGCGCACCTCGGCCGCCCCCAGGGGGAGCCGGACCCGAAGTACTCCCTGAAGCCCGTCGCCGCCCGCATGGGCGAGCTGCTCGGCGCCCCCGTCGCGCTGGCCGAGGACGTCACCGGCCCCTCCGCGCGTGAGAAGGCCGCGGGCCTGGAGGACGGCCAGGTCCTCCTGCTCGAGAACGTCCGCTTCGACGCCCGGGAGACCTCCAAGGACGACGCCGAGCGCGCCGAGCTGGCCTCCGAGATGGCGGCCCTCGCGGGCGAGGACGGCGCGTACGTGGGCGACGCCTTCGGCGCGGTGCACCGCAAGCACGCCTCCGTCTTCGACATCGCCTCCCAGCTGCCCGCCCACCAGGGCCCGCTCGTGGCCGCGGAGCTCGAGGTCCTGACGCGCCTCACCGCCGACCCGGAGCGCCCCTACGTCGTGGCGCTCGGCGGCTCCAAGGTCTCGGACAAGCTCGCCGTGATCGAGAACCTGCTGGACACCGCGGACGTCCTGCTCATCGGCGGCGGCATGCTCTTCACCTTCCTCAGGGCCCAGGGCCACGAGGTCGGCGCCTCCCTCCTCGAGGAGGACCAGCTGGAGACCGTCCGCGGATACCTCGAGCGCTCGGGCAAGGACGCCGCCGAGATCGTCCTGCCCACCGACATCGTCATGGCCTCCGGCTTCGCGGCCGACGCCGAGCACGAGGTGCTGCCCGCCGACGCCCTCACCACGGGGGCGCATGGCGCCTCCGCTCTGGGGCTGGACATCGGCCCCGCCACCGCGGAGGCGTTCGCGGAGCAGGTCCGCGAGGCGAAGACCGTGTTCTGGAACGGCCCCATGGGCGTGTTCGAGTTCCCCGCCTTCGCCGAGGGCACCCGCGCCGTGGCGCAGGCGCTCACGGACGTGACGCGCGACGGCGGCCTCTCCGTGGTGGGCGGCGGCGACTCCGCCGCGGCCGTGCGTTCCCTCGGCTTCGAGGACGAGGCCTTCGGCCACATCTCCACCGGAGGCGGCGCCTCCCTCGAGTACCTCGAGGGCAAGGAGCTGCCCGGCGTCGGCGCCCTGCAGGGCGGGACGGAGGCCTGAGCATGGCCCCGGCGCGCACCCCGCTGATCGCGGGCAACTGGAAGATGAACATGGACCACCGCGAGGCGGTCACCCTGGTGCAGCGTCTCGCCTGGCTGCTGCAGGACGCCGGCCACGAGCAGGAGCACGTGGAGGCCGCGGTGTTCCCGCCCTTCACCGACCTGCGCGCGGTGCAGACCCTCGTCACGGGGGACCGCATCGAGCTCGCCTACGGCGCGCAGGACCTCTCCCCGGAGGACTCCGGCGCGTACACCGGCGACGTCTCGGGCGCGTTTCTGAACTCGCTCGGCTGCGCCTACGCGATCGTCGGGCACTCCGAGCGCCGCACGATCCACGGCGAGGACGACGCCCTCGTGGCGCGCAAGGCCGCCGCCGCGCTGCGCCACGGGCTCGCCCCCGTGGTCTGCGTGGGCGAGGGCCTCGAGGTCCGGCAGGCCGGCCGTCACGTCGAGCACACCGTGGAGCAGCTGCGCGGCTCCCTCGCGGGGCTCACCGCCGAGGACGCCGCGCGCGTCGTCGTCGCCTATGAGCCCGTGTGGGCCATCGGCACCGGCGAGGTCGCGAGCGCCGGGGACGCCCAGGAGATGTGCGCGGCGCTGCGCGCGGAGGTCGCCCGCATCCACGGCGACGACGTCGCCGCCGGGATGCGCCTGCTCTACGGCGGCTCGGTGAAGTCCTCGAGCGCCCCCGAGCTGCTCGCCCAGCCGGACGTGGACGGCGCCCTCGTGGGCGGCGCCAGCCTCGACGCGGACGAGTTTGCTAGGATCGTCCGGTTCGACGCGGCCGCCTGAGCGGGCGCGCGGACGAGATGACCTTCGGAGCCGGTCCCGGTGCGTGACGCCCGGGGCCGGGCCGTGACCCTAAGGAGCGGACCGTGGACGTCCTGACCCCCATCCTGCAGATCCTCGTCGTGGTGCTCAGCGTGGTGATCGTCCTCCTGGTGCTCCTGCACAAGGGGCGCGGCGGAGGCGTGTCGGACATGTTCGGCGGCGGCGTGACCACGTCGATGAGCTCCTCGGGCTCCGCGCAGCGCCTCCTGACCCGCGTGACGGTGGCATCCGTGGTCCTGTGGGGCGCGTCGATCATCGCCATCGGTCTCATCGGCCGCCTCAGCATCGACTCCTGAACCCCGGCCCTGCTGGCGGGCCATGCCGGCCACGCCCCGCCGTGACGCCCGCCGAGACGAGGACCCCGCGATCCGCCATGGATCGCGGGGTCCTGTCGCGTCGGGAGCCTCGCGTGTCCGGGGCCGCCGAGCTCCCCGTCAGCGCTCGCTCGCCTGCACCGCGGAGAGGTCGGCGAGGGGCAGGCCCTCGTGGAGCACGGCGCCGAACACCTCGTCCGGGTCCAGGCGGCGCAGCTCCTCGGCCAGGCAGTCCTGGTCGGAGCGGCGGGGCAGCGCGATGCGCTGCACGGGGCGGCCCTGCTGGTAGAGCCGGGCCACCTGGGACTGCGAGCGTGAGAGGACGACGTCGCCCTCGGGGCGGCGCAGCCGCACGGACCGGATCCCGCGCCCGACCTTGGAGTGCGCGATGGTCACGGGGATCCGCAGGCCCAGCGTGAGCCACGAGGCCAGCAGGAGCGTGCTGGGGGAGTCCGGGGCGCCGTCCACGCTCACGGAGGTCAGGCTCCGCGCGTCGAGGTTGTCCAGGATCCCGGCCACCTGGATGCGCCACAGCGTCAGGCGGGTCCAGGCCAGGTCCGTGTCCCCGTCGCGGTGGCCGGCGCGCAGGCCCCACAGCGCGGACTCGGCGTGGGCGGAGGCGCCCGAGTCGGTGATGCGCCGGTGGGCCAGGCGGCCCAGGGGCGTGGCGGAGGGCACCGCGGGCGGCAGGCCCGGCCACCACGCCACGATCGGGGCGTCGGGGAGCAGGAGCGCCCCCACGAGGGACTCGTCGGCCTGCGCGTTGTCCCCGGTGCACCACAGGATCACGACGTCGGACGCGCCGGCGTCGCCGCCCACGCGGATCTCCGCGTCGAGGCGGGTGGGCGCAGCGGGGTCGCCGAGCGCGAGCACGATGATCCGGCAGGGATGCTCCAGCGAGGCCGCGTTGGCGGCCTCGAGGGCGGACTCGATGCCGGCGTCGTCGGTGCTGATCACGAGCGTGAGCACGCGGCCGAGGGCCACGACTCCGCCCTTCTCCCGCAGGCGGGTGAGGCGCTTGGCCACGTGGGAGGTGGTGGTGTCCTGCATGCTGATCTTCACGGCCGCCTCCATGCTCGTCCGTCGCGGGCCATGAGGGCGTCCGCCGAGGGCGGACCCCACGTCCCGGGCGCGTAGGGCTCGGGCTGCGCGTCGAGGGAGGCCCAGTGCTCCTCGAACGGGTCCACGATGCGCCAGGACTGCTCCACCTCCGCCTGCCGCGGGAACAGCGGAGGCTCGCCCAGCAGGACGTCCAGGATGAGGCGCTCGTAGGCCTCGGGGGAGTCCTCGGTGAACGCGTGGCCGTAGCCGAAGTCCATGGTCACGTCGCGGACCTCGGACTGGGTGCCGGGCACCTTGGAGCCGAAGCGGATGGTCACGCCCTCGTCCGGCTGCACGCGGATGACGATCACGTTCTGCCCGTACTCGTCCCCGGCGTGCACCGGGAACAGCAGGTGCGGGGGCTTCTTGAACACGACGGCGATCTCCGTGACCCGCCGGCCGAGGCGCTTGCCCGCCCGCAGGTAGAACGGCACGCCCTGCCAGCGGCGCGTGTGGATGCCCACCTTGAGGGCCGCAAAGGTCTCCGTGGTCGAGGCCGGGTTGAACCCCTCCTCGTCGAGGAAGCCCGTGACCTTCTCCCCGCCCTGCCAGCCGCTCGTGTACTGGCCGCGGGCGGAGGCCGCCTCGAGCCCGGCGGGCGTGTCCGGCACCTGCACGGCGGCGAGGACCTTCTCCTTCTCCGCGCGCAGGTGGTCGGCGTCGAAGGAGATGGGCTCCTCCATCGCGGTGAAGGCGAGCAGCTGGAGCAGGTGGTTCTGGATGACGTCGCGGGCCGCGCCCACGCCGTCGTAGTAGCCCGCGCGGCCTCCGATGCCGATGTCCTCGGCCATGGTGATCTGCACGTGGTCCACGTGGTCTGCGTTCCACAGCGGCTCGAAGATCCGGTTGGCGAACCGGAAGGCCAGGATGTTCTGGACCGTCTCCTTGCCGAGGTAGTGGTCGATCCGGAACACGGCGTCGGAGGGGAAGACGCGCTCGATCACGGCGTTGAGCTCCTGTGCGCTGGCCAGGTCATGGCCGAACGGCTTCTCGATCACCACACGCCGCCACGGGCCGTCGGCCGGCTGGGAGCGGTCCGCGAGGCCCTGGTCCGCGAGGTGGCGGGAGACGGCCTCGAACCAGTCCGGCGGGATCGAGAGGTAGAACACCGCGTTGCCGGCGGTCCCGCGGGTGGTCTCGAGCTCCGCGAGGATGTCCCGCAGGCGTGCGTAGGCCTCGGCGTCGTCGAACGCGCCCGAGACGAACCGCAGCCCCCCGCGGAACTGGTCCCACACCGTCTCGTCGAACGGGGTGCGGGAGGCCGCCTCGACGGAGGTCCGCACGTAGTCCGCGAACTCGTCGTCGGACCAGTCACGGCGTCCGAACCCCACGAGGGAGAACGAGGGCGGCAGGAGGCCGCGGTGGGCGAGGTCGTACATGGCCGGCAGCAGCTTCTTTCGCGCGAGGTCACCCGTCACCCCGAACAGCACGAGCGAGGACGGCCCGGCGATGCGGGTCAGGCGGCGGTCGCGCGGGTCGCGCAGGGGGTTGGACGGGCGGCCGGCGCGCACGGGGAGCTCAGCGGCCACGGGCGGCGTCCCGCAGGGCGGCGATCCCGGCGGCGCGCCGGGGCAGGTGCACCGTGATCACGGGGCGCCCGAGCGCGCGCAGCACGTCGGCGTCGCCGGAGGCCTGCGCGGCGATCAGGCGGCCGAGGGAGAACGGGCGGTCCGGGACCTCCACGTCCGTCCCGGCCGCGCCGGTGACCTGCAGGAACACTCCCGTGGCGGGGCCGCCCTTGTGGTACTGGCCGGTGGAGTGCAGGAACCGCGGGCCCCAGCCGAAGGTCACCGGACGCCCGGCGAGCGCGGCGAGCTCCGAGCGGATCCCGGCGAGCTCGGCGTCCGCGTGGCGCGAGAGGTAGGCCTGCACGGCCAGGTAGCCGCCCGGCGGGATGAGCCCGACGACGGCGCCCAGGGCCGAGCGCAGGTCCGCGGACTCCGTGACGGCGGCGGGGCCCGAGACCTCGACGCCCTGGAGCACGGCACCGGACTCCGCGGGGCCGGCCGGTGCGTCGAGCAGCGCGCGGGCGGCGGCCTTGGCGGCCTCCACGTCCGGCTGGTCGAACGGGTTGATCCCCAGCAGGCGGCCGGCCACGGCGGTGGCCACCTCCCAGGTGAGCATCTGGGCGCCGAGGGAGCCCGAGACGCGCAGGCCGTGGGCCGGGGCGTCGTCCTCGGGGACGTCGGCGCCGACGATCTGGACCTGGAGGAGGTCACCCGCGGCGGAGACGGTCTCCGGGTCGCCGGGGGCCACGACGACGGGCAGCAGGCCCGTCCCGTCCTTGCCCGTGGACTCGGCGAGGAGCTGCTCGGCCCAGTCCCCGAAGCCGGGGAGGCCGGAGCCGCGGTCGGAGATCACCAGCTTGTCGCGCAGCGGGCTCGTGCCGCCGATCGCGGCGCCGAGCCGCAGCCCGGGGTTCTCGACGTCGTCCGCGGTGAGCAGGCCTGCGACGGACTCCGCCTCGTCGAGGAGGGCGGCGACGTCCGCGCCGGCCAGGCCCGCGGGCACGAGGCCGAACGCGGTGAGGGCGGAATAGCGCCCGCCCACGGTCGGGTCGGCCGTGAAAACGGCGCGGTAGTGGGCGGCCTCGGCAGCCTCGTGCAGGGGCGAGCCCGGATCCGTCACCACCACGATCCGCTCGGCGGGGTCGACGCCGGCCTCGCGCAGCGCGCGCTCCACGATGCGCCGCTGGGAGTCGGTCTCGACGGTGGAGCCCGACTTGGAGGAGACCACGAGCACGGTCCGGTCCAGGTCACGGCCGATCACGTCGGCCACCTCGAGGGGGTCGGTGGAGTCCAGCACCTCGAGGGGGACGCCGGCGGCGGCCGCGATGACCTCGGGGGCGAGGGAGGAGCCGCCCATGCCGGCGAGGACCACGCGGGTCAGGCCCGCGCGGCGCAGCTCGGCGGCCAGGGCCTCGACGTCCGCCACCACGGCCCGCGCGTCGGCGAACGGCGAGATCCAGCCCAGGCGGCGCGCGGCCTCGTCCCGGGCCTGCTCGCCCCACAGGGTGGCGTCCTGGGCGCCGAGGCGGGAGGCGACGCGGTCCTCCAGGAGGGCGGGCAGGTGGCGGTCGATCGCCTCGAGGGCGGATCCGGTGGCGGTCAGGCCGAGCGTGCTCATGGTGGTCCTTCCGGGTGCGGTGGAGGTCGGTCGGGCTGTGCTCAGCGGTGGGCGTCGAGGCCGGCGCGCACGGAGTCGAGCAGCTCGGCCCACGCGGACTCGAACTTCTGCAGGCCCTCGGCCTCCAGCTGCTCGACGACCTCGGTGTAGGAGACGCCCGCGGCGCCGATCGCGTCGAGGTCGGCCTCGGCCTGGGCGTCGGCGCGGGTGACGGTGTCACCCGTGACCTCGCCGTGGTCCGCGAAGGCCTCGAGGGTCTTCTCCGGCATGGTATTCACGGTGCGGGGGGCCACGAGGCCGGCGACGTACAGGGTGTCCGGCAGGGCGGGGTCCTTCACTCCGGTGGACGCCCACAGGGGGCGCTGCACGGGGGCGCCGGCGGCCTCGAGGAGACGCCACCGCTCCGTGTCGAGGGCCTGCGTGAAGGCCCGGTACGCGAGGCGCGCGTTGGCGAGGCCGGCCCTGCCGGTCAGGCCGCCGGCGTCGCCACGGCCGCCCGCGCGCAGGCGCGCGTCCACCTCGGTGTCCACGCGGGAGACGAAGAAGGAGGCCACGGAGTGGATGCGGGAGAGGTCGTGGCCGTTCTCCCGGGCCTGCTCGAGGCCCGACTGCCACGCGTTGAGCACCTCGCGGTAGCGGGGCAGGGAGAAGATGAGCGTCACGTTCACGCTGATGCCCTCGGCGAGCACCGCGGAGATGGCCGGCAGGCCCTCCACCGTGGCGGGGATCTTCACCATGAGGTTCGGGCGGTCCACGACGGCGGCCAGCTCGCGGGCCTGCGCGATCGTCCCGTCGGTGTCCCGCGCGAGGCGGGGGTCCACCTCGATGGACACGAAGCCGTCCGCTCCACCCGTCGCCTCCTGCACGGGCGCAAGGACGTCTGCGGCGCGGCGCACGTCCGTCGTCGTCAGCGCCGTGACGGCGTCGTCGACGGTGGCACCGGCCGCGGCGAGCTCGGCCAGCTGCGCCTCGTAGGCGTCCGCGTCCTTCAGGGCAAGGGCGAAGATGGAGGGGTTCGTCGTCACGCCGGTCACGGAGCGGGTCGCGATCAGCTCCTCGAGCGTGCCCGAGTCCAGGCGCGTGCGGGAGAGGTCGTCCAGCCACAGGGACACGCCGGCCTCGGCGAGGGCGGCGGTGCGGGGGTTCTTCTCGGTCATGGGAGGCGCCCTTCGTCCAGTTCAGAGCAGGCCGCGGGCCGTGGCCGCGACGTTCTCGGGGGTGAAGCCGTACTCGGCGAGGAGGAGGGGCCCGTCGGCCGACTCGCCGTAGTGCTCGAGGCTCACGCGGGCCCCGCGGGATCCGGCGGTGACGGTGTGCTCGAACCACGGCTGGGCGATCCCGGCCTCCACGGAGACGCGGACGGGGGCATCCGGGCCGTCGGGGAGGACCTCGGCCCGGTAGGCCTCGTCCTGCTCCGCGAACCACTCGAGGCACGGGGCGGAGACCACGCGGGTGGGCACGCCGTCGGCCTGCAGCAGGCCCCGCGCGCCCAGCGCCACCGACACCTCGGAGCCGGTGGCGATCAGCAGGACGCGCGGCGCGGCGGGGGAGCCGTCCGGG
Source organism: Micrococcus sp. EYE_212 (assembly GCF_023147585.1). Taxonomy (GTDB): domain Bacteria; phylum Actinomycetota; class Actinomycetes; order Actinomycetales; family Micrococcaceae; genus Micrococcus. The sequence goes on from NZ_JAHXOZ010000009.1 coordinate 108,297, forward strand.
CCGGCCGCCTCCGCGAGCACATAGGCCCCTCGGGCGGTGCCGGAGGCCGCGGCGAGCGCGCCCTCCCCACGGTCGAGCACGGGGACGTTCTGCCGGGTGAGCACGAGGCCCGCGGGGTGCGTGCGGCGCTCGAGCACGGTGCGCCACGCCCACGCGGTCTCGTTCGCGTCGGCGGGGCGCACGACGTCGAGGCCCGGGATCGCGCGCAGTGCGGCGAGGTGCTCCACGGGCTGGTGGGTCGGCCCGTCCTCGCCGAGGCCGACCGAGTCGTGCGTCCACACGTAGATGCTCGGCACGCCCATGAGGGCCGCAAGGCGGACGGCGGCGCGCTGGTAGTCGGCGAACTGGAGAAAGGTGCCGGCGTACGCACGGGTCAGCCCGCCGATCGTGATGCCGTTGACGATCGCGCCCGCCGCGAACTCACGGATGCCGAAGTGCAGGGTGCGGCCGTACGGGTCGCCCTGCCACGTGCTCGTGGAGCGGCGTGCGGGGACGAAGGAGTGCTCGCCCTTCATGGTGGTGTTGTTCGAGCCGGCGAGGTCGGCGGAGCCGCCCCACAGCTCGGGCATCACGGGGGCGAGGGCGGTCAGGACCTCGCCGGAGGCGGCGCGCGTGGCGATGCCCTTCGCATCGGCGTCCCAGGTGGGGAACGCCTCAGCGAAGCCCTCGGGCAGATCGCCGGCGGTCAGCCGGTCGAAGAGGCGGGCGCGCTCCGGGTTCGCCTCCCGCCACGCGGCGAGGGCCTCCTCCCACTGCGCGCGGTAGGCCTTCGAGCGCTCGCCCACGGCGCGGGCGTGCTCCAGGAGGCCCGGCTCCACCGCGAAGTGCTCCTCGACGTCGAAGCCGAGGTGCGCCTTGAGCTCGCGGACCTCGTCCTCGCCGAGCTTCGCGCCGTGGATGCCGCCGGTGTTCTGCTTCGTGGGGGAGGGCCAGCCGATCACGGTGCGCAGCTTGATCAGGGAGGGGCGCCCGGTCTCGGCCTTCGCCGCGGCGAGGGCCTCGTAGAGCCGCTCGACGTCCTCCGTGTACTCGGAGACGTCGTGCCCCTGGGCGCCGTTGGTCCAGTCGACCTCCTGCACGTGCCAGCCGTAGGCCTCGTAGCGGGCGGCGACGTCCTCGGTGAAGGCGATGTCGGTGTCGTCCTCGATGGAGATGCGGTTCGCGTCGTAGACGACCACGAGGTTCCCGAGCTCCTGATGGCCGGCGAGCGAGCACGCCTCGGCGGTCACGCCCTCCTGGACGTCGCCGTCCGAGGCGATCACGAAGACGTGGTGGTCGAAGGGCGAGGTCCCGGGGGCGGCGTCGGGGTCCAGCAGGCCGCGCACCCGCCGCTGGTCGTACGCGAAGCCGACCGCGGAGGCCAGGCCCTGGCCGAGCGGGCCCGTCGTCATCTCCACGCCGGGCGTGTGGCGGTACTCCGGGTGGCCGGGGGTCAGGGATCCGCGGGTGCGCAGGGCCTCGAGGTCCTCGACCTCGAGGCCGTACCCGGCGGCGAAGAGCTGCAGGTAGAGGACGAGGGAGGCGTGGCCCGCCGAGAGGATGAACCGGTCTCGGCCGGCCCAGCGGTCGTCGGCCGGATCCAGGTGCATGACGTTCTGGAAGAGCTGCCACGCCACCGGCGCGAGCGAGATCGCGGTGCCGGGGTGGCCGTGGCCCGCACGCTCCACCGCGTCCACGGCGAGGACCTTGAGCGTGTCCACCATGCGGCGGTCGGCGTCGTCGTACACGAACTCCCGCGCGGGCGGCACGCGGTCCAGAGCGGGGATGGGCCCGGCGGCGGGGGACGGGGCGTCGGTCACGGGACTGCTCCTGGCATGTGGGGGACATCGGGGCGCGCCGTCGGGATCGCTCCCGACGGGCGGCGTCCCCGCCAGCCTAGCCCGCGGACCCCCGGCCGGTCCCGGAGTGACGCCCGCCTCCCCGGGCGCGCCGCGGGGCCCGCGGGTAGGATGGAGCAGGGCCCCGTGCAGGGCGTGGAGGTTTCCCCGCGCCCCGCCCCCGGCCTGACCCCGTCCCCTCACCGTGAGAAGCAGATGTCATCCTCCGTGGAGTCGCACTCCCCAGCACCCGCCGCCGACGTCCGGTCGGCCCCCGCGCCCGAGCGGCCGCCGGTCCCCCTGGGCCGGAAGCTGCGCGCCTACCTGGAGCTCACCAAGCCCCAGGTGATCGAGCTCCTGCTGGTGACCACGCTGCCCACCATGATCTTCGCGCAGCGCGGATTCCCGGACCTCACCACCATGATCGCCACCCTCGTGGGCGGTGCCATGGCGGCCGGCGCCTCCGGCGCGTTCAACTGCTACATCGACCGGGACATCGACCGGATCATGAAGCGCACCGAGCGCCGGCCCCTCGTCACGGGCGAGCTCACCCCGCGGGAGGCCCTGGTGTTCTCGTGGACCCTCGCTGTCCTCTCCGTGCTGGTCCTCGGCTTCGGCGCCAACTGGCTGGCGGCGGGCCTGGGCGTGGCCGCCATCTTCTTCTACGTGGTGGTCTACACGCTGATCCTCAAGCGCCGCACGGAGCAGAACATCGTGTGGGGCGGGATCGCCGGCTGCTTCCCCGTGCTGATCGGCTGGGCCGCGGTCCGCGGCACGGTCGAGTGGCCCGCCCTCGTGCTCTTCACCGTGATCTTCCTGTGGACCCCGCCGCACTACTGGCCCCTGTCCATGAAGTACAAGCGGGACTACCAGGAGGCGGACGTCCCCATGCTCGGGGCCGTCGCCTCGGCGCGTCTCGTGTCCAACCAGGTGGTGCTCTACGCGTGGGCCACCGTGGTGTGCTCGCTGCTGCTGGTGCCCATGGGCTGGGCCGGCATCGTGTACACGGCCGTGGCGCTCGGCGTCGGCGGCTGGTTCGTGTGGGAGGCCCACGTCCTCCAGCGCCGCGCGCAGCGCGAGGACTTCGACGACCGCAAGGCCATGAAGGTCTTCCACCTCTCCATCACGTACCTGACGCTGCTGTTCGTGGCTCTGGCCATCGACCCGTTCGTGGGCGAGCCGCTCATGCGCTTCGGCGCCTGAACCGGCCCTCGGCCCCGTCACGACGACGGCCCCGCATCCTCCGGCCGGAGGATGCGGGGCCGTTCTGCGTCGCCGGTGCGGGTCTCAGTGCCCCGGCGTGACGTGTCCGCTGGTCTGGCGCTGCCACGCCAGGGTGCCGGCGACGACGGCGACCGTGGCACCGGCCAGGTGGGCCGCCACGACCCCGATGGGCAGCCCCGCGACGTGCTGCCAGTAGCCGAGGATCCCCTGGAGGACGACGGCCGCCAGCAGGAACCAGGCCGAGGACCGCTGGCCCGCGCCGGAGCCGAGCGTGCGGTGGATGAGCACCAGCAGCACCACCGTCGCGATGACCGTGAGGTAGACCGGCACGACGTGCAGGCGGGTGATCATGACGGCGTCGAAGCCGTGCCGGGCCGCCGCCGGGTCGCCGGAGTGCGGACCGGTGCCGGTCACGAGGGTGCCCAGGACGAGGGCGGCCCAGAGGGCGGCGTACGCGACCCGGGCGGCCAGGCGCGTGCCGGGGGTGGTGACGCCGTCCACGAGGGGTGCGCCCGCGCCGTGGCGGTGCGCCTCCCGCACCCGCAGCCACAGCATGGCCGCGAGGGCGATGAGCACCCCGGAGATGACGAAGTGGACGCCCACGATCCGGGGGTCCAGGTGCATCCACACGGTGATGCCCCCGATGACGGCCTGGAGCGCGATGCCCGCCAGGAGCAGGCACGCGAGCAGGAACGACGTGCGGTGCGTGCGGCGGAGGGGCCACAGCTGCACGATCATGAGCAGGGCGATGACCCCCAGGACGCCCGTGAGGGTCCGGTTGCCGAACTCGATGATGCCGTGGATGCCCATCTCCGGCGTGGTGGTGAGGGATTCGGGCGTGCACGTCGGCCACGTGGGGCAGCCCAGTCCGGAGCCGGTGAGCCGGACGGCCCCGCCCGTCACCACGATGACCATCTGGGAGATGAGGGAGGCGAGGGCGAGGGCCACGGTGGTGGCGGTGATGCGGGAGGGATCCGCCGCGCCGGCGGCGCGGTGGGAGGAGGATGAAGCGGTCACGAGAACCGGTCCTTTGCGGGGTCGAGGGTGGGTCGGGGGAGCAGGGAGGGCGGTGCCGGGCCGTCAGGGGCGCCAGCGGAACCAGCGCAGGGCGGCCAGCACGGCCGCCGCGGTCCACGCCACGAGGACGACGAGGGGCAGCGGCTCCGACGCGCCGTCGAGCAGGGCGCCGCGCAGGGCCGCGCCGAGGGCGCCCGAGGGCAGGAGCTCAAGCCAGCCCCACAGCGCGGGGAACACGGTGCCGCCGACCGCGCCGAACAGCACCCACAGCAGGTTGGCGGCGGCGAGGGTCGCCTCGGGGCGCGCCGTGCCCGCCAGGAGCAGGCCGAGGGCGGTGAACGCCGCCGCGCCCAGCACGAGGGCGACGGCGGCGGGCAGGATCCCCGCCGGGTCCGGCCGCCAGCCCAGCGCGAGGCCGACGCCGCCGATCACCGCGGTCTGGACCACGAGCAGGACGGCGACGGACGCGGCCTTGCCGGCGACCAGCCCGAGCGTGCCGAGCGGCGTCGTGGCGAGCGCGGCGAGCACGTCGTAGCGGCGCTCGAAGCCCGTGGAGATCGCGGTCGCCGTGAAGGCCGAGCTGATGACGGCCAGCGCGAGGACGCCGGGGACGGCCACGTCCAGGCCGGAGCGGGAGGGCGCGTCCAGCAGACCGGTGGCGTGCACGCCGATCAGCGCGAGCAGCGGCAGGATCAGGGTGACCATCAGCTGCTCGCCGTTGCGCAGGGCCGTGCCGGTCTCGTAGGCGGCCTGGCGCGCCACGCGGGAGCCCAGGGGGGCGGCTCCGGCGTGGGGGGCGGCGGTGGGGGTGCTCATGCGGCGCTCTCCTGGAGGATGTGCTCGAGGCGCAGGCTCGCCCGGTCCCAGCGCGTGGGCAGCAGGCCGTGGGCCCGCCACGTGCCGGCGAGGGCCTCGAGGTCGGCGGGGGTGCGCACGCCCGTGACCCGGACGCTGGGGGAGTCGGGCAGCGGGCGGGCGGTGAAGGGGGCGCGCAGGGCCGCGGACCACGCGCGCACGTCGGCGGGCCGCGCCTGCGCGAACTCCACGTCCACGACGTCGCCGGCCTCCACGCGGGTCAGCTCGGCGAGGGAGCCGGCGCGCACCACGCGTCCGGCCCGGAGGATCGCCACGTCGTCGGCGAGGCGCTCGGCGTCGTCGAGCAGGTGGGTGGTCAGCAGCACCGCGGCGCCGCGCGCGGTCTGCTCGCGGATGACCTCGTGGACGACGGGGCGCGTCTCCGGGTCCAGCCCGGCCGTCGGCTCGTCCAGGAAGAGCATGTCCGGGCGGCCGACGAGGGCCGCGGCGAGCGCGACGCGCTGGCGCTGGCCGCCGGAGAGGCGGCGCAGGGAGCGGCCGGCGACCTTCGCGATCAGCAGGCGCTCGAGCAGCTCCTCCGGGTCCTCGGGGCAGCGGTAGAGCGAGGCCACGTGCGTGACGAACCGGCGCGCCGTCACCGAGGGCGGCAGCCCGCCCTCCTGCCACATGACGCCGATGCGGGCGCGCAGGTCCGCGGATGCGCGCCAGGGGTCGCGCCCGAAGACGCGGACCGTGCCGGCGTCCGGACGGTCCGTGCCGTGGCACAGGCCCAGCGTCGTGGACTTGCCCGCGCCGTTGGGGCCGAGCAGGACGGTCACGGCCCCGGCGCGGGCGGTGAGGTCCACCCCGCGCAGCACGGGCGTGCGGGCGCGCCCGCGGCCCAGGCTCCGGTGGGCGTCCCGCAGGCTCAGCGCCGGCACGGGTGCGTCGGTGTGGGCGTCGTCGGGGGAGGTGGGGGGCACCGGTCCAGTCTAGTCGGGCGGGCCGGCGGTGCCCGGTGCCGCGGGCGGGGCGTCCCGGGTGACGCGGGACACCGGTGCCGAGAGCGGACGAAGGGCCCCCTCACTTGAACGGTTCCAGATCATTACGTCATCATGGACTGGTGTATTCCGAACGGCCCGTCCCCGCGCATGACGCCGCGCCCGCCCCGGCACCCGCCGAGGGCACGCGCGAGCGCGTCCTGCAGCTGGTCCTCACTCGCGGGCCGGTGAGCGCGGCCGAGATCGGCCGGGAGCTGGAGCTCACCGCCGCGGCCGTGCGCCGCCACCTCGACGCCCTCGAGGAGGAGTCCCTCGTGGCCGTGAAGCTCGTCAGCGCCGCCCGCGGAGCGGGCCGCCCCTCCCGCCGGTACGTGGTGACGCAGCACGCCCAGCGCCGTCTCGGCGACGACCACCTCTCGGTCGCCGTCGACGCGATCGACCGCCTCGCGGAGCTCGGCGGCGAGGGCGAGGTCCGCCGCCTCGCGCGCGGGGCCTTCCGCGACGTCGAGCGGATGTTCGACGCCGCCGTCGCCGGCGTGGACCTGCCGCTGGAGGAGCGGACCGCCGTGCTCGCCAGGGTGCTCGACGCCGCCGGATTCGCCGGCACGCTGCGCCACGTGGGCGAGGGGCTGGCCCCCACCCTGCGGGCCGACCAGGTGTGCCAGGGCCACTGCCCCCTGCAGGGCCTGCCGGCCCGCTACCCGGAGTTCTGCGAGGAGGAGGCCGCCCTGTTCGCGCGCCTGCTCGGCGTCGACGTGCGCCGGCTCTCCACCCTCGCCACCGGCGGGCACGTGTGCACCACGCACGTGCCCCTGGGCCGCACGTGAGGCCGCCCGCCGGCCCCGAGAAGACCACCCGTCCGTCCGACCACCCCGAACACCGCAACGAGAGAGGCTGAGATGACAGACCAGATCGTCCAGCGGGAGACCACGGAGACCGCCGATCCCGGCGTGATCGCCGAGATCCTCGAGAAGAACCCCGAGTTGAACGCCATCGGCGCCTACCAGTACGGCTGGGCCGACTCCGACGCGGCCGGCGAGAAGGCCGTGCGCGGCCTGAACGAGGACGTCGTGCGCGACATCTCCGCCAAGAAGTCCGAGCCGCAGTGGATGCTCGACCTGCGCCTCAAGGGCCTGAAGTACTTCGAGCGCAAGCCGATGCCCGCGTGGGGCCCGGACCTCACCGGCATCGACTTCGACAACATCAAGTACTTCGTGCGCTCCACCGAGGGCCAGGCGAAGTCCTGGGAGGACCTGCCCGAGGACATCCGCAACACGTACGAGCGCCTCGGCATCCCCGAGGCGGAGCGCGACCGCCTCGTGGCGGGCGTCGCCGCCCAGTACGAGTCCGAGGTCGTCTACCACCAGATCCGCGAGGACCTCGAGGCCCAGGGCGTGCTGTTCCTCGACACCGACACGGCCCTCAAGGAGCACCCGGAGGTGTTCGAGGAGTACTTCGGCACCGTGATCCCGGTGGGCGACAACAAGTTCGCCTCCCTGAACACGTCCGTGTGGTCCGGCGGCTCCTTCGTGTACGTGCCCAAGGGCGTGCACGTGGACATCCCGCTGCAGGCCTACTTCCGCATCAACACGGAGAACATGGGCCAGTTCGAGCGCACGCTGATCATCGCGGACGAGGACTCCTACGTGCACTACATCGAGGGCTGCACCGCCCCGATGTACAAGTCGGACTCCCTGCACTCCGCCGTGGTGGAGATCGTGGTGAAGAAGAACGCCCGCGTGCGCTACACCACCATCCAGAACTGGTCCACCAACGTGTACAACCTGGTGACCAAGCGTGCCGTGGTCGAGGCCGGCGGCACGATGGAGTGGGTCGACGGCAACATCGGCTCGAAGGTCACCATGAAGTACCCCGCGGTGTACCTCACGGGCGAGCACGCCACCGGCGAGACGCTCTCCGTGGCCTTCGCCGGCGCCGACCAGCACCAGGACACGGGCTCGAAGATGGTGCACATGGCCCCCAACACCTCCAGCTCGATCGTCTCGAAGTCGATCGCCCGCAACGGCGGCCGGGCCGCCTACCGCGGGCTCGTGCAGGTGGACGAGGGCGCCAAGGGCGCCGCGAACTCGGTGGTGTGCGACGCGCTGCTCGTGGACACGGTCTCCCGCTCGGACACCTACCCGTACATCGACATCCGCGAGGACGACGTGACCCTCGGCCACGAGGCCACGGTGTCCCGCGTCTCGGAGGAGCAGCTCTTCTACCTCCAGAGCCGCGGCCTCTCCGAGAGCGAGGCCATGGCGATGATCGTGCGCGGCTTCATCGAGCCGATCGCGCGCGAGCTGCCGATGGAGTACGCCCTCGAGCTGAACAAGCTGATCGAACTGCAGATGGAAGGGTCGGTGGGCTGAGTGGCCGAGACCATGGATGTGACCGAGCGCAATCTCATTCCGGGCATGGGGGAGGAGGGCGAGAAGCTCGCCGTCACCCAGGAGGCCCCGAAGGCCGCGGCGCAGCCGCGCCGCACCGGCGGCTCCCGCGCGGACCGCGTGAGCTCGTACGAGCTCGCCGACTTCCCGGTGCTCACCGGGCGCGAGGAGGACTGGCGGTTCACCCCGCTCAAGCGCCTGGGCGGGCTGCACCTGCCCGGCGGCGACGACGCGCGGCTCACCGGCGCGGCACCGACCGTGACCGTGTCCGAGCACGAGGGCGTCTCCATGGAGACCGTCTCGCGCGAGGACGCACGCGTCGGCTCCGTGCTGACGCCGGACGACCGCGTCTCCGCCGCGGCGTGGGCCTCGACCTCCGAGGCCGTCGTCGTGATGGTCGCGGCGGGAGCCGAGGTCGCCGAGCCGATCCGGATCGAGGTGACCGGCGCAGGCCCCCAGGCCGCCGCCGCGCACCTGACGGTGATCGTCGAGGAGAACGCCCAGGCCGACGTCGTGATCCGCCACCGCGGCTCCGCCGTGCTGGCCCAGAACGTCGAGTTCGACGTCCGCCGGGACGCCCGCCTCAACGCAGTCTCCCTGCAGGCGTGGGACGAGGGCGCCGTGCACGTGTCGGCGCAGCAGGCCTCCGTGGCCACGGGCGCGCACCTCACGCACGTGACCGTCTCCCACGGCGGCTCGCTGGTGCGCCTCACCCCGACCGCGCGCTTCTCCGCCGAGCGCGGCGAGGCCCGCCTCTACGGCCTCTACTTCGCCGACGCCGGCCAGCACCTCGAGAGCCGCCTGTTCGTGGACCACAACCAGCCGAACTGTGTCTCGGACGTGCTCTACAAGGGCGCGCTGCAGGGCGCCGACGCGCGCACCGTGTGGGTGGGCGACGTGCTGATCCGCAAGGAGGCCGAGGGCACGGACACGTACGAGAAGAACCAGAACCTGCTGCTCACCGACGGCGCCCGCGCCGACTCGGTGCCGAACCTCGAGATCGAGACCGGCGTCATCGAGGGGGCGGGCCATGCGTCCGCCACCGGACGGTTCGACGAGACCCAGCTGTTCTACCTCATGGCCCGCGGCATCCCGGAGTCGGAGGCGCGCCGCCTGATCGTGCGCGGCTTCCTCAACGAGATCATCCAGAAGATCGGCATCGCCGACGTCGAGGACGAGCTCACCACCGTCATGGAGGACGAGCTGCGCATCGCCGCGCTCTGAGCCCACCTCCCGCTCACCCCACCTTTTTCTTCCAAGGAGAACCGCACATGGCAACCCTGCAGATCACCGACCTGCACGTGCAGATCGAGACCGACAACGGCCCCAAGGAGATCCTCAAGGGCCTGAACCTCACCCTGAACACGGGCGAGACGCACGCCATCATGGGCCCCAACGGCTCCGGCAAGTCCACCCTGGCCTCCACCATCGCCGGCCACCCCCGCTACGAGGTGACCTCCGGGTCCATCACCCTGGACGGCGAGGACGTCCTGGAGATGGGCGTGGACGAGCGCGCGCAGGCGGGTCTCTTCCTGGCCATGCAGTACCCCGTGGAGATCCCGGGCGTGACCATGACCAACTTCCTGCGCACCGCCAAGACCGCGCTGGACGGGGAGGCGCCCTCGCTGCGCACGTGGACCAAGGACGTCAAGGGCGCCTTCGAGGCCCTCCAGATGGACCCCGCGTTCATGAACCGCAACGTCAACGAGGGCTTCTCGGGCGGCGAGAAGAAGCGCGCCGAGATCATGCAGCTCGAGCTCTTCAAGCCGAAGTTCGCGATCCTCGACGAGACCGACTCCGGCCTCGACGTGGACGCCCTGCGCATCGTCTCGGAGGGCGTGAACCGCGCCGCCGAGGCGAACGAGATGGGCACGCTGCTCATCACCCACTACACGCGCATCCTGAACTACATCAAGCCCCAGCACGTGCACGTGATGGTGGCCGGCCGCATCGCCGAGTCGGGCGGCCCCGAGCTCGCCGCGCAGCTCGAGGCCGAGGGCTACGCCCGCTTCGAGCAGGCCGCAGAGGTCTCGGCATGACCGAGGCCGCCGCGCAGACGCCCACGGAGGACGTCCGTGAGGCCCTCAAGGACGTCATCGACCCCGAGCTCGGGGTGAACGTGGTGGACCTGGGCCTGCTGTACGGCCTGCACTACGCCGAGGACGGCGCGCTGCTCGTGGACATGACCCTGACCACCGCCGCGTGCCCCCTCACCGAGGAGATCGAGGACCAGGTCTCGCGCGCCATCGGCACCATGGTGGACGAGTGGCGCCTGAACTGGGTCTGGATGCCGCCGTGGGGTCCCGAGCGGATCACCGAGGACGGCAAGGACCAGATGCGGGCCCTCGGCTTCAACATCTGACCCGGCCCCGGTCCCGGAACGACGTCGGGCCCCCACCTCCGCGCGGAGGTGGGGGCCCGCTGTTCAAAACCCCCCCCCCGGCCCCGGGCCCCCCACGCCCGGGGCCCCCCCCCCCCGGGGGGGGGGGGGCCCCCCGACGTCGTTCCGGGGAGACCGCGGGAAGCGCCCTCAGATGTCCAGCGTGCTCGCGGTGAACGTGTTGCACTGCTGGATGTCCGGCTCGGCCTGGCGGCCGTTCTGGTAGCCGCGCATGAACCAGCCCATGCGCTGCTCCGAGGTGCCGTGCGTGAAGCTGTGCGGGTCGACGCGGCCGCGGGCCTGCTCCTGGATGTGATCGTCGCCCACGGAGGCCGCGGCGTCGATCGCCTGGCGCAGCTGCGCGTCCGAGATGGGCTGCAGGAACGGCTCCCCGGACTCCGGGTCCGTGGTCACCGTGCCGTGGCCGGCCCACATGCCGGCGAAGCAGTCGGCCTGGAGCTCGGCCTTCACCGAGCCCGAGGTGGCGCCCGTCGTGCCGTCCCGCGAGTACTCCAGGTAGCCGACCACGTTCTGCACGTGGTGGCCGTACTCGTGCGCGACGATGTACTCCTCGGCCAGGGGGCCGCCCTCGGCGCCGAAGTCGCGCTGGAGGGTGCCGAAGAAGGACGTGTCGAAGTACATGGACTCGTCGGAGGGGCAGTAGAACGGGCCGGTGTCCGAGGACGCGGCGCCGCAGCCGGTGTTCACCTGGCCGGAGAACAGGGTGAGCTTCGGCTCGCGCCAGTCGATGTTGGAGTACCGGCCGAGGTACCCGCCCCAGAACTGGTCGGCGGCCTCGGTGGTGGCGATCACGCGGCAGTCCACGTTGCGGTTCGCGTCGTCGCCGGTGCTGCACTCCGACGGGGAGACCGGCTGGTCCGTGCCCCCCGTGGTCTGCTGCTGGTACTGGCCCTGGCCGGAGGTGGCCGAGCCGGTGTCGATGCCGAGCTGGTCGGCCAGCCCGGGCGCGAAGATGGCCAGGAGCAGCGCCAGCAGGCCGCCGCCGCCGCCGATCGCGGCGCCCCGGCCGAGGCCCCCGCCGCCGCCGGAGGCGCGGCCCGCGTCGAGCTGCACGTTGGAGTTGAAGGTCATGAGGCCTGAGTCTAGACGGACTAGACTGGGGCGGCGCGGCCCCGGGCCCCTCGGCCCTTCGCGCGCCCTCGACCGGTCCGCTGCGGCCGCCCCCACACCCCCAGGAGCTCCACCCCCTCATGCTCACCGTCACGGATCTCGAACTGCGCGTCGGCGCCCGCCTGCTCATGGACGAGGTGAACTTCCGCGTGGACAAGGGGGACAAGGTGGGCCTGGTGGGGCGCAACGGCGCCGGCAAGACCACCCTCACGAAGGTGCTCGCCGGCGGCGGACAGCCCGCCGGGGGGACCGTCACCCGCTCGGGTCGGATCGGCTACCTCCCGCAGGACCCCAAGGTGGAGGACATGGACCAGTCCGGCCGCGACCGGATCCTCTCCGCCCGGGACCTGGACCAGACCATCCGCCGCATGCGCGCCGCGGAGGAGGGGATGGCGGCGGACGACGACGCCGAGCGCGAGAGGGCCATGAACCGGTACTCGCGGCTCGAAGCGGAGTTCGCCGCCCGCGGCGGGTACGCGGCCGAGTCCGAGGCCGCCCGGATCACCTCGAACCTGGGCCTGCCGGACCGCGTCCTGGACCAGCCGCTGCACACGCTCTCCGGCGGCCAGCGCCGCCGCGTGGAGCTCGCCCGCATCCTCTTCTCGGACGCGGACATCATGCTCCTCGACGAGCCCACCAACCACCTGGACCACGACTCGATCGTGTGGCTGCGCGAATACCTCAAGACGTACTCCGGCGGCCTGCTGATGATCAGCCATGATGTGGAGCTCATGGAGATGACCGTGAACAAGGTCCTCTACCTCGACGCCAACCGCCAGGTGATCGACGTCTACAACATGTCCTGGAAGAACTACCTGGCCCAGCGCCAGCAGGACGAGTCCCGCCGCCGCCGGGAGTTCGCCAACGCGGAGAAGAAGGCCTCCGCGCTGATCTCCCAGGCGGAGAAGATGCGGGCCAAGGCCACGAAGGCCGTGGCCGCGCAGAACATGATCAAGCGCGCCGAGCGCCTCATGCGGGACGTCGAGGGCGAGCGCGCGCAGGACCGCGTGGCCGCCATCCGCTTCCCCTCGCCGCAGCCCTCGGGCAAGACGCCGCTGCGCGCGGAGAACCTCTCCAAGTCCTACGGATCGCTCGAGATCTTCACGGGCGTGGACCTGGCGATCGACCGCGGCTCCCGCGTGGTGATCCTGGGCTACAACGGCGCGGGCAAGACCACGCTGCTGCGCATGCTGGCCGGTGCCGAGACCCCGGACACGGGCGGCGTGGAGGCCGGGCACGGCCTCAAGCTCGGCTACTTCGCCCAGGAGCACGACACCCTCGACCAGGACGCCTCGGTGCTCGACAACATGCGCCACGCCGCGCCGCAGCTGGGGGACACCCAGGCGCGCACGCTGCTGGGCTCGTTCCTCTTCCAGGGCGACGACGTGGACAAGCCCGCGCGGGTGCTCTCCGGCGGCGAGAAGACCCGCCTGGCCCTGGCCACGCTCGTGGCGTCCTCCGCCAACGTCCTGCTGCTCGACGAGCCCACCAACAACCTCGACCCCGCCAGCCGCGAGGAGATCCTCAACGCGCTGCGCCGGTACGAGGGCGCCGTGGTGCTCGTGACCCACGACGAGGGTGCCGTCCAGGCGCTCGCCCCGGAGCGCGTGGTGCTGCTGCCGGACGGCGTCGAGGACCTCTGGAACGACGACTACCTGGACCTCATCACCCTGGCCTGAGCGGCCGGCCGGGGCCGCTCAGTCGAACAGCGCGTCCTCGGCCTGCTCGTCCGTGAGCCGTCCGTCCCGGCGGCGCCGCACGGGCTGGGGGCGCGGCGGGCGGCGGGCGGCGAACGTGCCGTCGTCGACGGCGTCCTCGAGGGCGTCCGCGCGGTCGTTGCGGGCGCGCATCCACGCCGAGTAGCCCCACACGCCGAAGCCCATGGCCGCGAAGAGGTACCACTGGATGGCGTAGGAGAGGTGCGGGCCCTCGTCGAGCGTGGGCTCCACGAGCCTCTGCGGCGCGGTCTCCGCGGCCGGGTCCTCGCTCACCATGATCCCGTACGCGGTGTCCGCCACGGGCTCGCCGACGACCCGGCCGATCTCCGGCAGGTCGATCGAGGCGACCTGCCCCTCGGGGGCGTCGCGGTCCAGGGTGGGCTCGCCGGGCTTGACGCGCACGACGGCGGACACCTCGCCCTCCGGCGGCGCCGGCACCACGTCGGGCCGTCCGGGGGTGTCGCCCACGGGCAGCCAGCCGCGGTCCACCACGACGACGACGCCCTCGTCCGTGCGGAACGGCACCAGCACCTCGTAGCCGGGGCGGCCGGCGCGGGGGCGGTTGCGGGCGATCAGCGTCTCCTCCACGAGGTACTCCCCGCTCAGGGTCACAGGCGTCCACTCGTCCTGGGCGTCGAAGTCCGTGAACATCCGCTCGGCCTTGGCGAACGGCACGGCGTCGTCGTCGTAGTTCTCCAGCACGCGGTTGACCTCGTGCATCTTCTGCACACGCCGGTCCCACTGCCACTGCGCGAGGTAGTGGCACGCGAACGCGAAGAGGACGCACACGAGGAGTCCGAGGATCCAGGGCCCCGTGGCGAGGAAGCCGAACCGCAGGCGGGGCAGGCGCTCCGTGGCCGTGTCCCCGGGGGGACGGCGGGAGCCGACGCGGGGGCCGGTGGCGGTGCTCATGCGGGGACCTCATCGTCGGGGTGGTCGGGGTGGTCGGGTTGGTCGGGGGCCACGAGGGGCCGGACGCGGCGCAGGAAGCCGCGCACCTCGAGGAAGTCCCCGAGGTGGGCGCGATGCTCGCGGCAGGCGAGCCACGTCTTGGTCCGCTCGGGAGCGTGCACGCGGGGGTTGTTCCACTCGAGCGCCCACACCGCGTCGGCGCGGCAGCCGCGGCGCGAGCACGGATGCGGATCGCCGGGCCCGGCGGCCACGCCGGCGGGTCCCCCGACGGGCCCGGGCGTGGCGCCCGGAACGGAGCCCGGCGCGGGGGAGGACCCCGCGGCGAGGGCTCCGAGCAGGTCCATGCCGCCGAGCGGGCCCGCGGTGCTCATGCGCCCGCCTCCCCACCGGTCCGCGGCCCGGGCAGGGCCCGGCGCCGGTCGAGGACGGGGTCCGCCACGACGTCGCCCGTCAGGACCACGCGCTGCGGCGCCGCGGGGCCGGACTCCTCGGGGACGGGGAGGGCGGCGGCGCCCGAGTCCACGCGGCGCAGCGTGCCGGAGCGCTCGGGGCCGGCATTGTTCACGGAGACCACCGCGATGTAGGGCAGGGCTACGGCGCCCAGGATGAACGCGAGCTGGAGCCAGCCGTGCGTGAAGAGGGCGGCCACGAAGCACAGCGTGCGGACGCCCATCTGGAGGAGGTAGACGCGCATGCGGTGCGAGCGGTCCTCGCTGCGGGCCGGCGCGGCGGTGGTGACCCCCTGGACCGGGCGGGTGGTCATGGCGTCACCTCCTGCACGGCGTCCGGGGGCGGGTCCCGGCACGACGGCACACGTAGAGTGGTGGTTCACGGCGGCCGGCGGGCGCTTCGCGTCCGCCTCGGACGGCTCGCAGAGCCGACCGCCGGTCGATGTCCTAGGTGAACGATCCTAGTCGCCCCCGCACAGAAGGTGGTCCCCATGGCCGAGCAGTCCCGTCCCTCCGCAGCCGAGCCGGCCGCCCCCGGCGGGCGCAGCGTCCTCGTCACCGGCGGCAACCGCGGGATCGGCCTGGCCATCGCGCAGGCGTTCGCCGCGAACGGCGACCGCGTGGCCATCACGTCCCGCTCGGGCGAGGGCCCCGAGGGCGTCCTGGCGGTGCGGGCCGACGTGACGGACGCCTCGTCCGTGGACGCGGCGTTCCGGCAGGTCGAGGAGGCCCACGGCCCGGTCGAGGTGCTCGTGGCGAACGCCGGCATCACGAACGACCAGCTGCTGCTGCGCATGTCCGAGGAGGACTTCGCCTCGGTGGTGGACACGAACCTCACCGGCTCGTTCCGCGTGGTGCAGCGCGCCACGAAGGGCATGATGCGCCTCAAGCGCGGCCGGATCGTGCTGGTCTCCTCCGTGGTGGGCCTGCTCGGCTCCCCGGGCCAGGTCAACTACGCCGCCTCCAAGTCCGGCCTCGTGGGCATGGCGCGCTCCATCACCCGCGAGCTCGGCGCGCGGGGCGTGACGGCGAACGTGGTGGCCCCCGGCTACATCGACACGGAGATGACGCGTTCGCTGGACGAGGACCTCAAGGCCCAGTACAAGAAGTCCATCCCCGCGGGCCGCTTCGCCGACCCGGACGAGGTCGCCGGCGTCGTCCGGTGGCTCGCCTCGGAGGAGGCCTCCTACATCTCGGGCGCCGTCATCCCCGTGGACGGCGGCCTCGGCATGGGCCACTGACCCGCCCCCTCACCCTTCCCACCCCAGGCAGAAAGGCCCCGAGCATGACTGAGACAGACCTCACCGGACGCGGCGTCGTCGTCACCGGCTCCTCCCGCGGCATCGGCGCGGAGACCGCGCGGCTGCTGGCGGCCCGCGGCGCCGGCGTCGTGGTGAACTACCGCCAGAAGGCCCCGCGCGCGAACAAGGTGGTCGCCGCCATCGAGGAGGCCGGCGGCCGCGCCGTGGCCGTGGGCGGCGACGTCACGAAGGCCGAGGACCGCGCCGCCCTGCTCGACGCCGCCGTCGAGGCGTTCGGCTCGCTGGATGTGCTCGTGCTCAACGCCTCCGGCGGCATGGAGTCCCAGTTCGGCGAGGACTACGCCATGACGCTCAACCGGGACGCGCAGGCCGCCCTCGCGGACGCCGCCCTCGAGCGGATGGGGGAGGGTGGGCAGATCGTGTTCGTCACCTCGCACCAGGCGCACTTCATCGACGAGGTGGACACCATGGAGTCCTACGAGCCCGTGGCCCGCTCCAAGCGCGCCGGAGAGCTCGCGCTGCGCGAGCGCATCCCCGCGTTCGCGGAGAAGGGCCTGGGCTTCGCGGTGGTCTCGGGCGACATGATCGAGGGCACCATCACCGCCACGCTGCTCAACCGCGCGGAGCCGGGCGCCATCGAGGCGCGCCGTGAGGCGGCCGGGAAGCTGTACACGGTGGAGGAGTTCGCGTCCGAGGTGGCCGCCCTGGTGGGGCGCACCGACCTCGAGGTGGGCCACACCGAGCTCGTGGGCGGCGCCCGCGACTTCCTGGCCCGCCACCGGGGCTGAGCCGCCGGCTGCTCGGGCTCAGAGCCCGAGCAGCCAGCGCAGCGGGGTGAACGAGGGCACGTCGAGCACCACGTCGGCGTGCTCGCGCAGCGCCGGCTTGGCGCACAGGGCCACCCCGCACCCCGCGGCCGTCAGCAGGTCGATGTCGTTGGCGCCGTCTCCCACCGCCACGACGGCGGTCTCCGCGACGCCCGCGTCGGCCGCCCACGCGCGCAGCATGGCCGCCTTGGCGGCGCGGTCCACCACGGTCCCGACAACGCGCCCCGTGAGGCGCCCGTCCGCGGCCTCGAGCTCGTTCGCGCAGTAGGCGTGCAGGCCCCACGCGGCCGCGAGCGGGGCGAGCACCGAGGTGAACCCGCCCGAGACGGCGCAGACCCGACCCCCGGCCGCGTGCACGGCGGCGATCAGCTCGAGCGCGCCGTCCGTGGGGCGCACGGCGTCCACGACCTCCTCGACCACGCCCACGGGCAGGCCCGCGAGCGCCTCGACGCGCGCGTGGAGGGACTGGGCGAAGTCGAGCTCGCCGCGCATGGCCCGCTCCGTGACCTCGGCGACCTCCGCCTCGCGCCCGGCGTGCGCCGCGAGCAGCTCGATGACCTCCTGCTGGATCAGCGTGGAGTCGACGTCGGTCACCACGAGCGGGTGCGGGTTCGCCGTCGCGTCCTCGGGCAGCGTCAGCGCGGCCCATCCGGGACCCGGATCGGGAGCCGCGGCCCACGCGTCGCTCAGGAACCGCCAGCCCACGAGGCCGTCCGCGGCGACGCGCTCGGCGCCCTCCGGCACGCCCTCCGGCGTGCCCGCGGGACCAGGGGCGCCGGCGGGCGAGGCGGTCAGGACGAGGCGGCGCACGGAGCTCATGGGCCTCAATCTAGGGGCGCGGACGCAGCGCGCCCCGCGTGTGAACGCCCGGCCCCACTATGGTGGAGGCCATGACCACGCCCCAGCACCTCGAGGACATCTTCACCCCGGACGAGGACGCCGTGCTCCAGCTGCGCGGCGTGCGCGTGCACCGCGGCGGCCGGGACATCGTCGCCGACGTGGACTGGACCGTCCGGGCGGGCGAGCGCTGGGTCGTGATGGGCCCCAACGGCGCGGGCAAGTCGACCCTGCTGCAGATCGCCGCGGCCCGCCTGCACCCCACCGTCGGCGACGTCGCGATCCTCGACGAGGTGCTGGGCGCCGTCGACGTGTTCGAGCTGCGCCCGCGCATCGGGCTCTCCTCCGCCCAGCTGGCGGCCCAGGTGCCGCGCGCGGAGCTCGTGCAGGACGCCGTGGTGACCGCCGCGTACGGCGTGACCGGCACGTGGCGCGAGAGCTACGAGACGCAGGACCGCATGCGGGCCCTCGGGCTCGTGTCCGCGTGGGGGCTCTCCCGCCTGGCGCACCGGCCCTTCGGCTCCCTCTCGGACGGCGAGCGCAAGCGGGTGCTGATCGCCCGCGCGCTCATGACCGACCCCGAGCTGCTGCTCCTGGACGAGCCCGCCGCGGGGCTGGACCTGGCCGGGCGCGAGGAGCTCGTCCGCCAGCTCACCGAGCTCGCGGAGGACGAGGCGGCGCCGGCCACCGTTCTCGTGACACACCATGTGGAGGAGGTCCCTCCGGGCTTCACCCACGCCCTGCTGCTGCGCGAGGGCGGCGTGGTGGCCGCCGGCCCCGTCGCGGAGGTCCTCACGGACGAGCACCTCTCCACCGCGTTCGGCCTCGCGCTCACCGTCACCTCGACGGACGGGCGCTACTCGGCCGTCGGCGCGTGAGCGAGTTGCTCGCCGCCCAGGTCCTCGGGATGGACCTGTGGCAGGTGCTGCTCGTGCTGCTGGCCGGGTTCTGGGCCGGCACCATCAACTCCGTGATCGGCTCGGGCACCCTGGTGACCTTCCCCGTGCTCGTGGCCGTGGGGTACCCGCCCGTCACGGCGCAGATCTCCAACGCCATGGGCCTCGTGGCGGCCGGGTTCTCGGGCGTGTTCGGGTACCGCCGCGAGCTCGCGGAGTCGCGGGCCGTGCTGCCCGTGCTGACCGTGGCCTCCCTGCTGGGCGGCATCCTCGGGGCATCCCTGCTGATCCACCTGCCGCCCGAGGTGTTCGGGTACGCGGCGCCGATCCTCATCGTGGTGGCCCTCGCCTTCGTGATCCTCCAGCCCCGCCTGCAGGCGTGGGTGCGCCGGCGGGCCGCCGCGCGGGCGGGCGGCGAGGTCGCCGAGGCCCCCGCCGTGCCGAGCCGGCCCGTCGGCCCCGCGCTGTGGATCCTCGTCTTCCTGGCCGGTGTGTACGGCGGGTACTTCGTGGCCGCGCAGGGCGTGCTGCTCATGGGCATCCTCGGCGTGTTCCTCTGCGGCGGCACGCTCGTGCACGCGAACGGCATCAAGACGTGGCTCTCCCTCTCGGTGAACCTCATCGCCGCCGTCTCCTACCTGCTGTTCGCCTTCGACCGCATCGACTGGACGGCCGTGCTGCTCATCGCGGCGTCCTCCCTGGTGGGCGGGTCCGTGGGGGCCAGGATCGGGCGGCGCATCTCCCCGACGCTGCTGCGCGGGGTGATCGTGGTGGTGGGCCTGGCCGGACTGACGAGCATGATCCTGCGCCTGGTGAACGGTGGCTGAGCACACCCGGCTTCCGGGCGCGGCCGGCCGGGAGGTGCGGCTGACCCCGGCCGACCTCGCCGACCCCCGCCTGGCCGCGTACACGACCATGACCGACGCCGCCCTGCGCCGCCGCGTGGACGCCGAGCACGGGGTGTTCCTGGCGGAGTCCTCCTCCGTGGTGCGGCGGGCGCTGGCCGCCGGGCACACGCCGCGCTCGTTCCTGCTGGGGGACCGGTACCGCGAGACGTTCGCGGACGCCCTCGCCGCCCACCCGGACGTGCCGGTCTTCACCGGCCCGGACGAGGTCCTCACGGAGCTCACCGGCTTCCACCTGCACCGCGGCGCGCTGGCGGCGATGGACCGGCCCGCCCCGCGCTCCGTGGGCGAGGTGCTCGCGGGCGCGCGGCGCGTCCTCATCGCCGAGGACCTCGTGGACCACACGAACCTGGGCGCGGTGGTGCGCTCGGCGGTGGCCCTGGGGTGGGACGCGCTGCTGCTGACCCCGCAGGCCGCCGACCCGCTCTACCGGCGGGCGATCCGCGTGAGCATGGGGACGGTGTTCCAGCTGCCCTGGGCGCGGCTGGACGGCCCCGTGGCGTCCGCGGTGCCCGTGCTGAAGGAGGCGGGGTTCGCGGTCGCCGCACTCGAGGTGACCGAGCGGGCCGTGGGCCTGGACAGCCCGGAGCTCGAGGGGATCCGGGGCGCCGAGCGGCTGGCCCTCGTGCTGGGCCAGGAGGGCCCCGGCGTCCGCGAGGAGACGCTCGCCCAGACCGACGCCGACGTCGTGATCCCCATGCCGGCGGGCGTGGACTCGCTGAACGTGGCCGCGGCGGCCGCCGTCGCACTGTGGGAGCTGCGCGCGCGGTGAGGGCCGGGCGCGACGCGCGGGCCGCGCGATCCGCGGGGAGACACGACGGGGCATGCGGTAGAGTGGGCCGCTGGCCCGCCGACCGGCGGACCCCACCGACCACACCTCTCGCGCCCCTGGTCCCAATCAGGCGGCAGAAACGAAGGATGCTCCCCATGAAGACCGCGATCCACCCCGAGTACCGCTACGTCATCTTCAACGACCTCGCCTCCGGTGAGAAGATCCTCACCCGCACCACCGCGAACTCCGAGAAGACCGCGGAGTGGGAGGACGGCAACACCTACCCGGTGATCGACGTCGAGATCTCGGCCGCCTCGCACCCGTTCTACACGGGCAAGCAGCGCATCATGGACACCGCCGGCCGCGTGGAGCGCTTCAACGCCCGCTTCAAGGGCTTCGGCGGCAAGAAGTGATCGCAGCGGCCTGAGCCGCTCTCACCTCGCACCACGACGACGGGCCCCGCGCCTCCGGCACCACGCCGGAGGAGCGGGGCCCCTCGCGTCCCCGGCTCCCGCCCGGCGCGAACGCCCCTGGCCCGTGCCCCGGCGAGATCCTAGGTGTACCCGGTCATGAGGTTGGTGGCACCCGGTTCATGGGCGGGTGTCCTCCGAGCGCGGCGTGACCCCGCTCAGTGTTGTAGTACTCCAACCACGGGGCAAGCGCGTCCTGTCGGTGAGCACTGGAGGTGAACACCTGCCGGTAGGCCCACTCGATCGCCAGCGTCCGGTTGAACCGCT